>NZ_JASGBS010000003.1:0-3875 GCF_030053225.1 Helicobacter sp. 219-2 | reverse complement strand
AATTTCATGAAGTCTTAGACTTCACTTCTTTTGCACACTAAAAAACTTCAATTTTTTTCTTCCTAACCAACTTTTTGAAAAAAACACGATCCAAAAAAAGTCAGTATTGCACGCATTCTTGAATTTTTAGCAGCACAAAAAGTTTTAAAATAAGTTTTTTTGATTAAGTTTGATTTAAGAATATCTTAAAAGTTCGTGTTTTAGCCACCTGTAAGGTCAAATTGACTTCAATTTTTACGGAATTGAAGTGTTATCCTGCACTTTAAAAAGGGGGAATAAAAATTTAAACAAGCGACAAAATTTTTGGGAGAATGAAATTACAATAAAATGGCGTTAGAAAAAAGTTATAAAAACTTTGAAAGCGATGAGCTTTTTGATTATGAAATCATCAAGCCCAAAAAGACGCTTAAGATACAATACACTTATTTTGATCTTTCTTGTTTGCTTGTGTGCTTTTGTTTTTTGCGTTTTTAGTTGCAGGTGGTAATCAATAGTCGTTTTTTTGATTTGAATTGGTTGTAGGGCAAATGAAGCGCAAAAATTGGCTAAAAAATCTGAGTGTTGGAAAAAAATCAAAAAGTCATGATCACTTTTTTGAGCGATTAGCGTTGAAAAAAAACTTTTTGACTGAAAGCGCTGAAAAAATTTAGCGCAATCTGACTGACTTCTTTTGCTTGTGTGCTTTTGTTTTTTGCGTTTTTAGTTGCAGGTGGTAATCAATAGTCGTTTTTTTGATTTGAATTGGTTGTAGGGCAAATGAAGCGCAAAAATTGGCTAAAAAATCTGAGTGTTGGAAAAAAATCAAAAAGTCATGATCACTTTTTTGAGCGATTAGCGTTGAAAAAAAACTTTTTGACTGAAAGCGCTGAAAAAATTTAGCGCAATCTGACTGACTTCAAAAAACTTCATTTGCGTTTTTTTAGTTGCTTGCTAGTTAGCAAATCTAGCGTGTTTAGGATCTAAAAGCGCATATAATTTGTGTTATCAATCCAACCATTTACAAAACCGCCTAGCGAGCGTAAGCGAGCATTCAAGCGGTTTTGCACCTATTGTTTGCTGACAAGCAAACACCAACAAGCGAAGCGTAAGCGAAGCATGGACAAAAGCGCATCGCAGTTTGAAATCGTAGGCGTTAGCCGGAGATGGTTTTGCGTTAGCAAAATCAAACAAGATAGCGCAAACCTGGTGCCGCCCTAAAGTTTGAAAAACTCATGCGGTGTTTAGGGCGTTTTGTGGCGCGCGCTCCCCTTGTTTAACAAATATCTTGTTTATTAATAATAATCTTGTTTACGCAGGTGCGAACATCGTAAAATAGGGGTGTGCAGAGAGAGAAAAGCTAGGTTTTTAATGTTAAAAACAAGCCCAAAAGCTAGGTTTTTAATGTTAAAAACAAGCCCAAAAGCTAGGTTTTTAATGTTAAAACACAACAAAAAAGCTAGGTTTTTAACTAAAAATATAGTTATTTTATGCTATAATACCAATGTAGGCGGTATGCATGGCAGTGTCTTTTTTGTGTCAAATTTGGAGAAATTAGCTTGATTTTTGAGTTAATGGGTGGGGAGTGCAGTGGGTGGCACTCTGTTAGGAGGCACACCATGAAGTTCATTATCGTTGTGATAGTTTCACTAGTTGTAGTGGTTCTTTTGACACAGCCACTACACTAAAAATACCCCTAGAGTTACCGCTCTAGGGGGTTTGGCTATCGCTACGATCATATCGTCTTTTGCCTTTGAAAAAACTAAATAAGGATCTAAAATGCCAAAAGTTAATAACGAACCCAAGCCCAATAAGCGACCTAAAAAGTTCAAACGCCCCACCGTTAAAAAGTCTCAAAAATACCTAGTTACCCAAGACAACCGCTTCATTTACGCTAAATACGGCGATACGACCGCTAACGAATTAAAATTCTTTTACTACATCATTAGCAAGCTCAACTCCATCAGCGACAAAGCCTTTGAAGCGTGCGAGATCCCTATCAATGAGATTTTAGGGGAAACATTGAGTCATGAAAGCGAAGACAATTACACCTACATCAAAAATCTGTGCAGAAGCCTGTCTAAACGAATACTTGAAGATGAAACGCTAGTGTTTGATCCTTTGACCAACAAAAAAGAAGAAATGTTTGAAGTTATGGCAATTTTCAAAAGAATACAATACCTAAAAAGAAAAGCTGTAATCTGTTACCAACTCAACGACTGCCTAAAACCCTACTTGCTAGGACTTAGGAAGAATTTCACGCAGATCCCGTTACAACACATTTTGCCCATTAATAGCGGTTATGCGATCCGCATTTACCAAATCCTTTTGAGCGAACTCAAGCAAAACCGTAACGAAGTAACAATGCCTCTAATCCAACTACAAGATGTGTTGTGCGTGCCAAAAAGTTTTTATAAGTGGGATAATTTCAAACGCAATGTTTTAGAGCCAAGCATCAAAGAGATTAACGCTACCACCGACATTGTAGCCAGTTACAGGACGAAAAAAGAACGCCAAAAGATCACTCAAATAGTGTTTGAAATCTGTTACAAAGACCTTCAAAAGCGTAAAGATCAAGCTAAAGACAAAGAACAGCAACGCATTCAAATTGAAGTCATCAAACCGCTAACTGAACTCAAAGACAAAACCCTAGCTTACCCCACTGATCCGCTAGATGAAAACGCTATCATCGCATTAGTGTATCGTGGAATGCATGAAATCAAAGAAGTGAAAGGCAAGCTACAAGTGGTGTTGACTTTAGAAGAAGCCAACAACCCAAGAAAAAAACAACCACTCATTATATCTAACGCTCATCAAATTGAAAAACTCAAAGCCATGCATGAAAACTATAAGAAAAAGTTTTTCACTCAAAACGCCTCTAAAATCCTCAAAAACAAAGATGGAAAAGGAACAGCATACATTCAACAGATCCAAGAAAACCTCAAAAAAAGAAAAGAAGAAGAAAAAGCTATTGAAAACAAACCAAAGCCCCTAAAAGAAATCCAAACCCAAACATTAGAAGCCAACCCCAATCAAGAAGCGATCGTGAAACCCATGACAAAAGAACTAGGCAATCTTTTTCAACAACACCTCACCAAAAAAGATCCACCTAATCAATGAAAATTTTTTTTCATTGATCTCAATTGAAAGGACATGCATGCCAACTAAGGATTTATCTAAACTCATAGAAAAACTAAATCATGAAAAAAAGAATGCTATTAAAAATGGCATTTATCACTTAATCCAAATTAAATTTTCTTACAACTCTAATCGCATTGAAGGAAGCAGTTTGACCTACGAACAAACCGCTCATATTTTTGATAAATCCGCTCTTATAACTGAAAAAAACGAAAATATTAAACTTGATGATATTTTTGAAACCATCAATCATTTTGAATGCGTGAATTACTTGCTTGAAAGTTATAAAGAACCTTTGAGTTTAGAATATTTTAAAACTTTACACAAAATCTTAAAAAATAATTGCTCTGATGAAGTTATTGGTAATTTTAAAAAACACCCTAATTTTGTAGGTGATAGCGTTACAACAAGACCCCAATTAGTTGGAAGCGAATTAACCAATCTTTTGCAACGCTACCACATCCTGACTGCAACAAATTTGGAAAACATCATAGATTTTCATGTGGCTTTTGAAAAGATACACCCTTTTAGCGATGGCAATGGTAGAGTGGGGCGATTAGTCATGTTCAAAGAGTGTTTGAAAAACAATATCATGCCCTTTATCATAGAAAACGAACACAAAGCTTTTTACTATAGGGGCATTAGAGAATATCACAACACAAAAGGTTATTTGAAAGATACCATTTTGCAAAGTCAAGATAATTTCAATGAAATGGTTAGCTATTTCTTTTCTAAATAGCCTATTTGAAAGTCTAGGAAAA
>NZ_JASGBS010000002.1:0-9468 GCF_030053225.1 Helicobacter sp. 219-2 | reverse complement strand
CGAATGTTCTAGGGACACGAACACAGTTCTCGGCTGTTAAATTTTTTTTTAATAAATATTTAACAAAATTTACAGAAAGGAAATAGATAATGAAAAATTTCATTGAATTAATCTATGTTCTCTCAGAATTGATAGAGATTATAGAAAAAATAATACAAAACTAACTACATTGAAAGGTGTGGGGGACGATTGTTAATTCCACCACTTATCAATTGTAGGGCGTGATAACCCTAATTCCTTGTCAAAACATGGCATTCAATTTCTAACAACGGATTTTTAACTCTCTGTCTGTTTTCTCACTTCAGTAATGCTCTTCCCACCTAACCCATAGTTATCAGTGTCTATTTCATCAATAATAACAACTGTAGAAGCCTTGTTTTTATTAAGCACTTTTGATAAAAGCTCTGTAATTTCCGCAATAAGTTCTTTCTTCTGTTCAGTGGTAGGGCAACCTTGTTCTTTTGTGATACGAACATTAACAAATGGCATAAACACTCCTTAACTTTAATTCTATCTCGCTCGCATTATACACAACAGACCTACAAGATTCAATATAATACAAAAAATAAATCTTATTTTTATTATTTGTAATTTCTGTTAAGGACTAAAAATGCTCAGAGTAGCTATCATTGGATTTGGAGCTAGGGGTTTAGGAATACTTGAACGATTAGTTTCTAAAATATTGCATCACAGGGTAAATGATGAAATTATTATAACTATCTTTGATCCGATTTCTGAAGGTTCTGGATGCCATAACCCAAAACAATCACCCTTATTGCTCGCTAATACTGTGGCTTCTCAGATGAGTATTTTCGCTGATGATAGCGTTATTAAAAATGAATTTTTTATCAGGGGTTTTAATTTCTATGAATTTTTGTGCTACAAATCATATCATTGTTCTAAAAATGGATATTATTCTCGCTCTGTATTGGGTGAATACCTAGAATATGCTTTCGGTTTCATACAAAAAATCGTACCTAAAAATATTTGCATTCGCATTATTAAAGAAGAAGCACTAATCATAGAAAAACAGAATAGCCTGTATTTAATCAAAAGCTCTAATCATAGTTTTGATGCACATGGAGCTTTTATCACTACTGGACATGGTCTAAGTCATACATTGGCATTAGAGCAAAAGATAGAATCAATAACATCAAAAGATACAGTTATAGTTGAAGGTCTTGGTCTTAGTGCAATAGATATTTTTACACTACTAAGTATTGGGAAGGATGGTAGTTTTAAACAAAACAAAATGGGAGATTTAACTTATCTCCCTTCGCAAAAAGAACCTAAAATTTTAGCCTTTTCTCGTTCTAATATACCGCTTATGGCTAGAGCTATCACACAAAAAGAAAGCCAAGAAGTGTATCAAAGCATACATTTTACTTCCCAAGCTATCAAAAAAATTAGAAACCAAAAAAATAAACTTGACTTTCAAAAAGATATTCTACCTCTCATTATTTTAGAGATGCAATATGCATACAGCTACACTTACTTGGCACAAAACGATTTACAACAAGCATTCTTATTTAAAAACCAATGGATACTAAATGAACATAAACAGAAAGTCTTAGATAAATATATTCCAAAAAAACAACAACTAAATTTTAGACATTTGCTTAACCCCATTAATAATGTCCATAATGCCAAAGATTTTCAAAGAAAACTCATAAACTATCTAAAACATGATATTCAAGAAGCTCAATTAGGCAATCTCACAAGCCCCCTTAAAACTGCCTGTGATGTATTAAGAGACACTAGAGATATTCTAAGGGAATGTATAGATTTTAGTGCTTTAGAAGCAAAAAGTTATTATCGGTTTATGGAAAAATTCATACCGCTAAATAATCGCTTATGTGTAGGACCGCCTGTCCGCAAAATACAAGAACTATTAGCTTTGATAAATTCAGGAGTTATAACTGTCCTTTATAACCCAACTGTCTTTTTAAAACCAAAATTACATATCAAAGACGCTTTCAATAATACACACACAGCAACACATTTTTTATCCGCAAAAGCTAATTGCTCTTTGCAATCATCTGATTTTTTGAACTCGCTCATTTCTAATCATTTAGGTCAATTAAATCCTCAATCAAGATGTCTAGAAATTAATAAGAATTTAGAATTAATATGTAACTCTAAGATTTCTTGTAATCTTTTTGCTTTGGGATTGCCGACAGAAGGTCTAAAATTCTACACATTTATTTTGCCACGCCCCTTTATATCATCTACTTTTTTAAGAGATAGTAACAAAGCTGTGGATACCTTTCTCAACAACACATTGTTAAGAAAAACAGAAAAGAACTCTGGTAATACCCAACCTGCAACCAAAGTTAAAGATTGATTTTTGCGTGTATTTGTCTGTTTTTTAGGAACCTTTTTATCTAACGGTTTAGCTCGTTTTGGCTATGTTGTCTTAATCCCACTACTTATTTTGTCAGGAAATTTAACACCAAATCAAAGCTTTCAATTGGGTATTGCTATTCTAATTGGCTACATCTTTGGAAGTCTTTCGATTAAATTTTTAAACAGATTTATCCCACTAGAAAGTATTGCCAAGATAAGTTTTTTTCTTATTGCTTTAAGTTTTTTTGCCTGTTATTTTGAAAATATTCCTTTCTTTTGGCTTTGGACTTGGCGTTTTATCGCTGGCGTGGCTAGTAGTGCTTTGATGATTTTAGCCGCCCCATTATCTTTACCATACATCAAGGAAAATCAAAGAGCCAAAATAGGTGGGTTTATTTTCAGTGGTATAGGCATTGGTGCTATCTTTAGTGGGTTTATTCTGCCCCTTATTAGTTCCTACAATATCAAGTTGACATGGATTTTTCTAGGAAGTATAAGCCTTATAGCATTTGTTTGTGCATTGATTTGGTTAAAAAATCTTTCTTTTGTGAATAAGCCAAACAAACAAGAAGAAAACAAGTTTAAACTACCCCCTTTTTTATGGCTACTCATTATCTCTTACGCACTTAATGCAATTGGTTTTTTGCCACACACACTTTTTTGGGTTGATTATTTAATTCGTAATTTAAATATCTCTCCCACTATTGCTGGAACTTCATGGGCGTTTTTTGGTTTTGGAGCAACACTTGGCTCTTTGCTAAGTGGCTCAATCGCTCACATTCTAGGGATTAAAAAAGCACATATATTTTTACTTATTTTAAAATCTATAGCATGTTTTTTACCCATTTTTTTCCACCAAGTCTCTCTGTTAAACCTAAGCATATTTATGATGGGAGCAACCACAACCGCCAATGTCAATCTAACTAACATGATGGCTTTAAATATTGTCGGCACACAACATTTTGCTAGAGCTTCTTCTTGGCTTACATTTTCTTTTGGTATTTTTCAAGCACTTTTTTCGTATATCTTTACCGTGTTCTTAGGGTATTTGGGCTATTTTTTGGTTTTTGCTATCTGTGGTGCTTGTTTGGTTTTAAGTTTTGTAGTTCTTTTTCCTATCAAAATTCAAATAGATGTGAAAAAAGTAGGAGATTAGTTTTTTTTGGCAATCCCACCACTTATCAATAGTGTGGCGTGATAACTCAAAAAGCCTTTACCCCATACTACCATACCATTGCAAAAAAGAATGACTATTTTTCACCGATAGTGTTTCTTGAACCAATTTTTCAAGTGTTTCTCATCTTTAGCGATGAAAGGTTTGAGAAGTTTCTCAGGCTTATCTACATCTTGGATTGAGATGCAGATTCGGTTGTCGTTCAGTTTCACGATCCTAGTGATCTTTAGGTAATTGTTGATCCCCTCAGGGCATTGATCCACATTGAAATTAGTGATGTGGATCGTTTTGCCGATGTATTCTGCAAATTCCTTGATAGGTTCATTCGTGATGGGGTGGATACTTGGAGTATCAATTTCCAACATGTCTTTTTTCAGGCTGTATCCATTGACATATAGCAGTTCCAAAGCGAATGTCTTGTTGGACACAAGGAATTTTTGGGGGTTATGCTTGCTTTTGGGGTAAGAAACATGCATAAACATTTGATTTTTTTCAAAGGTGGTGTTGTCAATCTGCAAAACGATCCCACTGTCATTGTGTCTGAACTGATAACCAATCAAGGTTTTTAATTCAAGCAACCTAGCTTCCATAGTGGCTTTGGCGTTTCTTTTAGCGATTTGGTTGTTAATATCCCACGCTATGAGCTTAATATCCCTTTTATTGCGTTGTTTGTCTTTTTGCTTTTGTTTCTTGGTTTCACCCTGTGGCAATTGATCAAAATAGAAATCAATATGCGTTACTTTGCGCCTGTCGTGGCTGTTTCTGCGTTCCTTTTTGTAGCTTAAGTGTTCAAAGGGGTAGATTTTTCTGAGTTCCTTGAGCGATGGTGTTAAGACTTTTTGATCTATGTTTTCCATTTTGTAATCTTTTGGAATGTCTAAAAGCTCCCTGAATTGACCCCATTCCACGCTTAAAATCCCTGTGCTTTTGTATTGCTTGAGCAGGCGATAGAGCGTTTTAGCGTATTTACCCCTCACTCTTTGAAATTCTAACAGATTGAAAGAAGTGTATTGACCCATGCCCAGATTGTTGAGCAAGTATTGGTAGTTATCGTTGAGTTGGATTTCTAAATACTTCAAATCTTTGCTAGGTTTGTTCAATTCAATTTTGCAGCGGCTAAAAAGCATGTAATTTTCTTGAATGATTGAAGTTTCTGTTTCGCTAATTTTCCAAAAATCAGCGGTTTTGATGCTATCCCACAGCTTAACCACCACCTCTGATAAGCGCTCATTAGAAATATCTATGTTTAGCATGCGTTTCAAATCTTGCGGTTCAAAACGAATAAGGGTGTTCCCTTGATCTTTGAGTTTTTGGAAAATAGCAAACAAAAGGTTCGCTTCCCTTTCGCTCAATTTCCCTAGATTGACCTTGTTGGTGTTGTTGTGGTAGGTGGTATAGGCGTTATCTTTAGGGGCGCTAACCACTAAATCTTTGCATGGTGTGGGGGTGGTTTGTGGCACTTTTGTTGGTGTGGGTTCTTCTTTTTCAAACTCATTTGATAGATTTTCTGTGATTTCTTTGAATTTTTGATTAAAACCGCTCAAAATACTTGGAGTTATCTTGTCTATGTAAGTTTGTATCTTTTGTTTTTGTAGTTTAATTTGTGGGGTTTGTGGGAATGTATCCAATTCTTCTAATAATTTTCGTAATTCCAATTCTTGTTTTCTAAGTTGATCAAAATTCGTATTCATGGGCATTTGAGTGCCTTTTAATGCTTATTTTCCAAAAGACGATATAATAATAGGAGTGAAACCCTTAAAAAGTTTTGGCGGACTTATTAGGGGTTATTAAAACGATAAGGTTTTAATATAGTGGCTGTGTTAAGATTACCACTAAAATCACTACTATCAAAAATGCTTTCATGGTGTGCCTCCTAACGGAGTGCTACCCGCTACAAACTCCCAACCCACTAGCTTTTAAAGCTAATTGCTCCAAATTTGTTAACACTAGGATTAGCAACCATGTTACACCGCCTTAGGTTGTTATTTTAGCTAAAAATTGTTAATAATCATAACTTTAAAATAAAGAAGTTCTGTTAGTGTTGGCAAGAAGTTCTGTTAGTGTTGGCAAGAAGTTCTGTTAGTGTTGGCAAGAAGTTCTGTTAGTGTTGGCAAGAAGTTCTGTTTTATTCATTTTCACCAAAAAATGAGAAACTCTACAACTTCGGTATTTAGGCTATTCTAACCCAATCTCTCTCGCATGCGCGCGCATGGTAAAACATGTAAAAACAGCATGCTGTTTAAAACATGTAATAAAAACAACGCGCATGACGCGCTACATAATTTTGGGATTTTAGTTTTAGTGGTTTCTTGGGCTAACGCCAGGTTTGCGCCATCTTGTTTGATTTTGCTAACGCAAACAATAGGTGCAAAACCGCTTGAATGCTCGCTTACGCTTCGCTAGGCGGTTTTGTAGGAGGTGGGATTGTAAGCCCTAGTTAGATGCGCTTTTAGATCCTAAACGCGCTAGATTTGCTTTCTGTGAGCATCTAAAGGGAACTAAAGTTTTTTTGAAATCAATCAGGTTGTTTGGATTTTTTAGTTATTTCTTGCTATCTAATATCGCCTACAACCAACGAAAATTAAAAAACCGACTAGCAATATTACCTCACATCTAAAAAACGCTTAAAACGAAAATATGAGCGAAAAAAGACCCATGACAACTCCCCCAAAACTAACATCAGACCTTTTAGTTCTTGTGTTTAGATTTTCAACTTTCAAAGTGTCAAACAAATATCTTTTCTAGCTTCTAAAAGCTTCAAATTTGTGTTTCATTCAAAAACTGATGATTAGGTTGGATTAGAGTTTAAAATTCATTCTAGGCGATTTTAAGAAGAAATTTGTCTAAAACAACTCACTATGACTTCCAAGCCTAACCAAAGTTAAAACATTGTCTTTCACTCTATATACGAGCAAAACATCAGGCTTAATGTGGCACTCTCTACAGCCTTTATATTCTCCAACTAAAGCGTGGTCTTTAAACTTCTCATCTAGTGGAATTTGATTTCTTAAATTTTCAACCACTAAGTCAAAAATTTCTAACTCAATTTTTTGATTTAAAATGTGTTTTTTTAAATCTTTAGTGAATTTCTTTTTTAACTCAATTTCTAACATTTAAGCTCCTAAGAATTAAGAGCATATTGCCAAATTTCACTAGCATTTTTAGGTTTAAAGTTTTCAGTCGTATTAGGATTATCAATATCTAATAAATCTTGTTTTAGCTCATCATTAGGAGTATATTTATTAAATAATTTCTCATCTTTCTTAGCTTGAGAGTATTGCTTTTTAATCTCCCTCATTTGTTTTTTAATTTCTAAAACTTTACTTTGATACTTAGCTAATTGTTTTTCTAATTTGCCAAATTCTTTATAAAAATTAGCCCCCATTTCTATATTTTTTAACATCTTATCTCCTTAACTCAATCAATCATGATAACCCTATTATATCCAAATTAACCAAATTCATACTAAACTATAATTAAAAGGGCGAGCATATATTTTGTAATACAAAATAGCTCGCAATGGGGCAAACCCCCCTTGAACCCCCAAAAATCAAAATAAGGAAAAAAGTGAGTATTCAAACAAACAAACAAGTTATTAAAAGTCTTAGATTATCTAAAGAGCAATGGCAAACTATCCAAAATCAAATGCAAGAAAAAAATCTAAACTTCTCGCAATTAGTTTTAAACTCTCTTTTAATTCAAAACTCACAAGCTCATGTGAAATCTAAAAAGCAAAAAACTATCGCTAATAAAGAGCTAATCATTGAATTAGCTAAGTGGGGAAACAATTTGAATCAAATCGCTAAAAATCTCAACACTAATAAAGGGGCATGGGATAGATTAGGTTTAGAGCAACTAATAGAGATTAGCAATCAATTAGAACAAATAAGATCCAAGTATGTTGGTTAAATTTTGGGGGATTAATCAAGGAGGAGGCGATGGTGATGGGAGTGTTAATTACTTGCTTAATGAAAGAGTAGAACAAGGCACAGCTAAAGTTTTAAAGGGCGATGCTAATCTAACTAAAAGCCTTTTACTCTCTCTTACTCAAAAACACAAGGCATGTGTAGGGTGCTTATCCTTTGAAGAGTTAAATATTAGTGAGGGCTTAAAATACGAACTTATGGAAAGCTTTGAAAATGCTTTACTCACACAAGAAATGCAAGGGCGTTATAACATTTTATGGGTAGAGCACACAGACAAGGGGCGTTTAGAGTTAAACTTTGTTATACCTAGAATTGACTTGATAACCCAAAAAGCCTTTACTCCCTACTATCATAGTGCGGACATTACACGCATTGACCTATGGAAAGATTGTATCAACCTAAAACACAATTTTACAAACCCCAAAAACATAGAAAAACAGCACAACATACAACAACACCAAACTAAAAACCCCAAAAATAAAGAACTTTTAGCAACCTATGAAAAACTAGACAAACTCATACAAGACAACTTAGGAAAGCTATTCAACAGCCGAGCTGACATCATCAATTTTTTAAAAGATAATCAGTGTGAAGTTACTAGACAAGGCAAGGATTATATCAGTGTCAAGCTACCCAACGAACCTAAAGCCAAACGATTGAAAGGATTTTACTATCATGAAACATTTAGAACTATTGCAGACATTAGAGAGCAACTTAGCGAAGTTAGACAGCGAGAGATCCAACGAGAACACTCAAATTATCAAAGAGATAGCGACAATCACGCAGAACTTTTGCGAGAACTTGAAAACAAATTACACGAGCGTATTGAACACAAACAACGCTACTATGAAAGATTATTCCAAACTGATTCAAGCAACCCAAGAGATTTTAAAGAACAGCTACCTGGAGCTAGAGAAAGCCAACAAAGAACACAACAAAACCATGCAAACAAAACTACAAGAGCTAGAGAAAGCCAACAAAGAACACAACAAAACCATGCAAACAAAACTACAAGAGCTAGAGAAACAAATCCACAAGAACCTAGCCAAGAAAACCTTACTAATGCCCCTAACTTTCATCATGGGTCTAGTCATCATGGGAGCAATATTAGTGTGGGCATACTTTCTCATCATTCTACCAAGCAAGGACAAGGAATTAGAGCTTTCACAGAAAGAAGTCTTTCAGTTAAAACGAGAAATAGACCAACTAAACAACGCCAATCTGCAAAGATTTTACCAACCAATACCGACCAAGAAATAAGGAGAAAAAATGCAGAATGATTGCTTAAACAAGTTGCAGAACGCTTTAATCAGCGAAATAGAGAGTTTAGAGAACGACAAAAACGAGCTATTGATCAAGCTAGAGAAAGTTACAGCAGAATTTCAAAGGCTAAGCAAGGATTACGAGAGCTTAAAGACAGAAACCTTGAACTTGAAAGAGAGCTACGAAACGCTATTGCAAACACACAACACATTATTAGCCAAATTTCAAGCTTTAGAGAGAGCAGAGAGAGCCGAATTAAAGCAAGTGATACAAACCTTAGAACAGAAAGAAATCACGCTCAAAAACGATTTACAGAGCAAGTGCGAACAGATTTTACAACAAGAATTACAGAACGCTCAAATCAAAGAGCAAGAGACTTCACAAGCTCAATACAAGACACTACAAACACAATTAGAGATTTTAGAAACAACGCTCAAGCAAGAGCTAGAACAATCCTACACAACATTTATGCAAGAACACGAGATGCAATTAACACAATTAAAGACATCTACAGAAACACAAAAGAACGAATTAGAGACTTCTTTCAAAGAGCAGATGAGCGATTTTCAAGGCGAATGGAACAAGAAACAAGAGAGCTTCATGCAAAAACAACACAGCTGGATAGAAAGATTAGAGAATACAATCAAAAAATAGAAAACGAGAGAAGTTATAGTCGTTGGTTTGAGCGGTAAGGGTTAAAAAATTCTTTTTTGTATCTGTAAGTTATGAGAACTTTTGCGAAAGCTTGAAAACAAGCTA
>NZ_JASGBS010000001.1:0-1568018 GCF_030053225.1 Helicobacter sp. 219-2 | reverse complement strand
AAAGGGGAATTATTTATTCAACGAAGTTTAAGATGGTGGCTTGAGGCGGAATCGAACCACCGACACGAAGATTTTCAGTCTTCTGCTCTACCGACTGAGCTATCAAGCCAAGCAAAAGACAATTATTACATAAAAAAGGTAAAATAAAGCTTAATTTTTAAAAAATGACTAAAAAATATAATTTGCTCAAAAGGGAACAAGGATTACAATGAAATTGATTTCATGGAATGTGAATGGGTTAAGAGCTTGCATGACTAAGGGCTTTATGGATTTTTTCAATAGCGTTGATGCGGATGTTTTTTGCATTCAAGAATCTAAAATGCAGCAAGAACAAAACACTTTTGAATTTAAGGGGTATTTTGATTTTTGGAATTGTGCGATTAAAAAGGGCTATTCTGGGGTGGTAACTTTCACTAAAAAAGAGCCTTTAAGCGTGAGCTATGGTATCAATATGGAAGAGCATGACAAAGAGGGGCGCGTGGTAACTTGCGAATTTGAGTCATTTTATTTAGTGAATGTTTATACCCCTAATTCCCAACAAGCCCTATCTAGGCTTAGTTATCGCATGAGTTGGGAAGTGGAATTTAAAAAATTTTTAAAAGCTTTAGAGTTAAAAAAACCTGTCATTGTGTGCGGGGATTTGAATGTGGCTCACAATGAAATTGATTTAGAAAACCCTAAAACAAACCGAAAAAATGCGGGCTTTAGCGATGAAGAGAGAGGGAAATTCAACGAGCTTTTGAACGCCGGTTTTATTGACACTTTCCGTTATTTTTACCCTAACAAAGAAAAGGCTTACACCTGGTGGAGTTACATGCAACAAGCAAGGGATAAAAACATTGGTTGGCGCATTGATTATTTTTTATGCTCTAACCCTTTAAAAACACGCTTAAAAGACGCTTTAATCTATAAAGATATTTTAGGGAGCGATCATTGCCCGGTAGGGTTGGAATTAGTCTAAAGGTAGAAAGTGTGCGAAATAAAGACAGAAAAAAGCCTTACAAAGGCTGAGTTGTATTCAAAAGCAAAGGGCCATTTAACCCCCACTTCAATACTAGCGTCATGGTGGAATAGCACGGTTTGGAATTTAAACCCCACTAAACCCAACATCCTGAAATTAGAAGTTTTGAGTGAAAACCCTTGAATGCTGCGCCAATCGTCAATGATGAAATTCGCGCTGTGTTTGGAAATCGTCCATGTGTTTTCGGCAACTTGCATGCCATAAAAAAGGGAAAAAACATACAAGGGGTTTTTATTGTATTCCACGATCAAATCCCCCCCAAAGCCATAAGTGAACATGTTCGCTTGAGCGCCCGTTCTTTTATTGAGTATGACATTCCCATAATCCATAAAAAAGTAATAGCGAGAATAAAACCAGTAATTGGTGGGGTTAATCTCCCAGCCTAAAGAAAAGCTCGCCCCTTCAATCGTGCGTTTAAGATCGTTATATTTTTTCATGATCATTTTGCCTACCTGATATTGAGAAGCCACATAAAAACGGCTTTTAGCTTGCATAATGGTAGGGTTTAAAAAATAAACGCTTAAAAATAAGGGGGTTACTTTTTTAAATAAATCCTTTGAAAAAAATTTCACACTTTAATACTTCCTGTTAAGCGGAGAATTGAGATTGTCTTGGTGGTTAGTGGCTCGTTGCAAAACATTGTTCGTTCTTTTTTGCGAAGGATCAGTGTTTTCTTCATTATTGATTTCATCAATTTTATTTTCGTTATTGATCAAATCATTCACTTCTTTGGTGGCTTTTTCATCTTCTTCTTCATGTTCAATTTTTTTTATATCCTTATTCGCTTGATTGATTGGATTGTTTTGAGTGGTTTTAGTGTTGTTTTGGTGCGATTGGGACGATTTTTTAGGCTCGTCCTTGCATGCGCTAAACAGGCTTAAAACAAAAGAGATAGCGATAAAATGAGTGATCTTAGATTTCATCAATTAAATTTCCTTAAGTCAATGTATAATTTGACTATCTTATCATAAAAATGATTAAGGATTGGCTAGGGTAAGAACAAATTGCAAGAAACAGATAACTTATTAAAAACATTGAACGTGAAATCGCTTTTAGAAGCCTTGCTTGTTTATACGCCTAAAGGCTATAAAGATTTGAATTTATTAGAGCGTTTTGAAACGGGTTTGAGTGGCGTTTTAGAAGTGGGTATTTTAGAGAAAAGAAACTACGCCAAAGTTTTAAAGATTTTTGCCTATTCCAAACGATTTTACAAAAATTTAGAGCTTGTTTTTTTCAATTACAGCGCGTTCCATCACAACCAGTTTAAAACCGGCGAGAGTTTGTTCATTTATGGTAAATTAGAGCAAAGCTCTTTTAATCAAGCTTATATCATTAACACGCCTAAAATCCTTACCGAATTTGGCAAAATTTCTTTAATTTTTAAAAAAGTTAAAAATCATAAAAAAATACAAGAAAATTTACAAAAACTCATTTCATTAGAGAATTTAAAAAAGGAAGGCATTAAAGAGAATATCGCGCATTTATTGTTAGAAATCTTTTTCCCCACGCCGCATTTTGTCAAGGATTTTGAAACTCATAAAAATTTTCCTTCACAACATTTAAATGCATTAAAATATATTGAAATGCTTTTTTATATGAAAAATTTAGAACGCAAAAAATTGCAATTCAACGCTAAAATCGCATGCCCCAATAACAGCGAACGCTTGAAAGCGTTTATCACTTCTTTACCCTTTAAACTCACCAACGACCAACAAAACGCCATTAAAGAAATCCAAAGCGATCTCACCAGCCCTATAGCGTGCAAGCGTTTGATTATAGGCGATGTGGGGTGCGGGAAAACGATGGTGATTTTAGCGAGCATGGTATTAGCTTACCCTAATAAAACCCTTTTAATGGCGCCCACTTCCATTCTCGCTAAACAGCTTTATAATGAAGCCTTAAAATTTTTACCCCCTTATTTTGAAGTGGAATTATTGCTGGGTGGGAGCTACAAGAAGCGATCCAATCATTTGTTTGAAACAATCACGCATGTGGTTATAGGCACGCAAGCGTTGTTGTTTGATAAGCGCGATTTGAATGAATTCGCTCTAGTGATCACTGATGAGCAGCACCGATTTGGCACAAAGCAGCGCTACCAATTAGAAAAAATGGCAAGCAGTAAGGGCAATAAACCCCATTCCTTGCAATTTTCCGCTACCCCCATTCCTCGCACTCTGGCTTTAGCCAAAAGCGCGTTTGTGAAAACGACCATGATTAGAGAAATCCCTTATCCTAAGGAGATTGAAACTTTAGTCTTGCATAAAAGAGATTTTAAAATAGTGATGGAAAAAATTAGCGAAGAAATCGCTAAAAACCATCAAGTCATTGTCGTCTATCCGCTGGTGAATGAGAGCGAAAAAATCCCGTATTTATCGCTCAGTGAGGGGGCAAGTTTTTGGCAAAAACGCTTTAAAAAGGTTTATACCACTTCAGGGCAGGATAAAAATAAAGAAGAAGTGATTGAAGAATTTAGAGAGTCCGGGAGCATTCTTTTAGCGACTACGCTCATTGAGGTGGGCATTTCTTTACCACGATTGAGCGTGATGGTGGTTTTAGCGCCCGAAAGGTTAGGCTTAGCGACTTTACACCAGTTAAGGGGGCGCGTTTCTCGTAACGGCTTAAAAGGCTATTGTTTTTTATGCACGATCCAAGAAGAAAACGAACGATTAGAAAAATTTGCTGATGAATTGGACGGCTTTAAAATCGCTGAATTGGATTTAGAATACAGAAAAAGCGGGGACTTGCTCCAGGGTGGGGAGCAGAGCGGGAATAGTTTTGAATACATTGACTTAGCCAAAGATGAAGATATTATCGCTGAAGTGAAACGGGATTTTTTGAGAAGCGTTTCACATGGAACATTTGAAAATTAAGGTGGAATTGAGTAATTTAAATCATTTAAAAAAAGGATAGAGATGCAAAATAAAGAAATTTGTGGAGAAAAAAGCGTTAATGAAAAAAATTTAGAGGTTTTTAATCGTTATTTTCCCGGTTGCTTGAGCATGGAAAATGATAACAAGCTCACGCTAAATGTAGAAAGATTAAAAGCGTTACTAGGGGATTTTAGCGAGATAAAAGAAGAGGGCTATGGGTTGGATTTTGTGGGTAAGAAAATCGCCTTAAATCAAGCTTTTAAGAAAAATAATAAGATTTTAAAGCCCTTAAATAAATCCACTAGCAAGCACATTCTCATCAAGGGCGATAATTTAGACGCTCTCAAAATCTTAAAACAAAGTTATAGTGAAAAAATCAAAATGATTTACATTGATCCGCCTTACAACACGAAAAACGATAACTTTATTTACAGCGATGATTTCTCGCAATCCAACGAAGAGGTTTTAAAAACATTGGATTATTCTAAAGAAAAACTGGATTATATCACGAATCTTTTTGGGTCAAAATGCCATAGTGGGTGGCTTAGTTTCATGTATCCTAGATTGTTACTCGCTAAAGATTTGCTCAAACAAGACGGCGTGATTTTCATTTCTATTGACGATAACGAAGCCGCCCAACTCAAACTTTTATGCGATGAAATTTTTGGGGAGGGGAATTTTTTATCATCTTTGACTTGGCTTAAAGGTAACGCACAAAATGATGCGCAATATTTTCAAAACAATTACGAAAATATTCTTGTTTATGCAAAGCATGTTGAAGCAATCAGTCTTAATCGCATGACTTTAAAAAAAGAAGTCAAAGTATTTTGTGAAAATGATAAATACTATTATGAAGGGGCTGGGCTTTCTATGGGAGGTGGCGATGGTGGAAGTTTAGAAAATCGTCCTAATCTTGGCTATACATTCTATTATAACTCTATGACAAAAGATATTAAGCCTATTATGGATTATGATAGAGAAGATGCCAAAAAACACACAGATACTTATAAGGATAATATAGAGCTGATTAAAAAGGGTTATGTCCCTATAAGACCGCCAAAAATGGGCGTTGGAAATGGGCGTTGGAAAAAAGTCTTACTGAACTAGATAGAATTTTGATTAAAAAAAGTAAAAATGGTTATAGCGTTTTAAGGAAAGAATGGGTAGATAAAAACCAAGTCAAACAAAATGAAAACGGCGAATTTTACGCTATTTTAGACAAGTCATCGCCCGCAAGAAATGTGATAGAAAATATCGGCGGTGGTAATGGGACAAAAGAAGTTAATGATCTTTTTAATCAAAAGGTTTTCAATAACCCAAAACCTACAAAACTCATTAGCCGACTGATTGAATTATCCACCAACGAGAACGACATCATCTTAGATTTTTTCGCCGGGAGCGGGACAACCGCGCATGCCGTGTTAGAGAGTAATAAGAGCGATTATCAAAAATTAAGTGAGGGGGGGGGGTTATTTAATGGCTTGAACGCTGTATTTAAAGAAAGGCGCTTCATTCTTGTTCAGTTAGATGAAAAAATTGATCCCAAGAAAAACAAAAGCGCGCATGATTTTTGTTTAAACACCCTAAAATCCACCTCCCCAAGCATTTTTGACATCACCGAAGAAAGGATTAAAAGAGCGGGGGCTAAAATCAAAGAAGCTTGTGCGTATTTAGATGTGGGGTTTAGAGCGTTTGAAATCATTGATGATGAAACGCATGATAAAAACCTCAATGAAGCCCATCAAAAGGATTTATTCGCTTATTCTAACCCCAAAAAAAGGGAAACTCAAACGATTTTAATCAAACTTTTATGCTGCGAGGGTTTGGAGCTTACTACCCCTATAATTTGCTTGATTGAAAACGCCTTGTATCTGGCTTTAAATACGGCTTTCATTGTGGGGGATATAGAAATGAGCGAAGTTTTAGAAAACTTGAAAGATAAAGGGGTGGAAAAAATCAGCATGTATATGCCAGCTATCAGTAACGATAGGCTGTGTTTGGAATTGGGCAGTAATTTATTGGATTTGAAATTAGAGAGCGGCGATTTAAAGATTAGGGGGTAGAGGTGAAAATCAAATTCAAACGATTGGATTACCAAGAAAAATGCTTGAATCAAATTTTAGGGGTGTTTAAGGGGATCTATTTGAGAGAGCCAAAAAATGACGCTCAAAGGATTTCTAACCCTGTTTTTGAAATAGAGGAAATCAAAGATCTTTTATTAGAAAATATCCAAAACTTGCAATCAGAGCAAAAAATAACCCATGGGAGTGTTGGGATTGACAAGTCGTTAAACTGCGATATTTTAATGGAAACAGGCACAGGGAAGACCTTTTGCTTTTTGGAATGCGTTTATGCCTTGCACCAAAACTACCATTTGTCAAAATTCATCGTTTTAGTGCCAAGCAACGCCATTAAATTAGGGGTTTTAAAAAGCGTTGAAATCACCAGAGAATTTTTTAAAAGCGAGTATTCTGTGCATTTAGAAAGCTATGAAGATATAAGAAGCTTTATTTTAGCGAGCAACCACAAATGCTGCGTGCTGGTGATGACTTTTTCTGCTTTCAATAAAGAGAGTAATGTTATCAATAAATCATGTTTAGAGAATACGAATCTATTCAATGGCGCAAAAAGTTACATGCAAGCTTTAGCGAGTATTAGCCCGGTAGTGATCATGGACGAACCGCACCGATTTTTAGGCGATAAAACAAAAAAATATTTGGAACAATTAAACGCTTTAATCACGCTCAGGTTTGGGGCGACTTTTAAAGATGATTATAAGAATTTGATTTACGCGCTAGATAGCAAAAAAGCGTTTGATTGCGCCCTAGTGAAAAGCATTAGCGTGGCGTGTGTGGGGGAGAGTAACGAGTATTTTTTAGAGCTTAAAGGGGTTGTAAAGATTCAAAACGACTATGAAGCTGCAATTAACTACACGAATTTAGAAAATAAAACTCAAAGCGTCAAAGTCAAAAAGCATGATAATTTAGGGGTGCTAACTCAAATCAGCGCTTTAGAAGATTATATTGTAGAAAACATCACTAAAAATGAGGCGCGTTTCCTCAATGGCTTTAGTTTGTTGCTGGATCAAAAAGAGCCTTTTTCTCATCTTTTAGAGGGCGAGCAAGAAGTGATGCTGAAAGAAGCGATAAAAAGCCATTTTGAAAGAGAAGAAGGACTTTTTAAAAAAGGGATTAAAGCCTTGTGCATGGTGTTTATTAGCGGGGTGAATAGCTATTTAAGCGAGAATGAAAAGCCGGCTAAATTAGCCCTTTTATTTGAAAAACTCTACCAGCAAAAGCTTGAAGAAGTCTTAAAAAAAGATGATTTAGATAACAATTACAGAGCGTATTTAGAACGTACCAAAGACAATATTCAAAAAGTGCATGGAGGGTATTTTGCTAAAAGCAAGAAAGAGAGCGATGAAGCCCAAGTGATTGCGCTCATTTTAAAAGAAAAAGAAAAATTGCTGAGTTTTGAATCCGATCTCAGGTTTATTTTTTCGCAATGGGCGTTGCAAGAGGGGTGGGATAACCCTAATGTGATGACGATTTGCAAACTAGCCCCTAGCCATTCCCATATCACTAAATTGCAACAAATCGGTAGGGGGTTAAGGCTCGCTGTGAATGATAAGGGCGAACGCATCACTAAAGAGCATGCTGATTTTGATTTTGTCAATGAATTGGTGGTGATCGTGCCGCAAGTTGAGGGGGATTTTGTGGGAGCGATCCAGCAAGAGATAAGCGAACACAGCTTGATTAAACAAGTATTTAGCGGTGAAGAGTTAGAAAAAAGCGGCATTGTTAAAAAAGGGTATTACGGGGTTTTATTGGAAACATTAGAGGGTTTGGGTTTTGGAGAAAAAACAGATGATGAAAACTTTAAACTCACTCTCAATCAAAACGAATTTTTAGAAAAAGAGCCAGAACTTGAAAAATTAAAAGATGAAAAATACCTGAATCTTGAAAAATTAAAAGATTTTTTAAAAGATCGTTTAGTGGGCCATTTTAGAGTGAGGAACAAAAACGAGCGAAAGAGTGAAAAAATCAAAATCAATAAAGAAAATTTTAAGAAATTTGAAACCTTATGGGAGGGTTTGAATCATCAAACCCGGATCGCTTATGCCATTGATAGCGAGAGCTTGATTGATGAGATTGTCAAAAAGATCAACGCTTCTTTTAATGTCAAATCAAAAATTGTTTCGGTTACGACTCATAAAAAAGTAGAAACTATGGGAAATGACGCTAAAACAGAGATTTTTGAGCAAAAAAGCGCATGCGTGTGGAGCTTGCATGAATTTATCAGCGCCTTGTCTAATAAGGTGAAATTGAGTTTTAAAAGCGTGGCTAAAGTGTTAGGAAACATTGATGAAAACAAGTTTGATCTCATTAAAAAAAACGAACAAGAGAGCTTAAGGCGTTTAGAAGAGCTGTTTTTGGAAATTATTTATCAAAATATTAAAGATAAAATTTCCTATCAAATGCGCAAAACGACGATTAAAAACAGAAAAAACGATGCGTTTTATGATGAAAAAGGAGAAATCAGAGAATTTTTAGACGGGAGTTTGGTGGGGGATAAATATGAAATTAAAAATTCAAGCGCGCAAGAAAAATGCCTGTATGAAAATTTCATGCAAGTGGAGAGCGAGATTGAAAAAGACACGATTGAAGAATCTAATGACACTAAAATCATTGTTTTTGGCAAGCTCCCTAGGGTTAAGATCCCGATAGGGTTAAATCAAACTTATAGCCCTGATTTTGGGTATGTGGTTGAAAATAACGATAAAAAAGTGTTGTTAGTGGTAGAAACTAAGGGGGTTGAAAATGAAAGCGAATTGCGCGAAGAAGAAAAGCGCAAAATTTCAACCGCTAAGAAATTTTTTAAAGCTTTAAAAAAGCAAGGCGTGAATATTGAATACAAAACCAAAATGGAAAAAGATCAATTAAGAGCGTTGATTAATGAAGTTTTAAATCGTAAAGATTAGAGTTGCTTTAATGTTTCACATGGAACAATTTTGATTTAGATCAATTTAATAAAGAGTAGTCAATGGAGTTAAAAATTATCAATATGGAGAATTGCTATGGAATAGGCAAGATGAAAGAAATATTAAATTTTTCACAAGCAAACAGCTATCTTTTATATGCTCAAAATGGGGTTTTTAAAACTTCATTTGCAAAAAGTCTAACCGATTTGATAAATAGTGAAATGCCAAAAGATAATTTTTATCCTAATCGTGAAAGCAAAATAGAGATTGAGTTTAATGGTAATATAATATCAAAAGAAAATGTTGCTGTTTTTCATTATTATGATGAAAAATTTAGCTCTGAAGACAGCATTACAAATTTTATAGCAAAATCAGAACTAAAACAACGATATGATAATATTCTTTCAGAATTAGAAAAAGAAAAGAAGGCACTTTTAAAAAGTCTTAAAAGCGATTTTGATAGCGTTTTTGATTATGAAAAAGAAATTAAAACCATTTTTAAAAATAAAAGTTTTTATGAAATTTTAGATAATCATTTGACCGACATAGAAAACAGCGAAGAACACTATTCTTTTAAATATCATGATATATTTGATAAATTAGGAAAAGTGAAAGACTTTGTCAATGAAAATCGTGATTTGATTGAGCAATATTTCAACAAATATAAAGAATTATTGTCTCTATCTAAGGTTTTTAAACATACAGAGATTGGAGATTTTGGAACAAACCATGCTAACGATCTTAAAAAAGCTTTAGAAAATGATAGATTTTTTAAAGCTAACCATAGTTTGATGATTGCTGGAGAGGAAATTAAAGACTATAACAAATTATCAGAGATCTTTGAAGAAGAAAAAAATAAGATTTTAAATAATGAGGATCTTAAAAATAGCTTTGCTAATATTGAAAAATTCATAAATGCCAATAAGGAACTTAGAGCTTTTAAAGATGCTATTAGTGGGGATAATACATTATTGATAGAACTTTTAAATTATGATTCTTTTAGAGAAAAGGTATTGTTTAGCTATCTTAAACAATCTATTCAAAATGTTAGAAGTTTAGTTGAACTTTATAGAGAGAAAAAGCCTGAAATAGAAGAAATTATAAAACAAGCTAACAAAGACCAAAAAGAATGGGAATCTGTTATTGAAATTTTTAATCAAAGATTTCTTGTTCCCTTTAAAGTTGAGCTTCAAAATCAAAAAGATATTTTATTGAATGAAGAGACCGCACAATTTGGATTTATATTTTCTGATGACAATCAGGATGTGAATGTTCAAAAAGAAGATTTGCAAAAACATTTAAGCGGAGGAGAAAAGAGAGCGTTATATATCTTACAAATCTTGTTTGAAATTGAAGCTAGAAAAAGAAGTAACGAAACCCAACTCTTAGTTTTTGATGATATTTCAGACTCTTTTGATTATAGAAATAAGTATGCAATTATTGAATATCTTAATGATTTGCAAGAATGCGGGCAATTTAAATTGCTTGTGATGACGCATAATTTTGATTTTTATCGCACCCTAGCAAGCCGTTTGAATATTCCTAGAGAACAGATTAAAATGATCCGCAAAAATGATGCTAGAGAAATAATTTTTAAAAATGGTGGGTATTTGAAGAGTTTTATTGAATGTATTAGAAACTCAAAAGAAGATAAAAACTTTTTTGCACTGATACCTTTTGTGAGAAATTTAATTGAATATACAAGACCTCAAGCAGACAAAGACAACGATTATATAAAACTTACAAGTTGCTTACACATGAAAAAAGATACAAAAAATATTCAAATTCAAGATTTTCAAAGATTTTTGACAGCGTCTTTGGCACAGAGCGAAAAAAGAAAAAAATTGAAAAAGATAACTCAAAATTATATCATCAAGCAATTTATGATATTGCAGAAGAAATTTATAACGATAAAAATTGTAATCATATTGAATTACAAAATAAGATTATTTTTTCAATAGCGATCAGATTAAAAGCTGAAGAATGGATGTTAAATAAACTAAAACAAGAATTCAAACCGAAGAAAAATCAAACAAGGGAGTTATATGATGCCACCAAAAAAGAACTATCTGATGATGAAAAAAGAATTATACAAAAGGTTTTAATGATTACTCCTGAAAATATTCACATTAACTCTTTCATGTTCGAACCCATTTTAGACACATCTCTTGATCATTTATATACATGTTTTGAGGAAGTCAAAAATTTAAATTAAATAAGGCTTATCAATAGATCAATTATCCTAATGTTTCACATGGAACAATTTTAAAGAAAAGCGTTTTATTTAAAATTCATGGTGCTTTTGTTATAATCGTTTTTATCCCATTTCAAAGGCGTTTTATGATTAAGTTCGCTCACATTCCACTCAAAGATTTTATTAAAAAATACAATTCCCAAGAACCCAAAAAGGAAACTATAGAAAATTTTGAAAAAGAAATAAACAGCTTGTTAGAAAACGCAAAAAGACAAGATGGTGAAGAATTTCAAAAAAATGAAATCAATTCCTTTTTAAAAAATACCTATGACTATCATTGCAACACCTATGAAAAAGTGGATAGTGCGATCTATGTGGATGGAAAAGCTTGGGTGCTTATTGAAGCCAAAGCCCTAAACAATAGGAACGAATTCCCCAAAGACAGAGAAAACCCGCTCAGTAAAGCCTTTTGTCAAATGGTTTTTTATTTTTTAGATGCGATAAAAAACAACAATTCCCTAAAACACGCCATTATTTGCAACACGCATGAATTTTTCCTCTTTGATTGTAAGGATTTGCTCAACCTTTTCCAAAATGATAAAAAAATCAAACAACTCCATAAAAATTGCGCTTCAAAAGAAGGCACAGACTCCAAAACCAAAAGATTCTACAGCGATTTAGAGGAATATTTAAAAAAGGATTTTGAAGGCGAACTCCGCTACACTCACTTTAATTTGAATAGCGATGATCCTAAAGAACTCATTTATCAAGTTTTAAGCCATGAAGTCCTTTTAAAACAAAAGAAAACCCTTGATGCTAACACGCTTAATAAAGATTTTTATGAAGAATTGCTCTATATTTTAGGGTTAGAAGAGCAAAATGAAAATGGGAAAATTTTAATCAAGCCTAGCCGCACCAAAAACTCCCTAAGCGATGCTTTAAAAAGAGAATACAATAATTTAGATGATGAAGAAGTCATGGCGTTACTCATCGCTTGGAATAACCGCATCTTGTTTTTACGGCTTTTAGAAAGCCTTTTAATTTCGTTCAAGCATTTTGAAAAACCTTTCTTAACCATAGAAAACTTTAAAGATTTCAACGCCCTAAACACCCTCTTTTTTGAAGTCTTAGCCAAGAAAAATAACGAGCGTTCCAAAGAAAAAGAAGACAAGATTTTAGGAAAAATCCCTTATTTGAATTCCAGTTTGTTTGATAAAACGCCTTTAGAATTAAAGGGGCATGAAATCAAACGGCTTGATAACGAGTCTTTAGAGATTTATCCTAAATCCATTCTTAAAAAAGATGAAAAATACAAAAATGAAGAAGATTTGCCCTTGCTGGAATACCTTTTTACATTTTTGCATGTTTATGATTTCACCACCACCCCTAAAGACATTAAAGATAATAAGAATACCAGCGAAAGCCGTTTGATTAACCCTAGCGTTTTAGGGCTTGTTTTTGAAAAACTCAACGGCTATAAAGAGGGAAGCTTTTATACCCCAAGCTTTATCACAAGCTACATGTGTTCAGAGAGTATCACGCCAATCGTGTTGGATAAATTCAATCAAAAATATAATATAGAGTGTAAAGATTTAAAAGAATTAAAAAATTATCTCAAAAATAGCTATAAAGAGGATGAACGCAAAGAATACTTGCAACTCCTTCTTGCTTTACGCATTTGCGATCCGGCGGTGGGGAGCGGGCATTTTTTAGTTTCTGCACTCAATGAAATGGTGCGGATTGCTTATGAGCTAGGGCTTGTTGCTACATTGCCTTTAAACGCTACTTTAGAGTTAGAAAATGATGAAATCCTTATTAAAATTTCTAATAAGTCATTTATCTACACACGCCCAAGCTCTGAAAAAGAACAAAGCCACCAAATCCAAAAAGAACTTTTTGAGCTTAAAAAATCCATCATTGAAAACTGCCTTTTTGGCGTGGATATTAACCCCAATTCTTGCGAAATCACCAAGCTCAGGCTATGGATAGAGCTTTTAAAATACAGCTATTATATTTTTGAAAATGGCAAGAACACTAACGCGCTTGAAACCCTCCCCAACATTGATATTAACATTAAGTGCGGTAACAGCTTGATCTTTAACTTCCCCTTAAATTCTAAGCTCACCATAGGACAGACGCTAGAGTTTTCTAAAAATCTCAAAGCCGAAATCAAAGAATACAAAAATTCTGTAATGTTCTATAAAGAAGGTTTAGGAGAAAAAGCTAAAATCTTACAAAATATCGCTAAACTCAAATCCCTTATCATCAACTATTTTATCGAGCAACACCAAGCAAAAAGACACCTTAAAGAAT
This sequence comes from Helicobacter sp. 219-2, assembly GCF_030053225.1. NCBI lineage: Bacteria > Pseudomonadati > Campylobacterota > Epsilonproteobacteria > Campylobacterales > Helicobacteraceae > Helicobacter > Helicobacter sp. 219-2. The sequence continues at coordinate 1,554,639 of NZ_JASGBS010000001.1, read as the reverse complement.
CGCTCAAGGCTTTTATAAGTGAATACGGCGATGGGATTTTTGATATTAGCACAGCTTTTGGCATGGAAATGCTAAAGATCGCAAGGCACAAGGACAATAACTATAAATTTAATCCTACACTAACAAAAAAGCAACCAAGCCCCATAGGCGTTGAAGCGAACAGACTACTCATTAAAATCAAAGAATGCTATGAAACGCTAGAAAATCTAAAAAATTCCAAAACCCTTGAATGGCGCTTTGAATTCCCTGAAGTGTTGGACGATGAGGGGGATTTTTTAGGCTTTGATTGCATCATTGGGAATCCGCCTTATATCCGCCAAGAACAAATCAAAGACATAAAGCCTTTATTACAAAAGCAATACCCAAATTTCTACAATAGCACCGCTGACATTTACACCTACTTTTTTGCTCTATCTTACCACCTTTTAAAAGACAAGGGGTTTAACGCTTTCATCACTTCCAATAAATACGCGCGAGCCAAATACGGCGCTAAATTAAGAGAATTGCTGCTCAAAAAAACCACCATTGTCAGCTACATGGAATTGAACGCCTTAAAAGTCTTTGAGAGTGCCACCGTGGATACCAGTATTATGAGTTTCATCAAACAAGAGCCTTCTAAAGAGAGTCGTTTTAAGTATTACGAACCCACCTCAGACGATAAAAACGATTTGGAAAGCGCTCGCTCTTTGGACCTGAGGCAAAACGCGCTTTCAACAGAAAGCTTTATTTTTGCCGACGCCACGCTTTTAGACTTAAGGGATAAAATGGAGAGCGTTGGCACCCCGCTCAAAGACTGGGACATTCAAATCAATTACGGGATAAAAACCGGCGCTAACGAAGCCTTTATCATTCCCACTGAAAAAAGAGAAGAGATTTTGAACGCTTGCAAGACGCAAGAAGAAAGAAAGCGCACAGAAGCGCTCATCAAGCCTATTTTAAGAGGGAAAGACATTAAAAGGTATTCTTGAGTGGGCGGATTTGTGGGTTATTAACACCCATAACGGCTACACTTCTAATCTCAAATTTAAAATCCCTCCCATTGATATAGAAAAATACCCCGCAACAAAAGCGCATTTAGACGCTCATTGGGATACTATTGCAACACGATCCGATCAAGGAGACACCCCCTATCACTTAAGGAATTGCGCGTATTTAGAGGATTTTGAAAAAGAGAAAATTGTGTATGGCGAGATCGTGCAAGAGCCACGATTTTATTTAGATAGTGGAGAATGCGAGTTAGGGTATTTTTATGCAGAAGCCACGAGCTTCATTCTCACAGGAGAGCATTTGTGCTATCTTTTAGGAATATTGCATTCTAAATTGATTACTTTTGCTTTCAAAACTTTCTATGCAGGCGGAGGACTAGGCGAGAGTGGCTATCGCTATAAAAAGGCTTTTATAGAACGGCTCCCCATTCCTAAAATCACGCCACAAAACCAAAAATTAGCCCACAAAATCACCGATTGCGCAAAAGCAATCCTAGAAGCAAAAGAAAAAGACCCTAAAGCCAACACCCAAGAATTAGAAAAAGAAATTGACGCCTTAGTCTATCAGCTCTACAACCTCACCGATGCAGAAATTAAAACCATTGAAGAGGGGCAAGAAATAAAAAGCTGATTTTCCACTTAAGGATAACCCCCTAATTTAGGGGGCAACTCTTTTTAAGAATTAGCGTTTAATCACTAGATCAAACTTTAAACCCAAAAAACTGATTTTTAGGTATAATTCTTTCCAAGAGTGTTTACTACGATGATTTTTCATAGTAAGCTCCTAAAAGTGGATTTTACCCCCTAATCTCTAGCAAAAAAAACTAGGGGGTAAGCGTTATTTTATCCTAATCTTACAAAAACGATTTTGATAAAAGTTACAAACCACTCATTTAAAACCGCATTGAAAAACTTTCTTCCAAATTTTTAGTTAAAAGCTTTTTTAAAGATTGAACTAGATACCCTTAATTCTTAAACAAAGACTCTAAAGCTTCTACCCCTACTTTTTGCGTTTCTTTTTCGCTTTCATTTTCTGCGTTTTCTTTGACGCTAGGAATGGTTTCAAACTCTATGTGATAGCCTGTAAGCATGGACGCTAAGCACACATTCACCCCGCCTTTACCGATAGCCTTAGATTTTTCAATGTCTAATAAACGCACTTTAGCCTTTTGCAAATGGTTATTGACAATAAAACGCTCTTGAATGGATTCTTTTTCTTCAGCGCTCAATTCTTCTATAGGGATTTTTTTGATTTCAACGCTTAAAATTTTGGCTGGAGCGAGCGCTAAAGTGATATAAATTTCAGGCACATTAGAATACTCTATGCAATCAATATTTTCTTTATTCAATTCGTTACTGATCGCATTAATGCGCACGCCCTTAACCCCCACAGCCGCTCCTATGGGATCAATCCTAGCGTTATGGGAAAAAAAGCTCACTTTCGCTCTGTTGCCTGGGATTCGCGCGCAATGGATGATTTCAATTTCTTTATCTTTAATTTCAGGGACTTCCAATTCCAACAAGGCTTCAAGCATTTTAGGGGTGGTGCGGCTCAGCTCCAATAGTAAGCCTTTTTTCGTGCGTTTGACTTGTGTTAAAACCGCTTTAATGCTATCGCCTACTTTAAAACTCTCGCCCTTGATGCGATGGCGCATGGAAAGAACGCCTTGAAATTGCTGCTCAATCTCAATAAAAGTGTTTTGATTGTGATCCACTAAAATCACTTGCCCCATTAAAACGCTGTTAAGACGCTTTTGAAACGCTTCAAAGTGGCTGTCTTCTAACGCTTTTTCTAACTGGTATTGCAAATCTTTAAAAAGGCGGTTGATCGCTCCTTGCTTCATGCTCTCCAAACTCAAGCTGTAAGACAATTCGTCTTTAATCTTAACGCTTGGATCCATTTCTTTAGCTTTAGACAAGCTGATGTATTTAGAAGGGTCGTTAACCAATCTTTCATCACCATCTTCTAAAACTTCTACCAACTGGATAAGCTGGAGCTGCTTGTTTTCTTCAATCACCAAGTAGCGTGCTAGGGGGTCTAATTCATTTTGCGCCATTTTTAACAAACAGCCTTGAATCACTTTTGAAATCATCTCTTTAGGCAAATTTTTTTCATACGCAATGCATTCTATGAGATCGCTGATTTTTTCCATTCTTAAGTTCCTTTAAATTTATTTTCTATCATTCTCTATTTGTGGGGGATATGGCGCGTTTAAAAGAAATTTTATTATAGCGAATTTTTAAGCTTTGTTAAGAATTTCTGCTAAGATTAGAGCGATTTTTTCAAAATCTTTTTCATTCAGGCTAAAGACTTCCAAGCACACAAATTCGCATGAAATTCTTGCGATAATGCCTTTTTGAAAGAGCTTTAAATAAAGTTTTTCACCATTTAAAGCACGGGTGTTTTTGGGCTGGATTTTCACGCAAAAGGATTCTAATTCTCTATCGGGCAAATTCCCTATTTTAGAAAAGCTAGAAGCTATGCTCACATTCAATTCTAAAGGCTTTAAAAGGGCGTAGAGTTTGAGGGCTTTTTGCAATAACGCGTCTTTAGTTTGGTTCAATAACGCACAAATTGTGATGTCTTCTTGATGATTTGCCCATGCTTTTAGGCTGTGAAAAAGCAAGGTGAGCGTGATTTTACCCACCCTTAAAGCTCTATAAAGGGGGTGGTTTTTTAACGCTTCAACCCATTCTTTCTGCCCCATAATAATGCCCGCTTGCACGCTGTTAAAGAGTTTATCTGCGCTAAAGCTTAAAAGCGATGGTTTGAGAGCTAAAATTTCTTCTAAAGCCGCTTTATTTAACAAATCCACATCCCCTAAATTGTAATAATCAATGAGTTCATGCTCTTTAGCTAAAGTTTGTAAATCTTTAAAGGGCGTGTCTTTTTTAAAATGGGGATTGTGGGTTTTAAATAGCATTTTGCTGTTTTCATTCAAGGCTAATCGGTAATCCCTTAAATAAGCGCGATTAATGTTCCCCACTAAATGCAGCCTAGCCCCACTGCTTAATAAAATGTCTTTAAGGTTAAAATTCCCCCCCACCAATTCGCCATAAGAAACAATGATTTCTTTTTCTTGCATTAAAGCGTTAGCAATGAGGAAAATCGCACTGGTGTTGTTATTCACAATCAAAATTTCTTCGGTGTTAAAACACGCTTTGAAAAGCTTTTTTAAAGGGGTTAAGCGGTTCTTTTTTTTAGCGGTGTTTAGATCGCATTCTAAATCAATGGGATGGGTTAAAACTTCTTTTAAATAAGGTTCAATTGTTTCATAAAATGGCGCGCTAAAAAACGATCGCCCATGGTTTTCATCAAAAACGCTCGCGCTCGCATTGATGATTTTTTGATAAGGGCTTTTCAAAAGATCCGGGGTTATTGGGAGCGTTTCTTTAGCCATAATAAGTGCGTTTGATTCCTTTTTTGAGAGTTGAAATAAAGCGTTATTTTAAATTAAACTCGCTAAATTTTTGATAAAACTACTTTTTTAAAATCCTTAAGAGCATCTTAATGAGTTTATTGAGAGAGCGGAATTTTTTCCATAGAGTTTGGCGGTTTCTATAGGGCTTTTTCATGCTTGTTTCCATGTTTTAAAATTCAAAAAGAAATCCTAGGATTTCTTTAATTTTAGAACTGATAGGATACCTCAAAACGTGCATTAAATCCAGGGGCAGGGAGCGCCATGCGCTTACCTTTGGGGATCATATCGCTCGCTGGAGCGTCCGCGCTCGCTTGAAACACAGAAGTTTGATCCACATATTGCTTGTTTAAGATGTTGTTAAACACGGCTGAAATCCTTAAACCCTGCCACCTTTTAGAAGGCGGAGTCCAATTGATAAAGACATTATGCACGCCATACCCGGGTTTATGGATTTTGATCAAGCCGTATTGCGGGTAATAGATAGAATAGCCCTCATAATACATGTTAGTTACAAAGCGTGAGAGCCAGGTTAAGGTAAGCCCCCATCTGCGAATATCATAATCGGCTTTTAAAATAAACACATTCCCAGTCGTTGCAGCTAGAGCGTAAGTGTCCGCTAATAAATGCCCCCTAGCCGTTGGCCAAGAGCGAGCCACTGAGAAAGTCCCTAAGAAATTCTTATACCTCACATTCCCTGAAACTTCATAACCATAGATGTTAATGGTTTCGGGTAAATTCCCTGACATGTTTTTTGCGGTCGCATTACCCCCTCCGTTTTTAGAAGTGTCTTGCCCGTAGCTGTTGATGAAGTTGTTGATGACTTGGTAGAACGCTGCCCCGCGCACATTGAAATACTTGCTGTTGTAATCCACATTGAATTCCACATTTTGACCGATCGCAGGGCGCAAATTCCTTTGATAAATCACCGTAGGATCGCGCATCAAAACGCCATCGCCAGGCAAAGCCCCCTTAGTTACATACGCATAACTCACTTTCAAGCCAATGCTTTCAATGGGGTTATAAAGCACGGTTGCAGAAGGCGAGAAACCAGAAGTTACATGCGTGTGGCCGTTTTTGTCCAGCAAGGTGTAAATATCATAACGAGTTCCCGCACCCACGATCACATTGCTTAAAATATTGTAGTTCGCTTGCATAAACCCTCCGATGATATTTCCGATCGCATGCGAATTTTGGGGCATGTTACGATAGAGCGGGTTAGGCGTGTTGAGATTTTGAGGGTATTGAGAGCTTTGATCGGTGTAGTAATGGCGGTAGGGCAAGCCCGGACCGTTAGGGTCATTAGGATCAATGTTGTTTTTATAATAGCCGTTTTTGCCTTTATCCAATCCAGAGAAAACGCTCAGGTTTTGATAAATCATGCCGTATTCAAACACATTCCCATAATCTTCACTAATGGGGTGGGTTACTTTAAAATTAACGCCTGAGTTGATTAAAAAAATCCTTCTGGCTAAAGTCCCCTCAGCATCCGCATTCCCTAAAGTCCAATCGTTTGCGCTAGGGTTTTGAGCGTTAGGGGGGGTCATGTCATAATCAGGATTTTTAGGGACAAGCCCATGATAAACATTCGCGCTTGTAGAAAGCATAGTAGCGTTAAGCTGCCCATACCCCGCTTGTGCCCCCCCACTAGAATCGCTATCCCCTTGCCAATTAATAGAGTTAGGCGTGCCATAGCCTATTTGATACCCTCCATTAGAAGGTCTGATAGCCCCTTGCGTGCATTGGCTGATATTATCTGGGTTGTTACACCACTCTTTCACTTCAGGGATATAATCCGGGTTGGCTGGCTCGTTAGAATTGTAAGCGAAAGGATTTACCACAGGGTTATAATTGCCTCCCCTTACCCCTAAAAAGGCGGTGGATTCAACGCGCGGCTGGTTAAAATTAGGGCCGCCTTCATGCTTGTATTTCAAGCTCAAATTGTGGTTGAAATTGATCGTATGGGCTAATTCTTTCCCAAAGTCAATCACAAAGGGGGCTGGCTGGCTTCCTGGGTCGTTGGCTTTAGAGAGCGCTGAAGTGGTGTTGGGGCGTAAAAGCCTTGTGGAATTGTCTCGTGTGAGGTTGTAGCTCACGCTAATGCTATCGGTTTCGTTGATATAGCCATTGATTTTAGCTAAAACGCTATTGACTTCACTCGGAGTCCCTATGCTCATATCGCTATTGCTTGGATCTTGTAAATCGTAGTTAGGGTGGAAGAGATTCCTAAAAGCGTTGTTCCCATCTCTGTAATAAAAAATATTTTGATGGTTGTAATAAGCGAGTATGTCCCAATTCTTCCCACGATAGGCTGCTGTAGCGTTCATGCGATACCCGAAGTTGGTATAAAAGCCCGCTTCCGCTTTAGCCCCATAAGTTTGATTCTTTCTTAAGAAGTCGTTAGCGTCAATCGTGGTGAAAGACAATTTACCCGCCACCGCGCCAGGGCCTGCTGAAGCGTTCGCCGCTCCCTTGATCACTTCCACTTCTTTAATCATGTTAGGATCAATCACGGTGTTAGCGTCATGGTGGAAAATGTTACCATTTTGGGCGACGCCATCTATTGTTACCCTTAAGAGACGGCTCTCAATCCCCCTAACATAGATCTTTTGCGCCATTAAGCCCCCACTGGCCACATTCACATCCGCTCTAGTCCTAAAAATATCACGGATTTGGTTACTTTGGCGTTGTTGGAGCTCTTTTCTGTCAATATACATTTTATTGTTGTATTCAAAAGTCCTTTCACCCTTAGTGGTTACCTTACCCAAAGTGTGGGTTTTTTCTTGAGCTTGCAAGCTACTAGCGACAATACAAGAGACAAACACGATACGAAATTTATTTCTAAGCATTTCTTTTAGCCTTTTTATTTACTTTTTTCTAAAAATTTAGTCAAGTTTTAAACCTAAAGTTATTATTACATTATTCTATTTAATAATACCTTAAATTTGTTTTAGGATTAAGAAAATACCAAGAAAAATATGATTAAAAAAGTTTTAGCATTTTACTGGGCGGCTGAATCGATCACTATGCGTGAAGAAGCGCTGCTCATTCCTCTTAAAAAAGTTTGAGAAGACACATTGATTTCAGCGTTTTGGCGGAAAATATCGCTTGGCTGGTTGCTTTGGCGTTCTTCTAAGTCATGGCGTTTGATAATAATAGTGTTCCCCCATTGGAAGGGTCTATAAGCGCGCTTTTTTTTAATGACAAAATGAGGTTCTAAATTTAAAAATTGCGCGTAACTTGGGAAATATAACGGCTCTAATAAAGGGTTTATAGGGTTTGCTTTTAAAACAATAAGGAGGAAAAAGAGGCTAAAGATCGTTTTCATAGCAAATTTTCACGCTCGCTCCCACTTGAGAATTTGGAGAAATTTCTAATTTGCTGATTTTTAAATAAAGCTCAGAAATTTCACTATAGCGCGTTTTTAAAGCATGGCTCAAATCTTTCAGGGCGTCTTCAATGAGTAAGTATTGGTTTTCTTGCATCATCTTTTGAATAAGCTCTTGGATTTTTATGTAGTCTAAATAAGCCTTATTGGGTAATTGCGTGTAGAAAAGATCCAAATTCACGCTTATTTTTTGGGGTTTTAAGCGTTCAAATTCTAAAATCCCCAAAATCGTTTCAAACACAAGGTTATGGATATGAACGCCTTGTTGGGTTTTCATAAGATTCTCTTTTCCTTGCCGGCTAATAAATTAAAAATATTGCCCGCATGCTTGATAAGGGTAAAAATAAAAATAAGCACCATAGGCGTTTGCGTGCCGACTTCTTTAAGGATATTGACGCTATCTGGGATATGCATATAAGGCACAAAAAAGATAAGAACAGTCGCTGTGCCTACCCCTAGAATGCTAGCGAGTGAAGAGATTTTAAGCACCTTACCCACAAAAAACCACACCACTAAACCGATCAGGCTTTCAATAGGAATGAGCAACACCACAGAGCCCATGATCGTAGAAACGCCCTTGCCTCCATTGAAATTCAAAAAAGGCGAATAGCAATGCCCTAAAATGCTAGCGATAGCGACCATCCATTGCAAACTATAATCCAACCCAAACCATTTGCTTAAAAACACTGCAAACATGCCTTTGAATAGATCCAAGATTAAGACTAATAGCGCCATTTGTTTAGCGTTACTCACGCCCTTACTTTGCAAAGCGCGCAAGACATTCGTTGCGCCAATGCCGCCTGATCCGATTTTAGTAATATCCATGCCGTAAAAGATTTTCATTAACGCATAGCCAAAAGGAATCCCCCCGATAAAATAACCCAAAAGGGTGAAAATCACATTGATATTGGTTAGGAAATTTAAAACGCTTTCCATAAATACCCTTTCAAATAAAATAGCGATCATTATAACATGTTGCTTTTTAAGTGAAAGCGTTAAGTTGTTAGGGTATAGTGGCTTAAAAATTTTAGGATATTGAGAATGCTTGAATCTTCTAGCCATTTTTTAAAATCGTTTCGCTTGAAGCGTTATATAGGGTTTTTATTGATTTCTTTAGCGCTGTTAATCACGCCCTTCATTCGCATTGATGGGGCGCATTTGTTTTTGATCTCCTTTGAGCATAAGCAACTGCATTTTTTAGGCAAGATCTTTAGCGCTGAAGAATTGCAAGTCATGCCTTTTATGGTGATTTTGCTTTTTATAGGGATTTTTTTTATCACCACTAGCCTTGGGCGTGTGTGGTGCGGATGGGCTTGCCCGCAAACCTTTTTAAGGGTGCTTTATAGAGATGTGATTGAAACCAAGATTTTCAAACTCCATAAAAAGATCAGCAACAAGCAAGAAAGCCCTAAAAACACCCCAAGCTATAAGGCGCGTAAAGTATTGAGCGTTTTATTGTTCGCTCCTGTTGTGGCGGGGCTAATGATGTTATTTTTCTTTTATTTCATCGCCCCTGAAGACTTTTTTGTGTATCTTAAAAACCCTAGCGATCACCCTATTGCTATGGGTTTTTGGCTTTTTAGCACGGCTGTGGTGCTGTTTGATATAGTGGTGGTTGCGGAGCGTTTTTGCATTTATTTATGCCCTTATGCTAGGGTGCAATCGGTGTTGTATGACAATGACACTTTAAACCCCATTTATGATGAAAAGCGCGGCGGAGCGCTTTATGATAATCAGGGCCATCTCTTCCCCTTGCCCCCCAAAAAACGCAACCCAGAAAACGAATGCGTGAATTGTTTGCATTGCGTGCAGGTTTGCCCCACACATATTGATATTAGGAAAGGCTTGCAATTAGAATGCATCAATTGCTTAGAATGCGTGGATGCATGCACCATTACCATGGCTAAATTCAACCGCCCTTCACTCATCCAATGGTCTTCAACCAACGCCATTAACACGCGCCAAAAAGTGCGCCTGGTGCGTTTAAAAACGATCGCTTACATGGGGGTTATCGCTGTTGTGATCGCTCTTTTAGCCATCACTTCGTTTAAAAAAGAACGCATGCTCTTAGACATTAACCGCAACAGCGATCTGTATGAATTGCGCTCTAGTGGGTATGTGGATAACGATTACGTGTTTTTATTCCACAACACGGACAATAAAGACCATGAGTTTTATTTCAAAATTTTAGGGCAAAAAGACTTCCAAATCAAAAAGCCTTTAAATCCTATCGCCATTAAAGCCGGACAAAAGATTAAAGCGGTAGTGATTTTAAGAAAACCCCTAAAAAGTAACGCCACAGAATACAAGAGCGCTAGAGACGCTTTAATCCCTATTACCATACAAGCTTATAGCGCAGACGATAAGAATATTACGATAGAAAGGGAATCGGTGTTTATCGCACCTAGTGAAGATTGAAGCCTAAAACTAGCGCTCAATCACTTCATAAGGCAAGCCTTGCCTAACCAATTCTTCCATAAAGGGATCGGTGTTTAATTCTTCTATGTTAAACACCCCAGCCCTAAAATGATCCGTGCTCCAAGTGTCATTGCAAATCATTTTAGCCGCGCACATCGCTGGCACGCCGGTGGTGTAGCTTATGGCTTGCGAACCCACTTCTTCATAGCATTTCTTGTGATCGCACACATTGTAAATGTAGAGCGTTTTGTCTTGGTTGTTTTTAATGCCGGTCATATAGCACCCAATGTTGGTTTTACCGGTGGTGTCTTTGGCTAGAGTTGCCGGATCCGGAAGCAAGGTTTTTAAAAATTGTATCGGCACGATTTTTACGCCTTGATGCTCTATTTCTTTAATGCCTAGCATGCCGACATTTTCTAAGCATTTCATGTGGGTTAAATAATTTTGAGAGAAAGTCATAAAAAACCTCGCTCTCCTCAAGCCTTTAATGTTTTTGACTAACGATTCCAGTTCTTCATGGTATAAAAGATACGAATCCATTTCGCCAATCTGCGGGTAAGCCCACACTTGCTTGATTTCTAAAGGCTTGGTTTCAATCCATTTGCCATTTTCATAATAACGCCCTTTAGAGCTGACTTCCCTCAAATTGATTTCAGGGTTAAAATTCGTCGCAAAAGGGCGTTTGTGATCCCCAGCGTTACAATCTAAAATATCTAAAGTGTGGATAGTGTCAAAATGGTGTTTTTGAGCGTGAGCGACATAAGCGTTAGTTACGCCCGGATCAAACCCAGCCCCTAAAACCCCTAAAATCCCCACTTCTTTATAGGCCCTATCAAACGCCCATTGCTCTTTGTATTCAAACTTCGCTAAATCCGGGTGTTCGTAATTGGCGGTGTCAATGTAATGCGTTTTGGTTTCTAAACATGCTTGCATGATCGTTAAATCTTGATAGGGTAAAGCCACATTAATAACGACTTTAGGCTTGTATTTTTGGATTAAAGCGACTAAGGCTTGCGTATCATTAGCATCCACTTGCTCAACGCCAATTTCCCCCAAACCCTTTTTGAGCATGCTCTCTTTAATCGTATAGCATTTGTCCAAGCTCCTGCTCGCTAAAATGATATTTTTAAACACATCTCTGTTTATGCCCATTTTGTGAGCCACCACACTGCCTACGCCACCAGCTCCAATTTGTAATACTGTATGCAAGGAACACCTACTTTCTAACTAATCTCGTTCTTTTAGGGGGGTATTATATTATAATAAGATAAATTTGATTAATAAGGATGCAAGCTTGCAAGAAATTAAGTTGGATATTTATGCCACTTTGGTGTGCATGGTTTTAGTGCTGCTTTTGGGGCGTTATGTGATTTCTAAAGTCAAGTTTTTGCGCGATTATGATATTCCAGAGCCTGTTGTGGGCGGGGTTTTAGTCGCTTTTGCTATCATGTTAGCGCGTCAGTTTTATAATTTTGGCTTGCAATTTGATTCTTCTTTAAAAGATCCTTTAATGCTGACTTTTTTTATCACCATTGGTTTGAGCGCGGATTTCAAATCTTTGCAAAAAGGCGGGAAAATGCTTGCGGTTTTTTTGCTGGCTGTGGCGGGGTTTGTGGTGTGTCAAAATGCAGTGGGGGTTTCTATCGCTAGCCTTTTAGGGGTCAATCCTTTAATGGGGCTTTTAGGGGGGTCTATCGCTTTAGTGGGAGGGCATGGCACTAGCGCGGCATGGGCTAATTTTTTCACCCAACCACCTTATAATTTTAGCTCCAGCTTAGAAGTGGGCATGGCGTGTGCGACTTTTGGCTTGGTGAGTGGGGGGATTATTGGGGGACCTGTCGCTAAATATTTGATCTCAAAATACAAACTAGAACCTAAAGACACTAAAGAAAAAGATACTTTAGAGGGCGTGGTGTCTAAAGGCTTTGAAACCCCTAAAGAGCAGCGCCTAATCACCGCATCCAGTTTTGTAGAAACTTTAGCTTTAATTGCGATCGCTTTATTGGTGGGGACTTTTTTATCGCATTTGATGCCTAAAAGCTTCACCTTGCCGACTTTTGTGTGGTGCTTGTTTGTAGGGGTTATTTTAAGAAACACTTTGTCGTTTTTTAAAATCCATAGCGTGTTTGACAGAGAGGTTTCAGTTATAGGGAATGTGAGTTTGAGCCTGTTTTTAGCCTACGCTTTAATGAGCGTGAATTTATTGGAATTGTTAAAACTCGCTGTGCCTCTAGCGGTTATTTTGAGCGTTCAAGTGGCGGTTATGATCCTTTATGTGGTGCTTGTAACCTTTAGGGTATGCGGGAAGGATTACGATGCGGCGGTGTTGTGCGCGGGGCATTGCGGTTTTGGGCTTGGAGCGACCCCAACGGCTATGGTGAATATGCAAACCATCACCAACCACTATGGGCCATCGCGTGTAGCGTTTATCGTCGTGCCTTTAGTGGGAGCGTTTTTTGTTGATATTATTAACGCTTTAGCGATTAAAGGCTTTTTGCTCTTGCCTTTTTTCCCGTCATGAAACTTTATGAGAGTTTATTAGAAATTTGCTTGAATAAGGCATGGGAGCATCAAACCCTAGCCCTAGAAAACCCGAGCGTGGCTTGCATGGTGCTAGATAAAAACCATGAAATCTTGAGTTTAGAAACCCACAAAAAAGCCAAAACCCCGCATGCAGAAGTTTTAGCCACCCAATCAGCGCTAAAGATTTTACGCCCCAGTTTGAAAAACGATTTAGAAAAATTAGAAGACCCTAAAATTTTAAGCGATTTTTTAAAAACGCACCACGATAACGCTTTTACAGACTGCGTTTTTTTAATCACCCTAGAGCCATGCAATTCTTATGGCAAAACCCCGGCGTGCAGCGGGTTGTTAGAAATTTTAAAGCCTAAAAGAGTGGTCATTGCCGCAGAAGAAAACGAAGCTAAAAAAGGGGGTTTAGCAAGGCTACAAAAGGCTCGTATTGAAACAATAATTTGCCACAATTTAGAAAACAAGGCTAAAGACTTGCTCCTGCCTTTTAGGATAATGGAACAAAAGGGGCGTTTTAATTTGTTCAAACTCGCTTTAAGAATGAATGGGGATTATCATCATGGCAAGATCACCGGGCAAAAAAGCGTTATTTTCACGCACAACCAGCGAGCAATATGCGACACTCTCATCATTTCTGGGAAAACCATAAGAACGGATAACCCCTTATTAGACGCTCGCTTTTGCGATAGTTTTTATCAAAATAAAAACCCCAATATCGCTATTTTATCCAAGCGTTCAATTGACCCCAATTCAAAGGTTTTTTCTGCACCTAATCGTTTAGTTAATGCTTTCTATGACCCTAAAGATTTACCCCTAGAGAAAGGGTTTAATTTCATTGAAGGGGGGTGGGAATTGTTTGAGAGCTTGAGGGATAAAATAGACGCGTTGCTTTTGCATTCGCATGCGTCTATGATTAGCGAAGCGTTTAATGCATTCGCTCTAAAAACCCCTTTTAAAGGGCGGTTGTTGCATGCGCAAATCTTAGAAAATGAAACCCTTTTATGGATAGAAAACTCTTAAGATTATACCAGCCCTTAAACGCTTATTCTTACAATAGCGATTCGCTTTTTTTATACGATTTTTCACGCCCTTTTATCAAAAATAGCGGCGCGATTTTAGACATAGGCTCAGGGTGTGGGGTTTTAGGCTTACTCTGCGCTAGAGATAACCCACTAGCGAGCGTTCATTTAGTGGAAAAGGACAGCAAAATGGCGTTTTGCTCCCAAAAAAATGCCCTTAAATTCCCCAACGCTCAAGTGTTTGAAAGCGATTTTTTAGATTTCAACCCCCCGATTTTGTATGATGCGATTGTGTGCAACCCTCCTTTTTACGCTTTAGGCTCTATCAAATCTAAAAATAAAGGGCATGCGAGGCATCAGAGTGAATTAGACTTCGCTTCTTTGGTGGCTAAAGTGAAAAAATGCCTAAAACCTAAAGGGTATTTTATTTTTTGCTATGAAGCCTTGTCGCTTTGCTTGGTCATAGAGAGTTTAAAAAGCGCTAAACTCACGCTAGAAACTTTAAGGTTTGTCCAAAGTTTTAAAGACAAAAACGCCCATTTGATGCTTGGATTGGCTAGGAATAATTCCAAAAGCACTCTAAAAGTTTTACCCCCTTTAATCACGCATCATTCCAAAAACCAAAGCGACAACACCAAAGAAGTTCTAAGCATCTATCAAATTTGTAACACTTATTCTATCAAAGCGCTTTTAAACTAGCGCCTCATCAATTAAGGATTAAGAAATGAAATGTTCGCATTGCCAGTTGGAGTTTAAAGAAAGTGAGCTTTTTAAAGAGGTGATCAATCATAAAGAATTGTATTTTTGCTGCACGGGGTGCGCTAGGGTGTATGCGTTATTGTTAGATTTGAATTTAGAGAGCTTTTATGACAAATTAAACGATTCCACTTTAGCCCCCGTAACGCCCCAAGATTCAATGAGCGCTTTAGAATTAGAACAAGCCCTTGAAGAAAACAATAAGGGCGATTTTATCCTTAATCTTTTGTTAGAAAAAACGCATTGTAACGCTTGCTTGTGGCTCAATCAAAAGGTTTTAGAGCGCTTAAAGGGGGTTAAAAAAGTGAGCGTGAATTTCACCACCCACCATTTACAAATCGTGTTTGACAAGTCTTTAAACCCTAAAGAGATCGTTCAAAAAATTGAGAGTTTGGGCTATGGGGCTAAAATTTATAACGCAAAAAATTACGCCCTAAAAGCCCAAAAAGAGCAACGCTCTTATTTGCTCACTTTAAGCGTGGGGTTTTTTGCCACCATGAATTTGATGTTTATTGCGATTGCCAAGTATGCGAGTTATGGCGGTGCGAGTTATGGCGGTGCGAGTTATGGTAGCGCAAGTTATGGCGCTGGCATGGATAAGCTCATGCAAAGGAATTTGGATCTCGTATCGCTTTTTTTAAGCTTGTTGGTGCTAGTGGTTGTGGGGCGTTTTTTCATTAAGGGGGCGTTTTATGGGCTGAAAAATGGCGTTTTGGGCATGGATTTGAGCGTGTCTTTTGGCGCGTTATCGGCGTTTGTTTATTCTATTTATGCCATGTTGGTGTCCCAAGAGACTTATTTTGAAGCGAGCAGCACGATTTTAACGCTTGTTTTTGGCTCTAAGTTTTTGGAATTAAAGGCCAGGCTGTTTGCGAATGAAAAATGTCTGGCCCTAGAATCGCATGAAATCCATAGCGTGATCGTTGTAGAAAATGGCAAGCAGATAGAAAAACACCCTAAAGATGTGGCGGTAGGCTCTGTTGTTTGGGTGCCAAGCGGGGCTAAAATCGCTTTAGATGGCGTGCTTTTAAATAGCGCGAGCGTGGATGCGTCTTTGATCAGTGGGGAGTTTAAGCCTTTGGAATTGGGGGTTAATGATCAAATTTTAGGGGGTTATGTGAATGTGGGCGTGCCTTTTAGCTATCAAGTGAGCGCAAATTTTCAAAACTCACGCCTTTCTAGTTTGTTAGAAACTTTAAAAAAGAGTTTTTTAGAAAAGCCCTTAATTGAGAGCAGCGCGAATAAAATTGCGGATATTTTTTCTAAAGCGGTGTTGTTTTTAGCCTTTGTGAGCTTTTTATTATGGCAATTTGGTTTGGGGGGTGATTTTGAAAAAGCCTTAATGGTGTGTATTAGCGTGTTAGTCATCAGCTGCCCTTGCGCATTCGCTTTAGCTACGCCCATTGCGTTAGTGATAGGGGTGTTTAAAAATCCTTTGATCGTGTTTAAAGAAGCGTTGTTTTTAGAAACCCTGGCTAAAGTGGAAAAAATCTTTATAGACAAAACCGGCACGCTCACGCAAAAAGAAGTCCTTTTAAAAGAAAAAATCATTTACGAAGAATTTGATGAAAGGCTTTTGAAGAGCCTTTTAAAAGTGAGAGAGCATTTAGCCCATAGCGCGATTCTTAAAACATTAGATGGCGATGAGGTTAATTTAGAACAGATAGAGTTTTTCGCTCATGGCTTAAAAGCGAATTATCAAAACGAAACTTTGCTAGTGGGGAGTTTGAAATTTTTAAACGCTATGGGGGTTGGTATAAAGACTAAAGAGAGCGCTAATATCATGGTAGGCTTTGCGAAAAATAAGACCTTATGCACATTATTCATTTTAGAAGAGCGTTTGAAAGCTAACGCTAAAGAAGTTATTCAGGCTTTACAAAATCAAGGCTTAGAATTAGAAATTTTAAGCGGGGATAATGAAAGCTCGGTTAAGGAGTGCGCGAAAAGATTAGGGATTTCTAAGTATCATGCCCATTTGACCCCTGAAGATAAGGCTCAAATCATCAGTTCTTATAAGGGCGTGTGCGCGATGGTAGGCGATGGCAATAATGACGCGCTAGCCTTGAAACAAGCGAGTGTTTCTTTAGGGTTTGAAAAAAGCGCTTTGAGTAAAAGCGCATGTGATATTTTGCTTTTAGAAGAGGATTTGAGTTTGTTAAAAAAAGCGTTTGATAACGCTCAAAAAGTCTATCAAGTGGTGTTGCAAAACATTGTTTTGAGCTTGATTTATAACGCTATTTTAATCCCGGTCGCTATGCTAGGATACATTAACCCTTTAATAGCGAGTTTGAGCATGAGTGGTAGTTCGCTCTTAGTGGTCTTAAATTCTTTGAGGTTGAAACGCTCTTAAACAAACCACATCGTTTTGGCTAAAATGGCAATTAAAAAACCAAAAGTTAGAGCGATAGGGTGGATATATTTACCAATAGGGTTTTTCTTACCCAAAAACTTACACGATAAAGAAAAAAGCACCAAAAGAAAAATGCTTAACGCTAAGATCACTTTAAACATGAGTATCTTTTGAAAAGGGGTTTCACACCAGCCTTTATCGCCCCCCATGTATTGGCTAAGCATCATGCCTCCTGTTAAGACAAGCCCTAAAACGCATAGGGGCATGATTTTAAGCGCTCTTTGAGTGATTCCTGTATTCGCTTTATTGGCAAACTCTTCGCCAAACATTTTCTTCACATTAGGGAAAATTACCCCATCAAAAAACAAGTAGCCAATAAAAATGATGGCGCACAATAAATGAACAACCAACACATAAGGATAAATCGCATCCATTTAAAATCCTTTATTCATGGGAAAATTAAAGAGTTTTTAATCTACTATAAAAGGGTTTTATTGTCAAGTATCCCACTATTATGGGAATTTTAGGGGTGGTTTTTGTTTGACTTTTAAGATTGCAATTAGCTATAATAAAATAATTAAAAAAGTAACACTTAAGCGGAGTACCCTAGAGAGTGGTGTTCAATTTTATGACAAAGAAGAAAAATAGAATGCAAGATTGCAAAATGGTTGGTAAAAATTTTAATCGTAAGGAATCTGTTTTGATAGCTCAATCTTTAGATATTTCTAAAAAAGGCTCGGTAATTTTAGGCGCTCTTTTGAGTTCGTTATGGCTGACAAACCCCTTAAATGCCCATGAAAAGAATGGCGCGTTTGTGGGGATTAGCTTGGAAGTGGGTAGGGCTGATCAAAAGACAAACGCTTATAAAAACGGCGAGTTGTTTCAAGTGCCTTTTGGAGATGTTTCGGCTAATGATAATGGCAAAGTTCCTGACGGGCAGACCGGTGGCTGTCAGCCAGCTTCAGGGACGCCAGGAACGCCAGGCTATACTAAAGCTAACTGTGTGGTCAATTGGACTTCTCGCACCATGCTTAGCACCAATAAAAACATTCCTGGCCGTAACCAGCCGATGTATGGGCTAGGCATGATGACAGGCTATAAGCATTTTATCGGTAAAAAAAGGTGGTTTGGGTTGCGCTATTATGGCTTTTTTGATTATGGGCATACCAATTTCTCTAACTCCAGGGCCGCTAACGCTATATCGCCTTTCTATTTGAGCGATCAAAAAGCAGACATGTATACTTATGGTTTTGGCACAGACATGCTTTTTAACATTATAGATAAGCCTAAAGCCACAGCCGGGTTTTTTGTGGGCGTGAATTTTGCGGGTAACACTTGGACTAATAATCGTGTGGGGTATTTTAAGGACGGGTATGTTTATGGCGTCAATACCGACGCTGACGCTTACATGACTAACGCTGATGGCACGATCACATGCGGGGACACGACGCCGGCGAGTTGTAATGTGGGGATTAACCCTAATAGCGTCTATACCACAGGAAAATTAAACGCTAAAGTGAATAACACGATTTTCCAATTTTTAGTGAATGTGGGCATTAGGACTAATATTTTTGAACACCATGGCATTGAGTTTGGCATCAAAATCCCCACGCTCCCTAATCACTTTTTCAAAGGCTCTACCACTATTAAAGAGCAAAGTCAAGGTCCGCTAAAAGACGGCAAACCGACCACTATCACCGGAGCAGAGACCAATTTCAGCTTAACCCAAACCTTACGCCGTCAGTATTCTATGTATTTGCGTTATGTTTATACTTTTTAAGTTTGGTAGGGTTTTTAGATAAGGCTTAGGTATGAAAGCTTGATGCTTTAAGCTTTCAAATTGTCATTGATCTGTAGCCATTCTGCACTATTTTCTACTTTTTTGATAAAATCATTAATAGCATAACAGCATATATCAATCTTGTGTTTGAATTGGGCAAATTCCGCATATTCTTTGGCATCATCATGGATATTTGGAGCTACAAAAACACTAAATTTTTTTCTAATATCAGTGCTATTTTTAATCAATTCTTTTAAATGTCTGGCAATAGGTATCATTTCCAAGGTGCTTTGACTTCTATCTCTAATCAAGCTCACTTCTATATAACTTTGGACTTTTGTGTCCATAGCTACAACATCAGGTTTATTACCACTTGCTGTGTATACGGGCAAGCCTTCATCATCGCTTTTATAATTGGGTATCACGCTTAAATTTTCAAAATGTTGTTTCAAGAAAATAGCACTTAAAAATTCCAAGCGTAAAGGTTTATCAATGAGTCTTAAAAAACTATCTTTTGATTCTTGCTTGTTACAAGTAATGAGTAATTCTTGCTTGATAAAATCTTTAGTATAAGTGGTTGCTAGTTCATTCAATTTGCTTGATTTAACGCTCTCATCAGCACTGATTGGAGTAACACTAACAAGAAAGCTATCTACGATCGCCATGTAGTTAAAAAAGGCGAGTTTGTTAGCTTGAGTGTCGTTTAAATAATCCCCTTTAAAAGCCTTATGAGTTTGTAAAATGTAATCTATTTTATTATTTTCATTAGTATTAATATCAATAAACCTACCATTACCACGCAATGAAATAAGTCCTGTAATACGCATTTTTCTAATGTGTTCATCAACGGCTTCGTTGATTTGGCTCATTTTAAATCGTATTTTATTGGTGCTTTCTAAAAGTTTTAGGCATTTTTCATAGATAAATTCATCTGAGTAACTGAATTCTGTCTTATTGATAGTAACAATTTCTTGTCTTAAATGAATAATGTAGTCATAAAGCCCATTGGCGTTATCATCTTTCCAACAAAGTAAAATAGGGATTTCTTTGACAGATAGGGGAGTTAGATTGGCATTTTTGAGTCGTTTTAAAAGCGAGAGTAATAGTTTGAAGGGGTTGTTATGGTTTAAGTTCTTTTTATAAGGGTTTCCTACTTCATATTTAGACAGAGCGTTTAAAAATATAGCCCCAACTACGCTTTCATCAACGCTTTCTTTAAAGGTATCGTTTTCTTTATCACAATAAGCAAGAATAAGCATCTTAGCGCTATTGCTGATGAGTATTTTCTCATATTTTGTATAGTAGTAAAAACCAAACTCACACATAAGTTTATACCAAGTGTCAAACCGACTTTCCCATCCATGCTCAAAGCCCATTTCTTTATGTTGTTGTGGGGATATTTCTATAATGCGTTCTAATTCTTCATCGCTAAAGATATATTCATTGGAGTCAAATTTTTCTTTCAATTCTTTATTTTGATTTAGAGAAGTAGGTCTATAAAGTCTATGAGCCAAAACGGACTTGATAATTTGCATGATTGTTGAAGATTTAAGAATTTGATTTTCAAACTTTCCTAAAACAGCTAAAAATTGTCCTATTCTTTTAGGGTTTCGCATAGTGGTTGAAAAGCTTAAAATTTTTCGTGCCGGTTTTTTAGTCATAATTAATCACCTATAATTAGTTACAAAGATTTCTTGACTATCTTCTTTAATAGTATTGTCATTATAACTGATATAATTACTTTTGATATTAAAAATATAATATTTTTTAGCCCATTCTTTTAAAATAAAATTAGTTTCTCCCTTGTGATAAACAAGATTGGTTATACCAAATAAAACCCCCTTTTTGTCTAGGCTATCTAAAACACCATATAAGGCTATCTCATTATCGCTATCCCATAACTTGTTGTATTCACTATTTGAGATTAAATAAGGAGGGTCAAAATAAACATAATCATCTTTTAAATAAGTGGTGTGGTTAAGGAAATCAATATAATCATCATTATGAAAAATAATGGTGTTTTGCTGCATAAAATCTATGTAGTTTTTTAGGGCATTATAAACATTTTCATTAAAATCTACATTACCTACAGGTAAATTAAAAAGCCCTTTAGAATTAAATCTAATTCATGTGATTAAACCCATAAATTAAAAGTAAATACAAATAGAGCATGTTGTTTTGATTGGAGTTAAAATCAGCCCTTAGTTTTTCATAAGCTATTTTATTGTATTTGGCGTAGTAAGTTTTTATATATTGTTTTTTTAATTCATCAGGGGCCGTAATCCCCTTAAAAGAGAAAGACAAGCCATAATGAATGATGATTTTAGACAATTCATCAAAAAGCTCACAAGTATTGAACTTGCTTAAAGTTTTATGTAAATTGATAATGTTAGTATCTATGTCGTTAGCTCTAAGTATCTTTTAGCCTTAGTGTTTAAAAATACGCTACCCCCACCCACAAAAGGCTCAATAAATTGATTAATGTTATTTGGGAATAGCTTATTGAGTTGTGGCATAAGTTTATATTTATCCCCTACATAGAAAAAGGGAGAACGAATACCTTTTTTCAAGGTTTCACTTCCACTATAAATAAAAATTCTTTATGCTCTTTAAAATCAGTTTTTCCTGAATTAAAAAAGCTATGAGCCTTTTCTTTAACACTTAACTTTCCTTTTTGACTCAAAATTTCCACTAAGTCTTTAAAATCTATTTTATTTTGCGAAGAGCTAGACTTAGAATTATAGGTATTATTATAAGTTAAAGCAATCCTTTTGCAATCTAGTTTTTCAATTAAATCGCTCAATTCTTTCTTGGCATTAGAGCGGCAATATTCGCTCATGTTCTCGCATAATGGCTTTAAAGCTGTTCCATAGAGTTTGGGTTTTTTCCACTGCACTAGGTTTTCATAGAGATGATAAAACCGGCTGTATTGCCTTGAATTGTATGGAGGGTCAATAAAGACTAAGTCTATTTTTAAGGTTTTAGCCAATTCGTTAGCGTTTTTTCTCTCTATCATGATGTTTTTATCATGCTTTATAGGGCTAATAAGCTCAAAAATAAATCTATCTTGCAAAATCTCTTTTTTCCTATAAGCTTCATAATGCCCCACCGTGTTAGCTATCTTATCCATTGAATAAATCAAGCTTGTTAATAAAATATCTTTATTTAATTTATCTAAATTCAAGCTTTCTATATGTTCTCTAATGCTACCGATTTTGACACAATCTTTATAGCTGAAAAATTTGTCGCTAAAATGTTGGCTAAAATAATTTTCTTCTAACTTTAAAGCTTGAGCATAATATTCTTTCAGCTCTTCAAGCACCTTAAAATCAGCGTCTTGCCCCATAAAAAAAGCATGATAAATGATTTCATTAGAAAATAAAATATCATTTATAATAATGTTTTTAATGTTAGGAATAGTGGTAAATTGACCAGCTACTACCCCACTTCCGGCAAAAATATCGCACACGCTTTTGATATTATTTAATCTTAAATTCTCAAATACCCATTCTATAAGCTTGGTTTTTGAGCCGATATACCGGCGGTTTTTTAGATTAAATTTTTCCACTAGCCACCTTTAAATTAAGAGAATAAAACCACTTATTAACATATAAGATTTAAAAATCACAATCTCTTATTAAGCTTTTTAAAATACCAAAGACTAAGAGCTAAGAATAAAAAAAAGGGCGATAGCACGCCTATTTCAGGAACGAGTATCCCTGAAATGCTGAACTTCCCTAAAGCAAAGAATAGCCCCCAAACAACGAGCGTGATAATGATAAACTTTAGCCCTAAAAGAGCTAGGTTTTCATAGCGGGCGAGACTGGGCGAAAAATAAGCGATTAAAACGCTTAAAAACGGCACAAAAAAGGGCAAAATCGCAAACACATACAAAAACGAGCGCACTTTTTTCGTGTCTGCGTTTTGGCGCACTAAAGCATGCAAAGATAAAAGAGCGTCTGTGATAGAAACCGCGGGCTTGTTTTGATAAATGGTGTCTAAAACTTTAGGGCGGAAATTTTTGAGCGTTTTAAAGGTTTTTAAATGCGTGGTGTTTAAAGCGTTGTTGCCCAGTTCAAAACTTAAGGGCATCTCATAGATAATAGTGTCATGCAAGATCCAATACTTGTCTTCAAAAAAAGCTTCTTTAGCTTCAGCGTAAGATCCTAAAGTCTTATCTTTTAGGCGAAAAACCTTGATATTTTGGGCTTTTTGCAATAAGGGATTAATCTTATCAAAATACACATAATCATCGTTATACTTCACTAACAAATGCTCTGAGACGCTCAAAGAATTGTCTTTATAAATCAAATTTTGCGTTTTTTCCTCCATATACACAAAAGGAGTTGCATTCAACCCCACATAAACGGCCGTGAAAAACAAGCTAATCAAAAAAATAGGGCTTAAAATCTGGCATTTGGAAAAGCCAATGGAGAGCAGGGCGGTGTATTGGTTGGATTTAATGAATGCGATATAAAATAAAACCATCGCCAAAAGCAAGGAAATGGGCAAGGTGTAATTGAGAGCAAATAGGATGTCATAGGTGAAAAATAAAATAATCATGTTCGCAGAATCGGGCATTTTATCGGCGTATTTTAGGCTGTCAATGCCTACAAAAAACAATTCTAAAGCTAAAAGCACGATTAAAAAGTATTTGAAATAATACCACCCCACAAATCTAAACAAACGCACTTTAAGCCCTTATTCAAACCACGATAAAAACTTGAAATTTTTGATAGAGCGCATTTAACTTTCTATTGTTAAAGGTTTTTTAAGCGTGAAACGATTTTGCGTAGCGTTAAAATCATGGCTTTCTATAAAAAATTTTAAGGCGTTTTTGGCATGTTCAAACACAGCGTTTTTTAAAGGCTCTTCGTTTTTGTGGAATTTTGAAAGCACATGCTCAATCACGCCAATCCCTTTAGAAATCCCCACTCTCAAGCGATAATAAGAATTAGAACACAATAAATCAACGGATTTTAGGCCGTTATGCCCTCCATTCCCCCCTCCATTTTTAAACCTCACAACACCCAAAGGTAAATCCAAGTCGTCATGGACAATTAAAAGCTCTTTGGTTTTGTAAAAATTTTTAGCGCTTAAAACGCTCTCGCCGCTCAAATTCATGTAAGTTTGGGGCTTTAGGAAGATAAAATCCTTATAAACGCATAAACAAGCGTTGTGTTTGGAAGAAAAAGTGAAAGAAAGATCCAATTCGCTAATGAGCGAATCTAAAATATCAAAACCAGCGTTGTGTCTGGTATGAGCGTAACGCAAAGTAGGGTTGCCTAAACCTACTAAAAGCGTCATAACCTAAAATCACTTCGCCTTAATCACACCGATCACAGCGATAGAATCATGATCTAAAATCTTAACATTCTCGTGTTTTTCTAAATCGCGCACCAAAATAGACTCATTCACATCTAAAGGGGCTACATCCACTAAATAGTGATCGGGCAAATGCTCTGGAGCGCATTCCACGCTGATACGCTTTTTAGAGAGCATTAAAATCCCTTTATTTTTCAAGCCCACTGGAGTGCCTTGGTGTTTAACAGGGACTTTAAACTTAGACTTCACGCCCTTAGTAACAGCGAGTAAATCCACATGGATAAGCTCGTTAGTAACAGGGTTTTTTTGGTATTCTTGAACCACGACTTCAAAAGTCTTATCCCCTAATTTCACCGGAAAAATCAAATGCTTTTTTTCCTTAAGGTATTTAATGAAAGGGTTTAATTTGAACGCGCCATTCACATTTTCAACGCCCTTCCCATAAATATTTGCGATTAGATAGCCATCTTTTTTTAAAGCTTTAGCGTTAGCTTTAGTAATACTCTCTCTAATAACGCCTTCTAACATGTCAATCCTTTAAAATAAAATAAGGGCTTATTCTATCCAAAAAACCCTTAAAAATCAAAAACTGCTTAAAAGCTTTTCAAAGGATTGCTTGAACGCTATCAAGCCTTCTTTAAGGAGTTTTTGAGCGGTGTTTTCTAAATCAATATTGTGCGCTTTTAGTTCTTTTTTAAACGCTTCAATTTCTGTAATCTTTAAAGGGGTTTGATACTCGGTGTTTGGGTCAAGCAAATAAGCGTTTAAAGCCTCTAGGGGGGCTGTATTGATAGAGTTTTTAAAACACAGCGCTTTAATGTAATAATCTTTAGCTAAAGAATGAGATTTAATGCCTGTGGAGGCAAAAAGGGCGCTTGTTAGCTTATTAGCATGCTGATTGATTTGGTAATAGCACTCGGTAGCGTTGATGATTCCGCTTTTAGCTTGCAAATTTTTTGGCACTAAAGGGTCTATTTCTTTGTCAAATCGCGAGACAAACACGCTAATGACCGCTCTTTTTTGCGCTTCTTTGGCTAAGATTTGAGCGGTTTTGCTAGCGATTTTAGGCGAAAAGACTAAAGTTACATTAACAGGAATAGAGGCTTGAGTTAAAGCGCTAATCACTTCAAGTCCGCTTTCACTCGCTGGGACTTTAATCATCACATTAGGGCGGTTTAATGTTTTGAATAAGCGCTTGGCTTCATCAATGCTTTTAGGGGCATCATCTTCTAAAAAAGGGTCAATTTCTAGGCTAATGTAGCCATTATTGGGATCTTTTTCATATAAAGGCATCAACGCGCTAGAGGCTTGTAAAATATCCTTTAGCGCCAGAGTTTCATAAATTTCTTTAGCTTTTTTGCCTTTGAGTTTAGCGATTTCATCTTTATAAAATGCGCTTTTTGTGATCGCTTCACAAAACAAACTAGGGTTACTCGTCGCCCCGCAAATAGCCCCCTTATTAATGAGCTTTAAAAAGCCGTTTTCTAAAAAATCCCTTTCTATAAAATCGCACCACAAACTGAATTCTTGCATGTTTTATCCTTGTTTTAAATGTTGGTAATAGTTTTTAACGACTTCCTGGTCGCTAAAAAAAATCGTTTTGTCTTTAAAGATTTGAGTGTTTTCATCGCCCTTGCCTAAAATCAATAACACCTCATCGTTTTTTAAATTTTCTAAAGCGTTTAAAATGGCTTTTTTTCGGTCTTTTTCTATAACCACTTTAGAAGAATCGCTGATACCTTTTAAAATATCTTTAATAATGTCTTCTTCGTTTTCGCTTCTGGGGTTGTCTGAAGTTAAGATAATTTTATGAGCGTAATAGCTCGCTACCTCTCCCATTTTAGGGCGCTTGGTCTTGTCCCTATCGCCTCCTGCTCCAAAAAGAGCGGTGATTTTTTGGTTTTTAAAGCTTTCAAAGACTTGTTGCATGCCGTCTATGGTGTGGGCAAAATCCACAATCACTAAAGGTTTAGAATGCAAAATTTCCAAACGCCCCTTAACCCCATAAAAGTTTTCTAATAACGGCGTAATCGCTTCTAGCGATAATTGGGTGAGTAATTTGACCCCTAAAACGCCCGCTAAGATATTATAAAGGTTGTAACGCCCTAAAAGGGGGGAATGCATAAGGGCGATTTCTTTGAGATTAGGATTTCTTAAATCTTGTTGGTAGCATAAAGACGCGCTAATGGAGGGGGTGAGCGAAAAGGCTTGAACGTTTAAATGCGCTTTTTTATCCAGCGCGTAAGTGTGCGCGTTAATGGGGTTAAAAAGGGCGTTTGTTTCATCTCTGTTGATCACTTTCAAGCCCTCATCTTTAAAAAAGCTGTTTTTGGCGTTTTTGTAATTTTCTATGCTTTTGTGGAAATCTAAATGATCGCTTGTGATATTAGTGAGGATTTTAAGGGCAAAATCAAGCCCGGCAATGCGCTTTTGGACAATCGCATGGGAGCTCACTTCCATAATAAAGTATTCGCATTTTAAACGCATCGCTTCTTCTAAATCGCTATAAAGCTCTAAAAGAGTGGGCGTGGTCAAACCCTTTTCTTTAATGCGTTTGTCGTTGATAAAAAACCCTCTTGTGCCTAAAAGAGCGGTCTTTTTATTCAAATCTAAGAGTAAGGAATACATCAAACTCGCTGTGGTCGTTTTGCCATTAGTGCCAGTAATCCCTACAATTTTCATTTTAAAATCAAAATAGTTTTTAAGCTCGTTAAAATCTAAAATAGCCAGGTTTTTTTCTGCAATGAAAGGAGAGTATTTTTCATTTAAAGGCGTTTTGACAAAAAGGATTTCTTTAGGGTTTTCTAAAACTTCATGCGTGTTATCGCTTAAAAAAGAATAGGTGTGGTTTTGGTAAGTCAGGGTTTTTTTAAGCTTCATTCTTTAAGCCTTATTGGATTTGAGAGCGTCTTCTAAAAGAGAGCGCAAAAATTTATCGTAAATAAAAGAATCCTCATGCATGTTTTCAATGTAATTTATCGCTAATTCATAATAGCCATAATGGTTCAATTCCTTCAAAAATTCATAAAAATCCTCTTTATTGTCAAAAATCACCCTAGAGCTAAACATCAAATCTTCAAACGCTTCCTTAAAGCCGCGCTCCAGGCTCAAGCGTTTGAAATCCGCATACAAAATGCCATTCAATTCTTCGCTTTTTTGAGAAATTTGCGCATCAATCTTTTCAGCCATTTGGTTTAGCCCCTCATCAAAAGAAGCGATCAAATTGATGATTTGCTCTTCAGCTTGGTGTTTTAAACTTCGTTTTTGCATAGCGATCAGGCTTTGATACAATTCATAAAAGCTATGGGCTTCTTTAGGGAAATCTTTAGCTATATCGCTTAATAACGCCCCTATTTTGGCTTTTTGGTTGTCTTTATCCAAAAACAACACTTCAGAAAAAAGGCGTAACGCTTCAGCGTAATGGGCTTGTTTGAACGCTAAAAATCCCTCTTTAATCAATGCGCGCTTTTTAAATTCATAATCAAACTTTTGCATGCCTATAATCCTTAAAGCTCGTGAAACTCCTTAGCGTTTTCTAAGCACACCACTTCTAAATTGGGGTGAATATCCATTTTGAGCTGCCTTTCAATGACATTTTTTAAAGTGATCTTACTGCTAGAGCAAGTTTTACACGCTCCCTCTAAAGCCACATAAATTTTCATGCTTTTCACTCCTAACACTTCAATATTACCGCCATCTTTGAGCAAGTAGGGGCGGATTTTTTCTATCACAATACGCACCGGTTTTTGTAAATCTTCATCGCTAAATTCTATCATTTTTAAAAACCTTATTTTTAAAATTTTACTTTAAGATACCATATAATGAGCCATTTTTATCAAACAATGCTTTTTAAGAGTGGCTCAAGGGCTAATTGGATAGAATAAAACCACTACTAGAACAAGGTTTTTATGACGATATGGAAATTAAAAACATCAAGGAGTTTGAAAAAGCTTCTAAAAAACTCCAAAAAGACACTTTAAAGATCGCTCTGGCTCTTTTGTTTCTCATTGGCGCTGCTTTGCTCGCTCTTGTTTTTGGGCAGGCTAATTCTAAGGGATTGTTGCTCATCTTTGCGGCTGTGATTGGGGGGTATATGGCGATGAATATTGGTGCGAATGATGTGTCTAATAATGTCGGCCCTGCCGTAGGCTCTAAAGCCATTAGCATGGGCGGGGCGATTTTGATTGCCGGGATTTGTGAAATGCTTGGAGCGATCATTGCTGGGGGGGAAGTGGTTTCTACGATTAAGGGCCGTATCGTTTCGCCTGAATCCATTAATGATGCGCATGTTTTCATCAATGTCATGCTGGCTAGCCTTTTGAGTGGGGCGTTGTGGTTGCATGTAGCGACTTTAATTGGCGCTCCTGTTTCCACTTCACACTCTGTGGTGGGGGGGATTATGGGGGCTGGAATGGCAGCAGCTGGAATGTCTGCTGTCAATTGGCATTTTTTATCAGGTATTGTGGCCAGTTGGGTGGTTTCGCCTTTAATGGGGGCTTTGATAGCCATGTTTTTTTTAATGCTCATTAAAAAGACTATCGCTTATAAAGAAGATAAAAAGAGCGCGGCTTTAAAGGTCGTGCCTTATTTGGTGGCGTTGATGAGCTTAACATTTAGCTGGTATTTGATCGTTAAGGTTTTAAAACGCCTCTATGCATTGAATTTTGAAATCCAGCTGGCTTGCGGCTGTATCCTTGCGCTTTTAATCTTTATCCTTTTTAAAAGGTTTGTGCTAAAGAAAGCCCCGCAATTAGAAAACAGCCATGAAAGCATTAATGAACTTTTCAATATCCCTTTGATTTTTGCCGCTGCGCTTTTAAGCTTTGCGCATGGGGCTAATGATGTGGCTAACGCGATTGGCCCCTTAGCGGCCATCAGTCAAACTTTAGAAGATGCAAATAGCCCTATGGGGAATACTTTAAGCTCTGTGCCGTTGTGGATTATGGTAGTAGGGGCAGCTGGGATTGCTTTAGGCTTGAGTTTGTATGGGCCAAAGCTCATTAAAACGGTGGGGTCTGAAATCACAGAATTAGACAAAATGCAAGCTTTTTGCATCGCGCTTTCTGCAGTCATTACCGTGCTTTTAGCCTCTCAATTAGGCTTGCCCGTAAGCTCTACGCATATCGTGGTGGGCGCGGTGTTTGGGGTGGGCTTTTTAAGGGAACGCTTAAGAGAGCAATCAAGAAGGCGTTTTGCTAGGATCAGAGACAACATTGTAGCGGCGCACTTTGGGGAAGATTTAGAAGAAATTGAAGGCTTTTTAGAGCGCTTTGATAAAGCCAATTTGAAAGAAAAATCGCTCATGCTAGAGAGCTTGAAAAAAAGCAAGAACACCGCCATCGCTTTGGAATTGAAAAAGAAAGAAAAAAAGTCGCTTAAAAAAGTGTATAAAGAAGAAGTGATCAAACGCTCCATTTTAAAAAAGATTGTTACCGCTTGGCTTGTAACCGTGCCGGTTTCTGCGCTTTTAGGGGCGCTTCTTTTTGCGGCTCTTGGTTTTATAGAAAAGTATTTCTAGGGTTTTTAAAGGCTTGATTTTTAAAGTTAGGCTTAATCTTTTATGTTAAAATTCTAAGATTTTATATTTATTTTATATTTATCGTTAGGTTTAAAGTCATGGGGAGGAATCAAGGAGCTTATTTGGATCCGTCTGAATCAATTCTGATGTTGATGGTTGCTTTTTTATTGGTGCTGTTGAACGCCTTTTTTGTGCTTTCAGAGTTTGCCCTTGTGAAAGTGCGTAAAACCCGCTTAGAAGAGCTGGTTAAAATCGGTAATTCCAACGCCAAACTCGCTTTAAAGATGAGTCAAAGACTAGACACTTATTTGAGCGCAACGCAGTTAGGCATCACCCTTTCTTCATTAGCTTTAGGCTGGGTGGGTGAGCCCGCTATCGCAAAATTGTTAGCCGCGCTGTTTGAGTCTATGGATTTGAGAGAAAATCCTATTTTTATCCATTCAATGAGCGTGGTTATAGCGTTTTTAAGCATCACTTTTTTGCATGTCGTGTTGGGCGAGATCGTGCCTAAATCTTTAGCGATCGCTAAATCTGAAAAAGCCGCTCTTTTTGCCGCACGCCCTTTGCATGTGTTTTGGGTCGTGTTTTACCCGGTGGTGCGCTTATTTGATGTGATCGCTCATTTCTTTTTAAAAAAAGTGGGCATCAATCCTAAAGAGCATGACGGCACGCATTCTGAAGAAGAGTTAAAAATCATTGTGGGCGAGAGTTTAAGAGAGGGCATTATTGATTCAGTGGAGGGCGAAATCATTAAAAATGCGGTGGATTTTTCTGACACGAGCGCTAAAGAAATCATGACCCCACGAAAAGACATGGTGTGTTTGGACGAAGAAAACAGCTATGAAGAAAATATAGACATTGTTTTAAAAAGCCGCTTCACGCGCTACCCTTATTGTAAGGGGTCTAAGGATAACATTATCGGTATGGTGCATATCAGAGACTTGCTCTCTCGCTCTATTTTCACCCCTGAAATGCATGATTTCAAGCAAATCGTTAGGAAAATGATCATCGTCCCCGAAAGTGCTTCCATTTCTCAAATCCTTATTAAAATGAAAAAAGAGCAAATCCATACCGCTTTGGTGATTGATGAATACGGCGGCACGGCCGGGTTGCTCACTATGGAAGACATTATTGAAGAGATCATGGGCGAGATTAGCGATGAATACGACTTGAAACAAGAGGGCGTGAACAAGCTTGAAGAGGGCGTGTTTGAACTAGAGGGCATGCTGGATTTAGAGAGCGTAGAAGAAGTGCTTCACATTGAATTTGACAAAGAATGCGAGCAGGTAACGCTTGGGGGCTATGTTTTTAGCTTGTTAGAACGCATGCCTATGGAGGGGGATATAATCATTTCGCATGGGTATTTGTTTGAGGTCTTAAGCGTGGATGGGGCTAGGATAAAACGCTTAAAAGCGAGTAAAAAAGATCAAGGAGAAAACAAAGCATGAAAAAAACAACCCTCTTTGTATTGAGCTTGTTATTCAATGGCTCTTTAAACGCTGTTGATGGAGTTTCTAAAACCGATCTTTCTTCTTTGAACATGGCTGAAGACAGCGCGCCTTTGAATCATCCTAACGCTCAAAAACTCTCTTTAAAAAACGCATGGACTAGGGTATTGTCTAACCATGAAGGCTTGCATGCGCAAGAATACGCCATTAAGCGAGCGAGTAAAATGAAATTAGCGGCCAAGCTTTCTTTCTTGCCTCAAATTGATTTGAGCGCTTTTTATGTGTATCTCTCTAACCCTATTAAAATGGATTTTGCCAGCCAAAAACAACCGGGCGTGCAAAAAGCCACCAACCAGATCCATCAAGGCTTGCAAAACATTCAGCAAAATATCCCCCCTCAAGTATTAACCCCTCAAATCCAAGCGGGCATGCAAGGGGTGATGCAAGGTTTTGGGGCTTTGAGCAGCACTTTAGAATCCCCCTTATTGTTTTCTAAGCAAAATGTGGTGATTGGGGCTTTGAGCATTATTTATCCTCTTTATATGGGCGGGGCAAGATTCACGATGGTGCGCATTGCGGATTTGATGCAAAAAGACGCTAACGAAGTGTATCGTTTGAAAAAGCTTTCCACTTTTCAAGAGCTTGTGAGCGTGTATTATGGCATGGTGTTAAACGCAGAAGTGGCTGAAACTTTAGAAGAAGTGGAAAAAGGCCATTATAAGCATTTCCAAAACGCTTTGAAAATGCAAAAAGTAGGGCAAATCGCTAGGGTAGAAACCTTAGGCGCTCAAGTGGCTTATGATAAGGCCCATATCGCTAGCGTTAAGGCTAAAGATGTGTTAGAAGTTTCGCAGCTCTCGTTCAATTCTATTTTGTCTAGCAAAGACGATCTAGCGCCTTCAAGCAAATTAGAGATCCACACGGAGAAAAATCTGCCCGATTTGAGCTTTTTTGTTGCTTCCACGATCAATTCTTACCCGGCTTTAAAGACTTTAGAAAATCAGGTTCAAATTTCTAAAGAAAACACAAAACTTCAGATCGCTAAATTCTTGCCCCAAGTGAGTTTTTTTGGCTCTTACCTTATGAAACAAAACAATTCGGTGTTTGAAGACATGATCCCTAGTTGGTTTGTGGGCGTGGCCGGGCGCATGCCCATACTCTCCCCCACAGGGCGTATCCAAAAATACCAAGCGAGCAAATTGGCGGAGTTGCAAGCTAGTAGCGAACAAATCCAAGCTAAAAAGAACATGGAATTGTTAGTGAATAAGACTTATAAAGAAACGCTTTCTTATTTGAAAGAATACAAAAGCTTGCTTTCTAGCGTGGAATTAGCCAAGGAAAATTTAAAACTCCAAGAGCAGGCTTTTTTACAAGGCTTAAGCACGAACGCCCAAGTCATTGATGCGAGGAACACGCTTTCTTCTATCATCGTGGAACAAAAAAGCGTGGCTTATAAATACATTGTTTCATTAGCGAATTTAATGGCGTTAAGCGATCATATTGATTTATTTTATGAATTTGTTTATTAAAGGAAAAAATCATGTCAAATAGCATGTTGGATAAAAATAAAGCGATTCTTACAGGGGGTGGGGCTTTATTATTAGGGCTAATCGTGCTTTTTTATTTAGCCTATCGCCCTAAGGCTGAAGTGCTGCAAGGGTTTTTGGAAGCCAGAGAATACAGCGTGAGCTCCAAAGTCCCTGGCCGCATTGAAAAGGTGTTTGTCAAAAAAGGCGATCATATTAAAAAAGGCGATTTGGTTTTTAGCATTTCTAGCCCTGAATTAGAAGCCAAGCTCGCTCAAGCTGAAGCCGGGCATAAAGCCGCTAAAGCGCTTAGTGATGAAGTCAAAAGAGGCTCAAGAGATGAAACGATCAATTCTGCAAGAGACATTTGGCAAGCGGCAAAATCTCAAGCGACTTTAGCCAAAGAGACTTATAGGCGCGTTCAAGATTTGTATGATAATGGCGTGGCGAGTTTGCAAAAGCGCGATGAAGCCTATGCGGCTTATGAAAGCACTAAATACAACGAGAGCGCGGCTTACCAAAAGTATAAAATGGCTTTAGGGGGGGCGAGCTCTGAGAGTAAGATTGCCGCTAAGGCTAAAGAGAGTGAGGCTTTAGGGCAAGTGAATGAGGTGGAATCCTATTTAAAAGATGTCAAAGCTACAGCCCCAATTGATGGGGAAGTGAGTAATGTGCTTTTAAGCGGTGGCGAGCTTAGCCCTAAGGGTTTTCCTGTGGTTTTAATGATAGATTTAAAGGATAGTTGGTTAAAAATCAGCGTGCCTGAAAAGTATTTGAACGAGTTTAAGGTGGGCAAGGAATTTGAAGGCTATATCCCGGCGTTGAAAAAAAGTGCGAAATTCAGGGTCAAATATTTGAGCGTGATGGGGGATTTTGCGACTTGGAAAGCGACGAATAATTCCAACACTTACGACATGAAAAGCTATGAAGTGGAGGCCATACCCTTAGAAGAGTTGGAAAATTTTAGGGTAGGGATGAGCGTGTTAGTTACCATTAAACCTTAGAAAGGATTGTTTTGTTCAGATTGATAAGCGCATGGGTTTTACAAGACAAGTTCTTGTTTATCGTGTGTTTTATATTGCCTTTTTGTTTAGGGGTTTTAGGCACGCAAATCTTTAAACAAGAAATCCCAAGACAGCTCCCTATCGTGGTGGTGGATTGGGATAAGACCACTACAAGCCATCAGGTAGCGTTTGAATTAGGCGCAACGAGCGCGCTTGAAATCAAATACCAAGTGGCTAGCCTTTTAGAAGCCAAACGCTTTTTAAACTCTGCTGAAGTGTATGGGGCGTTAGTTTTGCCTAAAGATTTAGAGAAAAAAATCAAAATGGGGCGAAAGGTGGATTTACCCTTTTATTATAATGCGGAATATGTTTTAGTGGGGAAAACGCTCAAAAACGCTTTTTTACAAACCGCTTTGACTTTAGACGCTAAAACTTTAGCCACCAAAGCTTTAGTGCGAGATTCCAATTTGATTTCTGCTAAAGCCCAAGCGGTGCCTATTGTTTTGCAATTGCATGCGCTATACAATGAAGAAAACAATTACACGCAATACCTTTTAAGCGTGATGCTGCCTTGCATGTGGCTTATTTTGATTGCGATTGGCATGCTCAATTTCATTCAAAAAACCTCTAACATGCGCGAGCTTTTAATCAGTATTTTAGCGAATGTGTGTGTGTTTAGCTTTTGGGGGATGGGCATGGCGTTTTATTTTAACCTCATTGGCATGGAGGGGCATTATGCGCATTTATCATTGGTCTTTTTGGTGGTAGTTTTAATGGCGCTCATCATGAGCGG
Organism: Helicobacter sp. 219-2; assembly: GCF_030053225.1. NCBI lineage: Bacteria > Pseudomonadati > Campylobacterota > Epsilonproteobacteria > Campylobacterales > Helicobacteraceae > Helicobacter > Helicobacter sp. 219-2. The sequence goes on along the minus strand of NZ_JASGBS010000001.1, from coordinate 1,520,377 downwards.
GTTTGTGGTGTTGGTTTATGGCGTTTCAAAAAGCGTTGTTGAAACCGCTGGTGCGATTGGGGTCTATACCGCTCCAAGCTTTGCGTTTGCTGGGGTTACTTACCCGCAAAACAACATGGAAATTTTTGGGGATTTTTGGAGCCATTGCTTGCCTATTAGCCATTTTATGAAGTTCTTTTTACAAGAGGCCTATTATAAGACGGATTTTACAGAATCTTTAAATTCTCTGATGCCGCTTGTGTTCTTTTTAATCTTTTTAGTCTTAGGGCTTTTGATTTTTTATTTTTCTTTTAAAAAAGGCAAGGCTAGCGCATGAATTTTTTTAAAATCCTTTTAATGGAATTAAGGGCGATTGTTTCTCATAAGGGCGTTTTGTTAATCCTTATAGGTGCTCCTTTAATCTATGGTTTATTATACCCTTTGCCTTATTTAAAAGACATCGTAACGCAGCAAAAAATCGCCCTTGTAGATGAAGACAATTCCTTTCTTTCCAGGCAATTAGCCTTCATGGCGCAAAGCTCCAACGAGTTAGAAATCGCTTTTTTTAGCCCCTCTATGTTGGAAGCTAAAAAGCTTTTAAAAGAAGAAAAAGTTTATGGGATCTTGCATATCCCTTCGCATTTTGAAGCCAATATCCATAAGCAAGTGCCTGTAACGATAGATTTTTATGCGAATTCCAATTACTTTTTGATTTATGGCGCATTAGCGAATGCGGTGGTGGAGAGCATCAACGCTTTAAATGATGAAATAAGGTTCAAGTGCAACGCCCAAATAGAAGAAGCCGAATTAGGGACAGATGGGATTAAGATTAGGCCTATCGCTTTGTATAACCCTAGTGAGGGGTATTTGAATTACGCGCTCTCTAGCGTGTTTATTTTCATTCTACACCAGGTGATGCTCATTGCAAGCAGCATGTTTGTCAGCTCCAGGCGTTTGGAATTAGCCTTTTTAGACAAAAAGCAAATCGCTTTAAGGCAATTTGCAAGGCTTTTGATCTTTATGGGAGCGTTTAGTGTTTTTGTTTTGTTGTATTTTGGGGTGTTATTTTCTTTTTATGGGATCGAACGGCATGCGAGCGCTTTAATGGTGTTTTTGAATAGCTCCATCTTCATGCTTGCAACCTTGAGTTTGGGGTCGTTTTTGGGCGCATGGATCAAAAATGAAGCCCACACCACTCAAATCGTTTTAATTTCTTCTTTGCCCTTGATTTTTATGATGGGTTTTGTGTGGCCTTTTGAATCCTTGCCCTCTTATTTACAGGCTTTCGTCCAAATAGTGCCTGCTTATCATGCGATTAGTTTGTTAGGGCGATTGAATCAAATGCATGCGGAATTTATAGATGTTTCCATCCATTTTTATGCGCTTATTGCGATTTTTATTGCGAGTTTTATAGGGAGTGTATTCAAACTCAGCTCTTTAAAGAAAGCTTGTGAAAACGCTTAAAAACCTCATCGCTTCCAAGCACCAGACTAAAGCGTCTCGCTTTTTGGGGTATCTTATGCCTTTTGATGATTTTGAAAAAACCCTTTTACAATTGAAAAAAGAGCATTTTAAAGCCGCACATTTTGTAACGGCGTTTCGCTATTGTTTAGAGGGCAAAATCACGGAGGGTTTTAGCGATGATGGCGAGCCTAAAGGGAGTTCAGGCATGCCTATGCTTAGCGTTTTGAGGCGAGAGGATTTGATCAATATAGGATTAGTGAGCGTGCGTTATTTTGGAGGCACGCTTTTAGGGGTGGGGGGCTTGATGAAAGCTTATGCCACTAGCGCGTTATTGTGCGTAGAAAACGCTAAAAGAGAAAACGCTTTTAAGGATTTTGTGGAGTTAGAAACTTTAAGCGCTCATTATTCTTACAAAGAATTAGACGCTCTTCAGCGTGAAATTAAGAAATTTAGCTTACAATTAAGCAAAAAGAATTTTTCAAACCAAAGCGTGGAAGTGGAAATCAGCGGCGCGAGAGAAAATTTGCAAGCGTTTTTACAACAAAATAAGATGAATTAGGGAGAGTGGTATGGAATTTTTGAGCGGGTATTTTTTATGGGTTAAGGCTTTCCATGTGATAGCGGTCATTTCGTGGATGGCGGCGTTATTTTATTTGCCGCGCCTTTTTGTCTATCATGCCGAAAACGCGCATAAAAAGGAGTTTGTAGGCGTGGTTCAAATCCAAGAAAAAAAGCTTTATTCTTTTATCGCTTCACCGGCTATGGGTTTCACGCTTATTACAGGGATTTTAATGCTGTTGATAGAGCCCACGCTCTTTAAAAGCGGGGGTTGGTTGCATGCTAAATTGGCTTTAGTGGTTTTGCTTTTAGCCTATCATTTTTATTGCAAAAAATGCATGCACGAGCTAGAAAAAGACCCTACAAGAAGAAACGCAAGGTTTTATCGTGTGTTTAATGAGGCACCAACGATTTTAATGATCCTCATTGTGATTTTAGTGGTTGTCAAGCCTTTTTAAAGACAAGCCACGAAGAAAGAAAAGTCATGAAGAAAGAAAAGTCATGAAAAAAGAAAAGCACCTCAAGCAAGAAAAAATCATCAACATGTTTGATGGTATAGCCAGCTCTTACGATCAAGCCAACCGCTTGATGAGTTTTGGCTTAGATGTTAAATGGCGAGAAAGGGCTTGCGAGCATGCGTTTTTGTTTTTGGAAAACAAGAAAGCGTTAAGGCTTGTGGATGTGGCATGCGGGACGGGGGACATGCTTATTGCTTGGCAAAAAAGCGCTTTAAATTGCACTATAGAGTTTAAGGAATGTTTGGGGATTGATCCCTCTAACAACATGCTTGAATTAGCCATTAAAAAATTTGAGAAGCTTGAAAACAAAGCTTCTTTCATTCAGGCTCAAGCCAAAGATTTAAAAGGCGTTGAAAATAACAGCGTGGATATTCTCTCTATTGCGTATGGCTTGCGTAATATCGTGGAAAGACAAGAGGCCTTAAAAGAGTTTTTTAGGGTGTTAAAACCTAGGGGCGTTTTAGTGATTTTAGAATTTTTAAAAAAGGACAACCCCACATGGTTGGATAAAATATCAGGGTTTTACACGAATAAGGTTTTGCCTTTAGTGGGAGGGGCTATCAGTAAGAATTATGGCGCTTATTCTTATTTACCGCAATCCATTGAGGGGTTTTTGAGTTTGGAGGGTTTGAAGCATGAATTAAAAAACGCAGGGTTTGAGATTTTAAGAACTGAAGATTCTATCGCTCAAATTTCAACGACCATGCTTGTTAGAAAAAGCTAAAGGAATGCCATGCAAGATGAATTATTTGAAACCGAAAAAGCCCCCCAAAAAAATACTAAAAACACTAAAAACGCTAAAAACGCCCCTAAAAAAAGCTTTGAAGAGCATGTCCATTCCCTAGAGCAAGCCATAGATCGCTTGAATGATTCGAATTTGTCCTTAAAAGACGGGATGGATTTGTATAAAACGGCCATGCAAGAGTTGTTTTTGGCTCAAAAGCTTTTAGAAAACGCTTATTTAGAGTATGAAAAACTCCAAACGCCCGACAAAAAGGCTTAAAGGATGCGGGTGTTTGCTTTACAGCTAGAGTCTTTTAAAGAAACTCTCATGCAATCCTTGTTCAACTCCATACCCAAGCGAAGCGTGATCGTGTTGCCTGAATACGTGATCAACCCCTTTTTCCACCATAACATGGGATTGGATTTGAATGAAATCAGCGCGCAGTCTGCGCGAGCGGTTGAATTTTTATCGCAAAAATGCGAAGAACTAGACTTAATCGTCTCAGCCCCAGTGCTTTTAGAAGAACATTCTAAAATCTATAAAAAAATCGCCCTTATTTCTAAAGAAAGCGTGAAATATTACACGCAACAACGCTTAATTCCCTATCCTCACTGGGATGAAGAGAGCTTTTTTGACAATGAAAAAAGCACTTTTAAAGAATTGCTCGTCTTTGAAAGAGACGGCTTAAGGATCGCCCCTTTGTTTGGCTTTGAAGCGCATTTTGATGAAATATGGGTTCAGGCTAAAAATCAGGGCGTGGATGTGGTGCTTTTAAGCAGCGTGGCCACCTTTGAATCCAATGAAAGGTGGCGGCTTTTGTGCCAGATGCGCGCTTTTTGCGCTTCTTGCGTGGTGGTTAGGGCTAATAGAATCGGAGCGTACCGCCAAATCATTGTAGAAGAAAATCAAAAAAACGAATTTTTGTGGAAATTTTATGGGGATAGTTTTGTGGCTTTGCCTAATGGCACTATTGAAGATTCTTTAGAGGGCAAAATGGGGGCTTTGAGCGCTCAAATGGATAAAAACGATATAGATGAATGGGCTAAATTGTGGCATTTTAGAACGATTAAAGAGGGTTGAATGATTGATAAAAAACTTTTATTGCAAGATTTTGAGATGGTGGCTCTTTCTTTAAAAAAGCGTAATAATGCGATGGATGATGAATTGGAGTGCTTGCGCGAAGTTATCACGCATTATAAAAAGCAACTCATTGAATTAGAAAGCTTGCAAGCCTTTCAAAACAGGGTTTCTAAAGAATTTGGTATCAAAATGGCTCAAAAAGTGGATACAAGCGATCTCAAAAAAGAGCTAGAAAACAATAAAATCAAACTGAATGAGCTTTCCAAAAGCGTGGGCGAATTGGAACAACAAATAGATTTAAAGCTTTCAATAATCCCTAATCTGGTGGATGAAAAAACCCCTTTAGGCGCAAGCGAAGAAGATAATATAGAAATTAAAAAAATCTTAACCCCTAGAAATTTCACTTTCAAACCCAAAGAGCATTTTGAACTCGCTCAACAAAATGGTTGGATTGATTTTGAAAGCGGCGTGAAACTCGCCAAAAGCCGTTTTTCTGTCATTAGGGGTTTTGGGGCTAAAATTTATCGCGCGCTCATTCATTTAATGTTGGATTTTAATGAAAAAAATGGCTTTGAAATCATCTACACGCCGGCGTTAGTGAATGAAAAAATGCTTTTTGGGACCGGGCAATTGCCCAAATTCAAAGAAGATGTTTTCAAAATAGAAAATGAAAATTTGTATCTGATCCCCACCGCTGAAGTAACGCTCACTAATCTATACAACGACACGATTGTTAGCGTTGAAAAACTCCCTATTAAAATGACCGCGCACACGCCTTGTTTTAGGAGCGAAGCAGGGAGTGCGGGCAAGGACACAAGAGGGATGATAAGACAGCACCAGTTTGATAAAGTAGAGCTAGTGGCTATCACGCACCCTAAAGAAAGCGATGTTATGCAAGAGCATATGCTAGAGAGCGCGAGCGAAATTTTAAAGGCTTTGGAATTGCCGCACCGGTTTGTGCAATTGTGCAGCGCGGATTTAGGCTTTAGCGCGAGCAACACGATAGATATTGAAGTGTGGCTGCCCGGGCAAAATTGCTACCGAGAAATCAGCTCGGTGTCTAACACGAGGGATTTTCAAGCTAGGCGAGCCAAAATCCGCTTCAAAGAAAATCAAAAAAACCAATTAGTGCACACCTTAAACGGCTCTTCTTTAGCAGTAGGCAGGACGATGGTCGCTTTAATGGAAAACCACCAGCAAGCGGATGGGAGCATCCACATTCCTAAGGCGTTAGAAAAATACCTTTAAGGCTAGTTTGTGCTGAATGAAGAGCAAAATTCTAAAGGATTAGAAGAAAAAGGGGGCGAAAACAGAAACGAAAAAGAAGCCCCTTTAAAGGGCATTCATTCTAAAATCCCCTCTTTTAAGCAGGCTTTAGAGCAAACACTCAATAAGATCAAAAGCTCTAAAGAGTTTTTTAAACAATTCTTACACCATAAAAAAAAGCTTTATACCGCGCTTGGGGCATTGCTTTTGCTCATTGCGCTCATTGTGGCTTTGAGTTTGTTGCTGGGGCATAAAAAAGAAAGCCAGTCCGCTTCTTTACAAACTAATAGCGCTACCACTAATAGCGAAACGCCTAACGAAACCAACAACGCCAACAACACAGAAGCCGAGGGGCAAATAGAGAATTTAGACTTACCCGATTTAATCGGCAAAGACTCCCTCAAACGAAGCGATGAAAATCAAGTGGATGCGATGATGAAAAAAGCGAGCCTTTTGTATGAGCAAGGGCAAAAAGATGAAGCCTTACACTTGTTTGACAAAGCCGCTTCTTTTTCGCAAGGGATTGCGAGCCATAATTTAGGAGTGATTAAGTTTAAGGAAAAGGACTTTAATGGGGCGTTGGATTTGTTTGATTCTAGCATCGCTTCTAAAGAAAATGCGAGCGTGAGCGCGATTGATGCGTTGGTGAGCGCTTATCATTTGCAAGATGCGGATTTGTATTATCATTATCTAAAAATTGCGAGAGACACTTTGTATAAAGACTATAAAAAGTCTTTTTATTCCTACGCTTACGCGCTCAAATCCTATTACGCCGGGGAGTATTTTGAAGCCCTTTCGCCCTTAATGCACCCTAATTCCAACGCTTTTTTAAAACCTAACGCGCGCCTAGCGTCTAAATTGTTTTTGATGTTTAAAGATGAAACGAACGCTTATAAACAATTACAAAAAAGCGCAAATGCTCAAGATGGGCTTGCTTTAGGGCTTTTGCAGGCGCGTTTGGGCCATTACAAGCAGGCTTTGGAGCATTTGCAGCATTATTTGCACAACTACCCTAAAGATTTAAACGCTTTAATGGCTTTGGAATTAGTGAGCTTGAAAAAAGGCGACACCCTTAAAGCGAGTGAAGCCTTAAAATTAGCCAGCCACACCAAAGAAGACACGCTATTAGCTAACTCTTTTTACCCCATCAAGCCCACTATAAACCCTGTTTTTTTGGATAAAGAAAGGGCCAAAGAGCGTTTTTGGAACACGCAATATTTTGAAGGCAAGAGGGATTTTATCTACCGCTTGCTCTTTTATTACGCTCCTTTTAAGGTTTTAGACTCTAAAGAAACCTTAGGCGTGATTGAAGAGGGGCTGTTTCTTTTAGACTCTGATGCACAAAAGGATTTAGAGGGGGCAAGCCTTGCTTTTAAAAGGGGGCGTTTGATGGCGATAGCGGATAAAAACGCGCTCAAAGGGTTGAAAGCGTTAGAAAACAAGCGCTTGAAAAAAGCCCTTTCTTTTTTTGATTTGTCTTTAAAAAACAGCCCCAATAACGCGCTCTTGCATTATAATACGGGCTTGATTTATGCGCAATTAGAAAATTACCACAAAGCCTATTTCCATTTTTTAAGGGCTTTTCATTTGAATTCTGCGGATTATTTGAGCGCGATTTTTGCGATTTTAGCCTCACATTTCACCCACGAAGACACCACGGAGTTTTTAAGAGAAATCACAGAGAATTTTTATAGTCAGGATTTTTCTAGCCCCACGCAAAAAGCTTTACTCTCTTCGCTCATCGCTTATTTGAATTACCGCACCAATTGGGATATGGACTGGCTTAAAAACGCCCCTAAAAAGATCCCTTTTTATTATGTGCTAGAAGCGGTGTTCGCTAAAGAGAGCAAGGATAAAAAATTGATGGTGCAATCTTTTGGGAATTTGAAAAAAATGCTCCCTAAAGATCTCATCTCTAATATCTTTTATGAAATCGTCTCGTATTATGATGCGAGCATCCGGCATACTTTAAGCATTTACACCCTTTTAGATTCGCATAAAATCAGTTGGGATCAAACCATGCAAGGGCCTATTTTGGGGCGTCATTTCTACACTTACATGGGATTTATGGTCAATGATTTAGATCATCAAGAAAAATTATTAGAGCAAAAAATCGCCAGTTTAGAAGAGAGAGAAGCCCCTAACGATTGGTTAGAAAATTTAGCGCTAGTGAGTTTGTTTCAAGGCCAGTATGAAAAAGCGAGCGCGTTGTATCAAAACTTAATTAGCGATCTTAAGGACAATGAAACACGCTTAAAAATCCTAGCGGGTTTAACCTATATCGCGCAAAATAATTACAATAACGCCGCTTTATGGCTAGAGCTTGGGAAACTAGACGATCCTAATAATGAAAATATCCGTTACGCTTTAGGGTTGTTGTATCAAAGAAAAGGGGATCTCAAATCAGCGCTAAACCATTTTTTAGCCATTAAAACCTCTGATTTTTCTTCGCCTTATTTTGATTTTGAAATTGACACCGACCTTGTAAAAGAGCGTTTGAACCAAGAAAAAAAGGGCGAGTTTTTAGAATAATGGATTTTGAAAAAAGCATTTTAGACAATTTGAACGAAGCGCAAAAAATCGCTGCAAGCCACATTCAAGGGCCTTTGCTGATTTTAGCGGGAGCTGGGAGCGGTAAGACTAAGACTTTAACGAGCCGTTTAGCGTATTTGATTGGCGCTTGTGGCGTGCCTAGCGAGAACACTTTAACGCTCACTTTCACCAATAAAGCGAGCAAAGAAATGCAAGAAAGGGCTTTGAAATTGTTGAAAAACCAAACCCTTATCCCCCCCTTGCTTTGCACTTTCCATCGTTTTGGTTTGCTGTTTTTAAGGCAACACATGAGCCTTTTAAAAAGAGCATGCGATTTTTCGGTGTTAGATAGCGATGAAGTAAAAACGCTGTGCAAACAGCTCAAAATTTCAAGCTTTAGAGCCAGTATTTTTCAAATCAAAAACGGCATGATTGATTTGAGCATGCAAGATAGCGAATGTTATAAAGCGTATGAGCTTTATCAAAACGCGCTTAAAAAAGACAATTTAGTGGATTTTGACGATTTGCTTTTTTTAAGCCTTAAGATTTTACAAGATAATGAAACCATCGCCAAAGAAACTAGCGAGCGCTATTATTACATTATGGTAGATGAGTATCAAGACACGAACGCCTTGCAATTAGAACTTTTAAAAAAATTGAGTTTCACGCACCATAATTTGTGCGTGGTGGGCGATGACGATCAGAGCATTTATGGTTTTAGGGGGGCTGATATTTCTAACATTTTAAATTTTTCCAAGCATTTTAAAGGGGCTAAGGTGGTAAAATTAGAAACCAACTACCGCTCCAGCGCTGAAATTTTAGCGTGCGCTAACTCCCTGATTAGCCATAACCAACACCGCCACAAAAAAACGCTTCAAAGTTTTAAAGGATCGCATAAAAGCGTGGTTTGTAAAGAATACTTGACGCAAAAAGAAGAGAGCTTAGATGTGGCTTATCAAATCAAAGCCCTTTTAAAGAAGGGCGAAAATTTAGAAAATATCGCTATTTTGTATCGCTTAAACGGGCTTAGCCGCAGCATTGAAGAGAGCTTGAACGCTTTGAATATCCCCTATAGGCTTATTGGAGCGGTAAGTTTCTATGAAAGAGCAGAGGTTAAAGACGCTTTGGCGTTCATGCATTTAGCGGCTAAAAAAGACGATCGCTTTTTTATTAAGCGCGTTTTAAACAAGCCATCAAGAGGCCTTGGCAAGATCACTCAAGAATGGATTTTTTCTCTTTTAGATGGTGAGGGTTTGAATTTAGAAGAAGCCCTAAAACTTGGGGTGTTTAAAGGCAAATTAAACCCTAAAAACGAACACGCTTTGAAACAATTTATCGCTATGATAGGGCGTTTGAGAGAGGCTTTTGAAATTTCAGTAGAGGAGTTTTGCGCTCGGTTTTTAGAAGAAACCAACCTCTTAAAAAGCTATGAAAAAGAAGACAATTACGAAGAAAGAGAGGGCTTTGTTAAAGAGCTTTTAAGCTTAGTGAAAGAGCATTTTAAAACTAACCCCACGCATTCTTTATTGGATTTTTTGAATGAAAGCGTTCTAGATACCCATAATACAGAAAACGTGCAAAAAGTGAGTTGCATGAGCGTGCATATGAGTAAGGGATTGGAGTTTAAGCATGTGTTTGTGATCGGGTTAGAAGAAGGGTTTTTCCCGCATAGGGGGTTCAATCAAGAAAGCGATTTAGAAGAAGAAAGGCGCTTGGCTTACGTAGCGATCACTAGGGCTAAAGAAGGATTGCAGCTCTCTTATGTTCAAGAGCGTTCGTATTTTGGGAGGAAAATTTCTTGCTCGCCCTCTGTGTTTTTAGAAGAGGCCAAGTTGCTCAAGCAAGACAACCCCCCTAAACAGGATCACAAAAAAGACACGCCCATTAAAGTGGGGGATTTGATCAGGCATAAACTTTTTGGCACCGGTAGGGTTTTAGGCGTAGAAAAAGGCTTGAGCGGTTTGTGCTTGAAAATCAATTGCGGAGGGAATGTCTATGATAAAATCTCAGCAAAATTTGTAGAAAAAGTGGATAACGGGTTTTGAAAATTTTAATCCTTTTTTTGATCGGTTTAAACGCGCTATTTGCTCTAGATTCAAACGCACTTAAAACAGGGATTAAAGAAGCTTACCTTAAAGAATACAAAGACTTAAAATTAGAAATTGAAACCATTAACTTAGAAATCCCAGAGCGCTTTTCTAACGCTCCAATTTTAAGCTATGAATTAAACACTTCCAACAAGCTTAAAAAAGATGGGGTCGTGTTTTTAAGGTTGGAAAATGAGCCTAATTTACGCCTACCGGTGCGTTATAGCGTGATAGGCAGCATGCAGGCTTTTAAAAGCATAGGGGCGATTAAAAAAGATGAAAGCATCACCGCTAACAACACAAAAAAAGAGCGCATTTTGTTTGGCGCGCTTTCTAATCCCTTATTAGAGGGCGCGATTAATAAAGTGAGTGCGAAAAATTTTATCCCCCCTAACACGCTTTTAAGCGCGGATAAAACCCAAGCCTTAATCATCGTGCGTAAAAACGACATTATCACCGGGGTGTATGAAGAGGGGCAAATCAGCATAGAAATAAGCCTAAAAGCCCTAGAAAATGGCACGCTCAATCAAATCATTCAAGCGAAAAATTTAGAAAGCAATAAAATACTGAAAGCAAAAGTGTTGAGCAGCTCTAAAGCGCAAATCTTATAAAGGACATTCATGAAATTGGTTTTAGGCATCAGTGGGGCGAGCGGGATACCCCTAGCCTTGCGGTTTTTAGAAAAATTACCCAAAGAAATTGAAGTTTTTGTCGTGGCGTCTAAAAACGCGCATGTCGTGGCGTTAGAAGAATCTAACATCAACCTTAAAAACACCATGAAAGATTTACGGCCTAGTGGTACTTTTTTTAACGAGCAAGACATCCATGCGAGCATCGCTTCAGGGAGTTATGGTATCCATAAAATGGCGATCATTCCAGCGAGCATGGACATGGTGGCTAAAATCGCGCATGGCTTTGGGGGGGATTTGATTTCTAGGAGCGCATCTGTGATGCTTAAAGAAAAGCGCCCCTTACTCATTGCCCCCAGAGAAATGCCTTTAAGCGCTATCATGCTAGAAAATTTGCTCAAACTCGCCCACTCTAATGCAATCATTGCACCGCCGATGATGACTTATTACACCCAGAGCAAGACCTTAGAAGCGATGCAAGATTTTTTAGTGGGGAAGTGGTTTGACAGCTTAGGGATAGAAAATGATTTATACCCACGATGGGGAATGAACTGATGCGAAAAATCGGCATTTACCCGGGCACTTTTGATCCGGTCACTAACGGGCATATAGACATCATCCACCGATCCAGTGAATTGTTTGAAAAGCTCATTGTCGCTGTGGCGCATTCAAGCGCTAAAAACCCCATGTTTAGTTTAAAAGAGCGCTTAGAAATGATACAGCTTGCCACTAAAAGTTTTAAAAATGTAGAATGCGTGGCGTTTGAAGGGCTATTAGCCAATCTGGCTAAAGAATATCATTGTAAGGTGTTAGTTAGGGGCTTAAGGGTGGTGAGCGATTTTGAATACGAATTGCAAATGGGCTATGCGAACAAATCCTTAAACCACGAATTAGAAACCTTGTATTTCATGCCCACTTTGCAAAACGCTTTCATAAGCTCTTCTATCGTGCGATCCATTATCGCGCATAAGGGCGATGCGAGCCATTTAGTGCCTAAAGAAATCCACCCTTTTATTTCAAAGGTTTAAAATGTATGTGGCGTTAGAAGGCGTTGATGGCGCGGGCAAAAGCACTCAAGTAGGATTATTAAAAGACCGGTTTAAAAACGCCCTTTTTACCAAAGAGCCAGGGGGGACGAGAATGGGCGAGAGTTTAAGGCATATCGCTTTAAATGAAAACATCAGTGAATTGGCTAGAGCGTTTTTATTCTTAAGCGATAGGGCTGAGCATATAGAAAGCGTGATAAAACCGGCATTGAAAGAAAAAAAGCTCATCATTAGCGACAGGAGTTTGATTTCTGGCATGGCTTATAGCCAATTTTCAAGCCTGGAATTAAACCTGCTTGCCACTCAAAGCGTCTTGCCTGAAAAAATCATTCTGTTAGTGATAGACAAAGAGGGTTTAAAACAGCGCTTAAGCCTTAAAAGTTTAGACAAAATAGAAAACCAAGGCACAGAAAAATTACTCACAATCCAGCAAAAGCTCAAAACTCACGCTTACGCGTTAAAAGAAAAATTCGGGTGCGAAGTTTTGGAATTAGACGCTCAAAAAAGCGTTGGGGATCTGCACCGCCAGATTGCAGCCTTTATTGAATGCGTTGTTTGACTTGTTTGAAGCTTTCTTTTAAGCCCCTTTGCCCAAACTGCTTGAACGATTTGCCCTTAAGCTTAAAAGTAAGGGTTTTAGAGGGCGTGAGCGTGTATAGTTTTTACGCTTATAGCGAAATAGAAGAGCTCATTAAAAGCAAATACGCGCTGATTGGCTCTCGCATTTTGCCCTTGCTTTCCCAAAAAGCCGGTGCAGAGTTTGTGAAAATCCTACAAGAAAAAGGCTTGAATACCCCCCTTTATGGCATCGCCATTGATGATAAAATCAAATCCTTTTACTCGCATTCAGCCACGCTTTTAAAAGGCTTTTGTCAAGGCAATTTAAAACCCACTTACGGGCGTTTAAGGGCTACTAATGCTGTTTCGTATGCCGGAAAAAGCCTAGAATTTCGCGCCAATAACCCACGGAATTTCACCTTCAAAGGCGATAAAGATTTAGATTATTTCTTGCTAGATGATATTATCACCACCGGCACCACCCTAAAAGAAGCCCTAAAATACCTCAAAACCCTAAACATCAAAGCGCACTTTGCAATCGCGCTTTGCAGCGCAGATGAATGAGTTATAATTTTAATTTTTAAAAGGATAAAACCATGCAAACTTTTCGGTTAGAAGATGATGTTGATGACTATGTTAAAAAAGAATTGACAAAATTAGGGCTTATGAAAAATAAGGATTTTAATGTTAAAAGTCAAATGAGTCCTAGCCTTAAAAACGCCCTTTTGAATGCGAGTAAAACTAAAGATAAAACTTCTTATGGCGAGCCAGATTTCAGTTTAGAAAAATACACGCACCCTAAAAATAAAGAGAGCGTTATCCCTATAATCATAGAAAACAAACTCTACGCTAAAAATTTAAAAAAGCTCAAAAACGACGCGTTGCAAAACGATGATCATTCCATTTCAAAGTTCGCCGTGAATGGGGCTTTACACTACGCTCAAAATATCCTAAGAAACAAAGAAAAATATAAAGAATGTATCGCCATAGGCATAGCCGGCGATGATGAAGAAAGCCTTTTGATAGAAGTGTATTATGTCTTTGCAAGCGGGATCAATTCGCACAAACTCACTAACGCTAAAAACCTGCATTTTTTAGAAAATCAAGAATCGTTTAACGCTTTTTATAAAGATTGCACGCTCACTGAAGAAGAAAAGCATTTTATCTTAATCAAAACCAAAGCCGATCTAAACGAAACCGCTAAAAAACTCAACCGCCTTATGCATAACCACAACATCACAGCGCCTCAGCGCGTGCTATACGTGAGCGGCATGCTTTTATCCATGCAAGAAATTAAAGGCAAAAAAGAGGGCTTAAAACCAAGCGATTTAAAAGGCGAATTGACCGATACTAGCCGTGATGGTGTTTTAGTGTTTAACCAAATTAGCGAATTTTTGAAAACCAAAAACTTGAGCGAAGAAAAACGAGATCTAATGCTTGCCAGTTTTAAAGAAATCAGTAAAGACCCGCAGCGCGATAAAAAACGAGCCTTGATAAAGCCATAAGCACGCTTTTAAAAAAAGATTCAAGTATCACTAAGCAAATTTTTACCTTTCTTTATGAATTTGTCCATAAGCCCATTAATGAAAGCGACAATACCGGTCATTTAGACATCATGGGCGAACTTTATAGCGAATTTTTAAAATACGCTTTAGGGGATGGTAAGGAATTGGGCATTGTTTTAACCCCGCCTTATGTAACTAAAATGATGAGCGAACTTTTAGGGGTTAATGCGAAATCTTTTGTGATGGATTTAGCCACAGGGAGCGCTGGCTTTTTAATTTCTTCTATGGTGCTAATGATTGAAGACATTGAAAAAACCTATGGCAAAAACACCACTAAAGCGAACGAAAAAATAAAAAACGCAAAAACCACGCAACTTTTAGGCGTGGAGCTTAACGCTGAAATGTTTTCGCTAGCCACCACTAACATGATTTTAAGAGGCGATGGTTCAAGCTTGATCATCAAAGGCAACACTTTTGAAACCAATAAAAAGATTTATGAAGATTTTAAACCCAATATTCTTTTATTAAACCCTCCTTTTAGCTATGAAGAAAACGGCATGCCTTTTATTAGGTTTGGATTAGAGTATATGCAAAAAGGCGCTTTAGGAGCGATCATTATCCAAGATAGTGCAGGGAGTGGGCAAGCTTTAAAATCCAATATTGAAATTTTAAAAAAACATTCGCTTTTAGCGAGCATTAAAATGCCCACCGATTTATTCATGCCTCAAGCCGGGGTGCAAACAAGCGTTTATATTTTTAAAGCTCATGAGCCACACGATTATGAAAAGCCTGTTAAATTCATAGACTTTAGAAACGACGGCTTCAAACGCACCAAAAGAGGCTTGAATGAAACCTCTAACCCCACCAAACGCTACGAAGAAATCATTAAAATTTACAAAGCCGGCTTAAACGCTAAAGTTTCTAAAGAGCTGTGGGGCGATTTAAAAACCATCTATATTGAAGATTTTATCGCTAAGCCGTGCGAAAACAAGCATGCTAAAGACTTTAATTTTGAAGCCCATCAAAAGAATGAGACTAAACCCGAATTAGAGGATTTTAAAAGAACGATAGCCGATTACCTTTCTTATGAAGTGGGCTTGATTTTAAAAAACCAAACGCCCCCAAAGTGATTGGCCCCCTTAGTAGCCAACTCAACGCTATTAAGTGGGGCGAGTTCAAATTAGGGGATTTGTTTGAAGTGCTTTCAAGTAAGAAAATTTATCATGCCAACACGATAAAAATCCATGATGCGCAAATAGAAAACAGCTACCCTTATGTCGTGCGCGCTGCAACCAACAATGGTATAAAAGGCTTTATTATAGATGACCCTACATTTGCTAATGAAAAAAATACCCTTTCGTTCGCGCAAGACACTTTCACCGTGTTCTATCAAAAACAACCTTATTTTACAGGCAATAAGGTTAAAATTTTAAAACCAAAATTTGCTTTCAAAAGTCCTAAAATTTTATATTTTATAAGTGCGATTTTACAATTTATTTTAAAACCCTTAACTTGGGGGCTAGGCTCTACAACAGAAAGCATTGCGGAGTTTAAATTTTCTCTACCCCTAAAACCCACCGCTAACACTCAAACCCTTAAGGATATTGATTTTCATTTCATGGAAAAATTCATAGCCGAACTTGAGCAGTGTCGGCTCGCCGAACTTGAGGCTTATTTAAAAGCTACAGGGCTATCAAACACCACCCTTTCTAGTGATGAAGAAAACGCCCTTAACCTTTTTGATGGCAAAAATTCTGGGGGGGGGGGGGTAATACCCCATGCGGCTTAACATGGCAAAGCTTCAAATTAGGGGATTTGTTTGAAATTTACACAGGGCGAGATATAATTATAGGGCAAACACAACAAGGTGATATTCCTTTAGTTAGTCATCAGCACGAAAACAATGGGATAACAAAAACAATAAAAGAAATATACAATAGAACCATATTTAACTATAAACAAACCATTGCTCTAGCAGATAGGGGCGTATTTTTAGCGACAACACAGAATAAAGATTTCCACATAGGAACACGAGTAAAAGCATTAGTATTCAAAAATGGCGAACAAGATAAAAAAACTAGATTATTTTTTACAACTTGTATTAATAAAAATCAGATTATGTTTTTAGATTATTCTTCAAACGCAACAAATAAACTTCCAAATTTAACGATTTCACTCCCCACCACAAAAAATGGCAAAATTGATTTTCATTTCATGCGCACCTTTATAAACGCTCTAATGAAGCAAACCATTCAAGGCGTGGTTCAATACAGCAGCGCTAAAATACAGGCTACAAAAGAAGCCATCAGCCAAGAAGCGCCAACCCAAAAAGACTCGTTGTTTTGAAACAGATGAGGTCAAGCTTGTGTTACAATAAACTTAAAATTTGCTTGATTGAAGAGGGTTGATGCATGGAAGAGCCAGTCATTAAAGAGGGGACTTTAGCGTTAATTGATACTTTTGCGTATTTGTTTAGAAGCTATTACATGAGTGCTAAAAATAAGCCTTTAACCAATGATAAGGGCTTTCCTACAGGGCTTTTAACGGGGCTTGTGGGCATGGTTAAAAAATTTTATAAAGATAAAAAAAACATGCCTTTTATCGTGTTTGCTCTAGAAAGCCAGACTAAAACTAAAAGGGCTGAAAAATTAGGCGAATACAAACAAAATCGTAAAGACGCCCCTAAAGAGATGCTTTTACAAATCCCTATCGCATTAGAATGGTTGCAAAAAATGGGTTTTACTTGCGTGGAAGTGAGCGGGTTTGAAGCTGATGATGTTATCGCAAGCCTGGCCACGATAAGCCCTTATAAAACCCGCATTTATTCTAAAGATAAGGATTTTAACCAGCTTTTGAGCGATAAAATCGCGCTTTTTGATGGCAAAACGGAATTTTTGGCGAAAGATTGCGTGGAAAAATACGGGATTTTGCCGAGTCAATTCACGGATTATCAGGGCATTGTGGGGGATAGCAGCGATAATTACAAGGGGGTTAAAGGCATTGGGAGCAAGAACGCTAAGGAATTGTTGCAGCGGTTAGGGAGTTTGGAAAAAATCTATGAAAATTTAGACTTGGCGAAAAATTTACTCAGCCCCAAAATGTATCAAGCCCTTATACAAGACAAAGAGAGCGCGTTTTTAAGCAAAGAATTAGCCACTTTAGAAAGAGGATGCATTAAAGAATTTGATTTTTCAAGTTGCGCTTTTCCTAGCGAAAACCCCTTATTGAAAATCAAAGATGAATTGAAAGAGTATGGTTTTATTTCTACTTTAAGGGATTTAGAAAATTCCCCTACGCCTTTAATTTTAGACAACGCGCCCTTATTAGACAACACGCCCGCATTAGACAACACGCCCTTATTAGATAACACCCCTAAAAAATCACGCTTGATCGTTTTAGAAAACACCGCGCCTTTGAGCGCGTTTTTAGAAAAATTAAAAAAAACTAATGC
Source organism: Helicobacter sp. 219-2 (assembly GCF_030053225.1). Lineage (NCBI taxonomy): Bacteria > Pseudomonadati > Campylobacterota > Epsilonproteobacteria > Campylobacterales > Helicobacteraceae > Helicobacter > Helicobacter sp. 219-2. The sequence goes on along the minus strand of NZ_JASGBS010000001.1, from coordinate 1,502,980 downwards.
AAGGATTTTTATGCGTTTGGCGCTAGATAAAGAAAAAAAAGTTCTAGCCCTAGCGTTTTTATTGGAAGATCAAGGCTATTTTTTACCTTTAGAAGAGGCGTTATTTTCGCCCTTTTCTTTAGAGTTTTTGCAAAACGCTTTTTTTAAAATGTTACAGCATGCGCAAATCATTGGGCATGATTTAAAACCCTTACTGAGCTTTTTGAAAGCCAAATACCAAGTGTCTTTAGAAGACATTCGCATCCAAGACACTCAAATTTTAGCGTTTTTGAAAAATCCGGAAAAAGTGGGGTTTGATGAAGTTTTAAAGGAATATTTAAAAGAAGAATGGATCCCGCATGAAAAAATCAAAGATTTTAAGACAAAAAGTAAGGCGGAAAAATTAGAGCAATTGGATATGGAATTAAACGCTTTAAAGCGTTTGTGCGAATATTTTGAAAAAGGGGGGTTAGAAGAGGGTTTGCTTGCTTTGGCTAGAGAAGTTGAAACGCCGTTTATGAAAGTTTTAATGGGTATGGAATTTCAAGGCTTTAAGATTGATGCGCCTTATTTCAAGCACTTAGAGCAGGAGTTTAAGAATGAATTGCATGTTTTAGAGCGCCAAATTTTGGATCTAATTGGCGTGGATTTTAATCTCAACTCCCCCAAACAACTCAGCGAGATTTTGTATGAAAAATTAGAGCTTCCTCAAAATAAAAGCCATTCTACTGATGAAAAAAGCTTGTTAAAAATCCTAGACAAGCACCCAAGCATCGCTTTGATTTTAGAATACAGAGAACTGAATAAGCTTTTTAACACTTATACCACCCCCTTATTGCGCCTAAAAGACAAAGACGATAAGATCCATACCACTTTCATCCAAACCGGCACAGCTACCGGGCGTTTAAGCTCGCATTCGCCTAATTTGCAAAATATCCCGGTGCGATCGCCTAAAGGCTTACTCATTCGTAAGGGCTTTATCGCTAGCTCTAAAGAATATTGTTTGCTAGGGGTGGATTATTCGCAGATTGAATTGCGCTTGTTAGCCCATTTTAGCCAGGATAAGGATTTAATGGATGCGTTTTTAAAGGGGCGAGACATCCATTTAGAAACCTCTAAGGCGTTGTTTGGAGAAGATTTGGCCAAAGAAAAACGATCCATCGCTAAAAGCATTAATTTTGGGCTGGTGTATGGCATGGGGAGTAAGAAATTGAGCGAAACTTTAAACATTCCTTTAAGTGAGGCTAAAAGCTACATAGAAGCGTATTTCAAACGATTCCCTAGCATCAAAGATTATTTAAACCGCATGAAAGAAGAGATTTTAAAAACTTCTAAAGCCTTTACTTTGCTTGGGCGTTATCGGGTGTTTGATTTTACCGGCGCGAATGATTATATTAAGGGCAATTATTTGCGAGAGGGCGTGAATGCGATTTTTCAAGGGAGTGCGAGCGATTTGTTGAAATTAGGCATGCTCAAAGTGAGCGAGCGTTTCAAAAATAACCCTTCGGTGCGGCTGCTTTTGCAAGTGCATGACGAATTGATTTTTGAGATTGAAGAAAAAAACGCTCTAGAGTTGCAGCAAGAAATCCAACGCATTCTCAATGATGAAGTTTATCCTTTGAGGGTGCCGTTAGAAACGAGTGCGTTTATGGCTAAGCGTTGGAATGAATTAAAAGGGTAGTTTTTTAATTGAGTTTAAGAAAAAATATATTATTATTTCTTTATAAGTAATACTTAGCCATTTTAAGCTAATATAATATAAAGTGATTATCAAAAAATAAAGGGAAAAGACTGAATGTTGAAAAGAATTATATTCTTAGGGGCTTTGGGTGTTGGAGCGAGCGCTGAAGAGAGCGCGGCTTTTGTGGGAGTCAATTACCAGGTGAGCATGATACAAAATCAGACTAAAATGGTGAATGACAACGGCTTGCAAAAGCCTTTGATAAAGTTCCCGCCTTATGCAGGAGCGGGTTTTGAAGTGGGCTACAAGCAATTTTTTGGTAAGAAAAAATGGTTTGGCATGCGTTATTATGGGTTTTTTGACTATACGCACGATCGCTTTGGCGTGATGAAAAAGGGTATTCCGGTGGGCGAGAGCGGGTTTATTTACAATAGTTTTAGTTTTGGAGGGACGACCTTAACAGAAAGGGATTCCTATCAGGGGCAATACTATGTCAATTTATTCACTTATGGTGTAGGGTTGGATACGCTGTGGAATTTTGTGAATAAAGAAAACATGGTTTTTGGTTTTGTGGTGGGGATCCAATTGGCTGGGGATAGTTGGGCAACGAGCATCAGTAAAGAGATCGCTAATTATGCAAAACACCACAGCAATTCTAGTTATAGCCCGGCTAATTTCCAGTTTTTATGGAAGTTTGGGGTCCGCACCCATATCGCTAAACACAATAGCCTAGAATTAGGGATTAAAGTGCCTACGATCACGCACCAGCTTTTCTCTCTTACCAACGAAAAGGGATACACCTTACAGGCTGATGTGCGCAGGGTCTATGCGTTTCAAATCAGTTACTTGAGGGATTTTTAACCCCTTTTTAGATACAATCACGCCTGAAACTATCCATTTAAAGGTGTGAAATGGCAAATTTAGAAAATTTAGACTGGAAAAATTTAGGCTTTAGCTACATTAAAACGGATTTTCGCTTCATCGCCACTTATAAAAACGGCTCGTGGTCGCAAGGTGAATTGGTGAGCGAAAATGTGTTACAGCTCAGCGAAGGCTCGCCGGTCTTGCACTACGGGCAGACTTGTTTTGAAGGCTTGAAGGCTTACCGCTCTCAAAAGGGGAAAGCTCTACTTTTTCGCCCTTTAGAAAACGCCAAACGCTTGCAAACTTCATGCGAAAGATTGCTCATGCCCAAAGTGAGCGAAGAGCTGTTTTTAAGGGCATGCGCTGAAGTAGTGAAAGCGAATCAAAAATGGCTCGCTCCTTATAAAAGCGGGGCGAGTTTGTATTTGCGCCCTTTTGTCATAGGCGTAGGGGATAATTTGGGGGTGAAGCCGGCCAGTGAATACCTTTTTATCGTGTTTTGCGCGCCTGTGGGGGCGTATTTTAAGGGGGGTATAGAAAAAGGAGGGGCTAGGTTTATCACTACGGCGTTTGATAGGGCCGCGCCTAAAGGCACCGGTGGGGTGAAAGTGGGGGGGAATTACGCTGCAAGCCTGTTAGCCCACAAAATAGCCACAGAGCAAGGCTATGATGATTGCATTTATTTAGACCCTGCCACGCACACTAAAATTGAAGAAGTGGGGGCGGCGAATTTTTTTGGCATCACGCATGATAACGCCTTTATCACCCCGCATTCGCCAAGCATTCTGCCAAGCATTACAAAAAAAAGCTTGATGGTTTTAGCTAAAGAATGTTTGAACCTCAAAGTAGAAGAGAGGGAAATCCTAATGGATGAGTTGGGTGCGTTTAGAGAAGCTGGAGCGTGTGGGACAGCTGCGATCATTACGCCCATTAAAGAAATCGCGCACAATAACAAGTCTTATTTTTTTGAAGCACCGGGCCATACCACTAAGCAACTCTATGATTTGCTTTTATCCATCCAACAAGGCGAACAAGAAGCCCCCAAAGATTGGATTTTTGAAGTTTGCTAAAAGGTTAAAATTTATAGCTGTATGCCGCATAAAATAAGGGCGAAGTCTCAAAGCGTCTGGAGCTAGAAAGCAGTCTGGCGGTGGGTAAGATTTTAAACCCTAATTCAATGCGGTGCCTTAAAAAAAGCGTGAGCATGACCCCCCCATTAATCGCTAAGCCCCCTGAAACCACAGAATGTTTAAAAAACTTGAAATTTTGCTTGTCTGTATAAACGACTAAAGCCCCCCTAGCTCCCCCAAACGCCCCCAAATAATGCTTATAACTCCCTAAAGGAAATTCCATAATAACATCCAAACCCACCGCAAGCATGGTAAAAAAAGAGTTTGTAGGATCTTTATGGCTTTGGTAATTCACTGTTCCTGACCCAAGATCCCATGCAAAAACCCCCCTAATCCCGATATATTTTTTAAAAAAACTTTGCACGCCGGTTTTTAAATTGAGCGTTGCAATCCAATCTTTCATTTCCTGGCCTTGATAGTCCTTAATGGCCTCTACAGCGCCAAACCCTCCTAAAAAATACCACCCGCTTTTTTTACGAGTGAGCTTTTGGCGGTTAATGATGCTTCTATAGAGTTTTTCATGGGCTTCTTGGTAATTTTTTTTAGGGGTTTTATCGTGCAAAATAGGCATTGCATCAAGGGGAAAGACAGCAAAACCCCCCATTAAGAAAACACAAAAAAAAATGATTTTTTTAAACATTTTAAAAATAATCAATCCTTTATCAAATGGAATATCGTTTAACTTTTTGTTTTATCATTGTGTTAAAATAGTCGTTTTAACAAACGAAATTTTGTTAATAGATTTTACCTAATCTAAGAGAGAATATATTTTAATGAAGACAGAGAAACAAAAATTTTTAGAAATGCGTAAAGATGGGGCAAACTCTGTGCTGATTTTAAGAGGGGATTGGGATTTTAAAACGAGCGTGTTTCGTTTAGATGAGTTGAAAAAAAAATTATTAGATCATCAAGGGTCTTTAAAAGTGGATTTTTCAGGGTGCCAAAAAATAGATTTTGTTTTTGGCATGTTTTTATTTGATTTGGTTAGGGAGCGTTCTTTAAACATTGAATTGTGCAATGTGAGCGAGAATAACGCATGCGCTTTGAAAGTGGTTAAAGACTGGCTTGAAAAAGAAGAGAATTTAGAGTCTAAAAAAGCGGGCAAACACTACGAGCTTTTGATCACTAAATTGGGTAAGAGCATCGTAGAAACTTACAACACCTTTTTAAACGCGTTTAATTTTTGCGGCATGATTTTATTTTATTTCATTAAAAGCGTTTTCAACCCCAAACGCTTTTGCATCACTCCTTTGCTCTATCATATCAATGAATCCGGGTTTAAGGTTTTGCCCGTGAGCATTTTAACGGTGTTTATCGTGGGGTTTGCCGTTGCTTTGCAAGGGGCTTTGCAATTGCAAGACATGGGCGCGCCTTTAATGTCGGTGGAAATGACGGCTAAACTCGCTTTAAGAGAGATTGGCCCTTTTATTTTAACCCTTGTGGTTGCTGGGAGGAGCGCAAGCAGTTTTACTGCGCAAATTGGGGTGATGAAGATCACTGAAGAATTGGACGCGATGAAAACCATGGGCTTTAACCCTTTTGAATTTTTAGTGTTGCCTAGGGTGTTAGCCTTAGTGATTGTTTTGCCTTTATTGGTGTTTATTGCCGATGCGTTCGCCATTCTTGGGGGCATGTTTGCGATTAAATACCAATTGGATTTAGGCTTTCCGAGTTATATAGACAGATTTCATGACACAGTGGGTTGGAATCATTTTTTGGTAGGGATTGTCAAAGCCCCTTTTTGGGGGTTTGCGATTGCGATGGTAGGGTGCATGCGCGGGTTTGAAGTCAAGGGGGATACTGAGAGCATTGGGCGCTTGACCACTATTAGTGTCGTGAATGCGTTGTTTTGGATCATTTTCTTAGACGCTGTTTTTTCCATTATCTTTTCTAAGTTGAATATATGATGAACGCTATTAACCATCAAGTCTTAATTGAAGTGAAGGAACTCCATAGCGCTTTTGGGAGCACCATTATTCATAGGGGCGTGAGTTTTAGCGTGCATAAGGGCGAAGTGATGGCGATTTTAGGGGGTTCAGGGAGCGGTAAAAGCACGCTTTTAAGGTGCATGATCTTACTCAATCGCCCTACAAAGGGGGAAGTGTTGCTTTTTGGGGAAGATATATGGAAACTTAAAGAAGCAGAGCAGCAAAAGATTTTTAACCGCTGCGGCATTTGCTTCCAGTTTGGGGCGTTGTATAGCTCTTTAACGGTTTTAGAAAATGTGGGTGTCATGCTAGAGCAATACGGCGCTTATTCTAAAAAAATTGTTGAAGAAATTTCTAAAATGTGGATTGAAAAAGTGGGTTTGCCCCCTAGGGCTTACCACCTTTACCCCTATGAATTGAGCGGGGGGATGAAAAAGCGCGTGGGTATCGCTAGGGCTATGGCGACTAATCCGGAGATCTTATTTTTAGATGAGCCAACAAGCGGACTAGATCCTTATAGCGCGGGCAAATTTGATGAACTTATCATGACGCTCAAAGAGAGCTTGCAGCTTACGGTGGTGATGATTACGCATGATTTAGACTCCGTGCATGATTGCGTGGATCGGTTTATCATGCTCAAAGACGGGCTATTAGAGTTTAATGGGGATTTAAAAGATTTTATCAAAAAAGCTCAAACTCAAGGGCTAGATGAAGGCAATTTATTCAATTCAACACGAGGAGAGAAATTTTGGAAAGGCATGTGAATTACACTTTAATCGGTGGGCTCTTCTTTTTATGCTTAGTGTGCATGGTAGGCTTTATTTTATGGCTGGGCCATTTGGGATTAGATGACGGGAAATATTATGAATATGTGGTTTATACGGACAAAGACTTGGGGGGCATTGCGACCAACTCGCCCGTTAATTACAAAGGGATTCAAGTGGGTAATGTCATCAAGGTGGGTTTTGCAAAGGATAAAGTGGGGGTGGTCCGTTTGGATTTGATGATTAAATCCAGCGTTAAGATCCGTAAAGACTCCAAAGTGGCGGTTTCTTCTAGGGGGCTTATGGGGTTAAAATTTTTAGCATTAGAGCAAAGCCACAACGAAGAATTTTATGGCAGTGGCGATAAGGGGGAGCGGATTTTGATCTTTAAAGAAGGGCTTATAGATCGCTTGAGCGTGGATGCTAATCAAGCGATGCAAGAAGTGATGAAAGCGATTAAGAATGTGAATAAGATTTTAGATGATGAAAATGTGGAAAAATTCAAGCACATTCTTGCTTCAATAGATGATCTCATCGCTAACTTGGATTCAAGAAAGGCGCAATTTGATTCCTTGATTGGCAACGCTAACAATCTTGTTTCTAATGTCAATAATGTGGTTTTAGATGTGGATAAACGCATCAAACAGGGGCAATACGACTTTAAAGCGATGTTCACTCCCTTGATCATGCAAGCGCAGTTGAGTTTAAGAAACATTGATAATTTTGTGGAAAAAGGCTCTGCTTTGATAGATAAATTTGACGCTAACCCCTATAAAACGATTTTTGGAGAAAGGAAATAATCATGAGAGCTACGGCGATAAAAATCTTTTCACTCTCATCAGCATTAGCCCTATTGCTTCAGGGTTGCTTGAGCATCAATTTAAAACAAATGCTACCAGAGATCAGAACTTATGATTTGAATGCGAGTTCTTTTGAAATCACGCAATGCCCTAAACCTTTGATCGAAGTGAGGCTTATTAGTATTTTGAGTGCGGATTTATTCAACACTAAAGAGATCGTGTTTAAAGCCCAAGACGGGCAGATCACGCATGGGAAGCACCAAAAATGGATAGACTTGCCTCGCAACATGTTAAAAACCATGTTCATGCAAGAAGCGCAAAAAGCATGCTTAGGCGTGGCTTTGCCCCCTTATGGCGCGGGCGCGCCAACTTATGCGGTTCGTTTTACGATCTTATCGTTTTCTCTTTTAGAAAAAGAAAATTCTACCTATAGGGCGGAATTTGCACTAGGCTATGATATTAGCGTGAAAGGCGATTCGCATTCTGGAGTGATCATTAAGCATGAAAATATTTCTAGTTTGGAAAACAAAACGACCAAAACGACTAAAAATGGCAATCAAGATTTTCAAGAAAGCGCGATACAATCCCTCCAACATGTAAGCGAACAAGCGATGCAAGAAGCGATTTCTTTGATTAAAAAAGCGGTTGAAGCGCAAAGCGTAAGCCCGTTAAAAAAATAAAACATGAGGAGGAATTGTTTGAATTTACGATTGGCTGGAGCAAGCGTTTTAACGGCTTGTGTCTTTTCTGGGTGTTTTTTTTTAAAAATGTTTGATAAAAAACTTTCTAGCAATGATTGGCATATCCAAAAAGTAGAAATGAACCATCAAGTGTATGACATTGAAACCATGCTCGCTGATAGCGCTTTTAGAGAGCATGAAGAAGAGCAAGATTCCTCTCTAAATACCGCTTTACCTGAGGATAAGGCAGCGCTTGAAGCCAAAGAGCAGGAGCAAAAAGAAAAAAGAAAACACTGGTATGAGCTTTTTAAAAAGAAGCCAAAGCCTAAAAGCTCTATGGGAGAGTTTGTGTTTGACCAAAAAGAAAATCGTATTTATGGCAAAGGCTATTGCAACCGGTATTTTGCCAGCTATGTATGGCAGGGCGATAGGCACATTGGAATTGAAGATAGCGGGATTTCAAGAAAGGTGTGTAAAGATGAGCATTTAATGGCGTTTGAATTGGAATTTATGGAGAATTTTAAGGGTAATTTTACGGTAACTAAGGGCAAGGACACGCTCATTTTAGACAACCAAAAAATGAAAATTTATTTGAAAACGCCTTGAATGGGTTTTTGATTTCAAAAACAATCTAAAACCGCTAAATTAGGGATTAAAAAGAAATGTTTGAGCGCTTTTTAAGAGATGATCGCTTGCTTTTTGCTGGCTTTTTTATCCCACTAGTGCGAAAAACTTTGTCCTTTAGGGTGCAAAGAGCGCATAGCCGTTAGGCTGTATTCAAAGCTAAAAGAGGTTAAAACCCCCCTAGTCTAGGAAATATCCATGCAGACTTTAAAGAACAAAGCCTTTCGTGTTGGCATTCACATGTTGGCATTCAATGGAACGCTTTAGTTAGGAAGCTCCTTTCTTTAAGAAAGGGTGCTCTCATTATTGATCGCAAAAGACGCTTGGAGCGTTTTTAGATTTAAGCGCCAAAAGCCCCCTAAAAAGACTTTTTAAAATCAAAAAGAGGGTTTAGGGGTTTTGTCTGTTATTACAGGGAGTTCTGGATAGAGTATTTTAGGTTTTTTACCCTTTAAGGCTTCAAAGAAAGTTTCAATTTTTTTCGCTTCTTCATCGCTGATTTCAATGCCTAACTGGATAGAGCCCATTTCTTTAATCGCATCCTTGACATCCCAAAATTGCCCGTTATGGAAATAAGGCATCGTTTCGGTGATATTCCTTAAAGTAGGCACTTTCACAAGCCCGTTTTTATCGCCTTTGAAATCGCCCACATTAGCGAATTTATAAGGTTTGACCACCCCAAAAGGCTGCATCGTTCCCCCAAGATTAATGCCGTTATGGCAAGCCACACAGCCTTTAGAAATGAATAAATCCAGCCCTTCTTTTTCGGCTTTACTGAGCGCTTTAGGACTGCCTCTTAAAAAATCATCATAACGGCTTGGGGTGATAAGCGTGGCTTCAAACATAGCGATACTATCTGCGATCAATTTAAAATCAATTTTGACTTTAGTGCCATAAGCTTTTCTAAAGAGTTTGACATAGCCTGGCATGGAATTGATTTTTTCTACCACCACTTTTGGATCGGCCCCCATTTCAAAAGAAGACTGGATAGGCCCTTGTGCTTGTTCGTTTAAATGCGTAACCCTCCCATCCCAAAACTGCACATCGTTAAACACAGAGTTATACACCGTTGGGGAGCTTAAAAGGTGGGGGTTTTTCTTCCATTGAGAGCCTACAGCGCTTGGGATCAAATCCACCCCGCCTAATCCTAGGTTATGGCATGTGTTGCAAGACACGAGATAGGAAGTGGAAATCCTAGGGTCAAAGTAGAGCATTTTGCCTAATTCCACTTGAGCGGGGGTCATAATCTCGCTGTTTTTGGTGCCAATACCCACATCTTTAGTTTTTTTAATCTGGTATTCTTTGAGCGCTTTGCCCATAGGCATAGGCTCTAATTGGCTTTCCCTCGCTTTTTTGATCAAATCCATATCGCTTAGAGCATGAACGCAAGAAAAAGCCAAGCAAACGCCCAATAAAATGGATTTCTTCATGATGAACTCCTAAAATGGCATTAAAAATAATAAAAACTTTCTTATTATAACCACCATTTTAAAATAATTTACCACTAAATGAACCGATAAAGAGTTTTTTAAAGAGCGATAGGTATAATGGCATTAAATCCAAATAGGGGTTATACAATGAAAGAGAATAAAGCCTTCACGCATCTGCACTTGCACACGGAATATTCGCTTTTAGACGGAGCGAACAAGATTAAAATTCTGGCCAAACGCATTAAAGAATTGGGCATGAAAAGCGTGAGCGTAACTGACCATGGGAACATGTTTGGAGCGATTGATTTTTATACGAGCATGAAAAAAGAAGGCATTAAGCCTATCATCGGCATGGAAGCGTATATCCATAATGACGACAACCTTTCTAGCAAAGAAACCAAACAACGCTTCCATTTGTGCTTATTCGCTAAAAATCAAGAGGGCTATGAAAATTTGATGTTCTTAAGCTCTATGGCGTATTTAGAAGGGTTTTATTATTTCCCGCGCATCAATAAAAAGCTTCTAAGGGAGCATTCTAAAGGCATTATCGCTTCTAGTGCGTGCTTGCAAGGGGAAGTCAATTACCATTTGAATACTCATAATGAGAGAAACCGCAAGTATGGGGCTAAAGGCTATGATGAAGCCAAAAAAATCGCTTGCGAATACCAGGAGATTTTTGAAGACGACTTTTATTTAGAAATCATGCGTCATGGCATTTTAGATCAGCGATTCATTGATGAGCAAGTCATTAAAATGTCTTTAGAAACGGGGTTAAAAATCATTGCCACCAACGACACCCACTACACCATGCCTAATGACGCCAAAGCTCAAGAAGTGGCGATGTGCGTAGCGATGGGTAAAACCCTAAACGATAAGGGGCGCTTGAAACACTCCGTGCATGAGTTTTACATCAAGTCTCCCGAAGAAATGGCAAAGCTCTTTGCAGATATTCCAGAAGCTTTAGAAAACACCCAAGAAATCGCTGATAAATGCGTTTTAGAGATTGATTTAAAAGACGATAAAAAGAACCCCCCAACCCCTCCAAGCTTCAAATTCACTAAAGCTTACGCCCAAAATGAGGGGCTGAATTTTGAAGATGACGCTTCTTATTTTGCCTATAAGGCTAGAGAGGGCTTGAAGGAGCGCTTAGTTTTAGTGCCTAAAGAAAAGCATGATCAATACAAAGAACGATTAGAAAAAGAAATTGAAGTCATTACGAACATGAAATTCCCGGGGTATATGCTGATTGTGTGGGATTTTATCCGTTACGCTAAAGAAATGGGCATTCCTGTAGGGCCTGGTAGGGGGAGCGCGGCCGGGAGTTTGGTGGCTTTTGCTTTAAAAATCACAGATATTGATCCCTTGAAATACGATTTGCTCTTTGAAAGGTTTTTAAACCCTGAAAGAGTCAGCATGCCTGATATTGATACGGATTTTTGCCAGCGCCGGCGTAAGGAAATCATAGAATACATGATTGAAAAATACGGCAAATACAATGTGGCTCAAGTCATCACCTTTAATAAGATGTTGGCTAAAGGCGTGATCAGAGATGTCGCAAGGGTTTTGGACATGCCTTATAAAGAAGCCGATGATTTTGCCAAACTCATTCCTAACCGCTTAGGCATCACGCTTAAGGGCTATGAAAAAAATGGCGAGTTCATAGAGGGGGCGTGGGAATTAGAGCCTAAAATCAAGGAATTAGTAGAGAGTAATGAATTAGCCAAACAAGTGTGGGAGTATTCGCTCAATTTAGAGAATTTGAATCGCAACGCAGGCGTGCATGCTGCAGCCTTAGTGGTGGATAGCCAAAAAGAGTTGTGGCACAAAACCCCTTTATTTGCCTCTGAAAAAACCGGCGGTATCGTTACGCAATATTCCATGAAGTATTTAGAGCCGGTGGATTTGATTAAGTTTGACTTTTTGGGGCTTAAAACCTTAACCGTGATTGATGATGCGCTTAAAATCATTAAAACGCAGCATAAAATTAGCGTGGATTTTTTATCGTTGGATATGGACGATCCGAAAGTGTATAAAACGATCCAAAGCGGGGATACGGTGGGGATATTCCAGATTGAATCCGGGATGTTTCAGGGGCTTAACAAACGCTTAAGGCCTTCAAGCTTTGAAGACATTATCGCCATTATCGCGCTAGGGAGACCGGGTCCCATGGAATCAGGCATGGTGGATGATTTTGTGAACAGAAAGCATGGCATTGAGCCTATTGCTTATGCGTTTAAAGAATTAGAGCCGATTTTAAAGCCCACTTACGGCACGATTGTCTATCAAGAGCAAGTGATGCAAATCGTGCAAACGATCGGCGGTTTTAGTTTGGGTGAAGCGGATCTCATCCGCCGCGCTATGGGGAAAAAAGACGCTCAAATCATGGCGGACAATAAGGCTAAGTTTGTAGAAGGCGCTAAAAATTTAGGGCATGATGGCCAAAAGGCGGCTAATTTGTGGGATTTGATCGTTAAATTTGCCGGCTATGGTTTCAACAAATCGCATTCGGCCGCTTATGCGATGATCACTTTCCAAACGGCGTATTTAAAGACTTATTACAAGCATGAGTTCATGGCAGCGATGCTCACTAGCGAATCCAATAAGATTGAATCCGTGGCACGCTATATTGATGAGGTCAGGGCTTTAGAAATTGAAGTGATGCCCCCGCACATCAATTCTTCCATGCAAGATTTCAGCGTGGCGGAGTTTAAAAACCAAAAGGGCGAGCCAGAAAAGAAAATCGTGTTTGGTTTAGGAGCGATTAAAGGGGTTGGGGGTGAGCCGATTAAAAACATCATTGAAGAAAGGGCTAAAGGGGATTATAAGAGTTTAGAGGATTTTATTTCACGGGTGGATTTTTCTAAACTCACTAAAAAATCTTTAGAGCCATTAGTGAAATCAGGGAGCTTGGATAATTTAGGCTACACCCGAAAAACCATGCTCGCTAACTTGGATTTGATCTGTGATGCTGGGCGCACTAAAGACAAGGCTAATGAAATGATGCAAGGGGGTAATTCCCTTTTTGGAGCCATGGATGGCGGGACAAAAGAGCAGGTTATTTTGGACATGATTGATTTGGGCGAACATGATGCTAAAACGCTTTTAGAATGCGAATACGAGACTTTAGGCATCCATGTTTCAGGCAATCCCTTAGACGAGTTTAAAGAAGAAATTAAGGGCTTTAAAAATTTAGTCAAAAGCATTGATATTGAAGAGTTAGAGATTGGCTCGCAAGCTTATTTGCTGGGCAAAATCATGGAAGTTAAAAAGAAAATTGGTAAACGAAGCGGTAAGCCTTATGGCACAGCGGACATTTTGGACAGATACGGCAAGTTTGAACTCATGCTGTTTGAAAAGCAATTGAGCGCTTTAGAAGAGTTGGATATTAATAAGCCCCTAGTGTTTAAATGCAAGATTGAAGAGCAAGAAGAGGTCGCGCGATTAAGGCTTTTTGAAATCTTGGATTTAGAGAGCGCTAGGGAGGTTAAAATCCCTAAAGCCCGCTATAAAGACCCTGAAAAGCAAAAAGAAGAGGTGCGCGAAATCCCCCCCATTGAAATACTCGCCTCCAGTTCTTGCTCTTTAGCGATCGTGTTAGAAAACGATGTGAAAAAAGAGTTTTTAAGACAAATCAAAGAGAGCGCTTTAAAACACCAGGGCAAACGCCCCTTGTATTTGATCATCAAAGATAAGAATAAGCAATTCAAAATCCAAAGCGATTTAATGGTAAATGAAAAGATTAAGGACGATTTTAAAGGGTTAGAGTGGAGGGATTTAGCTTGAGGATCAACCAGTTTTTAGCCCATTACACCAAGCACTCAAGAAGAGAAGCTGAAAAATTGGTTTTAGAAGGGCGGGTGAAAATCAATCATGAGCATGCCAAACTCGCTAGCGTGATTAAAGAAAACGACAAGGTGTTTTTAGACAAGCGACTCATCAAGCCCTTAAAAAACAAAAAATTCAGCGTGCTGGTCTATCACAAGCCAAAGGGCGAATTAGTGAGTAAAGCCGATCCCTTAAAACGGCGCGTGATTTATGAAAGCTTGGAGAAAAAATACGCCCATTTTGCGCCTGTGGGGCGTTTGGATTTTGCGAGTGAAGGGGTGCTACTATTGAGCGATAGTAAGGCGGTGGTGAGCGCTTTAATGCATGCGAATTTAGAAAAAGAGTATCTTATTAAAATTCAAGGCTTTGTTACAAGAGAGATGGAAAATGCGATGCAAGAGGGCTTGAAATTAGAAAACGCTACTAAGGGAGCGCACCAAAAAACCCCCATTAAAAGCATGGAATTTGCCCCCTTTATTGGTTATGAAATTATCAAAAACCATGCCAAATACTCTAAACTTAGAGTCATTATCAATGAGGGGAAAAACAGAGAATTGAGGCGTTTTTTTGCGTTTTTTAACGCTGGAGTGTTGGATTTGAGGCGCGTTCGTTATGGTTTTGTGAATTTGAACGCCTTGCCGGTAGGGAAAATGCGTTTTCTAAACCGCCAAGAATACAACGAGTTGCATGCGTTCATGGCTAATGCGGCTAATCTTAAAGGGGATTAGCTTACGAGTTATGCTATACTTTGGAGTTGGGGGAAATAAAAAATAAGGGTTATCATGTCAGAAATTATTAATGCGAAGAATTACGCAGAGAAAATCGCTCATCAAGCGGTAGTGGTTAATGTTGGGGCGAGCTGGTGTCCAGATTGCAGGAAGATTGAGTCGATTATGGAAAATTTAGCCAAAACTTACAAAGGCAAGGTGGAATTTTTTAAGGTTTCTTTTGATGAGAGCCAGGATCTAAAAGAGAGCTTAGGCATTCGCAAGATCCCTACTTTGATTTTTTACAAAAACGGGAAAGAAGTGGGTGAAAGGCTTGTAGAGCCTGGATCTTCAAAGCCGATTGAAGACGCGATTAAAACGCTCTTATAAAGGGCGTTAAAGAGCCTTGTTGTTAAAAAGAACCCATGGGAATCTTTTTTAGCCCCTTTTTTGATAGGGGGCTAACTTCAAATAGCTTTTATCTTTCTTTATCCTAAAAAATCGTTTTTTATCGTTTTTAAATGAGCATGTTTGTTAAAAAAGTTTTTTTAATTAAACTAAAAATGAGCGAATTTGTGGTATTAATGCTCGCAGTGTGAAATTTGTAGGGCTAGAACTTGTAAAATGTGAAAAAAAAGACACATAAAATGCTAAAATCCGCAAAAACACTGTGTGTTTATATTAGAAGTTTAAAATTAGGAACGGAAGTATCTGTTTTAAATTTTGAATAGGGAGTTTCTATCACTATGGTATTGAAAACAAAATTAAAAATTATAAGCTCGGTGATTTTGAGCGCTTTATTATGGGTGGGTTGCTCAAGCGAAATGGCAACTTATCAAAATGTGAATGATGCCACTAAAAATACGACTGCAAGCATTAATAGCACGGATTTATTGCTAACCGCTAACGCGATGTTAGATTCCATGTTTAGCGACCCTAATTTTGAGCAACTCAAGGGCAAGCATTTGATTGAAGTTTCAGATGTGATTAACGACACCACACAGCCCAATTTGGATATGAATCTTCTCACGACTGAAATCGCGCGGCAGTTGCGGTTGCGATCTAATGGGAGATTCAATATTACAAGGGCGAGTGGAGGGAGTGGCATTGCAGCCGATAGCAGAATGGTGAAACAGCGCGAAAAAGAACGAGAAAGCGAAGAGTATAATCAAGACACCACTGTAGAAAAAGGCACTTTAAAAGCCGCTGATTTATCTTTAAGTGGTAAAGTATCTAGTATCGCAGCCTCTATTAGTAGTTCTAGGCAACGCTTAGACTATGACTTCACCCTAAGCCTTACCAATAGGAAAACGGGTGAAGAGGTATGGAGCGATGTTAAGCCTATTGTGAAAAACGCTAGCAATAAGCGTATGTTTTAAATTTATATTTGAAAGGATGAGCGATGAAAAATCAAGTTAAAAAAATTTTAGGAATGAGTGTGATAGCAACGATGGTGATCGTAGGTTGTAGCCATGCCCCAAAATCAGGTATCAGTAAAAGCAATAAGGCATACAAAGAAGCGACTAAAGGCGCTCCTGATTGGGTTGTAGGGGATTTAGAAAAAGTGGCGAAGTATGAAAAATATTCAGGCGTGTTTTTAGGAAGGGCTGAAGATTTGATCACTAATAATGATGTGGGGATTATTCCACTAACCAGGCTACAGCGAAAGCTAGGGCTAATTTAGCGGCGAATTTAAAATCCACTTTACAAAAAGATTTGGAAAATGAAAAAACTAGAACCGTAGACGCTTCTGGTAAAAGGTCCATAAGTGGCACTGATACTGAAAAAATTTCCCAATTAGTGGATAAGGAATTGATCGCTTCTAAAATGCTTGCCCGCTATGTTGGTAAAGATAGGGTTTTTGTTTTAGTGGGCTTGGATAAGCAAATTGTGGATAAAGTGCGCGAAGAGTTGGGCATGGTTAAAAAGTAGGGTTTTAATGAAACGCCTTACTATCGCACTCGCTTTGGTATTGGGGGTTGCGTGGGGGAAAGCCTTGCCTAAGTGGGCGAGAGATTGCTCAAAAGAAGTGCGGATTGAAAAGACCCAAACCAAAGATGAAAAAATTTTAGTGTGTGGGATGAGCGATATATTGCTTTCGGATATGGATTATAGCTTGTCCTCAGCCAGACAAAACGCCTTAGAGAAAGTGATGGAAGCTTTCAAGGGGGGTAAAATAGAGATTAAGGCTAGTGAGCTAAAGGCCACTTTTATTGATACGGATAAAGTTTATGTGCTTCTAACAATCACTAAGAAGCATATCGCTTTAACGAATGAGTAAGGATTAATAATGAAAAAGATTATTCTTGCATGCCTTATGGCTTTTGTGGGTGCCAATTTAAGTGCAGAGCCCAAGTGGTATAGCAAGGCCTATAACAAAACAAACACCCAAAAAGGCTATCTTTATGGGAGCGGTTCAGCCACTTCTAAAGAAGCTTCTAAACAAAAAGCGTTAGCGGATTTAGTGGCGTCTATTAGCGTGGTGGTCAATTCCCAAATCCATATTCAAAAAAGTCGTGTGGATAATAAGCTAAAATCCAGTGATTCGCAAACGATTAACTTAAAAACCGATGACTTGGAATTGAACAATGTAGAAATAATCAATCAAGAAGCGCAAAAAGGGATCTACTACACCAGAGTAAGGATTAATCAAAACTTGTTTTTGCAGGGTTTGAGGGATAAGTATAACGCTCTTTATGGGCAGTTTTCTACCTTAATGCCTAAGGTTTGCAAAGGGGTTTTTTTACAGCAATCTAAGAGCATGGGGGATTTGTTGGCTAAAGCGATGCCTATAGAAAGGATTTTAAAAGCGTATTCTGTCCCGGTGAGTTCGTTAGAAAATTATGAAAAAATCTATTATCAAAACGCTTTCAAACCTAAAGTGCAAATCACTTTTGATAACAACAGCGATGCAGAGATTAAAGCCGCTCTCATAAGCGCTTATGCCAGAGTGCTAACCCCTAGCGATGAAGAAAAACTCTATCAAATCAAAAATGAAGTTTTTACAGACAGCGCTAATGGCATCACACGCATTAGAGTGGTTGTTAGCGCGAGCGATTGTCAAGGCACGCCTGTATTGAATAGAAGCCTTGAAGTGGATGAAAAGAATAAGAATTTTGCTATCACGCGCTTACAATCTTTGCTTTATAAAGAATTGAAAGATTATGCCAATAAAGAAGGGCAAGGCAATACGGGGTTATAAGCAAGATATTAATCTTGCTTGTGCTTATTGATCCAGTTTTGTAGCGTTATTATTTGTTTGGCTTTTGCACCCATTAAAATAACTTTCCGAAAGTTTGTGGCTTTTGTTCTTGCCAAATAAACTAAAACACTATTCAACACTCTTTGTTTCACAACCTCACTTAAAACCACACTCGCTAAAAACTAAAATCTTTTTAAAACCGCCCAAGCAGAAATCCCAAACATCTTTAGCGTTTGGAATGAATGCCGCTAATTTGTTATAATACCCCCATATTTGTATCTAGTGTAGGAAGCGTGCAAAGTTACGCCTTTATAGATATGATGCGTGAGAGCTGTAGGGAATGCGTTGGAGATCAAACTCTGTAAAATCCATTACGGACACAGAGTGAGAGCTCTCCCCCAACATCAGGAAGCCCAATCATCTTTAGCGTTTGGCGCTTTAAGAGCCTACACAAGCGAGATTATTTGAAAAACCAAATGACTTTGGGCTTTCAAATCCCCAAGCTAGGGTCTGTCTTTTCATCCCACAAACTAACAACTTTTTTAAAGGCTAATGCAATTTTAAACCAAACAAACGCCTAAAAAGGAGCGTTTGAATACGAAAGGAAGTAGTAGGCGATATATCCAATGATGAAAGACCCAATCACGCAAGCGATACGAGAATAAAAACAGCGGACTCTCACACCCACACATAAAACAAGGTTAAAACCGCTTACAAGAGAGCCTAAAAAGAGCGTTTTAGAGCCAGAGTTAAAGAATTTTAACCCCTAAAACACCCACCCATAATTAAAAAACACTTTAAAATGGCTGCCCCCTTCATTGAGGGTGATAGAATTGGTGGTTGCGCCATCGCTAGAAACGACCCTAGATTTCAACTGGACTAAAGGAACGCTAATGCCTACAGAATATTTAGAATGCTTGTAGCGGTAATTCAACCCACCGGTTACATTTAAATTACCGCTCCCTTTGTATTGATTCAACAAATAATAGCTGTTGTATAAGCCCCTTAACCCCCCAAACACCCCAAGAGATGAAGTGAAAACTTTCTTGGTTAGATTGTTTTTAGGGTTCTTTTCGTTAGTGTAATTGGTGATAAAATCAAACAACACATCCATTCCCACACCATAGCTTAATTGTTGGATTTTTTCGTTATTGGCTTGGGCGTAGTTGTATTTGATAATGCCATAAGAAGACAACCCTAGGTAATCATTAAAATATTTTTGATAGCCCATTTTAAGATTAACGCCTAATAGGGGGGCTCCAAATGGTCGTGAGGTTTTTGAAGCGCGATAGGTAGTGGCACTAGATTTAGAAGATGAAAGGCTTTGACTGATCGCACTAAGCATAGTGGTCGCAAAATCTTGCGTGTTCAAACTAGCGTTTAAATAGTTGGTTTGGCTGCTCAAATTAGTGTAATCCACCGGTAGGGCGTTTTGATCAATGAGTTGCTGCCAAACCGCACTTGTAACGCCTATAACCCCAGCGGGGACTTGAGAGCAATCAGTATAGATGGAGTTAGGATAGCTGCCCGCTGTATAGGGCTTATCTTTAAAACGAGAACACACATCATAGAAAGAGCCATCGGTGTCTCGCACTTCGTGCCCGTTGTCAAACACTTGCACTTCTTTCCCATCCACTTGCTCTATCCTCCCACCCTTACAACGCTCTTCTGGCCCACTGCCTTCTTCGCACATGCGCACCCTTTGATAAGTCATGTTCCCATTATGCGTATAGCCTAAAGTATGCCCATATTCATGGATAATATCTCTTAATTGCATGATGGCGACTTTATTTAAATCTTTGCCAAACAGTATTTCAGGATCTAAGAAAGGAGACAATATCCCTAAAGCGCCATAGTTGATGCCATCATCGCCTGGGCCATTCGGACCACCATATTGAGACCCTAACCCTAAATCCCCTCCTCTTGGGGGCAAGAGATTCACATAAATATTATTAGCGACTCTATAGCTATAGATGACATCTTGCGGCGTTAATATCACTGAGCCCGTTTGCCCGTTTTCTATATTGTATTCATCTCCAGCGTTTTTAGCGATCAATTTAGGATCAACAAGCCCATCGTTGTAAGGATTCACGCATGTAAGGTAATCAGAATAACATGGCGCTGACAGGTTGTTGTCGCTAAACTGGAAAGGAGCGTTTTTAACGGCATCTTCCCAAGATTTAGAATCAAATACCGCCATCATGTTCAGCATTAAATTGGTCAAATTTTTAGCGTCTTGAGAGGTGAAAGGCGGCACTTTAGCCACACAATTTGCATGATCTTCGTATGGAGGGCATGGGGGTTTAGAACCACTGCCATTACCGCTAGAAAATTGGTTGTAATTGATATAGGTCATTTGAAGATTGGTTGTAACCTTACTGAGCTTATCAAACAGATTCTGCGTGCTGGCATCAGAAAATCGTGTGGTGGTGGTTTGGAGTTGTTGGAAACCATCAGCGTTAAGTTGCGGATCGTTAAACAAGCTTGCGGGCAGAATGATTTGAGATTGTTTAGGGATAGTTTCTATCACGCCCAAACTTACTACATTGCCTTGATCGTCTGTATAGCTAAGCTCAATATTGTTTAAATTATAAGGCAAGAAGTTTTGTATCATAATCAAGCTGTTATTGCCATAGCCTGCTTCCTCAGCGCTTTCTTGGTTGTAAGCGGTTACATACACAGGGGTTAAAGAATAAAAGGTTAAGTTGGTGATATTGTCCTCTGCAAATAACTCAGTCGCATTCTTTAAAATGGTGCTTTGGGATATGTAGTATTTCCCATAGGTGCTTTGAGGGGTAATGGGTTTGGGTTTGGGTTTTGGTTTGGGTTTTTCTTGAGTTGTGGCTATGGTTTGTTCTTGGGTTTGCGTGCCTTGTAATAGCCCAGTTTCAAACCCGGCTTCTATAAAAAAGCCGTCTTTTTGGTGCTTTTGGTAGGCTTCTAAAGCAGTGAATGAGCTGATTAGGGACAAACAAATCGTTTTGCTAACGAGTTTTAACATAAAATCTCCTTAATGGTCTTTTCTAACATTTTTACTCAAAAATAGCTTATAGTATGTATATATTTTAAACTAGCTTATTTTACCCCTTTTTGAAAAATGGCAGTATTGTTTTTGTGAATAATATGGGTATTAAATGGCGCTAATGCGTAAAAAAGTCTTAAAAAGTGGCACTAAAAAGGGGTTTTAACCCATTCTTTAAGCGGTTTCACTTGCCTAAGCAAAATTCGCTAAACATGCTGTCTAGCATTTGGCTGGTTTCATAAGGGCGGGTGAGCGAGTTCAAGTTTTCTATCGCGCTTAAAAGATGATAAGAAAAAAGCTCTAAAGTTTCTAAATGGTCTTTAGCGTTTTGCAATTCAAAAATGGCATTTTCTAGGGCGGTTTTTTGGGCTAGGGAAGTGAGTAAGAGCTTGTTTTGAGTGTCTAGTTTGGGGAAAAAGGTGCTGATTTTTTGGCTCAAATCTTTCAGACAAGCCTTGGAATTTAGGGTGTTGGTCTCTAGTAAAGAATAAGGGATTTTAAGATAAGATTTTAAGGTTTCAAGCTCCAGCTTGGGCGCTAAATCGTTTTTATTCAAAACAACAATGCAAGGCTTTTTAGCGCGATTGAGGGTGTCAATAAGGTTAAAATCTTCTTGTTCTAGGGGTTTAGAAAGATCAAACACGCCTAAAACGATGTCGCAATTTTCTAAACTTTTAAGGCTTTTTTCAATCCCTAATCGTTCTATTTTATCCGCGCTCTCTCTAATGCCAGCCGTATCAATCAAGCGCACCTTATGCCCTTGCAATTCAATGACTTCTTCTATAGTGTCTCTTGTTGTGCCTTTAATATCGCTCACTAAAGCCCTTTCTTCTAAAAGCATGGCGTTTAATAGGGAGCTTTTGCCAGCATTGGGTTTGCCAACAATGCTTAAGGCATGCCCTTTGTTTCTTTGTTTTTGCGTGTTAGAAAAATCTAGTAAGTCTTTAAAAGAGGCGATTTGTTTTTCTAAATTAAGAGACACTTCATCTAAAAAATCGCTAGGAATGTCTTCTTCGCTATAATCAATCAAAACTTCTGAGCTGGCTAAAAGCTTTAAAAGATTGCCTCTAGCCTCTTCAATAAAAATTTTTAACTCACCCTTAAGCTGCCTGGCTAGAGCGTTTAAAACGCTTTCATCTTCACAAAGGATGAGCTGAACGCTCGCTTCAATCTCGCTCAAGTCCATTTTATGGTTTAAAAAGGCTTTTTTGCTAAATTCCCCCGCTTTAGCAAGCCTAGCCCCTAAATTCAAGCAAGCTTGTAAGATATTTTGCGCTAAAAGGGGGTTTCCATGGCATTGGATTTCGCACACATCTTCGCCGGTGAAACTATAGGGGGCTTTGAAATAAATCACTAACGCTTTGTCTAATAAAACACCACTAGAAAAAATATTGCGCACATAAGCGTATCTGGGGGTGAATTCTTGTTTTTGGGTGAGTTGTTTGAGGATGTTTAGAGCGTTATTGCCGCTGATTTTAATAACGCTAATCGCTCCCTTGCCTAAAGGGGTAGCGATAGCGGCAATGGTGTCATTCATTGTTAAAGTCGTTGATGACGATGTATTTTTCATCGTTCAAGTTGGTTTTGATGGAAACATATTTGTTAGGGAATGCTTTTCGTAACTTCTTTAAAGCGATATAAGTTAAAACGCCATCAGGGGCTTTCATCTGCCCCTTACCCACTTCATGAACGGTCATGATCGTGTTTTGGAGTTGGGTGTCCATAACCTTTTCTTGGTTTTGTAAAAAGGTGGAGATTTCTAAGCGGATATTATAGCCATAAGCAGGGTGGATCCAGTTAAAGAGCAAGTAAGAAAGGGCTTTGTAACGATAACCTTTTTCGCCAATCAAAAGAGCGGAATCTTCGCCATCAATATTAATCAATAAAACCCCCGGTTCATAAAGACTCACTTCCACTTTGTTGATTTTATAGGGCAAGTGGGAGAACAAGTCTTTCAATTCTTGTTTAATCTCATGGAGTTTGTCTCCATTATGAGATTCTTCTTTAAGGTTTTTTTTAGGGGGTTTAGGGGTGGTTATTTCTTCTTGCGGTGTTTCTATTTCTGAGTTTTGTTTTTTTTCTTCTACACTTTGATGGATTTCTTTCGTGTTGGTTTCTTTAACGCTCTCTTCTTGAATCTCTTTAACGCTTTCTTTAACGCCCACTAAAATAATGGCTTCTTTTTTGCCTATATTTAAAAAACCTTTAGAGGGCGTTTGAATGACTTCGTATTGCAAATTGATAATGGGGCAATTCAAGGCGATAGAAGCTTGAATGAGGGCTTCTTCTAAGGTTTTGGCTTTGATTTCAATAAAATTTTGCATCAACTTTCCTTTTTGTTTTGCGCATGCGCGCGTTTTTTATTCTCTAATACTTTATTAATAATGAGTTGTTGCAACACCGAAAGGATGTTGTTCGTGGTCCAATACAAGACTAACCCTGCAGGGAAAGTGATTAAAAAGATTGTGAATAATAGGGGTAAGAATTTAAAAATCTTCGCTTGCATGGGATCGGTCACGCTACTTGGCGTAACGCTTTGGTGCCAATACATAGACGCTCCCATAAGAAGCGGCAAAATAAAATACGGATCCATGATGGATAAATCATGGATCCATAAGATCCACTCTGAGCTTTTCAATTCCACCGCATTATAAAGCACTCTATAGATCGCAAAAAACACCGGGATTTGTAAGATTAAGGGCAGACAACCCCCTAGCGGGTTAGCCCCAT
Organism: Helicobacter sp. 219-2; assembly: GCF_030053225.1. NCBI lineage: Bacteria > Pseudomonadati > Campylobacterota > Epsilonproteobacteria > Campylobacterales > Helicobacteraceae > Helicobacter > Helicobacter sp. 219-2. The sequence goes on along the minus strand of NZ_JASGBS010000001.1, from coordinate 1,479,614 downwards.
GTTTTTTGTAAAGCTGCATCATGTGGGCTTGCAACTTTTGGGGTTCGCCCTTGTATTTTTCTTGGAGTTCTTTCATTTTAGGGGCTATTTCTTTGAGCTTTTGCATGCTCACCATGCCCTTATAGCTTAAGGGGTAAAGGATTAGGCGCACGATAATCGTTAAAAGAATGATGGCCCAACCCCAATTGCCCACAAATTGATACAAATAATCCAGTAAAACAAACACGCCTTTCGCAAAGAAAGTGATTAAGCCATACTCTATCACATCAGTGAGCATGGGCGAAATCGCTTTCAAAGAGCGGTAATCTTTAGGGCCAATATAGCCATGCAAATTCGCTTCATTTTTAAGGGAAATGAACCCTAAGGGGTTTTTAGTGCCGATTTCTGAATCAATTAAGGCTTCAAAACCTTGAGGATCTTTAGTGAAAAGCAAGGTGGTGAAATACCTATCCACGCTGGATAAAAAGAGAGTGTTAGAAAAGCGTTTGATCTCTTTAGCGTCTTTATCTTCAATTTTTTCAATTTTTTTGTCGTTGTTTTCTAAAAGCACGCCTGAAAAGGTGTAGCTGTCCAAATCAGCCACCGGCTTATAACCATTAGTGATCACATAGCTAGGGATAATATTGTTGGGCGATTTGAATGCGATTTGCAAATCATAATGCAAATCATCATAAAAAGTCAGGGTTTTAATGATGGTAAGAGCACCTAAATCTTGGGTTAAAACAAGCTGTTCATTAGGCCCAAGAGTGGTTTTTGAAGCGCTATAAGGGGTGTTGAACGCTTTGTTATTGAGCGTGGGGTCTAAAAAACGCACTTCTAAAGGCTTGAGTTTATCGGCTGCTAAAAGGGGGAGCTCTTTTAGGGGGGTTTGCGGGTTAGCTTTGGGGTTAAAAAGATGGCTCACATGCTCTAAAAAGCCCTTTTGTTTGGGGGTTAGATACTTTTTATCCTTGAGATAAACCTGTTTGATACGCCCTAAAGAATCAATTTCAATTCTGGCATGCTCAAAAGAAATCGCGCTTAACAAATTCTCTTGGGGGATTGTTTGAGTGGCGCTAAAAGCGTTGGGTGTGTTGGAATTTGTTGCTGTGTGGTTGTTAGTTGTTTCTTGCTTTGTGGTTGTTGTTTGGTTTGGTTTTTGGAAAAAATAGCTATAAAGAGCGATAAACAAAAAAGACAGAGCGATCGCTAAAATCAAGCGAATATTGGTATTGTTGTTTTTATCCATTGTGATTAAACCTTAATGATGTAGTAAGTTGTGCGGCTTTTTGTGGGAACGAGCCAAAAAGTAATGGTTTTAAAATGGCGATTAAAATCTTTATGAGATTGGAGCAAACTCGGGCGTTTCAAGCGAGTAGTGGGGTAAGCGATGCCTCCAGAGCAAAAAGGGTTGCATGAGAGTATCCTTATAGCGATTTTACCCATAGCGCTCAAAGGGTTTTCAAAATAAAGCAACCACAGAGCGTAGTTGGAGCAAGTGGGGTAAAACCGACAGCTTGAAAAGGTGAAAGCCGAAAAAAAGCGTTGGTAACCCCTAATCAATGCCGTAAAAATTGCACTCAAAAAAGGCGTTTTATTGTTTCGCATAGGTATGAGTTAATCCTTTTTTCAAGTCTTTTAAGGCTTTGTTCATATAGTTTTTAATGGAAGTTAGCATTTCTAAAAAATGTTTTTCTAAAGCCCAAAAATCTAAATGGTAACAATCGCTTCTAGGCACAAACACCAAAGCAAGCCCTTGACAAAGCGCAGCATGCTTTAAAACAAGCGAACGCAAACGGCGTTTGATAAGGTTTCGTTTCACGGCGTTGCCGACTTTTTTGGACACGCTTAAACCTAATAAATAAAGCGCTTTTTTGTCTTTAAGCCTACAAGAGAGTGGATCTTTAAAGCCCTCTTTTTCTTTTGGTGGCTCTTTTGATAAATCCAAAACAAAGAGCGAAAAAAAAGGGTTGTGTTTTTTGAAACCCTTTTGATAAACCCTATCAAACTCACTCTTGTTTTTTAAAGAGTCATAGGGTTTAGACGGAAAGCTTTTTTCTGCCCTTAGCTCGTCTGGCATTAATCACCTTGCGCCCGTTTTTGGTTTTCATTCTTACAAGAAAGCCATGGGTTCGCTTTCTTGGTGTGTTGTGTGGTTGGTAAGTGCGTTTCATTTAAAACTCCCTTGATAAAAATTAAACATAAGCACAGATTTTAGCTAAAGAATGCTAAAAATTGACTAAAACTAATTTTTTTGGTTCTTTTTATCTTCAACAAGAATGTAAAGTTGCTTCAGATCGTTAGTTTGCAACAAATCCACTACTTTGATGAAGTTATCCAAATTGCTTTTTTTATCGCCTTGCAAGACAATAGGGGTGTCTTTAGCCAAAGTGGAAACCTTGTGTTTTAAATTTTCAAAGCTGATTTCTTTATCGTCTAAATAGAAAGAGCCTTTATTGGAAATGGAGATCGTAACTTGTTTTTTGTCCAACACATCTTTAGAATCAGTGCTATCTTTATCCACTTGGGGAATGCTGATAGGGAGCTTTGAAGTTTGCACAAAAGACGCTGTTGTAAGCACGATCACTAACAACACAAGCATGATGTCAATGAAAGGCACCACATTCATGGATTCTACTTTTTTCACCACTTAATCCTTAGCTTTGTTGTAAATCTCATGGGATTGCGTGTCAACCGGGTGGTGGAAAATATCCCATTTAGTGACTAAAATCTCGCTTTTTCTCACTAGCAAGTTATAAATCACAATCGCAGGGATCGCTACCAATAACCCCATGCCAGTCGCTTTTAAAGCAAGGGCTAAATTAGTCATGATCGCTTTAGTGTCAATGCCAGAAGCGGAGCCTAAATCCATAAAAGTGAGCATGATCCCCATAACCGTTCCTAAAAGACCGATATAAGGGGCGTTAGAGCCAATCGTGGCCACTAAAGTCAGTCGTTTGTGTAAGGCCAGTTCTAATTTACGCTTGTCTGTGTAGTCATCTACACGAAGAGTGGCAAAAAACCACAACCTTTCTATTGCGATCGCTATAACGATAACAGAGAGAAAGATCAAAAACCCTATAACCCCATAATCTACCATTTCTTTCATTATTATCCTTTAAAGTGGTGTTTTAAATCAGCAAGAATTTCTTTATTGAGTGCTTTTTCTTTGAGACTTTGTCTTTTATCGTGCAATTTTTTTCCTTTCACTAAAGCAATTTGGATTTTAGCTTTATTTCTTTGGTTAAAATACAATTTCAATCCTACGATACTCAAGCGTTCTTTAGACGCTTCAATCTGCCATTTCAATAATTGCTTTTTGTGTAAAAGCAACTTACGCTCTCGCCTTTCATTGGGCTTGTAATACGCATGGATTGTATCTAAATATGATATATGAACACCAAATAAAAAAGCTTCTCCTTTGATTATTTTAACAAAATTATCTTTTAAATTCACCCTAGTTTGCCTCAAAGCCTTCACTTCAGAGCCTAAAAGCGCTAATCCCGCTTCTAAAGTTTCCAAAATTTCATAGTCAAAATAGGCTTTTTTATTGCTGGCAATGAGTTTCATTCGCCCCCTTTTAGTGTAGGCTTTAGCCTAAAAAACGCGCTCCCGCTCCCGCTAAAAAACCACTCCTTGCCCAGTTCGCTTTCTATACCTCTTAAGGCTTGGTTAGTGAGTAAAGCCGGTTTTAAAAGATCGTTTAATCCGTTTCTGTCGCAAGTCTTTAGGCATTCTAAACTCGGTTTTTTAAGCCATTCTTTAGCTTGAGAAAAACAAGTTTCAGGCTTATAGGCTTGATAAACGGCTTTGGTGCTGCAAAAAACATGATTTGGCGCATAGATTTCTAGGCGATTTTCTAAAGGCTCTTCTTCAAAATTTTCAATAACTTCGCCATAAGAAGTAGCGTTAGCGCTTTTGTATTGCGAGATGAAAAAGTTGGTGTCTGCACCCACTAAAGATCCCATGCGATAAAGCTCTTCTAAACTCAAACGCCAGTCAAAAATTTGATTCAAATGATACAATAGCCCCCCAGCATCAGCGCTCCCACCGCCTAATCCAGCTTGAGTGGGGATGTTTTTTTCCACTTCAATCGCTAGGGTGTCTAGGGATTTGATGGCAGAATGAGAGAAATTTTTTGATTTTAAAAAATTTTTTAAAATTTGGAGGGCCTTAAAGAGCGAGTTTTCTTCTAAAGGGCAATCAAAATCCCCTTTTAGCGAAAAAGAAAGCGCGCTTTTGACGCTAATAATATCCTTTAGCTTATCTTTGACTAAGCACATGCGAGAAATGAGCTTATGGTAAGCCCCTTCTTTGTGAAGGATTTTTAAAAAAATATTGACTTTAGGATAAACTTCAAAAACATGCATCAAGGCTTAATGACCTTTTTGATGTTTTCTAACAAGCTTTCATCTACGGATGCAGAAGCTTTTTGGTTTTCGCTCACAATGGCCTCTTTGAGTTCAGCGCGCAAAATAAGGGTGCTTTCAGGCGCTTCAAACCCTAAACGCACACTCCCTCTATCTATGGAAATGACTTTAATGTGGATGTTATCATCAATGACAATCCCTTCATTAACTTTGCGGCTGAGTATGAGCATGTCTAATTTCTTGTTCCTTATAGAGAAGAGCTAAACACAACGCTCTCTATAATATCGCCTTGCTTGATTTTGTCCAAGACATTAAGGCTTTCTGCGTTTTTGATTTTGCCAAACACGGTGTGCTCGCCATCTAAGTGGGGCAAATCCACAAAACACAAGAAAAATTGACTCCCCCCTGTGTCTCTTCCAGCATGTGCCATAGAAATAGAGCCTCTTTTGTGTTTGTTGGGGTTATGGGCCACTTCGCATTTAATGCGGTGTCCTGGCCCGCCTGTGCCTGTGCCATAAGGACAACCTCCTTGAGCCACAAAGCCGGCGATCACACGATGGAAATTAAGCCCGTTATAAAAACCCTCTTTAGCTAGAGCTACAAAGTTACTCACCGCTTGGGGCGCGTCTTTGTAAAAAAGCTCTAGGGTGATATGGCCTTTATTGGTTTTGATCGTGGCGTAAGCGGTTTTTGCAAGCTCTTCTTCTTTGATTTCATAAGTTTTAATTGGATCCATACATAAACCTTTGCGATAAGCTTTTGTCATTCAAATGCTCTATTATAGCAACAAATTAAAACAAATGGTATTTTGGCCGATAGTGTTGTAGGATACTTTTGAAATTTAAGCGGTAAGTTGGATAATGGTGTGTTGGCATAAAAGATTGGCGGTGGGTTGTTGTATCGTTTTATTTTCGTGCATGATGAACGCTAATAACATTCAAATCGTCAGAGACGATCCGCCCCTTGATCCAACGCTTCCTGCATGGGTTTATTCTGTTGCATTATTGAAAGTGTATTTTAGCGATGGGACTTATAAAGAAGGCTATGCGACTTTGCTCAAAAACGGGCGTTATATCGCTTCTTCTGAAACGCTTTATTCTAATGGCTTATACCCTAAAACGATTTTAGCCAAAATGCAAGACAGCAGCGCTAAAGAGCTGATTTGTATAGCCAGCTTGCACCTTGAGGCGATGGATAGGGATCAAGGGCTTTCGCTTTTAAAAACCGCCGATTTTAGAGACGATTATTGCCATAAAAGAGAAGAGAGTTATTATCACGCAAGGATTTACACAAAATACGCTCAAACTTTTCATTCAAATCCTTACACAAACCAAAAAACACCCAATTCTGATCTCTACTACCCGGCGTTGAATGAGGGGAATTCTTTTTCTATACAGACAACGGACATTTCTGTGGCTGAACTTTTGAAATCTAAAAAGTTTCTTTCGCTTGATGCTTCTTTTAAAAAGGGGAGTGTGTTGTGGGGAGGGAGGCCTTATTTTAGCGAAGTGGGGGAGTTTATGGGAATGGCTAGCAGCACTTTAGAAAACCAAGAAAGTTTGGTGATTATCCCTAAAGAAAAGATTGTGCAATTTTTAAGCGATCTAAAAAATCAAAATATTTTTCAAAACATTCCCTAAATTTAAGCAAACCTTAAGCTTTCTATGACTATACTTTCATTTCCTTGTTTCAGCAAGGGCTTTTAAAAAGCCGCTTGATAGCTTGCAAGGGTAGCTGATTAAAGCAAACGATCTTTGAAAACTAAGCAAATTGATAGAAGTTCTTTTTAAAGGGATATTCTAACATTATTTAAGGATAACTTATTTGAAAGAGTGAGGATTCATTTTCATTCTTTTATAAGAAATTCTTATCCAACTAGTGCCATTCAATACCATTGATTGTATTGTTATATATAATGTGATGGTTGAATAGCATGAGAGTATTTTTAGGTTAGCGTTTAGATAAACCTTTTTAAAAAGTTTCTTTCTGTTTTGTTGTTGTAATACTTAAGAACACAACCCGTTTTATTCAATAAAGTATAAAACGAGTTCTTGTGATACGCTAGAGCTGTTATTAGGAATGATAACAGCCTATCAAAAAACAAAAGAGCTTTAGGACAAACACTTTTATGGAGAGTTTGATCCTGGCTCAGAGTGAACGCTGGCGGCGTGCCTAATACATGCAAGTCGAACGATGAAGCTTTCTAGCTTGCTAGAAGGCTGATTAGTGGCGCACGGGTGAGTAACGCATAGGTTATGTGCCTTTTAGTTTGGGATAGCCATTGGAAACGATGATTAATACCAGATACTCCCTACGGGGGAAAGATTTATCGCTAAGAGATCAGCCTATGTCCTATCAGCTTGTTGGTAAGGTAATGGCTTACCAAGGCTATGACGGGTATCCGGCCTGAGAGGGTGAACGGACACACTGGAACTGAGACACGGTCCAGACTCCTACGGGAGGCAGCAGTAGGGAATATTGCTCAATGGGGGAAACCCTGAAGCAGCAACGCCGCGTGGAGGATGAAGGTTTTAGGATTGTAAACTCCTTTTGTTAGAGAAGATAATGACGGTATCTAACGAATAAGCACCGGCTAACTCCGTGCCAGCAGCCGCGGTAATACGGAGGGTGCAAGCGTTACTCGGAATCACTGGGCGTAAAGAGCGCGTAGGCGGGATAGTCAGTCAGGTGTGAAATCCTATGGCTTAACCATAGAACTGCATTTGAAACTACTATTCTAGAGTGTGGGAGAGGTAGGTGGAATTCTTGGTGTAGGGGTAAAATCCGTAGAGATCAAGAGGAATACTCATTGCGAAGGCGACCTGCTGGAACATTACTGACGCTGATTGCGCGAAAGCGTGGGGAGCAAACAGGATTAGATACCCTGGTAGTCCACGCCCTAAACGATGGATGCTAGTTGTTGGAGGGCTTAGTCTCTCCAGTAATGCAGCTAACGCATTAAGCATCCCGCCTGGGGAGTACGGTCGCAAGATTAAAACTCAAAGGAATAGACGGGGACCCGCACAAGCGGTGGAGCATGTGGTTTAATTCGAAGATACACGAAGAACCTTACCTAGGCTTGACATTGAGAGAATCCGCTAGAAATAGTGGAGTGTCTGGCTTGCCAGACCTTGAAAACAGGTGCTGCACGGCTGTCGTCAGCTCGTGTCGTGAGATGTTGGGTTAAGTCCCGCAACGAGCGCAACCCCCTTTCTTAGTTGCTAACAGGTCATGCTGAGAACTCTAAGGATACTGCCTCCGTAAGGAGGAGGAAGGTGGGGACGACGTCAAGTCATCATGGCCCTTACGCCTAGGGCTACACACGTGCTACAATGGGGTGCACAAAGAGAAGCAATACTGCGAAGTGGAGCCAATCTTCAAAACACCTCTCAGTTCGGATTGTAGGCTGCAACTCGCCTGCATGAAGCTGGAATCGCTAGTAATCGCAAATCAGCCATGTTGCGGTGAATACGTTCCCGGGTCTTGTACTCACCGCCCGTCACACCATGGGAGTTGTGTTTGCCTTAAGTCAGGATGCTAAATTGGCTACTGCCCACGGCACACACAGCGACTGGGGTGAAGTCGTAACAAGGTAACCGTAGGTGAACCTGCGGTTGGATCACCTCCTTTCTAGAGAAAAGCTTTTGATATTCGCTTATTGAAAGCCAAGAGTATTACCTGACAAAAGAACTTCTTGTTGCTTAGTTTTGAAGGATTGGGCTTAATCTTTCTTTTTGTTTTGCTTGTTATCTTCTTTGTTTTATTGGATTATTGATTTTGGTTTGATTGATTTCAATCGCTTGTTTTTGGTTGTTTAAATCCTATTTTTTCATTCTTGTGTTTGAGCTTTTACTTCTTATTTTTTGTTTTCTGTTTTAAATTTTTTACTAGTTGTGTTGGATTTTTAAATCTTATTTTTTCATTCTTGTGTTTTGATTGCTTGTTGTTTGTTAATGTTTAATGTTTGTTTTTGTTTGATGTTTCTTAAATCTTGTTTTTATCTTATACTTGTATTCCTTGCTTGTTTTGCTTCTTGCTTCTTTTGTTTAAGTTTTGGTTGATTATGATTGAATGCGTTTGGATTTGAAAACTCCGTTTTTATCAGGTATTGATGTTTAAAGCCTTATTTTTAGAGTTTTAAACGCTCAAGGATTTGGGTTTTAATTTCTTTCGGATCTAGTTGAACAAGTGGTTGGCGTTCAAAATTGCGTGCTTAAAAATCAATGCAATAACTCAAAAATCATAGAATCGTTTTCATAGGGGACCACTAAGCGCATGCCTAAATGATGGAATTGAGCGCAAGAAAGCGCAATAAATACGCTGTAGGGTTTTAATAAGGGATTTCTATCGTGTGGGTTGAGTTTGATAACACTTTCAAAAGCAATTGGTTTTATATTTTTGTTTCCATCAGATGGGCTTTGTAAAATAACTTGTTCTAAAAAATGATTGATGGGTGGTTCTCTATGCGTTGATTTAAATTAAATTGATCTCATTCTATTATAAAATATAAAAAATCAAATCTTAAAGGAAAACCATGCAAGAAAATCAAACCCATTCTTTTAAATGTCCTAATTGTCAAGCACCAATTGATGTGAATGAAGCGCTATACAAACAGATTGAGCTAGAAAATCAAAGCCGGTTTTTAGCCCAACAAAAAGAGTTTGAAAAAGAGGTGAAGGAAAAAAGAGCACAGTATCAGAGCCATTTCAAAGCTTTAGAGCAAAAAGAAGAGGCCCTAAAAGAGCGAGAGAGGGAACAAAAGGCTCAATTTGATGATGCAGTCAAACAAGCGAGCGCGCTAGCCTTGCAAGATGAAAGGGCTAAAATCATTGAAGAAGCCAGAAAAAACGCTTTTTTAGAGCAGCAAAAGGGCTTGGAATTGTTGCAAAAAGAATTAGATGAGAAGTCCAAACAGGTCCAAGAATTGCACCAAAAAGAAGCGGAAATTGAAAAGCTAAAAAGAGAAAATAACGAAGCAGAGAGCCGATTGAAAGCGGAAAATGAAAAAAAATTGAATGAAAAATTAGATTTGGAAAGAGGAAGAATAGAAAAAGCCTTGCATGAAAAAAATGAATTGAAATTCAAGCAGCAAGAAGAGCAGTTAGAAATGTTAAGAAACGAGTTGAAAAACGCTCAAAGAAAGGCTGAATTAAGCTCACAGCAACTCCAAGGCGAGGTGCAAGAATTGGCGATTGAAGAGTTTTTGAGGCAAAAATTCCCCTTAGATTGCATTGAAGAAATCAAAAAAGGGCAAAGAGGGGGCGATTGCATTCAAGTGGTGCATACTAGGGAATTTCAAAATTGCGGGAAAATTTATTATGAGAGCAAACGCACGAAAGAATTCCAAAAAGCTTGGGTGGAAAAGCTTAAAAGCGACATGCGAGAGATTGGGGCTGATGTGGGGGTCATTGTGAGTGAAGCACTGCCTAAAGAGATGGAGAGGATGGGGTTATTTGAGGGGGTGTGGGTGTGTTCGTTTGAAGAGTTTAAGGGGTTGAGTGCGGTGTTAAGAGAGGGGGTTATTCAAGTGGGTTTGGCTAAAAAAAGTCAGGAAAATAAGGGCGATAAAGTGAATCTGCTCTATCATTATTTGACAAGCTCTGAATTTTCTATGCAAGTGAATGCGATTATAGAGGGGTTTGAGCAATTGAGAGCGGATTTAGAAAGCGAAAAACGCGCGATGGCTAGGATTTGGAAAAGCAGGGAAAAGCAAATAGAAAAAGTGTTTGAGGGCACGATTAACATGTATGGCTCTATTAAGGGCATTATGGGTAATGCGATAGGGCAAGTGAAGGCGTTGGAGCTTGGGTATGATGGGGAAGATTTAGAAGATTAGTTTTTGTGGGTGCTTTGAGATAATAATATTTAGGAGAGAAGATGGGTAATAAAGATAAACAACAACAGAATATAAGTAGTGGGATTTCTCAAATCGTATTAAAAAATGCGGCAACTTTTGATGAAAGTGGGGCGAGTTTTGAGGATTTAAATTCTATCAATTTTATTTATGGGACTAATGGGAGCGGTAAGACGACCACTTCTAGTTTTTTAAAAAATCTAGCTGAAAATAGGATTGAAGACAAGTTTGCTAATAGCAAAATAGAGTGGCATAACGATGAGATTTTAAAGATTGAAGTTTATAACAAGCAATTTAAAGAAGAACAATTTAGAAACTCTCAAGTTAAAGGCATTTTTACGCTCGGCAAAAAAACAAACGAGAATTTAGAAAACATTGAGAGCAAGAAAGAATCAATAAACAAAGAGAATGAAAAGAAGACAAAGAATGAAAAAAGCTTGCAAAAATTAAAACAAGAAAGGGAAGAGAAAGAAAAGGATTTTACCGATAGTTGTTGGGAAAAGCTTTATAAGAAAAATGAAGAGGATTTTAAAGAGACGCTAGAGGGTTTTAAGCTTAAAAAGAAGTTTAAAGAAAAAATTCTTGAGGAATTTAAAAACAATGAGCACAATGAAATCGAGATAGGAAAACTAGAAAAATTAAAAGAAAACATTAGGATTGTTTTTAGTAAAAACCAAACAGAATTGGTGCCATTGGAATGCAATTTAACAGATTTTGATTCTGTTGAAAATCATTCTATTTGGGAACAAAAAATTGTAGGGAGTGGTGATGTAGCCATTGCAGATTTAATAAAAAAATTAAGTAATGAGGATTGGGTAGCTCAAGGCAGAGAGTATCTCTCAAAAGATGGCAATGCATGCCCTTTTTGCCAAAAAGAAACCATTACCGAAGAATTTAAAAAACAATTAGAATCGTATTTTGATACAAGTTATCAAGAATCTACTGACACAATCAAAAAAATGAAAGAAGACTACGCAAGCAGAACCGCTGAAATGCTAGAGCGACTTGATGAAATTGTTAAAACGGAGCAGAATAATTTACAAACTAAATTGGACACAGAGATTTTTAAAAGAATTATTGAAACCTTGAGAAGTAAAATCAATGGGAATCGGCAAAAGATGCACGATAAGAGTAAAGAAATGAGCAGAAGTTTTGATCTGGAAAGCACCAAAAATGAGATAAAAGAAATTAGAGATCTGATTGATACGGCTAACCAGCAAATAGCCAATCATAATGAGATGATAAAGGATATTCAAAATCAGAAAAAGATTTGCGTGGAGCAAACTTGGAAATTTTTAGTCAATGAATTTAAAAGTGATATACAAAAATATAATGAAAAGGATTGCGGTTTGGAGAAAGGGATAAGCAATTTAAATAAAGAAATTAGTGAAAATCAAGAAAAGATAGAGAAATTAGAAAATGAAATTAGGGAATTAGAAAAAACCATGGTAAGTATAAAGCCCATTGTCAATGAAATCAATGCGCTTTTAAAAGGGTATGGATTCACGAATTTTAGTTTGGCATGCGCTGAAGATGAAAAATCTTATCGTATTCAAAGAGAAGATGGTCAATTGGTGGGAGAAACACTGAGTGAGGGTGAAGTTACTTTCATCACTTTCTTATATTATTATCATTTAACAAAAGGCTCTTTAAAAGAGAACGATATATCAAAAAATAAGGTTTTAGTGATTGATGACCCCATTTCAAGTTTGGATAGTAATATATTGTTTATAGTGAGTGTTTTAGTTAAGGATCTTATGAAAGAAACCATGGAAGAAAAAACAAACATCAAGCAAGTTATTATACTAACCCACAACACATATTTTTACAAGGAAATTACATTAGAATATGATTTAAAACGCTATCAAGGGAAATATTCTTTTTGGATAATTAAAAAGGATAGTAATATTTCAAAAATTGAAAAATTTGGAGAAAATCCTATTAAAAATTCCTATGAGTTACTATGGCAGGAAGTAAGATGGGCAAAAGAAAAACAAGCAAAAGAAAATAATATTTCTTGGGTATCTTTACAAAATGTTATGCGAAGAATTATTGAGTATTACTTTAGGATTTTAGGCGGTTTTAAACATAATCATAACTTGAGTGAATGTTTTGAGGATATTAGAGAACAGCAAGTGTGTAACTCTTTCATTTCATGGCTTAATGATGGTTCTCATGGGATTTCAGATGATTTGTTGGTGCAAAGTCAATATACAAGTATTGAGACATATTTAAAAGTTTTTGAAAATATATTTAAAATAACCGGTCATGAAGCTCATTATAAAATGATGATGGGAATAAAGTAATAAAACTAAAAACAAGGAATAACATGCGCATCGTATTTATGGGAACGCCGGGGTTTGCTGAAGTGATCTTAAGGGCGTTAGTTAAAGATAAAGAGATAGAAGTGATGGGGCTATTCACCCAAATGGATAAACCTTTTGGGCGTAAAAAGGAATTGAAAGCTCCAGAGACTAAAACATACATTCTAGAAAATCATTTAAATATCCCCATTTTCCAGCCACAAAGTTTGAAAGAGCCTGAAGTTCAAATCTTAAAAGCTCTAAAACCTGATTTTATCGTGGTGGTGGCTTATGGTAAGATTTTGCCTAAAGAGGTTTTATCAATCGCTCCTTGCATCAATGCACATGCATCGTTATTGCCTAAATACAGGGGGGCTTCGCCCATTCATGAGATGATACTCAATGACGATAAGATTTATGGCATAAGCACCATGCTTATGGATGTGGGGCTGGATAGCGGGGATATTTTAGAAAGCACTTCTTTTTTAAGAGAGGATTACTTGGATTTGGAAACTCTGAGTTTAAAATTAGCGCATATGGGGGCAACCTTACTCCTTTCAACACTCAAAAATTTCTCTTCCATCACAAGAAAACCTCAAGATCACGCACAGGCTAGTTTTTGTAAAAAAATCACCAAAGCCGATGGTTTAGTGGGTTTTAAAGACGCTAAAAGCTTGTTTTTAAAATCGCTTGCGTTTAATAGTTGGCCAGAAATATTTTTAGAAAATAGCCTTAAACTTTTAGGAGTGGAGTTGGTGGAGAATGAAAAGAACTACAAGGAAGGCGAGATTTTAGAAATTGATGAAAAAGGCGTTCTTGTGGGTTGCTTGAAGGGGAGCGTGCGTATAGCAAGGTTGCAAGCGGTGGGTAAAAAGCCTTTGAAAGCGAAGGATTATTTGAATGGCAAGCGTTTGAAAGCGGGCGATATTCTAACATGAGAAAATGTGAAAAAAGAGTTTTTGATAGCCTACCTTCCACGCAAACCTATCTTTTAGAAAAACTTAAAAACGATGGACTCAAAGCCCCTATTTTGATCGTGGCTAAAAACCAAAGCGCTGGGATAGGCAGTAGGGGGAATATTTGGGAGAGCGTAAAAAGTGCTTTGACTTTTTCGCTCGCTTTAAATGCAAGCGATTTGCCTAAAGATTTACCCTTGCAAGCGAACGCTTTGTATTTAGGGTTTTTATTCAAAGAAGTTTTAAAAGGTTTAGGCTCTCAAACTTGGCTTAAATGGCCTAACGACTTGTATTTAGGGGATCAAAAAATAGGGGGCGTGTTGGTTAATGTTTATAAAGACATGCGGGTGTGTGGCATTGGCGTGAATAGGGTTTCACAGAAATGGGCATGTTTAGATATTGGCGCGAGCGATGATTTGATTATAGAGGGCTTTTTAAAAAAAATAGAAGAAAATCTTTTTTGGGGGGAAGTTTTAAGTAAGTATGCGTTAGAATTTCATAGAAGCAACTCTTTTAGCTTCCATAATGATTGCGGTGAAGCGATGAGTTTGAAAGATGCGGAATTGTTAGAAGATGGCCGCATTTGTATTAAAGGTAAGATTTATGATAGGATGTGAGTATGATGAATGAAATCATTGCAGTGGCTAATCAAAAAGGGGGTGTGGGCAAAACGACAACAGCGGTTAATTTAGCGGCTTCTTTAGCAGTGCATGAAAAAAAAATCTTGCTGATTGATTTTGACCCTCAAGCCAACGCCACTTCAAGCTTGGGTTTTAGGCGCGATAAAATTGATTACGATATTTATCATGTGTTGATTGGCCGTAAGCAAATTTCTCAAGTGATCTTAAAAACCCAAATGCCTTTTTTGGATCTAGTGCCTTCTAATTTGGGTTTAGCCGGGTTTGAAAAAACCTTTTATGATAGCGTTCAAGATGAGAATAAACGAGGCGAACTCATGCTCAAAAACGCCTTAGAGAGCGTGGTGGGGCTTTATGATTATATCATTATTGATTCCCCGCCAGCTCTAGGGCCTCTCACGATCAATTCGCTTTCAGCAGCCCATTCGGTGATCATTCCTATCCAATGTGAATTTTTTGCCCTTGAAGGCACTAAATTATTGCTTAACACCATTAGAATGCTGCAAAAAAGCACGAACCCTAAGCTCAAAATCAGAGGTTTTTTACCCACGATGCATGTCCCTCAACTCAATTTGACAAAAGGGGTTTTAGCGGAATTGTTTAAGTATTTTGACTCAGAGTTTTTTAGAGATTCAACTACAGGAGAGTATATTATGATCCCTAAAAGCGTGAAACTAGCGGAATCGCCTAGCTTTGGTAAGCCCATTTTGCTCTATGATATTAAATCTAATGGCAGTATCGCTTATCAAAAATTAGCTCAAAGCATTCTTCAAGGGTAGCATATGGCAAAAAATAAAGTGTTGGGTAGGGGTTTAGCGGATATTTTCCCTGAAATCAATGAAGTGTATGAGCAGGGGCTGTATGAAAGAGCGAATCGGGTTGTGGAGCTTGGTATTGATGAGGTGATGCCTAATCCCTACCAGCCCAGAAAAATCTTTAGCGAAGATTCTTTAGAAGAATTAGCACAATCCATTAAAGAGCATGGTTTGTTGCAACCGGTTTTAGTGGTGAGTGAGAACGGGCGTTACCATTTGATCGCTGGTGAAAGGCGCTTAAGAGCGAGCAAATTGGCTAAAATGCCCACGATTAAAGCGATTGTTGTGGATATTGAGCAAGAAAAAATGCGTGAAGTCGCTTTGATTGAAAATATCCAGCGCGAAGATTTAAACCCTTTAGAGTTGGCTAGATCTTATAAAGAATTGCTTGAAAGCTATCAAATGACCCAAGAAGAGCTCTCTAAAATCGTTAAAAAATCCCGAGCCCATGTGGCTAATATCATGCGTTTATTGACGCTCTCTTCTAAGGTTCAAAACGCTCTTTTAGAAGAAAAAATCACTTCAGGGCATGCAAAAGTTTTGGTGGGTTTGGATGAAGAAAAACAAGAATTGATCTTAAATTCCATTATAGGGCAGAAACTCAGCGTGCGCCAGACAGAAGATTTAGCACGTGATTTTAAAATAAACGCAAATTTTGAAAATAAAAAACATGGTTTCAAGGAAACCCAAACGCTCATCGCTGAAGATGAATTAAAACGCTTTAATCAAAGTTTGTGGGATCATTACAAGCTTAAAGCCACTTTGAAAGGGGATAAAATCGTTTTACGATGTTATGAAAATTCTCTTTTAGAGGCTTTTATGAAAAAAATGATGTCTTAACGCTTGAGTATTCTCAAATTTTAAGCGATTTTTTGTTACAATGAAGCTAATGTTTTTATAACAAATGCGAGTTTTCAAATATTTTTAGGTTTTCAGGAAAGAAATAGGTCATGAATATATCGGTTAACCCCTATTTAATGGCGGTCGTTTTTGTGGTGTTTGTGTTATTGTTGTGGGCGATGAATGTTTGGGTGTATAGGCCTTTGTTGGCTTTCATGGATAACAGACAAGCAGAGATAAAGGATAGCTTGGCTAAAATCAAAACGGATAACACCCAAAGCGTGGAAATCCGCCATCAAATTGATGCCCTTCTTAAAGAAGCGGCTGAAAAGCGTAGGGAAATGATAGCAGAAGCGATTCAAAAAGCTATAGAGTCCTATGACGCTGTGATCAAGCAAAAAGAGAACGAGCTCAATCAAGAGTTTGAAGCGTTCGCAAAGCAATTACAAAATGAAAAACAAATCTTAAAAGAGCAGTTACAAGTGCAAATGCCGGTATTTGAAAACGAATTAAACAAGCGTGTGGCTATGGGTTTAGGGAGTTGATGGATGTTTTTAGTTAAAATGGTGTTAGGGTTTTTGATCCTTTTAAGCCCTTTGTGTGCTACTGGATTGGATATTTCACAAACAGATATTATAGAGCGTTCTTTAAATTTCCTCTTATTTGCGGGGATTTTGTGGTATTTTCTGGCTAAAAAACTGCGTTCATTTTTACACTCCAAAAGCCTTGAAATCTCCAAACGCTTAGAAGAGATTCAAGCCCAACTTAAAGTGAGTAAAGAAAATAAGAAAAAACTCTTAAAAGAATTAGAGCAGGCCAAAGAAAAAGCTGAATTAATCATTTCTGATGCGAATAAAGAAGCTTACACGATCACGCAAAAATATGAGTTGCAAACCAAAATGGATGTGGAAAATTTGATCAAAAATTCTAAGGCGTTGATGGATTTAGAAGTTAAAAAAATCAAAAGAGAGCTGGTTGAAAGCGTTTTTAAAGATCTAAGAGAGAGCAAAAAAGTCTCTTTCAATGCACAAGATTGCGTGAATATTTTGAAACAAAGGCTTTAAATGCAAGATTTAAAAGTGATCGCTAATCATTATACTAAAGCGTTGAAAAATCACACTAAAGGCGATTTAGCGTTACTAGAAGAAATTATTATGGGGCTTAAAAATGTAGCAGAAGCCATAAAATTGCACAAACTCAACCGGGTTTTAGCCCATGTTTCTTTAAAAGTGAAAAAAGAGGTTGTATTTGAAATCTTAGAAAAAATAACTTCCACAAAAGCATGTTCAGTTTTAAAGCCTGTGATGGAAGTGGTGTTAAAAAATAACAGGCTTGAGATGCTGGAATTGATCATTCAAGAGCTGTCTTTTGATTCTAAAAAGACTTTAGAAGCCACGCTTTTAGTCCCACAAAAGCTTGAAAACAATGAACTAGAAGCCGTGCAGCAAAAATTGCAAGCGCGTTTTAACGCTCCTGTAGAAATCGCTCAAGACACTTGGTCTAAAAAAGGGGTTTCTTTGAGCATTTCAAGCCTAGATTTAGAAATAGGCTTTTCTAAAGAAGATATTTTAAAGAAAATAGAAAAACAGGTTATTCAATCTATTTAATCAATCTAAGGAGATAAAGATAATGTCCCAACTAAAATTGGAAGAAATCAGCTCGGTTATTGAAGAAAAAATCAAGAATTTTGAACTTGATTGCGATATGGCTGAAGTAGGAAAAGTCGTTTCATACGCTGATGGTGTGGCTAAGGTTTATGGCTTAAATGGTGTGATGTCGTATGAAGTGCTGGAGTTTGAAACAGGAGATAAAGGCGTTGCGGCTAACTTAGAAGAAGATAGCGTTGGCGTGATTGTGTTTGGTTTTGGTAACAATATTAAAGAGGGGACTAGCGTTAAGCGCACGAAGAGTTTGATGAAAGTTCCTGTGGGCGATGCGGTTGTGGGGCGTGTGTTGAACGCTTTGGGTGAGCCTATTGATGGCAAGGGTGAGATAGAAACAAATGAATTTAGTCTTATTGAGCAAAAAGCCCCGGGCATTATGGACAGAAAATCGGTGCATGAGCCTTTGCAAACAGGCATTAAAGCCATTGATGCGTTGGTGCCTATTGGGCGCGGGCAAAGGGAATTGATCATTGGGGATAAACAAACCGGTAAAACCACCGTAGCGATCGATGCGATCATTAACCAAAAAGGGCAAAATGTGATCTGTATCTATGTGGCTATTGGGCAAAAAGAATCCACTGTCGCGCAAGTGGTCCGCAAATTAGAAGAATACGGAGCGATGGAATACAGCGTCGTGATCAACGCTCCGGCTTCAGATTCAGCTGCGATGCAATATTTAGCCCCTTATTCAGGTGTGGCTATGGGGGAATACTTTAGAGATCATGCCCGCCATGCCCTAATCATTTATGATGATTTGAGTAAGCATGCTGTCGCTTACAGAGAAATTTCTTTGATTTTGAGAAGACCCCCAGGTAGGGAGGCTTTTCCTGGAGATGTGTTTTATATCCACTCACGGCTTTTAGAAAGAGCGGCTAAACTTTGCGATGAAAAGGGTGCAGGCTCTTTGACCGCGCTCCCTATTGTGGAAACTCAAGCGGGCGATGTTTCAGCCTATATCCCTACGAATATCATTTCTATTACAGACGGGCAAATTTTCTTAGAAACGGATTTGTTTTATTCAGGGATCCGCCCGGCTATCAATGTGGGCTTATCGGTTTCAAGGGTTGGAGGGGCCGCTCAAATCAAAGCGACCAAGCAGGTTTCAGGGACTTTGCGCTTGGATCTAGCTCAATACAGAGAGTTGCAAGCTTTCACGCAATTCGCTTCTGATTTAGATGAAGCGAGTAAAAAGCAATTAGAAAGGGGGCAACGCATGGTAGAAGTGCTGAAACAAGCCCCTTATTCGCCCTTGCCTATTGAAAAGCAAGTGGTCATTATTTATGCTGGGGCTAAGGGCTTTTTAGATAGCGTGAGCGTGAAAAAAGTCGTGGATTTTGAAGAGCAACTGCACCCTTTCTTGGAAGCAAAATACCCTCAAGTTTTAGAAGAAATCCACACTAAAAAAGTGCTAGATAAGGATTTAGAAGCCATGCTAAGGAAAGTCTTAGAGGAATTTAAGCTCACTTATAGCGAGTAGGAGAGGGCTGGAATATGGCGAATTTAAGAGACATTAGAAAGAAAATTGGAAGCGTTAAAAACACGCAAAAGATCACGCATGCGATGAAACTCGTTTCCACTTCCAAGCTAAGAAAGGCCGAAGAAGTTGCAAGAAATTCCAGAGCGTATGCCTTGAAACTAGACGCTGTGTTTGATGATGTGCTGTCTAAGATGAAAAATCAAGGGATTGAAGACATTCAAAGCAAGTATTTTAGGGAACTAGAAAGACTTGAAATTAAAAAAGTGGATATTATTTTTATCACAGCCGATAAGGGGCTTTGTGGGGGCTTTAACACCAATACTATTAAAAAAGTTTTAGCATGCACGAATGAATACAAAGAAAAAGACATTAAAGTGCGTTTGCGCGGTATTGGTAAAAAGGGTAATGAGTATTTTAGCTTTAACGGGATAGAGGTTTTAGACAAGATCAATAATTTGAGTTCTATGCCTAATTATGAACGCGCTCAAGAATTCATGAAAAAAGTGGTAGAGGATTATTTGAGTGGGAAAACCGATAAGGTGATTATCATTCATAATGGCTTTAAAAACATGATCAGCCAAGAAATAAGAGTCAAAACAATTTTGCCTATTGGGTATAAAATCATCCACCAAAACCCTCAGCCTAATGAGACGCAAGAGACTATTACTAGCGAACCAAGCGGGAGTGAAGATGAAATTTTAGACTCTTTGGCAGAAAAATATGTGGAGTATAGTTTATACTATGCTTTGATTGATTCTTTAGCCGCAGAGCATAGCGCTAGAATGCAGGCTATGGATACAGCGACAAATAACGCTAAAGATTTGGTTAAAACTTTAACTATTTCTTATAATAAAGCCAGACAAGAGGCGATTACGACCGAGCTAGTAGAAATCAATGCAGGCGTAGAAGCCCTAAAATAAAAATTACATTTAAGGAGCGATGAAAGCGATGGAAGGTAAAATCATTCAGGTTTTGGGCCCGGTGGTAGATATAGAGTTTGAGTCCTATCTACCGGCGATTTTTGAAGCGTTAGACATTAATTTTGAAGTCAATGGCACTCAAAAATCTTTAGTTTTAGAGGTGGCAGCCCATTTGGGCGGTAATCGGGTGCGAGCGATTGCTATGGATATGACAGAAGGCTTAGTGCGTAACCAAGCCGTCAAAGCTCGTGGAAAAATGATTGAAGTGCCTGTGGGCGAAGAAGTGTTAGGGCGCATTTTTAATGTTGTGGGCGAGAGTATTGACAATTTAGAGCCTCTTAAGCCGTCCTTAACTTGGCCCATTCACAGAAAAGCCCCTAGTTTTGAGCAACAAAGCACTAAAACAGAAATGTTTGAAACCGGTATCAAAGTCATTGACTTACTAGCCCCTTATTCTAAGGGCGGTAAGGTAGGCTTGTTTGGTGGGGCTGGCGTAGGGAAAACGGTGATCATTATGGAGCTTATCCATAATGTGGCTTATAAGCATAATGGGTATTCGGTGTTTGCAGGTGTGGGGGAGCGCACCAGAGAAGGGAATGATCTGTATTTTGAGATGAAAGAAGGGGGCGTTTTAGACAAAGTCGCGCTGTGCTATGGGCAAATGAATGAGCCACCAGGTGCGAGAAACCGCATTGCATTCACCGGCTTGACGATGGCAGAGTATTTTCGTGATGAAAAGGGCTTAGATGTGTTGATGTTTATTGACAACATCTTTAGATACGCTCAAAGCGGTGCGGAAATGAGTGCGCTATTAGGCCGTATCCCTTCAGCCGTGGGGTATCAGCCCACGCTAGCCGGGGAAATGGGGAAACTTCAAGAGCGTATCGCTTCCACTAAAAATGGCTCTATCACTTCGGTTCAAGCGGTGTATGTGCCAGCAGATGACTTGACTGACCCAGCCCCTGCTTCAGTGTTTGCGCATTTAGATGCGACTACGGTATTAAATAGAAAGATCGCTGAAAAAGGGATTTATCCGGCGGTGGATCCTTTGGATTCCACTTCAAGGATTTTAAGCCCTCAAATGATCGGCGAGAAGCACTATGAAATCGCTACCGGTATCCAGCAGGTTTTGCAAAAATATAAGGATTTGCAAGACATTATTGCGATTTTGGGATTAGACGAATTGAGCGAAGAGGATAAAAAGATTGTTGAGAGGGCCAGAAAAATTGAGAAGTTTTTATCCCAGCCGTTTTTTGTGGCTGAAGTGTTTACAGGAAGTCCTGGTAAGTATGTGACTCTTCAAGAGACTTTAGAGGGCTTTGGAGGGATTTTAGAGGGTAAATACGATCACATTCCTGAAAACGCGTTTTACATGGTGGGCAACATTCAAGAGGTTTTAGAAAAAGCTAAAAACATGAAAAATTCCTAAAGGTTTTGCCATGGCTTTGTTGAAAATTAGTGTGGTAGTTCCTGAGGGGGAAGTTTATACAGGAGAGGTTAAAAGCGTTGTGTTGCCAGGAGTTGAAGGGGAATTTGGGGTGCTTTATGGGCATAGCAACATGATCACTTTGCTTCAAGCTGGAGTGATTGAAATTGAAACGGAAAACCAAAAAGAGCACATTGCGATCAATTGGGGTTATGCAGAAGTTACTAAAGAACGGGTGGATATTTTAGCCGATGGGGCGGTCTTTATTAAAAAAGGATCAGACGATAGAGATGATGCTATCTCTAGGGCTAAAAAGCTTTTAGAGGACGCAAGCTCTGACAGGTTAGCGGTCTCTAGCGTGCTTGCTAAGATTGAGTCTCTTTAAGGGGATAATCATGTTAGATTCAATCGTTTATTTTTTCAATAAGAGCGGGTTTGTTACCACGCTTGTGTTAGTTTGGATTTCGCTTTATTTGGTGATGACTTTATGGGTCTTTTTGTATAAAAGCATTGTGTTAAAGATTGAACTCAAGCACGAGATGCAATCTTTATCTAACATTCTTAATGGGGTGCAAGACGCTCCAGAGCATTTCATGTTTAATAAAAAAAGAAATGATGAAACCAAAAGGTATTCTAATGAATTGTTGCAGGCTTGGAAACACCAGGTTCTTAAGCAAAGCACGACAGGTTTAGTGGTATTGAGCATTATCTCTTCTACAGCCCCCTTTATTGGTTTGTTTGGAACGGTGGTTGAAATTTTAGAAGCGTTTAACAATTTGGGTGCGTTAGGTCAAGCTTCTTTTGGGGTGATTGCACCCATTATTTCTAAGGCTCTTATCGCTACCGCTGCAGGGATTTTAGCGGCCATTCCAGCCTATTCTTTTTACTTGATTTTAAAGCGCAAGGTGTATGATTTATCGGTTTATGTGCAGATGCAAGTGGATATTTTGTCTTCTAAAAAATAAAGCTTTTAAGGGGATTGTATAAATATCTTAAATAGGGAGTTAGAAGGTTTTTATGAATTATGATAACTATTGGGATGAGGACAAACCAGAACTCAATATCACGCCCTTAGTGGATGTGATGCTTGTTTTATTGGCTATTCTTATGGTAACAACACCCACTCTTACTTATAAAGAAGAGATTGCTTTGCCTTCTGGCTCAAAAACTGCTAGAGCCACTCAAGATAAAATGATAGAGATCCGCATGGATAAAGACGCCAAAATCTATATAGATAGTCAAACCTATGAATACAACTCTTTCCCGGATACTTTTAACTTGCTTTCTAAGAAATACGATAAAGATACTAGAGTTAGTATCCGTGCGGACAAACGATTGACTTATGATAAAGTGATTTATTTGTTAAAAACGATTAAAGAAGCGGGTTTTTTAAAAGTTTCTTTAATCACAAGTCCTTAAAAAGTAGGGCTAATTTGCATGAGTAAGAGCGCGATCTTTGTTGTTTCTGGCTTCTTAGCGTTCTTGCTCTATGCTTTGTTGTTGTATGGTTTGTTGCTAGAAAGACACAATGAAGAAGCGGAGAAAATTCTTTTGGATTTGGGCAAAAAAAACGAACAAATCATTGATTTGAATTTAGAAGATTTGCCAAGCGATGAAAAAAAAGATGAAAAAGTAGTTGAAAAAAATGCAACTGATAAGGAGGGCGATTTTATTGATCCTAAAGAACAAGAAGAAAGTCTTGAAAATATTTTTTCTTCACTCAATGATTTTCAAGAAAAGACAGACACAAACGCTCAAAAAGATGAGCAAAAAAATGAGCAAGAAGAAGAGCAAAGGCGTTTAAAAGAACAGCAACGCTTGAGAAAAAACCAAAAAAATCAAGAAATGTTGAAAGGTTTGCAACAGAATTTAGATCAATTTGCACAAAAACTAGAAAGCGTTAAAAACAAGACTTTAGATTTGCAAATCCCTAAACAAGATGGGGTTGATGAAAAAGCCTATCAAGAGTGGTATGCTCAAATCTATCAGATTTTATATAAAGGTTGGAAAGGGGTTTTTTACCACAAGGCTTCAGTGAGCGTACTGATTATGATCACTAAAGATGGAGAGTTTGATTATACCATTCTTAGCTACTCCGATTTTAAGGATTATAACAAGAGCGTGATGACCCTTTTAAATGATTTAAAGAAAGTGGATTTTCCCCCATATCCTGGAGGAAACATGGTTTCTATTAAAGTTAATTTCACCACTAAGGAAGAACAATGAGGTATTTATGGCTTTTTTTAATACACACTATAGGGCTTTTTGCAACAGATAAAACACTAGATATTATTAAAACCATTCAAAAACTTCCTAAGATTGAAGTGCGCTATTCTATAGATAACGATGCCAATTACGCTTTAAAATTGCATGAAGTCTTGGCGAATGATTTAAAGACCAGCCAGCATTTTGATGTTTCTCAAAACAAGGAGCAAGGCGCTATCAATTACGCAGAACTCAAGGATAAAAAAATCCATCTTGTAGCGCTTGTGAGTGTGGCGGTAGAAAACGGCAATAAAATTTCACGATTAAGGCTTTATGATGTGGATACAGAAACGCTCAAAAAGACTTTTGACTACCCCATTTTAAGTTCAGATTTATACCCTTTTGCAGCACACAACATGGCCATTGTGGTGAATGATTATTTAAAAGCCCCTTCTATCGCTTGGATGAAGCGCCTCATTGTTTTTTCTAAATACATTGGACCAGGAATCACAAACATCGCCTTAGCCGATTATACGATGCGTTATCAAAAAGAAATCATCAAAAACAACAGGCTCAATATTTTCCCTAAATGGGCGAACGCTGAGCAAACGGAGTTTTATTACACGCAATATGGCGAAAGAACGCCCATGATTTTAAAATACAACATTCAAAAAGCCACTCATGAGAATATCGCTAGTTCTCAAGGAATGGCTGTGGTTTCTAGCGTGAGTTCTGATGGCTCTAAAATTTTAATGTCTTTAGCCCCTGATGGCCAACCGGATGTGTATTTGTATGACACGCATAAAAAAACGAAAACCAAAATAACGCGCTATCCTGGGATAGATGTCTCAGGAGTGTTCTTAGAAGATGACAAGTCTATGGCTTTTGTTTCAGATAGATCCGGTTATCCTAACATCTATATGAAGAAATTGGGGTTAAAAGAGAGCGCGGAGCAACTCCTTTATGAAGGAAGAAGCAATGAATCCATTGACGCTTATAAAGATAGCATTGTGTATGTGAGCAGGGAAAATCTTAATGAATTTGGCAAAACGGTGTTTAATTTGAATTTGATCACTCTAAACAGCAAGTATATCCGTAGGCTTACCGTGAATGGCTCTAACCAGATGCCTCGTTTTTCTATGGATGGGAGAAATATCATGTATATCAAAAAGACACCCCAAGAATACGCCATGGGGCTTATTTTACTAGACTATAATCAGAGTTTTTTATTCCCTTTAAAGAATGTGAAAATACAAGCCTTTGATTGGTAAGGTTAGATTAAGCGAATATGAGTTAATATTGACATTTATTAAATTTTATTCTTGGAGAATTTATAATGAAAAGATCTTCTGTATTTAGTTTCTTGGTGGCTTTTTTATTCATAGCTGGTTGTAAACACAACATGGATAAAGAAACCGTGGCTGGTGATGTGAGCGCTAAAGCGGTTCAAAGCGCACCTGTTTCTACAGAGACAGTTCAAGAAAAACAAGAGCCTAAACAAGAGCCAGCTCCAGTGGTTGAAGAAAAGCCGGCTGTTGAGAGCGGGACTATAATCGCTTCTATTTATTTTGATTTTGACAAGTATGAGATCAAAGAATCCGATCAAGAGACTTTAGATGAGATCGTGCAAAAAGCTAAAGAAAACCACATGCAAGTGCTTTTGGAAGGCAATACCGATGAATTTGGCTCTAGCGAATACAACCAAGCGCTTGGCGTTAAAAGGACTTTGAGCGTGAAAAACGCTTTAGTCATTAAGGGGGTAGAAAAAGATATGATTAAAACCATCAGTTTTGGTGAAACCAAACCCAAATGCACTCAAAAAACTAGAGAATGCTACAGAGAAAACAGAAGAGTGGATGTCAAATTAGTGAAGTAATTCTAGGATGAAAAGGTTTTTTTTTATCCCTTTTATCGCTCCCTTTTTTCTCAATGGGGAGCCTTCAGCGTTTGATTTGCAAAGCGGAGCTACCAAAAAAGAACTCAAGCAGTTGCAAGTCAATAGTAAGAATTTTTCTAATATTTTGACCAAAATCCATTCGCAAGTAGAGGCTAACACTCAAGCTCAAGAGGGTTTAAGGAGCGTTTATGAAGGGCAGGCTAATAAGATTAAAGATCTCAATAACGCTATCCTTTCCCAAGAAGAATCCTTGCGAGCCTTAAAAGCTTCGCAAGAAGTGCAGGCTAACGCATTAAAGCAGCAATCGCAAACTTTAGAGGATTTGAGGAATGAGATTCACGCTAACCAGCAAGCTATCCAGCAGTTAGACAAGCAAAATAAAGAGATGAGTGAATTATTGACCAAGTTAAGCCAGGATTTGGTTTCACAAATCGCCTTGATCCAAAAAGCTCTCAAAGAACAAGAGGAAAAAGCTGAAAAGCCGCTCAAATCAAGCGCTCCGGCTAATAAAAACCCCCCTTTGAAAGCCGAATCCCCAAAAAATCAAGAGAGAAAAACTCAAGAAAAGGCGAAAATTGAGTTTGATAAAGACTTGTCTAAGCAAAAAGAGATTTTTCAAGAAGCTCTGTCTTTTTTTAAAAATAAATCCTATGCAGAAGCCAGAGAGCGTTTGTTGTGGTTAGAAGCCAATAGTTACCGCCTTTATTATGTGCGTTATGTGCTTGGAGAAGTGGCTTATGGGGAAAAAAAGTATAGAGAAGCGATCAAGTATTACAAAGAGAGCGCTCTTTTAAATAAAAAAGCGTCTTACATGCCTGTGCTTTTGTGGCATACGGCATGGTCGTTTAAAAAAATCAAGGACGATCAAAACTATTATAAATTTTTAAACACTTTGCAACACTTGTATCCTTCAAGCGAACAAGCTAAAATGGCAAAAAAAATCTTAGAAAACAAGGAGAAATACCATCATGCAAAACCATGATTTAGAGTCAGTCAAACAAGCCGCTTTGATTGAATATGAAGTGAGGGAGCAGGGGTCTAGCGTTGTGCTAGACAGCAATATTTCTAAAGAGCCTTTAGAGTTTATTATAGGCGCTAATCAAATCATAGCAGGGTTGGAAAAAGCGGTATTAAAGGCTCAAATTGGCGAGTGGGAAGAGGTTGTTGTCGCTCCAGAAGAAGCTTATGGGGTTTATGAAAGCAGCTATTTGCAAGAAGTCCCTAGAGATCAATTTGAAGGCATTGAATTAGAAAAAGGCATGAGCGTTTTTGGGCAAACTGAAGACCATCAAACCATTCAAGCCACCATCAAAGACTTTAGCAACACGCATGTGATGGTGGATTATAACCACCCGTTAGCTGGGAAAACTTTAGCGTTTCGTTTCAAGGTTTTAGGTTTTAGGGAAGTGAGCGAAGAAGAAATTTTAGCTTCACACCATGGCGGTGGGACAGGTTGCTGTGGCACTCATGGGGGTCATGGCGGAAAGAAAGGTGGGGGCTGTGGTTGCTCATGCTCGCATGGGTAGTAGGGTATAGGAATATTTAAAAGGCAAGGTCATGAATAGTTCTAATCTCAAAAATTGGCTGTTCCCTACCATTTGCTTTTTTTTGTTTTGTTATATTTTAATTTTTTTGATGTTTTTTATGTTTAAAAGTTTGCAATCGCAATCTTTTGGCTCTGTGGCAGAAACCGGAAAAAAACCCATCACCACCACCAAGAAATTTGGTAAGGAATTGCAAAAACAGATTTCAAAGATCCATTAACTTTTTTTCTTTTTTGCCGATACTTGCTGTAATGGAATGAATATCAAATTAAAGGATTTTACAATGATCAATGCCGTTTCTTCTCTTGCTCCGGTGCAATCTTTGGGGAATTACAAGCGTGTGGAAAGGAATGAAAAAGTTGAAAATAGCGAGATCGCTCTTGATAGGGTAGCTGAAATCAAGCAAGCTATTGAAAACAACCAGTATAAAATCAACTTGCATGAGACTTCTCACAAAATGGCACAGGATTTATTGGGGATAGGCTAGGGGTTTAAGGGCTTCATTTCTAGGGGGGTTTATTCTTGCTGTCGTTTTGTTTTTCATTAAATTTTAGTTTCTTTATGTTTTGAGTTTTTTGCTCTCTTAAATAGGGCATGTTTTTGTTGTGTGTTAGGAATGATTGATTGGGAATTTTAACTTTTATGGATTTTTGTTCTGGTATTGGTGGAGGCCGTTTGGGCTTGGAGCAATGCCATTTAAAATGCGTAGGGCATGCAGAAATCAATCATGAAGCCCTTAGAACTTATGAATTATTTTTTAAAGATACCCATAATTTTGGGGATTTGATGCGAATCAACCCTAATGATTTACCCGATTTTGATGTGCTCATTAGCGGGTTTCCTTGTCAAGCTTTTTCTATCAATGGCAAAAGGAAGGGGCTTGAAGATGAAAGAGGGACTATTATTTATGGGCTTATTCGCATTTTAAAAGTCAAACAGCCCAAATGTTTCTTGCTTGAAAATGTTAAGGGCTTGATCAACCATAAGCAACAAGAAACTTTTAAAACCATTGTTAAAGCCTTGCAAGAAGCGGGCTATACAACTTATTATCAAATTTTAAACAGCGCTGATTTCCAATTAGCCCAAAAGAGAGAACGCCTTTATATCGTAGGGTTTAGGAAGGATTTGAAACACCCGTTTAATTTCCCTTTAGGTTTAGCCAATGATTATTGTTTCAAGGATTTTTTAGATGCTGATAATGAATGCTATTTGGATACCAATAACGCTGCATTTCAAAGATACTTGCATAACCAATACAACCATAACCGGGTTTTTTTAGAGAATATCTTAACTTTAGAAAACGCCGTTTTAGACACAAGACAATCTGATTTGAGGCTGTATTTTAATGTTTTTCCTACTTTAAGGACTTCTCGGCATGGTTTGTTTTATGCCCAAAAAGGCAAGATCAAAAGATTGAACGCTATTGAAAGCCTGCTTTTACAAGGATTTTCTAGGGATTTGATCGCTAAGATTAAAGATAATCCTAACTTCAAAGAAAGCCATTTGCTATCCCAAGCAGGGAATGCGATGAGCGTGAATGTGATTGCTGCAATCACTAAACAAATGTTAAAGGCGATTCAATAAGGGAGCTTTAAGGGGAGAATGATTCCAAAATACCCCCTATCCCCTTAAAAAAATGGGTTTTATCATCAAATAAAATGGCATAGTATTTGCTTGAATACGGCTGAAACAAGAGCTAAAGGATTTGTTATGGTCGTTTTACATTCTCATTTAGAAAACGCGCTCAACCAATTGAAAGCGTTGATTGATTTAACGGAGCGCGATATAAGAGACATTAAGCTCGCTAAACACGCCGAAATTTTTGAAAGAAACCATCAAAAACAGCTAGCGATTCAAGCTTTTGAAAAAGAAAAAGCGAATATAGATGCGCAAATGTTGTCTTTAAAAAACCAATTCCCTAATAAAGAAATGAGTGAATTATTAGACGAAAAAACGAGCGATTTTTTAAACCAAATGCGAGAGTCCTTGCTTGTTTTGAAAGAAAAAAACTTGATTTATTCGCGCGTGGCGTTTGCGGTTTCTGAGTTTTATTCTTCGCTCATCCAACAAATCATTCCCCATGACACTTGCGATTATAAAGGCTCTAGGCATGTGGGGAGCCATTTTTTGAGAGTGCAGGCGTAAAATGGGCGGAATCTTATCTTCACTCAACACTTCTTACACCGGTTTGCAAGCCCATCAAAGCATGGTGGATGTTACGGGGAATAATATTTCTAACGCCAGCGATGAATTTTATAGCCGTCAACGCGTGATTGCAAAGCCCCAAGAGGCTTACATGTATGGCACTAAAAATGTGAATATGGGCGTGGATGTAGAAGCCATTGAAAGGGTGCATGATGAGTTTGTTTTTTCTCGCTACACGAAGGCTAATTACGAAAACACCTATTACGATACAGAGTTTTCGCATTTGAAAGAAGCGAGCGCGTATTTTCCGGACATTGATGAAGCGAGTCTTTTTACGGATTTGCAAGATTATTTCAACTCATGGAAAGAATTGTCTAAAAACGCTAAAGACTCCGCTCAAAAACAAGCCCTTGCGCAAAAAACAGAAGCTTTAACGCACAACATTAAAGACACTAGAGAAAGATTAACGACCTTACAGCATAAGGCGAGTGAAGAATTAAAAAGCGTGATTAAAGAAGTCAATAGCTTGGGTTCTCAAATCGCTGAGATCAATAAACGCATTAAAGAAGTGGAAAATAACAAAAGCTTAAAGCATGCGAATGAATTAAGGGATAAGCGAGATGAGTTGGAATTCCATTTGCGAGAGCTTTTAGGGGGGAACGTTTTTAAAAGTAGTATCAAGACTAGCTCGCTCACCGATAAAGACTCAGCGGATTTTGATGAGAGCTATAACCTTAATATCGGGCATGGGTTCAATATTATTGATGGCTCTATTTTCCATCCTTTAGTGGTTAAAGAGTCCGAAAATAAAGGGGGTTTGAACCAGATTTATTTTCAAAGCGATGATTTTAAGGTTACTAATATTACTGACAAGCTCAATCAGGGAAAAGTGGGAGCGTTATTGGATGTGTATAATGACGGCTCTAACGGGACTTCAAAGGGCAAATTGCAAGATTATATTGATTTGTTGGATTCTTTTGCTAGGGGCTTGATAGAATCCACTAATGCGATTTACGCTCAAAGCGCGAGTCATCATGTTGAGGGCGAGCCGGTGGAGTTCAATAGCGATGAAGTCTTTAAAGACACCAATTACAATATCAAAAACGGCTCGTTTGACTTGATCGCTTACAACACCGATGGTAAAGAAATCGCTAGAAAAACCATTGCTATCACGCCCATTACAACCATGAACGATATTATCCAAGCCATTAACGCTAACACTGATGACAATCAAGACAATAACACCGAAAACGATTTTGATGATTATTTCACGGCGAGCTTTAACAATGAGACTAAAAAGTTTGTTATCCAGCCTAAAAACGCTTCGCAAGGGTTGTTTGTCTCTATGAAAGATAACGGCACGAATTTTATGGGAGCCTTAAAGCTCAACCCTTTTTTTCAAGGCGATGACGCTTCTAATATCAGCTTGAATAAAGAATACAAAAAAGAGCCTACCACTATCCGCCCATGGCTTGCCCCCATTAATGGGAATTTTGATGTGGCGAACATGATGCAGCAATTACAATACGATAGCGTGGATTTTTATAACGACAAGTTTGATATTAAACCAATGAAAATCAGCGAGTTTTATCAATTTTTAACCGGTAAAATCAATACGGATGCTGAAAAATCAGGGCGTATTTTGGACACTAAAAAGAGCATGTTAGAAACCATTAAAAAAGAGCAACTCTCTATTTCGCAAGTGAGCGTGGATGAAGAAATGGTGAATTTAATCAAGTTTCAAAGCGGCTATGCGGCTAACGCTAAAGTCATTAGCACCATTGATCGGATGATAGACACTCTATTAGGGATTAAACAATAAGTTTTCTACCAATAGCGTTTTTATCAAATAGGCCTTATTTAACTTATTTTTTAAACTCTGTTTATTTTAAAACTCATTTTGAGCCTTTTTTATAACCAACACTCAAACGATAATGGTTAATAGCACCATATAAGCTATAAGCGAGAGGGTGTTTTGTAAAGCTTGTGTTATAATAACGATTATTGTTGATTGAAAGGAAAACAGATGAGACGGAGTTTTTTGAAAACGATTGGCTTGGGCGTGATAGCGTTCTCTTTGGGTTTGTTAAGCCCTTTGAGCGCGGCGAGTTACCCCCCTATTAAAAACACTAAAGTAGGCTTAGCCCTTTCTAGCCACCCGCTAGCTAGTGAGATCGGGCAAAAGGTTTTAGAAGATGGGGGCAATGCGATTGATGCGGCGGTAGCGATAGGTTTTGCGCTAGCGGTCGTCCATCCTGCAGCAGGCAATATTGGTGGTGGGGGTTTTGCGGTTATCCATTTGGCTAATGGTGAAAATGTTGCCTTAGATTTTAGAGAAAAAGCCCCCTTAAAAGCCACCAAGAACATGTTTTTAGACAAGCAAGGCAATGTAGTCCCTAAACTCAGCGAAGATGGCTATTTGGCGGCTGGGGTTCCTGGAACGGTGGCGGGCATGGAAGCGATGTTGAAAAAATACGGCACAAAAAAACTATCGCAACTCATTGATCCTGCCATTAAATTGGCTGAAAATGGTTATGCGATTTCACAAAGACAAGCAGAAACCCTAAAAGAAGCAAGGGAGCGGTTTTTAAAATACAGTTCTAGCAAAAAGTATTTTTTTAAAAAAGGGCATCTTGATTATCAAGAAGGGGATTTGTTTGTCCAAAAAGATTTAGCCAAGACTTTGAATCAAATCAAAACGCTAGGCGCTAAAGGCTTTTATCAAGGGCAAGTCGCTGAGCTTATTGAGAAAGACATGAAAAAAAATGGAGGGATTATCACTAAAGAAGATTTAGCCAGTTACAATGTGAAATGGCGCAAACCTGTGGTGGGGAGTTATCGTGGGTATAAGATCATTTCTATGTCGCCGCCAAGTTCAGGAGGCACGCATTTGATCCAGATTTTAAATGTCATGGAAAATGCGGATTTAAGCGCCCTTGGGTATGGGGCTTCTAAGAATATCCATATCGCTGCAGAAGCGATGCGTCAAGCTTATGCGGACAGATCGGTTTATATGGGAGACGCTGATTTTGTTTCAGTGCCGGTGGATAAATTGATTAATAAGGCGTATGCCAAAAAGATTTTTGACACTATCCAGCCAGATACGGTTACGCCAAGCTCTCAAATCAAACCAGGAATGGGGCAGTTGCATGAGGGGAGCAATACCACGCATTATTCTGTAGCGGACAGGTGGGGGAATGCAGTCAGCGTTACTTACACCATTAACGCTTCTTATGGAAGCGCTGCTAGTATTGATGGGGCAGGATTTTTATTGAACAATGAAATGGATGATTTTTCCATAAAGCCAGGAAATCCTAATCTCTATGGTTTAGTAGGGGGCGATGCGAATGCGATTGAAGCCAATAAGCGCCCTTTAAGCTCCATGTCGCCTACGATTGTGTTGAAAAACAATAAGGTTTTCATGGTGGTAGGAAGCCCTGGAGGGTCTAGGATTATCACTACAGTGTTGCAAGTGATTTCCAATGTCATTGATTACAATATGAATATTTCTGAAGCGGTCTCAGCCCCTAGATTCCACATGCAATGGTTGCCTGATGAATTAAGGATTGAAAAGTTTGGCATGCCCGCTGATGTGAAAGATAACCTCACTAAAATGGGCTATCAAATCGTTACTAAGCCGGTCATGGGCGATGTGAATGCGATCCAAGTTTTGCCTAAAACTAAAGGGAGCGTTTTCTATGGATCAACGGATCCAAGGAAAGAATTTTAACTTTTTAATTTTGACTTTTTGAAGAATGCAGGCTTTTTATCTCTCATCTTTCTCTATTTTTTTGGGGGGGGGGGACTTTTTAGCGAGAAAATCTTAAATTTAGTTTTAAAATTTATAAAAATAGTGTAAAATCTCTCATTACAAGAGACGATATTAGATCTAAAATGGTGTATGCAGAATGGAGTTTGAGAATGTTTTCTGGTTCTAGAACGCATGCAGTTTCTTTTTTAAGATTGGTAGCTATTGACATCATGTTTGATCTTATTAGTAACAGAGGAGCAACAATGGGATACGCAAGCAAATTAGCCTTGAAGATTTGTTTGGTAGGTTTGTGTTTATTTAGCACTCTTGGTGCAGAACACCTTGAAGAAAAAAGGAATTATATTTATAAAGGGGAAGAAGCCTATAATAATAAGGAATACGAGCGAGCGGCTTCTTTTTATAAGAGTGCTATTAAAAATGGCGAGCCGCTTGCTTATGTTCTTTTAGGAATCATGTATGAAAATGGTAGGGGTGTGCCTAAAAATTACAAGAAAGCGGCTGAATATTTTCAAAAAGCGGTTGATAATGACATACCTAGAGGGTATAACAATTTAGGTGTGATGTATAAAGAGGGTAGGGGCGTTCCTAAAGACGAAAAGAAAGCCGTGGAGTATTTTAGAATAGCTACAGAGAAAGGCTATACTAACGCCTATATAAACTTAGGCATCATGTATATGGAGGGTAGGGGCGTTCCAAGCAACTATGTGAAAGCGACAGAGTGCTTTAGAAAAGCGATGCATAAGGGTAATGTAGAAGCTTATATCCTTTTAGGGGATATTTATTATAGTGGGAATGATCAATTGGGTATTGAGCCAGACAAAGATAAGGCGGTTGTCTATTATAAAATGGCGGCTGATATGAGTTCTTCTAGGGCTTATGAAGGGTTATCAGAGTCTTATCGGTATGGGTTAGGCGTGGAAAAAGATAAGCAAAAAGCTGAAGAATACATGCAAAAAGCATGCAATTTTGACATTGATAAAAATTGTAAGAAAAAGAATACTTCAAGCCGATAACTCTCAAATTTGGGCTTGATTCAAGGATTTTTTGTTTTATGCTAAGTAGCGTGTTTTTTGAACAATTGATTTGAAGCGATAGATTAAAGATATTGCATTTTTCATGGCTAGATGGCTTTATACTAAAAACTTTAGCCAGAAAACATTGCTTGCTATAACTTTGCTTTGTTGGTCTCGCCTAAATATTCTCTTAACAAACCCCTAAATTCACCAACTCCAAACAATAGCGAGCGGTTTTCACAAGCTATTCAAAAACGACGCCAAGATCGCCGAGAGCTTAAAGCCAGCCACCACCAAGAACTTAAGCCAAGGTTTAGCGACCACTCTAAGCGGAGCGTTAAAATACCAATGGACTAAATTCACTTTAGGAACGCTATACAGAAACGCACCCGATCGCAGGCGTGAAATTAAGCCCTAAACGAAGCCGCTCTGCAAGCGAGTTTAGTAAGAATTTAAGGGCATTTACGATTTCATGCATTATTTTTTGATGGTGGATAGAGAAGCCAACAAATGAATTGCCCTAATTTGCCTAGATTTAGAGATAAGCGAACAAAGAGAAGTAAAAGAAACCACTAACGCATTACTGAAGTAATTACAAAGCACTTTAAAGAGTAACGTGCTTTTTATGGATCAAATACAGCTAATCCTTAAAGGGATTGTTAGGGTTTTAGAAGCGCTTAAGTTTGGATTTTTAAAAACGCCAACGAAATAGATCGCAGTTTAAGAAATTCCATTGAACGGCTTAGCCGGCGAGAGCTTGAAAGCGAAAATACAAGAATTTGAAAACTTTTTAGCGAGTTGTTAGCATGCATGCCAACCAGCAAGAAGCAACCGCTACACTAATACACTAAACGCTAATTAGCAAAAAACATTAGAAGCGAGGTTAAAAAGCTAGAAAACCAAATGATAGAAACCACAACCAAGCTTTTAACGAACCATCAAATCTTTTTAAAAGAAGCCAAAGGTAATGCTACAAATCAAATCAATAAGACCGAAAGCCTTGAAGCGATAGGGCAGCCAAAACGAGCAAGCTAAAAATGAAATTAGTGGAGTGAAAAACCGCTCATTATCAAAACATTGATTTTTTTGAGATTGAATAAGGCGTGTTAAAAAACCACTATAATACCCCTAAAAAATGCGAGTTTTAAAGATGCCTTTATTTGATTTAAAAAGCCCTTACCCACCAGCAGGCGATCAGCCACAAGCCATAGAAGCCTTAACGAAAAGCTTGAAAAATAACAACCATTATCAAACTTTAGTGGGGGTTACAGGGAGCGGTAAAACTTATACGATGGCCAATATCATCGCTCAAATCAATAAGCCCACTCTGATCATGAGCCATAATAAGACCTTATGCGCACAGCTTTATAGCGAGTTTAAAGCGTTTTTCCCGCATAATAGGGTGGAGTATTTTATCTCCCACTTTGACTACTATCAGCCTGAAAGCTATATCCCTAGAAGGGATTTATTCATTGAAAAAGACAGCTCTATTAATGATGATTTAGAGCGTTTGAGATTGAGCACGGCCACCTCACTTTTAGGTTATGATGATGTGATTGTGATAGCGAGCGTTTCGGCTAATTATGGTTTGGGTAACCCTGAAGAATATTTAAAAGTCATGGAAAAAATCAAAGTGGGCGAGAAGCGCGCTTATAAGAGCTTTTTATTAAAGCTAGTAGAAATGGGTTATAGCCGTAATGAAGTGGTGTTTGATAGGGGGAGTTTCAGAGCGACCGGAGAATGCGTGGATATTTTCCCCGCTTATAATGACGCTGAATTTATCAGGATTGAATTTTTTGGCGATGAGATAGAAAGGATTGCTGTCTTTGACGCTTTAGAAAAAAATGAAATCAAGCGCTTGGATTCTGTCATGCTTTATGCGGCCAGTCAGTTTGCCGTAGGGAGTGAGAGACTGAATTTAGCCATTAAAAGCATTGAAGATGAACTCGCTCTAAGATTGAAATTTTTTAAAGAGCAGGATAAAATGCTTGAATACAACCGCCTCAAACAACGCACTGAGCATGATTTAGAAATGATTAGCGCGACCGGTGTGTGTAAGGGCATTGAAAATTACGCGCGCCATTTTACAGGCAAAGCCCCTAATGAAACGCCTTTTTGCTTGTTTGATTATTTAGGGATATTTGAGCGGGAGTTTTTAGTCATTGTGGATGAAAGCCATGTGAGTTTGCCGCAGTTTGGGGGGATGTATGCAGGGGATATGAGCAGGAAAAGCGTTTTAGTGGAATATGGTTTTAGATTGCCTAGCGCTTTAGACAACCGCCCTTTAAAATTTGATGAATTTATCCATAAAAATTGCCAGTTCCTTTTTGTGTCCGCCACACCCAATAAGCTAGAATTAGAGCTTTCTCAAAAGAATGTTGCTGAGCAAATCATTCGCCCTACAGGGCTTTTAGACCCTAAATTTGAAGTGCGAGACAGCGATAAGCAAGTCCAGGATTTATTTGATGAAATCAAGTTAGTGGTGGCTAGAGATGAAAGGGTGCTCATCACCACGCTCACTAAAAAAATGGCAGAAGAATTGTGCAAATATTATGCTGAATGGGGCTTGAAAGCGCGTTACATGCATAGTGAAATTGATGCGATTGAACGAAATCATATCATCCGCTCTTTAAGGCTTAAAGAATTTGACATTTTAATAGGGATCAATCTCTTAAGAGAAGGGCTGGATTTGCCTGAAGTCTCTTTAGTAGCGATCATGGATGCGGATAAAGAAGGGTTTTTAAGGAGTGAAACAAGCCTCATTCAAACCATGGGACGAGCCGCTAGAAACGCCAATGGCAAGGTTTTATTATACGCTAAAAAAACCACCCAAAGCATGCAAAAAGCCTTTGAAATTACGAGCTACAGGCGCGCTAAGCAAGAAGAGTTTAATAAGCTTCATCATATCACCCCCAAAACCGTTACTCGCGCTTTAGAAGAGGAGTTGAAATTAAGAGACGATGAGATTAAAATCGCTAAAGCCTTAAAAAAGGACAAAATACCTAAAAGCGAAAGGGAAAAAATCATTAAAGAACTGGATAAAAAAATGCGAGAATGTGCGAAAAATTTGGATTTTGAAGAAGCGATGCGTTTGAGAGATGAAATCGCTAAATTAAGAACGCTTTAAAAACTATAAGTGTAGTTGAAATAAACCGAGTAATTGCGCCTGAAATCAACCCGATATAACACGCTGTTGATCCCGTATTCTAAAAATCGTAAAACCTTTAGGACATCTCCACTATTATTGCTAATGTTGTTCATGGAATAATAGTGGTTAAAATAATAAGTAGGGACTTTAATCCCAAAGCCAAATTGGTTGCGCTCATTCCCTAAACGAACCCCTAAATCCACCAAAAACTGGAAGCCACTTGGATCCACTTTCCCGCCAAAAGTGTCTTGAAGAAGCGTTTGATACAATAGTGCATCGCTTAATTTATTATACACCCCAGCAAAAGCAATCCCCAGATTGAACCCGGCAAAAAACTTATCCCCATTATAAGCGTTAAATAATAAATCCATATAAGTGCCGTAAGTGGAAATGATAATAGACTGCGATTCTTGTGGGCCATAAAGAGAGACGCTCAAATCATAAAATAGCCCCCACCTGAAACCAAACCACTTCGTTTCTTCATGCTTACCCACCCATTTATAACCCACTTGCACGCCAAGACCATTAGACACATACGAATTTTTAAAAACAGGGCTTAAGCCATCGCTGAAAATAATTTGGGTTCTGGTGAAGTTTTGGAATAAATTCAAGTTGCTAGAGTTGCACTGAATGCTCCCTAATTGATACCCAAGCCCCAGATAAAACGCCGATCTATCCGCATAGCGTTTGATGGGCGAAACCACCTTTTTATTAAAAAAAGTGTAATCCCCTTTAGTCAAAACATCTTTAAAACCCTTTGCATTAAGCACACAAAAAAGCCCTAAAATCAAACATAACGCTCGTTTCAAAAAACCCCTTAATTTAATTTTTTAGCGCTTATTGTATAGCTTTGTTTTTGTAAAAACGCGCCTTATTCAAACACCCTTTTAAAAATCGCCCCCACATTTTTAGTGTAATAACTGTAATCAAAACATGCTTTGATTTCATCCTCGCTCAAATATTTTTTCAAGCGTTCATCGTTGAGTAGGGCGTTTAAAAACAAATTTTCATCAGCGTTTTTAAAAGTGCCTTGTTGCAAAACCTCCCATATTTTCATCGCATTTTCTTGCACGATTAAATAGCTTTCTTCTCTGCTCAAACCTTTTTTAGGCAATTCCAATAACACCCGTTGCGAAAAGACTAACCCCCCACTCAAAGCTAAATTTTTAAGCATGTTTTTAGGATAAACCACCAAATTTTCAATCACGCTATTCAGGCGGCTGAGCATAAAATCGCTAGTGACAAACAGATCGGGTAATGCAAAACGCTCCACAGAGCTATGGCTCATGTCCCTTTCATGCCATAAGGCGACATTTTCTAGCATAGGGGTAGTAAAAGAGCGAATCACCCTGCAAAGCCCGGTGATATTCTCGCTCAATATGGGGTTTCTTTTGTGAGGCATCGCCGAGCTTCCTTTTTGTCCTGTTGAAAAAGCTTCTTCCACTTCATAGACTTCACTGCGTTGCAAATGGCGGATATTGACAGCGATTTTTTCACAACTGCTCGCTAAAAGAGCCAGATCGCATGCAAGCCTAGCGTAGCGGTCCCTTTGAATGACTTGATTATTGATATTGGCGGTTTTTAAGCCTAAAAATTTGCACGCTAATTCTTCTAATTCTAAGGGGGCGTGCGCGAAATTCCCCATAGCCCCACTGATCGCTCCCACGCTGATAAATTCCATCGTTAAATCCAAGGCCTTTAAATGCCGTTTGATTTCATCAGCAAAAAGGGCTAACACTAAACCAAAAGTAATGGGTTCGCCAAACACCCCATGGCTTCTGCCCACCATCAGCGTGTCTTTATGCTCTAAAGCCCTGTTTTTAAGGGTTTCATAGAGGTTTTTAACGCCTTTTTGAATGAGTTTTAAGCTTTTTGTCATCAATAGCGCCATAGCCGTATCAATGCAATCGCTAGAAGTGATCCCATAATGAAAAAAGCGCGATTCTTCGCCCAGGCTTTCAGCCACGCAAGTAGTGAAAGCGATTAAATCATGCTTAGTGGTTTTTTCAATTTCTTTGATGCGCTCAAGGTTGAATGCCGCTTTAGCGCAGATTTTTTCACAATCGCTATCTTGGATTTGCCCAAGCTTGTTCCACGCCCTAACGACAGCTTTTTCCACTTCTAAATAGGCTTCAAACTTGGTTTGCTCATTCCATAGAGCTTTCATTTTTTCATTCGCATAGCGTTCTAGCACCGACAATCCTTACAATCAAAATGGGATTTATGTTACTTTAAAGGGGTTTAAAAAGTCAAGGGGGAAAATCACACAAGACGCAACAGAGCGCCTTGATTTGAGAGAAGGGTTATACTTTAGCTTCTTCTCTGCGTTGCAAGTATTCCCAACGCTCATTCACATCTTTTTGCAATTCTTCAATAATGTGTTCGTTTTCCTTTTTGAAAAGGTGTTTGAAGCGCTTCTGAGCCCCTAAATAATCCCTTACAGGAATGATATTTCTTGGGCGGTAAGTGATTTTCAATTCCCTGCCATTAAAGATTTCAAATAGGGGGAACATCAAGCTATCCACAGCCATATCCGCTAATTCAATGGTTTTATTGGATTCAAATTTCCATTCAGTCGTGCATGGGCTAAGAGCGTTGATGAAGCAAGGTCCTTCAGTGTCTAGCGCGGTTTTAATCTTTTTGTTCATGTCTTTCCATTTGTTAGGCGAGAGCTGCGCCACATAAGGAACCCCATGGCTTGCCATGATATTGACGATGTCTTTTTTCTTTTCTTTTTTACCAAAGCTAACCGATCCTGATGGCGTGGTAGAAGTGCTAGCCCCTAATGGCGTAGAGCCGCTTCTTTGACCACCAGTGTTGGCATAGTTTTCATTATCCAAGCAAATGTAAGTCATGTCATGCCCTCTTTCCATGCAACCGCTGATGAATTGAAGACCAATATCATAACTGGCCCCATCGCCCCCAAACGCCACAAATTTTGGTTTTTGACCTTGATAGCGGCCCTTATTCGTAAGCGCTTTATACATCGCTTCCACCCCTGAAATCGCCGTAGAGCCATTTTCAAAACCAATATGAATCCAAGGCACATCCCATGAAGTGTGCGGATACACCGCCGAGCATACCTCTAAACAACCGGTAGAATTGCCTAAAACAATAGGCCCATCTACAGCGTTTAAAACTTCGCGCACAATAATGCCATGCCCACAACCCGGACAAAGCAAGTGCGAGCCTTGGAATTTTTCAGCGCTTTGGCTAAAACCTTTGAGTGTTTTGACTTCTTTTACCATGATATTTCCTTTTTAAAAAAAGCTCATTTTAGGACCACGCAAGCCTACGAATTGTTGGGTAGGGTGCGTGAGCGTGCCTTTAAGAGCGTCTTCATTGATTTCTTCAAAAATTTCGCATAAATGCACGATTGTCATATCCCTTTCGCCTAAACCATAGATATAGTTAGACACCACGGGGTGTTTAGTCCCTTGCGTTTGATACACCGCGCTCGTTACTTCGTTAAACATCGCCCCCATAGCACCCGCTGGAGAGCTCTTATCTAAAATCGCTAAAGCTTTAAGGTTTTTCAAATCCTGCCCTAATCTTTCATAAGGGAAGGGGCGCAAGGAATGGATAGTCGCCACGCCGGCCTTAATGCCTTTTTTACGCATTTCTTTAGCCGCTACGATCGCTGATTCATAAGTAGTGCCTAACGCAAAGATAGCGATTTCAGCGTCTTCTAGCTGGAAAGTTTTGGTCAAATGGTATTGTCTGCCGGTGAGTTTAGCGAAATCATTGAACACTTCTTCAATCACAGAAGACGCGCTCATGATCGCATGGTGGAGTTGGGCTTTATGCTCATAATGCCATTCTTCTTCAGCTTGCGCACCATAGCTTACCGGTTTATCAAAATCCAAAAGGGAATGCTTGGTTTGGTATTCGCCTACGAATTGGTAAGCCACTGCATCGCTCAAAGGGCGGACATTTTGCACGGTGTGCGAGCATAAAAAACCATCTTGATTGACAATAGTAGGCACACGCACCTTTTGATGCTCTGCGATTTTAAACGCCATTAAAGTGAAATCATAAGCCTCTTGAGGGTTGCATGTGCATAAACTTATCCAGCCAGAATCCCTACTCAAATACATATCAGAATGATCGCCATGGATATTCAAAGGGGCTGCTAAAGCGCGATTGACTAAATTCAAAACGATAGGCAAACGCATGCCAGAAGCTTGGTATAAAACTTCTACCATTAACGCCAAACCTTGGGAGCTAGTCGCAGTGCTGACCCTTCCCCCAGCTGCTGCAGCTCCCACGCATGCACTCATGGCGGCATGTTCAGACTCCACTAAAACAAATTCGCCATCAATATAGCCGTTATCCTTAAACGAGCCGTAATTTTGCACAATGGGCGTTGATGGGGTGATAGGATAGGCTGCGATGACATCAATTTGAGCCTGTCTTAAAGCGTTAGAGCTAGCGGTATTGCCATCCCACACCTCTATCTCTTGTAATTCAATACTTCTTGCCATATTTTTTCCTTACGATTTTTTCTTTTCTTGTTTTTGCGGCCATTGAGTGAGGGCGGTAGCAGGCTCAATTTGTTCTTCAAACATCCATAGCGATTTAGGGTTGGTGGGGCAGACATCCACGCATACGCCACAGCCTTTACAATGAGAATAATCCACGCCTTTTAACTTGCCCTCTCTTGAAAGAATAGCAGCGTCTGGGCAATAAACCCAACAATTAAAGCAATTGATGCAAATGTTATTGTTATGCACGGGCTTAACTACGCGCCAATGAGCCACCGAAGTGGTGAAGTAGCTTTGCTCGGTGTAATGGCGCTCATCATTGTGTTTTTCCATTTCGCTTTGTGCGTTTTTTTCAAAAGGGAAGAGCACCGCTCCCATTTCAAATTC
Source organism: Helicobacter sp. 219-2 (assembly GCF_030053225.1). Lineage (NCBI taxonomy): Bacteria > Pseudomonadati > Campylobacterota > Epsilonproteobacteria > Campylobacterales > Helicobacteraceae > Helicobacter > Helicobacter sp. 219-2. The sequence continues at coordinate 1,437,777 of NZ_JASGBS010000001.1, read as the reverse complement.
ATTCCAATCTTTCATCTTTGCTCCTTAATGTTATTGAACTTCTTCATAAGCTCTTTGGATAGCGAGCATGTTAGCGTCAATGACTTCTTGCGTGAGTTTTTTGCCTAAAACTTTCTTAAAAGCTTCTTTAAAAGCCCCAATTTCAAGCATACCAGACACTTTCATCAACGCCCCTAGCATGGGCGTGTTAGGGATGGGGCGTTTTAAGGTTTCCATAGAGATTTTTAAACAATCCACCAAAAACACCTTACGGGTTTTTAATTCAGGTTTTTTTTCAAACAATTCTTCTTTGTTAAGATAGCTGGTGATGATATAGGTCGTGTCTTCTTTTTCATTGGCGAAGATGTTTTCAATGAAAACCAAACCGGGATCAATCACCAGCACATAATCAGGCTGCATGAAGCGTTCATGGTTTAAAATAGGCTCATCATCAATGCGGTTATAAGCCATCATAGCAGCCCCCCTTTTAGCTGAACCATAGGAAGAGAACGCTTGCACTTCTTTGCCTGTTTTTGAAATCACATCAGCCAGCCCTTTAGCACCAGTGATAGCACCTTGACCCGCTCGTGCATGCCATCTAATTTGAAACATGGTAATATGTCTCCTTAATATCGTATAAGATAAATTGAATTTAGCCTAAAATTATACAATAAAAACTATTAATGTGTCTTATAACAATATCTTTTTAGGAATTTTTATAGAAAAATGGGGGCATACCCACAAGAATTATGGCTATTTTATGGCTATTTATTCTAAAAAGATAAGCGTTCTTAATAAAAATCACTAATATTTATTTTAAACTTTGTTATTATTTAGGGTGTGATTTGATTTTAGTCTGCATGGGGCAAGTGTGGGGCAGGATAACATAAGGAATTGGGTTATGAATGAAACAATGGTTAAAATATTGATGGGCATGGCGTTATTATCATCGCTTCAAGCCACAGAGGCAGAGCTTGATGAAAAATCAAAAAAACCTAAATTAGCGGACAGGAACACATTTTATTTAGGGGTTGGGTATCAACTTAGCGCGATCAACACATCTTTTAGCACCGAGTCTGTAGATAAATCGTATTTCATGACCGGCAATGGCTTTGGTGTGGTGTTAGGAGGGAAATTTGTGGCTAAAACGCAGGCTGTAGAGCATGTGGGTTTTCGTTACGGGTTGTTTTATGATCAGACCTTTTCTTCTCACAAATCCTATATTTCTACCTATGGTTTAGAATTTAGCGGTTTGTGGGACGCTTTCAATTCACAAAAGATGTTTTTAGGGTTAGAATTTGGCGTAGGCATCGCTGGGGCGACTTACATGCCAGGAGGGGCTATGCATGGGATTATCGCTCAAAATTTAGGCAAAGAAAATTCGCTTTTCCAATTGCTTGTGAAAGTGGGTTTTCGTTTTGGCTTTTTCCACAATGAAATCACTTTCGGGTTGAAATTCCCTTTCATTCCTAACAAAAGAACTGAGATCATTGATGGCTTGAGCGCGACTACTTTATGGCACCGCTTACCGGTCGCTTATTTCAATTATATCTATAATTTTTAGATATAGTTATTTAGAGGTTTTAGATTTGACAAAATCAATTAACTCTCGTGTGTCTATGGTTAGGGTTAAGAATTGCTGATAAGTAGTGATCCACTTGCCCCCTTTCCCATACAAATGATACCCATCACCCCCACCTAAAAAGTTAAAAAACGCATCCGCTCGCACGCTCACCCATTTATTTTTATAAACATAATAAAGCCCTATCATGTCAAAATTGGGGGCTCTATACCATGGCAACCCGGTATAAAGGGATTGGCCATAAGTGGCATAAAAGTGCATTTGGGGTTTGTTGGAAAAATAGTATCTGTTAAAAATCCCAAAGCCCTTGTATTGCGCTTGAGCGTAAAATTCCCCCCCAAAGCTGTTATAAAATTGGGCGTTTTTACACTCGCTAGCATAACGCACGCAATAATGGGTTTGAGACGACTGCGTGCCAAAGGTCATAAAAATATTGTCCATATAAGGCATGAGATTTTTAAAATCCGCTTTAAGATAAGCGTGGTAATAGACTCTATCTAAAATAGTAGGGTTAGAGTATTTCCCTATTTCTCCGCCTTGCGGGTTATTTTTTTGACTGAAATAGGGGTAGCCATTAGGCCATTGTGGGGTTGCATCGCCTGGTTTTAAGTAGGAATTTCCGCCATAAGGGTAGTTATCTCCCATGCTATGAGGGCTAGCGTTATGAAAAATGACAAGCTGGCCCCCTAAACCTAAATACCCTTTAAGAAACTGAAATTCTGAAGAAACAAAATACAAGAATTGATCAAAATCGTAATTTTTCTTTTTGGGCTGGTTGTTCCAATTACGCCCCCCATACCAATCAACAACGCCCTCAAACCACCCGTTCCACCAGCGATTAGGATCATAAGCCGGTTTGAATTGAAACGCTCCTCCCCTAAAAGTAGGGTCTATAAACCAAAAAAGTTTTTTAAAAGCGCTTAAAGGGTAATGCCCTATTTGATAGCTTCGTGGCACAATGCCTAAAAAAAATCTCAAATTTTTCCCTATGTATTGGTAATACATCGTAACCCCCCATGAGTAAGGGAAATAACTATAATGCGTGTGCAAATTTTGAATGAACCACGCTCCAAACATCAAGGCCTGTCTTTTGTCTAATTGAACGCCAATTTGAGGCATGAGACGCCCTTGCATTTTGGTTAGGCTATTCCAATAGGGGTTGTTATTTGGGGCCACTAAATTGAAATTAAAGCTCATAAACTTCAAGTCATAGACAAAACTAGCCGCTTTTATTAAGGGTGGTGTTAAAAAACCTGAAAATAACAACGCGCAAAGAGATTTTTTTGAGAAAATCAAATTAAAATACAGCCCCTTTCATCATCTTTTAAAATGGTAGCATTTAAAATAGCAACACTCAAAGACAAGATGCGATTTTAAATTAATTTTCATTAAAAACAACATAAAGATCAAAAACAGAACCTTTTCAAGTTTGGTTTTTTTTTTTTTGGATAAAATAGCTTTAAAAAAGGGTGTTTAATTTTTATGACTTCAGCTTCAAGCCATTCTCTTAAAGAACAAGATTTTCATATCCCTATCGCTTTTGCTTTTGATAAGAATTACCTCATTGCTGCGAGCGCGTGTATTTATTCCTTGCTAGAAAGTATCGCTAAAGCCAATAAAAAAATTCGTTACACCCTATACGCTTTAGTGGTAGGCTTGGATGAAGAAGATAAAGCAAAACTCCACCAAATTACAGAGCCTTTTAAAGAATTTGCTGCTTTAGAAGTGAAAGACATTGAACCTTTTTTAGACACTATCCCCAACCCTTTTGATGAGGATTTCACCAAGCGTTTTTCTAAAATGGTGTTAGTGAAGTATTTTCTAGCGGATTTGTTCCCCAAATATTCTAAAATGGTGTGGAGCGATGTGGATGTCATCTTTTGCAATGAATTTAGCGCTGATTTCTTAAACATTAAAGAAGATGATGAGAATTATTTTTATGGGGTTTTAGAAGTTGAAAAGCACCACATGATGGAAGGGTTTTTGTTTTGTCATTTAGATTACCAGCGCAAGAAAAATTTCACCTTAAGAATGCATGATCTTTTAAAGGGGAATGAGGCTAAAGAGGAGTTGGATTTTACGAAATGGTGTTGGCCTAACATGAAAGCTTTAGGGATTGAGTATTGCGTTTTCCCTTTGTATTACACCATTAAAGATTTTTCTAATGTGTATTTAAACGAGAATTACAAGAAAACCATTTTAGAGGCGCTCAAAAACCCTATAATCATCCACTATGACGCTTGGTGGGGGGCGGTGAAGCCTTGGGATTACCCCTTTGGTTTAAAAGCGGATTTATGGCTGAACGCTTTGTCTAAAACCCCTTTTATGAGCGATTACACTAAAAAAATGCACACCAATGAGAGCTTTTACACCACAAAAATGGCTCAACAACATTATTTTTCTTCAACAGCGCCTTCAAAAGAAATTCTTTTTAAGGCTCCGTATTTGTTTTTCAAATCGTATTTGTTTGTTGTGTTTAAAGAAAGGAAAATTCATTCAAGAGTTTTTGAATTAACTTGTGGTTTAGTGAAAAAATTTTTCAATAAGCTTATTTATTTTGGGTTTTTTATGCCTAAAGCGTTAGCTAAAAGGGTGGTTAGTAAGATCCTTAGAGTTTTAGGGCTTCATGGGATTGCTAAAAAAATCCTAATCAAACTCAAGCTCTTAAAAAAGAGCTAGAGTAAAGGGGTTAAAACCTTTCTTTAAATTAATTTATTAATTTTCATTAAAAACAACATAAAGATCAAAAACAGAACCTTTTCAAGTTTGGTTTTTTTTTTTTTTGGATAAAATAGCTTTAAAAAAGGGTGTTTAATTTTTATGACTTCAGCTTCAAGCCATTCTCTTAAAGAACAAGATTTTCATATCCCTATCGCTTTTGCTTTTGATAAGAATTACCTCATTGCTGCGAGCGCGTGTATTTATTCCTTGCTAGAAAGTATCGCTAAAGCCAATAAAAAAATTCGTTACACCCTATACGCTTTAGTGGTAGGCTTGGATGAAGAAGATAAAGCAAAACTCCACCAAATTACAGAGCCTTTTAAAGAATTTGCTGCTTTAGAAGTGAAAGACATTGAACCTTTTTTAGACACTATCCCCAACCCTTTTGATGAGGATTTCACCAAGCGTTTTTCTAAAATGGTGTTAGTGAAGTATTTTCTAGCGGATTTGTTCCCCAAATATTCTAAAATGGTGTGGAGCGATGTGGATGTCATCTTTTGCAATGAATTTAGCGCTGATTTCTTAAACATTAAAGAAGATGATGAGAATTATTTTTATGGGGTTTATGACAAAATATACCCATATGAAGGCTTTTTTTATTGCAACTTAACTTGCCAGCGAAAAAATCAATTTTGTAAAAAAATATTAGAAATCATACTCGCACAAAAAATAGATAAAGAACCGCAATTAACAGAATTTTGTCGATCAAAGATCGCACCATTAAAAATAGAGTATTGTATTTTCCCACATTATTATAGTCTTTCTGAAGAGCATTTAAGGGGTGTGGTCAATGCAATTTATCATAACACCATTAAACAAGCCTTAAGAGAACCTATCGTTATACAATACGACTCCCATCCTTATTTTCAAATAAAACCTTGGACATATCCTTTTGGTTTAAAAGCGGATTTATGGCTGAACGCTTTGGCTAAAACCCCTTTTATGAGCGATTGGTCTTATTTGATTACAGGAGATGGGGAGATAGGTGGAGAAAAATGGCACTACTACCATAGCATTATCGCTTACCATTACTACTTCCCTTTATGGAAAACAGAAGAACAGATCGCCCATGACGCTTTTAAGACCTTTTTAAATCATTATTCTTTACACATTCATGAGATTCCCAAAAACGCAAGGCGAAGATTATTTAAATACTGCATTCTCATACCGCTTAAGAGTCTTATTAGTAAAACCCTTAAAATCCTAGGACTTCATGGGATTGTTAAAAAAATCCTACTCAAGCTCTTAAAAAAGAGCTAGAACCAAAGCCTTTAATCAAACGATTTTTTCATATCAATCACATAGCGGAATTTCGCTTTCCCATGGGTTAGGTTGTGATAAGCGGTGTCAATATCCTTGCCTAAAATCAAATCTATTTCAGGGTAAATATTGTGTTTGATAGAAAAATCCATCATCTCTTGGGTTTCTTTAATGCCCCCAATCAATGAGCCATAAACCTTGCGATTGCCTAAATGGATAAAATCAAAAACGCTAAGCGTTGGAGCGACTTCTACAGGGGGGAGTCCCACAAGAGCTAGATCGCCATTATAAGTTAAGAGCTTGAGGTAGTCTTTTAAATCATAATGGGTAGGAATGGTTGAAATGATAAAATCCAATTCTTCTTTGCATTGTTTAGGGTCAGTGTAGAAATGTTTAACCCCCATGCTTAAAGCGTCTTGTTTTTTGTGTTCATTTCTTGCAAAAACGCTCACTTCAGCCCCCATAGCCACAGCGTATTTAACCGACATGCTTCCTAGCCCACCAAACCCAGCGACACCAACTTTTGTGCCTTTAGTAACCTTAGAAAATTTTAAGGGTGAATAAGTGGTGATGCCCGCGCAAAGCAAGGGGGCTACTTTTTCTAAAGGAGCGTTTTTATCCACGCTAATCACATAGTTTTCATCCACTACAATATTATTAGAGTATCCGCCCATGTGGGGTTCGTTGCCATGGAAAGAATCCAAACAATCGTAAGTGAATACCACTTTGGTGCAAAATTGCTCTTGGTGTTCTTTGCAGGGCTTACACGCTTTGCATGAATTGACAAAACAGCCCACGCCCACCACATCGCCAACCTTAAACTTCTTAACTTCCTTACCCACTTCTTTGATGACCCCAGCAATTTCATGCCCAGGAATCATAGGATAAATGCCTTCTTTCCATTCGCTATAAGCGCTATGAATATCGCTATGGCAAATCCCTGCATAAAGAATGTCAATCAGCACATCTTTAGGGCCTACAGCATGGCGGCTAAAATCATGGGGTTTGAAATGCCCGTCTTTAGAAAAAATAGCAAAACCTTTAGATTGAACTCTCATTAAAACTCCTTGTTTGATTAAAATACCGCTATTGTATCGTTTTTATGATTTGCTTATATTTCTATAGGTTTAACTAATTTTATAATTGTTGGTTATATGGTATCGTTGTTTGGTGTGCTTAAACACACCCCTTGTATAAGCCGCTTCTATTTTAATGCTGTTATATCTTATCATGCAGTAAATAATTCTCTAACGCAATGCCCGCCCCATTAAGTCCCGGAGTTTTTTTCAGCACGACATGCACAGGGATAGAAGCGAGAAACGCTCCCATGCGCCCTTTCGTTTCAAAACGCGCTCTAAAGGGCGAAGTTTTAAAATAATCAATGAATCGTGGGATAATCCCCCCACACAAATACACGCCCCCTCTAGCCCCCAAAGTGAGAGCCACATCAGCAGCGAGCGTGCCTAGCATGGAGCAAAAAGTATCCAAAGTCAATCGGCATATAGGGTAATCCCCATTCAAAGCGCGTTCGCTAATGATTTGTGGGGTTAATTCAGCCTTGCTTAACTTCGCCACTTTTTCTAAGCCTTTGCGTTTAGACAGGGCTTCATAAATCAACACCAAACCGCTCCCGCTCAAAAACCTTTCCGCGCTCACATGATTGAATTTAGAGCGGGCGTATTGCCACACTAAAATTTCTAAATCATCAAAAGGGGCAAAGCTCACATGCCCCCCTTCACCGGGCAAGACTTTTAAAGAGCCATCGCTGTTTTGGATAAGAGTGCTTACCCCAAGCCCAGTTCCTGGCCCTAAAATCGCTTTAGGAGCGTTGATTTCGCATTTAATCCCGCCTATTTGAGCCAGATCGTTTTCTTGCATCGCGCTAATGGCATAGGCTTGCGCGACAAAATCATTGATGACAAGCAATTTTTTTAAATTCAAACATTGCCGTGTCGTTTCAATGGAAAAAGTCCAGTGGTTGTTAGTCATTTGGACAAAATCCCCCATAATGGGCGTAGCCACCGCAAAAGAGCCATAAGTAGGGTGCAGTTTAAGGCTTTCTTTGCATTTAGAAAGATAAAATCGCACCGCATCGCTCAAGCTTTCAAAATCTTTGCATGGCAAGACTTCAATGCATTCAATCTGTCGTGGGGCGACTTCCAAGCCAAAGCGCGCGTTCGTGCCGCCAATATCGGCTAATAGTCTTGGGTAAGTTTCAGTTTTTGGCATAAAACACCTCCGTGGTAACTTTTTGAGAATGCAAAATCCGAGCAATCGGCAGAGAATAGGGAGCGTTTTCTTTTAAAGCTTTTTCTAAAACTCCCCTTTTTTGCACTCCGCTAATGCTTAAGAAAAGTTTTTCGCAATTTTCTAAGGCGTTAATAGACATGCTCAAGCGCTCATAAGGAGCGTTAGCTGGCTTAGTTAAGACGATATTTTCTTTTTCTTCGTTTAAAAAAGCGCTCGTTTCAGGAAAAAGACTAGCCGTATGCCCATCAGTCCCCATGCCCAAAATGGCTAAATGGGGCTGTTTGAAATGCTGGTTAGCAAAATTAAAAAGCGCGTTTGTATCGTTAGAAATCTTTTCAGGCAAAAGCGGGATGAAAGAAGCTTTTAAGGCGTTATTTTGCAACAAGTAGTCGTGTAATAGTTTGGTGTTGCTGTCATCATGATTGGTGTCTATAATGCGCTCATCCACCAAACTGACTAAACACGCATGCCATTTGAGATCTAAAACGCTCAATTTTTGCAACAAGCTAATGGGCGAACGGCCCCCAGAAAAAGCGATAGAAACTTGATGGTGCTTTTTTAAGGCGGCGTTAAAAAATTCTTCAAAACGCTCTGTTAAAGCCTGGTGGCAATCTTTCAAATTTTCAAATTCAAACAATTGATAACCCATGAAATCCCTTTTATTGGTAGAGTGGTTTTAAAAATTCTGATTCGTTTAGATTATGGCTTTCATAGGAATGTAAGGGCGTGGCGTTATTCATAAAACCTTCTATGAGCGTGTCAATAAAAACCCATGACGCTTCCAATTCCAACTGGTGGGCGAAATTATTGTGGTTATTTTGTATCGCATCATAGAGCAATTTAGCGTAGGGCTGTAAAAATTCTTGTTTGTTATGGGTTTCTAAAATAAGGGGGTTTTGATGATCTTGTAGGGTGAGGGTGATTTTATCTTGAGAGAGAAAAAATTCTAGCGTATTGACTGCATTAAAATGGATTTTCGTGCTCGCTTGGTTGTGGGGCATTTTTTTAGCGTGTTTAAGGTAGAAAGGCACGCCTTTAAATTTAGGCGTATCCAAAAAGGCTTTAATAGCGACAAAAGTTTCTGTCTGACTCTCTTTATTGACCTTATTTTCATCTCTATAGCCTTGATACTGGGCCCGAATAACCTGTTTTTTAAAATCTTTAGGGGGTTGTAAGGTTTTTAAAACTTTGATTTTTTCTTTCCTCAAATCCTTTAAATCGTTGGGTAAATCTGTAGCGATAAGGGATAAAACTTGCAAGAGATGGTTTTGAACCATATCCCTTAAAGCCCCGATTTTATCGTAAAATTCGCCCCTTTCTTCCACCCCTAAAGTTTCATACACGCAGATTTCAACCGCGCTGATTTGATCCCATAAAATGTTTAAGATAGGGTTATTTAAGCGCAATTCAAGGATATTTTGAACGCCCTTTTTCCCTAAATAATGATCGATTCTAAAGATTTGTTCTTCTTTAAAAAAAGTGCTAATGCTTTGGAAAATCTCTTTACAAGTCTTTAAATCATGCCCTAAAGGCTTTTCTAAAATCAAGCGCGTATTGGCGTGATTGAGCGCGTTTTTGGCGAGATGTTGGGCGGTCGTTGCAAAAAAACTAGGGGAGATAGAAAAGTAGAAAATCAAGAGTTTATTTTTTGTAGCGATTTTACTCAATTCTTCAAAGTCTTTAGGGTTATCCAAACGAACGCAAAAATAACTGATATGGGCTAAAAATTCCTCACCCTTTTCTCTTGAATGCAGTTGTGTCTTTTCGCAAAGAAGTGCTAAAAATTCTTCATTGGATAGCTCCTTACGCCCAGATGCGATAATTTTAGAATCTTTTTTAAAACCATAATGGGTATAAATTTCATAGAGCGAAACAAAGAGCTTTCGCATGGCTAAATCCCCAGTCGCGCCAAAAAGAACCAAATCAAAATCTAACATCAATAACCCTTTTAGAGTGTTTTTGAGTTATTATTATATATTAAAAATCTTAATTGAAGGGGTGTTCATGCCTAAGCATTCTTTAGAACAAATCAAAGAAAAAATTACAGAGCGTAGCAAAAAAACCAGAGAGCTTTATTTAGAAAATATCTTTAACCCTAAAAACCAGCCCAAGATTGAGAGCTTGGGTTGCGCGAATATTGCGCATGTTACAGCGAGCATGCCAGAGCATTTAAAAATGCCTTTAGGTTCGCATAAAAGAAAGCATTTTGCGATTATCACGGCTTATAACGACATGCTTTCAGCCCACCAACCTTTTAAAAATTACCCTGATTGGATTAAAAAAGAATTGCAAGAGCATAACGCTTATGCGAGCGTTGCTAGTGGGGTGCCAGCGATGTGTGATGGTATCACGCAGGGTTATGATGGGATGGAATTGAGCTTATTCAGTAGAGATGTGATCGCCTTAAGCACCGCCGTGGGATTAAGCCATAATGTTTTTGACGGGGCGTTTTTTTTGGGCGTGTGCGATAAAATCGTGCCAGGCTTGCTCATAGGAGCGTTAAGCTTTGGGAATTTAGCGAGTGTGTTTGTGCCAAGCGGGCCTATGGTGAGCGGGATAGAAAATTATAAAAAAGCCAAAGCACGCCAGGATTTTGCAATGGGAAAGATCAACAGAGAAGAGCTTTTAAAAGTTGAAATGCAAAGCTACCATGATGTAGGCACTTGCACTTTTTATGGCACGGCTAATTCTAATCAAATGATGATGGAGTTTATGGGGTTGCATGTGGCTAATTCTAGCTTTATCAACCCTAACAACCCCTTACGGAAGGTTTTAGTAGAAGAGAGTGCCAAAAGATTAGCGAGCGGGGAAGTTCTGCCTTTAGCCAAACTCATTGATGAAAAAAGCATTCTTAACGCTCTTATAGGCTTAATGGCAACCGGAGGTTCTACTAACCACACTTTACATTTGATCGCTATCGCTAGATCTTGTGGGGTGATTCTCAATTGGGACGATTTTGACGCTGTTTCCAATCTCATACCCCTTTTAGCTAAAGTCTATCCTAACGGATCGGCGGATGTGAATGCTTTTGAAGCGTGTGGGGGATTAGCGTTTGTGATCAAAGAATTGTTAAAAGAGGGGCTTTTGTTTGAAGATGTGCATACGATTATGGATACCAAAACGCAAAAAGGCATGCAAAATTACACCAAAACCCCCTTTTTAGAAAACGGCCAATTGGTGTATAAGGACGCTGTTAATCATAGCTTAAATACGGATATTTTACGCCCTGTTAGCGAGCCTTTTGCCGCTAATGGGGGGCTTAAAATCTTAAAGGGTAATTTAGGGCGCTCCGTGATTAAAATTTCAGCCATTAAAGATGAGCATAGGAAAGTCAAGGCTAGAGCGATTGTTTTTAAAACCCAAAGCGAATTTTTAGAACGCTTTAAAAATAAAGAATTAGAAAGGGACTTTGTGGCTGTCTTGCCTTTCCAAGGGCCTAAGTCTAACGGCATGCCAGAATTGCACAAACTCACCACGAATTTAGGGGCTTTGCAGGATATGGGCTATAAGGTCGCGCTGGTTACGGATGGGCGCATGAGTGGGGCGAGCGGGAAAGTGCCTAGCGCGATCCATTTAAGCCCTGAGGGAGCGTTAAACGGGGCGATCATTAAGATTAAAGATGGCGATTTGATAGAATTAGACGCTCCTAATAACGCCTTGAATGTGCTTGAAAAGGATTTTGAAGATAGAGGCATCAACCCCTTGTTTTTAGAAACCTTAGAAAATTTAGAAAAGCCCAGTTTTGGGTTGGGTAGGGAATTATTTACGAGTTTGAGATTGAATGTCAATACGGCTGAAGAGGGCGGCATGAGTTTTGGCATAAAGGTATAAAAATATAAAGGAGATAAAATGCAAGATAAAATAATAGAGGTTTTACAAATTAGCCCCATTATCCCTGTGGTGGTAATTGAGAATATAAAAGACGCTGTACCTTTAGCGCAAAGCCTAGTAGAGGGGGGTATTCACATCATAGAAGTTACTTTGCGCTCCAGTTGCGCTTTAGAGGCCATAGAGCTTATCGCTAAGAATGTGCCAAAAATGCGCGTGGGTGCTGGCACGATCCTAAATCCCACCCAATTAGAGCAAGCTCAAAATAGGGGGGCAGAGTTTTTGATTAGCCCAGGCCTTACGATAAAGCTTTTAGAATACGCAAAGAAAAAAGACATGCCCCTAATACCTGGGGTTTCTAGCAGTAGTGAAGTCATGCAAGCCTTAGAATTGGGCTATAGTGCTTTAAAATTTTTCCCGGCAGAGTATTGCGGGGGCGTTAAACTTTTAAACGCTTTTAATGGCCCTTTTAAAGGGGTGAAATTTTGCCCTACTGGGGGGATTAGCATAGATAACATGCATTCTTATTTAAATTTAGAAAATGTTTTGTGCGTGGGAGGGAGCTGGCTTACCCCTAAACATTTGATTCAAAACAAAGAGTGGGATAAAATCACAGAAATTTGCAAGCGATCGTTAGCTTTAAAATAACAAAGAGATCATGGCATTTTGTATTTGCTTAATAACACTATAATAAAATTTTTAATAAGGAGATACATCATGTTAGAAAATGTCAAAAAATCCCTTTTTAGGGTTTTGTGCTTGGGTGCGTTGTGTTTAGGGGGGCTAATGGCAGAGCAAGACCCTAAAGAGCTTGTGGGTTTGGGGACAAAGAGCTACAAAGAGCAAGATTTCACTCAAGCTAAGAAATATTTTGAAAAAGCTTGCGATTTGAAAGAAAATAGCGGGTGTTTTAATTTAGGGGTGCTTTATTATCAAGGGCAAGGGGTGGAAAAGAACTTGAAAAAAGCCGCTTCATTTTACGCTAAAGCTTGCGATTTAGATTACAGCAATGGGTGTCATCTATTGGGGAATTTATATTACAGCGGGCAAGGCGTGTCCCAAAACACCAATAAAGCCCTACAATACTATTCTAAAGCGTGCGATTTGAAATACGCTGAAGGGTGCGCGAGCTTAGGGGGGATTTATCATGATGGCAAAGTGGTAACTAGGGATTTTAAAAAAGCGGTGGAATATTTTACTAAAGCTTGCGATTTAAACGATGGCGATGGTTGCACGATATTAGGGAGTTTGTATGATGCGGGCAGAGGCGCACCTAAAGATTTGAAAAAAGCGCTCGCTTCGTATGACAAAGCTTGTGGGCTAAAAGACAGCCCAGGGTGCTTTAACGCAGGGAATATGTATCATCATGGCGATGGCGTGGCGAAGAATTTTAAAGAGGCTCTCGATCGTTATTCTAAAGCATGCGAGATGAAAAATGGCGGAGGGTGTTTCAATTTAGGGGCCATGCAATACAATGGCGAAGGCGTAACAAGGAATGAAAAGCAAGCCATAGAAAACTTTAAAAAAGGCTGTAAATTAGGCGCTAAAGGGGCGTGCGATATTCTCAAGCAGCTTAAGATCAAAGCTTAGTTTGAATAAGGCTTGATTAAACGGCTTTCAAAAGCGGTCTTTTGGGGATTAGGCGGATTTTAGGGAGGATTGTTTCAAAATACTTCCTATCCTCTTAAGATAATGAGTCTAAAATAAAGTAACCAAAATCCCTTTTTTTGAAGATAAATTAAAAGTTGTTAAAGTTTAAATTTATTTAAAACCCCTTAAGGGTTTTTATGGGTAGGTAGGGGAGCGAAAGTTTGGCTTATGGGCATGATTTCTATGCGGTTGATATTGACATGCAAGGGTTGTTCATAAATCCATAGCACGATGTTAGCAATATCTTGTGGTTTGAGGTAAATGGTGTTTTCATAGACAGATTGGGCTTTTATTTTATCGCCTTTAAAGCGCACCATACTGAATTCGGTTTCGCCGCACAAGCCGGGTTCAACATTACTCACTCTAATGTTAGTGCCAGCCAAATCTGCTCGCAAATTTAAAGAAAATTGTTTCACAAACGCCTTGCTCGCTCCATAGACATTCCCTCCAGGATAGGCGTAAGTGCCAGCGATAGAGCCAAGATTGATGATGATCCCTTGGTTATGCTCTATCATAGAGGGCAAGATCAAACGAGTGAGATGCAACAACCCCTTGATATTCGTATCTATCATGACTTCCCAATCGTCTAGATCGCATTCATAGGCCTTGTTTAAGCCTAGCGCTAGGCCGGCGTTATTGATTAAAGCGTCAATGCGATCCGTCATGGAAAAAATAGTTTCTATCGTCCGCTTAGTTTCAGGCTTGTTTTTAAGATCAAAACACAGAGGAATGAAATGCTTGGGATAAGCGAGCTGCAATTTTTGCAAATTCTCTTCTCGCCTCCCTGTGCCAAAAACCACATGGTTTTTTTGTAAAAACGCCTTAGCGATTTCTAGCCCAAACCCTGAAGTCGCCCCGCTAACTAAAATGTGCGCCATTTCTATCCTTAAAAATAGGGTTAAAAAAGCCCCTTAAGCCCTTTTTCAAGCTTTTCTTTAAGCTTATCATCTTTAAGCAAATGGTCTAAACCTTTTTTTAGGGTGTCGTTTTTTAGGATTTCTTTCAAGCCTTGTTGCAGGTTTTGTTGGATGGCTTTTTCGTTTAAGATGAGGGAAAATTTTGGCTGGTGCATGTTACCTTGAAGTTTCAATTTAAAAATGAATTTTAAAATTTCCGCATCCATGAGCATGTCTATTTGCTTGGTGTTTAAATCCAATAAGCCGTTATGGATTTTTAATTGGGTTTTGGGGCTTTTTAAGCTGAGGTTGGAGAGCAGGCGTTGCTGGTTGATTTGGCTTACTAGATTGACATCGTTATAAATTTCTTTAGTAATATCAAATTTAGAAATGGAGTAGAGGAAATCGCTGAATGAATTTTTAAGGAATCTTGCGTTTTTTAGGTGGGCTTTCAATACACCTTGCTTAGCGCTAAGGTCATAATCCAAATTAGCGTCTGCAACGGATTGGAAAAACTTGGGGTAATTGAATAAATCTAAGGCTTTTAAAGTGGAAATATTGGAAAAACGCCCTTTCAAATCTTTATTTAAAAGCGTGAAATCCAGCGTGCCGTCTAGTAAATTTGAATGGCCGCTGACTTTTAAGAATTTGGGGCTTTGCTCTATAGCGCCTTTTAAAGTCAAACTCCCTTTTAAGGGGTGGTTGGTAATGTTTTGGAATTTGGTTAGGTTGGGTATTTCTAAAGTGTAGGGGGCGTTGAGTTTTAAAGCAGAGAAAAGATATTCGCTTTTTAGGGCTGTAAAATTGGCTAAAGGGCTAGTTAGGGTGGTGTCGCTGATGGCTTTGTTCTCTTTAAAGTCGCTTGAGTGCGAGAGGTTGAAAACCAGCGTGTCTTTAAGGTTTAAATGAAAAATTTGATTGATTAGGGCGTTATTGATTAAAGCGTTATTGGCTGTTAGGATCAAATGCCCTTCTAAAGGCTTTAGAGAGTTAAAATCCGCTTGTAAGGACACTCTTGCGTTCGCATAAGCGGGGCGGTTGAATAAATAAAGCAAATCTTCTAAATTGGCGTCTTGCGCGTTCAAGTTTAAGTGAGAAAGCTTGAAATCATCTAAAAGGGCGTTGTAGGCAGTGTGGGATTGAGCGACATTAGAGACGCCTTGAATCAAGAGGGCTTTTCTATGCCCTTTAATATTCCCAGAAGTAATAATAGCCCCCCTTAAAGGGTAGGGTATCCATTCTTTGAAAGAGCGTAAATTTTTAATATCTATATGGTAATTCAAATCCACGCTTTGCTTTAAAAGTGAAAAATCCCCCTTAAGAATGAGAATAGAATCATCGTTGGCTTGAGCTTTAAAATCCAAAGAATTGAATCTCAATTTAAAGGCTTTAACGTTCAAGTAGCGCTCGTTTGGGTTGATTTTTTTCTCTATATACGAAGCGATGATTTTGTTCCCCCATTCTGTAAAAAGAATAAGATAGGTTGTTAAAAGGCCGATTAAAAGAAGCGCGAGTATGGTATAAAGAAATTTTTTCATGTTTGTTTGTCCTTGAAGCAAATTGAATAGAATATATTAGCTTGTTTTATAAGGGTTTCTAGCATTTTTTTATAAAGCCTTAACGAGCGGTAATAAGAATTTTTATAACCAAAAATCCCAATTTAATTCAATCTTTTATCAAGGAGTTTTAAGTTAAAAGACTTGCGGCGTTAAACAAGGACGATTCAATCGTTTAGGATTTTCTCAGCCAAACATGATTGATAAAAAGAAAAAATTCAAGGAGAAAAAAATGGTGGAGAATAGCGGGATCGAACCGCTGACCTCCTGCGTGCAAAGCAGGCACTCTCCCAGCTGAGCTAATTCCCCAAAGATGGTAAAAAATGGTGGGCTTAGGAGGAGTTGAACCTCCGACCTCACCCTTATCAGGGGTGCGCTCTAACCACCTGAGCTATAAGCCCTTTAAAGCCAATAAAGACGAAATTATAGGTTAAACTTTCTTAAAAAATCCTTAAATAATAAATGGGATTAAGATGTTATAATATTCGTTATTTTTTCATTTCAAAAGGGGTTTTTATGGCATTATTATTCACAGGGGCGTGCGGGTATATAGGCTCGCATACCGCAAGGGCGTTTTTAGAAAAAACCAAAGAAAACATCATTATTGTAGATGATCTCAGCACCGGTTTTTTAGAACACATCAAAGCGTTAGAGCATTATTACCCTAATAGGGTTGTGTTTGTTCAAGCCAATTTGAATGAAACGCAAAAATTGGACGCATTTTTGAACAAGCAGCAATTAAAAGATCCCATTGAAGCCATCTTGCACTTTGGGGCTAAAATCTCAGTAGAAGAATCCACGCGCTTGCCTTTAGAATACTACACCAACAACACGCTCAACACTTTAGAGCTTGTCAAACTTTGTTTAAAGCATGCGATCAAGCGTTTTATTTTTTCTTCTACGGCCGTGGTTTATGGCGAGTCTGATTCAAGCTTGAATGAAGAAAGCCCCTTAAACCCCATTAATCCTTATGGAGCGTCTAAAATGATGAGCGAAAGGATTTTGTTAGACACTTCTAAAATAGCGGATTTTAAATGCATTATTTTGCGCTATTTCAATGTGGCTGGGGCATGCATGCACAATGATTATACCACCCCTTACACGCTAGGACAGCGCACGCTCAACGCCACGCATTTGATCAAAATCGCATGCGAATGCGCGGTGGGGAAAAGGAAAAAAATGGGGATTTTTGGCACTAACTACCCCACAAGAGATGGCACTTGCATCAGGGATTATATCCATGTAGATGATTTGGCTAACGCGCATTTAGCGAGCTATCAAACCCTTTTAGAAAAAAATAAGAGCGAGATCTATAATGTCGGCTACAATCAAGGCCATAGCGTGAAAGAAGTGATAGAAAAGGTTAAAGAAATCTCAAACAACGATTTTTTAGTGGAAATTTTAGACAAACGACAGGGCGATCCAGCAAGCCTTATTGCCAATAACGCTAAAATCTTACAAAACACCCCTTTCAAACCCCTTTATAACAACCTAGACACCATTATTAAAAGCGCTCTAGATTGGGAAGAACACCTCTTAAGATTTCAATAATACACCCTGTGCAAATACAAGCCATTAGCCATTATGGGCGTTCTTATAGTAGCTTTGATGTTGTGGATTTGCGCTTGAATTTCAGCGAGCGTGATTTTTTCTAAGGAGTATTGAACGCACGCTTGAATGATCAAACGCACGTTGGAGCGCAAAAACGCATCGCCAATGATTTTAAACACCACGCACTCATGCCCTATGATAAAGGTTTTATAAGCAAAAGCGTTAAAAATGGTGCGTTTAGGGTTGGTTGTCGCCCCACCTTCTTTTTTAAACATGGAAAAATCATGCTTGCCTGTGAATTGCTTTAAAGCGGTGTTTAACGCATCCAGTGATCCATAATCCCCACAAGCGATATAAGGCGCTAAAAAAGGCGTTTTTAAATTCTTCGTCAAAAGGTAACGATACGCTCTTTTTTGAGCGTCAAAACGTGCATGGAAGTTTTTTTCTTCTAGCTTTTTTAAGACAATATGCGGGGCGAGTTTAGGGGCTAGATAATAAAATAATTTAGCGGCATTCCAGTGTTTTGGAGCGTAAAAAGACAGCACTTGGTTGTTCGCATGCACGCCTTTATCCGTGCGCCCAGCCGCAACCACAACGCTTTTAATCCCTAGCGCATTTAAAGCGCTCTCTATCTTATCTTGAACGCCGAGTTTGTTAGGCTGTTTGGCATAGCCTAAAAAATACGCCCCATCATAAGCGATAGTAGCCTTAAAACAACGCATTTAATAACGCTTTAAAATGAATTTTCTAAACAACAAATAAGAGACAAACGCCCAAATAAAGGGGAAGAAAAAGGTCATCAAAAACAAATCCGTAGAAATCACATGCACCATTAAAAAATAAACCCCAACCGCTCCAAGGACATAAAAATAACTCCAATTCGTTTTGAATCGTGGGTTGGCGATGCCAAATAAGGGGATTAAAAACACGCTCGCTAAAGGGAACAATGAAACTAAAATCGCTTGAGAAAAACGGCGTTTTTGATTTTTATTAGCGTTTTTACCAAAGGCTTTTTTCCAATAACCCAAATAATCCATGCCTTGCAAATAAGCCGCATCATTAGAATTGAAAGACTTGAGCTTGTTGCGCAAATGCAATTCTTCAAAATCAACTTTACGCATTTTATCGCCTTGAGTGAAATACGCATGCCCGCTGTATAAATTCAATTCAAACACGCCGTTTTGGTTGTTGATATCGCCTTTTTGAGCCAAAATAAAGCTTTCTTGAGAGAGGCTTTTATTGGAAAAAAGCACTAAATTATCATAGGAATTGTTCTCAGCTTTATCCACATACACGAGCCAATCGCCTAATTTTTGTCCAAATTCACCCGCTCTGATATTAATATCAATCTTGTCTTTTTTTTGACGCAAAAACCCGTAATAAGCGCTCTTAGAAGTGGGGATTAAAATCAGTGAAAACACCAATAAAATCGCACTCACTAACAAACTTAAAGGCACAAACGCTTTAGTCATTGTTTTAGGCGAAACCCCTAAAGAGAAAAACACTAACAATTCATGGTCATAGCTAAGCCTTGAAAGCCCTAAAGCGCAAGCCGCAAAAAAAGTGATCGGCAAAATAAAAAAAATGGTTCCAGGCAAGGAATACAAAAAGAGTTGCACCAGATCCAAAAAGCTCACTTTAATCACGAGCGTTACGCTTGCAATACTGATTAATAGCACGATAGAGGAGATGAAAAACAGCACTAAAAAGAAAGAGAAAAAGACTTGCGAAACTGCCATGAAAAGATAGTGTTTAATCATGCCTTAATCTTTATTGCACCCCATCTACAACAGGCACAAACAAGCATTTTTCTAACACTTTTTGGACGCGTAAGGCGTTATTTTGCTTCACGAAGCGTTTGATCACTTGCTCGTTATTTTCTTGAATGGGCGCGACTAATATCCCGCCTTCTTCAAGCTGATCAATGAGCGCTTGAGAGATATTTTTAGCGCAAGCAGAGAACAAAATCCTATCATAGGGGGCGTATTGCTCCCAGCCCTTATTCCCGTCAGCGAATTTAACATGGACATTGTTTAAACCGAGAGTTTTAAGGCGCAAACGCGCTTCTATATACAAGCTTTCAATCCTTTCAATGCTAAAAACGCGCCTGAAAATTTGAGACAAAACTGCCGCTTGATAGCCGCTCCCACAGCCAATTTCTAGCACGCTATCCACATGATCAATTTCTAAATATTGCGTCATTTTGGCCACGGTTAGGGGCGAAGAAATGTATTGTTGCGCTTGCATAGAAAGCGCGTTTAAAGTGTAAGCAAAATGTTTAAAGGGGGCTGGCACAAAGATTTCCCTTTCAACGCTCTCCATAGCCTCTCTCACTTTGGGGTGCAAATTGAAACGCTTATTGATTTCTTCACACATCAAATGGTTTTTAATACTATTCAAGAAAGCCCCTTAAAAATCATCAAAACTCACGCTCCCTTTAGCGTAATTGCTCACCCTAGCTTCAAAGAAATTAGAGCGTTGCTCGTTGAAACTTGAAAAGCTCTCTACCCATTTAATGGGGTGTTGGACGCCATAAACCTTAGCGATACCCACCTTACTCAAACGGCTATCCGCTAAAAACTGGATGTATTGCTCAATCAAGCTTGAAGTGAGCCCTAAAATCTTGCCTTGCGTGATATAATCCCCCCATGAAGCTTCAATTTCTACCGCTTTTTTAAACATTCCTATGACTTCATTAATCAATTGCGGCGTGAATAGATCCGCTCTTTCATTCCTTAAAGCGTTGATCATGTTTTGGAATAAAATCAAATGCGTTACCTCATCTCTTTGGATAAAACGAATCATTTGTGCTGATCCTAGCATTTTACCGCTCCTAGCCAAAGTGTAAAAATAGCTAAACCCGCTATAAAAATAAATCCCCTCTAAAATCTGGTTCGCAAAAAGCGCTTTGAGAATGTTTTCTTCTGTAGGGTTTTTGGCTAATTCCATATACACTTGTGCGATATAGTCATTCTTGCTTTTTAATTGCATGTCGTTACGCCACATGTCATAAATCTCTTCAGTATTCGCACTTATGCTTTCTACCATCACCGCATACGCATGGCTGTGTAAGGCTTCTTCATAAGCTTGACGCACCAAACACAAATTGATTTCGGGGCTGGTGATAAAGGGATTGACATTGTCAATTAAATTATTGGTTTGCAAGCTGTCCATAAAAATGAGTTGCGCTAAAGCTCTGTCATAGCCGATCTTTTCTTCTGCGCTTAATTTCAAATAATCTCTTTTGTCATCATTCATGCTCACTTCTTCAGCAAACCATGTGTTAGCGAGCATCGTTTTCCACAAATGATCCGCCCATTGATACTTGATTTTATTCAAATCAAACATGCTTGTAGGATTGCCTCCAAAAATCTTTCTTTCATTCACACTTTCTGTAGAATTGGGGTTGTAAATTTTCTTGCGTGAAACTTCCATTTTGTTCCTTAATTTCCTTAAGACTATCTAAATATAGCCTTGTTAGAATACCTTAAAAGAATTTAAAACTCCCTAAAGCCAGAAAAAACTTCAAATCTTAAAAAAACTTCAATTTTTCAGTATTTTTAAAGGATTAAACAGCTAAAATACTGCTTCTTTGTTTTCTACTTCTTATTGCATGCGATTGCGTGCGGTGTGCGGAAGTGGCGAAATTGGTAGACGCACTAGACTTAGGATCTAGCGCCGCAAGGCATGAAGGTTCGATTCCTTTCTTCCGCACCATTCTTAATGATTAAAATTTGAAGCCCTAAATGAAACTCATTCTATCTTAAGATTCTCAAAAGTTTTTAAAACGCCATGAGCGATGGTTTGAACGCTCTCTAAATCTAAATTCGCATGACAAGGTAAGGAAATTTCAGCGCGATAAAAAACCTCTGCGCTTTTTAAGGGGGCTGTGTTAAAGAGCTGTTGATACAATTGGTATTGGTAAATGGGTTTGTAATGCACTTGGGCTAAAATGCCACGCTTGTGCAAATTTTCTAAAATGAGTTTTTTGCGTGTAAAAAATTTTTGGCGCATTAAAATAGGATAAAGGTGGTTAGAGCTTTTGTCTTTTAACAAGGGGTGTAAAGGGGTGAAATAGGGGTTATCTTTAAAAATCCTATCATAAACTAGAGCGATTTCTTCTCTTTTTTGCATTAAAAGGGGGGCTTTTTTAAGCTGGCTCAAACCCAAAGCGCTTTGGATTTCATTCAAGCGGAAATTATGCCCTATGCTTTTGACTTCGCCTTCAAAAAAATCTTTTTTGATCATACCATGAGAACGAAACAATTTTATTTTCTCATACAATTCGCCATCGTTAGTAACGACCGCTCCCCCTTCAGCCGTAGTGATAGGCTTAATGGCATGGAAACTAAACACGCTCGCTAACGCAAAGCCTCCTACTTTTTTGTTTTGATACTCGCTCCCTAGAGCATGCGAGCTGTCAGAAAGGAAACTCAAAGAATGCCTTTTGCAAAGCTTTTGAATGCTTTCTATTTCCACGCTTTTACCGGCATAATCCACGCTCGCTATGGCTTTGGTTCTTTTGTTAATGAGCTTTTCTAGGGCCAATTCATCTATATTGCCATCGTTTTTAATTTCAGCAAATACGGGTTTGTAACCGCTTTCTAAAAGCATGTTAGCCGTCGCTACAAAGCTTATAGGGGTGGTGATTATTTCATTGCAATCAGCGTTAAAATCGCTAAAATTCCTATAGAGCGTTAAAAGGGCTGAAGTCGCGCTGTTAAACACTAACGCATGCTTAACGCCCAAAAACTCGCACAAAGCTTCTTCAAACAAAAGAGAGCGTTTGCCTTGCGTGAGCTGTTTGGAATTTAAAACCTCTAAAACGGCCTTTTTATCTTCTTCATCTAAACAAGGCTCGCTATAAGCAAACTCTTTCAAGCGAGCAAGTCTTGCAAGCGAGATGGGGTGATCTTGCTTGTGTCATGGACATCTTGGAATTTTTGAGCGTTTAGTCTTGTTTTATCTAAGGTGTTGTATTCCTTGTTTAAATGATTCGTTTCAGCGAGCTGTTTTTTCCACTGGTGCAAAGAGTTTTGAATGTTTTCTTTCTCACTTTCTAATGATTTTGAAAATTTTTCCAAAGCTTTCGTGTCGTCAATGTCAATATTGTTAGGGAGCTTCAAACTATCATTGCCTGATTTTTGATTGAAAGAATCAATCGCTTTATCCAAACGGCTTTTGAAATGCTCAAAATCGCTTCGATCTTTTTCATTATTATGAGCGTAAGCTTTAGAAATCCCCACCAATTCTTTAGCGTCTTTATCCATGCCCTTTAAGCTTTTAAGACGGCTTTCTAAATTCCCTATGGCTAGGTTATCCTGCTTGGCTTGTTTGGCTAATTTGATTTTTTCATCATTCTCTGAAAGATTTTGAATTTCCTTATTTTCTTCTTTTCTTGCGTGCGAGCTAACCCTTTGGGCGTGGTAATCTCTCATCATCAAAGACGGGTTATAATTATTTGAAATCTTAGACATCCTATCCTCCACTTCATTGGTTTTTCTTAAAGACAAGATAAGCAAACTCTATTCCTAAAAACATTTTGATCCACTCAATTCTATCTAAAAATATTAATCTAATCCTAAAACCCTTTCTAACTCTTTGATGAGATTTGTAATTTCTTTCAATTCTTTAATATTGAGAGTGAGTTTATAATTGACTTGATTATCAGGATTCATTGGCACCAATTGCTTTTTAAACTCATTTTGTTTCATAAAGTATTTTCTTTCTTTATGAATGTAATTGATTTCATCCTTTTTAAAAATTCTATAAAGCAATTTGTCTTCGCACACTCCTAAGCAAATCAAAAAATCATAGTTGTATCGTGGGTTTATACCATTGAACTGAAAAGTGTTGTTAGCTCTGCCTTTTCGCGCTGTTTTAACTTCAAAGGATACACCGCTTTTTGTCATAATATCGTATTCATCATGAATAATGCCATCATTGATGACTCCATCTATAGCGTTAAGCACACTTTTTAAAAACTCTTCACCAATCTGCCCTATAGCGTTGGCTTCAAAATCTCTAATTTTTGAAAAAATAGCGTTGTAATCTTGTCCTAAATTCAATTCTTCATGTTTTTTTCAATAATTTTTAAAAAAGTTTGTTCTAAGTCCATCAATTATCCTTTAAACTATCCAAGTGATCATATAAGGCTTGAAAAATATGACTTTTTCCTAAATGATAGCAAGAATTAGTCGCTAAACTTGCGTATTTTGTCCAATCAATCTCTTTGAATAGTTTTTTTAATTTAGTGTTTAAAGCCTTGTTGGCGCTAGTAAATACCACAGCAATACCAGATTTATACTTAACTTCCTCAAAGTTCTCTACAATTTGTGTGCTTTTATAAAAAGTTGATGAAAGGTAAAAAGACGCTTTTTGATTAAAAATCCACTCTTTACCGCATTCTCTGTTTTTAGCTAATGAAACCGTGAAAACCTTGATATACTCGCCAAAGGGTTCTTTATGGCGATTCTTATACCAAGAAAATTCACTTTTTTTGTTTTGATACTTTTTGCTCCAAATTTGAAACACGCAATGCACATCCACTTCTTTATTTTTAAAATCTATAAACGCATTTTTTTCTAAGCGTTCGCTATAAAGCAGATTTAAACCTTTCACACGATACTTAATAGAGCCCTTTCCTTGACTTTCAAAGAACATGGGTAGGATAAAACACACAAAATCACAATTTCTAGCATGGTTGATAAATTCTAACGCCATAACCCCACGATGCCCAAAAGGAGGGTTACCCAAGCAAATCACTTTTTGATGCGTAGGCAATTTATAATTTAAAAAATCGTATTGAATAAATCCATCTCTTTTGGGTTCAATGTCTATACCAATGCGTCTATTTTTAGGAAACAAGTCATAAAACACCCCATCGCCTGCACTTGGCTCTAAAAAAATAAAGTCATCTAGATTTTCATATTTTTTAATAATTTCACAAGCTTTTTGAAAGCATTTTAAAGCCACACTAGGCTTAGTGAAATACTGATCTAAAACATTGCTAGAATTTTCTTTCATCTCATTGCCATTGACATAGCGTTTAGGGGTAACTTCTTTGAACAAGGTTTGCATGAAAAAACTTTACTATAAAATCATAAAATTAAATGCCGATTTTTTCTGATCGTTTAAAATCCTTAAATCATGCTTAAGAAAATCCTTAAAACTTAAAAATTTTCTTCTAAATACTTCGTGTGGATTTTTGCTTGCCTGAAATCCGCATTTTCAAGCATTTCAAGGTGGAAAGGAATGGTCGTTTTAATGCCTTCTACTTTAAATTCCTTTAAAGCCCTTTTCATCTTAGCGATCGCTCTTTCTCTGTTTTCACCCCACACAATGAGCTTGCCAATCATAGAATCATAGTGCGTAGGCACGACATAATGGGCATGCGCATGCGAATCAAGGCGCACATTCACCCCACCAGGGGCGATCCATTCGGTGATTTTACCCGGGCTTGGGTAGAATTTTTTAGGATCTTCTGCAGTGATTCGGCATTCTATCGCATGCCCTTTGAGAGAAAAGCTTTCTTGCTTGGGCAATTCTTCGCCTTGAGCGATTTTAATCATCCATTCAATGAGGTTTAACCCGCTCACCATTTCGCTAATGGTGTGTTCCACTTGCAAACGAGTGTTCATCTCCATGAAATAAAAATCTTTCATGTTGGAATCCAGCAAAAATTCAAAAGTTCCAGCCCCCACATAGCCGATATATTTAGCGGCCTTGATCGCTGTTTCTAGCAAACGCTTACGAACGCCCTCTTCTAAAACCACTGCCGGGGTTTCTTCAATGAGCTTTTGTTGGCGTCTTTGCACCGAGCAATCCCTTTCGCCCACATGGATGACATTGCCATGCTTATCGGCTAGAATTTGGACTTCAATGTGCTTGGGTTTGTTGATGAATTTTTCTAAATACATGCTCCCATCGCCAAACGCGCTCAAAGCTTCCGTTTCTGCGGCTAGATAAAGGTTTTTAAGCTTGGATTTATCTTCTACGACACGCATGCCTCTCCCGCCCCCACCAGCGGCTGCTTTAATGATGACAGGGTAGCCGATTTTATCAGCGATTTCTTCAGCTTCTTGATAGCTTTTAAGCAGCCCATCACTGCCCTCAATCACAGGCATGCCGGCTTCTTTCATCACGCTTTTGGCTTTGGATTTATCGCTCATTAAAGCCATGACTTTCGCGCTCGGGCCAATAAATTCTAAAGAATGATGCGAGCAAATCTCTACAAAATTCTGATTCTCGCTCAAAAACCCATACCCAGGGAAAATCGCATCCGCTTCAAACAATTCCGCCGCGCTAATGATCGCAGGGATATTCAAGTAACTCTCGCTGGATTTTGCCCCCCCTATACACACTTTTGCGTTAGCTGTATTGAGGTAGTGGGCGTCCTTGTCAGCGATAGAATAAATGGCTATGGATTCTTTACCCATTTCTTGAATGGTTTGGATCGCTCTTAAAGCGATCTCGCCTCTATTAGCGATCAAAATGCGCGAAAGCTCTTTTTTTTCTACCTTTTTATTTTCTTTATTCATGGGTTTTAAAGCTTTTCAACTTTGATGAGTTTCGTGCCGTATTCTACCGGCTGGGCGTCCCCCACTTCAACAGAAATCACCTTGCAAGGGTATTCCACTTCAATTTCATTCATGATTTTCATCGCTTCTACAATGCCCACGATTTGCCCTTTTTTAAGCGTATCGCCCGCTTTGACATAAGGCTCAGCCCCAGGTGAGGGCGCATGATAAAAAGTGCCTACCATAGGCGAAAGCACAAATTCTTCTTTTTTATCCACAATAGGGGTGCATACCATAGGCACAGGGGTTTGAACGCTTGGCATGCTCGCTTCTACCATAATGGGGGCTGGAGAATGGGCGGGATTTAACGCATTTTTTTTCGCATAAGCGGATTCTTTATCCAAAACCAACTCAAAATGCTCATGCTTTAATTTCAAATGCCCCAAATCAGAAGCTTTAAATTCTTTGATCAACTCTTCAATTTCAGAAAGGTTCATAACGATTTATTCCTTATATTGTTTTAAAATATGCCACAAACACATAATCTTACTAAGCGTTTTAGCAAAAAATTATTGTTATAATAACATAATTATTAACAAACTTTAAAGGCTTTGTGCGTATGGGATTGAAAGCGGATTCTTGGATTAAAAAAATGAGTTTAGAGCATGGCATGATTAGCCCTTTTTGCGAAAAGCAAATCGGTAAGAATGTGATCAGCTATGGTTTGAGCAGTTACGGGTATGATATTAGAGTGGGGAGTGAGTTCATGCTCTTTGATAATAAAAACGCTTTAATTGACCCTAAAAACTTTGACCCTAACAACGCGACTAAAATTGATGCGAGCAAGGAGGGCTTTTTTATCTTACCCGCTAACGCGTTCGCTCTAGCCCATACGATAGAGTATTTTAAAATGCCTAAAGACACCTTAGCGATTTGTTTAGGCAAAAGCACTTACGCCAGATGCGGGATTATTGTGAATGTTACGCCTTTTGAGCCGGAATTTGAAGGCTATATTACGATTGAAATTTCTAACACCACTAATCTACCAGCTAAAGTCTATGCCAATGAGGGGATCGCGCAAGTGGTGTTTTTACAAGGCGATGAAGTGTGTGAGCAAAGCTATAAAGACAGAGGAGGTAAGTATCAAGGACAAATGGGCATCACTTTGCCTAAAATTTTAAAGTGATTTGAAGAAAAAGATAAAAGCGCTTATCCTTTGAGCGTTGTTTATTTTTTAATACAAACAATACCGCAATTTCTCAAAAATGTATTATAATACGAAACTTCAGTTTGATTGAATTGCAAACTCTTTGAGAACAAAACGCTAAACCATTTAGGAAATTACCATGCTAAGATTCGTTAGTAAAACGATTTGCTTGTCTTTAATCGGCTTGTTCAACCCTTTAGAAGCCTTTCAAAAACACCAAAAAGACGGCTTTTTTATAGAAGCCGGGTTTGAAACCGGGTTATTAGAAGGCACGCAAACTAAAGAAGAAGTCATAACCACCCAAAAAATCCAAAAAAACCCCCTAACCCACCCACAAACTAACGAGCAACCTAAAGAACAAAACAAAAGCGATACAGCCACCCCACAAAGCGTTTATGGGAGATACTACATCCTCCAAAGCACCATTTTAGAAAAAGCGACTGAGTTATTCACAGCGGCTAATATCAACGGCAACGGCTTAACTTTTTATTCTCAAAACCCTGTGTATGTGATGGCATACAATAAGGATAATGCCGAGTTTGAAGGCTATGGCAATAACAGCGTGGTTGTGATACAAAACTTTCTGCCCTACAATTTAAACAATATTGAGCTGAGTTATACAGACGCTCAAGGCAAGGTAGTCAATTTAGGCGTGATAGAAACCATCCCTAAAGATTCTCAAATCATTCTGCCGGCAAGCCTGTTTAATAATTTTTCAAACGATTCGCCATTCAACTCTGATGGTCTCCAACAACTTCAAACCACTACCACCCCCTTTTCTGACGCTAACACGCAGAGTTTGTTTGAAAAGCTCAGTCAAATCACGACCAACCTTCAAATGACTTATGAGAATACAGACCCATTTTCTAGCGGCAACAATGATCCTAGTGGCCCTCTTGCTTCTCCTAAACCTCATTATGAATGCCCTGGTTATAAAAAGAGTTGTCAAGTCGCTTCGGTGTCTTTCACCCCACAAACCGCAGAAGAATTGACCAATTTAATGTTAGATATGATTGCGGTGTTTGACTCCAAATCTTGGGAAGAAGCCGTTTTAAACGCCCCTTTCCAATTCGCTAACAGCCCATCAGAGTGCGGTATTGATTACCCTAAATGCGTGAATCCCTTTAATAACGGGCTTGTTGATCCTAAAGATGAAAAATATGTGCTAACCCCAGAAGAAGTTATCAATAGTTATAGAGTCGCTAATGAGCTTACGGTGAATCTCTTGAATGCGGCCAAGGGGTTTTTAGGGCTAGGATCCCAACTAGGCAGTGCAAACGCTCCCGGTGATAATGGCTTCAATCAAGGTGTTTTAGGGATAGCGCCTTTTGCCTTAAACCCTGAAAAATTGTTTGGCAAAAATTTGAATCAAGTTGCTATTTTGGCATTAAGAGATATTATCCATGAATACGGCCATACTTTAGGTTATACCCATAATGGGAACATGACTTATCAAAGGGTGCGTTTGTGCCAAGAAAGAAACGGGCCAGAAGTGCGGTGTGAAGGCGGGCATGAAGTGGAGAAAAACGGGAAAGAAGAGCTAGAATTTAGTAACGGGCATGAAGTGCGAGACCATGATGGTTACGACTATAATGTTTGCTCTCGTTTTGGCGGCAAAAATCAGCCTGCTTTCCCTAGCAATTACCCCAATTCCATTTATACGAATTGCGCTCAAGTCCCCGCTGGGCTTATAGGGGTTACCACCGCTGTCTGGCAACAGCTCATCAATCAAAACGCTCTTCCCATTAATTTCGCTAATTTGAATAGCCAAGCCAACTATTTAGACGCCAGTTTGAACGCAAGAGCTTTTGTTGGCTCTGTGTTTAACGCGTTCAATCAAAGCTTTTTGACTTCTAGCATCTCACAATCCTTTAGAAGCCCTATTTTAGGGGTTAATGTTAAAATAGGCTACCAACATTATTTCAACGACTACATAGGGTTAGCCTATTATGGCATCATCAAATACAACTACGCTCAAGCTAACGATGAAAAAATCCAGCAATTAAGCTATGGTGGGGGAATGGATGTGTTGTTTGATTTCATCACCACTTATACCAATAAAAAGCAAGATAATCCTACTAAAAAAGTTTTTGCTTCCTCTTTTGGGGTGTTTGGGGGGTTAAGGGGCTTATACAATAGCTACTATGTTTTCAACCAAGTCAAAGGAAGCGGTAATTTAGATATAGTGACTGGGTTTAATTACCGCTACAAGCATTCTAAATATTCTGTAGGTATTGGCGTTCCTTTAATCCAAAGCGATATTAAAATCGCTTCTAATAATGGCATCTATGCGGACTCTGTTGTTTTGAATGAAGGGGGCAGTCATTTTAAAGTGTTTTTTAATTACGGGTGGATTTTCTAGGATTTAAAACCCCCAACAACCCCCTAAACTTGCGCGACACTCGCTACAAACACGCATGCACTCTCAGACTTTAGCACCATATCCAACGGGATACGATAAATTTCGCGCTCTTTAAAATACCCTCTTTCTTGTCCGCTAAAGCCCCCTTCAGGCCCTATGATAACGCCCTTTTCAAAATCCACGCTTGCGGGTAAGGTTTCGCCCTTAAAATCCAAAACGCTCGCTTTTGGGTAAGCGTTTAGCACCTCTTTAGTGTTTGAAAACACTTCCAATTCCATTAAAGCGCTACGGCCGCACTGCTCGCAAGAATGAATCAAAATCTTTTGAAAGCGCTCTAATTTGGTGCTGTCTATTTTTTCATTGCGTTGGCTAAAATCCGCATAGAATAAACTCAGCTTGCTCACGCCTAACTGATTTAAAAAAGGTAGAATTTTTTCAATGCTTTTGATTTCAATCACGCTTAAAATCAAATGCGTTTTTTTACTGGCCATAACCTCTAACGCTTGCGCGCCCACTAGCCTTAAAAGGGCGTGTTTTTTAGTGATTTCTGCATGCTCATAGGTGTATAAAAAGCCGTCTTTTAAATTTCTTAAATCCAAACGACTCGCGCTTTTGACGCGTCTTGAGCGGTATAAATGCGTGTAACTCTCGCCTTCTATTTTTAAAACAGGCTCTTTGGCTAAAGGGTGATAGACAAAACGCATTCAAAGACCCATTAACACAACAATAAGAATTGTTTCTAAAAAATACAGCATTTTAGCTTTTTTGATATAGGCTTCCATCCTTTCTTTTTTAGTGATAGCGAATTTCACGCTTTTATGGCGTTTGATTTCTGCTATAAGCATTAACAACAGCCCCAAAAGCATGATAACAGCGCTAAAAGAAAATTCAAATTGTTGCATCGCCCAAATAAAAGTCCCGCTCAAAAGAGCGATGCTTAAAAGAATGTAAATCGCTGGCATGACAAGATAGATTTTTTTATTTAATTGGATAAAATTCTTTTCTTTAAAAAGGGTGTAAAGATTGATCATAAAGGCTAGGGCGAGCAAGGCGGCAAAAAAGGCATGGATAAGCAAGGATTGAGCCATCACAGAAGAATCTTGTGTATTTAATGCTTGCAAACTCATCTCTAACATTAACTTCTTTCTAACGATTTGTTTTTTATTAATCGTTTTATTTTAGCATGACCTAATGAATTTAATCAATGAAAAGCTTGATAATTTAGAAAATAACGCCACAAAATCCCCTAAAGAAGCGGTCATTCTTTTGAATATGGGAGGGCCTAACAGCCTTTATGAAGTGGGGGTGTTTTTAAAAAACATGTTTGATGACCCCTTTATCCTTACCATTAAAAATAATTTTATGCGTAAAATGGTGGGTAAAATGATTGTCAATAGCCGCATAGAAAAATCCAAAAAAATCTATGAAAAATTGGGAGGCAAATCCCCTTTAACGCCTATCACATTCGCCCTTACAGAGCGTTTGAATAAATTAGATCCTTCTCGCTTTTACACTTATGCGATGCGCTATACCCCCCCTTATGCGTCTATGGTCTTGCAAGATTTAGCCTTAAAAGAGGTAGAAAGCTTGGTGTTTTTTTCCATGTATCCGCAATATTCTAGCACCACCACCCTTTCTAGTTTCAATGACGCTTTTAACGCCCTAAAAGCTTTAGAAGCTTTCCGCCCTAAGGTGCAAGTAATAGAGCGTTTTTATGCCAGCAAAAAGCTTAATGAAATCATTTTAAACACGATTTTAAGCACCCTAAACAACCGCAAAAGCCAGGATTTTGTCTTAATCTTTTCCGTTCATGGCTTACCTAAAAGCGTTATTGATGCCGGCGATACTTACCAACAAGAATGCGAACACCATGTGAATTTGTTAAAAGAGTTAATGCAACAAAAAAATATCCCTTTTAAAGAAGTTTTACTCTCTTACCAATCCAAACTAGGGCCTATGAAATGGCTAGAGCCAAGCACTGAAGAATTGATAGAAAAGCACCGCAAATCTCATATTATCATCTATCCTTTGGCTTTCACGATTGATAATTCTGAAACGCTCTATGAATTAGACATGCAATACCGCTTGATGGCGGAGCGCTTGGCGGTTAAAGAGTATTTGGTTTGCCCATGCTTAAACGATTCCATAGAGTTTGCAAAATTTATCATTGAATTAGTGAACAACCTTAAAAGTGAGTGAAATTTGCATAAAAGAGCGATTATTATAGTAAAATACCGAGTTTCCAAATCTATTAAAAAATAAAGGTTATTACATGTTTTCACTTTCTTATGTTTCCAAGAAATTTTTAAGCGTTTTGCTATTGATTTCGTTATTTTTAAGCGCTTGCAAATCCAACAATAAGGACAAATTAGATGAAAATCTTTTAAGTTCCGGTTCTCAAAGCTCCAAAGAATTAAATGATGAGCGAGACAACATAGACAAAAAGAGCTATGCCGGTTTAGAAGATATTTTTTCAGACAATAAGTCCATTAGCCCTAACGATAAATACATGCTTTTAGTGTTTGGCCGTAATGGTTGCTCCTATTGTGAAAGATTTAAAAAAGATCTCAAAAATGTCAAAGAATTGCGCAACTATGTTAAAGAGCATTTTAGCGCTTACTATGTCAATATCAGCTACTCCAAAGAGCATGATTTTAAAGTCGGCGATAAGGATAAAAATGATGAAAAAGAAATCAAAATGTCCACAGAAGAATTAGCGCAAATTTATGCCGTCCAATCCACCCCTACGATTGTTTTATCCGATAAAACCGGCAAAACCATCTATGAATTGCCCGGCTATATGCCCTCTACGCAATTTTTAGCGGTGTTAGAATTTATCGGCAGTGAAGAGTATCAAAAAGCCACAAGCGATAAAGATTTCATCAAAAAATTAAAGGCTTACATCAAATATAAAACCGATCTTTCTAAAAACAAATCCAGCTAGGAAAACGCATGAAAAGCCTTAAGAGCTTGATTTATTTTTTGTTCGGTTCTTTTTGGGTCGCTATCCCTTTAATAGCACTCTATGCCTTAGCGTGTGCGATAGCCACTTTTATAGAAAACGATTATGGCACGAGCGCGAGTAAGGCGATTGTGTATAACACCCCTTGGTTTAATTTCTTGCATGCGTATTTATTGGTGGTTTTAATAGGCACATTCATCAATTCTAAAGCCTTAGAGCGCAAAAGATACGCAAGCCTTTTTTTCCACAGCTCCTTGATTTTAATCATTTTAGGGGCAGCCATCACACGATTTTTTGGCACAGAAGGGCTTATGCATGTGCGAGAAAATAGTGCGCAAAGCTCTTTTGAAAGTGCGGACACTTACCTTAATATCACTCTTAATGACACCACTAAACTTTCTTTAAAAACGCCTTTTACCTTTTATTATTCCAAACGATTAAAACCCATTCATGCGACTTTAGATCACAAGCCTTTAATTTTAGAACCCTTAGAGATTTACAAACAAAACGCCATTAAAAAAGATGACGCTGCTATTTTAGTGTTAAAAGCGACTTATAACGGCGTGAGCCGCAAATTCAACCTCATCAAAACCAACAGGAATGAAGGCATAGAAGAAAGCGAGATGTTTAAAGACGACAAGCTCTCTTTAAGTTTTGGATCGGCTTATATTGAATTGCCTTTTCAAATCAAACTGAAGCGTTTTGAATTAGAGCGCTACGCTGGCTCTATGAGCCCTTCATCTTACGCTTCAGAAGTGGAAGTTTTGAAATTGGATAACACCTTGATCAAACCTTATAGGATTTTTATGAACCATGTTTTAGATTATGAGGGCTATCGCTTTTTCCAATCTTCCTATGATACAGATGAAAAAGGCACGATCCTTTCTGTCAATAAAGATCCGGGTAAAATCCCCACTTATTTAGGGTATGCGATGCTTATTTTGGGGGCTTTGTGGTTGCTTTTGGATAAAAATGGGCGTTTTTTGAAGCTTTCACGCTTTTTAAAATCCCAACAAGTTGCTAGTTTCTTGCTCGCTTTAATTTTAATCAGCCCTTTTACTCCCTCGTTTGCTAATGAGGCTCCAATTGACATGCATGGGGGCAAAAGCACTCCAATAGAACGACAAAATGTAGAAAATTCTGCTAATAAAGAGGATTCTAAAAGCGTGATTTTAGAGCGTTTGAAGCATTTAAGAGAGTATTCCAAAGACCACTTAAAAGCCTTTCAAAGGCTTCAAGTCCAGGATTTTGACGGGCGTATCAAACCCCTTGACACCATTAGCATTGAATATGTCCATAAGATTTTAAGGAAAGATGATTTTCAAGGGCTAAACGCCATGCAGGTGCTTTTAGGGATCATGTTTTTCCCCAATGATTGGCGCAGTGTTAAGATGATTTACACTTCTAATAAAGCCTTAAGAAAGCTTATCGGCACGCCTTTAGATGAGAGTCGTATCGCTTTTAGAGATGTGTTTGATAGCCGTGGGTATAAATTAAAAAATCTTGTTGAAGAAGTCAATCAAAAATCCCCCAATGCGCGCAACGAGTTGGATAAAGATGTCTTAAAAGTAGATGAACGAATCAACTTAGTCTATACGCTTTTTAGCGCTCAATTTTTACGCATTTTCCCTAGCGATAAAACCACTGCATGGCTTTCGCCCATTGAAGCGATCAACAGTCCCAATAAAGAAATTTCAAGCGTGGCAACGGAGTTTTTAAAAAATATTTTTAACAGGTTTGATGACGCTTTAAAAACCAATCAATGGGATAAAGTAGAAAAAACCCTACAAGATTTAAGCATTTACCAAAAAGAGCATGCCAAAAACCTCTATTTACCTTCTTCTAAAGTGGATTCTGAAATTTTTTTAAACCACACCAATTTTTTTAACAGCCTGACTTTGCCTTATATCTTTCTTGGGCTATTGCTTTTTATCGTTGTGATCAGCTCTCTTGTTAAAAACACGATTCCAAATATTTGGCTCACTAAAACCCTTTATATGGCTATCTTGCTTTGCGCGATCGCTCATTCTATAGGGCTTGTTTTGCGCTGGTATGTGAGCGGGCATTCGCCTTGGAGTAACGCTTATGAGTCCATGCTTTATATCGCATGGGCTTCTGTTATTGCAGGGTTTGTTTTACGCTCCAAACTCGCGCTATCGGCTTCTAGCTTTTTAGCCGGTATCGCGCTTTTTGTGGCTCATTTAGGCTTTATGGACCCTCAAATTGGCCATTTAGTGCCGGTGTTAAAATCCTATTGGCTCAATATCCATGTTTCTGTCATCACCGCCAGTTATGGCTTTTTGGGCTTGTGTTTTGTGCTAGGGATTTTGAGTTTGGTTCTGTTTATTTTGCGCAAACAAGGGCGTTTCAATTTGGATAAAACCATTCTCTCCATTAGCGCTATCAATGAAATGAGCATGATTTTAGGCCTGTTCATGCTCACAGCCGGGAATTTCTTAGGCGGGGTGTGGGCGAATGAATCTTGGGGGCGCTATTGGGGGTGGGACCCTAAAGAAACTTGGGCGTTGATTTCTATTTGCGTCTATGCTTTAATCTTGCATTTGCGTTTTCTAGGCTCTCAAAATTGGCCCTTTATTTTAGCGAGCAGCAGCGTTTTGGGGTTTTATTCGGTTTTAATGACTTATTTTGGCGTGAATTACTACCTTTCTGGCTTGCACAGCTATGCCGCAGGCGATCCCTTGCCCATCCCCACTTTCTTGTACTTTTTGGTAGCGATACCTTTTGCTCTCGTGATCTTGGCGTCTTTCAAACGCCATTTGAGTTTGCCTAAATTGGTTTAAAGGATAACCATGTTCCAGCCCCTATTAGACGCTTTCATAGAAAGCACCCATTTAGATGAAACAACCCATAAGCCCCCATTAAATATAGCCCTAGCCAATTGGTGGCCCTTAAAGAATAGCGAAAAAAAAGGATTCAGAGATTTCATTTTGCATTTCATCCTAAAACAACGCTACAAAATCATTCTACACAGCAACCCCAACGAACCATCAGATCTAGTCTTTGGCAATCCTTTGGAACAAGCTAGAAAAATCTTATCGTATCAAAACACCAAAAGAGTGTTTTACACCGGCGAAAATGAAGCGCCTAATTTCAACCTCTTTGATTACGCCATAGGCTTTGATGAATTAGATTTTAACGATCGCTATTTGAGAATGCCTTTGTATTACGCTTATTTGCATTATAAAGCCATGCTTGTTAATGACACCACTTCACCCTATAAGCTCAAAACCCTTTATACTTTAAAAAAACCCTCCCATAAATTTAAAGAAAACCACCCCCATTTATGCGCGCTAATCCATAATGAAAGCGATCCTTTGAAAAGAGGGTTTGCCAGTTTTGTAGCGAGCAACGCTAACGCTCCCATCAGAAACGCTTTCTATGACGCTTTAAATGCTATTGAGCCAGTGGCTTCGGGAGGGAGCGTGAAAAACACTCTGGGCTATAAGGTCAAAAACAAAAACGAATTTTTAAGCCAATACAAATTCAACCTCTGTTTTGAAAACTCACAAGGCTATGGCTATGTAACCGAAAAAATCCTTGATGCGTATTTCAGCCACACCATCCCTATTTATTGGGGGAGTCCTAGCGTGGCGAAAGACTTTAACCCTAAAAGTTTTGTGAATGTCCATGATTTTAAAAACTTTGATGAAGCGATTGATTATATCAAATACTTGCACACCCACCAAAACGCTTATTTAGACATGCTCTATGAAAACCCTTTAAACACCATTGATGGGAAAGCGGGTTTTTACCAGGATTTGAGTTTTGAAAAGATCCTAGATTTTTTTAAAAACATTCTTGAGAACGATACGATTTATCATTGCAATGATGCCCATTATTCTGCTCTTCATCGTGATTTGAATGAGCCGTTAGTGTCTGTTGATGGGTTGAGGGTTAATTATGATGATTTGAGGGTTAATTATGATGATTTGAGGGTTAATTATGATGATTTGAGGGTTAATTATGATGATTTGAGGGTTAATTATGATGATTTGAGGGTTAATTATGATGATTTGAGGGTTAATTATGATGATTTGAGGGTTAATTATGATGATTTGAGGGTTAATTATGAACGCCTCTTATCAAAGGCTACCCCTCTTTTGGAATTATCCCAAAACACCTCTTTTAAAATCTATCGCAAAGCTTATCAAAAGTCCTTACCTTTGTTGCGTGCCATAAGGAGGTGGGTTAAAAAATAGGTTTGTAAGATAAATTAATCAAACCCCTTGCGCTATCATCGCAGACGCTACTTTTCTAAAACCAGCGATATTAGCCCCTAAAACAAAATTAGTAGGGTCTTTAAACTCTTTAGCGGTTTGAGAAACATTCTTATAAATCTCTTTCATAATGTGGTGCAATTTCGCATCCACCACTTCAAAACTCCAAGGGTGCATGCTCGCATTTTGCGCCATTTCCAAGCCGCTCACGCTCACCCCCCCAGCATTAGCCGCCTTGCCTATGCCATAAGAAATCTTAGCCTGTAAAAACAATTCAACCGCTTCATTGCTTGAGGGCATGTTCGCCCCTTCAGCCACGCATTTACACCCGTTAGAAAGGAGGGTTTTAGCGTCTAAAACGCTCAATTCGTTCTCGGTCGCGCTAGGAAAAGCCGCAAAACAAGGCACATGCCATACAGCATTCCCCCCTTTGGGGTAATTTTCTGTAGGCGTGTATTTCGCGCTTGGTTTTTGCAAGGCGTATTCTTTGATCCTCCCACGGCGTGCTTCTTTAATCTCTTTTAAAAGCTCTAAATCAATGCCGTCTTTATCATAAATCATGCCATTAGAATCGCTCGCCGTTACCGGTTTGGCTCCTATTTGAAGCAATTTTTCAATGGTATAAATAGCGACATTACCGCTCCCAGAAACGCTGCAAACCTTACCCTCTAAAGAGCTGTTCCTTTCTTGCAACATTTCTTCAGCAAAATACACGCACCCATAACCGGTAGCTTCTTTTCTGCACAAACTCCCCCCATAAGTGAGTCCTTTACCGGTCAATACACCTTCAAAACGATTGACTAATTTTTTGTATTGCCCAAACAGATAGCCAATCTCTCTTTCGCCCACTCCAATATCCCCGGCTGGCACATCAGTCGTAGCCCCAATATGGCGGTATAATTCATTCATGAACGCCTGGCAAAAACGCATGATCTCATGCTCGCTCTTTCCTTTAGGGTCAAAATCGCTCCCCCCCTTAGCGCCCCCCATGGCCAAAGTGGTGAGCGAATTTTTCAACACTTGCTCAAAGCCTAAAAACTTGATCACGCTTTCATTCACGCTAGGGTGGAATCTCAAGCCCCCCTTATAAGGGCCAATCGCTGAATTGAATTCAACCCTACACCCCCGATTGACCTGGATTTGGTTGTTATCATCTAGCCAACACACTCTAAAAAAAATCTCCCTTTCAGGCTCAATCAAACGCTCTAAAATGGCATGCTTTTCATAACTTTTATCGCTGTCTAAAAGGGGTTTTAAAGAAGTGATAGCTTCATAGACGGCTTGATGGAACTCTTTTTGATAGGGGTATTTTTTCTGTAAAGATTGGAGGATTTTTTCAATATACATAGCGGCATCCTTTATTATTTTAAGTGTTTTTATTGTAACACTAAAAGGGTAATTAAGTTTTAACTTTATCTTAAAAAACTTTTTAAAATGCCTATGAACCCTCTATCAAAGCCGCTCCAATCCTTGTAAAACTCCGCATCATAACCGCAAAATTCCAAGCATTCTTTCAAGCTTTTTAACTGATCATGCCCCATTTCACAAGCCAAAAAAGGGATTTTTAATTCAGCGGCTAAAAAGATGATTTCTTTTAAGATTTCATCGCCTTTAACCCCCCCAAAAAGGGCTTCATGCGGTTCTTTGAGAACGGATTTTTCCAAAGGATAATCTCTAGCGATATAGGGCGGGTTAGAGATAAGCATTTGTATCGTTGGCATGCGATCCCAAAGGCGCGTTTTTTTTAAAAAAACACGCTCTTTTAAATTAAAGCGTTCAATATTTTTGGACGCCACTTCTAAAGCTTTTGGTGAAATATCGCTCGCATGAATGGAAATTTTGGGGTTTTCTAAAGCCAAACTAACAGACACGCAAGCGCTCCCTATGCCTATTTCGCCTATCTCTTTTAAATGGTATTGAGAAATAATATCAAGGGCTTTTTTGACTAAAATCTCCGTTTCAGGCCGTGGGATTAAAACATGCTCATTCACGAAAAAAGAGTGCCCATAAAAATCACAGCTTTCTAATAAATACTCTATGGGGCAGTCGTTCAAGCGTTTTTCTACCAGTTCAAAAAAGCGCGCCTCTTCTTCGTGGTTTAACTCTAAATAAGCATGCGTGTGCAAAAAAACCCTTTCTTTTTGCAAGACAAAGCCCAATAAAATTTCAGACTCTAAGCCCCCCCTAAAACCTTTTTGCGATAATTCTTTTTTGGCTTTGTTTAGGGCTTGTGAAAGGGTCATTCAATTTCATAATCCAAAGCTTTCAAGCGCTCTAATAGGGGCGGGTGCGTGAAATGCAAGAAAACATAAAAAGGGTGCGAATAGGGGAACGCTTTATTCTCGCTCACAATAGACACTAACGCTTTGGCTAAAACCTCTTTAGAGCTTAAACTCGCCCCAAATTTGTCCGCATTGTATTCATTCTTT
This sequence comes from Helicobacter sp. 219-2, assembly GCF_030053225.1. Taxonomy (NCBI): domain Bacteria; kingdom Pseudomonadati; phylum Campylobacterota; class Epsilonproteobacteria; order Campylobacterales; family Helicobacteraceae; genus Helicobacter; species Helicobacter sp. 219-2. The sequence goes on along the minus strand of NZ_JASGBS010000001.1, from coordinate 1,398,787 downwards.
CGGCTAAAAAATCCGATCAAAGGCATAGCGTAAAAAGAAAATACCGGCAAAAACAAGAGCAAGATCGCAATCAAACTCGCTGGCGTTTGTGAAACATTAAAGCCTTCAAAAACCAACGGCGGCAAATGAGCGATCAAAGCAAAAACAAGAGCGAGCAAGCCTCCCATAATCCCCAAACTTTTCAGTAAATCCTTATTTTTAAAATGCCCTAATTCATGCCCTAAAATGGCTAAAAGCCCTTCTGTCCCAACTTTAGAGATCAAAGTGTCAAACAACACCACCCGCTTGTTTTTACCCAAGCCTCCAAAATACGCATTCAAACGCCCATTCCTCTTGCTAGCGTCCATCACAAAGATGCCTTCGGATTTAAAACCCACCTTATCCATCATGCTCTCAATTTGACTCTCCAAATCCCTATTATTCAAGGGAGTGAATTGGTTGAAAAGCTGAGCGATTTTAGGGTAAAAAAGATTAGCCAAGATCATAAAAACAAACACGACAAAAAACGAGCTAATCTCCCAATGTTCCACATGTTCAATGATCATAATGAGGATGTAAATCAACAACAATCCCACGCTTAAAGTGAGTAATAACTCTTTGAAAAAATCCTTAAAAAACAACGACAAGCTCACTTTAGAAAAGCCAAATTCCTTATCCAAATGCATGGTGGTGTAGAGTAGCTAATAGGTAAGGATAAAACGCTTTGAATCGCTAAAAACAACAAGGCAAACACCAAGTAGCCTAGCGTTTCAGAAAGGTTTAAATAATGCGTCAAATCTTCTAAATGCGTCAAACCAAAAAAGACCCAACCAGCAAAAATTATCTCGTCTAAAATTTGAGAAATAATGGATAATTGCATTTTCCTAATGGCGTAATTTCCCGCTTCTTCATAATCCTTTTGTGGGAGTAAAACAGGCTTCTCGCAGAGCTTTTGACGGATAAATTTCAATTGCAAAATATCGCCTACAATGTAAGGAGTCGTAAAAAAGAGCAAATAAAAAATACAAATTATCATATCTATCCATATGTCAAGCATGTTCTAAACTCCTCTCTTAATTAAATTTGCCAATAAAAGTGTAGGAATTATAACAATTTTTCAAAAATTTACCATAAAATTAAATAAATATGGTAAAAAAAAGGGCTGTTTTTGAGCGTTTTTAATCCTAAAAAGCTGTGTTATCCAACCCGCTATAAACAAAAAGGTTTGTCATGCCCTATTCTTTTAAAAAGCGTTTTTTAATCATTTACGCCCTTTCTACCTTGCTTTTAGTGGGGGTTTTGTTAGCGTTATTTTTCTTTTATGCGAAAAATAACCTCTTAGAAAACACCCAAATACGCATGCAATACACCGCTGATGCGATCGCTAAAAGCCTTTTAGAATTGGATAATGCCTCTTCTTTAGAGCCTTTAAAAATCTTAGAGGAACGATTCAAAAACACCCCCTTTGTTTTATTGGATGGGGACAATAAAGTCAAGTTTTCTAATATCGGGGCGTTTGTGGCCTCTTTTAAAAATGACGCCATCAAAACCCCTTATTTTATGCTTAAAAAACAAGGCTTTTACCTCACAGACAGCACCCCAACTAACCGCTTAGGGGTTTCTAAAATCATTATCGCAGAAGAAGAGATTCAAAAAAATTTTATCCCCCTTTATAAAATGATAGGCTATGTGTTTTTGGGCACGAGTTTGTTTGTCGCGCTAATAGCCATGTGGCTTTATAAGATCCAATCAAACTAAAGTAAAAATTACTTTTCCACCAACACAGGCTTATTCTTAAAATTTTTAGCCGCATTTTCAAGCTGTTTTAGGGCTTCTTCTTTCGTTTGATAAGGGCCGATAAAATAATGCGTGAGGGAGTCTTTTTTCTCCATTTGGTAAGGGAAAGTTTTGAGCGTTTGCAAAAAATCCTTACTGGGCGCGTTCAAAAAAGCACCAATTTGCAAGTAATACCCTTTAGGGATACTCGCATCTTTTAGGCTAGGCTTGATTAAATTTTCTTTATTCTCGCTTTTAGGCGGCTCTTTTGTTAGGGGCTTGGATTCATTTTGGATAAGCGCATGTTTATGGGCTTTCTTGATTTTTCTTTTCACCTTTTTGCTTTCTATATAAAAATCATATAAATCATGGATTCTTTGCTGCACATAAGCTTCATAGCAATTCTTATAAATCGGGCTATTTTTAATAGAAGCTTTGGGGCTTATTAGCATGACCAACGCCACGCATTCTTCATGGGCGACTTTGAGCCATTCTTCTTCGCTTTGTTCTAGGATTTCTTTAACTTTAGAGAACTCATACGGCGTGCCTTTCTCCATATTTTCTAACATTTCTATAAGTTCTTCATGGACTTGATTGAGCCTTAATTGGATAGGGGGTAAATTTTTGGGCGTATTTTGAACGCTTTTAGGATCCGCTTTTTTATCCTCTAAACCAACAGCGTTTTTTAAAAAGAGGAAAACCAACAACAGAGTCATTTTTAATATATTTTTTTGCATTTATCACTCCCATGTCAAGTTTTCTATCTTGTTGCTTTATGGTAATCAAAAATACCAAATACCGCCATAAGAATGGTTTAAAACATGGGGTTTTAGTTACTTTATTTTATGCTAAAGGTCATTACCTTAAGGGGATAGGGGTATTTTGCGATAATTAAATAGCTTTGATATAATAACTTTTAAAAACCATGAAAGGCTTACTATGCAATCTTTAAGTTTGTTAAACCAATTGGACGCTAAAATTGATGAATTGATTGAAAAAATCAAAAAACAAGAAGAAGAGTTGAACGCTTTACGCCAAGCAAACACCACACTGAATGCGCAAAATGAAGAAAAAGACATTCAAATCGCTATTTTATACGATGAATTGAGCGCTAAAGATAAGGGCATTCAAGGTCTTTATGACAAAATCTCTGATTTATTGTCATAAACCATTAAAAACATGCATTCAGAAAACGACAGCTTAGAAATCACTTATTTGGGCAAACGCTATAAAATCTCTCTCAATAACACCTTTAGCGATGAGATGAAACGCACCCTAAAGGAGCGTTTCCATAACCAAGAATTAAACGCTTTAGAGCTTTTAAAGGATTATTTGCATGAAAGTTGTCAAAACGAGTATTTGCACAATGAACTCAAAAAGCTTTTAGAAAAAATCTCATCATGTTCTATCACTTAATCGCTCCTTTAAAAAATAAAACCCCCCCTTTAACTTACTTTTCTAAGGAGCGGCACCAAAAAGGAGCGTTAGTCAATATCCCTTTAAGGAATAAAACGCTTTTGGGCGTCGTTCTTGAAGAAGTTTCAAAACCCTCTTTTGAATGCCTAGAACTAGAAAAAACCCCTTATTTTTTACTCCCCTTTCAAATAGAGCTCGCTCTATTTATCGCTCAATATTACTCGGCTAATCTTTCTTTAGTCTTAAGCCTTTTTACCCCTTTTAAAGAATACGATTTGGTGGGGTTAGAAAAAATTGAGCCTGTTCTTAATGCGTTAAGCCAAACGCAAACAAACGCTTTAAAAGAATTGCAAAAACATTCAGCAAGCTTGCTCTTTGGCGATACGGGTAGCGGGAAAACCGAGATTTATATGCACTCAATCGCTCAAACTTTAGAGCAAAAAAAAAGCGCTTTATTGTTAGTGCCAGAAATCGCCCTCACCCCTCAAATGCAACAACGCCTTAAAAGGGTCTTTAAAGAAAATTTGGGCTTGTGGCATAGCAAACTCTCTCAAACCCAAAAAAAACAATTTTTAGAAAAGCTTTATTCGCAAGAAATCAAATTGGTGGTAGGCACACGAAGTGCGTTGTTTTTACCCCTTAAGGAGTTGGGTTTAATCATTGTAGATGAAGAGCATGACTTTTCTTATAAATCTCATCAAAGCCCTATGTATAACGCTAGGGATTTATGCTTGTATTTATCCCATAAATTCCCTATTCAAGTGATCTTAGGCTCTGCTACGCCAAGTTTGAATAGTTACAAACGCTTTAAAGATAAGGCTTTAGTGCGCTTAAAGGGGCGCTACACCCCCACGCAAAAAAACATTATTTTTGAAAAAACGGAGCGTTTTATCACGCCCAAACTCCTAGAAGTGCTGCAACAAGTGATAGACAAAAACGAGCAAGCCATTATTTTTGTACCTACAAGGGCTAATTTCAAAACCTTGCTGTGTCAAAATTGCTACAAAAGCGTTCAATGCCCCTTTTGCAGCGTGAATATGAGTTTGCATTTAAAAACCAACAAACTCATGTGCCATTATTGCCATTTTTCAAGCCCTATCCCTAAAATTTGCAGCGCATGCCAAAGCGAAGTTTTAGTGGGTAAAAGGATAGGCACCATGCAAGTGTTGAACGAATTAGAAGGCCTTTTGAAAGGCGCTAAAATAGCCATTTTAGATAAAGATCATACCAGCACGCCAAAAAAACTCCACAATATTTTAAACGATTTCAACGCTCAAAAAACCAATATCTTAATCGGCACTCAAATGATAAGCAAAGGGCATGATTACGCTAAAGTGAGTTTAGCGGTTGTTTTAGGCATAGACAATATCATTAAATCCAATAGTTATAGGGCTTTAGAAGAAGGCGTGTCGTTACTTTATCAAATCGCTGGGAGGAGCGCTAGGCAAATTTCTGGTCAAGTGTTCATTCAAAGCACCGAAACGGATCTATTAGAAAATTTTTTAGAAGATTATGAAGATTTTTTACAATACGAATTGCAAGAAAGGTGCGAACTCTACCCACCTTTTTCAAGGCTGTGCTTGTTAGAATTTAAGCATAAAAACGAAGAAAAAGCCCAACAATTGAGCCTAAAAGCCTCTCAAACCCTTTCTTCGTGTTTAGAAAAGGGCGTAACGCTCTCTAGCTTTAAAGCCCCCATTGAAAAAATCGCTTCTTCTTACCGCTACCTTATTTTATTGCGTTCCAAAAACCCTTTAAGCCTAATCAAAAGCGTGCATGCGTTTTTAAAAACCGCCCAAAATATCCCTTGCAGCGTGAATATGGATCCTGTGGATATTTTTTAAAAAACTTAAGTTTTAATATTATTTCAAAAAACTCATGTTTTATATCTTTTTTAGAAAACTTAAGTTTTTCTAGCGACTAGTAGCGTGAAATTCACCCATTTAAACAGCGCTTCCACATGCTTAAACCCTACGCTTTCTAAAAGAGCGACATTTTCTTTTAAACTATAAGGCACAAGCACATTTTCTAACGCTTCCCTTTTGAAAGCGATTTCATTGTGGCTATAGCCTTGATTTTGTTTATAAAGGTAGTATAGCTCTATCATTTGCTTGTCTAATATCCGATCTTCGCTCATGATCTTTTCGCCCACCAATAAAACCCCATTCAATGCAAGGCTGTTATAAATCTTTTTGAGCAGCACCTCTCTTTGCATGGGGCGGACAAATTGTAGCACAAAAAGCAATGAAAACGCACTCGCTTCTTTAAACTCAACCTCTAAAAAATCCATGCATTCAAAACGGGCATTTTTAAAATCTTTTAATTTTTCTTGCGCTTTTTTAAGCATGGGCATGGAATTGTCAATCCCTACAAGCTCAATATCTTGTTGGATTTGTTGGTTAAGCGCGATAAAAAAGTTCCCGGTAGAACAGCCCAAATCATAAATCAAGGGTTTAGCATTGATATTTTCTTTTAAATTTTGAGCGATAAAATACGCCCCCAAATCCAACATTTCATAATAATAGGGGATGGAGCGCTCCAGCATGTCATCAAAAACATGAGCGACTTTCTCATCAAAACAAAAGCGTTTGTTTAGAGATTGGTTAAACAGAGTGTCTTTCATTCAAAAAAGAAGCGTGGTTTAAAAATCTTTAAACCACAACAGCAGTAACGCTTAAGCTTTTTTATGCACCAACTCGTTGATGTAGTAATCCACTGAGCCTAAGCCTTCTTTTTTCGCCCATTCATAGCATTGAGAAACAAAATGCCAATTGATATGCCCATAGAATTTTTCCAAATACACAGGGCGCGCGTTTTTATGGTCAATATAATAAGCATGTTCCCACACATCCACCACTAAAAGCGGCACTTTTTTATCCGTAACTGGGGTTTGAGCGTTGCTCGTTTGAATGATTTCAATTTTTTGAGTGTCTAAATTATACGCTGCCCAATTCCAGCCAGAGCCAAACAAAGTGGTCGCGCTCTTAATGAAGTCTTCTTTAAATTTTTCCAATGAGCCAAAATCTTTTTCTAAAGCCCCTTTTAACTCATCGCTTAAGGCAGTCGCTTTGGGGCTTAGGCAATCCCAATAAAAATCGTGGTTATAAATTTGAGCGGCGTTATTAAACACGCCTCCGCTAGATTTTGTCAAAATAGCAAACAAAGAACTTTTCTCAAAATCTGTGCCTTTGATGAGGTTGTTCAAATTATTCACATAAGTTTGATGGTGTTTCCCATGGTGGAAATCAAACGCTATGGGGCTTAAAAAATCTCCCATGCTGTCTTTAGCAAAAGGCAATTCTCGTAATGTAAACATGTTTTCTCCTTGTGATTAGATAGCCGTATTGTAATCATTTTTTAATACTTTTTGGTAAATCTTTTCTTAAAAATTGATCGTTATGCAAATTTTGTAGATTTTAAGGGGTTTTTTAAAATTGAAACGATTTTTTAAACAAATTCTTTTTAAATTTTTTAAAAGTTAATCTTAATGGGCTACTATTCTAACGCTATATAGCAATTCAATTAGAAAGGATTTAACAATGCAAAAAGTTACTTTTAAAGAAGAAACATACCAATTAGAGGGGAAACCCTTAAAAGTGGGCGATAAAGCTCCTGATGTGAAATTGGTAAATGGCGACTTGCAAGAAGTCAGTTTATTGAAGCAGGGCGTGCGTTTTCAAGTCATTAGCGCGCTTCCTAGCTTAACTGGATCGGTTTGCTTGCTCCAAGCCAAACACTTCAACGAGCAAGCCGGCAAACTGCCTTCTGTGAGTTTTAGCGTTATTTCTATGGACTTACCTTTTTCTCAAGGGCAAATTTGTGGCGCTGAAGGCATTAAGGACTTAAGAATTTTAAGCGATTTTAGGTATAAGGCTTTTGGGGAAAATTACGGCGTGCTGTTAGGCAAAGGCTCTTTGCAAGGCTTACTCGCTCGATCGGTGTTTGTTCTTGATGATAAGGGAGTGGTTATCTATAAAGAAATCGTTCAAAACATTTTAGAAGAGCCTAATTATGAAGCGCTTTTAAAAGTGTTGAAATAGGAAATCCTTAAAAGGAGGGGGCTATAATCTAGCGAGTTTCAATGCAAAAAGCCCCACTTATTAAAAAGTGTTGGTGATAAAAACTAAAAAATAAGAAGTTCTTTTTAATCCGTTTAAAAAAGTTTCACGCTATGTTTAAAAGAAAACATAAAGACTCTGTTTTCAATCAAACGCTTATCGCTTGATTAAAATCAAGCTTTTTTAATGGAATAAGTCTTTCTCAAAGCCCGCTTATGGATAAACTAAAATTTTTAGAAGTCTTTTTTTAAGATTTCTTCCACTCTTAAAATGGTTACGAGTCTGTCGTTTTGCTTCCCAATGCCGTAAGTTAAATTATTGTTATCGCTTAAAGTTTCTGGCACCGGGTCAATATCTGTTTGCTTGATGCGAATGGCTTCGGTTAGGCGATCAATGAAAAACCCAGCGATCTGATCGTTATGGCGCACTACCAAATAACGAGTGTCTTTGTTTTGCTTTTCGGCTTTCAAGCCAAATTTTAAACGCAAGCTGATCAAAGGGAAGACATTACCCCTTAAATTGAACACGCCAAGCACATAATTTGGGGTTTCAGGAACTCTCGTGTAACCAATGGGTTTGACGATTTCTAAAATATTCAAAATAGGAATGGCGTATTCTTCATCGCCAATAATAAAGCCAATGAATTGCAAAATTTCTTCATTGTCTTCTTGTTTAGAACCCGCACTAGCTTCTTTTTGTTTTTCAAATAAGTCTTTTAATTGATTGCTCATGATTCGCCTCCTTCTAATTTGATGCTGCGTTTCACTACGGTGGTTAAATACTCACCACTATAAGGTTTGGTGATGTATTCAGTCATGCCGGATTCAACGCCACGCATCCTATCGGTTTTAGTGACCCGACTGGTTACTGCAATCAAAGGCAGGTTTTTGAATTTATTGTATTTACGCACTTCAGAAGCGAAAGTGTAGCCGTCCATTTTAGGCATTTCAATATCCACTAAAATAGCGTCTGGGGTTTTATCGCCATTTTTAAGCATTTCTAAGCCTTCTAACCCGTTAGAGGCTTCTAAAAGCGTGATGCCTAATGGTTTTAAACATTTGCGGATAATCGCTCTATCCGTGCTGCTGTCATCAATCGCTAAAACGACATAATCGCTAGGGGAATTTTTGCTTTTCGTGTTTTCGGATTCGTTCATCAAGGTAGTGATATTGACCTTGATGCTTTTTACCATATCCATCATCGCCCCCACATCTACAATGAGAGTGATTTTCCCATCGCCTCTCACCGTAGCGCCAGCAATGCCTCTAGTGTTTTTAAGGTAATAACCTAAAGATTTGATGACCACTTCTTCTTGACCGATTAAATAATCCACGATCACGCCAATTTTTTGATCGGCCAAGCCAATGATAACCACATACACATCTGAGTTGGATTCCAAAATAGCATCCACTTTAAAAATATCAGAAAGGCGCACCAAAGAAAGCACCTCATCTCTCAAACGCAACACGCTCTTGCCATCAACGGTGTAGATTTCATCTTGGCTGATGCGCACGGTTTCTAAAACTGAAGAAAGCGGGATAGCGTAATATTCTTCTTGAACGCCCACGAGTAAAGCTTGAATGATAGCTAAAGTGAGAGGGATTTTAAGCTTTTGAGTCGTGCCTACCCCCACTTCTGAATCAATTTCAATGATCCCATTGAGCTTTTCAATATTGGTTTTCACCACATCCATGCCCACGCCTCTGCCTGAAACATTGGAAACGACTTTTGCAGTAGAAAAGCCTGGCTTGAAAATGAGGTTAAACGCTTCCCTATCGCTCATGCCTTCAGCGTCTCTTTCGCTAATCACCCCTTTTTCAATCGCTTTTTCTTTAAGCATCACAGGGTCTAACCCCTTGCCGTCATCAGAGATTTTAATCACAATGTGGTTACCCTCATTATACGCGCTCAATTGCACCTTACCGGTTTCAGGCTTGTTAAGCCTTCTTCTTTCTTCTAAAGGCTCAATCCCATGATCGCATGAGTTGCGGATAATGTGAATGAGCGGATCGCCAATCTCTTCTACAATGGATTTGTCTAATTCGGTTTCTTCGCCCTCAATGATTAGTTCAATACTCTTGCCTAATTCCCGGCTCAAATCCCTTACCATGCGAGGGAATTTATTGAACACTTTGCCTACTGGTTGCATCCTGGTTTTCATCACCGCAAGCTGCAAGTCTGTCGTTACCGCTGAAATAGAAGAAACCACCTGGTTTAATTCCTCTAAAAACTTTTCCCCATCATAGCGTTCTTCCACATCGCCATAAATCCTAATCAAGCGATTTTTTCCTAACACAAGCTCACCGATTAAATTCATTAAGTGATCCAAGCGGCGCACATCTACCCTAACGGTTTGCTCCACGCCAATAGAGGGGGCTTTATTTTCTTCAGTATCTGCCTTTAGCCTTAGTTTTAGTTTCGGTTTTAGGGGCTTTGGGGGTTTCTGTTTTGGGGGCAACTTCTTGTTTAGGTTTGGCTTCTTGCTTTTTTTGAGCTCTTCGTTCTTTATCGGCCTCTTGGCGTTTGTTCAACAGCCGCTCAATCTCCGCTTCCACTTCTTCAGCACTCATGTTAGTGTAATCCAAATCCGGCTCATCGGCTAGAGGGTTATCGCTTGCAAAATCTTTTGCAGTAGGGGATTTTGCCTTGTTTTCTTGATTTTCTTTTATATTTTCTTTTTTCGCTTCTTTTTTTACTTCTTTTTCATTTTCTTTTTGGGGGGCTTCTTTAGTCCCTTCTTTAGCGCCCTCTAAATTTTGGCTTGTAATGGCTTGAAGCTGTTTGACCGCTTCTTCAATCTCGTTTTCCTTGCCGTTATTAGTATCAGAGCCGGTATCTCTAATCGTTACGAGTAAAGTTTTCATCAAATCAATGGAGCGCAACACGACATCCATAATATCAGGCGTGATTTTGATTTCGCCCTTTCTGGCGCGATTCAAGACATCTTCCATGTTGTGCGTGAGATGCGTGAGAATGTTAAGATTCAAAAACGAGCTAGAGCCTTTAATGGTGTGAGCGACTCTAAAAATGCGATTGAGCAAATCCAAATCCTCAGGGTTATGCTCCAATTCCACTAAATCCTGATCCAACTGTTCGTTCATTTCAAAGGCTTCAATCAAGAAGTCTTCCATTATTTCTTGCAAATCATCCATTTTAAAACCCCTTTTTAGCGTTTGAGATAAGAGTATTTTACAATTTTATAAAAAGAATTACGCATTCTTGTCTAAAATCTTAGAAATTTCTTCGGTGAATTTTTCTGCGTCAAACTTGACTAAATACGCTACAGCCCCCATTTCTTTAGCCCTTTCAGCGCTATAATTATCGCAAATAGAAGAATTAAAAATCACAGGAATATAAGCAAACCTGGGGTCTTTTTGGAGCTTGAATAAGAAATGATAGCCATCCATTTTAGGCATTTCAACATCCGAAATAATGAATTTCAAATGTTTCCTCAAATTATCCCCGTATTTTTTGAACAACATTTCTAATTTGTTCAACCCATCTTCCCCATCCACAGCTTCAGTGATGCTAAAACCCAATTTACTCAAATGATTTTTTAAGGTTTTTCTTGCGGTCTTGCTATCGTCTAAAAACAACACTTCGCCTTCAAAACGCTCTTTAGGGGTATCTTTAGCGTTTTTAGCGTCTTCATTAAGCTTTAGATCGTCTAAAATGCTTTCTAAATCCAAAATGAGCATGGTTTTGTCGTTTTCAATGCGTGTTGTGCCGGTGATATTTTCCTTATTGATGCTATTAGATGCACTAAAGGATGCAGGTTCCACATCTTTCCAGCTAATGCGCCTGATACGCCTAGCGGAATGGACTAAAAAGCCCATTTTAACATTGTTAAATTCAGTGATAATGACGATTTTTTTGTTTTCCTTGCTTTTATCCGGGATAATCCCTATCCATTTAGCCAAGTCTATAAGCGGAATGATCGTGGAGCGCAAATCAAACACGCCGATAATGTAATCCAAATTCGTAGGGTATTCAAAAAGGGTGGGCATGGGGATGATTTCTTGGACTTTAGCCACATTGATGCCATAAATCCCCTCATAAGGGACACCCTCTTGCATGCCATAAATACGAAAATCCACGAGTTCTATCTCACTCAATTTTAAATCGTTAGCTGTTTTTTCTGCCATGATTTAGGCGTCCTTATTTTGAGATGGTTCTAAAATGCTTGATGATACCTTAAAAAGGCTTTGTTCGTAATAAAAGGAAGGCAGTGGGCAATAAATAGGTGCATTCAAGGGGATTTTTGCGCCGCTTTTGAGATGAAAATGCCCCTCTATAATGCCGTCAATGCTACCAATGTTAAGATCTTTAATATAGTTTTGGTAGGCTTTTAGGCGCTTTTCAATAAAAGATTGCAATTCTTTTGGTTCTAATTCCCAAAGGCGGATGGGTTTTTGATAGATGCGTTTTTTAAAAAGAGGGTATAAGGTTTTAAAACTTAATAAATTTAAAAAAGTTAGAAAAAATCTAGCCCAAGTGGAGGTGAGCTGCGTGATGTAAAATTCATACGCTTTAGTAATGAATAAATCCCCATGGGCTAGTAAAAAGCGTTTGTTATCGTATTGGAATAATACGGGCTGGTTTTGGCGCTCAAAAACCACCACTTTAAAATTGAATACAAAACGCATGGAAAAATCATGGTTGCCTTCAAAATAAAAGACTTGTGAAATTTCGCTTAAAGCATGGATTAGATCAATGATTTTTTGCTGCTCTTTATCTAGGGGTAAATAGCCCACAAGAACATGGAAAATATCGCCCATGAAAAAGACTTGTGGGGGTTTGGCGCTTAAAAGTTCTTTAAGCGTATTGATTAAATGAGGGCTTTTAGGCAAAAAATGCGCATCAGAGATAAAAACAGCCCCGCTTTTAAGCGCATAAGATTCTAGCATCTTACTCTTTGAACAAAAAAGAGCCAATCCTCAAAAGATTCGCCCCGCAAGCAATCGCTAATTCAAAATCATCACTCATGCCCATTGAAAGAACGCTCGCATTCTTTAATCGGTCAAAAAGCTTTTTGGTGGTGGTAAAGGATTTTTCAATTTCCTTTTCATCATCAGCATGAGCCCCTATACACATAAGCCCCTTAAGTTTGAGATGCTTGCAAGTTTCACTGATTTGAGAATAAATTTCTAGCGTTTCTTCAGGCATCACCCCGCTTTTACTTTCCTCATACGCGCTATTAACCTGTAAAAGAGCGTTTAAATTGACGCCCAACATTTCGCAACGCTTTTCTATCTTCAAAGCGAGTTTTAAGGAGTCTAAAGAATGCAAAAGAGCGGGTTTTAAACTCAAAAACGCATTGACTTTATTCTCTTGTAAAGAGCCTATCATGTGCCATTCAAGGGGTAAATGCTCTAAAGAATGCATTTTAATTTTTAAATCTTGAACTTTATTTTCTCCAAAAGCCCTTTGAGAGCAGTTGTAGTAATTTTGAATGGCTTCTAAGGAAGCGTTTTTTGAAACAGCCACGATTTTTACAATGTGGTGCCTTGAATAGGCGATGCGAGCCTTTTCTATTTTTGCGATGAGGGTATCAATCCTTTGGCTATAATCTGTCATAGCTCTTCTTTATGCGTGCTAAAAGAATGCGTGAGGTGGAATTTTTGATTTAAGGTTTCAAAATCTTTTAAAAGCCCTTTCTTTTTCAAATTCTCTATGATCTCCATGGAGCAATTGGTTTCTGCAGGCCATTCTCTAAAATGTTTATCCATAACGCCCTTATTGGTAGCGTCTATAAAAAAACAATGTTTAGAGGTGAGAATATCGCGTTGCGCATCAATGTTATTAACGATGCGCCATAACAGCATGTAAGGGTTGTTTAAATCGTTGCTGATATGCTCTACAAAGATGACAATGCGTAAATATTCTTCAAAACCGAGCAAATTTTTAGCCAATTCAATGACGCTTTTGTCTTTCTTTTCCACGCTAATGACGCAAATGGGGTTACGGGTGTGCGGATAATATTGCTTCAAAAGAACGATATTGGGCATTTTATCTTGTAAAAGCGCTAATAAGGCGTTATCGTTTAAAAGCGTGGGGTGGGGGGTGTTGCTTTTAGAGGTCGCATCAATACCGAGTTTCCCCCCCATAGCGTATTCAGGGCTTGCATGATCTAAAGCGTCGCATATGCCTTGAGAGATGAGAATTTTTTCTTTAGAAAAATTTTCTAGTATATACTCAATAATAGCGTTAGCGTCTCTTAGATTGGGAGCGTCTTCATTGACAAAAATCGCATGTTTGACAAAACTCATCTGCCCCACACCCCAAAAAGCATGCATGACTTGTTTGGCATGAGCGTTATAGCGCGTGTGTATTTTGGCTAAAATCAAATTATGAAACACCCCATTTTCCGGCATGTAATAATCTATGAGATTGGGGGCGTTCATTTGAAGCAAGGGCAAGAACAAGCGCTCAGTCAAATACCCCATGTATTTGTCTTCTAAAGGGGGCTTACCCACCACAGTGGCCAAGTAAATGGAATCTTTTTTATAGCTAATGGTTTTGACTTCTAAAACAGGGTAAGACTCAATGGGGGTATAATAGCCCGTGTGATCCCCAAAAGGTCCTTCAAGCTCTAGTTTTTCGCAATCCACAAACCCTTCTATCACAATATCGCAATCCCTTGGCACGCTCAAAGAATTACTCAAGCATGGCATTACTTGCGCTTTTTTTCCTCTCATAAAACCATAGAGCATGAGCTCATAAACCCCATAAGGTAAGGGGGCTGTCGCACACCATGTGTAGAGCAAATCCCCACCAATAGCGATACTGACAGGCATTTTGACTTTAGCCTTAGCGTATTCGTGGAAAAAGAGTTGGGAGTCTTTATGGATTTGCCAGTGCAAGCCTAAATGGTTTTTATCATAAACTTGCAAACGATACATGCCTAAATTCTTTTTTTGATGATCTAGGCTTTGGGTATAGACTTGCCCCATAGTGATAAAAGCCCCGCCATCTTTTTCCCAGGTTTTTAAAATGGGTAGATCCAACAAATTGACTTCTTTATCTTGCTTGATAATGAGATCTTTAGGGCGAGTGGTTTTTTTAGGGAAAATGTGTCTTAAATCCCATAAATCTTTTAAGACTTTCAAACCCTCAGTGAAATTTTTAGGAGCGTTAAAGTGCAAGAACGCTTGCATGCGTTGTTGCAGACTTTCTATAGGGGTTTTTAATAAAAGCTCCAAGCGTTTGAAAGAGCCAAAAGCGTTCATTAAAACAGGCATATCAAAGGTTTTGATTTGGTTATGTTCTTTTCTTATGGGTTGCGTGAATAAAAGAGCTTTGCCCCCATTAGGCTTTTTCGCTTCTATATAGGCCAAATGAGCGATTTCTAAATCCACTTCAAGGGGGGTATCAATGACTTCTAATTCATCATGCTCTTTTAAAAGCTTTAAAAAATCTCGCATCCAACTACCTTAAATAACCACATAATGAACGCTTAAGCACGCAGGAATGTTTTTAAGCTCTTCTAAAACTTCCAAAGAAACTTCTTCATCTACAATAATGAGCGCTAAGGCTTCTTTTTGCGTGTTACGCCCCAAACGAAAATCAGCGATGTTAATGCCATGCCTAGCGAACGCATTCCCCACACTCCCAATAACGCCTGGAATATCCGTATTCCTGAATAAAAGCATTTTACCCTTTGGCTCTATATCAATATGAAACCCATCAATCTCAGTGAGTTTTAAAATATCTTCTTCAAACACCGTGCCGCTCACGCTGATTGAACCATTAGCTGCATTTAAAGTTAAAGAGAGCATGTTTTTATAGGGCGAAGCGCTTTCTTTAAGGCTAACCTTAATCTCAATGCCTCTTTCTTTGGCCACAAAAGGGGCGTTAATGTAATTGATTTTATCCCCTACAACAGGTTTTAATACCCCCACTAGTGCAAAGGCTACAAGAGCGTCTTTAAATTGGTTGATCTCCCCACAAAGACTGAGCTCAATTTTTTGGCACACGCCCTTATGGATTTGACTGGAAAAATAACCCAATTTTTGCGCTAAATTCAAGTAGGCTTTTGCACTCGCATCAAAAGCTTGCATGGGTAAATTCAAAGCATGCGGGTGGCTTGAACCCCTTAAAGATTCCATAACCCCTTGAGCGGCTTGTTTGGAAATTTCTTCTTGGGATTCTAAAGTGTTCGCGCCAATATGGGGGGTCGCATAAACATTAGGCAAATCTAAAAGCTTGTTATGAATGCCAGGCTCTTTAGAAAAGACATCAATGCCAAGCCAACGCACTTTTTTAGTTTCTAAAGCTTCATAAAGAGCGTCTTCATTATAAAGCCCCCCTCTAGCGCAATTGATCAAAATAACCCCTTTTTTCATGCGTTCGATCTCTTTAGCGCCTATCATGTTAATGGTTTCTTTATTTTTAGGGGTGTGGATAGTGATCATATCGCACTGCAAAATATCTTCAAAATTTTTTGTGTAAATGACCCCTAAATCAGTGGCTTTTGAAGAAGGGATATAAGGATCATAGGCTAGGACTTCCATTTCAAAAGCTTTAGCCCTAATGCCCACCCTAGAGCCAATATTCCCAAAACCAATGATGCCCAGCTTTTTATTTTTCAATTCCGTGCCATACCAATCTTCTCTTTTCCACAACCTTTGGCGTTTGATTTGATCGTTTGCGCAAGGGAATGAGCGTACCGCATTGATCAAATGCGCCATGGTCAATTCCACAGCGGCAATCGTGTTAGCGGTAGGGATATTCATCACTACAATCCCTTTTTGAGAACAGCTTTCTAAATCAATATTATCCACTCCCACGCCCGCTCTCACGATGGATTTTAAGTGGGTTAAGGGCTTTAAAAAATCGCTGGTGATAGGAGTCATGCTGCGCGTGATGAGCGCATCCATGAGAGTGAGTTTTTCTAAAAGCTCATTTTTGGGGCATTTGGAATAATCATGCAAGACAATGTCTTTTTGAGCTTCTAAAATTTGAATGCCTTTAGCATGGATGGGGTCGCAAATGGCTACTTGATACATTTTTATCCTTTGAATTTAAAAAACAGCATGATAGCGTATTTTATAATAGTCTAAATCAGCTAAAAAGCGTTCTTTTTTATTTTTATCTAAATAGATGATGAGGTTAGGTTGGTTTTTGGTGTTATCGTAAGCGTAATCAATTTGTTCTTTTTTAAGGATTTCTTTTAAACACCACCATTGATAACCCTTTAAATCCTTAATGATAAGCTTTGAATACTCCCTTTTTTTTTCTTCAAAAGGGATTTCAAAATGATGCTCTATAACAGGGTAATTGATAACTTCTTGCGCATCAAGGTTTTGAGAAAGAGCGTTGTTGCGATCTTCTTGGTTATGGGGGGCTTTTTCATTATGAGAGATTTCATTTTCATTATGAGAGACTTCATTAGGGCTATTTTCTTCTAGGTTGATGCCATGGCTTTTTGCATCTGTTTGAGAGAGATTTTTATCGGCATGAGAAATAGCGGGCATTTCTTTTTTAACACTTAAAAACAAATAGGCTAAAACGCCAAGAGCGACAGCTAGGGAAATAAAAGCAACAACACTCTTAAATCTCATGCCATTCTCATGTTTTTAAAATCACTCTTTAGAGTTTTTCTTTAAGAATATCCCCTAAAGTCATTTTATCATCGCTCGTGTTAAAAGCTTGCAACTCTTCTTTTTCTTTTTTGCGCTCTAACCTATGCACAGAAGCACGCACCTTGTTGTTAGATTTTTCAATCGCAACCACCACGCATGTGATTTCTTGCCCTATTTTAATTTCATCTTTTTTCAAGGGGTTCAAATCTTCATTTTTGATGAGCACATCAATGCCATCAGCATTAATGAAGACGCCAAAATCCTTAATACTCACCACTTTGCCTTGAATCACGCTGTCTGTTTTATGCTTTTGAGCGAATTCTTCTGTAGGGGAAGTAACTAGGTGTTTCGCGCTCAAAGAAATCTTTTTATCTTTTTTGTTGATTTTAAGGATTTTCACTTTGATCACATCGCCAATTTTATAGTGGTCTTTGCATTTTTTATCTTTATCCCAAAAAGCGTCGTGATTGTGGAGCAAACCATCCACCCCACCCAGATTCAAAAACGCCCCAAAATCCGTTAAAGTCGCTACTTTGCCTTCTAAAACATCCCCCACTTGGTGTTTGGATTCAAAAACATCAAAAGGCCTGTTAGTGAGTTGCTTTAAAGAAACTCTTAAGCGGCGATTTTTTGGATCAATGTCAATGATCTTCACATCAATCTCTTGCCCCACGCTCAAATACTTGCTAGGGTGGCTGACATTTTTATCCCAAGAGATTTCAGAAACATGCAAAAAGCCTTCAATATCATTACCAATATCCACAAACGCCCCATAATTTTCAATATTGCTCACCACCACCTTAATGGCGTATCCGGGTTTTAGCTTGTCTTGGATCTCTTCCCATGGGTCTTCTATGGTCGCTTTTATGGAGAGTGAAAGGCGTCTTTTTTCTTCATCATAAGCGATGGCTTTGACACAGACTTCATCGCCTTCTTTATAGTATTTTTCAGGGTTGACCGGTCCTTTATGGCTGATTTCAGAATAATGGACTAAACCCTCAACCCCCTTAACTTCTACAAAAATACCAAAAGGGGTGATCTGGCGCACAACCCCTAACACCGGCTCTGTAGCTTCTAACAATTCTTTAGAAACTTCAAGCTGTCGTTTGTCATTGACTTCAAAGAATCGTTTGCGAGAAATATTGATAGAATGGTTTTCCTTATCCACACGAATGATGCACGCTTTAATGCGTTTGCCGATATGGTTTGCGTCATTCTTTAAAGAAGAGTGCGAGCGGGAGAGAAAATACTCCACGCCTTGAGACTCCACGATATAGCCCCCTTTATTCTTGCCTACAATCTTGCCTTCAATAATGGCGTTTTCATAGTTTTCGCCTAATTCTTCAATTTTAGCTTGAATCTTTTGTTGGGAAATGGCCTTTTTGTAGGAAACGCTAGGGTGTTCACCTTTTTCGGACACATGCACGATAATGGGGTCATTTTTTTGATACAGCAACTGCCCCCTTTCATCGGTGATCTCGCTCAAAGCCAAACGACCTTCTGTCTTACCGCCCACGCTCACCATGGCATAACCATCATTCTCATTGATGGAAACGATTAGCCCTTCTTTGATAGTGCCTTTTTCTAGGGTTTCTTCTTTTTTTAAGAGTTCTGCGAAGTTTTCCTCCTCGTCATTAAAGTTCTGATCATCTGGTATCTTGCTCATTGACTGCCTTACTATAAAATAAATATAAAATCCTTAGGGGTATTGTATCCTTTTTTGGCTTACAAAATCGTTTAAAAACTAACAATTAGCGGTTTTTTTAAAGAAAATTTTCAAAATGTGTTAAATCGTGCTGATTTTTTGCTTGACATTTTCTATAATCCAATCCGGCGTGGAAGCCCCAGCGGTAATCCCACACAATTTTTTATCCTTAAACCACGCTAACTCTAATTCGTTTTCATCTTCTACCAAGTAGCTGTCTTCACAATGCTGTTTGGCGATACTTAAGAGCTGTTTGGTGTTTGAAGAAGTTTTACCGCCCACGACTATCATAATATCCACTTCCTTACTCAAATCCAAAGCGGCTTTTTGGTTGTAAGAAGTAGCGTTACAAATCGTGTTAAAAATACGCACTTCAGTGCATCTTTCCACCAAATAAGAAGCGATTTGCAAGAGTTTGGGGGTTTGTTTGGTGGTTTGAGAGACTAAAGCCACTTTTCGTTGCAATTTTTTTTCTTGCAATTCTTCTAACGAATTGATGACTAAAGCCTGGTTAGTGGCATAGCTGATCACGCCCTTGACTTCAGGGTGGTTAATATCCCCAAAAAGCACGATTTGATACCCTTCTTTGCTCATGGATTCCACGATTTGCTGGGGTTTGATCACATACGGGCAAGTCGCATCAGTGATTTTGGCCCCCTTATTTTTCAAGTATTCTAAATCCTGCTTAGGAATGCCATGGGTTCTTATGATCACGCTCTTATTTTTAGGGATTTTTTTAGGGTCTTCTTCAATTTTCACATTGAAGTTTTTTTCCAAACGATTGATTTCTTTAGCGTTATGAATGAGCGAACCAAAAATCAAGCTGTTTTGATTTTTTTCAGCGATTTGTATCGCTCTTTTGACGCCAAAACAAAAACCATAATCCTTAGCCATTTTAATTTCCATTGAGACTCCCTTTTTTGAATAGATTGAGTAAGCGTTTGAATTGCGGGAAAGAAATGTTTGTGCATTCTAAATTGTCAATTTCTAAAGGCAATGCTAAAGTTAAGATAGCGAAACTCATCGCAATCCTGTGATCATTAAAGCTTTGGATAAGGGGGGTTTTTTTTTGAGAAAGGCGCTGTTTTAATTGAGTTATATCTTCTAATCCCTCTATGTAAAATCCGTCTTCAAACTCTTCGCACTCAATCCCTAAAGCTTTGAAATTAGAAACAACCGCTTTAATCCTATCGCTTTCTTTAGATCGTAAATCTTTAGCGTTTTTGACCATGCTTTTGCCTTTTGCAAAAAGCATAGCGATACTTAAAGCAGGGATTTCATCAATAAGGCTAGCGATATTTTGATCAATGTTAATCGCTTTTAAAGGGGCATGCTCTATATAAATATCGCCAATCATTTCTAAATCTCTGGATTGAATCGCATACTCTATGGAAGTGCCCATTTTTTTCAACGCTTCAAAAGCTTCTATGCGGGTGGGGTTAAGCAAGACATTTTTTAAAAGAAGGCGGCTTTTTGGCGTAATCGCGCAAGCGAGAGCGAAAAAAAACGCGCTAGACGGATCATTAGCTATGGTAAAATCAAAGGCTTCTAGGGGTTTTTCTAGGGGTGAAATCGTTAAAACGCCGTCTTGATTTTGAATATTAGCTCCCAAACTTTTAAGCATGATTTCTGTGTGGTTACGGCTAAGCTCACTTTCTTTATAGATGCTTGAGCCTTGAGCTTGTAGGGCACTTAAAATAAAAGCGCTTTTGACTTGAGCTGAAGCGATAGGGCTTTCATATTCGCAAGCTTTTAAAGGACTCCCTAAGATCACTAAGGGGGCGAAATGGTTATCCTCTCTCCCTAAAATCTTTGCCCCAAAAGCCTTCAAAGGCTCAATGATTCTTTTCATGGGGCGCGCGTTTAAGGAATTGTCCCCGCTTAAAACAAAAAGGCCTTTTTGAGCGCTTAAAAGCCCGCTGTATAAACGCATACTGGTGCCAGAATTGTTGCAATTTAAAATCTTGTTAGGCTCTTTTAAAGCCGTTGGGGGCGTGATTTTAAAAGAATTTTTGGCGGTATTTTCCACTTTAGCCCCTAAATTTTGAGCGATTTCTAAAGAGCTTAAACAATCCTCTCCCATTAAAAAATTCCGCACGACACAAGGCTTTTGAGCGAGCAGGCTAAAAATAACGGCTCTGTGTGAGAGCGATTTATCGCTAGCGTTAATGTCAAGCTCTATCACATGTCATCCTTTATTTATCCCTTAAGGCGGGCGTTAAATTCTTTTTCTAAAATTTCAAGCGCTTTTTGCACGGCTGAATTGACCTCTTCGTCATTTAGGGTTTTTTCTAAAGAATGAATCACGCAACGCACGCTTAAAGCTATGGAATTATTACTTTCTTTAAAAATATCAAGGGGTAGAATCTCGCTTAAATTAGGGATTTTGGCGTCTTTTAGGGCTTTTTTAATCCCGCTAAAAGCGGTGTTTTCATCAATGATTAGAGTCAAATCCCTCACACTGCTAGGATAAATGCTAAAGGGTTTTAATAGCATGGCATGGCGTTTGAGTTTAAAAGCGTCTATCTCAGCGTAATAGCTTTCAAACAAATCTAATTCCTGGATCACTTTAGGGTGGATTTTAGCGATCACGCCTATGATTTTGTGATTTTGAATGATTTTAGCGCTCTGGTAGGGGTGGTTAATGGGGGCTTGAGTGGTCAGTTTTTCCAAGCTAAAATCCCCTATAACTTTTGAAACGCATTCGGCAAAAGAATAAAAATCCCAAGCCTTGCCTTTAGCATCAGGGTAGCTTTCTTTTTTTTGTAAGCCGCTCGCTAAAAAGCCTAGTTTTTGGATTTCTTCTCTTTTAGAGTTATACACGCTCCCTTTTTCATAAAGGGCTATGCTTTTAAACCCTAAATTTTTATTCCTTAAACTGGCGTCTAAAAGCCCGCAAACAAGGCTCGTTCTCAGGGTGTTTAACTCCGTTGTGATAGGGTTTTGCAATTCTAGGGGATCTTCTAAAACTTCAAAGCCTAGTTTTTGCTGCTTTTCTTTAGAATAAAACACATAATGAATGACTTCTTTAAAACCGCAAGCGAGAGCCTTGTGTTTAAGGTTTTCAAAAAAGCGGTGCGTGTCGTAATGGGGGTTTGATTTCTTGTTACTGACGCTATCAAGGGGCTTTGAAATCAAATGATCAATCCCTACAAAGCGTAAGATTTCTTCAGCAATATCTTGGATCGTTTTAATGTCATGCCTGAAATTTGGTGCAACAACCTCTAAAATTTGGGGTTTTGAGTTTGGCTCTTTGATGCTGACTTTAAAGCCTAAATCTTTTAAAATGCCTTGAATGGTTTCTTCTTCTATGGCAAGCCCCAAAATCTCGGTAATGTCTTCAAGTTTGAATTTAAGGGTGCGATCTTTTAAGGCATGCTTAGTTTGTTTGCTTTCTAAAATTGCCGCTTTCAAATGAGCGCTTAAAAAATTCAAGCCGTCTGATAAATTAGGGTTGCTCCCCCTAGCGCTTCTATAAATAAGGGCGTTGTCTTTTTGAAGCGTTTTATCTTTTAGGGCGTGTAATTTTAAAGACAGGCTTATAGGATCAGTATAGCTCGCTTCTAAAAGCAAATACTCGCTCAAATCTTTTTGATCTTGATGCTTGATAGCGATAGTGGAGCGTTTTTGATGGTTAATATAAACGCTTTCAAGGTTGTTTTCATCGTTTTTCACGCTCAAATCAATAGGGGCTGCATTCATGCTATAAGCGTTCATTACCACCCCACTAAAATGCGCGCTAAATTCTATGAAATTGTTTAGGTCGTTTTCGCTTAAGGCATTGTTATGAGCGAGCGAAAGTTTGACGCTTAAAGGGGTTTTTAAAGAATGGTTGCAAATCAAATAATAGGCCAGATGCGATTCAATATTTTCACCCGCACAAAGCGTGATCAGATCGCTTTTTGGCGTAAAATTTAAAGCCTTAATAGGCTTTAGGGGCGTGTGATAAAACGCGCTAATTTCTCTGGCAATCCCTAAAACGCTCAAGCAATCCCCACGATTAGGAGTCAATGAAATTTCTAAAACATGCGTGTTGAAAGGGGCGTATTCGTTTAATCCTTTCCCTAAAACCAACTCCCCAACGCTCTCATCTAATTCCAAGATGCCATCATTGATTTTAGGGAAGCCCAATTCATTGCTAGAACAAATCATACCGTAGCTTTCAACCCCCCTAAGTTCAGTTTTAGCGATGGTTGTTGAGCCTATTAGCGCCCCATTTAAAGCGACTGGCACGAATTGGTTTGGCGCGACATTTTTAGCCCCACACACGATTTGTAACACTTCCTTGCCCACACCCACTTGACACACGCTGAGTTTTTCAGCGTTTTTATGGGGGGCTTTTTCTAAAACTTTACCAACAACCACATTTTTAGGAGCAACACAAGGGACAGAGCTCTCCACCTCTAAACCTAAGCGGCTCAAATCCTCACAGAGTTTGGCTATATCTTTAGGCGTATCTACAAAAACATTCAAATCATTAACGCTCAGTTTCATTAAAAGCTCTCCAACACTCTCAAATCAGTTTCAAAGAAACTGCGCAAATCATTGATTTGGCAAGTCAGCATGGCTAATCTTTCAATCCCCATGCCAAAAGCAAACCCGCTCACATTCTCATACCCTATGGCTTCAAACACCGCATTATTGACCATGCCACAGCCTAACACTTCCAGCCAGCCTGTGTGCGAGCAAACCCTACAGCCTTCTTGCTTGCAAAAGACGCAACTAATATCCACTTCAGCGCTTGGCTCTGTGAAAGGGAAAAAGCTAGAGCGCCATCTTAATTGCACGCCTCCAAAGAAATAATGCAAAAAGTCTTCGATCACGCCCTTTAAATGCGTGAAACGGATATTCCCTTTTTGATCCACGACAAGCCCTTCAATTTGATGGAACATGGGCGTGTGGGTCAAATCATAATCGCGCCTAAAGGTTTCGCCTAAACAAATCATTTTAATGGGTGGGGTTTGTTCTTGCATGGTGTGGATTTGAACGGGCGAAGTGTGGGTCCTTAAAAGCTTGTGATCTTTAAAATAGAAAGTGTCTTGCATATCCCTTGCAGGATGGTAAGGGGGCAAGTTTAAAGCGCTGAAATTATGGAAATCATCTTCCACTAAAGAGCCGATTTCAAGCTTGTATCCTAATGGGGTAAAAAATTCAATGATTTTATTTTTAGTGTGATTTAAGGGGTGAGAAGAGCTTGTTTTAATAGCGTTAAACAAACTCACATCAATTTTTTCTTTTTTCAAGCGTTCTTCTAATTCAAGCTCTAAAATCGCCTTTTTTTTCAACTCAAAGGCCTTTTCAAACGCTTGTTTATAATGGTGGATTTCTTTAGCAAAGGCGTTTTTTTCTTCGCCGTTCAGATTTTTGAGCTGGTTGAATTTATCCGCAAAAACCCCTTTTTTACCCAAAGCATTCAAACGCACTTCTTCTAACTCTTTGCTATTAGTAACCTTTTCTAATCGCTCTATTAAGGTGTGCAATAACGATCCTTATATTTTATTTTTAAAAAGCTATAATACAACTTTAATAAAAGAAAAACCTTAAAAGGGAGCAAAAAAGCATGAATGTGTTTGAAAAAATAATCCAAGGCGAAATCCCTTGTTCTAAGATTTTAGAAAACGAGCGTTTTTTATCCTTTTATGACATTAACCCTAAAGCTAAAGTGCATGCGTTAGTGATCCCCAAACAAAGCATTCAGGATTTTAATGGCATCACCCCAGAGCTTATGGCGCAAATGACAAGTTTTATTTTTGAAGTGGTGGAAAAATTAGGCATCAAAGAAAAGGGCTACAAGCTTTTAACGAATGTGGGTAAAAACGCAGGCCAAGAGGTGATGCATTTGCATTTTCATATTTTAAGCGGGGATAAACATTAAAAGCGTTGGTGGTATTTCGTGCAAGCGTTTTTAAATAGGAGTTTTGCTCCCTTACTCAACCCTAATGAGAGTCCTTTAGAGCAGGTTAAATCTAGTATTATTTTAAAAAAAGGGGTGTCTTATTTTGACTGGGGGGCTTCAGGTTTAGCGAGTGCTTTAGTGGAAAAGCGCGTGAAATCTTTACTGCCTTATTATGCGAACGCTCATTCTGTGGCTTCTAAACATGCGATTTTGATGGGCATGCTTTTAAAAGAGTGCCAAGAAAAGTTAAAGCGTTCTTTAAATTTGAGCGATGATCATTGCGTCTTGAGCGCGGGGTATGGGGCGAGCTCAGCGATTAAGAAATTTCAAGAAATTTTAGGGGTGTGTATCCCTTCAAAAACGAAGAAGAATTTAGAGCCGTATTTGAAAGATATGGCTTTAAAGCGTGTGATTGTAGGGCCTTATGAGCATCATTCTAATGAAATTAGCTGGCGTGAAGGCTTGTGTGAAGTGGTGCGTATCCCTTTAAACGAACATGGCTTATTGGATTTAGAAATTTTAGAGCAAATTTTAAAAAAATCCCCTAACAGCTTGGTTTCTGTGAGCGCGGCTTCTAATGTAACCGGACTGCTTACGCCCTTAAAAGAAGTTTCATCATTGTGCGAGAAATATAAGGCCGCTTTGGCTTTGGATTTAGCGAATTTTAGTGCGCATGCTAACCCTAAAGATTGCAAATACCAAACCGGTTTTTATGCGCCTCATAAGCTTTTAGGGGGCATTGGAGGGTGCGGTCTTTTAGGCATTTCTAAAGATTTGATTGACACGCAGATTGCCCCGAGTTTTAGCGCAGGGGGCGTGATTAAATACGCTAATTGCACACGGCATGAATTTATTGATGAATTGCCTTTGAGAGAAGAGTTTGGCACGCCAGGATTGTTGCAATTTTACAGGAGCGTTCTAGCGTATCAATTAAGAGATGAATGCGGTTTGGATTTTATCCACAAGAAAGAAAACAACCTTTTAAGAGTGCTCATGCATGGCTTAAAAGAATTGCCCGCTATTAATATCTATGGGAATTTAACAGCGAGTCGTGTGGGGGTAGTGGCTTTTAATATTGGAGGGATTTCGCCCTATGATTTAGCGAGAATTTTAAGCTATGAATACGCTATTGAAACCCGGGCAGGTTGCTCTTGCGCGGGGCCTTATGGGCATGATTTATTGAATCTTAACGCTCAAAAGTCAAGCGATTTTAACGCTAAACCCGGATGGCTTAGAGTGAGCTTGCATTTCACGCATTCCATAAACGATATTGATTATTTGCTAGACAGCTTGAAAAAAGCGGTTAAAAAATTGCGTTAAGCTAAAACTATTTTAAGGAAAAATTTGGATATTTTAGATTTGAATAAAGCGCAAGCGGTGCAACAAAATGAGCAAGAGGTAGAGGATAAAGAGCGAGAGTCTAAAGAGCCGGTGGTTTTAGAAGATTTGAGCGCTTTAGCATGGATTGAATTAGAAGAGTTTAGCCGCCTTTCAGGGCTTCCTAAAGAAAGGATCTTAGAATTAGTGAATATTGGTAAGATTAAAAGCAAAATAAGCGACAACAAGCTTTTAATTGATGCGAGCAGTGGGACAAACGCTTTAATCAAAAAGGTAGAAAACAATTTGATTTCTATGGATATGAACGGGCGTTCTTTAGAGCCTGTGTTTGTGGAAAAGACCATTAACACGATTTTAAACTTGCATGATAAGGTCATTGGCGCTAAAGATGAAACGATTTCAGCCTTTAAAAATGAAAACATGTTTTTAAAAGACGCTTTAATCTCTATGCAAGAAGTCTATGAAGAAGATAAAAAAACCATTGATCTTTTGCGAGACGAACTCAATCAAGCGAGAGAAGAAATTGAATTTATGAAGAGGAAATACCGCTTGATGTGGGGGAAAGTCGCTGACATGAGCAGCGTGAATAAAAAGTAGTTTTAAATTAACACCCCAGGCTTTGCGGGCTTATTAGCGATAATTTTATGTAAATATATATTAGAATTTGGGGTATTTTAATAAAATGTAAGCTTGAAGGAAAACCATGTCCATTTCACGCAGAAGTATCCTAACAAAAATCCCAATCGCACTCGCTAGCACTAATGTTTTAAAAGCTGTTGGTGTTTTTGAAAAAGTAGAATCCATTCCGCATGCAACGCATTTTGGCCTCTTTATCGCAAAGGTTCAAAATGGAGTGATTAAAGATATTATCCCCCAAAAGAGCGATTATAACCCTACCATGATGTTAAAAGCGATGGTTGATAGGGTGTATTCAGATAGTAGGGTGAAGTATCCTTGCGTGCGTAAGAGCTTCTTAGAAAACAAAAAAAACCACAAAGAATTGCGCGGGAGAGAAGAGTTTGTGCGTGTGAGTTGGGATGTGGCGTTGGATTTAGCGGCTAAAAAGCTTAAAGAAATCCCTAAAGAAAACATCTATAACGCCAGTTATGGTGGCTGGGGGCATGCGGGTAGCTCTTGCATCGTTGTCATCATTTGGCATGGCGTTTTTTTAACACGACTTTAGGGGGGGCTATTGGCACTGATGGGGAATATGGCAATGGCGCGGCCGCAAGAATAAACCCTATGATTGTAGGGGATATGGAAGTCTATTTGCAACAAACCACTCATGAAGAGATGATTAAAATAAGGTGTATGTCATGTGGGGGGCGGATTTATTCAAGTGCAACCGCATTGATTATTTTGTGCCAAACCATGTCAATGATGGCTACTACCCTAAATATAAAAGAGCTGGTATCAAATTCATTAGTATCGATCCCCTTTATACCGAAACCGCTCAAGCCTTTAGTGCTGAATGGATACCCATTCGCCCTAATACTGATGTAGCGTTAATGCTAGGCATGATGCATTATCTTTATACGAGCAATCAATACGATAAAGCGTTTATCGCTAAATACACTGATGGTTTTGATAAATTCTTACCCTATTTGCTAGGAGAGAGCGATAATGCGTCTAAGACTTTGGAGTGGGCGTCTCAAATCACTGGAGTGAGTGCAGAAAAATCAAAGAATTAGCGGATTTGTTTGTTTCTAAACGCACTTTTTTAGCGGGTAATTGGACCATGCAAAGAGCTCAGTATGGCGAGCAACCTGATTGGGCGTTAATTGTTTTAGCCAGTATGATTGGTCAAGTGGGCTTATCTGGTGGGGGCTTTGGCTTTTCTATGCATTATGGAGGGAACGCTCAAGCAAGCTCAGGGGCAAGAATTGTTCCTATGATCTCACAAGGGCATAATTCTGTAAAAAGCGTTATTCCAGCATCTAGGGTTTCTGAAGCGATTTTAAATCCGGATAAAGAAATTGATTTTATGGGTAAAAAACTCAAATTGCCTAAAATCAAAATGATTCATAATTGTGGGGCGGATTTATTGGGGCATGAAGCTGATACAAACGAGCTGATTCGCGCTTTAAGGACTTTAGATTGCGTGATCGTGCATGAGTCTTGGTGGACGCCTACGGCAAAATTTGCTGATATTGTCTTTGTTTCCACTAGCGCTATGGAAAGAGATGATATTACTTTTGGAGGGAGTTATTCTAAAAATGTGGTTTATGCCATGCGTAAGGTGATAGAGCCTGTTTATGAATCTAAAGACGATTATGAGATTTTCGGACAGCTTGCTTTACGCATTGGGGGCAATGAAACGGAGCAGAAATTCACTGAATCTAAGAGTTACATGGAATGGATTAAGAGCCTTTATGAAAAAAGCGATGGCCCTACTTTGAAATCGTTTGATCAGTTTTGGAGAGATGGCTTTGTGGAGTTTGAAATCCCTGAAAATGCGAGAAAGTTTGTGCGTCATGCGAAATTCAGGCAAGACCCTATTAATAATAAGCTGGATACAGAGAGCGGGAAAATTCAAATTTTTTCTCAAAAATGCGCGGATTTTAAAC
This sequence comes from Helicobacter sp. 219-2, assembly GCF_030053225.1. NCBI lineage: Bacteria > Pseudomonadati > Campylobacterota > Epsilonproteobacteria > Campylobacterales > Helicobacteraceae > Helicobacter > Helicobacter sp. 219-2. Next base: position 1,370,468 of record NZ_JASGBS010000001.1, on the reverse strand, counting down.
GGGCCGATTCTAAAGGGCATCCTACTTGGTTTGAGCCAGCTGAGTGGCTAGGCTCTAAAATGGCTGAGACTTACCCGTTCCATTTAATCTCCGCACCCAAAATACCGTGTCAATTCACAGCTTGATAACACTTGGGTTAGGAATGTGTATAAAATTCAAGGCAGAGAGCCTGTAATGATCAACGAACTAGATGCTAATAAATTAGGCATTAGGCATGGTGAAATTGTAGAAGTGTTTAACGCTAGGGGGAGGTTGTTAGTGGGGGCGTTTGTAACTAAGAATATCCGTCAAGGGGTTTTGAGTATCCAAAAAGGGGCGTGGTATGACCCAGAAGATGTGGGGGTTAGAAACCCACGATGCAATGCAGGGCATGTGAATACGCTCACTTCTTTACGCCCCACAAGCAGCATGACACAAGCCATTTCAGCCAATACCGCCTTAGTTAATATCAGAAAACTCAGAAGGTATGAATTAGTCAAGCCCTATCATTCCATTTCAACACCAAGCATTATTGGGGCTTAAAAGGAGTGAAAATACCAGCATGAGAGTGTTTTAGAAAGACTTGAGCACTAGCCAAGCTAAAGCATAATTCTCAATTTTTATATTATAATACCTAATCAATGCGTTTAATTTCTGTTTTTAATATTGATGCTTATAAGGATAAAAGATGAATATTTTTCAAACGAGTTTGAAATATTGCATGGGGTTGGTTTTGTCTATGGGAGTCTTATTAGGGGATTCCAAAGCCTTTAAGGTTAGGGTGGATAAAAGTTTAACTCCGCCCTTTTTGAATGTGCTTTCATTAGCTTTTAAACAAGACATGAAAAAAGAGGTTATTTTTGTGATTACCAAAAGCAACAAGTTGAGTAAAAAAGTGCTTTGTGATTTTGACGCTTTTTTATTGCCTGAGACTCTGATGAGCGGCATGCCTGAAAAAGCGCTATTCCATAAGGAGTTTTTATTCCAGTCTAAAGAAAATAAAACGCTCTATGCGTTTTCGCTGATTGATACTCAATATTGCTCAAAAGGTGGAAATTACAGATACGAATTAGAAAAATTAGAACGCTGGTTTGTGCAAAAAGTGCCTGAGTTAGCTGAGAACTACAGAGTGGATTATAAGAGCCAGTATGATAAAACACAAACAAAGATTAAAGAATGAGCGATGATTTTAGTATTAGATTTTGGGAGCCAATACACACAGCTGATTGCTAGAAGATTGAGAGAGAGCGGGATTTATGCGGAAATAGTCCCTTTTTTTGAAAGCATAGAAAACATTCAAAAAAAAGCCCCTAAAGGTTTGATTTTGAGTGGGGGGCCAGCGAGCGTGTATGCTAAAGATGCTTACAAGCCTAACGGGAAAATCTTTGATTTGAATGTGCCGATTTTAGGGATTTGTTATGGCATGCAGTATTTGGTGGATTTTTTTGGGGGGGTAGTGGCCTATGCGAACGAGCAAGAATTTGGCAAGGCTGTTTTAGAAATCACTCAAGATTCTGTGATTTTTGAAGGCGTGAAAATTAAAAGCCTTGTGTGGATGAGCCATATGGATAAAGTTATAGAATTGCCTAAAGGCTTCACTACCCTTGCAAAAAGCCCTAATTCCCCCCATTGCGCGATTGAAAACGGCAAGATTTTTGGCTTGCAATTCCACCCAGAAGTCATTCAAAGCGAAGAAGGGGGTAAGATTTTAGAAAATTTTGCCCTTTTAGTTTGCGGCTGTGAAAAAACTTGGGGGATGCAGCATTTCGCTCAAAGAGAAATGGCGCGCTTGAAAGAAAAAATTGCTAACGCTAAGGTTTTGTGTGCGGTGAGTGGGGGCGTGGATTCTACGGTGGTCGCTACGCTATTACACAGAGCCATTAAGGATAATTTGATCGCTATTTTTGTGGATCATGGCTTGTTGCGTAAAAATGAAAAAGAAAGGGTGCAAGCGATGTTTAAAGACTTGCAAATCCCTTTAAACACGATAGACGCTAAAGAAATCTTTTTGTCTAAATTAAAGGGCGTGAGCGAGCCTGAATTGAAGCGAAAAATCATCGGCGAAACCTTTATTGAAGTGTTTGAAAAAGAAGCCAAAAAGCACCATTTAAAAGGCAAAATTGAGTTTTTAGCTCAAGGCACTTTGTATCCTGATGTGATTGAATCCGTGAGCGTTAAAGGGCCTTCAAAAGTGATCAAAACCCACCATAATGTGGGCGGATTGCCTGAATGGATGGACTTTAAACTCATAGAGCCTTTAAGGGAATTGTTTAAAGATGAGGTCCGTTTGTTGGGTAAGGAATTGGGCGTTAGCCAGGATTTTTTAATGCGCCACCCCTTTCCAGGGCCTGGACTTGCGATAAGGATTTTAGGCGAAGTCAGCGAGAGTAAGATCAAACGCTTGCAAGAAGCGGATTTTATTTTTATAGAAGAGCTTAAAAAGGCCAATTTGTATGACAAGGTTTGGCAAGCTTTTTGCGTGCTATTGAATGTCAGTTCTGTGGGGGTTATGGGGGATAATCGCACTTATGAAAACGCTATTTGCTTAAGGGCGGTGAATGCGAGCGATGGCATGACGGCGAGTTTTTCATTTTTAGAGCATTCTTTTTTAGAAAAGGTTTCTAATCGTATCACTAATGAAGTGAGCGGTATCAATAGGGTGGTGTATGATATTACCTCTAAACCACCAGGAACGATTGAATGGGAATGATTATCCGTAAAAATAGTGCTAAAAGTGGGATTTTTTGGGTAAGATTAGAAATTGATTTTAAAAAAGAAAGGAAGTTAATGAAAAAAGGTAGTTTAGCGGTAGTTTTAGGATCGTTATTAGTGAGTGGGGCGTTTTATACGGCTTTGGCTGAAGAAACGCCTATGAAACAGCAGCACAATAATACGGGCGAGTCAGTGGAGTTGCATTTCCACTATCCTATTAAAGGCAAGCAAGAGCCTAAAAACAGCCATTTAGTCGTTTTGATCGAACCTAAAATAGAGATCAATAAGGTTATCCCTGAAAGCTATCAAAAAGAGTTTGAAAAATCTTTAGCCCTTCAATTGAGTAATGTTTTGGAAAGGAAGGGTTATAGCGTTTCGCAATTCAAAGATGTTAGCGAAATCCCTCAAGACATCAAAGAAAAAGCGTTGCTTGTCTTACGCATGGATGGGAATATGGCGATTTTAGAAGATATTGTAGAAGGGAGCGATGTGCTTAATGAAGAAAAGGTTATAGACATGTCTTCAGGGTATTTGAATTTGAATTTTGTTGAGCCTAGTAGCGAGGATATTGTCCATAGTTTTGGCGTTGATGTTTCAAAGATTGAGGCTGTGATTGAAAGAGTGGAATTGCGGCGCACCAATTCTGGAGGTTTTGTCCCCAAAACTTTTGTGCATAAGATTAAAGAAACCGACCATGACAGGGCTATTAAAAAGATCATGAATCAGGCTTACCATAAAGTCATGGCGCAAGTTTCTAGGGAATTGAGCAAAAAACACATGGATCATTATGAAAAAGTGGCGAGTGAGATGAAAAAACGAAAGTAATTTTTAAGAAACGAAAAGCTTAAAAATCCTTTAGAGCTGTTTTTAAAAAAGCAGTTTTTTAAAAGGGTGGGGGGAGTTGGATTAATAATTTTTGAATGCCGCTTTTGATTTTAGCGGCATTTTTGAAAAATTACGCTCAAAAATCAAAAAATTCAGCTATAATAACGCTTCATGTGAAAATTTCGGGGCGTAGCGCAGTCTGGTTAGCGCACTTGGTTTGGGACCAAGGGGTCGAAGGTTCGAATCCTTTCGCCCCGACCACTTTTTTGCATAATTTATTGTTCTGTTTAAAATTCTTTGGTAGAATATCGCTTCCTTTCATTGAATGGTGGGAGTAGCTCAGTCGGTTAGAGCATCAGATTGTGGTCCTGAGGGTCGTGGGTTCAATTCCCATCTTCCACCCCATCTCATAAAAATAAGCGTTTTACCAAATTTATATTAGTCGTTTCTTTATTTGAATTGTAAGCGTTCGTAGCTCAATTGGATAGAGCACCAGACTTCGGATCTGGGGGTTAGGGGTTCGACTCCCTTCGGGCGCACCACCTAACGCCAGTATCATGCGCTTGTAGCTCAGCTGGATAGAGCAACAGCCTTCTAAGCCGTAGGTCGCAGGTTCGAGTCCTGCCAAGCGCACCACTTTTGACATTCTTTAAAGAGGAGTTATGGATTCTTTAGAGTGGGGATTACTCATTTTCTTAATTCTTGTTTTTCTTATAGGCATAGGATACTACATCTTTATGGTTTTTTCTTCTAAAGATTGATCATCAAAATAGTCCAATCATAAGAGATAGGGTTGGAAATCTCTAAAACACAGATCTTACATGGAAACATTAATAAAAGCGGTTATCGCACCGAACAAGGAAAGCTTTTTGACTGCGATCTATTTTGAAATCCTACTATAAAAATATTAAAAATATTAAATAAAGCAATTTAATTGAACTTCAATCATAAAATTAAAAAATACTCAAAGCCATCAAGCAATATAGCGATCTGAAAAGAGGTTTACAATTGGGATAAAGCCCGCTTTTTAGGGATAAATAAAAAGCGCTTCCAAATTGCATGGGCAACTTTATGGGGTGAAGCGTTTCTAATTTTTGGTATAATCGCAAGAAATTATGAGAAAGATTTTATCTTGTTTTAGTAGGGTTTTGCATGCGTTGGTTATTGTATTGGGCATTGGTATTGTCATTGTTTTTAAATCCTTTGAGAGCGGTTGAAGAGCATGAAACAGATGCGGTGGATTTGTTTTTGATTCTCAATCAAATCAACCAACTCAATCAAGTCATTGAAACTTACAAGAAAAACCCTGAAAAAAGCGCTGAAATCTCTCTGTATAACACCCAAAAGAATGACTTGATTAAAAGTTTGACTTCTAAAGTGTTGAATGAAAGGGATAAAATTGGCATTGACATCAATCAAAATTTAAAAGAGCAAGAGAAAATCAAAAAGCGTTTGTCTAGAAGCATTAAGGGCAATAATTTCTACACTTTCATGAAAGACAGATTGTCTTTAGATATTTTGTTGATAGATGAAATTTTGTATCGTTTTATAGATAAAATCAGGAGCAGTATTGATATTTTTAGCGAACAAAAAGATGTGGAAAGTATCAGTAATGCTTTCCTTTTGCGTTTAAGGCAATTCAAACTCTACACTTTCCCTAAAAATTTAGACAATGTCAAAATGCATGAATTAGAGCGGATGTTTAGCGATTATGAATTGCGTTTGAACACTTATACCGAAGTCTTGCGTTACATTAAAAACCACCCTAAAGAAGTGCTTCCTAAAAACCTGGTCATGGAAGTGAATATGGATTTTGTGTTAAACAAAATCAGCAAAATCTTGCCTTTCACAGCCCATAGCTTGCAAGTGAGTAAGATTGCGCTTGCTTTGATGATTTTAACCTTATTGCTAGGTTTGAGGAAGTTGATCACTTGGCTTTTAGCCAAATTCCTGGATTGGATTTTTGAAATCATGCAACGCAATAAAAAAATGCATGTCAATGTGCAAAAAAGCATTGTTTCGCCGGTTTCTGTCTTTTTAGCCCTGTTTAGTTGCGATATAGCTTTAGATATTTTCTACTACCCTAACGCATCGCCCCCTAAAGTTTCTATGTGGGTGGGTGCGGTGTATATCATGCTTTTAGCATGGTTAGTGATAGCGCTTTTTAAAGGCTATGGGGAAGCGTTAGTTACGAATATGGCTACCAAAAGCACGCACAATTTTAGAAAAGAAGTGATCAACTTGATTTTAAAAGTCGTGTATTTTTTGATCTTTATTGTCGCGCTTTTAGGGGTTTTGAAACAACTAGGGTTTAATGTTTCAGCCATCATCGCTTCTTTAGGGATTGGGGGGTTAGCGGTGGCTTTGGCGGTTAAAGATGTGTTGGCGAATTTTTTTGCTTCTGTCATTTTATTATTAGACAATTCGTTTTCTCAAGGGGATTGGATCGTGTGCGGTGAAGTGGAGGGCACGGTGGTGGAAATGGGGTTAAGACGCACCACGATCAGAGCCTTTGATAACGCTCTTTTATCCGTGCCTAATTCAGAATTAGCCGGAAAACCCATCAGAAATTGGAGTCGCCGTAAAGTGGGAAGGCGTATTAAAATGGAAATAGGCTTAACTTATAGCTCCAGTCAAAGTGCTTTACAGCTTTGCGTGAAAGACATTAAAGAAATGTTAGAAAACCACCCTAAAATCGCTAATGGAGCCGATAGCGCTTTGCAAAATACGAGCGATTACCGCTACATGTTTAAAAAAGATATTGTTTCTATTGATGATTTTTTAGGGTATAAAAACAATTTGTTTGTCTTTTTAGATCAGTTTGCAGACAGCTCTATCAATATTTTAGTGTATTGCTTTTCTAAAACAGTGGTTTGGGAAGAGTGGCTAGAAGTCAAAGAAGATGTGATGTTAAAAATCATGGGGATTGTAGAAAAGCACCATTTGAGTTTTGCTTTCCCATCACAGAGCTTGTATGTGGAGAGTTTGCCAGAAGTTAGCCTAAAAGAAAGGGCTAAAATCTAAAATTATTGGTAGATGTATTCTTTAGTTAATGGGAAAGTGTTATCCACGCTGTTGGTTAAAAGCAATTGGAATAAATCCGCACTCCCCACCCTAAAGGCAGACGCGCAAGTCCTTAAATACAGATCCCACATGCGGATAAAGCGTTCGTCATAGCCGAGTCTTTTCACTTGGTCTAGATTGTGGTTGAAATTGTCTCGCCAAATGTCTAAAGTCTTAGCGTAATGGATGCGTAAGCTTTCCGCCATGAGCAAGTGGAAATCGCATTCGCTCATCACGCTCATCACTTCTCTTAAAGAGGGCAAGTAGCCGCCCGGAAAGATGTATTTATCCACCCATGCGTTAGTCTTGCCTTCAAAACAGCATAAAATGGAGTGGAGCAAAAACATCCCGCCTCTCTTTAACACTTCTTTAACTTTTTTGAAATAAAAGGGCAAATTATCCTTACCCACATGCTCAAACATGCCCACGCTCACCACCTTATCAAAGCGGTATAAACGCCCGTCTAAATCCTGGTAATTCAATAACTTGATCGTTACTTTATCCTCTAACCCTAACGCTTGGACTCGTTTGTTAGCCTGCTTGTATTGCTCGCTAGAAATGGTGATCCCCATCACTTGCGCCCCGTATTCTTGCGCGGCTTTTATAGAGAGATAGCCCCAGCCACAGCCTATATCCAGCAGTTTTTCGCCCGGCTTTAAATGGAGCTTTTTTAAAGTGTGATCCAATTTTTGGAGTTGGGCGGCATGGAGAGTGTCATCGTCTTTCTTAAAATAAGCGCATGAATAGCTTAAGGTTTCATCCAACCAGATAGAATAAAAGTCATTCCCTAGATCGTAATGTTTAGAAATGTTGGAGCTTTCTTTGATCGGTTTTTGGATAGCTTTAGCGCCATCATGTTTGTGCAAATGCTCGTAATTGGTTTGCAAATACAAAGAATGCATCACCTCATCCATAGAGCCTTCAATATCAATCACGCCGTCCATATAAGCCTCAGCAATCGTCAAAGACATGTCTTTTTTAATATCGCTAAATTTTAGAGGGCGGTGGATCTTAAGGGTGAATTTAGGCGAATGTTCGCCATTCCTATAAACGCTATTGTCCCAAAAAACGACCTGATAATCGCCGTTTTTCCACTGCTTGAACATGCTTTTGAGCAAAAATTTTGAAATCATCTGTCTATTCCTTAACTCATTTTTCAATTTTTTGAGCGTCAATTATAATGAATTTTAAGCTAAAAACACCCCATGAATACGCATAAATTCAACCTCTATTCTCTAAATTTTTAAAAGCATGTTAAAATTAAGAGATTTCAAACAATTTTAAGGTAACACGATTATAAAGATGCAAAAATCACTGATCACAACCCCCATTTATTATGTGAATGATGTCCCCCATATTGGTCATGCTTATACGACTTTGATTGCGGATACTTTAAAGAAGTATTACACGCTTCAAGGCGAAGAAGTCTTTTTTTTAACCGGCACCGATGAGCATGGACAAAAGATCGAACAAAGCGCAAGACTTAGGAATCAAAGCCCTAAAGCTTACGCTGATAGCATTAGCGCGATTTTTAAAGACCAGTGGGATTTTTTCAATTTAGATTATGATGGTTTTATCCGCACCACAGACAGCGAGCATCAAAAATGCGTGCAAAACGCCTTTGAAATCATGTTTGAAAAAGGGGATATTTATAAAGGCGCTTATAGCGGGTATTATTGCGTGAGCTGTGAGAGTTATTGCGCGATCTCTAAAGCGGACAACACGAACGATAAAGTCTTATGCCCTGATTGCTTGAGAGAGACCACGCTTTTAGAAGAAGAGAGTTATTTTTTCAGATTGAGTGCGTATGAGAAGCCTTTATTGGATTTTTACGCTAAAAACCCTGAAGCGATTTTGCCCGTTTATCGTAAAAATGAGGTAACTTCTTTCATTGAGCAGGGTTTATTGGATCTGTCTATCACGCGCACGAGCTTTGAATGGGGCATTCCTTTGCCTAAAAAAATGAACGATCCTAAACATGTGGTGTATGTTTGGTTGGACGCTTTATTGAATTATGCGAGTGCGCTAGGGTATTTGAATAATTTAGACAATAAAATGGCACATTTTGAACGCGCTAGGCATATTGTGGGTAAGGATATTTTACGCTTCCATGCCATTTATTGGCCGGCTTTTTTGATGAGTTTGAATTTGCCCTTATTCAAACAGCTTTGCGTGCATGGGTGGTGGACGATAGAGGGCGTGAAAATGAGTAAGAGCTTGGGTAATGTTTTAGACGCTCAAAAAATCGCTATGGAGTATGGGATTGAGGAATTACGCTATTTTTTATTGCGTGAAGTGCCTTTTGGGCAAGATGGGGATTTTTCTAAAAAAGCGTTAATAGAAAGGATCAATGCGAATTTGAATAACGATTTGGGGAATTTGTTGAATCGCTTGCTAGGCATGGCTAAAAAATATTTCAATCATTCTCTAAAAAGCGCAAAAATCACCGCTTATTATTCTAAAGAGCTAGAAAAAGCGCATCAAATTTTAGATAACGCTAATTCTTTTGTGCCTAAAATGCAATTGCATAAAGCTTTAGAAGAATTGTTTAATGTTTATGATTTTTTAAACAAACTCATCGCTAAAGAAGAGCCGTGGGTTTTGCACAAAAACAACGAATCAGAAAAACTAGAAGCCTTATTGAGTTTGATCGCAAACGCGCTTTTACAATCAAGCTTTTTGCTCTATGCGTTCATGCCAAAGAGCGCGGCTAAATTAGCGAGCGCTTTTCATGCAGAAATCACGCCTAATAATTACGAACGCTTTTTTAAAGCTAAAAAATTACAAGATATGATTTTACAAGACACCGAGCCTTTATTTTCCAAAATTGAGAAAATTGAAAAGGCTGAAAAAGCGGAAGAAGTCCCACTAGAAAAAGAAAAAAAAGAAAAAAAAGGCGCAAAAGAAAAAGCCCCACTAAAACAAGAAAACTATATCAGCATTGAGGATTTTAAAAAAGTAGAGATTAAAGTGGGGCTTATCAAAGAAGCTCAAAGGATTGAAAAGTCCAATAAATTACTGCGCTTAAAAGTGGATTTAGGCGAAGGTTATTTGAGGCAGATTATCTCAGGGATTGCTTTGGATTATGAGCCTGAAAGCTTGGTGGGTCAAATGGTGTGCGTGGTGGCTAATTTAAAACCTGCAAAGCTTATGGGTGAGATGAGTGAGGGCATGATTTTAGCGGTGCGAGATAATGATAATCTGGCCTTAATCAGCCCTACCAGAGAAAAAATTGTAGGAAGTTTGATTAGCTAAATGCGATTAGGGGTGAATGAAGCCGTAGAATTGAGTTTGGGCGAATTGCAAAACACGCCCTCAATCAGCTATTTTAATTCTATTGTTTTGTCTTTAAACAAAGTCCAAAAAGGCTCTTTATTTGTAGCTAAAGATCACACTCTCATTCCTAAAGCTTTAGAGTTAGGGGCTTATGGGATTTTATACGCAGGAGAATACCCTTTAAGCGATAGGGATGTGGCATGGATCAAGCTTAAAGATATAGAGCATTCTTTGAATCATTTGTTTAAATTTTGCTTGTTGAATGAGCGCGTAATTGGAGCACTGTTAAGCCCTATAGAATTAGAGATCGCTTCTAAAATCATGGTGAGCGATTTTGTGTGGTGCTTGAAAGAGAGCCTTGAAGATTTGTTCATTATAGAGGGGTGTAAAATAGCCTTTTTTGATAAATTGGAGTGGCTTCATTTGTTTTATAAGCAAGAGCGTTTAAAAGAAGATTTAAAAGAAAGCCGTTTAATCGTTCTCAACCAATCGTTTTTTTGCAGCGCTTTAGTCTATGAAAAACAAGAATACGAATTGAAAATGCCATGCATCTTTTTAGAGCCTTTAAAAAGGGTCATTCAATTGTGCGAGAAATTACAAATTGAGTTTGATTTGAATCTTTTGGGCAAAAAAGAATACCCTTTAGATCATTGCAAACCCTTTTTTGTGAATAAGAATCTAGAAATAGCTCCTTATGGCACAACAGCAAGGGTGATTGTCGCTGAGATTTCAAAAGAATTGTTTGAAATGATGCTTCAAAAAGCCCTTGAGACTTTATCGTGGGGGAAAATTGTCGTGTTTTGCCGTAAAAACAGCGCGGCTTTCTTTAAAAAAGCCAACCCTTATTTTTACACCACCCAAAACAACTTAAAAGAGCAATTAAAAAATTTAGCGTTTAATTTCGCTTTTATTTATGGGATTAGCTCCCATCATTTAGAATCCCTTCTAAACCCCCCCTTTTTTAAAAAAACCCCCACGCTATGGTAAGTCATGCTCATTTGTAACGATAAATCCAATCCAAAAACCCTTTTAGAAGAAATCATGGCGTTAAGACCATGGCGTAAAGGCCCTTTTGAAATTTCTCAAATTAAGATTGACAGCGAATGGGATAGCTCTATTAAATGGGATCTAGTCAAAAACGCCACTCCTTTAAAAGATAAGGTTGTGGCTGATGTGGGTTGCAATAACGGCTATTACTTGTTTAAAATGCTAGAACATGGGCCTAAAAGTTTGGTGGGGTTTGATCCGGGCGTTTTGGTCAAAAAACAATTTGAATTTTTAGCCCCCTTTTTTGATAAAGAAAAAAAAATCATTTACGAGTCTTTAGGGGTAGAGGGTTTGCATGAAAAATACCCTAACGCTTTTGATGTTATTTTTTGCTTAGGGGTGCTATACCACAGAAAAAGCCCGCTAGAGGCTTTAAAAGCCTTATATTATGCCTTAAAGATAAAAGGGGAGTTGGTGTTGGACACTTTAATCATTGATTCGCCCCTAGACATCGCCCTTTGCCCTAAAAAAACTTATGCTAAAATGAAAAATGTTTATTTTATCCCCAGTGTTAGTGCTTTAAAAGGGTGGTGCGAAAGGGTAGGGTTTGAAAATTTTGAAATTCTTAGCGTTCTAAAGACCACACCTAAAGAGCAGCGTAAAACGGATTTTATTTTGGGGCAGAGTTTGGAAGATTTTTTGGATAAAACGGATCACTCTAAAACTTTAGAAGGGTATGACGCTCCTTTAAGGGGGTATTTTAAAATGCTTAAACCAAGCAAGCTTTAAATAAAGGATTAAGATAGTGCAAGAATCAGTCGTTCGTGTGGATTATGACTCTTTGGAAACTTGTAAGAATTTCAAACCAAGCGTTGGCACTGAATTGGTCGTTTTAGAAAAAGATATAGCCCATGCGCGTTTCAAGGGCAATGAAAGCATGGTGTATGAGGAAAATTTTGTGCATGCCGGGTTTGTGCTTATTGCGTGCAATTATGCGGCCTTGTGCGCGTTGAATAAAAGACACAGCGTGGTGGTTTCTAATAACATCAATTTTTATGCCCCCCTAGAATTGAATCAAGAAGCGCTCATTAAAGCGCAAGTGATTCAAGATGGCGTGAAAAAAGCTGAAATAAAAATAGAGGCGTTTGTGTTAGACATTCAGGTTTTAGAGGGAATGATAGAAATCGTGGTGTTTGATAAAAAGCCTTTTAAATTCAATTTTAAAGAAGAGTAGTTAAATGGTTATTGTTTTAGTCGTGGATAGCTTTAAAGACACCAGTAATGGCACTTCTATGACGGCGTTTCGTTTTTTTGAAGCGCTGAAAAAAAGAGGGCATGTTATGAGAGTGGTTGCCCCTTATGTGGATAATTTAGGGAGTGAAGAAGAGGGGTATTACAACCTTAAAGAGCGCTACATCCCCCTAGTTACAGAAATTTCACACAAACAACACATTCTTTTTGCTAAACCGGATGAAAAAATCTTAAGAAAGGCTTTTAAGGGAGCGGATATGATCCATACTTATTTGCCTTTTTTGCTAGAAAAAACAGCCGTAAAAATCGCGCGAGAAATGCAAGTGCCTTATATTGGCTCTTTCCATTTACAGCCAGAGCATATTTCTTATAACATGAAATTGGGGTGGTTTTCTTGGTTTAACATGATGCTTTTTTCGTGGTTTAAATCTTCGCATTACCGCTATATCCACCATATCCATTGCCCGTCAAAATTCATTGTAGAAGAATTAGAAAAATACAACTATGGAGGGAAAAAATACGCTATTTCTAACGGCTTTGATCCCATGTTTAGATTTGAACACCCGCAAAAAAGCCTTTTTGACACCACGCCCTTTAAAATCGCTATGGTAGGGCGCTATTCTAATGAAAAAAATCAAAGCGTTTTAATCAAAGCGGTTGCTTTAAGCAAATACAAACAAGATATTGTATTATTGCTCAAAGGCAAAGGGCCTGATGAGAAAAAAATCAAACTTTTAGCCCAAAAACTAGGCGTAAAAACGGAATTTGGGTTTGTCAATTCCAATGAATTGTTAGAGATTTTAAAAACTTGCACCCTTTATGCGCACACGGCCAATGTGGAAAGCGAAGCGATCGCGTGTTTAGAGGCTATTAGCGTGGGGATTGTGCCTATTATCGCTAATAGCCCTTTAAGTGCGACCAGGCAATTTGCACTAGATGAACGATCGCTATTTGAGCCTAATAACGCTAAAGATTTGAGCGCTAAAATAGACTGGTGGTTAGAAAACAAGCTTGAAAGAGAAAGGATGCAAAACGAATACGCTAAAAGCGCTTTAAATTACACTTTAGAAAATTCAGTCATTCAAATTGAAAAAGTTTATGAAGAAGCGATTAAAGACTTTAAAAATAACCCCCATCTCTTTAAAACCTTATCGTAACAAAAGGATAAAAAATGCAAGAAGTCCATGATTATGGGATTAATTTTTGGAGCAATAACGAATTTAAGATAGAAAAAGGCTTGGTTAAAGTTTGCCATGGCAAAAACCCCTCGCTTTTAGAAATCGTTCAAAGCGTGCGCGATAAGGGCTATAGAGGGCCTTTGTTGGTGCGATTCCCCCATTTGGTGCAAAAACAAATCAAAAGCCTGTTTGATGCATTTTCTTCAGCGATTAAAGAGTATCAATACAGCGGGGCTTTTAAGGCGGTTTTCCCTTTAAAAGTCAATCAAATGCCCTCGTTTGTTTTCCCTTTAGTGCAGGGGGCTAAGGGTTTGGATTACGGCTTAGAGGCCGGGAGCAAGTCTGAACTCATTATCGCAATGAGTTACACTAACCCCACAGCCCCTATCACTGTGAATGGCTTTAAAGATAAAGAAATGATTGAGCTTGGCTTTATCGCTAAAAGCATGCAGCATGAAATCACTTTAACCATTGAGGGTTTGAATGAGTTAAAAACCATTATCGCCGTGGCTAAACAAAACGAGTTTTTAGCCTGCCCTAAAATTGGCATTCGCATCCGTTTGCACAGCACTGGCACTGGCGTTTGGGCAAAGAGTGGGGGGATCAATTCTAAATTTGGTCTTAGCAGCACTGAAGTTTTAGAAGCGATGCGCCTTTTAGAAGAAAACGACTTGTTAGAGCATTTCCACATGATACATTTCCACATAGGCTCTCAAATCAGCGATATTTCGCCCTTAAAAAAGGCTTTAAGAGAAGCGGGTAACTTGTATGCGGAATTGCGTAAAATGGGCGCTAAAAATCTTAATAGCGTGAATATTGGAGGGGGGTTAGCCGTAGAATACACCCAACACAAGCACCACCAAGACAAAAACTACACTTTAGAGGAATTCAGCGCTGATGTGGTGTTTTTATTGAGGGAAATTGTGAAAAATAAGCAGGAAATAGAGCCGGATATTTTCATTGAATCAGGCCGTTATATTTCCGCCAACCATGCCGTTTTAGTGGCCCCGGTGTTAGAATTGTTTTCGCATGAATACAATGAAAAATCCCTAAAAATCAAAGAAAGTAATAACCCTCCCTTGATTGATGAGATGCTAGACTTGCTCGCTAATATCAATGAAAAAAACGCCATTGAATACTTGCATGATAGTTTTGATCACACCGAGTCGCTATTCACGCTTTTTGATCTGGGCTATATTGATTTGATTGACAGGAGCAATACTGAAGTTTTAGCCCATTTGATCGTCAAAAAAGCGGTGCAGTTGCTTTATGTCAAGGATCATAACGATATTTTACGCATTCAAGAGCAGGTCCAAGAGCGCTATTTATTGAATTGCTCGTTTTTCCAAAGCTTGCCTGATTATTGGGGCTTAAGACAGAATTTCCCGGTCATGCCCTTGAATAAATTAGATGAAAAGCCCACTAGGAGCGCGAGCTTGTGGGATATTACTTGCGATAGCGATGGGGAAATCGCTTTTGATTCCACAAAGCCCTTGTTTTTGCACGATATAGATATAGATGAAGAAGAATACTTTTTAGCGTTCTTTTTGGTGGGAGCGTATCAAGAAGTTTTAGGCATGAAACACAATTTATTCACGCACCCTACGGAATTTAGCGTGGTTTTTGATGAAAAAGGCGATTATGAAGTGGAAGATATTTGCGAAGCCCAAACGATTTTAGATGTGCTAGATGATTTAGACTATGACACTAAAGAGATCGAGCGCCTTTTAAAACAAAAAATTGAAGACAACAACCAACTGGACATGGAAGAAAAGAAAGAAATCATGGGGCGCTTGTATGTCATGCTGAGCGAAAACGGGTATTTGCGCACGATTTCTTAAAGAGCACTATCAATGGATTCAAACGACTTTAATCGCTATCAATCAATGAAAGAAAAAATAAGAGAATAAAAGAGAGAAAAAAAGAGCCACCCCATAAGGGTGGGGGGGTTATTCTACCTCCTCTATTGCCTCCGATAATCCATAATAATCGAGATTATCAGCTAATAACCCAGCGGTAAGACCCGCACAGCTTAAGCCGTATTTATTGATACCGCCATCGCATAAGAGTTGTGCCACAAACAACGCCTCATTTTTGTTTTTAGGTAAGACTTGTGCCCAAAAACCACTCGGCGAGAAATCGTTAAAATCGTTTTGAAACTCCTCACGCCCCTCCGCATAAGCCTTAATTACATTACAATACAAAGTAAGCGCAACCCTATCCAAATTATCAAAAGTATCCACCTCGCACTCATCCTCGTTGCGAGCCTCAATCATTTTAAACCACTCCGCATCGCTATGCTTATTTAAGTCTTTAGCGTGAGCAAGGGCAATAATAATGATAGCGGTAATTTGATTTCCCTTACCCTCATAAAACATCGGAGATAATAACACGCCGAGCCTACTTTTTCTCTCCTCTAAAGTATAGCTCTCAATCATAATCTCCGAGCTAGACATACCCTCTCTATTAAATCCAAAAGCGAGTTTATATTTGTCCTCTTTCTCTTTAGGAGTAGTAGTCCTTTGCTTAATAGTCGGACCGCTCGTTACGATTTTAAGACCCTCTAAAATGTCTTTCTTGCCGCTTTCGGCGTGATTTTTCGCAATTTCATTCAACGGCACTTGATTAAACCATTTTAAGAATTTTTCGCTATTGAAAGCGTAAGAAACTTCATTGCCTTTTTCACTCCTTAGGGTTACACGATTAAACCCAATACCAATGACTTTAGCCTCCACCACTTTGCCGTTGATCGTGGCTTTGACCAACGCGCCTACTTTTAACTGATTTTCGTTTTGAAAACCCATAAAATACTCCTTGATAAAAATTTTAAAATCCGCTTGCAATCAGTTATTCAATGTTCTTTATCTTTTCAGCATGGCGTTATTCCTCCTTGTTGTGGTTTGAATTTTGCTTAAAATTTTCATGATCTATTGCCCTTAAGATCGTTTTGAAAGCGATAAGCGCCATTAAAAATACAGCCAGTCAATATTTCTTCAATTTGCGATAATTGCGCATTTTTTAGCGCTTCTCTAGGCGCTTTAATAATCAGTTTAGTTTCTGTTAATCGCACCCACTCTAACGCTTCTTTTCTAGAAGATCTAAAACTCCCCAATTCCCCAATATGGTTGAGAAACTGCTCGCTCATGGGTCTATCAATGTCAATCACAAGATCAAGGGTAACATAAAGCGACTGAATGCTCAAAGAATCCCCAATAATAAAGGTAAAATCAAGCGTGTCATCAAGCGTGTTGTGTTGGATATTGTCTATTAGCGCGTAGTTAAGCTCTAATTTTTCTGCTTGCTTTATCGCTATTACGATGTCTTTAGAAAGAGAAGCACTAATTTTTTCTAATTGTTTTAACAAGTCTTTAGGCGGGATAAAACCACGCTCTAAATCAGCGTCTATCACGCTTAAAATCGTTATTTTATCCACTACCTTATTGCACTTTAAATCGTTAGCGATTTTGTTGATTTGAAGGTTTTGTTTATAGCTTTGTTCTGATGCTCTATTTTTTTCTCGCCATTTAATGACTTCCCTCTCTTCTTGTTCTATGTCTGCAACATCAAAGATTTTAGGAAAACCATAACGATTTTTTTTCGCTCTGATAAAACTTTTAATGCTATCTTCAAGATCCTTGCGAAAATCATCAAAATCATCACTAGATTGCGGCATATAAAACGCTTCTATTTGAGTTTTAGCTATTTCATTAAACTCCATGCCGTTATGTTTATCAGGGTGTTTTGAAAAGAATGCGGCTAGCTTGTTTTTAAGAGCGTTGAGGGATCGCTCTAATTGATTGGGTGTTGAGAATTTGATGTCTGGGAAGCTGTCTTGTGTCTTGTTAAAATCCTTACCCGGTGAAGCGTTGATTAATTCTATAGGGCATTTGCTTTCACAATAACAGATCGCTTGTTGGCTAAAGATTTGCACTAACACCAATAAATAATCCCTTAAATTAAACACGATAGTAGGCTCATTAGCGAACACTAAAAAGCTCGTTTCTTCATTGGGTAAAAAAGGATCTTGCGGGTTGTCTTTTAAAGAATTAAGCGTTTGAACAAACCCTATAAAATCACGCTTACTCTCTAAATACGATTGTAACTTTTTTGCTCTTTCTGTATTTTGCTTGGGGGTGTATCGGTATTTACTGACAAACTCCTTACTGGAAATAAAGTCTTTCACGCTCGCCTTAGCGTTATTTTTTAAAAATCTATCCATAAAATGCTTCCCTAATAAAAAACAAAACTTCCTATAAAGGTAATTATTGCCTTTAAAGAAGCCCTTAATCCCAATGGGTTTATCCCAATCCACTTTAACAGATTTGTCTTGCCAATAGAGTAAGCGCGTTTTTAACTGAGCCAGTTTATCAGCGCTAGATTGAATACAACCGCTTTTAGCTGCTCCTATGATTATTATTGAAATCTCTGTAAAAAGCGTCTTTAAAGGGTTTAAAGGCTGAGATGATCCCAAAGGGTAGTGCGCTTTTGATTTTCTCACACACCTTTTTAAGATCGCCGCTTCCAGTCGTTTCGTTCTTAATAGCAGAAGCTTTCGTGTTAGAAACTTCAAGGGCGCTGTTTTTAGTTTTAGAGGCTTTCTCGCTCCCAATGATCTCCTTAACGAATCGCTTCGCTCCATTTTGAGCCACTTCCCTAGCCACAAAATCCTTTTCAAAATCTTGTAACAAATAGTAGTATTTGGTTGGATTCGCGCTCTCATCATTCAATAGCAATAAAAAATCATAATCTAATAACATGTCAAGTCCTTTTTTTTAAAATTCATCATTAGCGTTATTTGACTTTATAAGGCTTGTAAGCTTTTTACCTTTTTTAAAATCCTCTTTTGCAAAGCTCAACCCAAAAGCTTCCTCATGCCCTCTAGCTTGTATTAAAGGAATGGTTTTAATCTGGCTTAAAAAATTCCTATCACCTCTAGCACTACCGCTATACTCGTCTTTATTATCCCTATAGATACAAAGGGAGCGATTGGAAGAATATCTTTTTAAAAAGTTATTAGTCACTAAACCGCTGATCCCCAATTTAACAGAGTAGCTTTCATCTAAAAGAGCCACTAATATTTTGTTACAAGAAAAAATTTGAGCGTTTTCTTCGCTTTCTTTCACCATTTTCTTTTTAATGTCGTTGTATCTTTTGAATTCCTTAACATTAAAGACGCTTAAATGCGGATCGCTTATGGGATTGAAATGTTTTAAAACCAGATAATGCAAATAGCTATCATAACAACCCTTAAACTCTCTAGCCCCACTCAAACGGCTTAAAGCGTTGATGTAATTGATGCAATTAAAGCCGTATAAGTTAGAAATTCCATCTAAATCGTCTTGGGCTAAAGAAAGATCTTTATCTTTGAAAAAGCATTGAATGCACTCATGTTTAGCTTGCACTAAATTCAAAACCATATCCAAATTATCCCCATGATCTAAATCAATGCAATCGCTTAAAAGCGTGATAGCGATCAATTCGTTTTCTAAAGGAGTGGTTTGCGTTTGAAAGATTTGACTAAACACTAAAGCGCTTGTGAAAGCCCCGCTATAATAATTAGCGTCTTTTTTGTTATTCAGGTTAATGTAGGCGATTTTATTTCCATCAATCAAACCAACTTCAAAACTCTTATGGTGGTCTGTGATGATGCATTGTTCAAAACGCTCTAATAAGATTTCTTGCAATTGTGTATCAGCGGCCAAATCCGCCCCCAAATCAGCGCTAAACAATAAGGGGTCTTTTTGAAATTGGTTTTTAATGCAATCCAAGCGGACTAATTGGTTGGTTTTAGGGTTAAAGATACAAGGTTTAGACAATAAATCATTGATAGCTAAATCAGTGAAACCATAGCCATGCGCATTCCTTAAGGGGCTAAAGAAAAAGAAATCCTTAATCCCCAATCTGTAACACATAGACATTAAAACGCTGCTAGCTAACATGCCATCACAATCATTATCTGTATAGAAAATAATGGGGCGGTGTTGTTTGGCTTCTTTTAAGAAGTCTTTAAAAATCCTTTTCTTTGACATCTTTAACAGCTCTTTTTTAGGCATTGATCACTCCTTTGTTGTTTTGATGCTTGATGATTTTTAATCATTCTAGATCAATTTTCTCTTCAAATTCTTCTTCTTGCCCTTCTATGTGTAAAATGGGTGTGATAATTCCATACAAAAAGTTGCGTCGCTTTTGGAGAGATTTCTCATCCCACTTCTCATAATCTCTATACAATTCTTTAGTGATGTCATAACAGCTAATCACTTTGCTCGTGTCTTTGCCGCCATAAATTTTTATTTTTTCATCAAAATCCCCGTTTAAAGCTTGTGCGTTCTTTTTACGCTTTAAAAGGGTTAAATTCGCGATATTATTTACCCATTCTTCTCTTTTTTTTTGTCAAAATCCGCATTCCATTGACTGCCTTCTTTGGGCTTTTGGGGCAAAATGTGCTCTACTTGGGTTTCTGCATCCATAACGATAAAATTGGGTTTCTCTTCATCCACCATGAAATAATTAGCTAGGGCTAAGACAGGACGCACCCATTTGCTAGGATAAACAGAAGAGCTATCCCATAAGTTATAAAAGTATTGGTCAAAGGTGTTATGAGAGTCTATGTTATTCAATATAAGCTCTTGGATGGTTTTAATGCCCTTATTGCTTTTAACATTTTTGATAATGTTGATACTCGTTTGCTTGATGCGCGTGATCGCGCCTCCTGCAATCTAAATTTGGTAATAATAAGACACCAAAAGCTTTTTCAAAGCGTCAAAATCAGGGTATTTGACATAAAGAGCTGTCGTTAAAATACTGGCCCAATACCTAGAGGGGAGATACCTCAATAAGTAGATGTATCGGTCTTGTTTTTTTAACAAATCGGTATAAGATTTCATAAAAGCGCTCACGCCATAAATAAACTCGCAAGCGTCTTTTTTGCTGTCTTTGAACACCTTTTTTAATCCCTTATCGGCTCTCTTTTTAGAAGCACTAGGATCAGCGTATTCCAAATACATGTTAAAAAAGTCTTCCAAATCAATATCCACGCCCTCAACGCTCTTGCAAGCTTCAACCAATTTGTCCCAAGTGGTTATAAAATCCTTACGCTTTTCACTATCTTGTTTGATTTCTTGCATTAAATTGGATTTTAAAATATCAATAGGGCTTAAGGGTTGGCCTCTATCGTTTAACACTTGAAAGATTTGCATCGCGCTGTCTTGTTCAAAACAAATGATCCTAGTCAAAACAATGTGTTCATAAAACCACTTGACAAAATCATCCATATCGCTTATTGAACCATTTTCCACGCTCTCATTCAATAGCTCCTTGAAATAATAAGCGTTACGCAAATAAGTGTTTTCTTCAAATTTCTTATTCAACTCGCTCTTTTTAATGTTGTCTTCAAACTCCAAATGGTTTAACACCGTGTTTTCAAAAATATTATTGTAATTTTGAGCGGTTAAGAACTTCAGACGCTCTTTTTCTTCATCGTGTCTGTCATGAATACTCTCTTTAATAAAAGCTTTAGATTTTTGCCCAAGACTATTTTTATAAAGCTTTA
This sequence comes from Helicobacter sp. 219-2, assembly GCF_030053225.1. Lineage (NCBI taxonomy): Bacteria > Pseudomonadati > Campylobacterota > Epsilonproteobacteria > Campylobacterales > Helicobacteraceae > Helicobacter > Helicobacter sp. 219-2. The sequence continues at coordinate 1,349,648 of NZ_JASGBS010000001.1, read as the reverse complement.
AAATCGTGCAAGCCAGAATGATAAAACTCGTTAACCGCTGTTGGCCATCCACAACATCCCATCTGTTATCTTTTTGGTTTTCAGCGATCACAATAGAGCCGCAAAAATACTCATCTTCTTTATTGTTTGTGTAGCTCTCCACCAGATCATCAATCAAAGCCCCTAAGTGATCCTTATCCCACACATAAAGGCGTTGGTAATCGGGAACTTGGTAAAAATATTCACTATCCACTAAAATTTGATGGAGTTTTTTTAACTCTACTTCTACTTTTGCCATCATCTCTCCTTTAAATTTAACTCTGTAAGCCCCACTGATTGAAAAATGGGGCTTATCGAATCAAATGGTTTAAAAATGTTGTGTGGGTTAATGAAAGGGGGAATAATAAAAAATAGGGGATTTTTAAATGGGTTTTTGTAAAAGTTATAACAACAGAGTAGCGTTGATTGATTAAATGATTAAATGATTAAATGATTGGATGATTAAATGATTAAATGATTGAATGATTGAATGATTGAATGATTGAATGATTGAATGATTGAATGATTGAATGCCATTTCTACCCCTTTTTAAAAAAAGATAACATGGGGTGTTGTATCTAGTGGGTATTTAATCAATGGTTAATGATGCGTTTTATCTTCTTATCTTATGATGCGTTTATTTGATGATGCGTTTTATTTTGCGATGCACTTTATCTTAATTCATTTAAGGCTTTATTGATTTAAGGCTTTATTTAATTTAAAGCTTTTTATTCCTACACCCTTCCCAATCATTTCCAAATCGCTTTTATCCATTTCTTTCAAATTCTAAAAAGTTTAAGCAAACTTTAAGCATTGCATGTCTATAATTACATTTCGTTTTTAAAGACAAGCTTTAAAAAGTTCTTTAATTTGAAACAACTCAAACAAGTTATAAAAGCTAAAAAGTTTTTAAACAAGTTCAAGTCATAAAAGCCAAAAAGCTTTCAACAATAAAAAGCTCATTAGCTGATAAAACTTGGCAATTAAAAAAGATTAAAGATTAGGGATCAAGCATTTTTAGTCTTCTTTAAAGGGTTTAACATTTAAGAGCGATTATAGCAAGTTTTTAAAGAAAAACGAAGTTATTTGATTTAATATTGTTAATAGCCTATGTAAAAGTAAAGTAAAACTACAATAACTCTGTCTTATATTCATTAAGGCAGTGGTAGCGCTGAAGAATATTCGTGCAATTGTCGTTATTCATTATAAAAGGGCGGGTTTTAAAGGATATTTTAAAATTTAAAACAAGCTTTTAAGAGCAGATGGCGGATGCCTTGCCAAAGAGAGGCGATGAAGGACGTACTAGACTGCGATAAGCTATGCGGAGCTGTCAAGGAGCTTTGATGCGTAGATGTCCGAATGGGGCAACCCAACTAATAGAGATATTAGTTACTCTAATTTAGAGAGCGAACCTAGTGAAGTGAAACATCTCAGTAACTAGAGGAAAAGAAATCAACGAGATTCCCTAAGTAGTGGCGAGCGAACGGGGAAAAGGGCAAACCGAGTGCTTGCATTCGGGGTTGAGGACTGCAACATCCAAGAGAACGCTTTAGCAGAGTTACCTGGAAAGGTAAGCCATAGAAAGTGATAGCCTTGTATGCGACAAGGCGTTCTTAGGTAGCAGGATCCAGAGTAGGCCAGGACACGAGAAATCCAGGTTGAAGCCGGGGAGACCACTCTCCAACCCTAAATACTACTCTTTGAGCGATAGCGAACAAGTACCGTGAGGGAAAGGTGAAAAGAACCGCAGTGAGCGGAGTGAAATAGAACCTGAAACCATCTGCTTACAATCATTCAGAGCCCTATGATTTATCAGGGTGATGGACTGCCTTTTGCATAATGATCCTGCGAGTTGTGGTATCTGGCAAGGTTAAGCGAATGCGAAGCCGTAGCGAAAGCGAGTCTTAATAGGGCGATTAAGTCAGATGTTGCAGACCCGAAGCTAAGTGATCTATCCATGGCCAAGTTGAAACGCGTGTAATAGCGCGTGGAGGACTGAACTCGTACCCATTGAAACGGGTTGGGATGAGCTGTGGATAGGGGTGAAAGGCCAAACAAACTTAGTGATAGCTGGTTCTCTTCGAAATATATTTAGGTATAGCCTCAAGTGATAATAAAAGGGGGTAGAGCGCTGATTGGGCTAGGGCTGCTCGCCGCGGTACCAAACCCTATCAAACTTCGAATACCTTTTATCGTATCTTGGGAGTCAGGCGGTGGGTGATAAAATCAATCGTCAAAAGGGGAACAACCCAGACTACCAAATAAGGTCCCTAAGTTCTATTCTGAGTGGAAAAAGATGTGTGGCTACTCAAACAACCAGGAGGTTGGCTTAGAAGCAGCCATCCTTTAAAGAAAGCGTAACAGCTCACTGGTCTAGTGGTCATGCGCTGAAAATATAACGGGGCTAAGATAGACACCGAATTTGTAGATTGTGTTAAACACAGTGGTAGAAGAGCGTTCATACCAGCGTTGAAGGTATACCGGTAAGGAGTGCTGGAGCGGTATGAAGTGAGCATGCAGGAATGAGTAACGATAAGATATATGAGAATTGTATCCGCCGTAAATCTAAGGTTTCCTACGCGATGGTCGTCATCGTAGGGTTAGTCGGGTCCTAAGCCGAGTCCGAAAGGGGTAGGTGATGGCAAATTGGTTAATATTCCAATACCGACTATGGAGCGTGATGGGGGGACGCATAGGGTTAAGCGAGCTAGCTGATGGAAGCGCTAGTCTAAGGGCGTAGATTGGAGGGAAGGCAAATCCACCTCTGTATTTGAAACCCAAACAGGCTCTTTGAGTCCTTTTAGGACAAAGGGAGAATCGCTGATACCGTCGTGCCAAGAAAAGCCTCTAAGCATATCCATAGTCGTCCGTACCGCAAACCGACACAGGTAGATGAGATGAGTATTCTAAGGCGCGTGAAAGAACTCTGGTTAAGGAACTCTGCAAACTAGCACCGTAAGTTCGCGATAAGGTGTGCCGCAGCAATGCGGTCTCAGCAAAGAGTCCCTCCCGACTGTTTACCAAAAACACAGCACTTTGCCAACTCGTAAGAGGAAGTATAAGGTGTGACGCCTGCCCGGTGCTCGAAGGTTAAGAGGATGCGTCAGTCGCAAGATGAAGCGTTGAATTGAAGCCCGAGTAAACGGCGGCCGTAACTATAACGGTCCTAAGGTAGCGAAATTCCTTGTCGGTTAAATACCGACCTGCATGAATGGCGTAACGAGATGGGAGCTGTCTCAACCAGAGATTCAGTGAAATTGTAGTGGAGGTGAAAATTCCTCCTACCCGCGGCAAGACGGAAAGACCCCGTGGACCTTTACTACAACTTAGCACTGCTAACGGGAATATCATGCGCAGGATAGGTGGGAGGCTTTGAAGTAAGGGCTTTGGCTCTTATGGAGCCATCCTTGAGATACCACCCTTGATGTTTCTGTTAGCTAACTGGCCTGTGTTATCCACAGGCAGGACAATGCTTGGTGGGTAGTTTGACTGGGGCGGTCGCCTCCTAAAAAGTAACGGAGGCTTGCAAAGGTTGGCTCATTGCGGTTGGAAATCGCAAGTTGAGTGTAATGGCACAAGCCAGCCTGACTGTAAGACATACAAGTCAAGCAGAGACGAAAGTCGGTCATAGTGATCCGGTGGTTCTGTGTGGAAGGGCCATCGCTCAAAGGATAAAAGGTACCCCGGGGATAACAGGCTGATCTCCCCCAAGAGCTCACATCGACGGGGAGGTTTGGCACCTCGATGTCGGCTCATCGCATCCTGGGGCTGGAGCAGGTCCCAAGGGTATGGCTGTTCGCCATTTAAAGCGGTACGCGAGCTGGGTTCAGAACGTCGTGAGACAGTTCGGTCCCTATCTGCCGTGGGCGTAGGAAAGTTGAGGAGAGCTGTCCCTAGTACGAGAGGACCGGGATGGACGTGTCACTGGTGCACCAGTTGTTCTGCCAAGAGCATCGCTGGGTAGCTACACACGGATGTGATAACTGCTGAAAGCATCTAAGCAGGAAGCCAACTCCAAGATAAACTTTCCCTGAAGCTCGCACAAAGACTATGTGCTTGATAGGGTAGATGTGTAAGTGCAGTAATGCGTTTAGCTGACTACTACTAATAGAGCGTTTGGCTTGTTTTTTGCTTTTTGTATAAGATAATGACAATAAGCGCGGATAAGTTACCACTGCCTTACTGAGTGTAAGAGAGTTGGAGTTTTATAAAGACTTTTATACGATTAAACTTTAATGAGAAACAAGATAAAATCTAACTTGTTTTAATTAAGGGCTATTAACTATCTTCTAAAAACAGCTCCCTATAAAGAGAAAGGGGAGTTAAGGGTAAATGCGTTTTATCTTTAGCTCCCTTTTCCTTGTGCCTTTAGAGAAGAGGAACTACCCAGTTAACCATTCCGAACCTGGAAGTCAAGCTCTTCATCGCTGATAATACTGCTCTTTTCAAGAGTGGGAATGTAGGTCGGTGCAGGGATAGGGAAATGTTTTTTAGTCTTGCTTTTTTATCTTTTTCTTTAATCTTATTTTTAATGTTTAGTGTTTGGTTTCAATGTTGTTGGTTTGTTTTAGGGGTTTATGGTTTTATAAGCTGTTTTTATCATAAAAGGAAGCGCTCAAAAAACTTTTGGCAAAAATTATTGTAGAATTATTCTAAAAAGGATCTTCATGCCACCATTAAAAGGGATTCTTGCCGATCGCAACGATTCTAATCAATCCTGCCTGTGCATTTTTAATGTAACCATTTCAAAAGACAAAATTTTATCCAATAGTGCGCTTCAAAGCTTCACTATTAAATATTCACAGAAAAGATTGGAACTTTATGGGAAAGTTAATCAATTTATTTTAAAAGGAAAAATTTATGGACGAAATTAAAACGCTGTTAGTGGATTTTGTCCCGCAGGCAAAGCATTTTGGGATAATCTTGATCAAGGCTGTCGTTGTCTTTTGTATAGGTTTTTATTTTTCGTTTTTCTTACGAAACAAAACCTTGAAACTTTTATCCAAAAAGGATGAGATTTTAGCGAATTTTGTCGCGCAGGTTACTTTTATCTTAACCCTTATCATCACCACAATCATTACGCTCAGCACGCTAGGCGTGCAAACCACCTCTATTATCACTGTTTTAGGAACGGTGGGGATTGCTGTGGCGTTGGCTTTAAAAGATTATCTTTCAAGCATTGCTGGAGGGATAATCCTTATCATTTTACACCCTTTCAAAAAAGGAGACATCATTGAAATCTCTGGCCTAGAGGGCAAAGTAGAAGCACTTGATTTTTTTAATACCTCTTTACGCTTGCATGACGGGCGTTTGGCGGTTTTGCCCAATAGAAGTGTCGCTAATTCTAATATTATCAATGGCAATAACACTGCATGTCGGCGCATTGAATGGGTTTGTGGGGTAGGGTATGGGAGCGATATTGAACTAGTGCATAAGACGATAAAAGATGTTATTGATACAATGGAAAAAATTGATAAAAACATGCCCACTTTTATTGGAATCACGGATTTTGGATCCAGCTCATTGAATTTCACCATTAGGGTTTGGGCAAAGATTGAAGACGGGATCTTTAATGTGCGTAGCGAACTCATTGAACGCATCAAAAACGCCCTAGACGCTAACCACATTGAAATCCCTTTCAATAGGCTAGATATTGCTATTAAAAATCAAGACTCTTCTAAGTGATTGGTGTGAGGTGCATTGTAGTAATACTTGAATTTTAAAGGAGTAACATGTGTCAAGCGATTTTAAAAACATTTTCATCGGTGCAAATAATTCTAAATGCACCAAGTCTAACTTGATTGATAACGAAAAAGATCCTATCAATTCCCATTCAGTGGGTTATGATGATTTGACTATGGCTCAAAAGATGAACACCACCGCTTTATTTGTATGAGCCGATTATACGAGCGAATGCTAACTGCCTAGTAGCGGTTATCTCTGGTTGTAGGACATATAACGATGGGGCCCATTATTAAAGAGTTTGGATCAAAAGAAGCCACCCCTTTTAAAGCCAATCAATTTGACACTAACGCTTGAGTATTGTTTCATTAACGAACAAGACCTTTTAAGTCAGCTCATCAATGTTAGCGGAATTATCCCACGACATCTCATTAGCGATAAGACAAGTAGAGAACATAGGCCTAGTTTATGTGTTGGTTAAAGGCATCGCATGCAAATAGCTTAAATAAGTGCCATGACTTCATCTTTGATGCAGATTGATAACCCTTTTGAGCGATAAAGTATTAATCAGCTAGTCATTGAAGTCCCTAAATCAGCCCTAAAGAATGCAGAACTCAATCAAATTAAAAATGTATTGACTTCTCAAATCTATAACGGAGTTTATGGATTTATGGGTGGCAAGCAATGGGTGGCAAGCATGAAAAACAAAGCCCTTGGTTTTTGCCCAATGAGTTTCTAGTGCTTCATTAACTAGGGGGTGTTTTTGGGATAATTTCCCTCTCTTTAAGTGCTTTAAAAAATCCCCCAAACGCCCTAAAAGTCAGCACACAGAAAATCAAAGCTCTTTAATTTTATTCTAAAAAATGAATGAGAAAAACCCAACAAACCGCTTTATTATGACCCTATAAAAATAGGGGAGAAAAGCGAGATCTGCAATTAATCTTGCTGGATCCTCATGGTTGTGGGTATGGATAGCTCTTCTTCAGTAGGGATCTTTAAATACTCACCATTACCCACTTTTCTTGTTTGTTTCACTACAGGCTGAGAGGGCGTAGCGATCGATTCCAAACTCGCTCCAGTGCTGTTTCTTTCAGCACCGGTTGCAATGATGGTAACACGCACATGATCAATGGGGATATTCTCGCTCGTGTGTTGGCCAAACTTAACATCAACATCTTGATGGGCTTGATCTTGAATAAAATCGCATGCGTTGGAATAAGCCATCATAGGATAATCAGGGTGGTGCTCAAAAAAGACAATGATGCTCTTAGCCCCTTCAATAGAAGCGTCATCAAGAAGAGGCGATTGGATCGCATTTTCCACCGCTGCTTTAGCAGAATCTTCGCCAGTCGCTTCACCAATACCCATTAACGCAAAGCCTTTAAAACCAAGAGCGCTCTTTAAATCGGCAAAATCAACATTGATATTACCGGGTTTAGTGATGATGGTAGAAATGCCGCTCACCGCCCTAACCAAGACATCATCAACTTCCCTATAACATTCCGTGGTGCTAGCGTTTTTTTTCATGGTGAGAAGGATTTTGTCATTAGGGATAACCAAAATAGAATCGCTAGATTGCTCCAATTCTTTCAATCCCTCTTCAGCCCTCTTCTTTTTTTGATTCCCTTCGTATTTGAAAGGCTTGGTAACGACAGCAATCGTGAGCGCTCCCACTTCTTTTGCGATTTTAACGATAGTAGGGGTGGCTCCAGTCCCAGTCCCTCCTCCAAGCCCTGTAGAGATAATGACTAATTTAGCGTCTTTAATCGCTTCTCTCACTTCATTAGCGCTTTCTTCAGCGGCTTTTCTACCAATATCAGGAATCCCTCCAGCACCCAAACCTCCAGTGGATTCTTTGCCTAAAAGGATTTTAACCGGAGCGGGATTGTTTTTGAGATGCTGGCCATCAGTATTAACAGCAATGGGGGTAACATCTTGATGCACGCCGTATTCAACCAAGTGTTTAATCATGTTAGATCCCCCACCTCCAACACCGATAACGACAATCTTAGCCCCTTTATAAGCTGGATCGCTTACTTCTTCAATGCTTGCTTGACCAATATTATAATTTTCCATCTCTGATTGATGAACCATAGCCACATTCCCCTTGAGATACGATTTTTGCAAATCTTAAACTTTGATAAATAGCTAAAGGATTATACCATGTTTTCTAGCTTTTGATAACTATTTATTAAGGCGTCTTTATCGCATAAAGAAATTGTTATATCTTAAAAGATTTTAGAAATCTTATCAAGGAAACTTTTAAAAAAACCTTTTTGCTCGGTGGGTTTTACGGGTAAAAAATCATCGTTTTTAGCGGTGTTTAAAGGAGCGCTAGGGGCTTTTAAATCGCTCAAATTCCTTTCTGTAGGCGATGAATGGATATGGGGGGTAGGGCTTGATTGGTGGGCTGTTCTTGTGTAATCATCAATTTCATGGTAGCGGATAATCCCTTTAGAGTCTCTTTCGTAATTGGTATGCCCCCCTGCTTTGTATAAAATCAAGCCGACCACGACTGAAAAGCGAGGGTCTTTCAAGTCTTCAAACATGCCCATGATATTGTATTTTTCCATAGGGGCGGCCAAACGCACGGGGTAATTAGTGAAATGGGCTTTAGCCAGCTCTTTAATCCCTTTCATTAAAGCCATCCCGCCGGTTAAAACAACGCCCCCACCCAAATGCTCTTCTAAACCGCTATCTTGAATGCTTCTGTGAATGATTTGAAAAGTTTCCAAAGCCCTGTCCCTCATGATATTTTGGATTTTGCTAAGAGGCACTATATGGCTTTCATTGCCATCCGATCCGGTGGTAGGGATTTGAACACTTTGAGAGGGCGTTTCTTCGCCGCTTTCAAAAGAAAGATCCCCGTATTTGATCTTAACTTCTTCAGCGTAAGGGAATGGGGTGTTGAGCATGGACGATAGATCCGTGCTTAAATGGTGAGAGCCTATGGGTAAGTATTTGTTATAGCGTATGGAATTGCCGCTATAAATCGTAAGGTTGCATGTCTCTCCGCCTATATCCACGCAAGCCACGCCCAATTCCCTTTCATCATTAGACAAGGTAGCAATTGAAGCTGCATAAGAATTGATCACGATGTTTTCAATCTCTACCCCAGATTGGATCATGATTTTTTCTAAATTTTCAATGTTGTTTTTTTCTGTATAGACAATGTGGATAAAGACTTCTAGGCGAGTGCCGCTCATTCCTAAAGGGTCATTCACTTCTTGTTTGTCTAAAGTGAAGCGATAGGGGAGGGCATGCAAAATATGTTTGTCGTTATCCAAGCCTGCTTTAGCGCATGCGTTATTGATAGCACGATTGATTTCATCAATGGTTACCACATTATCTTTGGTGCTCGCCACACCGGTAACATCTCTAATGCTTTCCGTATAAGCCCCAGAAAAAGAAACAATCGCTTTGGTTTTAGGGTAATACGATTCCCTAAAGGAGGAAATGGGGTTATTTCGGTCTTCATCAGCGTTCAAACCCGCCATTTTTTTAGCGCTATTAATCACTTCTTTAATGGCGTTAGAAGCGTGAGCAAGGCTATTGATACGCCCTCTTTTAATGGCTTTTGAATTGATTTCTTTGGAGTCTTGATGGGCTGTGCCAATGATGCGCAAAATCCCTTCTTTAAATTCAGCCACTATCGCGCAAATCTTTCTAGAGCCTATATCAACCCCTATAACGATTTCTTTATGTTCCATGATTTCCCCTTGCATTATTGAATGTATTTGACTATCTTGTAGCGTTTTTTTAATTCTTCTATCAACGCTTTATCAAAAAAATCCGTTTTAGTGTTATTGACTAAACGCTGCATATACTGGCTTTCTTCTGCGCTAAATGAGTGGTTGAAATTTTGTTCTGTGATTTGATAGAGCACCATTTTATTATTAATAGCGATAAACCCCTTTTTTTCCTGGCGGTTAAAAAGGGCGTTGATAAACTTAGCGCTTTCTTCTTGGTTAAGCTCATTAATAGTGCCTCCAAAATTAGGGCTCACATAGCCCACGCTTTTGCCTTTAAAATCCTTAAGTTTTTCTTTGGCTAAGGTTTGTAACGCTATAAGGGTTTTTTCTTGAGTCAAGCGGGTTTTAAGAGTGCTTTTAGCTTCATTGAAATTCTGCAATTCGTCTTTGGTTTGAGAGATGAGCTGCACCACAATAAAACCATCTTTAAAAGGCTCTGGTTTTAGGATTTCAAGGGGCTTGAGAGCGGCGAGTTTTTGTGTGATTTCAGCAGTATAGGGGGAGTTGTTTTCTTCAAAATCTTGCGTGGTGTAGTTTTGCGCGTTCGCTTTTTTTAAAGCGATATAACTCCTTAAGGCTTTTTCATTCGCTTTTTGCATGCTTAAATCATGCTTGACTTGCTCTTGAACGCTTTTAAAATCCTGTAATTTCCCCTCTTTATCCAAATAAGACACCTTGTTTTTATGGTAGTATTCCTCCAACTCTTTCAAATCAGGTTTTTCCAAACTAGCGTCAAAATATAAAGAGCGTGTTTTAAAGCTTGTGGGCTTTTTAAAATCCTTTTTATGGGACTCGTAATATTTTTTCATCTCTTCTTCATTAAGAGAAATTTTAACATCATTAGGGTTTAGGATAAGAATGTCTAATTTGTCTTGCAATTTTGCCCAAAGCGATAAACTGGATTGCTCCAAAGGGGTAGTGGTTTTGGGGAAGAGAGCGCTGATTTTTTGAAGGATTAAAAGCCTTTCAACGCTTTCTTCAAAGTGTTTGGGGCGGTAATGGCTTTGCTTTAAGATATTTTTATACAATTCTTCATCAAAAATGCCATCTTTTTGAAAAACACTCGTTTTTTTGATCTCTTTCGCCACTTCTTGCTTTGTAGCGCCAAGCCCTAAATCTAAAGCGAGATTTCTCAATAGGGCTTGATTGATGAGCGAATCTAAAGCGCTTTTTTCTAAATGCATGGCTTTGATTTGATCTTCAGTGAGTTCTTTAAAATTGGGGATAGACTCAGCGTATGCGTCTTTAAGGCGGCGGTATTCTTGGGCTAATTCTTCTTGAGAAATCTTAATCTGTCCCACTTTGGCAGCGCTACCGCTATCTAAAGAAAAGCTGTATTGCCCCCAGCCTATCATCCCGGCGGCAATAAAAGCGATCGTGCTTATCCATATTGTAACCACTAAATACTTTCTATGATTTTGCATCCATTCAATCATAAGAACTCTAATCCCTTTTAAAAGATAAAAAATGTGAAATTCAGGTTTAAACAACCTTATAGTAAAATCAAATAACCTTATTTTAACCAAAGGTTATTAAAATTATCCTTATTATAGAGAGTTTTTAACATGAATTTTCAAGAAAATTTAGCCGCTTTGGATTTGGAGTATCTTTGGCACCCTTGCTCGCAAATGCAAGAGCATCAAAATTTCCCTATTATCCCCATTAAAAAGGCTCAAGGGATTTACCTCTATGATTTTAATGGTAACGCTTACATGGATTTGATCAGCTCATGGTGGGTGAATCTTTTTGGGCATAATAACGCCTACATCAGCCAGCAGCTTAAAAATCAAATTGATAATCTAGAGCATGTCCTTTTGGCTTCTTTTAGCCATAAGCCCATCATTACGCTCTCTCAAAGGCTTTGCCAGCTCACTCATATGGACAAATGCTTTTATGCGGATAACGGCTCATCTTGTATTGAAATCGCTTTGAAAATGAGCTATCACGCCCATTTTTTAAAGAATCAAACGAGCCGCAAAAGGCTTTTTTTATCGCTCTCTAATTCCTATCATGGCGAAACTTTGGGAGCTTTAAGTGTGGGCGATGTGAAACTCTATAAAGACACTTACACCCTTTTATTACTCAAAAATCTCACTACGCCTGTGCCTAAAAACGACAATGAAATAGAAAATAGTTTGAACGCTTTGAAGCGTTTGTTAGACAAGCATCATGAAGAAATTTGCGCCTTCATTGCAGAGCCTCTTTTGCAATGCGCGGGGAATATGCATATTTATAGCGCAAAATATTTAAAACAAGCCGTTTTATTGTGCAAGCAAAAAAATATCCACATTATTTTTGATGAAATCGCTACCGGGTTTGGGCGCACAGGGAGCATGTTCGCTTTTGAACAATGCGAGATTGAGCCGGATTTTTTATGCTTGTCTAAAGGGATTAGTGGGGGGTATTTGCCTTTAAGCGCGCTATTAACCCATAATGAAATCTATAACCAATTTTACGCTCCCTATGAAGAAAATAAAGCGTTTTTGCATTCGCACAGCTACACAGGAAACGCCCTAGCATGTGCATGCGCGAACGCTACGCTGGATATTTTTGAAAAAGAAAATGTTATTGAAAAGAACAAGGCTTTAAGCGGGTTTATTTTTAACGCGCTCCAAAACGCATTAAAACCCTTGATAGAGCAACAAGTGGTGTCTGATTTAAGGCATTTGGGCATGGTCTTTGCCTTTGAAGTCTTCATTCAAACCAAAGAGCGTTTGAGTTTGGCGGTTTTTAAAAAAGCGCTAACCAAAGGCCTGTTATTACGCCCTTTAAACAACACCATTTACCTCATGCCCCCTTATATTATCACGCATGAAGAAATCAAAAAGGCGATTGTGGGGCTAGTGGAAATTCTTGATGAGTTAAAAAAAGGCTGAAAGCGCTTTTTTCTGTCTGTTTGATTTCAAGAATCAAGTTTTTAACTTGATATGAAACCTATTCAATAAACCTATTCAATAAACCTATTCAATGATTTTTGGCACAACGAAGTAATGATCTTGGCTGTGTTTGTTTTGGCTTAAAATCTCTTTGGCAATGTGGGGTTGGCTTTTGGGCTCATCTTCTCTTAAGGGGGTGCATAGCTTTGTATCTGTTTTTAGCGTGCTAGTTTCTAAAGCGAAAATGTTTTCTACAAAGCCTAAAATCTCTGCTAAATGGCCTTTAACGCTCTCTTTATGCTCATCTTTAATCTCTAGCATGCTCAATTTTTCTAAGCGTTGCAGTAATGCGTCATCAATTTGCATTCTCTTCCTTTAGTTTAAAATAAGGGTTCGTCCATCGTTGCTGGGGCTTTAATGCCCATGAGTTTTAACACGCTACTAGCGATATTGTTTAGCGCTCCGTTTTTAATGGATCTAACTCCATTCCCTAAAACAAAGCAATACACGCTCCCGGCGGTGTGGTTGGTTAAGGGGTTTTGATTTTCATCTTTCATGCGTTCGCAATTCCCATGATCGCTGGTTAAAAGCATGGCGTAATCCAATTTTTTAGCCAGTGAAAGGATTTCCCCTAAACATGCATCCACCGCTTCTACCGCTTTGATGCTCGCTTCAAAATTCCCCGTATGCCCCACCATATCGCCATTAGCAAAATTCACAATGATCAAATCCGTGCCTAATTTCATTTGCTCTAACACCGCAAGGGTTACTTCTTTAGCGCTCATTTCAGGCTTTAAGTCATAAGTGGTAACTTTTGGGCTTTGGATAAGCACTCGGTTTTCATTTTTAAAAGGCGTTTCCACTCCGCCATTGATGAAAAAGGTTACATGTGCGTATTTTTCAGTTTCAGCGATATGGCTTTGGGTCAGGTTGTGCTGAGAGACCACTTCAGCGAGCGTGTTTTGAACGCTTTCTTTGGGGAATAAAATAGGGTAGGGGAAAGTGTTATCATAAGGCGTCATGGTAGCGATATGGAGTTTTTTAAAAGTTTCGCGCTTAAAGCCGCTAAATTCCTTTTGGCCTAAAGCGCTCACGATTTCTCTAGCCCTATCATTCCTGAAATTGATAAAAATAAAACTTTCATCATCTTGCATGCCGCAATAATCTTTAAAACAAGCGGGCATGATAAATTCATCGGTGGTATTTTTATCATACTGGCTTTGGATATACTCGCTAGGGCTTAAAGGCGTGTGATTAAGCCCCATTAAGCTATGATACGCAAGCTCAATCCTTTCAAAGCGATTATCCCTATCCATGGCATAAAAACGACCGCTTATGGTAGCGATTTGAATGTTTTCATTGCAGATATTTTGCATTTGTTTTAAATAAGTTAAAGCGCTTTTAGGAGCCACATCGCGCCCATCGGTGATTAAATGCAGACAGACTTTTTTATGGGATTTTTCACACTCTAAAGCCAAAGCGATAAAATGCTCAATGTGTGAATGCACGCCTCCATCGCTCATTAAACCCATAAGATGCACCACTTTGCTTTTGTGGATCGTGTTTAAAAAAGCGGGGTTGTTTTTTAAGCCATCGTTTTGAAGGCTTAAAGAAATTTTAACTAAATCTTGATACAGCACCCTGCCAGCCCCAATACACATATGCCCCACTTCAGAATTCCCCATTTGCCCCTCAGGTAAGCCCACGCTCAAGCCATGCGTATCAATCAGGCTATAAGGCAAGGTTTTAAACATCAAGTCGTAAGTGGGTTTTTTAGCATGAAAGAATGCGTTATGATCGCTATCTTTACGATACCCAATGCCATCAGTGATGATCAAAAGAGTTTTTTGCGCCATTTTTAGGACTTTTTAAAGCTCTTGCATGAGGGTGATGTGGTTAGCTAAAATCGCATTCCTTTGCCCTGGAGAGCAATTTTTGCACACTTCTTGTTTTTTGGAAGCGGTTTTGGTGCTGCTTTTTGCATTATTTTTATTGTTTTTGGGGCGTTTTTGACTCACTTTAGCCGGTTTTTGAGGGCTTTTTTTAGCGGGTGTGAAATCAGCGTTGTTGATTTGAGCCAAATACATGGGTTTATCTTTTGCTTTTTCTGGCTTACTGGTTGTTTGCTCGCTAGTTGTCTCTTTCATTTCTTGGGATTTTTCTGCTTGGGTTTGCTCTGTTTGAGTTTCTTTGGTGGCTAAGGTTTGGGGCATGGCGTCGCCGATAGGGTCTAAATCCAGATTGCTATTAGCGCTTTTTTGCAATTCTTGGTCATTACTAGACTGCGAATCAAAGATTTTAGATTCTTTCAAACGCCTGATCCTGTCTTGTATATCTTCATAATATTTTTCAGCATCAGCGTTAGACTTTTCGTTTTTTTCCCAACGACTGCCCTTGTTGTAAGATTTAATCATGTTTTTTAGATTGTCATGGTAGCGTGTTTTCCAATAGAGCAACTCTTTTAAAGCCACTTCAGAAGCAAACGCATCGTTTTTAATGAGCAATTCCCCCATCACATTACGCAAAAAGGGGCTATCATTATGCCCATAGCTTTTTAGAACGCTTGGGATATAAGAATGATACACGCCCGCACTCGGATCTGAAAAATTGATTTTATAAACCCCTGCGCATGACTCTTTCCATGCAATGCCTGCCATTTCATAGCCTAAATTTTCTTTAGAGCCGAATTGATAAGCGGCTTTTAAGACTTCTTTTTGCTTAGCGTTAAAGTCTTTAATACTATCGCAATTGGTCATCATGACTTTAGTAACGGGCGATTTGAGTTTGTTTTTAACCCCTTTAGCGGACTTATGCTCTGTTTTAGTGGGGCTTTCTGTTGCGGCTAAGCTTAAAGATGCGCTTAAGGCTGTGCCTAGAAATAAGGCTTTAAAGATGGTGTGAGTGAGTGGGGTTAAATGTTTCAAAACGCCTACCTTTTGTATTGAGAAATAAACTAAACTAAGAATAAATTCAAGTATAATTCTAACATGATTTAGTCTTAAAAGTGATTTTGTTTTTTAGGGAGAATTGAGATTTTGCATTCAGATGAATTGTTAGTAGAGATTTTAGTTGAAGAATTGCCCGCGCAAGCGTTATTGAATGAATATAAAGAAATGCCTAAAAAACTCCACGCTCTTTTTCAAAAGTGCACTTTAGAAGTGGGAAATATAGAGATTTTTTACACCCCTAGGCGTTTGTGTTTGTTGGTTAAAGATTTTCCTCTTTTAACCCAAGAAACCAAAGAGGAATTTTTTGGGCCTCCCGTTAAAATCGCATGCAATCATCAAGATAAAACGCAAGGGTTGAACGAGTTAGGTTTAGGGTTTTATCAAAAATTAGGGTTAAAAGATCACCAGCATTTCCAAACAGCGTTTAAAAACAATAAAGAGGTGCTTTATCACGCTAAAATCCATGCGAAAGAGCCTACAAAAGACTTAATCATGCCCATTGTGTTAGAGTTTTTAGAGGGTTTGAATTTTGGGAAGTCTATGCGTTGGGGCAGCGTGGAAAAAAGCTTTATCAGACCCATTCATAATATTTGCGTGTTGTTTAATGGGGAAAATTTTAACGGTATTGAAGTTAAAGAGTATGGTTTTAAAACCAAGCAAGCCACAAAAGTGCACCGACAAGAGGGTTTTGATTTTATTCAAGTGGATAGCCCTAAAGCGTATTTTGAAGTTTTAGAAAAAAACCATGTCATTTTAGACCCTAAAAAGCGCGAAGCTAAAATCTTACAAGAAATTAAAGAGTTAGAAACAAAGCATAACATCATCGTAGAAATAGATAGGGATCTATTAGATGAGGTGGTAGCGATCACGGAATACCCCAGCGCGCTTTTAGGGGAGTTTGACAAAGCGTTTTTAAAATTACCCAGTGAAATCATCACCACTTCCATGAAAGAAAACCAACGCTATTTTGCAGCCTTTAATCAAAAAGGCCAAGAAAGCCCAACATTGCACAACGGCTTTATTGTGGTGAGCAACGCTATCAATAAAGACAAGCAAAAAATCATTGCAGGCAATCAAAAGGTTTTAAAAGCCCGTTTGAGCGATGCGGTTTTCTTTTATGAAAACGATCTCAAAAAGCCTTTAGATAACGCCCCTTTAGAGAGCGTGGTTTTTGTGCAAGGTTTAGGGACTCTGAAAGATAAAATGGAGCGAGAAGCAATCATCGCTCAATATTTGACGCAAAAATACGCTTCATCTTTAAACATGCCTTTAGAAAAAGCCCTTGAGTTGGTTGGTCGAGCCGTTAGAATCGCTAAGGCGGATTTACTCAGTGAAGTGGTGTATGAATTTAGCGAGCTTCAAGGGATCATGGGCTATTACTACGCTTTAAAACAAAACGAAAACGAGTTAGTCGCCTTGAGTGTGAAAGAGCAGTATTTGCCCGCAAGCGAAAACGCTCCCTTGCCCTCTAGCGTTTTTAGCACGATCGTGGCTTTGAGCTTGAAATTAGACAGCTTGTTTTCTCTTTTTAGCGTGGGTAAAATCCCTAGCGGATCTAAAGATCCTTTTGCTTTAAGGCGCTTGAGTTTTGGGCTATTGAAAATCGTTGTGCATTATGGGTTAGAATTTGATTTGAAAGCGGATTTAAAAAACCTCTTTGAAAGAGTGGGCGTTTATCAAAGCTTTGATTTAGAGATTTTAGAGAAGTTTTTACTGGAACGCTTTAATAATTTAATAGATTGTAACCCCTCTATTATAAGGAGCGTGTTAAACACCAACGAGCGAGACATTGTTAAAATCATTCAAAAAGTCAAAGCCTTAAAACGCTTTTTAGACGATCCCAAGAACGCTCAAAAAAAAGAGTTGCTTTTTAGCGCTTTCAAACGCCTAGCCAATATCAATAAAGACAGAAGCCCTAACGAATCAAGCGAGTTTTCTATAAGTCTTTTCAAAGAATCGCAAGAGCATGCCCTTTTTGAAGCGTTCAATGCGATCAAAACAAGCGCTTTTGAGAGTTTGGATAGCAAAATAGAGGCTTATTTTGGTTTGCATGCGCCTTTAGAAGAATATTTTAAAAGCGTGCTAGTGATGGATAAAGATATAGAAATCCAAAAAAATCGTAAAAATTTCTTGTGGAGCGTGTATCAAAGTTTCTTAGAAATTGGGGACATTAAAGAAATTGCGATTTAGCGGCTTCAAACGCAAAGTCCAGCGTTTTTGTTTGGGGGTAACTTTTTTGATGAGTATGTTTGGTGCGAGCATGCTTGAAGCAAAAACCTTTACCCTACAAGAATTTTTCAAAGAAGTAGAAACCAACTCTATGGAGTTGATCGGTAAAAAAGCCGATTTTAAAAGCCGTTTGAATGAGCAACGCTCCGTGAACGCTTGGGATTTCCCTTACATTGAGAATGAAACTTCTATGGTGAAAAACTTCCAAGGCATTATAGAAGCGCAACCCAGAACCCTTTTAGTGGTAAGACCCAAGCTCCCATGGGTGAGTTCGCTTTTATCCAAAAGCCTTTCTATTAAAACCATTCAATACGATAAAAGTTATCAATTAAATAAAAATCTCGCTTTTATTGGCGCTAAACGCCTTTATTTGACTTATGTGATGACTAAAGAAAAATATCAGGTGTATGTGCAACGAGAAGCAAACTTTTATTCGCAGCTCAAAATCGCTAAAGAAAAAGTCAAAGCCGGCAGCATGAGCGAAAAGGACTATATCAACTTCAATAATTCTTATTTGGAATCCAAACTCGCTAAAACCAATGTGGAAACCAAACTCATAGATTTAGAAAAAATGCTAGACACGATGCTAGCGATTGTGGAGCCGGTCAAAGAGGGGGCGCATTTTGACACTTATTTAAACCATTTGCATGATGTCAAGGTGATCGGTTTGGATTTTGAATACGTGCGATTAGAACCTGAAGCTTTAAAGTTCAAATTGGATCGCTCGTTGTATGTGGATATTTTGGATTTGACGGCCAAAGATTATCAGGTGAATGCGAAATTGGCTAATAGAGATGTGTTTAATGAGTTTGAATTTGGGATTGGCTCTGAAAGCTACAACTCTTCCACTAATCTTTCTGTAGAAGTGCGTATCCCTTTACCGGTAACGCCTAAAAATATCTATCAAAAGCGTAAATTCTTGGATTTGCAAAGCGGGACGCTCGCGCAAAATGAAGTGATGAAACGAAACATTAGAATCAACGCCAATTCCTACTTAAACCAGCTCAAAACCAAAGAAGCATACATTGAAACCCAAAAAGAAGCCATTGCCAATAAGAAGCGTTTGATGGAAATGGGGCGCATCGCTTATGAAGCCCAAAAAATCGGACTTTTTGAATACTTGATTTATCAAAATTCTTACATGGACGCCCTCATCACTCTAGCGGAAGCTAAAATTGAATACATTGACATTAGCGCGCTTTTAGAAGAAACTTTAGGGGAGAGCTTGACCAGATTAGGAGTATTGCATTGAAGCGATCACTATTGTGGCTGATGTTAATGGGCGTTTTTTCAATGGGCGTTTCTTTAAAGGCTAGAGAGTATCCAGAAATTGTTTTAGAAGAAAAAAATTTGCAACCCATGGGGTTAAAGGTTGTTAAATTAGATAAAGAAATTTTTAGTAAAGGGCTTCCTTTTAACGCTTATATTGATTTTGATAGTAAAAGCTCTGTGGTGCAGAGCTTGAGTTTTGATGCGTCTGTGGTCGCGGTTTATAAAAGAGAGGGCGAGCAGGTGAAAATGGGGGATGCGATCTGTGAAGTGAGCTCTATTGATTTGAGCAATTTGTATTTTGAATTGCAAAACAACCAAAATAAATTAAAAATCGCTAAAGATATTACTAAAAAAGATTTAGAGCTTTATAAGGCTGGGGTGATCCCTAAAAGAGAGTATCAAACTAGCTATTTAGCCAGCCAGGAAATGGGCTTAAAGGTGGAACAATTAGAGAGCGCGTTTAAAAGCTTTGGGGTGGATCCCAAAAACCCTAAAGGGCAGTATGGTTTTAGGATTGTGGCTAGCGATAGCGGTCTTTTAGCGTTAGCGCCTAAAAATGTGGGCGAGAAGATTTTAGCTTTCACTAGCTATGTGCGTATTTCAAAAAGCGATGATTTGATCGCTCAAATTAAATTACCTATAGGCGTTTCTAAATCCATTAAAAGAGATTCGCCGGTCTATAATGAAGAGGGGGAAAAAATTGGAAAGATTCAAAGCGTTTCGGTGGTGTTGGACAAAGGCTCTAACACGATTTTAGCCACCGCTTTATTAGATGAGGGCAATTACCATGTGGGGGAAATGGTAGAAATGTATATTCAAGGCTCACAGCCTAAAGGCTCGGTTTTGATCCCTTCAAACGCTTTGATTAGAAACGGAAAGGATTACCTAGTGTTTGTGAGGACGCCTAAAGGTTTTAGGCCTGTGGTGGTTCAAGTTTTAGAAGAGCGCAGCAAGATTTTTATCGTGAACGCTCAAAATTTACACCCTAATGACAGCGTGGCAGTGGGGTCATTGATAGGGTTAAAAGGCATGATCAACAATTTAGGGGAAGAATAATGCTCGCTTCCATTATTGAATTTTCCTTACGCCAGCGAATAATCGTGATTGTTTGTGCGATTCTTGTTTTGTTTTTTGGGACTTATAGTTTTATCAATACTCCAGTAGATGCTTTCCCGGATATTTCGCCCACTCAAGTTAAAATCATTTTAAAACTCCCTGGCTCTAGCCCTGAAGAAATGGAAAACAACATCGTGCGCCCTTTAGAATTGGAGCTTTTAGGGCTAAAAGGGCAAAAATCTTTAAGAAGTATTTCAAAATATTCTATTTCAGATATTACGATAGATTTTGATGACAGCGTGGATATTTATTTAGCGAGAAACATTGTTAATGAACGCTTGAGCAGCGTGATGAAAGATTTACCCGTAGGAGTTGAAGGGGGCATGGCGCCCATTGTTACGCCGTTGTCAGACATCTTTATGTTCACTATTGATGGCAATATCACCGAGATAGAAAAACGACAGCTTTTAGACTTTGTGATCCGCCCGCAATTAAGAATGATTAGCGGCGTGGCGGATGTCAATTCTATTGGAGGCTTTAGCAGAGCGTTTGTGATTGTGCCGGATTTTAATGACATGGCAAGGCTTGGGATAAGCATTTCTGATTTAGAAGAGGCTGTGAGAGTGAATTTAAGAAACAGCGGAGCGGGGCGCGTGGATAGAGATGGCGAAACCTTTTTAGTCAAAATCCAAACCGCTTCTTTGAGTTTAGAAGACATTGGCAAAATCACCGTTTCCACTAATTTAGGGCATTTGCACATTAAGGATTTTGCAAAAGTTATCAGCCAATCTCGCACCCGCTTAGGGTTTGTTACTAAAGATGGTGTGGGCGAGACCACAGAGGGCTTGGTGCTTTCTTTAAAAGACGCTAACACCAAAGAAATCATCGCTCAAGTGTATCAAAAACTAGAAGAATTAAAACCCTTTTTACCGAGTGGCGTGTCCATTAATGTTTTTTATGATCGATCAGAATTCACGCAAAAAGCCATTGCCACGGTTTCTAAAACGCTCATTGAAGCCGTTGTTTTAATCATTATCACGCTCTTTTTATTCTTAGGGAATTTAAGAGCGAGCGTGGCTGTGGGGGTGATCTTACCCTTAAGTTTGTCCGTGGCGTTTATTTTTATCAAACTTAGCGATTTGACTTTAAACTTGATGAGTTTAGGGGGGTTGGTTATCGCTATAGGCATGCTCATTGACTCAGCTGTAGTGGTGGTGGAAAACGCTTTTGAAAAATTGAGTGCTAACACTAAAACCACTAAACTCCATGCGATCTATCGCTCATGCAAAGAAATCGCTGTTTCGGTGGTGAGCGGGGTGGTGATTATTATTGTGTTTTTTGTGCCGATTCTAACCTTACAGGGGTTAGAGGGCAAGATGTTTAGGCCTTTAGTGCAAAGCATTGTGTATGCGCTTTTAGGCACTTTAGTTTTATCCATCACTATCATTCCTGTAGTGAGCTCTCTTGTTTTAAAAGCCACGCCCCATAGCGAAACCTTTTTAACGAGGTTTTTAAACAGAATCTACGCCCCTTTATTGGAATTTTTTGTGCGTAACCCTAAAAAAGTGATTTTAGGAGCGTTTGTTTTTTTAATCGCAAGCCTTTCTTTATTCCCTTTCGTGGGGAAGAATTTCATGCCCGCTTTAGATGAGGGCGATGTGGTTTTGAGCGTGGAAACCACCCCTTCTATTTCTTTAGATCAATCCAGGGATCTCATGTTAAACATTGAAAGTGCGATTAAAAAGCATGTCAAAGAAGTCAAAAGCATTGTCGCACGCACAGGGAGCGATGAATTGGGGCTGGATTTAGGGGGCTTGAATCAAACCGATACTTTTATTTCTTTCATCCCTAAAAAAGAATGGAGCGTTAAAACCAAAGATGAATTACTAGAAAAAATCATAGATTCTTTAAAAGACTTTAAGGGGATTAACTTTTCTTTCACCCAACCCATTGAAATGAGGATTTCTGAAATGCTTACAGGGGTTAGGGGGGATTTAGCGGTTAAGATTTTTGGAGATGATATTAGCGAATTGAATAAATTGAGTTTCCAAATCGCGCAGGCTCTAAAAGGGATTAAAGGATCTAGTGAAGTTTTAACCACGCTCAATGAGGGCGTGAATTATTTGTATGTAACCCCTAATAAAGAAGCGATGGCGGATGTGGGGATCACTAGCGATGAATTTTCCAAGTTTTTAAAATCCGCTTTAGAGGGCTTGATCGTGGATGTGATCCCTACAGGGATTTCACGCACGCCGGTGATGATCCGCCAAGAGAGCGATTTTGCAAGCTCTATCACTAAAATCAAAAGTTTAGCCTTGACTTCAAAATATGGCGTTTTAGTGCCTATCACTTCTATCGCTAAAATTGAAGAAGTGGATGGCCCTGTTTCTATCGTGCGTGAAAATTCAATGCGCATGAGCGTGGTTCGCAGTAATGTGGTGGGGCGCGATTTGAACTCTTTTGTAGAAGAGGCTAAAAAAGTGATCACTCAAAACATCAAACTCCCTCCCAGCTACTATATCACTTATGGAGGGCAGTTTGAAAACCAGCAACGGGCCAATAAAAGGCTTTCCACCGTTATCCCTTTAAGCATCTTAGCGATTTTTTTCATTCTTTTTTTCACTTTTAAAAGCATTCCTTTAGCCTTACTCATTCTTTTGAATATCCCTTTTGCGGTTACTGGAGGCCTTATTGCGTTGTTTGCGCTAGGGGAGTATATTTCAGTGCCAGCGAGCGTGGGCTTTATCGCTCTTTTTGGGATTGCGGTTTTAAACGGCGTGGTGATGATAGGTTATTTTAAAGAGCTTTTATTGCAAGGAAAAAGCGTAGAAGAATGCGTTTTATTGGGCGCTAAAAGGCGTTTGAGGCCGGTTTTAATGACCGCTTGCATCGCCGGTTTGGGTTTGATACCTTTATTGTTTTCTCATAGCGTGGGATCAGAAGTCCAAAAACCTTTAGCGATCGTGGTGCTTGGAGGCTTAGTCACCTCAAGCGCTCTAACCTTACTCTTACTGCCGCCCATGTTCATGCTCATCGCTAAAAAGATTAAAATCAATTAAGGGATTTCACATGCTCGCTTTAGAAATTTATATTGATATTTGCTTGAAAGACGCTTTAATAGATTATTTATTTGGAAAAGGCTTTGATGATTTTTTTTATGTGGAATGCTATAAATACGCCGCTTCTTCGCTGCTTTTAAGCCAAAAAGAGCAGGTGAGCGGGCGTAAAGACTACGCTAAATTCAAGCTTTTTTTAAGCGATGAGATCGCTTTATCTCTGGCAAAAGATTTAAAAAATCAGTTCGCTTCTAAAGAAATGAAATTGTTTTATTCTCAAACGCATGGGCTGTAAAACGCATGCGCTTATCAAACGGATTTCAGTAAAATATGCTATAACACAAACCAATAAAGGAGTGAAGATGTATGCTATAACCTTTGATCTTGACACCAATTGCCTGAATGAAAACGCAGTGAATCTCTCAAAAGTTTATTCGGATATTCGTAAATTCATGGAGCAACACGGCTTCAAATGGCAACAAGGCAGCGTGTATTTTGGCGATGAGACCATCAACGCCGTTACTTGCGTCGCTACGGTGCAAATTTTAGCCAAGCAAATACCAAGCTTTGCGATCTGTGTTAAAGATGTGAGAATGTTAAAAATAGAAGAAAATAACGATCTGATGCCAGCGATTAAAATTGTTTTGTGAAATTGAGTATAATAAGAGTCGCATAAATTGTATTAGCAATTTGTAATGATTGTTATTCTTAAAAATTCGCTTTCTCTCTCTAGTCAGCCGCTTTATCTTTTCACCCCCATATAAACCCACACCCATATAAATCTTATAAACCTTTTTTGGGGATTTTTTGGGGATTTTTGCGTCTTGTTTGGATTTTAGTTTTTAATTTTTAATTTTAAAGGATTGATGATGATTTTACACGCACAGACAAATTTTGTGAAGTTTTTAGAACAGGTTTTAGAAGTTTTAAAAGAAGTAGAGATTGATAAAACAGAATGCTCTACTCTTTTAGAAAGCATTCAAAAACAACAGCTTGTGATACCCATTGTGGGGAATTTTAGCGCAGGGAAAAGCACGCTATTAAACCGCTTTTTAGAAAAGAGCGTTTTGCCTACCGCTATCACGCCAGAGACTTCTTTAGCCACAGAGTTGCACTATAGCGCTAATGAACGCATAGAGGCTTTTTCAAACAATGATGAAAAAGCAGAAAGTTTTGAACTGAATGAGCAAAGTTTTGAGGTCATTAAATAGAATGCGCCTAAGTATTCCTACCTTAAGGTCTATTTGAATAATGAAGCTTTGAAAAACAGCGCTCCTTTAGTGTTTGTGGATATGCCCGGTTTTGATAGCCCTATTTCAAGCCACACCAATGCCATTTTGGAATATTTAGAAAGAGGCGTGCATTTTGTCATTCTCACAAGTGCAGAAGAGGACAGTCTTACTAAACGCATGGTTAGGGAATTAAAAAACCTTTTAGAGTTTGACAAAGGCCTTAGCTTTATTTTGAGTAAAACGAATTTAAGAACGCCTTCGCAAGTGGAAGAAATCTCTCATTATATTCAAGATCAAATCCAAGATCACCTTGATTTGACAACGCATCTTATTTATTCTAATAAAGACAATAACGCTCTTTTAGAGGTAGCGGATAAAATAGACGCTGAAAAGCTTTTCAGCTCTTTGTATTTGAAACAATTGAAGTTTTTAATTCCCGGTTACAAAACAGCTTAAAAAGCGTAATTGAAAGCTTTGATTACTCTAAAGAAAAGGCTTTAGAAGAGATCAAAGCTTTGGATTTGGGCGTTAAAGACATTGAAAAAAAAACTATGAAAAATCAAGGGCTAATTTAGAAGAAGAATATTCTAGCGTGGCTGTGGGATCTGTGGTTAAAAAAGTAATAGAAGATGTAAGGGAGGAAAAACTTTATTTAGTCTCTTTAACCAACAAACCTGATGAGCTTAATAGCGAAATAAAAAGCATCACGCAACAAAGCTTGATCAAAAACGCTAAATTAGAGATTGAAAAAATCAACCTTTCTTTTTCAAAAGATTTCCATGCGGAATTTAAAAGCTTGAACAAGCTTTCTAGCGGTTTTTCTGTAAATTTAGAGCATGGCCTTGAATTAGGGATCAACGCCTTAAGCGTGATTTTATCCAAGAACCCGGTTACAAGACCGTTCGCGCTGATTTTACAAGGGTTAAAACCTCTTTTAAAAGATTTACTGACATTGTTGCCTAATATCATTAATTCATTCTTTAGGAATGAAGAAAAAGAGCGGGCAAAATTAGAAAATCTGATTGAAGTCAAAGTGATACCAGAGATTCAATACGAGCTTAAAAAAGTTTTACCAGGCTTGTTTAATGAAGCTTTGCAAAATTCCCTAAAATCCCTAAAAGATCGGTGCGAATTAGAAATCACGCATAAAAAACAAGAAATCGCGCTCGCTCAAACAGAAAAAGAAAAACACCTAAACGATCTAGAATCTCAAAAACAAATCTTAGAAAACAAGATCAACGCTTTAAGCAATTTAGAACAACAATATTTAAAGGATTAAAATGAACGCTCAAGAACTCATTCAAAAAAGCGCTTTAATTGAAAAAGTCATCAAAGAGCAAGGCTTGCAAGAAAAAGCCGGGCCTTTTATGAGCGATAACGCTGTGATCAAAACAGAAGAGTTAGAGAAAACCCTAAAGGGCATGCAAGCTGAAAATAGGGGGCTTAAAGTCGGCATTATCGGGCGCGTGAAAGCGGGTAAAAGCTCGCTCTTAAACGCTTTGATTTTTGAGGGTGTAGAGGTTTTACCCAAAGCGGCAACGCCCATGACCGCTAGCCTCACTGTTTTAAAATATGCAAAAACCCTGAGCGCTCAAGTGGAGTTTTATAGCCCAAAGGATATTTCAGAGCTTAAAAACGAACATGAAAGGTATGTAAGGGAGTTTAACAGGATTGTTGAAGAAGAAGTCAAAAAGCAAAAAGAAAAACAGAATTGGAAAAATAAGACTAAAGAGCTTCGTAGCAAAGCGTTGAGTATGTTTAGCAAAGACAAAAGCGATAAAGAAGCGCCCAAAGAGAGAGTTTTAAGCGATGAAGAAATATTAGAAAAGTCTAGAAAAATTGCTAAAAACACATTAAATGAGGATACGAAGCTCGTTTCATCACACGATCAATACGAAAAAATGAAAAAAAGCGGATTGCTCAACACGGAAAAATTGGATCCACACATTCAAGCCAACAGCTTAGAAGAGCTGAATCAAAAATTGCTTCAATTCGTGGGCGCAAACGGGAAATATATGCCCTACACTAAAGCGGTGCAAATTTCTTTGAATAACCCCAACCTTAAAGATTTAGAGATCATTGACACCCCGGGCGTGAACGATCCGATTGCCTCAAGAGAAGAGCGCACCAAAGCCTTGTTGAAAGAATGCGATGTGGTGTTTGTGATAAGCCCTTCCAATCAGTTTTTAACGGATAGTGGCATGGATTTGTTTGACAGAGTTTCTAACAAGGAAGGCATTCAGAGGGTTTATTTTGTGGCGAGTCAAGCAGACTCTGCTGTCTGCGCTCCCAGTGAAGTGCAAAACTCTCGCCACCATCTCCCCACAGCCTTAGAAAATGCGCAAAAGATCCTTTCATCTTCCTTCAATGCGACCATGAGTTTGTTGGAGAAAAAATACCCCCATCAACAAGAGATCTTTGAAAGCGCGATCAAAAACGGCATCATTTTGACTTCAGGGGCTTGCTTTAGCATGTATAATGATTTCAAAAACCAAGCTTCTTGGGAAAGCAAAAAAGAAGAGTATTACAATGCATGGCGGAATTTAACCAACGCTTACCCTGACGCTTTCAGTAGCGATGATAAATCTAAAGAAAGTTTATTGCTCTTAAGCAACATTGATGCGATCAGAGGGCGATTGGAAGAAGCCGCCAAAGAAAAAGAATACATCATTTCTCAAAGACTGCAAAAATACCTAGAAGCTCAAGCCAACAACCTCCATAATTTGATCACGCAGTTATCACAAGACCTAGAAAAAGAAAAAAATAGGATTAAAGACGCTGATATGGGCGCTATTACTAAGCAAATAGAGGCTTATAAAAAGCTCTCTGATGAAATTGAAATAGGGTTTAGGGATGCGTATGAAGAATTTATCTTTGGTTTCATCAAAAACATTAGAGATGGTTTGGATGAAACCTTAACGAAAGCTATCCAAAAGGCTAGTGCGGGCGCTCAAAACGAAGAGGAAGAAGAGTATTACACCGAAAGAGTGAAGCAAGGCGGCACATTGGGAAGCTTTAAAAGAAATTTTTTGTGGTGGGCTGATGACGATGCGGGCTATGATGAAGTGGGACGCACAAGAGCAGTGGTTAAAGCCGGAGCGGTGGTGGATTATTTAATAGAGATGCATAAAATCTGCGAAAAAGCTTTGAACGACAGCGTTGGATCTTTTAAAATCGTTTTTAAAAAAGAACTCTACGCTAAAGTCTTTCCTGTCTTGCGTCAAATAATCAATGATGATGATTTGATTGATGAGGTGGCTTTCAAAAAAAGCATGCATGCCGTTTTAGATCCCATTGAATTTGAAGAGTTTGATTACACTCTTCCTAGCGAGATAGGAGCAAAGACAGGTTTTTTAAAAGGCGATGAAGCCGATCAATTCATACAAAGCGTGGAAAAGCATTTGAGGGATTTTGAAGCTGAGACTGAAAACGATGTGAAAGAATACTGCACTGATTTAAGAAAGGAGCTAGAAAAACAAGATTTTGCTAGTGGGGTGCTTTCAAAGCTTAAAACAGACATGCAAAATTTGAAAAATCAAGTTCAAAACAAAGAGCAATCCATCGCTCAATTAGACGCACAAATCAAGGCTTTAAAAGGGATTCAATGAGTGTTAATTTTTTTAAGGGCATTTTTAATGACAATAGCAAGGCTGAAAACCACCAAAACAACCACCAAGTGGGCTTAAAAGAGCGCTACGATTTAATCGTTCGTATTTTAAATGCTAAAATGAAAAATGAAGGGCTAGAAGAATACCAGAGCGTCTTGGATAACGAGTTTTTAGAGTTCTCTAGCGGAGTGGATTCGCTCAAAGAAAAGGAAATAGCGTTACTAGCGCTCCAAGAAATTAAAAAAGAATTGCAATTAGTAGCGAGCTACCCTAGTTTGTTTCAAAAGAGCATGGTTGCGGTGGGGGGAGGGTTTAGTGCGGGCAAATCCACTTTTTTAAACCAATTGTTGGGTTTGAAATTAAAACTCCCTGAAGACATAAATCCCACTACAGCTATCCCCACTTATTGCTTGAAGGGTAAAAAAGAGGTTTTAATGGGGTTTTCTCAAAATGGGGGCATGGTGGAATTACCCCATCTCGCTTTTGACCATCAGTTTTTAAAATCCCTTGGCTTTAATTTGAAAGAGATCATGCCTTTCATGCTTTTAAGCGCTCCTAGCGTGCCTTTTGAATCTTTATGCTTCATAGACACGCCTGGTTTTAACTCCTCCAATCAAGGCTATACGGAGAGGGACGAACAAGCCTCTAAAGAATCCCTAAAGCACGCCAAACACATTTTATGGCTCATTAGTTGCGAGCGTGGGGGTATTGAAGGCGATGATTTAGACTATTTGCAAGAATTATACGAAGAAGGCAAGCAAGTTTTTATCGTGTTGAATAAGGCTGATTTGAAAATAACAATCCAATTAGAAGAAATCGCTGTCCAAACTAAAGAAACTTTAGAGAATAATGGCATTGAGTTTTTAGGGATTGGCGCTTATAGCTCTGAAGGGTATCAAGAAATTAAAGAGTTCAGCGAAAAAAGCCCCGTTTTTGACTCGCTTGAGAAATTTTTAACGGAGTTAAATAAAAAGGGCGAAAAACAAAACGAAATTTTAAGCGTTTTATACGAGGTGCATTTGGCGTATGAAAAGGCTATCAAAGAAGATCTGAGCAAGTTCAAACGCTACCAAGATGCTTTGCATTCTATCAAATTGGATTTAATGCAAAAGGGCTTTGATGATTTTAGCGATGCTAGCTTTAATAAAATTGAATCGCTCAAAAAAGAATTTTCTGAGCAAGAGCGATCCAAAAGAGAGAATTTAGTGCAACTAAACCAAGTGATCAACTTGTTCAAAAAGAGCATTGATAAAGTCTTTGATCGTGTGAGCGCTTTTACTTGGGAAAAATACAAAGAAGAAACGACGATGAAGAAAACAATGATGAAGAAAACTACCAGGAGTTTGAATAGATCAAGGAAGAAACAAACCGCCGAGAGCGAGAGTTTGAAGAGATCAAAAAATAGTTTCAGAGTGTCGGGATTACAACAAGCTTTATATAGAAAACAGCGGGTTGAGTTTTGAAGAGCTTCAAGGGCATAGAGATGAAATAAATTATTTTAATGAATTGCTCCAACTAGAGTTTTCTATGAAAAACTTACTAACGCTCAGGCAATTCAAAGACACATATAGGGAATGGTATTCAAAATTAAGGCAATTGAATGAAGCTAAAGAGGTTGTCTCAGAACTTAGAGATTATTGGCTTCAAGAACTACCCCCTTCAGCAAAAGACTTGATAAGCTATTGCAGTACTCTGCTCAAATTAGATTACTCTTTAGAAAACTTGCAAAAGCTCCGACGATTTAAAGACAATTTTAAGAAAGATTACCAAAAATGTAAAAGATCAAGATAACCCACGCATAAAGACCGCATGCTTGTGCCAAAGAATTTGCTGATAAGGGCTATTTTAAACTTATTATTGTAAAATGGTGAGTTTTACAATCAATGAGATTAGGAATTTAATGGAAATTGCAGTATTTGGTGGCGGGGCGTGGGGGAGGGCTTTAGCCTTTGCTTTTGGAGAAAAGAATGAAGTCAAAATCATTTCAAGGCGCGATTTAAACGAGCCGTTAAAAAAGCTCAATGACGCTTTGATTTCTAAAGGTTCTGCCCCCATAGAGCAAGTGGATTTACAAAGAGGCTTAAAAGCAGTGCTCTATGTCATCGCTATTAGCGTGCAGCATTTAAGGGAATGGTTTCAAAACGCTTCTTTACCCAAAAACGCTAAGGTTTTAATCGCTTCTAAAGGGATAGAGGTTTTAAACAGGGCGTTTGTGAGCGAGATCGCAAAGGATTTTATCGATCCTAATTCTTTGTGTTTTTTAGCGGGCCCGAGTTTTGCGGCTGAAATCATTCAAGGCCTGCCTTGCGCGTTAGTCATTCATTCTAATAATCAGGCTTTAGCGCTAGAATTTGCCAATAAAACCCCCTCTTTTATCAGAGCCTACGCCCAACAAGATATCATAGGGGGTGAAATCGCTGGCGCGTATAAAAATGTGATAGCCATTGCTGGGGGGGTTTGTGATGGTTTGAAATTAGGCAATAGCGCTAAAGCGAGTTTATTATCTAGGGGTTTGGTGGAAATGCAGCGCTTTGGGGCGTTCTTTGGGGGCAAGACGGAGACTTTTTTAGGGCTTTCTGGGGCTGGGGATTTGTTTTTAACCGCTAATTCTATTTTATCTAGGAATTATCGTGTAGGTTTGGGACTAGCCCAAAACAAGCCTTTAGAGGTGGTTTTAGAAGAATTAGGCGAAGTGGCTGAAGGGGTGAAAACGACCAACGCCATTGTGGAAATCGCTAGAAAATACGGCATTTATACGCCCATTGCGAGCGAATTAGCCTTGCTTTTAAAGGGTAAGAGTGTGCTAGAGAGCATGAACGATTTGATCAGACGCGCTTAAAGGGAAAGAGAGCATGCAAGATTTTTCAAGTTTATTATTAAAATTACAAGAGTATTGGAAGAATCAAGGCTGTTTGGTGATCCAGCCTTATGATATTCCTGCAGGAGCTGGGACATTCCACCCGGCCACGCTTTTAAGGAGTTTGGATAAAAAGCCGTGGAATGTGGCGTATGTCGCGCCCTCTAGAAGGCCTACTGATGGGCGCTATGGGGAAAACCCTAACCGCTTGGGGAGTTATTACCAATTCCAAGTAGTCATCAAGCCAAGCCCTTCTAATATCCAGGAACTCTATTTAAAAAGCTTAGAAGTGTTAGGGATAAACCTTAATGAGCATGATATACGATTTGTAGAAGACAATTGGGAGAGTCCGACTTTAGGGGCATGGGGGCTTGGCTGGGAAGTGTGGCTTGATGGCATGGAGGTTACGCAATTCACTTATTTCCAGCAAGTGGGGGGCATTCCTTGTAACCCTATCCCCGTAGAAATCACTTACGGCTTAGAAAGATTGGCGATGTATGTCCAAAAAGTGGAAAATATCCTAGAGATTGAATGGGCTAAAAAAGATCATGGTAGCGTGAATTACGCGCAAGTGCATTTAGAAAGCGAATACGAATTTAGCAAATATCATTTTGAAATAGCGAGCGTGAAAAGGCTGTTAGAAATGTTTAAAAACGCTCAAGCCGAAGCCTTGCATTGCTTGGAAAACAAACTCCCGCTACCCGCTTATGATTTTGTGATGCTATGCTCGCATTTTTTCAATGTTTTAGACGCCAGAAAAGCGATTTCGGTGGCTGAAAGGCAAAATTATATTTTACAAATCAGGGATTTGGCAAAAGGGTGTGCCGTTCTTTATAAAGAGCAAGAAGAAGAGAGAGAAGAGCACCTAAAAAACGCTTTAACAAAGGCTTAAAATGGCGTTAGTTAAGGAAGTGTTGGAAGTTTTGAATCGCCTTTCTCCTTTTGAACTTCAAGAATCATGGGATAATAGCGGGTTGAATGTGGGGAGTGAAAATCATGAGTTTAGCCAGATTATCGCATGTTTAGAAATCACGCTTAAAATCGCTCTAAACGCTCCCAAAAACGCTCTAATCATCACGCACCACCCTTTAATTTTCAAGCCCTTAAAAACGCTTAATGATGAGGCTTATCCGGGTAATATTTTAAAAATCTTAATCCAAAAAAACATTTCAGTCATTAGCATGCACACGAATTTTGACAAGACGCATTTAAACAAGCATTTCGCTAGCGCGCTTTTAGGGTTTGATGGCTTGATGGAAAAAGGCCTTATGTTAGTGAAAGAAAACGCTAATATGGAATTTGATGCGTTGGTAAAAAAAATCAAATCTTCTTTAGGGGTGGGATCATTAGCGTGTGTCAAAAGTTCTCCAATCATTAAAGATTTAGCGTTTGTGTGCGGATCGGGAGCGTCCATGTTCTATTCTTTAAAAGCGCAAAGCTGTTTGGTTACAGGCGATGTGAAATACCATGACGCTATGATCGCTCAATCTTTAGGGATAAGCCTGATTGACGCCACGCATTATTATAGCGAAAGGGGTTTTGCGCTGATTATGGCTGAAATTTTGCATTCTTTCAATTATTTGGTTACAATAGAGAATTTTAAAAACCCCTTGCAAATCATTTAAAGGAAAGCGATGAACACCCATCTCAAACAATTGATTGAAATTTCGCATTTGGATAAAGAAATTGACTCCTTAGAGCCATTGATCAGAGAAAAACGGAAAGACTTGGATAAAGCCTTGAATGATAAAGAAGCTAAAAATAAAGCGATCTTGAATTTAGAAGAAGAAAAATTAGCCCTAAAATTACAGGTTTCTAAAAACGAGCAAACCCTACAAGACGCGAACGCTAAAATCGCCAGTATCCAAAAGAAAATGAGCGAGATCAAATCCGAAAGGGAATTGTGCTCTTTAAACATTGAAGAAGATATTGCTAAAGAGCGATCCAACCAGGCCAACAGAGAAATTGAAAACCTGCAAAATGAAATCAAGCACAAAAGCGAAAAACAAGAGGATTTGAAAAAAGAAATGCTAGAGCTTGAAAAATTAGCGTTGGAATTGGAAAGCTTAGTGGAAAATGAAGTCAAAAACATCAAAGAAACCCAACAAATCATCTTTAAAAAGAAAGAAGATCTCGTGGAAAAAACCGAGCCTAAAATCTATAGCTTTTATGAAAGGATTAGAAGATGGGCGAAAAACACGAGCATTGTAACGATCAAAAAACAGGCTTGTGGGGGTTGTTTTATTAGATTGAACGATAAGATTTATACTGAAGTGCTAACGAGTGGGGATATGATCACTTGCCCGTATTGTGGGCGTATTTTATACGCTGAGGGCGCGTATGAAAACAGCGCTCAATCTCCAAAAGAAAGCCAAAAAGAAAGTCAAGAATCAGTTTGATTGTTTAAGTTTTTCTACCTTTTATTTTTAACTTTGGGGCATCTTCTTGGTGCGCCTTTCATCTTTTTTTGGAGTTTTAAAGAAAAATACCGCCATTCTTTAAAAGCTCGTTTTTTCCTCAAAGACAATTTTTTAAAAAGCGAGCCGGTTTTTTGGTTTCATGCATGTTCTTATGGGGAGGTCAAATCCTTAGAGCCAATCATTCAAGCTTTAAAAGAGCCGATTTTAATTAGCGTTACCACTAATACCGGTTTTGAATTAGCCGCTCAAACTTACCAGAATTTGGAGCATATAGAAGTGCGTTACTTGCCTTTTGAAACCCTATTATTTGCATGGAAAAAAAACTTAAAACGCTTAAAAACTTTGGTGGTTACAGAAGCGGAATTGTGGTTTAATGTGTTTGATACGGCTCAAAAATTAGGGGCAAAAACCATGCTCATTAACGCTAGGATCAGCGTTCGTTCTTACCCTAAATACCAGCGTTTTTCTTTTTTTTATGCGCTTTTATTCAAACGCATTGATTTAGTTTTAGCGCAAAGCAAGGAAGATAAAAAGCGCTTGTTGAATCTAGGGGCAAAAAAAGTGGTGGATTTTTTGAATATCAAGCGTTTTTCAAAGCCTATAATCGCTTCGTTTTACCCTAAAAACCCAAGCGCTTTAAACATTGTTTTAGCTAGCACGCATGAGGGCGAGGAGGAATTAGGGTTAAAAGCGTTTTTGGAGTTCAAAAAGACTTTTAAAAACGCAAGGCTTTTTGTTGCGCCGCGCCACCCTGAGCGTTTTAAAAGCGTGCAGAATTTATTGCAAGATGTTTTAAAAACGACTCGTTTTAATTTGGAGTGTTTTTCTTCAAAAGGTTTTGTGGAATGCGATGTTTTGTTAGTGGATCGCTTGGGGGAATTGAATAATTTCTACAAAATCGCAGATATTGTCATTTTGGGGGGTTCGTTTGTCAAAATGGGGGGGCATAACCCTTTAGAGCCGGCGTTTTTTAATGCGCGTCTGATCACGGGGGAGTATATTTTCAACCAAGTAGCGTTGTTTGAATTAATCAAGCCTTATAGAATCGTTCAAAAAGAGGATCTGTTAGACGCTCTTTTGGATTACAAAAATTTAGGCGTGGCGCGTTTTTTAGAAAACGGGCATGATTTAAACGAATTGCTCGCATTCATTAAACATTAAAAAGGATAAACATGGAAAAAGCTTATAAAATATTGAGCGTTCAAGAAAACATTTCGCATAAAAAAGCCAAAGCTTTGATTGATTTGGGGTTAGTGAGTGTGGGGGGGAAGAAATTGATGGTCGCCAGAAAAGAATTGCCCAAAAACACGCATTTTAGCGTCCAAAAGGTTGAAAAACCCAGCGTGATTTTTGAAGATGAAAACATTCTAGCCCTTTTTAAACCCCCCTTTATAGAGAGCTATGATTTAGTTTCTTTTTTCAAAGGTTGGGCACTGTTGCACCGCTTGGATAAAGAAACAAGCGGGGTGATTTTATTGGTGAAAGAAAATTCAGAATTCCACTTAAAAGCTAAAAAGGCTTTTAAAGACAGGGCGCTTAAAAAGGAGTATTTAGCGCTCGCTCAAGGCATTATAGAAGAAGAGCAAGAAATTAACGCTCCCATTCTTACGATTAAAACCACTAAAGCTTTCAGTAAAATCTCTAAAAAAGGGCAAGAAGCGGTTACGATAATCACGCCTTTAAAAATCATCAACAAAAAAACCCTTTTAAAAGTGGGAATCAAAACCGGAAGAACGCATCAAATCAGGGTCCATTTAAAGCATATCAACCACCCCATTATAGGCGATACGCTTTATAATAATGAGCCAGGTTCAGCCAAACGCTTGATGCTCCATGCGCATAAAATCGCGCTACTAGGGTATGAATTTGAAGCGATCCCCCCTAAAGAATTTGAAATTTAAGGATTGATCATGAACGCTTGGAATACGATTTATGATCAATTTAACCCTATCGCTTTTAGTCTTGGCAGTATTGAAGTGCATTGGTATGGTTTGGCGTATGCGTGCGCGATTGTTACCGCTTTTTATATGGCGTTAAGAATGATCCAAAAAGACCCCAAGCGATTCCCCATTGAAAGGAAGGAATTTGAGAGTTATTTTCTATGGGCGGAGCTTGGCATCGTGCTAGGGGCAAGGGTAGGATACATTCTTATTTATGAGCCTAATTCCAGCTATTATTTGACGCATTTTTGGCAAATCTTTAACCCTTTTGATAGCAATGGGGATTTTGTAGGCATTCGTGGGATGAGCTATCATGGGGGGTTGGTGGGGTTTTTGATCGCTTCGTATCTTTATAGCCGTAAGGATCTAAAAAAGCTTTTGATTTATTTGGATTTGATTGCGATTAGCCTGCCTTTAGGGTATGTTTTTGGGAGGATTGGGAATTTTTTAAACCAGGAGCTTGTGGGGAGAATTGTCCCCAAAGACAGCCATTTAGGGCAAATCATAGGCATTATGGTGGGTAATGAATTGCGTTATCCCAGCCAATTGATTGAAGCGTTTTTAGAGGGGGTTATCGTGTTTTTAATGGTAATGTGGGCTAAAAAACACACCAAAACGCATGGGTTGCTGATTGTGGTTTATGGCTTGGGGTATTCCTTGATGCGCTTTATTGCGGAATTTTACAGAGAGCCGGACAGCCAAATGGGGGTTTATTTTTTAAATTTGAGCATGGGGCAGATTTTAAGCTTGCTTATGGTAATTGTTTCATTAGGGATTTTATTGTATGCTACGAAAAATTCTAAAAAAATAAAGGAAAATCAATGAAATTTTTGGATCAAGAAAAAAGAAGACAATTACTAAACGAGCGCCATTCTTGCAAGATGTTTGATAGCCATTATGAGTTCTCTAGCGAAGAATTAGAAGAAATCGCTGAAATCGCCAGACTATCGCCAAGCTCTTACAACACGCAGCCATGGCGTTTTGTGATGGTTACTAATAAGGATGTAAAAAAACAAATTGCAACACACAGCTATTTTAATGAAGAAATGATTAAAAGCGCTTCAGCGTTAATGGCGGTATGCCCTTTAAGACCCAGCGAGTTGTTGCCGCACAGCCACTACATGCAAAACCTCTATCCGGAGCCTTATAAAGTTAGAGTGATCCCGTCTTTTGCTCAAATGCTTGGCATGAGATTCAACCACAGCATGCAAAGATTAGAAAGCTATATTTTAGAACAATGCTATATCGCTGTGGGGCAAATTTGCATGGGCGTGAGCTTAATGGGATTGGATAGTTGCATTATTGGAGGCTTTGATCCTTTAAAAGTGGGCGAGATTTTAGAAGAGCGTATCAATAAGCCTAAAATCGCATGTTTGATCGCATTGGGTAAGAGGGTGGCAGAAGCGAGCCAAAAATCACGAAAATCAAAAGTTGATGCAATTACTTGGTTGTGATTAAACAAAATCAAAAACTTTTTAACTATAATCAAACCTAAAATTAAAGTTTAAGGAGTGGTATTTTGTTTAAAAGAATGGTTTTAATCGCTCTTTTAGGGGTGTTTTCAAGCGTTTCATTAAGCGCTAAGAGTATTTTAAGAGATGATGGGATTTTAGTCTCTGATTTAAAGAGCATGAAATCAGAATTGTCTGATGCTCCTGCTTGGGTTTTTGAAGACGCTAAAATCCCCTACGAAGAAATGGGCGTGGCGTATATCCCCGTTAGTAATAAATATTTAGGGATTGAGCAAGCGACTTTAAACGCTAAATTGAGCCTGATCGTGGTTTTTCATGAAATCATGATAAAGTATAAAAAGCGCTTCATGGAGCAATTCCATGAGTCCGAGCAAACGACTACGAATATCAGCTACGCTATCTATAATTACCTAGCGACTAAGATCCAGGTATCTGACACCTATACGAATTTAAAATCGGAGGTGGCTGTGGTGAAAATCAAGCTAGTGGGTTGCCAGATTGAGCAAATCAAAAGGTATTTAAAAGCGAGCGTTGAAAACCTTAACGATAATGAAATCGCTTACATCGCTAAGGTCGCTCAAAAAGAATTTGGTAGCGTTTGCGCATTAAGGTAGTTTATAGCATTCTAGCGAGCATGTTTAGGGCATGCTCTACGCTTTTATTTTGAATGCTTTCTCTGTTCCCTTCAAAAAAACAGCGTTCAATTAAAGCTTGAGATCCTAATTTTTGCACGCCAATATAAATCGTGCCTACAGGATTAGCCTTGCTCCCCCCATTAGGGCCAGCCACCCCGCTAATCGCCAGCACTAAATCCACTTTAAAATTTAAAAACACGCCTAGTAGCATTTCTTTCACGCATTCTTCGCTATAAACCCCAAAGACTTTTAAAGTCGTGGCATTGACTTTCAACAATTCGCGCTTAACCTCTTCATTGTAACACACAACACCCCCCATAAAAACCGCTGAAGCCCCGCTAATGGAAGTGAATGCATGCGATAACAACCCCCCAGAGCAGCTTTCAGCCACCGCAATTTTTAAACCTAAAGATTTCAAGCACTCTATTAAAGCGTTTGCACTTTTTTTATGATCGTCTAATTCCACAATATTGGAGTTAAAAAGCGTTTTAAGATAGATTCTTGCTTGTTTGATATTTTCGCCTTTTAATTCAATGCAATCTTCTTTGACTTGAGCGAGAATGTCCAATCGTTTCAATTCTTTTTCAATCAAAATAAAACCGCTCTCATTATCCATATTCAAAAATTTAAATTTCATTTTTAACCTTTCAAAACCCTAAATTCAGCGTGCGCCATAATTCTTCCACTTCTTCTATTTCTAAATCAATCGTGCTTTGAGTGCGAAAAAAAGCTTGGATTTTTTCTAAATTCAGGCTTTTAGTTTTCAAACAAGAGGGGTGTGCTAAAATAAACCCTTGCGCTAAAGCGACAGAATGCTCTAATTTTGCATCGCATAAAAAACAAGAATTGTAATTTTGCAAGCGCCCTTCAAAATTCAAAAGCGTGGCATACATTTCTAAAATCACTCTTAAGGGGTGCTGTTTGGAGAGTTTGTTAGCCCCATCATCTAAAGTGTCAAAATAGATACTATCCAAAGAATGCACGCCTTCTAAATGCTTGAACAAGAGGGCGCAAAAGCGTTGCCAAAAAAACAAGCGCTCCATTTCTCTTTCCCAAAGATAGCCTAAATGCAAAACATTCCTTAACTTGGGTAAAAATTGATCATCGTTTTCTTCTTCAAAATCAATTTTACGCCCCACATTCAGCACGCTATGGCGTTTGCCGTAGAAGCGATAGAGGGTTTTGATTTGGTTTTTGGTTAAAACGTGCACGATCAAATCTTCATCTCTTATGCTTTGTGTTTGTAAAAGAAACCCTTGCATCACTACTCTTAAGCTAATTTTGTTTATTATAAGCAAAACTTGGATACAATCCTAATAAAACTGCAAAATTAAGGAAAAACATGGGATTTGCAGATTTCTTTAAAAATTTCAAGATCAATAAATTGCGGACAGCGCCAAGTAAGGAAGAACAGCCAAGCCATTGGGTGAAATGCCCTAAATGTTATGCGTTAATGTATCATAAAGAAGTGTTTGGTAAATACAGCGTGTGTTTGAAATGCCATTACCATTTCCGCATGAAAGCGGCTGAAAGGATTGAATTTCTATGCGATGTGGGGAGTTTTGAAGAGTTTGACAAGCACTTGCGGCCTAATGATCCTTTGAATTTCGTGGATAAAGAGAGCTATAAACAACGTATTAAAAAATACGAAAAAAGGACTAACCGCCCAAGCTCAGTGATCAGCGGTGAGGCTAAAATCAACCGCATGCCTTTGCAGATCGTGGTGTTTGATTTCAGCTTTATGGGGGGGAGTTTAGGCTCTGTGGAGGGGGAAAAGATCGTAAGAGCGATCAATCGCGCGGTCGCTAAAAGAGAAGCGTTATTGATTGTTTCAGCGAGTGGGGGGGCTAGGATGCAAGAATCCACTTATTCGCTCATGCAAATGGCTAAAACGAGCGCGGCTTTGAACCGATTGAGTGAGGCCAAACTCCCTTTCATTTCGCTCTTAAGCGATCCCACTTATGGGGGCGTTAGCGCATCTTTTGCGTTTTTAGGGGATCTCATTATCGCAGAGCCTGGGGCGATGATAGGTTTTGCAGGGCCTAGAGTGATTAAGCAAACTATAGGGGCGGATTTGCCTGAGGGCTTTCAAACAGCGGAATTTTTATTAGAGCATGGCTTGATTGATATGATTGTGCACAGGAAGGATTTGAAAAAAACTTTGAGCGATCTCATCGCTATGATGATGCATAAGACTTCAAAGATTTTTTAAAGTTTTAACATTGATGCGTTGCGTGGTGTATTCTATCGCTAAAAGTTCGCCTTTAGAGTTAGTGAAAATCTATCAAAAGCAATGCAAGCAATTTGATTGCGAGCTGGAATTAGTGGATTTATTCCCTAAAAATACCGCCAACGCTCAAAAAGTTTCTAAAGAACTCGCTCAAAAGAGCTACTCTCTAGCTTTTGAGCCGTATTTAAACCCTAAGGCAAAAAATATTGCCTTACACCCTAAAGCTCAAAGGGGCGATAGCTTTGCGTTTAGTAAAATGTTAGAAAATCATCTTAATATTAATTTTTTTATCGCTGGAGCGTATGGGTTTGAAGAAAATTTTTTAAAGGATTGTCAAGCTTGGAGTTTGAGCGAGATGACTTTTAGCCATGAAGTGGCTAAAATTGTCTTATGCGAGCAAATCTATAGGGCTTTAAGCATTATTTTTAAGCATCCATACCATAAATAGGAGGTGCACATGCGTTTTTACATTATCTTTACATTTTTGTTTATTGTGGGTTTTGGTGTGTTTGTTTATAGTATTGATCCGCAAGCTTACGCCTTTAA
Organism: Helicobacter sp. 219-2; assembly: GCF_030053225.1. Lineage (NCBI taxonomy): Bacteria > Pseudomonadati > Campylobacterota > Epsilonproteobacteria > Campylobacterales > Helicobacteraceae > Helicobacter > Helicobacter sp. 219-2. The sequence goes on along the minus strand of NZ_JASGBS010000001.1, from coordinate 1,309,819 downwards.
TTTAGGGAGTTACAGCTTTAATCTTCCCATTGCGGTATGGCTTATGGGCGTTTTGGGCATGTTCGCTTTTTTTTCATGGGTTTTTTTATTCAAACACAATCTCAGCCATAAAATCCGCTTATACCATGAAAAAAGGGATTTTGACAAATTGCTCAAACAAATCCTGTCTCAAGACACCCAAAAGACTTTTTTAAAAACGAAATTTAAAAGCGATCTCGCTAAAAACCTCTCTCAAATTTTAGCCCGCTATGATTTAAAGGCTGATTTAAACACGCCAAATAGCGGGTGCGAAAAAGTGGATAACCTTTTTAAGCATTACCACAATATAGAAAATAACACCCTTGAGCCTAAGGATCACGATAAGCACTCTCTGGCCTATGAGCATGCTTATTTTTCTAAACGCTTGAAAGCTTTCATTCATAACGATTTGAAAAACGCCTTTGAAGTTTTAACAAATGCACAAATCCCTTTGGAATTACGCCGCTACGCTTTTATAGAAATCGCCCAAAAAGGCAGCAAAAAAGAGGTTTTGAAGGCTTTGAATGCGATGCAAGATAACTTGGATAAAGAGTGTGTGAAATCTTTTTTAAAAGCCTTTTTTGAAAAATCTTTGAACACAGACACTTTAAAGATTTCAGAGCTTTGCAAAAGGGTGGGTTATGACAAGAACGATTATTTGAAGCTTGCGCAAAAAGCGCAAAAATTTCTTGTCCCTGATCAATGGTTCCAATTTTTTGAGATTTTAAGCCAAGAAGACGATAAGGCGCAAAAAGCCTTTTTATTCGTGTTGTTAGAATTAGAAATGAACGATCTCGCTAAGGAGCATCTAGCGGTTTTATCCTTTGAAGAATACATGCTTTTAAACGCTTACATGGATTTGAAACAAGAGCATAAAAAAGCTTATAAATTAGAAGCGTTTTTGTAGGGGTTTGTTTGGCTTCATGTTTTTAGGGCAGATAAAAATAGATGCTTGCAAAAAATTCAAGAAATGGGCTAATTGAGTCGCTTTTAGCGCCAAATGATAAGAGAAAAGAGAGTAATGCTTTAAACCTTAAACTAATCCTAAAAAGAAACAACTAAAGCCTACGCTATAACCCACCATAAAAAGCTTTAGTAATCCGTATTTGATAAAAACAAAAGCCTTTTTATTTTCTTCTATGAATTTTATCAATATCTTGAAAATACCCCACTCAATCAATGTGAGAAGCGCCCCTTTCTAAAGAAAGGGGTTTCCTAACTAAACATTGAATGCTAACACGAAAGGCTCTTTAAAGCCTGCATGGATATTTCCTACCCTATAAAAGACTAGGGGGATTTTAACCTCTTTTAGCCTAACGGCTATGCGCTCACATCTTGCGACCTAAAGGGCAGAGTTCTTCGTGCTAGTGGGATAAAAAATCCTAAGAATATTAAAAAAAGCTAGAAAAATAAATTTGTGTTTTTAAAAGATGATAAAGGTATTAAAGAATACCCCAAATAATGCTTTAAAAACGCACCACCATAGTGGCCATGTATGAACCTGATTTGAAGTTGCTAGGAGCGCCTTCAGGCAATTTGATATGGAAATACTTTTGACAACCATTGATCGCTTTTTCATAATTTTTAGTGAAAGAATGATGATGGCGGTTTTCCAAAGGCCCTTTCATGTGTTTGCTCATCAACGCAGAATGCTTTAATTTGACAAACAAAAGCAAGTTTTCACCGAACAACGATTTCATCGTGAAAGCGAACGCTCGTTTATAAAATGTCCGTTTGTCAATATCAATCCCAATAATCCCAGTTCCAGCCGAATAGACTAAAGGCTTTGGATACAATCTCAGATCATCGCCATTCAAAACGCTTAACAAAATCCCTAAACTTATTAGTGTCCTAACCCCATTTTCTTTCCTTAAGATATAACATTATCCGTATGTTTAACAGATAAGGAAATTTAACCTAAAACACCTTAATGGTTGATTAAAAAATTAAAAAAAATGTATTTTTTAAAAAAGCGTTACGATTTAGAGAATTGTGAAGATTTTTATAATTGATGGTTATTTTTGAATAATTTTTTTAAATTGATTGATAATGAGATAAGACTCTTTTTTAATCCAATAGGGATCGCTAAAACCTTATTTTAATTTTAAAAAATGAGATTTTTAAGCTTTACTTGAGTCAATATTCAAGTTTTCAGATTTTCACCATACAACCTTTTTAAAAGATAAAACACCCCCACAAGCAAAGCCACACCGATTACAAGCGCGAGCGAGCGCGAATGCATAAAACTTGCCACCCCTAAACTCACCGCGCTACAAAGCATCGCAATAGTCGCATAAGGGAGTTGCGTGATGAAATGGCTTTGCACCGAACACCCTGCCCCCGTAGCTGATAGTATAGTTGTGTCAGAAATGGGGCTTGTGTGATCGCCATAAACCGCGCCTGAAAGGATCGCTGAGACAATCAAAATAATATCGCTTTCATGAGCCATGCCCGCTCCAATGGGAAGCATGATCGCAAACGCCCCCCAGCTTGTGCCGGTAGAAAAAGCGATAAACCCAGAGATTAAAAAAAAGATTAAAGGCATATACGCACCTCCCCCACTATTTAAAAACTCCTTGCTGATGTGGGCCAAGTAAAGCCCTGTTTGAGCGTCATCTCTAATCACAGGCCCAATAGCCCAAGCGAGCGTTAAGACTAGTATCGCCGGCCCCACACTCTTAAAGCCATCAAGCATGAGTTTAAAAAAGCTCCCTTTTTCTAAAAACTTATAAGCTAAAAGATAAGTAACCATGAGCGAAAACAGCCCTCCATAAAAGAGCGAAAAACTCGCATCGGTGTTTTTTAAGATCACTCCTGTATAAAAAATCAATGATGAAATGGACACAATCAATAATAAAATAGAAAGGGGCAACAAACTCAAGGGGGCCAGTTTTGAAGAACTTTCTTCTTGTTCGCTATAAAAATCCTTCACGCCTATGTTTTGATACTTTCTCATGCTAGGGAGGTTGATTTGCCATAAAATGGTGAGAAAGACTGCAATGAGTGCAAAAATCGCATAATAATTACTGCTCAAGCTTTGCACAAGCACCGAAAAACTATCCTTTAATAAGGGCGAGCTGTCGTTATTCATGATCCCCATAATATATGCCCCCCAGCTAGAAATGGGGACTAGCAAGCACACCGGCGCTGAAGTGGAGTCTATGATATAAGCCAAGCGCTCTCGTGTGGAATTATGAGCGTCGTTTAAAGACTTTGAGATTTGCCCCACGGTCAGGGCGTTAAAATAATCATCTACAAAAATAATGATGCCTGAAAAAAAGGCGATAAATTCAGGGGTTTTGGCGTTTTTTGAGTATTTTTTAGCTTTTTTGACAAAGTTTTGCACGCTACCGGATTTTAAAATCACTTGGCTTAAGACGCCTAGAAAGATTAAAAACCCAAAAACATAGAGGTTGGAAAGATTGAAAATAAGCCCCTTTTCTGGCTCATAAGTGTAAAAAACGGAAGTGATTTTATGATAAATATATTCTACAAGTTGAGAAAGGTGTAAAGAATGCATTAAAACAGCGCTCACTAAAATGCCCACAAACAACGAGAGCGCGACTCTTTTAGTGAAAACCACCATTAAAATAACGCTAAAAGGAACAATAAGGCTTGATGCTGACAATCCCACCGAATAAAATCCTTTAAACTAATCTTTAAATTTCAATTAAAAGAGACAATCAATATTCACAAAATTCTTTGTTATAAAAGAAGAGATGAATTTGCCAAAACAAATCGCTTAAAAGATTTTAATCAAGTGGCCGGGAGAGAGGGATTCGAACCCCCGGAGGTATGACCCTCAACGGTTTTCAAGACCGCCGCTTTCAACCACTCAGCCATCTCCCGCTATTTTCATAAAAGTCCCTTACAAAAGTCCCTAAATGACTACAATATGGAGGCGACACCCGGATTCGAACCGGGAAATCAAGGTTTTGCAGACCCATGCCTTACCACTTGGCTATGTCGCCTTAAATTTAACAATAACACATCTATTGAGATAACAAAATCAAACCATGTTTAATTTGGTTTAATTTGCAATGATGGTGCCCAAAGCCGGACTTGAACCGGCACGGTATTGCTACCGAGGGATTTTAAGTCCCTTGTGTCTACCAATTCCACCACCTGGGCAATTCAGGCTTTAAGCCTAGAGTGGAACGAAGGATGATTCAACTACGCTCTCTAAATATTAAAACTAGTCGCCTTGAACGATCGTGGTGTATTTGCCAACAATACCTAAAAAGTTGTTTGTCTCACGGCTCACCATTTTAATCTTGGTAACACCGCCACTTTTAGCTGCTTTTTCTACCGAACAATTGCCGGTAGCCACAAGACTAAAAAAACTCCAACAACTCGCACGCCCTTCTTTGGAGTATTGTGCATCATTCCCAGAAACTGGCATCGTTACCATGGTGATAAGAGCACCAGTTGGTTGATAAGATGCACAACCACTCATCAAAACGCCCAAGCATGCACTAGCTAACTTCAAACGCAATCTTAAATCCTCTTAAATACTAATTAAGTTATGGAGCGGGAAACGGGGATCGAACCCGCGGCCCCGACCTTGGCAAGGTCGTGCTCTACCACTGAGCTATTCCCGCACTCTTTATTCAAAAAGACGATTGTTATTGTATCTAAACTCAATAATAAAAGTCAAGGTTTTGTTAAAATTTTCAATTCTCTTTTAAAAACAGATTGTGGATCTGCTCTCTTTTAGGCAGTGTCTATAAAAATGCTTTGTAAAATAAGCCATAAATTCAAACAAAACCCGTTTAAGAGTTGCTAAATATGGGTAAAAAATATACAATACCTTATAATGAAGATGAAAATTCAAAGCGTTTTGCGCTCATTTTTTATTTCTTTTTAATTTGATTGCATAATAATAGCTGTCATAACACATAATTATAGGAGTTTCAATCATGAAAGAAGTCATTCATTCAACGCTAGCCCCAAAAGCGATAGGTCCTTATTCTCAAGCTATCGCTACTAACGATCTTGTTTTTATCTCTGGGCAATTAGGTATTGATGCGAGCACCGGCGAATTTAAAGGCACAGATATTCATTCTCAAACCACGCAATCAATGGAAAATATCAAAGCGATTTTAAAAGAAGCAGGGTTAGGGATGGATAGCGTGGTTAAAACGACTATTTTATTGAAAAGTTTAGACGATTTTTCGGTGGTGAATGAAATCTATGGGAGTTATTTTAAAGAGCCTTATCCGGCCAGAGCGACCTTTCAAGTGGCTAAACTGCCTAAAGACGCTTTAGTAGAAATTGAAGCGATAGCCATTAAGTAATCTTGTTAAAGGGATTATCAGCATGAAAAAAGAAGTCGTAGTAATAGGTGGTGGGATTGTAGGGCTTTCTTGTGCGTATTCTATGCATAAATTAGGGCATAAGGTTTGCGTGATTGAAAAAAGCGATGGTGCAAACGGCACTTCTTTTGGGAATGCCGGGCTTATTTCTGCGTTTAAAAAAGCCCCGCTCTCATGCCCTGGTGTGGTGTTAGACACTCTAAAACTCATGCTCAAAAACCAAGCCCCTTTAAAATTCCATTTTGGGCTTAATTTAAAGCTTTATCAATGGATTTTAAAGTTTATGAAAAGCGCGAACGCCAAATCCACGCACCGCACCATGGCGTTGTTTGAACGCTACGGGTGGCTGAGTGTTGATATATACCATCAAATGCTAAAAGATGGCATGGACTTTTGGTATAAGGAAGATGGGCTTTTAATGATCTACACTTTAGAAGAAAGTTTTGAAAAAAAGATTAAAACTTGCGATAACAGCGGTGCTTATAAGATTTTGAATGTGAAAGAGACCAAAGAATACATGCCTATTGTTAATGACAATATCTGCGGGAGCGTGCTTTTAACCGAAAACGCGCATGTGGATCCGGGCGAAGTGATGCGCTCTTTGCAAGAATATTTACAAAACGCAGGCGTGGAGTTTCTTTATAATGAAGAAGTGATCGATTTTGAGTTTAAAAATAACCTTATTGATGGCGTTATCACGTATAAGGAAAAAATCCAAGCAGAAAAAATCATTCTAGCCACCGGGGCTAACCCCGCTCTCATTAAAAAAACCAAGAACGATTTTTTAATGATGGGGGCTAAAGGTTATAGCATCACCTTTAAAATGCCTGAAGAATTAAAGCCCAAAACCTCTTCTTTATTTGCGGATATTTTCATGGCAATGACCCCACGAAGAGACACCGTTAGAATCACCTCTAAATTAGAATTAAACACCAACAACGCTCTCATTGATAAAGAGCAAATCGCTAACATGAAAAAGAATTTAGCCGCTTTCACGCAGCCTTTTGAAATGAAAGACGCTATAGAGTGGTGTGGTTTTAGACCCTTAACCCCTAATGATATTCCTTATTTAGGGTTTGACAAACGCTATAAAAACTTAATCCATGCGACAGGATTGGGGTGGCTTGGTATCACTTTTGGTCCGGCCATTGGTAAAATCATCGCCGATTTAAGCCAAGACGGAGCGAATGAAAAAAATGCCGATGTTATGCTTTTTTCTGCATTTTTTAGGGATTAAGGAATTTCTTTTTTAAACCCTAGTTTATTAAGGAGTTTTTATGGAAACGATTGATTCGGTGGTGCGTTTGTTATCTAATTTTGTGTGGGGGATTCCCATGCAAATTTTATTAGTAGGCACCGGCTTGTTTTTAACCTTCTATCTTAGGGGTTTGCAATTCAGTAAGATTTTTTATGCGATCAAAATCCTTTTTGACAAAGAGTCCCAATCTAAGGGCGACATTTCGCAATTTTCCGCTCTCATGCTCTCTTTAGGAGCGACTGTAGGCATTGGGAGTATCGTAGGCGTAGCGACCGCTATCAGCATTGCAGGGCCAGGTGCGGTGTTTTGGATGTGGGTTACTGGGCTTGTTGGCATGGCGACTAAGTATTCTGAGGGGATTTTAGCGGTGAAATACAGGGAAAAGGGGGCGTTTGGATACAACGGAGGGCCTATGTATTACATCAAAAACGGTCTTAACATGCCCAAACTCGCCATGGCGTTTGCGATTTTTACGATTATTGCAAGCATTGGCACCGGTAACATGACGCAATCTAATGCGGTTTCTTCCATTTTGAGCGAACAAGCGAGTTTGCCCGGTTGGGTTTCAGGCTTGTTGCTCACGATTTTAACCGCTTTCATTGTCATTGGGGGGATTAAATCCATTGGCAAATTCACTTCTTACTTGGCTCCTGTGATGGTGCTTTTGTATTTGATCGCTATTATTTATATTATTGCTAGCCATTTTGATTTAGCCATTCAAGCGATCAAACTCATTTTTGAAGAAGCCTTTAACCCTAAACCCGTTGTGGGCGGAGCGAGCGGCGCGTTGGTAGCGACGATGATAAAAACGGGCGTGGCTAGGGGGTTGTATTCTAATGAAGCGGGGTTAGGAAGCTCAGCCATTATTGCTGCAAGTGCTCAAACGCACCACCCGGTGCGCCAAGCCTTAGTGTCCATGCTCCAAACTTTTATTGTAACTTTAATAGTGTGTTCGGCAACAGCGAGCGTGATTTTAATGGCGCCAGAATACAACACCTTGCTCCCTAATGGGGAAAAATTAAGCGCTAATTTGCTCACTCTAAAAAGCACGGAGTATTTTCTAGGCTCATTAGGGACGGTGGTGATTTTTACAACCATGATCTTTTTTGCCTACTCTACGATTATTGGTTGGGCTTATTATGGGGAAAAATGCACTGAATACGCCTTTGGTGAAAAAAAAGTGAAATATTACCGCTTGATCTTTTTAGCGAGTGTGATGGTGGGGGCTATGGCTAAAATTGATTTTGTGTGGAATTTAGCGGATCTTTCTAACGGGCTTATGACTATCCCTAATTTGATCGCTTTGATTTTGTTGCATAAGGTGGTTTCTTCAGAAACGCACTGGTATTTTAGCAAGCATTCTAACAAGTAAGACAGCATGTTAAAAAGGGCGAGTTTTGTAGAAGTGAATAGCGCTTCTTTAAGGCATAATTTTAGCACAGTCAAAAGCATTGTCCCTAAAGACGCCCACATCATGGCGGTTGTCAAGGCGAACGCTTATGGGGCAGGCGCCATTAAAGCGAGCGAAATTTTCTTACAAGAAGGGGCTAATTATTTAGGGGTAGCGGCCTTAGATGAAGCTTTAGAGTTGCGCTCTCATTTCCCTAAAACCCCCATTTTGGTTTTAGGCTATAGCCCTAATTCTAACGCTTCCATGCTGATTGATAACGATTTGAGCGCTATGGTTTTTAGCCTTGAACAAGCGGAAGTTTTTTCTCAAATGGCTTTAAAATCTCAAAAACGCTTAAAAATCCATCTCAAAATTGATACCGGCATGCACCGCTTGGGTTTAGAGCCTAATTTTAAAAGCATAGAAACCATTAAAAAAATCCGTGCTTTAAAGGGCTTGGAAGTGGAAGGGATATTTACGCATTTAAGCAACGCTGATGCTAAGATTAAAACCCATGCTAAAAACCAAATGAAAGCCTTTAACGCTTTTTTAGAGCAGCTTTTGGATCAAAAAATAGAGTTTCAATACCGCCATGCCTACAATTCCGCCGGTATCCTTTCTTTGTGTAACGGGAATGAAAATCGTTTGTTAAACCTCTATCGCCCAGGCATCATGCTCTATGGTTTTTACCCCTCTAATGGAATGAAAGAATCATGCCCAACCATCTTAAAAAATGTTATCAGTTTAAAAGCCCGAATCGTTCAAATCAGAAGCGTTAAAAAAGGCGAATTTATTGGCTATGGCGAGCATTTTTATACCAATGAAGAGACTTTAGTGGGTGTTTTAGCTCTAGGGTATGCGGACGGGTTAATGCGCGCTTTAGGCAATCGCATTCAAGTAGCGATCAATAATCAATTAGCCCCCCTTATTGGCAAGGTGTGCATGGATCAGTGCTTTGTCAAGCTCAATAATATTCAAGCCAAAGAGGGCGATGAGGTCATCTTGTTTGGGGATAAAAGCGCTAAGGCTAATGACGCAAGCGAAATCGCTGCACTTTTAAACACCATTGCTTATGAAACCATCAGCACCCTATCCAAACGCTTGGAGCGCGTCTATATTTAAAATCAAACCATGCAAAATCTTTATTTTGCGCTAGAATGCGCGAAAAATAAAAATGTAGGATTGATTAAAAAATGAAAAAAGTTTTATTTCTCTTTTTATTGGTAATAGGCTTTTTTTTGGGTTTTTTGAACGCTTCTGGCTTGTATGAAAAGCTGATTAATAAAGAAACGATCAGCGTTGGCACAGAAGGCATTTACCCCCCTTTCACTTACCATAATAAAGAAGGCAAGCTCACCGGCTATGATGTGGAAGTGGCTAGGGAGTTGGCTAAAGAGCTTGGCGTGAAAATCAAATTCCACGAAACTTCATGGGATATTATGCTTACAGGCTTGAAATCGGGGCGTTTTGATATGGTCGCTAATCAAGTGAGTTTGACGACTAAAAAACGCCAAGCGACTTTTGATAAAAGCTTGCCCTATAGCTATTCAGGCACGATCATGCTAGTTAGAAAAGATGAAAACCGCATTAAAGACATCAAAGACATTAAGGGTTTAAGAGCGGCTAACACTTTAAGCTCCACTTATGGGGAAATCGCTTTCAAATACGACGCTGAAATCGTTTCCGTGGATTCTATGGTGCAAGCTTTGTTGTTGGTGGCGCAAAAACGAGCCGATTTGACCTTAAATAGTTCTTTAGCGATCTTAAACTACCTAAACACCCACAAAAACAACCCCTTTAAAATCGCATGGGAGTCCAAAGAAAAAGATGGGGGCGCTTCCTTTGTCATCAACAAGCACCAAGAAAAAGCCTTAGAGCTTATCAACCAGGCGATGCAAAGATTGATAGATAAAGGGGTTTTAAAACGCTTAGGCGAACAATTTTTTGGAAAAGATGTCAGCCAGCCATAATCTGTCTTTGTTTTTTGAATCTTTAGATTTGAGCAAGGAGCGTTTGGAATTACTATTAGAGGCTTTCTACCCCATGCTAAAAGCCGCTTTTTGCATTTCTTTGCCTTTAGCGATCATTTCTTTTATTTTGGGCTTATTCATTGCGGTTTTTGTGGCCCTCATTAAAATCGCACCCCCTAAACGTTTCATTCATAAGGCTTTATTAGCGGGCGTGAATTTCTATGTTTCGCTCATTAGAGGCACGCCTTTATTGGTCCAAATCGTGGTGGTGTTTTATGGTTTGCCCGCCCTTGGGGTTTATATTGATCCAATCCCGGCAGGCATTATTGCGTTTTCTTTTAATGTGGGGGCATACGCTTCAGAGACTTTAAGGGCGAGCTTTCTTTCTGTCCCTAAAGATCAATGGGATTCAAGCTTGAGTTTGGGTTTGAATTACTTGCAAACCTTTTGGCATGTCATCTTTTTTCAAGCACTCAAAGTCGCCACGCCAAGCCTAAGTAACACCTTCATCAGCCTTTTTAAAGAAACTTCTTTAGCTTCTGTAGTAACTATCGCAGAGGTTTTTAGAATCGCGCAGCAAAAAGCGAACGCCAGCTATGATTTTTTGCCTATTTACTTGGAAGCCGCTTTGATTTACTGGCTTTTTTGCTTGGTTTTAGAAGTGATCCAAAAGCGCGTGGAAAAAATCTTAAATTAAGTTGGCTCAAAAAAGCCGATGAAAAAAGATAGAGCAACTTTTTGACTCCGTTCTTAGGGGCTATCCTATTGGCTCTTTTTTATTTTGGAAATTACAAAAGGAAGATATAGCCAAGAGCGACGAACAAGACGAGAATAAACTCAATTTCCAACTCTATCAATTCATTACAAATTACGATGAGCGAAAGCCTCACAATGAAAAAATCTATATTGAACAAATCAGTCGTGATGATTTGTCTATTGTCCTAGATGGCCAACAGCGCTTAACCTCGCTTTATATTGGGCTTAAAGGCAACGCTTAAGAAAAAGGGGGCTAGATACGATAACCCCAACGCTTATGAAGAGAAGCGTTTGTATTTGAACTTGAAGCACCAGCCAAACATGGACAATCCAGAAGACAATTACCAATTTGAATTTTATGCCAAAGCGCCTGCAAATGATGAAAATCATTTTTGGTTTAAGGTGGGGGATATTTTAGAGTTGGAAAGTGTTTGGAATTATGCAAAAGATCATGGCATAGAAGGTAATGCATTGAATTTACTAGAAAAGCTAAAAGACGCTTTTCACACCAAACAACTCATCTCATTTTTTGAAGAAAAAGAAAAAAATCTTGATAAAGTTTTAAATATCTTTATCCGTGTCAATAGCGGTGGGGAGAAGTTAAGCTATTCAGATTTATTGATGTCCATTTTGACAGCAAGCTTTTCAAGCGATATTAGAGAAAAAATGAACGAGTTAGTGGATGCTTTAAAAGACAAAGGCTTTCCAAATGTGGAGCAAGACCAGGTGCTAAAAACTTGCTTGCTTCTCATTGGTAAAGACACTACTTTTGAATTAAAAAATTTTAATAAAAATAATGTCAAAGAGATTGAAGAAAATTGGGAAAAAATTACAGAAAGCATCTATAACGCTGCAAAACTATTAGAAACTTTTGGTTATGCCGGCCATCTAGGTTCAGCTTATATTCTATCCAGTTTAGCCTATTTTTATTTTTTAAAACAAAAAATGGATAAAAACGATGAAGAACAAGCCCTAAAATTTGTCCGCAACGCTCAAATCATGGGTTATTTTGGTGGATCAACGGATGCAAAATTAAGTATCATATCTCATAGCATCAAAGAAGCTCGCACTTTTGAAGCATTCAACCACAATTTAGCCAAACACCAAACAAACCCTTTAAAAATCACTAATGATGCTATAGAAGGCATGGTGTTTTTTAATAGCCTTGCTAAAGTCTTTCCTGTTTTGCAAATCTTATACCCCAACTTGAACTATAAAACCACCACTTTTCATATAGACCATATTTATCCAAAGTCCAAGTTTAAAAAGGAAAATGAAAAATTGGATAAAGATTTCTATGAGTGTGGGAATCATTTATACAACCTCCAGCTTTTAGAAGGCACAGAAAACAGCGCCAAAAAGGATAAAGACCCTGAAGTGTGACTCAAAGAAGAATATAAAAATGAGCAAGCCATAGAAGAATATAAAAAAAGAAATTATATTGACCCTACCCTAAAATTAGAATGGGAAAATATAAAGGAATTTCGTAAGAAAAGAGAAGAAGCTATCATCAAAAGATTAAAAGAAGTGTTATTGCCCCAGTCTTAATAGGGGGTGTTTTCGTGGCTGATATAATTTAGGTAAGCGTTTTGACAAAACGGATAAAACAAAATTTAAATCCTTTTAAGTGATGCTTAATGATAAAAAAGATAAAATGACTCACTTTTTGAGCGCTAATTAAGATTTCATTTAATGCTTGTTATCTAAAAAATGCCGTTAGGGTGTAAGGTAGTTATAAATTAATCTTATCCATATTAGTTTCAAAATGAAAAATTTAAAATAGGGCGATAGCCTTAGTGAAAGGATAATCAATAAAACATTTAGGCAAAAAAGAGATAAGGACCTTAGGATTATCTTCGCTTGGAGGGACTTTAGAGTTTTATGATTTTATCATCTTTGTATTTTTTACGAGTATCATTGCCAAACACTTTTTCCCCAACACGCTCAGCCCTATTTGGTCTGAAATCAACACTTATGGTATCTTTGCTGCAGGTTATCTAGCGCGCCCGCTTGGCGGCATAGTGATGGCCCACTTTGGGGATAAATTCGGCCGTAAAAACATGTTCATGCTCTCTATTTTATTGATGGTAATCCCAACCTTTGCGCTAGCTTTGATGCCAACTTTTAATCATTTTGTGAGTTTTGGCATTAATAGCATGGGACTTGCCCAAAAAACGCTCATTATCTTGGTTACATAGCTCCTGTTTTTTTGATATTTGTTAGGATCTCTCAAGGCGTTGCTGTGGGTGGTGAATTGCCTGGCGCTTGGGTTTTTGTCCATGAACATGCTCCGCAAGGCCAAAAAAACACTTATATTGGCTTTTTAAGCGCTTCTGTAGTTTCTGGGATTTTGCTTGGGAGTTTGGTTTATATGGGGATTTATATGGTTTTTGACAAGCCTGTTGTTGAAGATTGGGCTTGGCGGGTTGCTTTTGGGCTTGGAGGGATTTTTGGTATCATTTCTGTCTATTTGAGACGCTTTTTAGAAGAAACTCCTGTTTTTCAGCAAATGAAGCAAGACAATGCCTTAGTTAAATTCCCGCTTAAAGAGGTGTTTAAAAATTCTCGCTTTGGCATATTAATCTCCATGCTTATCACTTGGGTTTTAACCGCTTGTATTTTGATTTTTATCCTTTTTGTTCCAAATTTTACCCTCATGCATCCCAATTTTAATTTCACTCCTTTTGAAAAAACCTATTTTCAAATTTTAGGGCTTGTAGGCATTGTAAGTTCTATTATTTTAACCGGGCTTTTGGCCGATAAAATCAAACCACACAAAGTTTGCATGGCTTTTAGCGCGGTCTTTGCTTTTTTTGGCTTTTTATTTTTTAAAGAATTTTATTCTAACGCGCCAAGTTTAGTGAATACCATAGTTTTATACTTTTTAGCTTGCTTTTGTGCGGGTATTATGAATTTTTGCCCCATTTTTATGAGCGATGTGTTTAGCGCTAGAATCCGTTTTAGCGGGATCTCTTTCGCTTATAACATAGCCTATGCTATAACCGCTGGCTTTACCCCTCAACTTTCAAGCTGGTTAAATGCAAAAGCTATAGCAGCACCTGAAAGTTTGCAAAGTTATGGTTTAAGCTTTTATATTGTTGTGGTTGCTTTAATCGCTTTTATCGTATCGCTTTTAATGGCGCCAATTTACAACAAATCTAACACCCAACACGAAGTGCCGCCCATAACATGAAAGAAGCGCCAACCTTTGAGTGATTTAATCAAAACTTAGCCGATAGCGTTGGTGGATTTGGTGGTGATGAAATCTTAACCCCACGCATCACAATGAAATCATCGTTTGATTAAGCTCTTTAATATTTTAGCGTTTTAAAACACCCACCCGTAATTAAAAAACACCTTAAAATGGCTAGCCCCTTCATTAAAAACAAAAGAGTTCGTATAATCGCCATCGCTAGAAACGATGCTGGCTTTTCTTTGGATTAAAGGAATGCTAATCCCTACAGAATATTTAGAATGCTTATAGCGGTAGTTCAATCCAGTAGCCACATCTAAATTGCCGCTTCCTTTGACTTTATTGAGCACATAATAGCTGTTATACAAGCCCCTTAACCCACCAAAGATACCAAAAGATGATGAAAAATTCCTTCTGGTTTGAATGTCTATAGGGCTATTTTTATTGGAGTAAGTGGTGATGAAATCCACCAATAAATCTATCCCCCCACCATAGCTCAGTTGCTGGACTTTTTGGTTAGCGGCTTTAGCGTAATTGTATTTGATGATGCCATAATAAGCTAATCCTATGAAATCATTAAAGTAGTTTTGATAGCCTATTTTAGCATTAACCCCTAAAATAGGGCTTCTAAAATTTTGCGAAGCACTTGAAAAATAGTGGTTAGTAACGCTAGAAGTTACAAAGGTTTTTTGAATGGTGCTGAGCATGGAATTGGCTAAATCTTGCGTGTTCAAACTAGCGTTTAGATTGTAGTTTATTTGACTACTCAAATTAGCGTAATCTATGGGTAAAGCGTTTTGATTAATAAGCTGCTGCCAAACCGCTGCTGTTACCCCTAAAAAGCCAGCTGGGACATCCGCGCAATTGTGATAGATGGAATTAGGGTAGTTGCTAGGGAAAGCGCTCTGACCTGAACCATTGAAGCGAGAGCACACATTATAGGGGAGGCCATCAGAATCTTTTGGTTTGCCATTATTATCCTTTTCCACTTGACCATCTTTCATCACCGGCACTCTTTGATAAGTCATGTTCCCGTTATGGGTGTAGCCTTTGGTGTGGCTGAATTCATGCAAGATGGTTCTTAAATCCTCTAACTTGATAGTCTTAAGGTCATTACCAAAGAGTTTTTTAGGATCTAATGCAGAAGCTACTACCCCCAATTGACCATAATGCTTACCATCATCATTGTTGCTAGGGGTAATATCACTCCCAAGCCCTACAACCCCTGAATCCTTTAAAACAACGACATCAAGATCCGCTTTGTTTCTAAATTTATTGACAATGTCTTGTTTGTTTAACACATATTTTTGATCGACTTTAGAATTGACGCGCCCGTTTGTCCCGGGATTTACGCATTCATTCTCTTTACTAGTATCGCATTCCTCTCCGCCTTTATTAGTGAACTCAAAAGGAGCGTTTAAAATCGCATCGCCCCAAGATTGGGAGTCTAAGACAGCGATCATGTTCAACATCAAATTAGTGAATTCCTCTGCGGTTTGTGGGGTAAAGGCTTCCCAATGATTTTGGTGACCTTCAAATTTGTTTTCATTCCTATAATTTACGATTAAATTTGTCTTAATCTTATTGAGCGTTTCAAACACCCTTTGCGTGTTAGCGTCAGAAATAGAAGTGCTGGTGGCTTCAATCTTTGGAAGAAATAAAGTATAGGGGTCAATTTTTAGACCATCAAACGCCTCCCCAGGTAAAACAATCTTAGAATGTTTGGGGATAGTCTCTATCACCCCTAGATCGATTACATTGCCTTGAGCGTCTGTAAAGCTAAGCTTAACATTATTTAAATTATAGGGCAAGAAGTTTTCTATAGTTAATTGACCATTATACATATATAACACTCTAACAGGGGATAAAGATGAGAATTTTAATTGTGATATGGATTTAGCGTCTGTGAACAAATTAGCCGCTCTTTTTAAAATCGTGTCTGTGGGTAAATAATTATAAGTCGCGTAAGTGTTTTTTGTGGTGGTGTGTCTTTTTTCTTGCGTTTGCGTGCCTTCTAATAGCCCGGTTTCAAACCCGGCTTCTATGAAAAAGCCATTTTTCTCATTCGCTTCTAAAGCGCTGAATAATAAAAGTGGGATGAATAGTTTTCTCATGGTTATCTCTTTTTAGTTTATAGTGTCTTTATTATACAATTTAAGGGGATGGTTTGTTTATTTTTTGAAAATTAAAGTTTTTACAAGGGATTAGTGTTTCATATTAAAACAAAATTTTAACAACAAGCGTTTGTTTTATAGTTTATTTATCATTAATTAGGCTATGTTAATGAAAGTTTGGTAGTTAAAAGGCGTGTGTCAAATGGATGCGCCAATCAAGATAAAATCTTTTCCATAAAAAGAGTAGGGAAAATCAAAGTCTCTTCGCCCAAATCCACCACGCAATCCTCTTCTTTGGTTGGCATAAAACCCAGCTTTTGATAGAGGTTGCATGCCTTGATTTGACTCTTGCTCACATGCAAAGAGATTTTAGTATAGCCTTTAATGAAAGCGTATCGCTCCACGCTCTCATAGAGTTTTTGACCCAACCCTTGGGATTGATAAGCGCTATTTATGTGGAATTTACACAGCTCTGCTTCTGTTTCATTGATACGATTAAGCCCACAGATCCCAATGAGCTTGTTACCCTCTCTCATTTCAAAAAATTCCCCGCCATGCTCGCACAATTTTTGAACGAACCCGCTAATGCTAGGCAAAAGATCCAAGCGTTGGATAAACCCTAAAGGGTTATCAGCGATACGCTCAGCATAAAATTCTTCCAATTCAGTAGGGTATTTGGGCGAAAAAACTTTGATGGTCATGATTAACTTTTTAAAACCCTTTTTGATTGTCCCACAAGCGGATATGGAGCCTGTCGCTAAGGTTAAAACCATGCTCTAGGGCTAGGGGAGCTAGGGTTTTGAGGTTTTTGTCTAATTCCTTACTCGTTGCGCCTAAGGGCATTAAAAAGATTTCATTATTTTTTAATGAAAGTTGTTTCAAAAGATTTTGAATTTCTATGATAGATTGAGCGGCGTTTTTGCTCTCTAAAACAAATTTAAAATGCGTGCTTTTAGCGTTATTTAAGATATTTTGTAAGGCCTTAAGGTTGATTCGCTTGCTTTCTTCCTCTAAAGAAAAAGAGAGTTTGACGCTCAGAGTGAAATGCAATTCTTTTAAAATAGGGCTAAATTCAAAAAAAATAGAGCCGTTACTCTCCACAAATAAAGGGATTTTTTTGTGATAAAAATGCTCTAAAACGCTGATTAAAATAGGGTTATTAAAATACAAACTTGGCTCCCCGCCTGTAAGAATGAAATCAAAATGTTTATAATTAGGGGCTAAATCCTCTAATCGTTCAATCAAAGATTTAGGCTCATGGTAATAATCCCAAGTTTCTTTGAATTTAGGATGCACCGCATACAAGCTATCACAACCTGTTAGGATTTCATCATGCAATATGGTCTTACAATTAAAGCCCTTACACGAAAGGTTACACCCCCCTAAGCGTAAAAAAAGACTGGGTTTGCCTATCCTTTTTCCTTCACCTTGTAAGGAAAAAAAGCTCTCAACGACCGGGAGTTTCATGGGATCTGGTGTAAGGGTTTAGCGTGGAAAAAGCATTGTTTTTCATCGCTAATGATTTTATTGAAAAAATCCTTATCATGCCACAATTTTTGAATGCCTTGCGAGAAAGAGACGCAATTTTGATGCACTAAAGATTTAAAGTGTGGGTTTTCTAAATCTTTTAAAAAGCTCTCCGCATAGCCGTTTTTAGTCTCATGCACGCGCACGCTAGAGATTTTTAACTCCCCTTCGTTATTGGAAAAAACGCTCTTTTGTAAAATCCTTGTCAGGTAGTATAAAAACATGAGAGCGTAACTCTCTGCGCTCAAATTGAACGAGCATTTCACATAACGAACGCAATGATTTTCTATAAAACGCTGAAACTCATCGCTTTCTTTGTCCCAAAAATGATGGGCATGATCAAACGACTCAATGAAAACTTGCATTTCTTGTTGCATCAGCCCAAAATCTAATGCCATGCTCGCGCTGTCTAAGTGGTTGGTTTCAATAAAAACCTCTACTTCATAATTATGCCCATGGATATTTTGAGCGCATTTTAAAGAAGAGCAATTGCGCACCACATGGCTAGCGCAAAATTGATACAATCGCCTGATAACCATTACTCATTCCCTATAACATGGCTGATAAAGGGGCAGTCTTAAATTATAATAGTAGCGTTCAGGGCGGTTAAAATCAATGCGTTTGATCGTGCTTTTAATCAAATCCCTATAGAGCATTTGATAGCCACAAGTCCTCCCGCTCACGCTCCCATCCACATATAAAACCCGTTTTTGCAGCACCACATCATACCAATCCAAAATAAAATGCGAATTAGCGCTCATTAAAATTTGCTCGCTAAAGCCATTGATAGCGTAGTAATCGGTAGGGGTTTGAGAGCAATAAAACTGCCCCCCAAGAAAATAACAAGGTTTATTGACTTGATCGATCAGTTGGTAATTGTATTGGTAGAACGGCACAGCTGAGATGTTACGGACAATGCGCGCATAGATCACATTTTTGGCTTTATCCAGTGGGAATTCCGCTTGCGTGAAGACATTGTAAAAGCCTAATTTTTGCAATTCATAAACAATCACATTGATATAATAAGAAGTCATCGCATCGCTTCTGTCATAAGCCACCACGATAGTGGAATTATAGTTGAACAAATAATCCCCTGTAACTTCTGAATAATACCCCATGTGCAAGCGGTGTTGGCATGCGCTAAAGAAGAATAGAACCCCAACAATCAGCCCTAAAAAAGCCAAGCGGTGATTTTTACTCACTTTAACATTCCCTTATGCCAAGATTCCAAATTTTTCAAATCATCATAACTGGTTAAGTCTAAATTTAAAGGCGTGATAGAGACATGGTTTGAAGCAATAGCGTCAAAATCAGAGAGTCTGTCTTCATTTTCGCGCTTTTGCCATTCTAAAGGGTGTAGCCCTAGCCAAAAATAGCTTTCATTTTTGGGGTCTGTGCGCTTATGCACTTCTTTTTTATACAACCTATAGCCCTTAGGGGTGATGCATTCGCCCTTATATTCTTGTAAGGAGCAATTAGGGACATTCACATTCAAGAGTTTGCGCCCTTTTAAAGGGTAGCCGTTTGTGAAAATGTTTTGGACTAAATCCTGGATAATCTTTTGAGCCAGATCAAAATTTAGGGGCGTGTTTTTGTTTTTGTTAGAAAGGATTTGAGAAATCGCAATGGAAGGCACGCCCTGAATGGTGCCTTCAATCGCTCCGGCCACCGTTCCAGAATAAATCGTGTCTTCACCCATGTTAGATCCAAGATTGATCCCTGAAATCACTAAATCAAAACAAACATGCTTAAAAAGCTCATTGATCGCTAAATACACGCAATCGCTTGGCGTGCCATCATCAATCCTGTAATGCCTGCCTTCTTTGCCCTTAATTTTCTCCGCTCTTAAAGGTGCAGTGATGGTGATGCATTGCGAGCATGCGCTTTTTTCATGCTTGGGAGCGACCACATAAATTTCTGCCATCTCTTCTAAAGCTTGTTCTAAAGCTTTAATGCCTTTTGCATGGTAGCCATCATCGTTGGTGAGTAAAATTTTTTTCATGTCTTGCCTTTAAATAGAGTGTTCAATAATGCGTTCAAATTTTCTTGCAATAGAGAATAAGCGGGTTTTAGCAGGTTTAAATCGTTTAAAACCTCTGTTTTTAAAGCTTGAGCGTAACCGCTTGCCTCCTCTAACCCCAATAAATTCACAAAGCTGTTTTTAGCGCTGTCTAAATGAGTGGTTTTACCGCTTTCTTCTTCATCTTGTGTAACATCTATAATATCATCTAGCACTTGAAAACAAAGCCCCATTTTTAACCCAAAAGCCTGAAGCCATTTAAAAAGCTCTTCATCTTTAATACCGCTCGCAACAAGCCCCATCATCAGACTTGCACTAATCAATTTAGCGGTTTTATGCTCGTGTAAGAAAGTGAGCTGCTCTAAATTTAAGGGCGTGTTCTCAAAATAGCAATCCAAGGCCTGCCCTAAGATCATGCCTTTAATCCCCCCATTAGCGCTTAAGATTTTGACTAATTCCACAATGATGTGGCTTTCTAGTAAAGCGTTTGAAAGCAATTCAAAAGAATAAGTGTTGAGCGCATCGCCGATTAAAACGGCTGTGGTTTCATCGTATTTAGCGTGTAAAGTGGGGTGGTTTCTCCTTAAAGAGGCGTTATCCATGCAAGGCAAATCGTCATGGATGAGCGAATAAGTGTGCAAGCATTCAATGCTTAAAGCGATTTTAAAATATTCTGTTTGTTGGTTAGGATAATCTTTTTGACCCACTAACGCGCAAAGCACGGCTAAAAAAAGCTTAGGGCGGAACCTTTTACCCCCATTAAGCACCATTTCAAAAAAGGCTTTTTCCAAATAAGGGTGGAAGCTTTCAAGGTGTAAATGATGGTGGTTTAAAAAGCTTTCAAAACGCTCACACTCATTATAGTAAAAGGATAAATTAGGGTTATTCATGTGTAGAATTATAACCTAAGATTTTAAGAGTTGCATAAATTCAGATCTGGTTTTAGGGTCTTTTTTAAAGAGGCCTTTTAGAACGCTTGTTTTAATGATCGCATTTTGCTTTTGCACCCCTTGCATGCTCATGCACAAATGCTTGGCTTCACAAACCACAATCACGCCCCTTGGCTCTATGATTTCATCAAAGGTTTCGGCAATTTGAGTGGTCAGCCTTTCTTGGATTTGCAAGCGTCTGCTATAAATTTCAATGAGTTTAGCGATCGCGCTAATGCCTACAATCTTTTCTTTAGGGATGTATCCTAAACTGATATTCCCCCAAAAAGGGAGCAAGTGGTGTTCGCAAGTGGAGTAAAATTCAATGTTTTGAGCCACTATCATTTCATCGCAAACGCCTTGAAAATACGCGCTTTTTAAAGCCACTTTAGGATCTTCTTTATAGCCTTTATACAAGAATTTCCATAATTCTTGAACCCTTTTAGGTGTCTCTTTCAAGCCTTCTCTGTTTTTATCTTCGCCGATATTTTCAAAAAACTGGTTGAAAAAATTTTCCATTTAAATGACACGCCTTGATAAAGATTGGATACGATTTTTAATGCTAGGGTGGGTGCTAAACATTTCAGTGCTAAAAAGATAAGCCGCCGATCGGGTGCTATTTGTATCTGTGTCTTTATAATCGTTTTCTTTGTAATCGTTAGAAATTTTTTGTAAGGCTCTAATCATGGGCTTATTGTCATGCATTAAAAACGCCGCCCCGCTATCGGCCATGTATTCTCGTGTGCGACTCAAATACATTTGCAAAAGGAGCGTTAAAAAAGGCAAAATGATCTGTAAAACTAATAAAATCATTCGGGCTAAATTCGCCCCGCTATTCTTGCGATTCCCCATGAAAAAATACACGCTAAAATTAGCCACCAACAGCATGATATTGCTTAAAATCCCCACACACATGGTCAAGCGAATGTCATTGTGCCTGATGTGGCTGAGCTCATGAGCGATCACGGCTTTTAATTCATCTCTATCCAACCTCTCTATTAAAGCGCTTGTAAGAGCGATAAGGGAGTTAGATTCATTCCACCCGCTCGCAAAAGCGTTCATGTAAGGGGCTTTAATGATATAAAGCTTAGGCTCAAAATGAAGCTTAGCCTCTTCTAAAAGCTCTAACAAAAGGCGATGGATTTGATTTTCTTTAGAGCTTAAAACCTTGCTTGAATCAATAAGCTTGTATTCATCACCGCTTAACATGATAGAGCTAAAATTTTGGATACAAACAACAATAATAATAAAAGCCACTAAAAACATAATGATGGTGATCGTAGGAAAAATTTGAAAAGTCATGAGTTTAAAAAGAGCTGTTCCTAAATCATTAGCATTAATTCTAATAACATCCACCAACAACCCAATAAAAGCAAAAATCACGCAATAAGTCGCTAAAACCGCGTTCGTTTTGAGTCTATTTTGCGCGATAATTTTTTCAAAATTCGTCATTATTTTCTCCTTTCTCATGCTTGATTTCTTTGAGCAACGCGCTCGCATAACTCCCTTTAGGCAAGTAAAATCCCAATTCAAATTGCGCTTTTTCTTTCACATATTGAGAAGTTATATTTTCTGCAAACACCCAAAAAAACCGCCTAGAGCCTAGCGTTTTAGCATGGCTACTTAAAAGATTATGCTGGAATTCTTTTTCAATTTCTAAACTCAAATTTTTTGCATAAAGAGCTTTTTTGCCGTCTAGTAACCCCGTAGGCGCAGCTTCTTTTTTCAAAAACCTTTCGCTCTCTTTTTCTAATTCTAAAGCGTCAAAAAACTTCCCATAAGGGTAATGGCACATCACATCGCCTTCTAAGATTTTAAAGGGATGGGCTTGGTTTTTGAGGGCTTTTAGGGTGTCTGGATTAATATTTAAATTTTTTTGTTTAAAAAATTTTAAATTTTCTTTGACACTAAAAGCGCTAATGATTTTACTGATTTCTAATCGTTTGCTTAAAAGCGCGTTAAACAAATAACTTTGATAGCTTGAAATTAAAAAAGCGTTTAATTTTTGGTGGGCGAATTTCGTTTGATTTTGCAAGATTTTTAAACCCTCTTGGTGGTTGTCATTGAACTTCCCAAAGCGTTGCGGGCCAAAATAATTAGGCATGCCAAACTGCGCGATTTGTTCTAAAACCTGTTCAGTCTTTTGAGCGTTTAAGGGGGTCATTTTTTTAAAACGCATAAAAAAGCGATTCCCTTTCAAATGCCCTAATTTGATCTTATTATGGTGGTAATTCAAAGACAAGATTTTAAGGTTTCTTTCTTGTAAATTATGCGTATTTTTTTCTAATAAAGGGGCGTATTTTTTAGGGAGTGAGATGAATTGAGTCGTCAGCGCGTTTTTATCTTTCAAGCCCGCATAACCCAATTCGGCGATTCTTACTCCTAGAATTTGAGAAAAAATTTGAAGCATTTCTAAAGTGCTTAAACCGCTTTTTCTCACTTGGATAACGGCATGTTCGCCTGTGTTGCTAAATTCATACAAAGGCACTTCATGCACGCAAAAATCCCTAGTGCTAGGATTGAAATGAAAATCAATGCTCGCATGGTTATAAGCATGCAATAGGGGCATAAAATTTAAATTCATGCTTTGATCCTTGAATTAAACGCCCTTGAGAGCGAAACTGAGTCAATGTTTTCAAAATTCACTCCAGTAGGCACGCCTTGAGCGATTTTAGTGAAAGTGAGCTGGAAATGCTGTAATTTATCTTCAATATAAAGCATTAGAGAATCATTAGCCAAAGTGGGAGGGAAAGCAAAAATGATTTCTTTAATGTTTTCTTCAATCAGGCGTTTTTCTAGGGCGTTAAAATCCACTTCTTCTATAGAATTTAACACATAATAGCGCCCTAAAAAATCCTTTAAATCTTCTAAAATAAACACATCTCTTGGGTGTAAAACCATGCAAAGCTGAGAATTTTGTCTGCTCTCATCAGAGCAAATCTCACAAACCTCACTCTCACTGAGCGCGTTACAAGATGAACATGTTTTAAGGTTTTCTAGGGCGTTCTCTAAAGCGTGCGTGATCCTAAGTGCCAGATAGGGGTTTTCTAAACCCAAATGATACGCCATTTTAAAGGCGGATTTTTTACCCACATTGGGGATTTTTTCTAAACAATCCACTAAATTTAAAAAGTGATTCAAGCTGTTTTTATAAGTATTCATTTTGTTAGTATATCAAACTTAACTTGACTTGAAAGCCACTAAAAGGGCTTTTATGGTTTTTTAAAAGAGGGTTTGATATGAAAGGCGCTAATAAAGCGTTTAAATAAAAGCGCTATAATGCGTTATCTCAAATTAAAGGAATACTATGCCGTTTATCAATATCAAACTTGTGCCAGAAAATGGAGGGCCAACAAACGAGCAAAAACAGCAATTGATTGAAGGGGTTTCAGATTTGATGGTTAAGGTGTTAAACAAAAATAAGGCTTCTGTTGTGGTCATTATAGATGAGGTGGATTCTAATAATTATGGTCTTGGGGGCGAGAGCGTCCATCATTTGAGGCAAAAAAACTAAATTTGGTTTTTAAAACTCAAAGGTTGCGATAACATTTAAGGGGTGCTTATTTTCTAACCCCCTAAAAACTATAAACATAACTCACATTAAACACCACAAGGCGTTTGAAAAAGAGAGAAGTGTTTAACCCTTTGCCATGCGTTTCATAAAAGGAATTCACCGCTAAAGGGATTTTTAAGCCCATTTCAAAGCCGTTATGCCTGTCCACATTCACACGAACCCCAAAATTCAAAGGGATTTGGAAAAAACTCGTGTGCATTTTAGCTTGATAGCCCGTCAAGTAATGGTTGATAAAATCCGTTTCACTCACCCACATGCTCAAACCACTCCCTACCCACGAACTCCCCGCTAAAGCAAAGCCCGCATAAAAACCCACGCTAGAATGTTTTTGTGAATTATCAATGAAATTATACAGATAGTCTATTCCAAGCCCATAGAGGTGGTTATTCATTTTGCCCAAACCATCAAAGCCATTACCCACAAAACCAAAATTAGTATAACCATAGTCATAGAACAAGTAATAGCGAAACCCTTGATTTTTTTTCTTGGTAAAGAAATGCTTATAACCCACATTCAAAGTTACCCCATACATGTTTGAAATGTTTTTAGAATAAGAGTTAGGATCAAGCGCGTTTAGGGAATTTGAAATTTGAGCGGTTTGAGAAGATAAAGAAGAAAGCATGCGGTTTTGGGATTGATTGAATTGCAATTCTAAATTTTTTAAGTTTTCTTCAAATTCCAAAGGGTTAGTGGTGGGTTCTCGTATTTTTTCTAACGCTTGGACTAATTGGGGGTTAGATGCAGCGCCACCACTAAGCATCACGATTTTTTCAATATTTTCAAAGCTGGATTGGAGGTAGTATTTCTCAGCTTGCATTTCAGTAGGGGTTAATTGAGAATGGTTTTTCAAATTGTTGTTGATGTATGCAAAGGTGTTAGGCATGTTGGTGATTTCATTTTTGACTTGATTGAGTTTAGAAATTTTATTTTGAGCGTTAGAAATGGTTTGGATGCGTTCTTGATTCAAAAAAGGGTTATTGTGTTGGATGGCATGACTGATAGAATATTCAAACCCCACGCTCGCATACGCTCCATTTTCTTCAGCGATGCAAAAAGATAAAAATAAAGGCAAAGATAAAAAAGAAAATAAGGTTTTTTGCATGGGTTGATCCTACTATGAATTGGGCTTGTTAAAAACGGGTTTAATGATACCATTAAAAAGCATAGCGCATACCAATATTTCCGGTAATATTAATATCTTTATAATCAAGCCCAAACCTAGCCCCTATGCCGGCATTCACATAAAAGGTTTTGAATAACCTTAGCTCCCCGCCTGTGATAATACTAGCAAAAGTGTTGTATCTGCCGCCATCTCTATAGCTTAGGGTGTTATTACCGATGAAGCGCACCATTTTATCCCCCATAGAATTGATGAATAAATCCCTGCCCACATCCGCAATCACAAAATAATAAGAGTTTTTGTTGAAATAATGCCGACTTTCTAGGGCAAAATTAATCGTTAGAACGGATTTTTTATTAGGGTCAGCATTGGCTCTGAATTGGTTGTAAATAGGATCATCCATAATACCCCTTAAACCAGACAAACCAATGTAATAATAGGCTAATCCTATTTGAGGTTTAAAAATAACGCTTTTATTTTTAAACATGAAATCATAGCCGTAATTGATTTTAGCGTCAGTCGTCCAGGTGTCGTATTTGTAAGACTGGTTGATGATTGAAAGTAGGGAGTCATAAGAGTTGATGAAAGTCTTATTGTATCCCCAAGTCTCATTCAAGCTCATCGTTAATTCGCTTCTTTTGATAAACGCTCGGCTATAAACACCCATATTGACATTGCTAGAGCCTGATTGAGTGATGTTTGCATGAAACCCGCTATACCCATAAGCGGCATAACCCCCCACAATCACGCCCTTAATAAACCTGTCATACCCTATATTGATACCATATAAAGTCCCAGTGCCTCCATTAATAAAACTAGCCCCTCCAACTCCTGTCGCCCACACATTATTTTTAACTCTGTTTCTTTGAGAGTATTTTAAAATCACATCCATAGCGTTAGGGATCGCATCAGCGAATCGCTTGTTTTTAAGGGCTTCTAAACGCTCATGGAAATCAGCGCTAGCAAAGGTTGAAGTGTCAGAGAGTTTGGCTAAACGGCTCATTTGTTGCGTGTAGGTGTTGATCTGTAAAATATTAGTGGCGTCATTTTTAAAATTAGGGTTAGCGATGACTTCTAAAGTGTTAGCAATGTCTCCAGCGATCGTGGTTAAATCTTTTGTGGAATGGCTTTCTAAATAATAGGGAGCGAATAAAGGACTTCCCTTAGTTTCAAAGATTTTATTGAGCCAATTAATCGCTTGAGTGCCTCCAGCTTGCTCAATGCTATCCACGCCTTGAGTGCCCTGAATTTGAGCGATATATTGTTTTAAAGTGGGGGCTTGTAGGTTATTGATAGGATCATTAGAAACAGCGATTTTCACTTTATTATAAAGAATGGAAGTGTAAATGTATTGATTTTGAGAATCCTTAAAGCCTACAATTAAACCGCCATCTTTAATATTCACGGCTTGGTCGTTATAAGTTAAGCCGTTATCAGTCATCACCATGTGTTTGCCATTAATGTTAATGAGCGTGTAAAGCTTAAGGTAATTATCTAGGCTACTGCCTCCTGTGATTTGGTCGTTATACCCGTAATAAATGGCCTTAGCGCTATCAATGAGCGTGTAAGCGCCTGTTTCTTTTGAAGAAGTGTTGAATTGGATTAAGGGGTTATTGTTATTAGCCATAATCGTCGCTGTGCCTTGAGCGTTGATAATGGCATGGCTAACTGAATGGCTGAGGTTAAACACCAAATCGCCATAGCTATTAAAATTCCCCATGACATTCAAACCACTAGCGTTAGTGCTTAAAGTCGCTTGTTGGTTTAAGGTGAAATTACCATTAATGTTAGCTGTAGAGTTAGAGGCGTTGTTAAAAGCGTTAGTGATCGTTAAATTATTGGCTTGCAAAGTCGCGTTTTCATTAAGATTGAGCGTGCCTATAACGCTATTATTTTTTACTTGAGACAAATCAATAGCCCCATTAGAAGCGATTGTGCCTAAGAAAGTGAAGTTGTTAGCGCGCACGCTTAAAGATTCATTAGTGGGGATTACGCTAGAATTTGTAGAAGAGCTGTTTTTTGTTGTGGGGCAATTGGCTAAATTGACGCAAATTTCCCCTTTTTGAACGCTCACATTATTCAAACCCGCATTAAGGCTTAAGCCATTAGTAGCGTTTAGGGTTGTGATATTGATATTAGAAACACCATTAGAAGCAAAAATCAATGTGCCTTGATACTTGCTAAAATCAATCGTATTATCGCCATTAAAAATAATAGACTTGTTGGCGACAAAATTCAAACTGCCCCCTGTAGCGTTGCTAAAAGAGCTATTATTGACAAAAACATAGCCATTGCTTAAAAAGTTAAAATACCCTTTTTGCCAAAAATCATGCAAGCCTCTAGGCGATAAAAGAGCGCCTAAATCGTTTTCTTTGAGTGCGTTTTGTAAAGAGGGTGGCAACACGCTCCCCAAACCTTGATTATAAACGCCGCTTAACCCGCCTTGAGAAATAATATTATTAATGATATTGCTCACTAAACCTTGACTTTCTAGCTTTTTAACAACATCTTGTCCTAAAAACTCGTTCAACAAGTCGTTCGCCACCACACCAATGTCTTTTTGCAAGCTTGTAGGGGGATTAGTAATATCTTTTAAAATCACGCTTAAAATAGAGCTTAATTCAGAAGCGTCTATATACCCACCGATAAAATTCAAAAGCCCTTTATCGTCTAGCATGCTTTTTAAAGACTGCTTAGCAAGGTAGTTTTCTATGATTGATGGGGTAACAAAATTACCAAAAATGCTTAGTTTTTTACTGATAATATTTTGGATTGCATTCATGACTCCACTATTATTCAATAAATTATCTAAATTATTTTGACCCATAAGTTGGCCTAAGGTTTCATTTTGCAAGCTAGTGGGCAATTCCTTACTCAAAGGGCTTAGAGCGTTTTCTATAAAGTTTCCTAAACCGCCGGCTTGCTTGATTTTTTCCATAGCCACTTGACTGAGAACATTCGCTAAATTCCCTTGATTAAAGATTTTATCAATCCCTTCTTGACCCAAAAGATTAAAGATATTGTCTGTGGCTTGAGCTTCTATGTTAGCTTTATCCAACACTAAGTTATTAGCGCTTTGAAAGGTTACATCCGCGCTCCCTCCGCTTTCAAAGGCGTTACCGCTTCCAAGCGTTCCAGTGATATAAATGCTTTTAGCTTTAAAATCAGCGTTGATGTAGCCTAAATAGGGGGAAGTTGAGCCTAATAATTGCCCCAAGTAAGTGTTTCTAAAAGAAGAACAAGTGGCGCTATCTAGCGCACAAGGACTGCTATAGCCATTGCCCCCAAACCATATAGAGCTAGTAGAGTTTGTAACATTATCTTGAGTAGCGCCTATGACCAAATTCCCGTTACTAAAGGTTTGATTGATGTTGTCAGTCAAATGGTTGATGGTTTCTAGGAGCGCTTGTTTTTGCGCTGGGGTGATCTTGATCTCATCTAAGAGTTGCAACACTTCATTGATGCTAGTGATATTATCTAATTGATTGGATTCAATCATTTCTTTTAAGGTAGCGGAATTTTGAGAAAGAATCCCTAAAAGCGTTTTTAAATTCCCACTAGAAAAACCCTTATTGTAGATATTTAAACTATTCAAAGGCTGGTTAAACGGGCTATAAGTGCCTGGGGTTTGAGGCGTTTGAGAGCCTTTAGGGGTGAAGAGACCTTTAATGTTGCTTGTCAAGTAATAAGTGCCTGCTTGGTTATCGCTATAATCATAGCTATAACCGGTAGGATTTTGCTTAGAAGCTTGGTAATTATAAAGCTCAGGAGCGATATTAAAAATAGTGTTAGAAGCTGAGTTAGGGTTATTTAAAACTTCTATGGTTAAATCCCCATTTTTAATGCTCTCTTGAATGATTTGAGAAGAATTGAGAGGGTTTATAAACGACCAAGTTTGAATGTTATTGTTGCCGCTATAGGTAGCGTTTTGGATTTTCATGCCATAAAAAAGGATTTTTTCATAGCCATTAGCCCCACTAATGCCAGTAATGCCTTTTTGAGCGTTTAGGATGTTGTAAGTTACAGATTTTGTAATGTTGTCAAAAATATTGATGTCAGATAAATTAATATCCCCATTATTCCCTAAAACAAACTGCCCGCTAACGCTCATTAAAGCCTTAGATAAAGAGGGCGCATAACCATTAAAATTTAACGCCCCATTAGCCGTAAGGTTATTAAAACCCAATGAGCTTGTGCTGTCAAAATTAAAGCTTGCTGCATCAATAGTCGTGTTGCCTCCAAAATTAGCCTGGCTTGCGCCTTGAAAATTGATATTAGCGTTTAAAGAGCTTGTGTCACTAGCCGATAAAACGCTATCGTCTAAATTGATAATGGTGTTGTTTGAAAAACTAGCGCTAGAAGCGTTGAGCTTGCTATTAGCGTTAAGACTGAGTATCCCGCCATTAAAAAAGAGGCTGTTAAAGGTTGCTTGACTCCCGTTATAAATATTGAGACTCGCTTGATTGTTAAGAACGCTTGATCCATTGGCATTCAAAACGCTTTGATTGTCTAAGCTTAAATTAGAATTATTATCAAGCGTTAAAGAATTTTTAAAAGTGGCTTGACTTTTATTGCCAAGCGTGATATTGGCGTTGTTTTGCAAGGTTGTATCGCCATTAAAGTTCAGCAAACTTTGAGAGCTGAGCGTAAAACTCGTGTTGCCCAAAAGCTGTGTGGTAGCGTTAAAATTGCTTGTCCCCCTAGAATACAAGACATTAAAAACCGCTTGCGTGTTATTGAAAATAAGGTTATTAGCCCACAAATTATAAACCGCTCCCCCATTCAAACGAGAATTGTTAAAGCTTAAAGAATTAGCGGCATTAGCGCTGATCACGCTTGATCCTCCAGGGTTTGTAAAGCCGCTAAACGAAGCGTTAGAAAACGAAATATTCTTAGCGCTAAAACTGAATTTCCCCCAAGTCATATCGCTAAAGCTGGAATTAGTCACGCTGATATTGTTTGTAGCGTCAAAAGCGGCATAGGAATGCTGACTAGCCCCCGTTTGAATCATTTTAGTAACGGTTTCAGCGTCATTATAATTCAAGCCATCCATAGTGATATTATCGCTTGCTTTAAAGGTGATGTTCGCTCCCCCACCATCTGAGCCTGAAACGCCTTCACCGGTTTTAAAATTATTGGTCAAGTAAATATTAGCCGCATTAAAAGTCCCCGTGATATAGCCAAAGCCTCCATGCCCTATCCAAATCAACCCATTATCATTCACGCTCTCTGTGTTATTCCCTATGATCAAAGTGCCATTTTGGATATTCACGCCAAAACTTCTTCCTAACAAATTGGCTGTATAAGTGTTGAGCGTGTTGCCGCTTTGACCGCTCTGTCCTGAAAGATTGGGATCAATATAATAAATGCCTTGTTTTGAGTAAGTTTGATTTTGAAGCCAATAAACCCCACTCCACACATTCGTTGTGGGTAAATTTTGAGTAGGGGGTGTGGGCGGAACTTTATTAGGGGGAGTGTTTGGCGCTGTGTGCTTTGTGGGTGTAGGGCTTGGTGTAGGGCTTGTAGGCTTAGCGTTAGCTATCGCTTGTTTTAACCACTCTTGTTCAGTGTTAAAAGTCTTTTCTTCGCCTTGTAAGGTTTGTTCATCTTGTTGTTCTTTATCTTGTGCTTGATTGAAAGCTTGTTGGTTAAAGCCTGTTGGAGCGTTGGCTAATTGTTTGACATTAGCTAAATCTTTTTCTAACGCTTGTTTGTCTTGAGCGATTTGTTGGCTAGTGTTTTCTAAACTTTGAGCGTCTTTTTTGATAGTGGTGTTTTGATTGTTGGTGTAGCCTGTATCAGCGCTTGCGATCTTATTATCACTAGTAGCGTTATTTAAAGCGGTTTGGGAGTTACTCAAGTCTTGTTGGTAGGTTGCTTGGGCTTTGGCTTGTAAATCGTCCCCTAAAAATTGGGTGGCAATGGACTGATTGTTAAAGGTTTCTTGTAAGGTTTCATCTTGCCCGTTAATGTCAAAGGTTACATCATAAGTGTTACTACCCACTTCAACATGGCCAATAGCTTTATCGCCCTTATAGTTGATCAAATCCCACAAATAGCTTTGATAAACCCCATACTGAATGGTCCCATTTGTAGTGAGAATGTCATAGGTTTGGTTGTTATTAAGGGTTTGATTGAGGTTAAAAATCGCATCAGAACCAAAGGACACGCTGCCTTTAAGGCTAGCAAAAGGCGAACTTGAATTTAAAGTGTTAGCGCCTGAAAAACTCACCTGGCTGGTATTAAAACTATAAGTCCCTTGATTGAAGGTGTCGTTATTGAAGCTGGCGTTGTCAGTAAAGTTATAAGTGCCTTGATTGAAATTGCTGTTTTCAAAAACAGATTGAGCGCTATTAAAGTTATAAGTCCCTTGATTGAAAGTGCTGTTATTGAAGTTTAAGTTAGCGCTGTTAGTGAATTTGTAAGTCCCTTGATTGAAGTTTGTTTGATTAAAAGAGAGATTGCTGTTAGCCCCATTCCCGCTGAAACTAAAGCCCCCATTGGTGTCGTCTGTAAAGATAGAAGCGCTCACATTGATGTTAGAACCGCTGAAATTCATGTAAGAGTGCTGTGTTCCTGCATCGCTATTATCAAAGCTGGCTTGATTGATAGTGATATGGTTAGCCGCATTAAAATTGAGAGTGGCCCCACCGCCAGTAGAAAATGAGTTGCCGGTTGTGATACGGCTAGAATCAAAATTAATCGTTTGAGCGTCATAAGTGCCTGTGATATACCCTACATTACCCCCATTAACACCTGTGCCTCCAAAGCGGATATTCCCTCCCACATCAAGCGTGCCATTATTGAATTTTTGCGTGAAACTAGCCCCACCAGGGCTATAAGTGGTAAGGGTGTTCAAATAGTAAGTTCCAGAGCCTTGAGCGCTATTAAAAAGACAATAAGAGTTGTGCGTGGGGGAATTAGAACCGCTTTCAATATTGTCATGATAACTCCAAGACGACCATGACCAATAACGGCACTCGCTAGCCCTTAGGTGGGATAATCCCCCCAACGCTCCTATCAATAAAACCGAAGCTTTTAAAAAAGATTTGCTTTTATTAAAGGGCTTTTTAATGGATTTTGTTTTTTTATGGCTTAAGGGCTTTTCACGCTTCAAGATTAGATTCAATTTGAAAATTTTCTTTGAGATCTTATTTAATTTAAAAGATCCCTTTGAAATAAACTTAGAAATCAATCCAGCCTTTTCAAACGCCATTTAAACTCCGATCGTTTTTGTAAATCCCACACTATACAACTTGATGTTAAACAAACTCAAAAAGATTCGCAAAATGACTTAATAATGATACATAAATTGCACCATATCCACCAAACGATGAGAATACCCCCATTCGTTATCATACCACCCCATGATTTTGACCATATTCTCCAGCGTGAAAGTCAAATCAGGCGCGATTATGACGCTGCTAGGGTTAGAAATGAAATCAGAACTCACCCTTTCTTTTAAATCTATCTCTAACACGCCTTTAAAACCCCCTTTGGAAGCTTCAACCAATAAATCATTGATGGGATCTTTGAAGGCCTTTTTTTCTAAAAACAAACTCAAATCTATCATGGACACATCAAGGCTAGGCACCCTCACGCTATGCCCATGCATTTTGTTTTTGAGGTTGGGTAAAACTTTATGCAAGGCCAGAGCGGCTTTAGTGGTGGTGGGGATAATGTTGCTTGCAGCCGCTCTTGAGCGTCGTTTGTTTAAAGGGTGGGCCAAATCAATGAGTTTTTGATCGCTTGTGTAGCTATGAATGGTCGTTAGCATGCCCTCTTTAATGCCAAAAGCTTTATCTAAAATCGCGCAAATGGGCGCAATAGCGTTAGTTGTGCAAGAGGCGTTAGAAACAATAGCCTGGTTTTGATAGAGAGAATGATTGACCCCATACACCAAAGTAGGGTATTGTTTTTCATCGTATTCGCCCATAAAGGGAGCGGATAACAGCACCTTTTTAGCCCCAAGCAAAAGATAATTTTCTAGCGTTTTAGGCTCTAAAAACTTCCCTGAACACTCTATGATAACATCCACGCCCCTCAAGTCTTTGATGCTATTAAAAACAGGGATTTCTAACGAGCCGATAATAAGCTTATGATTAGAGTAACGCACCTCTTTATTGAGCAGCCCATGCGTGCTGTCATGCTCTAAAAGATAAGCGAGAATTTCCCAATTAGCAGGGTCATTGATACCTATCACTTCTAAGTTGGGGTTTGTATCGCTACGCTCTAAAATCGCTCTTAAAACGCATCTCCCAATGCGGCCAAATCCATTGATAAAAATTTTCATCGTAACTATTATCCTATTTTCAGACTTCAATTTCAATTTTAGGGGGTTTTGTTTGGTATTTTACTACATTTTGCGCTATTATATTGAACCTAGCTGTAGGGTTAATTAAATTATTTATTGAGTTGAAATTCAAGGAGTAAAACATGGCATTGTATGACAGAGCTAATTCTCATAATGCGTATGCAGAAAATTCTTTATTGCATGAAAGCGAGCTGGTGGGTTTTGTTAAAACGACTTACAAGTTCTTTGCAGGCAGTTTGTTACTAGCGACTATCGGAGCGTTATTAGGTTTGATGAACTTTCAAGCCGTAGTGCAGTATAAATGGGTGTTTTTTATCGCTGAAATTGCGGCGTTGTTTGGTTTGATGTTTTCTAAATCCAAACCCGGATTGAATCTATTCATGCTGTTTGCCTTCACTTCATTATCAGGGGTTACTTTGGTGCCTTTGTTGGGTATGGTGATCGCAAAAGCTGGTTTAGGAGCGATTTGGCAAGCTTTGGGCATGACGACTATTGTCTTTGGTTTGATGAGCGTGTATGCCCTTAAAACTAAAAACGACTTAGCGAATATGGGTAAAATGCTCTTTATCGCTTTGATTGTGGTGTTGGTGTGTTCGCTCATTAACTTGTTTTTGGGTAGCCCCATGTTCCAGGTTGTCATTGCGGGAGCGAGTGCGATATTATTTAGTCTTTACATCGCTTATGACACCCAAAACATCGTTAAGGGCATGTATGATAGCCCCATTGATGCGGCGGTGAGCTTGTATTTAGACTTTTTGAATGTCTTTATTTCTATCTTGCAAATCATTGGTATTTTTTCAGACAGAGATAAATAGTTTGAAAAAATAGGGGGGGGAAGCCACGCAAAAACCTAATAAAAAATATTCTAAAATATTGATAACGCTTGATATTCTTTCTTTAAGGATTAGTTATGCCTAAACGCACCGATATTTCCAACATCCTACTGATAGGCTCAGGCCCTATTGTGATTGGGCAAGCTTGCGAGTTTGACTACTCAGGGACTCAAAGTTGTAAAACCTTAAAATCTTTAGGTTATAGAGTGATCTTAATCAATTCTAACCCGGCCACCGTGATGACTGACCCTGAATTTTCTCATCAAACTTATATCCAACCTATCACCTCAGAAAATATCGCTGCTATCATTGAAAAAGAAAAGATTGACGCTATTTTACCCACAATGGGCGGGCAAACCGCTTTGAATGCGGTCATGCAAATGCACCAAAAGGGCATGTTAGAAGGCGTGGAGCTTTTAGGGGCTAAGATTGAAGCGATTAAAAAAGGCGAAGACAGGCAGGCTTTCAAAGAAGCGATGTTAAAAATCGGGATGGATTTGCCTAAAGGGCGTTACGCTTATAGCGAGTTAGAAGCCCTAGAAGCCATTAATGAAATTGGCTTTCCAGCCATTATTAGAGCGAGTTTCACTCTGGCTGGTGGGGGGAGTGGGGTTGCTTACAATATTGAAGAGTTTCAAGAATTGGCTAAAAACGCCCTGGACGCTTCGCCCATTAATGAAATTTTGATTGAAGAGTCCTTATTGGGGTGGAAAGAATATGAAATGGAAGTCATACGAGACAGCAAGGACAATTGCATCATTGTGTGCTGTATTGAAAAT
Organism: Helicobacter sp. 219-2; assembly: GCF_030053225.1. NCBI lineage: Bacteria > Pseudomonadati > Campylobacterota > Epsilonproteobacteria > Campylobacterales > Helicobacteraceae > Helicobacter > Helicobacter sp. 219-2. The sequence continues at coordinate 1,274,709 of NZ_JASGBS010000001.1, read as the reverse complement.
ATTGACCCCATGGGCGTTCATACCGGCGATAGCATCACCATCGCTCCAAGCCTAACCTTAACCGATAAAGAATACCAACGCATGCGCGATGCGAGCTTTGCGATTTTAAGAGAAATTGGCGTGGATACGGGCGGGAGCAATGTGCAGTTTGCTATCCACCCAGAGACTTTAAGAATGGTCGTGATTGAAATGAACCCACGAGTGAGCCGCAGCTCCGCATTAGCTTCAAAAGCGACCGGGTTTCCCATTGCAAAAGTGGCTACTATGCTTGCGGTGGGTTTTAGTTTAGATGAAATCCAAAACGATATTACCAACACCCCAGCGAGTTTTGAACCTAGTTTAGATTATATCGTGGTGAAAATCCCTCGCTTTGCGTTTGAAAAATTTGCCGGTGTTTCTAGCACTTTAGGGACTTCTATGAAAAGCATTGGCGAAGTGATGGCGATAGGGGGGAATTTCTTAGAAGCCTTACAAAAAGCGTTATGCTCTTTGGAAAACAATTGGCTAGGGTTTGAATCGTTAAGCAAAGATTTAGAAATGATAAAAAAGGAAATCCGCCGGCCGAATTTCAAGCGCTTGCTCTATATCGCTGATGCGTTCAGGCTTGGCGTTTGTGTTGATGAAGTTTTTGAATTATGCCAGATTGACAGGTGGTTTTTATCTCAAATCCAAAAGCTAGTCAAAGCAGAAGAAAGCATCAATTCTAGCGTTTTAACGGACGCTAAAAAATTAAGAGGGCTTAAAAATTTAGGCTTTAGCGATGCCAGGATTGCCGCTAAAATCAAAGAAAATGAAAATTTAGAGGTGAGTCCTTTTGAAGTGGAATTAGCCAGATCTAATTTGCAAATCGCACCCCATTTTGAAGAGGTGGATACTTGCGCGGCGGAGTTTTTATCGCTCACGCCTTATTTGTATTCCACCTATGCCCCTAACCCTTTACCTCCTATTGAAAACAAACAAGAAAAACAAGAAAAGAAAATCCTAATCATAGGCTCTGGGCCTAACCGCATCGGTCAAGGCATTGAATTTGATTATTGTTGCGTGCATGCGAGCTTTGCTTTAAAAGATTTAAACATCAAAAGCGTCATGCTCAATTGCAACCCAGAAACTGTGAGCACGGATTATGATACCAGCGACACGCTCTATTTTGAACCCATTCATTTTGAATGCGTGAAGAGCATCATTCAAAGAGAGCGCGTGGATGGCATTATCGTGCATTTTGGGGGACAAACCCCTTTAAAACTCGCTAAAGATCTGGCTAAAATGCAAGCCCCCATTATTGGCACGCCTTTTAAGGTGATTGATATTGCAGAAGACAGGGAAAAATTTTCCCTCTTTTTAAAAGAGCTTGACATCAAGCAGCCTGAAAATGGCATGGCTAAGAGCGTTGATGAAGCCTATAGCATCGCTAATGTGATTGGTTTCCCTATTATTGTGCGCCCTAGTTATGTGCTAGGCGGCCAACACATGCAAATTTTGGAAAATATTGAAGAACTGCACCATTATTTAGAAAGCGTTACGCATGCTTTAGAGATTAGCCCTAAAAATCCACTCCTCATTGATAAGTTTTTAGAAAAAGCGGTGGAATTAGATGTGGATGCTATTTGTGATAAAAAAGAGGTCTATATTGCCGGCATTTTACAGCATATTGAAGAAGCCGGGATCCATTCAGGCGATTCGGCGTGCTTTATCCCTTCCACTTTAAGCCCTAAAATTTTAGATGAAATTGAGCGAGTGAGCGCAAAAATCGCTCTGCATTTAGGCGTAGTAGGGCTATTGAATATCCAATTTGCTGTGCATCACAATTCGCTCTATTTGATTGAAGTCAATCCCCGAGCCAGCCGAACCGTGCCTTTTTTAAGCAAGGCTTTAGGCGTTCCTTTAGCCAAAGTTGCGACTAGGGTTATGGTGTTAGAAGATTTGAAAGAAGCCTTGAAGTTCTATGATAAAAAAAATATCGTGGGATATTCTAAAGGCGTTTATAAGCCTAAAATGCCCCATTTTGTGGCTTTAAAAGAAGCGGTTTTCCCCTTTAATAAACTTTATGGATCGGATTTGATTTTAGGGCCTGAGATGAAAAGCACCGGCGAAGTGATGGGGATTGCTAGATCTTTAGGGCTGGCTTTTTTCAAGGCTCAAACGGCTTGCTTTAACCCCATTAAAAACAAGGGGCTTATTTTTGTTTCTATTAAAGATAAGGATAAAGAAGAAGCGTGCGTTTTAATGAAGCGCTTGGTTCAGTTAGGCTTTGAATTGTGCGCTACAGAAGGCACGCATAAAGCTTTGGAAAAAGCCGGGGTGGAGTCTTTGAAAGTGCTTAAAATCTCCGAAGGCCGCCCCAATGTCATGGATTTAATGATGAATGGGGAAATCAGCATGGCTATCAACACCAGCGATCACAAATCTCAAGATGACGCCAAACTCATTCGCGCTTCTGTGCTTAAAAACCATGTGAGTTATTTCACGACTTTAAGCGCGATAGAAGTTTTGATTTTAGCGTTAGAAGAAAGCTCTAAAGAAGACGAGTTGTTAGCCTTACAAGATTATTTAGTTTGATGGCGTTAGTGTATCTGGCTCAAAGCGATACCACGATAGGACTGCTTTCTAAAGACAGAGAAAAGCTCAACGCCTTAAAAAATCGCCCTAAAAATCAAAGCGTTTTAATAGAAAGCGCTGATTTTACCACCTTAAAAAGCCTGGTGCGTGCGCCCAACGCTTTTAAAAACCTCATCAGAAGAAGCGCTAAAACCACTTTTATTTATCCTAACTCTAAGGCCGTTCGTGTGGTTAGGGGCAGGCATGGGGATTTTTTAAAGCGTTTTAAAACGCTCTATAGCACCTCAGCCAATCTCACCCAATGCGCTTATGATAAAGAGATCGCTTCCAAGCTCGCTGATGTGATTGTGAGCGATGAAAGGGGTTTGTTTGAAAACTCTAGCTCTAAAATATTCAGGCTCTATAAAGATAAAAAAGTGAGAGTGAGGTAGAAAAGACCTTTCGCATTCTGCGCGTTTGAAATGGGTTTTTGTGGGATTTTTCTAAAAGTTTATCATTTGTTTATCAAAAACGGCTAGCTCTTTTAAGGTGGTTGTAATATTTTTTTGAATACAATAACACCTTTATTTTTTAATAAAAATTATTATTATAAGTAGGATTTTAAGAATGAATGACAAGCGTTTTAGGAAATATTGGAGTTTTTCTCTTTTTTTATCCTTATTAGGAATGTTTGAATTGGAGGCTAAAGAAGAAGAAAAAGAAGAAAGAAAGACAGAAAGAAAAAAGGATAAAAAAAAGAACGCCCAACACACTCTAGGCAAAGTTACCACTCAAGCGGCTAAAATCTTTAATTACAACAACCAGACAACCATTTCAAGTAAGGAATTAGAAAGAAGGCAAGCCAACCAAATCAGCGACATGTTTAGAAGAAACCCTAATATCAATGTGGGTGGTGGCGCGGTTATAGCGCAAAAAATTTATGTGCGCGGTATTGAAGACAGATTGGCTAGGGTTACGGTGGATGGCGCGGCGCAAATGGGTGCAAGCTATGGGCATCAAGGCAATACGATTATTGACCCTGGAATGCTCAAAAGCGTGGTGGTTACTAAGGGAGCGGCTCAAGCGAGCGCGGGGCCTATGGCTTTGATTGGCGCGATTAAAATGGAAACTAGAAGTGCCAGCGATTTTATCCCTAAGGGTAAAGACTACGCCATGAGTGGGGCTGTTACTTTTTTAACCAACTTTGGGGATCGAGAAACCGTGATGGGCGCTTATCGTAACAATCATTTTGATATGCTCTTATATTACACGCATCAAAATATTTTTTACTATCGTGATGGGGATAATGCCACAAAGGATCTCTTTAGACCTAAAGCGGACAATAAAGTTACAGGAAGTCCTAGCGAGCAAAATAATGTGATGGCTAAGATCAATGGTTATTTGAGTGGAAGGGATACCTTGAACCTCAGTTATAACATGACCAGAGATAACGCTAATCGCCCTTTAAGAGCGAACTTTACAGGCACTTTTTTACCCTATTCTTGCGGTGATTTTAACGCTTTCCCTAACGAGAAAAACCCTAGCGATTGTTTGTTTGAAAATGACGCTAGTTTGTTTAAAACTTATAGCGTCAATTTGGTGCATAATGTGAGTTTGAACTATGAAAGAGAAGGGGGGAGTCGTTTTGGTGATCCTAAATTAAAAATCAATGGTTATACAAGTATTAGGAATGTCCAAATTGATCCACTTTTTAGGCCTAACGATATAGCAACTATCATTCCTTTCACCCCAAACCCAAAACTTGGCGGAGAAAATGAATGCGTGGCGCAAGGGGGTATTTATGACGCTGTTAAGCAAACTTGCTCCATCACTTTTAAAAGCCTTGGAGGGGGTTCTGTGGTGGCTAATAAAAATTTATTCATCATCAATTCCGGGTTTAATGCGAATGTGATCCACACCATAGACCATAAGAATGACAATCTTTTTGAATACGGGTTGAATTACCAAAATTTAACCACTTTTGATAAAGCGATCCCTAATAGCGAATTAGTCAAACCCGGCGATGCCCCTGACGCATGCTTAAGGGTTACAGGCCCCAATGATCCCAACATAAATGGGCGTTGCCAAAGGAATGGCGCTACTGCGAATGTGGTTGGGGTGTATGCGCAAGCGAATTACACCTTGCACCCTATGGTAACTTTAGGGGCAGGGACTCGTTATGATGTCTATACTTTAGTGGATAAAGATTGGCAGTTGCACATAACCCAAGGGTTTAGCCCTAGCGCGGCTTTAAATGTCTCGCCTTTAGAAAATTTGAATTTCAGGCTTTCTTACGCGTATGTAACCAGAGGCCCTATGCCTGGAGGTTTGGTGTGGATGCGTCAAGATAATTTGCACTATAACCGTAATTTAAAGCCAGAAATCGGGCAAAATGCGGAATTTAACACCGAATACAGCAGTAAGTATTTTGATTTCAGGGCTGCAGGTTTTGTCCAACTGATTTCTAATTACATCAACCAATTTTCTTCAACGCTTTTTGTAACCAACTTGCCCGCAAAAGATATTATTTATGTGCCTGGTTATGAAGTTTCAGGGACAGCTAAATACAAGGGCTTTTCTTTAGGCTTGAGTGTGGCAAGATCATGGCCTTCTTTAAAAGGGCGCTTGATCGCTGATGTGTATGAATTGGCTGCCACAACAGGCAATGTGTTTATTTTAACGGCAAGCTATACAATCCCACGCACCGGTCTTAGCATCACTTGGCTTTCACGATTCGTTACGGATTTGAGTTATTGCTCTTATAGCCCTTATCGCAACGGCCCCACAGATATTGACAGACGGCCTAGCAATTGCCCCAAAACGCCCGGGATTTTTCATGTGCATAAGCCCGGTTATGGGGTGAGCAGTTTTTTTGTAACCTACAAACCCACCTATAAGAAGCTTAAAGGCTTGAGTTTGAATGCGGTGTTTAACAATGTTTTTAACCAACAATATATTGATCAAGCAAGCCCGGTGATGAGCCCTGATGAACCCAATCAAGACAAATACGCAAGAGGCATGGCAGAGCCTGGATTTAACGCTAGGTTTGAAATTTCTTATAAGTTTTAATAATGGATCTAAAAATGAGGGTTTCATGGGTAGCGAGTTTAATCAACAATAAAACATTCTTTAGAAGTAACAAATATATGATTTTAATCCTTTAATTTTTAAACTAATTTACAATGAATGGTTATTTTTTGTAAAATAGGGTTGTGGATTTTAATTAATATTTTAACTTCATGCTGTTTTTTTTTTTTTGATTATAATTATAATATCAACAAAAAAGATCATGCAATTAAAATTAGGGAGAGTTTAGTGAGGCAAGAAAAATATTTTTTGACTTCTTCTTTATCGCTTTTATCGTTTTTATTATGTCCTGCAGAAGCTTTTGATTATCGCTTTAGCGGTCGTGTGGAGAACTTTTCTAAGATTGGTTTTAACAATTCTCAAATCAATACTAAAAAAGGGATTTATCCTACTGAAAGTTTTATAGATATTGTAACTTTAGCGCAAGTCAAAGTCAATTTACTCCCTAAAGGCATCGAAAACCATAGGCTCTCTTTCTCTTTGGGTGGGGCGATTGCAGCCATTCCTTATGATAAGACTAAGAACGATATTAACCAAGCTAACGGGAAGATTTTTGGCTCCATTGTAGAGAATTTCATTGGGGGCTATCATGGATACTTTTTTAATAAGTATCTTGGCCCTGCTTATGCGGGGACTTCTCAATCAGCGAGCTATCATGCAAGGCCTTATGTGGTGGATACCGCTTTTTTACGATACGATTACAAAGATGTTTTTGGGTTTAAGGCGGGGCGTTATGAAGCGAATATTGATTTTATGAGCGGTTCCAATCAAGGGTGGGAAGTGTATTATCAGCCCTATAAGACTGAAACGCAAAGGTTAAGATTTTGGTGGTGGAGTTCTTTTGGGAGAGGATTGGCGTTCAACTCTTGGATTTATGAGTTTTTTGCGACAGTGCCTTATTTGAAAAAGGGAGGCAATCCTAATAACAGCAACGATTTCATCAATTATGGCTGGCATGGGATCACCACGACTTATTCTTATAAAGGTTTAGACGCTCAATTTTTTTATTATTTTGCGCCTAAGACTTATAACGCTCCTGGCTTTAAGCTAGTCTATGACACGAATAGGAATTTTGAAAATGTCGGCTTTCGCTCTCAAAGCATGGTAATGACAACCTTTCCTTTATATTATAGGGGATGGTATAACCCAGAGACAAAAACTTATAGTTTAGAAGACAGCACGCCTCATGGCTCGTTGTTGGGGAGAAATGGCGTTACTTTAAATATCCGCCAGGTTTTTTGGTGGGATAATTTCAACTGGTCCATTGGCTTTTATAACACCTTTGGCAATTCGGACGCTTTTTTAGGCTCTCACACGATGCCAAGGGGTAATAACACTTCCTATATCGGTAATGAAATCTCCATAACGACTAGGCATGCCGGAATGATTGGCTATGATTTTTGGGACAATACGGCTTATGATGGGTTGGCTGATGCGATCACTAACGCTAACACTTTCACTTTTTACACTTCTGTTGGAGGGATCCATAAGCGTTTTGCATGGCATGTTTTTGGGCGCATCTCTCATGCGAATAAAAATGCGTTAGGGCAAGTGGGGAGGGCCAATGAATACTCCTTGCAATTCAATGCGAGCTATGCGTTCACTGAATCAGTCTTTCTTAACTTTAGGATCACTTATTATGGGGCTAGGATCAATAAAGGCTATCAAGTGGGGTATTCTGGAGCGCCCAAATTCAATAACCCGGATGGCGATTTTAGCGCTAATTACCAAGACAGAAGTTACATGATGACCAATCTCACGCTGAAGTTTTGATTTTCAATCACAGCAAGTTAAAAACACTTCAAAGGCATTTTTTAAAATCTGAGTATAAAAGACTTTGTGTAAAGCTAGTTTTGTGAAGTGCCCAACCGCTAAAGCGATTGGGCTTCCTGATGTTGAGGGAGAGTTTGGTTCTTGTTCTGTGTCCCTAATGGATTTTACAGAGTTTGATCTCCAACGCATTCCTTACAGCTCTCGCGCATCATATCTTATAAAGGCGTAACTTTGCACGCTTCCTGCGCTAGATGCAAATGTATGGGGGTATTATATTGCAAATTAGTGGCATTCATTCCAATTGCTAAAGATGTTTAGGATTTCTGCTTGAGAGTTTTAAAAGCGGTTTTTTTGGGTTAGGGGAACGCCTTTAGCATCTGATCGCTTCACAAAATAAAAGACTTTGAAGCGCTTGAAGCAAAATAACAGCTTTTAATAAGCGTTCTCTAGGCGGATTAATTCTTTGATTAGGATTTTGGGTTTGTTTTAAAGTGGGGTTAAAAGGTTAAATCAAAGCCTATAAAAGGCCTTGAGCTTTTTTAGAAGGCGTAGCCATAGACCCAATACACGCTATAAGGGCGGTAGTATTTCACTTCAGCACCACCAGATTTATAATAAGTGTTGTAAATCGTAGGGACTTGCACACCGATTTCTATAGAATGCTGGTTATGGCTTTTCAAGTCTTTTTTCAAGATACCAAAGCTCATGCGTAACCCCACATCAAACAAGAATTGGAATTTTGTCGCTGTAGGTCTGCTCGCAAGCTGAGGGCTATTTCTTAGCGTGCTGATGTAAGTATCCCCTGCGAGTTGGATCCCCCCAAAGAAGCCCGCATTAAGACTTCGGCTACCAAAAGAGCGGCTAAACACATTGTAAAGCACATCAGTCCCTACCCCATAAGTGAGCAAATTGACTTGATTGTAAGTAGGGCCATTACCCACGCCCGCACCGTTATAGCTGAAGAAGCCGTAGTAGCGTAAGCCCACATTCTTGTTTTCTCCAAAGAATTGCTTATAACCGATTTTAGTGATAAACCCGTTAAACGCATTCACTTGAGAGCTGTTACCGGCAGCGAAATTCCCAAGCCATGGGTTAGCTTTAAGCTCGTTATTCAAAGCGGTAACTTTAGCCAAAGTGTTCGTGGTGTTGTTTAATAGTTGGGTAGAGCGCGCTTGATCAATATTCCCGCCATAGCCCACTTGATAGCCTGTTGAATTGCTGATGTTAGCGTTGTTGGCCAGCGTTAAAGCGTTTTGAGAAGTATTGACGATATTTTGCACCAAGCTAGTAAATTCCTTAGCGCTCAAATCATTCCCGGCGTTAGCGGAGTTGAAAACATGCTGCGCTAAAGCGGCGTCCAAAAACGCACCGGCAGCCCCGCCATTACCGCTTGGCCCCATAGTGATTGAAGCTTGCCTTAGGACATAAGCGATTTGTTGAGCGGTAACACCATTTCCATAAGCTTGATTAGTGTTGTTTTGAAAAATCCCACCCGCTTGGTTATTGGCGTTTAAGAATGAGTTCATGTAAGTCAAATAAACGCTAGCGGTGTTAAGCTCGCTGAGCTGATTGGAGAGATTTTGGCTCGTGGTGTTGTTGTTGCCTTGAAAGATATTGTTTTTGAGATTTTGACTCAAAGTTTTGATAGAGCTAACCATTTCGTTATAAAGACTCAGGTTACCTTGGAAACAAGGAGAATTATTAGTAGAACCAGTGGTAGCAGCAGTAGTCGCACCAGCACTACCACTATTAGTAGCACCACATTGATGGATACTACTAGTGTTCAAAGTGGGATACAAATCAATCAAATTGCCTAATTGGTTCATAAAGAGGTTGCCTAAAGTCCCGGCGACATTGCCTCCTGTGCCTGCAATATTGATATTGGTGTTGTTTGTCGTGGTAGAGTTTAACAAGCCGGCTAATTCTTCGGCTTTGATTTTACCCGGGTTTTTCACTTGTTGGACTACCTGACCTAATTCATACCCAAAGGTCATAAAGCCCCCATCTTCTTCAGCGCCCACTTGATTGAAGCTCAAGCTTAACGCTAGGCTTAAAGGGGCTAAGAATCTTACTTTTTGAGATTGTGTCATTAAATTTTCCTTAATCATTTTGAATGGCTTTAAATTTTGTTTCATATTTGTCTCTTCCCCCCTTTCTTAGAATGAATACCCATAAGACCAATAAACGCTATAAGGACGGAAATACTTCACGGTAGTCCCTGCTGATTTGTAATAAGTGTTATAAATCGTAGGCACCACTACGCCAAATTCCACCGTGTGCTGGTTGTGGCGGTTGGATTTCCCGTCCAACTTACCGAAGTTCATCCGCATACCGAAGTCAAAGAGGAACTGGAAGTGCGTGTTATTGACTTTCCCATGCAATTTCACATTGGGATCATCTCTGAGCGTGGATTGGAAGGTCTCACCGGCTAATTGGATACCGCTAAAAAAGCCCATATCCACAGAGCGGTTTTGATAGGAGCGGCTAAAGATGTTATACAACACATCAGTCCCCACCCCATAAGTGTATAACCCTACATTATTTTGAGTGGATCTAAAGCCCACGCTCGCTCCGTTATAAGAAAAGAAACCATAATAGCGCAAACCGATATTCCTTTTCTTCCCGAAGAATTGCTTATAGCCCACTTTAGTGTAAAACCCGTTTAAAATATTCGTCGCGCGGCTGTTCCCGGCCCTGAATTGGGGCAAGTAAGGCATGCTTCTAACCTGATTGTTGAGCGCATTGATTTTATCCAAAGTTACTTGCGCGTTATAAAGAGCGTTAGAGAGCTGATTAGCACGCCCTTGCACAGCGTTAGCTTGGTTAGTTAGTTGGCCACTTGTAGCGCTATTAAATGCGCTCCCGCTAATAGGGTTTTTATTGAGTTCGTTATAAACCGATTGGGATTGATCAATAATGCCTTGCACCAAACCTGTAAAAACGGCTGAATTGAATTCCTTATTCCCAATGTTGGCGGCTACGGCAGAGTTGAAAGCTTCTAGGAGCAATTCATCTTGCTTGAGCAAGTTGGCTGCGTTATTGAGAATATTTTGTTGGTCTTGAAGGTATTGGATAGCTTGTTGGGAGTAAGCTTGACCATTTTGACCAGTCGCACCACTAGTTCCACTAGCTCCATTTTTGGCCTCTAAAGCCTTATTCATCGCATTAAAAAACACATTCGCCGCATTCAAGTAGGTGAGCTGTTGTTGCATGTTGGGGAAATTGGTGTTCGTGCCGTAGTTAGTCTGGCTGCCGATCGTGCTTAAAACCCTGTCAGAAAGGCTTGGGAGCCAGTAATAGCCCGCAGCGGTGCAAGCGCTTTGAGTGGTAAGAGAGCTGCCGCCAGCCGTCCCTGCAGCCGCGCAAGTCCCACTGCCTACCGCGCCCCCTAAAAGAGCGTTCGCAGACACATCGTTACCATTGAGTTTCTCTGGATACGCCCCTAAAAGCGAATAAAGGTATTGGGAGAAAGCGTTACTCAACGCCCCTGCGACATTGCCTCCGGTGTTGTTGTTTAAAATGTTGTTCGTTACATCAGCGTTAAGCTCTCTTGCGAGTTCATCTCTTTTAGTGCCGCCTGGGTTTTGGACATCTTGCATGACTTGTCCGAGCTGATAACCGACGGTGAAAAACCCTCCATCATCTTCGGCATAACTTATGCTAGCGCAAAGGGCTAGACTAAGAAACAGCGTTCTATTTTTCTTTATCATGATTTTCCTTATCAATGGGATGCTCCTTGATTGAGTTTAAATTTGGGATTTAAGTTACATCAGGGCTTATAATATGGTATTACCATACAAATTGTTAGATGTAATTGATAGTATTTTCACATAATGAAAATTAAACTAACCTTAAAAATCCCCTTAAAGACCCCTTATAAAGGAATAAAGTTACAATAATTGGAGTGCTTTTTACAAAAAAAAAAAAAAACGGGATTTCATGGGGGGATTAGCCTTAAATTTTTGGGGGTTTTAAAAACGCTTTTTGACATTTCTAAGTTTTTTAAACTATAATCACGCCAACGCAAATAGTCATTTCAAGTTATCTCTTTTGTTGTGAAAATTTGGAGCATGTTAGGGTTTGGGGTAATAGTGGGTGGTTACCCCGAAAGGAGATAACCAACTATGAAATTACTATTAGCAATCATAGTTTTAATGGTTGCCACAACGCCATTATACTAAAATTTTGGCTCTAGCGCAAGCTAGAGCTAAAGTCTATGGTTGCTAGCGTTTTAAACAAACAATACAAAAACCAATTTTATTTTAAATCAGGTTTCAAAAGCCCCGCTTCATACAAAAACACCGAGGGCTTATGCTCTTTGGGTTTGGCGTTTTCTCTCAATTCGTTTTTCGCATAAGAAAGCCATAAATTTTCCTTAGCCCTTGTGATAGCGACATAAAAAAGCCGCCGCTCTTCTTCAATGCCCCCACCGGTATTCATGAGCTTGTGGTTAGGGAAACGGCCCTCCATTAAATCTATAATATAAACATCTTTAAATTCTAATCCTTTAGAAGCATGCACGCTCAATAGATTCACGCCCTCGCCTTGCGTGGCTTCACTGGAGCCTATTAAAGTGCCGTTTAAAAAACGCCCTAAATTTTGGTAATTTTTCGCCAAAGAACTCAGCAAGTCCATTTTTTCATTGAAGCGTTTTTGCACTTGGAGTTTTTTAAATTCGTTATAAGAGCCGTCCTTATTTTTGGAACGCTCTTTTAAAAGGCGTGTTTTAAAGGTTTGAAAAAACGCACTTTCCAGGATGTGTTTGATTAAAGCGCTAGGGGAATGGGTGGGGGCTTTGGTATAAAGAATGAAAAAATCGCTAAGCATTTTAGCCCCATTGAGTGAGATTTTAGGGTGCATCAACACCGGGTGCGAATGAAACGCTTTATCTATCACGCTATTAAACCTTGAGCTGTTTTCTAGGGCAAAAATTTCTTCAAAAAGCCCCATAGAGGTGATTTCTTTTTTCTTCGTGTAAATTTTGGCTTCTTTATCAGGCTGGATTAAAGCCAATTTGAGATCGCCATTGCCTAAAAGCATTAAGGCCTCATGAATGTCTTTAGCGGTGTTAGAGCCAATATCGCTGATATGGCTTAAAACATGGATTGCTGCCATAATATCTTTAGGGTTAAAGATGAGCGCGCAAATGTCTAACGCTAACGCTACTTCTTTGGATTCAAAAAAGCTCGCGCTCCCTTTTCTTTTGCTTGGCACATTGTAAGATCTTAAAGCGGCTTCTAATTGATCCGCGCTCGCGTTATTCCTAAAAATCACTGCCACTTCTTTAAAATTCTTTCGCATGACAATGCGTTTAGCGATGTCTTGGCATTGCGCGATATTGTCGTTGTAATTTAAAAGCGCAGGCTTATTGAAATGCCCTGATTTCACCACTTCTAAATTTTTAGGGTAAATGCGCTTGTTGCGCTGTATCACTTGATTAGCGAGATCTAAAATCTCTTTAGAAGAGCGGTAGTTTTTGGTGAGCGTGAAAACCTGGGCGTTTTTGTATTTTTGAGTGAAATTAGAAATGATAGAAATATCCGCTCCATTAAAAGCGTAAATGCTCTGATCGTAATCACCCACGCAAAACAAACTGGGAGGGTTGATAGCGTCTAAAATGGATTCTTGTAAGGGGTTAGTGTCTTGAAATTCATCGCAAAGCACTTCTTTATAGGGGCTAGGTCTTTCTAGCATCGCTTGTTTAAATAACAGCAGTAAGTCGTTATAGTCAATATAATTATGCTTTTTTTTGGTGTTTTCAAATTCGTCTAAAATGTTTTCATAAAAGGCGGCGTATGGCGTGTGTTCAGGGTTTTTATTAGAAAGCCATGCGCTAAAATCTTCTTGTTTTAGAGCGTTGGTGTAAAGAGAATAGAGGGCGTAGAGGTGCTGCGAAGTGTAGGGCTTTTTATCGTCATCTATGGCGTTTTTGGTATCCACAATGCTTTCTAAAAGTTTTTTCAATTCTTTAGGTTGCTTTAGGCTTAAATTGGGGTAATGCTCTTTTAAATAGCGATACGCCACCGCATGGAAAGTGCCCGCTTCAATTTTGGAGCTTGATTTGGAATATTTAGCCACCCTTGCAATCATTTCATTACTCGCTTTATTAGTGAAAGTCAAAAGCAAGATTTCTTCAGGCTTGATGCCGTTATCAAGCAGGTATAAAATACGCCCCACAATCGTAGAAGTCTTTCCTGTGCCAGCGCTTGCAATCACTAAATTATGCCCTTTCAAAGCCTTGGCCGCTTTGAGTTGCTCAGGGTTTAATTGCAAAGTTTCTAACAAGTTTTATCCTCATTTAAAAAATCTTTAGGCAAAAGCGCGTTTTCTAAAGAGCGCTGCGAAAACAAAAAACGCCCATCGCACACAAAGCCTAATTCTTGCCAGTTGATAGCGTTGAGTTTATCGCAGAGGTTTTGTAAATCCAGGTTTTGGTTATAAGGGAATAGCACTAAAATAGAGCCGTCATAATTAGGGCATTGGTGGATAAAAAAGGGGTTTTTTTGGCGCGTTTTAGTGTTGACATAAATGCGTTTTTTAGGGGATATGTGATGCATTCTACCCCATTCAAACCAATTTGCTTCATTGAATTTTTTGATCTTTCTTTGCATCAAGCTATCTTTATGCTGGAGTAAATAATCATTGGGCTTATTGACAAAAACCATTTTTTCTAAAACATTGGTTCTTTTCGTGATTGAGGTGACAAATTCTAAATTCCCGTATTTTTCATTTTTAAAAATCTTATCGCACCCACTCACTGCCCCCACTTTAACCTTAAAAACCTCGCTTAATTTTTGCGTGTAAGATTGGTTGAGGAAATATAAAATGCCTTTTTTGCACAAAAATTGCAAACAATCGTTGGTGATTCTACTGAAATTGCCCTTACAAAAACGAAAAATCACGCAATTGGGCATGGCGTTTGGGAAAACCTTTTGATCGCCTAATTCAAAAAAATGCGTTATCGTGCCTTCTTTGTAAATCAATTCGTTTAATTTCACGCTGGAAGTGGATTTTAAAAAATCCCTTGGGGTGATGAAAATCAATTCACCTTTAGGCTTTAAATGCTTGATCGCTTTTTCTATGAAAAACAAGTATAGATTACTCCTTTCATCAAAAAGGCTGTAATTGAGTTTTTCTTTAGTGCTTGGTGCAATATCCTTGTGCTTGACATAGGGCGGGTTACCAATAATGGTGTCAAATTGATTTTCTAAAGGGTAGTCAAAAAAGTCCATGCAAAGGGCATTTTTAGGGCAGATTTTAGGATCGATTTCAATCCCTACAGCCTTTTTTAAGCGCTTTAAAAAACTCCCATCGCCCGCGCTTGGCTCTAAAACACTCCCATGATTTTGCTTTAGAGTGAGCATGAAATCCACTATATTTTTAGGGGTGAAAACCTGCCCTAAAGTTTTAATATCTAATTGATACAAAAAAACCCTCCAAAAAATTCCTTGAATGTTAAATAAACTCGTAACTTAACACTTTCAGCTAAAGCGCTTAAGATGGAGTTTTTGCTTCCATCAAAGTCTCTTTGAATGATTTCTCTGTTGTTATCCCACTTGCATTGAAAGGGCAAGTTATTGCCATTTGGCTGAAGAGTTTGAATGCCTTTTAAGGAATTGATAAAAATATCTTTAGGATCGTTTTTGTTGATAATCAAAAAATAATAGTCTCTATCGGTGTTTTTGCCTAAGTCTTTATGAAGTTTTTGAAAGTATTTTTCCCATGCAATTTCGTTATTGAAAGTCGGCAATAAGCCACACAACGCATCATAAATCCCTAATTTACAATTAAGATTGTCAGCGGTTTTTGTGGTGGTGGTTTTAATATTAACAGGATAAAAAATATCGTTTTCTTCAAAACTAAAATCCCACCACTCTCTAGCTTTTGGTAGTTGGATAGGAAAAGAATGTTTGATGGTGTTTAAAATTTCTTCTTCATTGACAGATG
Source organism: Helicobacter sp. 219-2 (assembly GCF_030053225.1). NCBI lineage: Bacteria > Pseudomonadati > Campylobacterota > Epsilonproteobacteria > Campylobacterales > Helicobacteraceae > Helicobacter > Helicobacter sp. 219-2. The sequence goes on along the minus strand of NZ_JASGBS010000001.1, from coordinate 1,259,367 downwards.
GATTTAAGCGTCCATCCTGTAAGGGTTGGGACAAATTATAAGGGTTTGTTTTTAAAAATTCTGCAATTTCATTAAGCTGTGTGGGTATCATTAAATATCCTTATTAGAAAGGGGTGTTTTACCACACTCCTTATTTTAGTCCTTTATTTTTTCAAGCTAATAGCTTCTTTAATCATGTCATCGCCCGCGCCAAAGGCTCTAGCGTTCATAGAATAGCCTCTTTGCATTAAAATGAGATTGGTTAGGGCGTTCCCGGCATTCACATTGCTCGTTTCTAAATACTTATGCCTGATTTTCCCAAACTTGAGCTTGCCCTCTTCGTCCCACCCTAAAATGGGGTTACCGCTTAGGGGTCTGTTTTCGCCATTAATGGTGCCTTCTTGCATTTCATAGAGGTTACCGCCGATTTTTCTCAAGCCTTGATCGTTAGTGAAAGCTAAAATACCGATTCGAGCGACCGGCTCTACCACCCCGTTACTAAAGGCTAGAGAAATCACGCCATTTTCTTCAATGCGCATGTCTCTAAAAATGCCCCTAGGCTTGCCGTCTTGACTCGCTTCTAGGAGTTTAGAGTCTTGGTAAGACAAATCGCTAGAATCATGGTTTTCGCTTTTATCTAAAGAATAGGTAAGCTTATTGCCTTTAAAATCCAAAATCATGGGGGCGGATTTCATCTTGTGCGTGGCTGAATCAAAACCGACAATTTCCCAAGTAGGATCATTGATAGGGGTTTTGTTTTTGGGATCTACGATGTAGCTTTTCACTTCCCAGGTTTGGTTTTTCCTTTTACTCGTGGGGCTTGATGTGGGATCGTTGGAATTGGTCATGTAATATTCGCTCTGGAGCAAGTATTTATCCCCGGCTTTATCATAAATATCCACTTCTGTGCTGTAATAAGGGATTTTAATCGCTACTGAATCCCTGCTAATGCCCTTTTTTAGTTCCATTTGGTTCGCATTCAAGCCCAATTTATCCGCAATGCCCCCGCTCAAGCTAAAGGTGATAGGCGTTTGGCTAGGATTAGCGATCTCTAATAAAAGGGGTGGGCTTTTGGCGTCTTTTTCGCTTTTGATGAGGTTTAAGTCTAGCCCGGTTTTTTCTTTAAAGAGTTTTTGCAAATCGCCTAAAGTTTTGAATTGGTTTTCGCCTTTTTCAGCGTCCCCATAAGTGAAAACCAAATCCTCTTTTTTGCCATCTTCTTTTTGGATACTGATGTTTAATTTACGATTGGTGATCGCATCTATTGGCTCGTTATCGTCATTCGCTAAAGCGTTAATATCCTGATTTAAAAAACGCTCTTTAATAATTTCGCCCTTGTCGTTTAAGAAAAAATCTTGCGCGCCTTTTAAATGGTCTTTAGGGTTTAGATTCACGCTAATACCCACTTTCGTGCTAAGCACGGGCTGGTAAGTCAAATCTTGGGGGATTTGTAAGGGCGAAAGGGTGTTGCCATGCAATTTTTCAATGTCTTCATCTCTAGCGGTGGAATTGAGCGTGCCGTCTTTGATTTTTTTCAAATCAATGCCATAGACATAATAGCCCTCAGGGGTTACTAAATAGCCATCAGCGTCCCTGGCGAAATTACCGGCACGCGTGAGGAAATTATCCTGTTTCTTGCTAAAGCCGTCTTTATTAATGGTCATTTCCCCATTTTTATTGGGCCCTATCACAAACCAGCCCTTGCCTTGATACGCCATGTGGAATTCCCCCTCGCTTGGCATGTATTCCCCGTCTTTATTAGAAAGGACATTGCCTGAGCCTGTAACGCCGTAATTTCGGTCATTAGCCACAACGGATTTGGCATTCAAAGCGTCTAAATGCGAAGAAAATAGGGTTTTAAACTCCGGATCATTGGAGCGATAGCCTAAAGTATTGACATTGGCGATATTGTTTGAAAGGCTGTCAATGCCAAACTGGTGGGTCTTAATCCCGCTGTAAGCGTTTAATAAGGTGTCGTTCATGCTGTCTCTTTAGGGGGGGTTTGAGGTTTTTGTTCAGAGAGCTTTTGATCAAGCGGTTTTTGATCAGAGAGCTTTTGTTCAAGGGGCTTTTGATCAGAGGGCTTTTGATCAAGCGACTTTTGTTCAGAGAGTTTTTGGGGTTTTTGATCAGAGAGCTTCTGATCAGAGAGTTTTTGATCAAGCGGTTTTTGATCCGGTTTATAAAACTCTATCGCGCTGTCTATGGGTAAGATCATTTCGCCCATTCTCAGCATGGGCTTGCCTTTATCAAAAATCACGCTTTCCACTTCGCCCCTACCGATGCGTGTTTGCAAATACTGCTTGCTTTGGGAGTCTAAATTGTATTCAGCCTTGATCTTATAATTGCCTTTAGGGACTTTTTCGCCCTTTTCGTTCAAGCCGTCCCATTCAAAATTGATATACCCCTTTTGCCCGTTATAATCTTTTAAGGAAATCGTTTTGACTAATTCATTGTTTTCATTCAGGATTTGAATCGCTGGCACTCCTTTAGAAGCGTCAATTTTTTCATCAAAAAAGAGCGAAAAAGAAAGCTTATTGTTGCCATCAAAATTCGCCCCGCTCACATCGGTTTCAGCGATTTTGCCTATCATGCTCACCGAATTGAGTGCGCTCACTTCCCTTAAAGCGTTATTAGCCTTTAGGCTATCGTCCATGCCTTTATTAAGGTTTTCCATGGTGTCTTTTAAAGTGCCTTGAAAGTCTTTTAAAGATTCGTTAGTTTCTTTATTGGATTTCATGGCACTGGCGACTTCTTGCATGGTTTTTTTGTTTTCTTCTTGCATTTCCACTTGCGTGAGCTGTGCGGTTTGGGTGATGATTTTATCCGTTTCCATAGGAGCGGTGGGGTCTTGATTTTTCAATTGCTCTAAAAAGAGTTTCATGAAAGCGTTTTTATCCAGCCCGTTAGCGATGGTGGGCTGCTCTTTTTTCCTTTCTTGCGCGGCTTTAGCTCCTGTAACTTCTGCTAAATCAATGGCCATGATCTCTTCCTTATTAAAGATGTCCTATTATAGAGCAAACTTGCTTAAAATCACGCATAAAGAGTGATTTGCATGCTCGTTTCTTTGTTTTCATTATCCGTATTCTCTTGGTAGCTTTTTAGGGCGTTTTCTTTTAAGGGGGTTGATTCCTGCTCTTTGAATGGCTCTCTTAGTTGCTCTTTGGGTTGCTCTTTAGAAGAATCTTGCGAAAAGCTCAAATCCACCCCTTCAAAGCCTAAAGCGTTCAGGCTGTTTTTGAGATCTTGTTGGTTGTCTAAAAAGGTTTGTAAGCTGTTGTTATGAGAAATCACGCTCACTTTAAGGTTTTTACCCACTTTTTGAATAGTTACTTCAACCTTGCCCAATTCCTTAGGGAATAAATCCATAGAGATCCGGCTCATGGGGGGTTTGTATTCTTGGATTTCTTGCTTTAATTGTTGGGTGAAATGCTTGATCGTTTCTTTAGGGGCAGCGCTTTTATTCTCGCTTGCCTTATCGCTAGATTGGGTGTTTTGCACGCTTTGAGCGCTGTTAGTGGATTCTTTAGTTTTTTCTTTATTCTCGCTCACTTCTTTAGCTTTTTCTTCTTTTTCTAGGGGCGTTGGAGCGTTATCATTAGGAGGGTTAGCTCCTATTAAAGGCATTAAAGGGGGCGTTTTAAGAGGGATTTTAGGGGCATTTTCTGGCGTTGCGCTTGGGGCTGTAGTTTGCGTTTTAGCGTGAATAGGGGTTTTTTCTGGCTTTTTTTTAGAAAGCGTTTTATCCCTTTTAATGGCGTTCATTTGTAAAGCTTCCCTTAAAGGGGGCGTTTTTTTTTCATTACTAGGGGGGGTTGTGCGCTCTTTATTGTGCGGTTCTTTTTTTTCTAAGGATTGCAAAACGCTAGAAAGGTTGGCGGTGTTTTTAGCGTCGTTCTTTGCAAGGGTGTGGTTAATACTCGTTTGCGTTGTTTTTAAAGCAAGCTGATCGCTTGCATTTAAGGGGGTTTCTTTTTTTTCTAACGGAGTGGTTGCTTGAATGTTGCTGGCGTTCAAGTCATGTTTTTGGCTGAGTGCATGGATGTCTTTAAGGGTTTTTGGCTCTTTAGCGTTATGAGTTGGGGCTGTGGGGTTTTTGATAGCGTTATTAGCGTGGTTAGTGGGGGTTGGTGGGTTTTTATTGGTTAAGCTTGTTTGATGAGCGTTAGAAATAACTCCATTAGGCTTTTTTTCATTCTTGTTTAAAGTTTCGTTAGGGGTTTTTGGGTTAGTTTCATGGTTTTTGTGAATCTCATGTTGAGCTTCATGCGAGGCGGTGGTTTTTTTGTGGCTGAGCAAATCTTTTAAGGTAGGGGCTTGTTGGTCTTTAGCAAGATTTTGAGCGTGTTGGGGGTGTGGGGTAGGGGTTTTTTCAAGCTCTTTAGCGTCCTCTTTAGCGTCTTTGGGCGAGGCTTTTAAAGCGTTAGGATTTTCTTTAGGGGCGGTTTTGTCTTTAGAGATCTTTTGGTTTAAGATCTTATTGAAATCCTTTGATGCGCTTTTAGGGGCGTTTTTGGTGTCTTTAACTTCGTTTTTCGCTCCGCTATTCAAAGCGTTTGCGTTGGCGTTGGTGTGAATGGGATTAATAGGAGATGGCATGATTATCCTTTAAAACAACTCTTTTATTTTACATGGTGTTACATGGTGGGAGTTAAGCAAAAAGAGTTCCTTAACTCTGTTTTTTAATCAGTTACCGCTTGACTAGCGTCAAGCTCTTTTATCATTGTGTGGTAAAAAATGCTAAAAGCATTTTACAAAATCTCGTTTAGGTTTAATTAAATTTTGCTACAATTAAATAAAAACGATAATTTACGGAGTTTTGGCATGCAAGGTTTCATGCGAAGTTTATGGATTTACCCAGAGGATACAGAAGCTTTGGGGGTTGCTTGTAAGAGCCTTTTAAAAGTGCTACAGCCGCGCTATCAAAAAATCGCATTGTTTTCGCCCATTCGCCCATATGATGGGGGGTGTGAGGGCTTTTTGGGGTGCGATGGCTTGAATCCTTTAGAATTTCATAGTGCCATAGACAAACAAAAGGCTTTAGAGCTTGTGAGCGCTGCTCAAGAAGAGTTACTATTTGAAACAATTCTCAAACGCTATGATGGATTACAAACCACGCATGACTTTGTCATTAATTTAGGGTATGCACCGAAGTTTTTCTTAAACGCTCTTTTAGATTTAAACACCACTTTAGCCAAGCATTTAAACGCTCCTATTGTGGCTGTCGCTCAAACGAGTTTAGAGCGTTTGAAAGCCATGCATTCTCACATTCTCAACAAAGAAGCCCCTTTCGCTGTGGGGTTATTGGCGGGCGAAATGCTTGAAAAACCCAATTTTTTAAGCGCGTCTCTTTGCAAGCAACGATGCGAATTAGAAGCGGATCTGATAGAAAGCGTGTTGCAAACAAAAAGCAAGATCACCACCCCCTTAGCCTTTCAAATGAGTTTGGAAAAAAAGGCTAAAAAACAGATCAAAAAAGTGGTTTTACCCGAGAGCGAAGATGAAAGGATTTTAAAAGCCGCGCATCGTTTGAACGCTATGGGTGCGGTAGGATTGATTTTACTAGGCGATAAAGAGGTTATTAATTCCCAAGCGAAAAATTTGAACTTGAATTTAGAAAATGTAGAAATCATTGATCCTAACACTTCTCATTATAGAGAAGAGTTCGCTAACAATTTGTATGAATTGCGAAAATCAAAGGGCTTGAGTGAGCAAGAAGCTAAGCAATTAGTGTTGGATAAGACTTATTTTGCGACCATGCTCGTGCATTCAGGCTATGCGCATGCCATGGTTTCTGGGGTGAATCACACCACGGCTGACACCATTAGACCCGCTTTACAAATCATTAAAACTAAGCCTGGCGTGAGTTTGGTTTCAAGCGTGTTTTTAATGTGTTTAGACACTCAAGTGCTAGTCTTTGGGGATTGCGCGATTATCCCTAACCCTAGCCCTAAAGAATTAGCTGAAATCGCTATCACTTCCGCACAAAGCGCTAAGCAATTCAATATCGTGCCTAAAGTGGCCCTACTCTCTTATGCGACAGGAAATTCCGCGCAAGGCGAAATGATAGACAAAATCAACGAAGCTAGAGAGATCGCTCAGCGTTTAGATCCACAATTAGAAATTGATGGCCCTTTACAATTTGACGCTTCCATTGATAAAAGCGTAGCGAAGAAAAAAATGCCTAACAGCCAAGTGGCTGGGCAAGCTAGCGTTTTTATTTTCCCAGATTTAAACGCTGGGAATATCGCTTATAAAGCGGTGCAACGAAGCGCTAAAGCCGTGGCGATAGGGCCCATCTTACAAGGTTTGAACAAGCCCATTAATGATTTGAGTAGGGGCGCTTTAGTGGAAGATATTATCAACACCGTTTTGATTAGTGCCCTTCAAGCGCAAGATTAATTCACTAGGAGAAATTGATGGAAATTTTAGTTTTGAATCTGGGCAGTTCGTCTATTAAATTTAAATTGTTTGACATGCAAGAAAACAAGCCCTTAGCGAGCGGTTTAGCCGAAAAAATCGGCGAAGAAATAGGGCAGTTGAAAATCAAATCGCATTTACACCATAACGATCAAGAGCTTAAAGAAAAGCTTGTGATTAAAGATCATGCGAGCGGGCTTTTAATGATTCGTGAGAGTTTAACGAAAATGGGAATCATCAAAGATTTTAATCAAATTGACGCTATAGGGCATCGTGTGGTTCAAGGGGGGGATAAATTCCATGCCCCAGTCTTAGTTAATGAAAAAGTCATGCAAGAAATTGGCAAGCTTTCTATTTTGGCCCCCTTACACAACCCGGCGAATTTAGCCGGTATTGAGTTTGTTCAAAAAGCGCACCCCCATATCCCTCAAATCGCTGTTTTTGACACCGCATTCCATGCCACTATGCCCAGTTACGCTTACATGTATGCGTTGCCTTATGAATTGTATGAAAAATATCAAATCCGCCGTTATGGTTTCCATGGGACTTCACACCATTATGTGGCTAAAGAAGCGGCGAAGTTTTTGAATACCGCTTATGAGGAATTTAACGCTATCAGTTTGCATTTAGGGAACGGCTCAAGCGCAGCAGCCATTCAAAAGGGTAAAAGCGTGGACACTTCTATGGGGCTAACCCCTTTAGAAGGCTTGATCATGGGCACAAGGTGTGGGGATATTGATCCTACCGTGGTGGAATATATCGCGCAATGCGCGAATAAAAGTTTAGAAGAAGTGATGAAAATTTTAAACCATGAAAGCGGCTTGAAAGGCATTTGTGGGGATAATGACGCCAGAAACATAGAAGCCAGAAAAGAAAAAGGCGATAAGCAGGCCAAGCTCGCTTTTGAAATGTGCGCTTATTGCATTAAAAAGCATGTTGGGGCTTACATGGTGGCTTTAGGGAGGGTAGATGCGATTATCTTTACAGGGGGATTAGGGGAAAACTACTCGGCTTTAAGAGAGAGCGTGTGCGAAGGCTTAGAAAATTTAGGGATCGCTTTGCACAAGCCCACCAACGACAATCCGGGCAACGGATTAGTGGATTTGAGTCAGCCTGATTCTAAAGTTAAGGTTTTACGAATCCCTACTGATGAAGAGCTAGAAATCGCTTTACAAGCGAAAGAAATAGCAAAAAAATTAAAATAAAGGTTGTTTGATGAAAATGGTTCATTTTTTAGAGGGCGTTCATTTTGAAAAGCTCCACATTGAAGCGTTGAGTGAAAATTCTTCCAATAAGGAAATGCGCATTTGCATGCCTAAAGGAGCGATCCTAGACAAACACAAGGCCCCGGGAGCTATCAGCGTGCAGGTTTTAGAGGGCAAAATCATTTTTGAAGCCGAAAATGAAAAAATAGAAATGCCTAAGGGAGCGTTAATCAGCCTAGAAGCCCAAGTTTTGCATCGTTTGGACGCTTTAGAAAATAGCGTTATAAGGCTATCTTTAAGTAAAAAATAAGGAAAATAAAATGATGAAATGATGAAATGATGAAAGTTGTTTTATGAATACTTGGTATTTGCTTTTAACCATAATTTTATTAATCATCATCTGGAGGATTATTAGGTTGGTTTTAAAAAATAAAGACGACAGCAACGAAAGGGATTAAATTAGGCGCATTTTTTGATTTAAAAAATAGCCAAGAAGATAAAAAAAGCCGCTAGATCATAGCCGTTTAATTAAGCGCGCTACGATACGAAAATTTTAAAAGAAAGGACAAGCATGAGCGAACAACGAAAAGAATCTTTACAAAATAACCCTAATTTGAGTAAAAAAGATGTCAAAATCGTGGAAAAGATTTTGAGCAAGAACGATATTAAAGCCACTGAAATGAAAGAGCGCTATTTAAAAGAAGGGCTGTATGTGTTGAATTTCATGAGTTCTCCAGGCAGCGGTAAAACCACGATGCTAGAAAATCTAGCGGATTTTAAAGACTTTAAGTTTTGCGTGGTAGAGGGCGATTTGCAAACCAACAGAGATGCGGACAGATTGCGTAAAAAAGGCGTGAGCGCGCATCAGATCACCACCGGCGAAGCGTGCCATTTGGAAGCGAGCATGATTGAAGGGGCGTTTGATTTGCTCAAAAGTGAGGGAGCGTTAGAAAAAAGCGATTTTTTAATCATTGAAAACGTGGGGAATTTGGTTTGCCCTTCAAGCTATAATCTAGGAGCGGCGATGAATATCGTTTTACTCTCCGTCCCAGAGGGCGATGATAAGGTGCTAAAATACCCCACGATGTTCATGTGCGCGGATGCGGTCATTATCAGTAAAGCGGATATGATTGAGGTGTTTAATTTCAGGGTTTCTCAAGTCAAAGAAGACATGCAAAAATTAAAGCCTGAAGCGCCTATTTTTTTAATGAGCTCTAAAGACCCTAAAAGTTTGGAAGATTTTAAAAATTTCCTTTTAGAAAAAAAGCGTGAAAATTACCAGTCCACGCATTCGTTTTAATGTGTTTAGCGATCCCCTCTAAAGTCATAGCCATTAACGATAATGTGGCGCTTTTGGAAACTTTAGGCGTTCAAAGAGAGGCGAGCTTGGATTTAATGGGCGAGTGTGTTAAAGTGGGCGATTATGTGTTGTTACACATCGGCTATGTGATGAGCAAGATTGATGAAAAAGAAGCCCTAGAATCCATTGAGCTTTATCAAGAAATGATCGCCAAAATGAACGAAACGCATGAATAATAAAACTAATAAAACGCATGAGCAATAATGAGCGTTAATCATCTCATCGCCCCTTTTAGAGACAAGCAAACCCTTTTAGCGCTCTCTAATGCAATCAAAAAACTCGCTTTCAAACTTGAAAAAAAATTAGTCATCATGGAAGTGTGCGGAGGGCATACGCATTCCATCATGAAATACGGGCTTTTAGATTTGATGCCTGATCGTTTAGAGTTTGTGCATGGGCCAGGGTGTCCGGTATGCGTGATGCCAAGAGCGCGCCTTGATGAAGCTTATGAACTCGCCGCAATGAAAGACAGCATCATCTTAAGCTTAGGGGATATGATGAAAGTCCCAGGGAGCTATGGGAGCTTGATACAAGCCAGAGAAAAGGGGCTAGATGCGCGCTTTTTGTATTCGCCCATGCAAGCTTTAGAAATCGCTAAAGAAAACCCGCATAAAAAAGTCATTTATATTGCGATCGGTTTTGAAACCACAACGCCCATGAGCGCTAGCGTTTTATTGAACGCCAAAAAAGAAAAAATCCACAATCTTTTTTTTCATATTAACCACCTTTTAGTGCCTCCCAGCGTGAGCGCGATTTTAAAAGATCCAGCATGCCAGATCAACGCTCTTTTAGCCCCTAGCCATGTGAGCGTGATCAGCGGCGCTTCAATCTACGCTCCTTTAGTGGATCGCTTTAAAATCCCCATTATCGTGAGCGGTTTTGAGCCGGTGGATATATTAGAAAGCGTGCTGATGCTTATCAAACAAGCCTTAAAAAAAGAAGCCAAGCTAGAAATCCAGTATAAAAGAGCGGTGAGCTATGAGGGGAATGTGAAAGCGCAAGAGTTAGTCAATGCATGCATGGAAGTGAGAGAAAATTTTGAATGGAGAGGTTTGGGGAATATCAAACACTCCGCCCTAAAACTCAAAGAAACATTCGCCTCTTATGACGCTGAAAAAGTCTTTAAAGAACACTTAAGCCACAAAACCTCTAAAGAAAACAAGGCATGCAAGTGCGGGGAAATTTTAAAAGGCATCGCTAAGCCCCTAGATTGCGCGCTATTTGCCAAAACTTGCACCCCACAAAACCCGATCGGCAGTTGCATGGTCAGCTCTGAGGGGGCGTGCGCGGCGTATTATCGTTACAAGCGTGTTTGAGCTTTAGAAATTGCTTTTTAGTGAAATCGCTCAAACCCTCGCAATTGACATTCACGCTTTTAGGGGGGTTTTCTTTTTTTACAACCGGTTTTTCATAAGCTCTTTTTTTCACGCTCGCCTGGATTGTTTTAAAATCAAAAGGGTGATTCAAGGCTTTTAGGGTTTTTTGCGTTTCTTTAAAACGGGCTTTCAGGTTGTTGGTGTAATGATCTTCTTCTATCTTAAAGGCTTTCAAATAGCTAGGGTGCGTGAAATAGATTTTTAGGATTTGATTTTCTATTTTAGCGTATCTAAACCCTTTTTTTAAATCCCCTAAAGCTTGAGAAACATAGCAATCAATCGCTCCTCTTCGCTTGAGCTGGAGTTTTAAATTTTTAAACGCAGAGGTTTGCGCGATTTTTTTAAAAAGCAAAAAGGTTTCTTTCTTTTTCAAATAGCGTTTGTAAATGAGAGGGTCAAATCCGTTTTCCATGATGAAATTATAGCGTTTTAGCTTGACTTTTTTAAAAAGCTTTTGTATAATGCTTCTTTTATTTTGTTGTTGGGGTGTCGCCAAGCGGTAAGGCACCAGGTTTTGGTCCTGGCATTCCGAGGTTCGAATCCTTGCACCCCAGCCATTATTAGCGTATTTTGGCGCGGAGTAGAGCAGTCCGGTAGCTCGTTGGGCTCATAACCCAAAGGTCAGTGGTTCAAATCCATTCTCCGCAACCAATCTTTTTTAAAAAATCCCCCTATCTTTTTAAACTATCTTTTTAAGAAAATGCTTTTTAACAAAATTCCAACACCCAACGAACAATACCAAACGAAACAAAACGCATTAAAATCAAAAAATGACAACATTTTTAAGAAAATGACAAAAAAAAAAAAAACGCTTTTATGCTATAATGCTTCAAATACATTCCAAATATCCAATGAATGTATGAAATCCCTAATATCCAATTCAATCTAAAAAGGAGAAAACATGAAAAAACACATCCTTTCATTTGCTTTAGGTTCGCTTTTAGTTTCCACTTTGAGCGCTGAAGACGACGGCTTTTACATGAGTGCGGGCTATCAAATCGGTGAAGCCTCTCAAGTGGTGAAAAACACCAAAGGCGTCCAACAGCTTTCAGACAATTATGAAAACTTGAGCAAGCTTTTAACCCGATACAGCACCCTAAACTCCCTCATCAAATTGTCCTCTGATCCGAGCGCGATCAATGCGGCGCGTGAAAATCTGGGCGCGAGCGCAAAAAACTTGATCGGCGATAAAGCCAACTCTCCGGCGTATCAAGCCGTGCTTTTAGCGATCAATGCGGCGGTGGGGTTTTGGAATGTCTTAGGCTATGCTACGCAATGCGGGGGTAATGCCAATGGTCAAAAAAGCACTTCTTCAACAACCATCTTCAACAACGAGCCAGGGTATCGATCCACTTCCATCACTTGTTCTTTGAACGGGTATGTGCCTGGATACTATGGCCCTATGAGTATTGAGAACATGAAAAAGCTTAACGAAGCCTATCAAATCCTCCAAACGGCTTTAAAGAAAGGCTTACCCGCACTCAAAGAAAACAACGGAACAGTGAATGTAACCTACACCTACACATGCTCAGGGGAAGGGAATGACAACTGCTCGCCAGAAACCACAGGTGTAAATAAACAAAATGGCAGAAGCAAGACTGAAACCCAAACCATAGATGGCAAACAAGTAACCACCACGATCAGTTCAAAAGTCGTTGATTCTCGTGCATCAGGTAATACATCAGGTGTTTCTTACACCGAAATCACTAACGTATTGAACGGGGTGCCTGATAGCGCTCAAGCGCTCTTGGCGCAAGCGAGCACGCTCATCAACACCATCAACACGGCATGCCCGTATTTTAGCGTAATCAATAAAAGTGGTGGTCCACAGATGGAACCGACTAAGGGGAAGTTGTGCGATTTTACAGCTGAAATCAGCGCGATCCAAAAGATGATCACAGACGCGCAAGAGCTTGTTAATCAAGCGAGCGCGATTAACAGCAACGAACAAACAGCTCAAGTGGGAGGCAGTAATGGCAAGCCTTTCAACCCTTTCACAGACGCTAGCTTCGCTCAAGGCATGCTCGCTAACGCTAGCGCGCAAGCTAAAATGCTCAGTTTGAGCGAACAAGTGGGGCAAACCCTTAACCCTGACAGGCTTAGCGGGAATTTTCACAATTTTGTTAAAAACTTTTTAGCCACATGCAACAACGCCTCAACAGCTGGCACTGGTGGCACACAAGGTTCAGCTCCTGGCACGGTTACCACTCAAACTTTCGCTTCCGGTTGCGCGTATGTGGAACAAACCATAACGAATCTAAACAACAGCATCTCTCATTTTGGCACTCAAGAACAGCAGATAGAGCAAGCAGAAAATATCGCTGACACTCTGGTGCATTTCAAATCCCGATACAGCGAATTGGGCAACACTTATAACAGCATCACCACCGCGCTTTCTAAAGTCCCTAACGCGCAAAGCTTGCAAAATGTGGTGAGCCAAAAGAATAACCCCTATAGCCCGCAAGGCATAGAAACCAATTACTACCTCAATCAAAATTCTTATAACCAAATCCAAACCATCAACCAAGAACTAGGGCGTAACCCCTTTAGGAAAGTGGGCATCGTGAGCTCTCAAACCAACAACGGCGCGATGAATGGGATCGGTATTCAAGTGGGTTACAAACAATTCTTTGGCCAAAAAAGAAGGTGGGGCGCTAGGTATTACGGCTTTTTTGATTACAACCATGCGTTCATCAAATCCAGCTTCTTCAACTCGGCTTCTGATGTATGGACTTATGGTTTTGGAGCGGACGCTCTCTATAACTTCATCAACGATAAAGCCACCAATTTCTTAGGCAAGAACAACAAGCTTTCTGTGGGGCTTTTTGGCGGGATTGCGTTAGCGGGCACTTCATGGCTCAATTCTGAGTATGTGAATTTAGCCACCGTGAATAATGTCTATAACGCTAAAATGAATGTGGCGAACTTCCAATTCTTATTCAATTTAGGTTTGAGGATGAATTTAGCCAGGGCTAAGAAAAAAGGCAGCGATCATGCGGCTCAGCATGGGATTGAGTTAGGCGTGAAAATCCCTACTATCAACACGAACTACTATTCCTTTATGGGGGCTGAACTCAAATACCGCAGGCTCTATAGCGTGTATTTGAATTATGTGTTTGCGTATTAAGCTTTTTATGAAACTCCCTTTTTAAGGGATTTCTTTAAAGCTTTTTTTTGAAGTCTCTTTTTTTTTGAAGCCTTTGTTTTTTAATGGGTTTCTTTTTTAAGGGGTTTCTTTTTTAAACCCTTTGTTCTTGAACTCTCTTTCTTTTTTGGGGGATTTTAATGAAAAATCCTTTTTCTTTTGAACCCTCTCTCTTAAATTCTCTCTTTTTAGGGGGTTTCTTGTTTTGAACCCTTTGTTTTAGGGAGCTTCTTATTGAGAGATTTCTTTTCTTAAACCCTCTTTTTTTTAAACCCTTTGTTTTTTGGGGTTTTTTTTGAACTCTCTTTATTTTGAACCCTTTGTTTTTAAATTCTTTGTTTTTAAATTCTTTGTTTTTAAATTCTTTGTTTTTAAATTCTTTGTTTTTAAATTCTTTGTTTTTAAATTCTTTGTTTTTAAATTCTTTGTTTTTAAATTCTTTGTTTTTAAATTCTTTGTTTTTTTTGGGGGGGGTTTAATGAAAAATCCTTTTTAGTATTTTTTATAACCAATGATAAAAGAGCTTGCCAAAAGCAAGCGATAATTTTAAAAATGAAAAAATCTTTTTTAGCGTTTTTGGTATTATTTAGTAGAAAACTTGATGCTACTTTAAACGATAGTTTTTAAAAAAGCGCTTTTTTTATAGGGGGATTTAGTGGGATAAAAAGGAGAGAATGGTTTCAAATACTTCCTATCTCTTTAAGAGAATAAAATAAAACTTTAAGAAAATGAGTTTTATTATAAAATCAAATCTAAAACGATTATTTTTCACTCACAAAACTTTTATTTTTTTAAACTTTTTTAAAATTTTTTACTAAAAGATCTTTTGATCTTTTCACTGATTTTTCATCTGTTTTTTAAATTTTTTCACAAAACAAAGTTTTTAATTTTCTAACCTTTTTAATCCCACTCTATCGCTTGCGCTATAATGAACTGATATTATATTTTAAAAGGAATAAGCATGCCAAACACCACCAACAAAGATTACACAAAATACAGCCAAAGACAGCTTTTTAATTTAATCCATCAATTAGAGCGAAAAATCAAAAAGATGCAAAATGATAGAGCTTCTTTTAAAGAAAAAATGGCTAAAGAATTGGAAAAAAGGGATCAAAACTTTAAGGATAAAATAGACGCATTAAATGAACTCTTGCAAAAAATCAGCCAAGCTTTTGATGATAAAAGAGATTGTTGTTTGGGGTATGAGATCCCAAACATTCAAACGCAACAAGCCATGAGAGATGCGCTTAACAAAGAAACCGATTTGATTGTTGAGGATTTTTCTAGTTATAGCGATGAAAGAAAAAGGGCGTTAGGTGTTGAAACTCAACCTTAAAAAATCTTTTCAAAAAGATTTTGATAAATTACTTTTGAATGGGTTTGATGATAGCGTTTTGAATGAAGTCATTCTAACCTTAAGAAAGAAAGAACCACTAGACCCACAATTTAAAGATCATGCTTTAAAAGGCAATTGGAAACCTTTTAGGGAATGCCACATCAAAGCTGATATTTTGCTTGTGTATTTAGTGAGAGGTGATGAGCTTATTTTAGTAAGGTTAGGCAGTCATAGCGAACTGTTTTAAAACACCCGCACAACTTAAACGCTTAAACTAACCGCTTACCAACTACCCCCCTTTTTAGGGGTAAAATTCAGGGTTAAAACACCGCCTACACGCTTTTTGCTTTTTTTAAATGCCCTCGTGTTTCCCGCTTTTTAAATACCCTCGTGTGCGCATTTCCTTACGCTTCAAAGCCCCTTCATAACGGCGGATTTCAACCTCTGTTTTAGGCTCGTATTTGGGCATGGGGGTGGGTTTGCCATTTTCCACAGCCACCATGGTGAAATAGCATGAATTAGTGTGCATGATTTCACGAGTTTTAATATCTTCGCTCAAAACCTTAATCCCCACTTCACACGAGGTGTTTCCTACATAATTGATGCTGGCTAAAAAAGTGAGCAAATTCCCTACAGGAATGGGGTATTTAAAAGTAACCCCATCCACGCTTAAAGTGACCGTTCCTTTTTTGCAATAACGAGCCGAGCACACATAAGCCACTTTATCCAATAAATTCAATAATTCCCCCCCATGCATGACATTGTTGAAATTAGCCGTAGTAGGCACGACCAGATAGCTCATCAATAATTTAGTGCAATCGGCTGTGTCTAGGGTAAAATCAAAATGATTGGAATGCGATGATTGTATTTGAGGCATTGTTTCTCCTTAATTAAAATTGGTGTTAAAAATGTCTTTTGTAAAAAACATTCCAAGAACTATATATTAGTAAAAATTAAGTAATATTAAGTGAATATTAGAGGAATTAATAAAAAATAATAAGAGAGTTGGCGTTAGATAATGGGCGAGAAAAAAGAAAGCCAAAAGGTGGCAATTATCACCGGGGCGAGTTCTGGGATTGGGTTGGAGTGTGCGTTAATGCTGTTAGATCAAGGGTATAAAGTCTATGCGCTCTCTAGGCATGCGACTTTGTGCTTAGCGTTAAACCATGCGTTATGCGAGAGTATTGATGTTGATGTGAGCGATTCTAACGCTTTAAAAGAAGTGTTTTTAAACATCAGCGCTAAAGAAGATCATTGCGATGTTTTGATCAATTCCGCCGGTTATGGGGTGTTTGGGAGCGTAGAAGACACGCCTATTGACGAGGTTAAAAAGCAATTTAGCGTGAATTTTTTCGCCCTTTGTGAAGTGGTGCAGTTTTGTTTGCCCCTATTAAAAAACAAGCTCAACTCTAAAATTTTTAACCTTTCTTCCATAGCGGGGCGTGTGAGCATGCTCTTTTTAGGCCATTACAGCGCAAGTAAGCATGCCTTAGAGGCTTATAGCGATGCCTTGCGTTTAGAGCTTAAACCCTTTAACGTTCAAGTGTGTTTAATTGAGCCAGGCCCAGTGAAAAGCAACTGGGAAAAAACCGCTTTTGAAAATGATGAGCGAAAAGATAGCCTTTATGCATTAGAGGTGAATGCGGCTAAAAGCTTTTATTCTGGCGTGTATCAAAAAGCCCTAAGCCCTAAAGCCGTGGCGCAAAAAATCGTTTTTCTTACCATGAGTCAAAAAATCAAGGCCCGCTATTTGATCGGCTTAAAAACCCAATTGTTGTTAGCGTTGTATAGAATCCTCCCGAGCAGTTGGTATGATTCTTTGTTCAGATTAATCGTTCTTAAAAGGAAGCGTGATGCTTAAAACCTATCATATTGCCTTAGCTTGCGTGATTTTAGCGGTGGTGGTGCTTTTGTTTGGAGGGGAGTCCTTGAGCTTTGAAGAGTGGAAAGAAGTGTGCCTTAACGTGAAAAACCACTTTTTGCACAATGAAGAACTGAGCTCTTTAAGTATTATTATTTTAGAAATACGACTACCACGAGTGATTTTAGCGCTCCTGGTGGGAGCGAGTTTGTCCGGGAGTGGGGTGGTGATGCAAACGATTTTTAGAAACCCCTTAGTGGATCCCTTTTTACTAGGGATTTCTAGCGGGGCGATGCTAGGCGTGGCGATGGCGATAGCGGTAGTGGAGTCTAACATTGCGATTTTAGCGTTCTTTGGGGCGATTTTAGCTAGCCTTGCTGTCTTAGCGATGAATAGGGTTTTAGGCAATTCCGTCCTTTCGTTGGTGCTTTCAGGGGTGGTGTTGAGCGCGTTTTTAAGCGCCTTAGCCGGAGCGATAAAATTCTTTGTGATCCCTCAAAAAGCGCAAGCGATTGTCGTGTGGCTTTTAGGGAGCTTGTCTTTGAGCAGTTATAAGGATTGCTTGATCGCTTTCATAGGGCTATCTTTAGGCTTTATCCCGCTTTTTTTGTTAAGGTGGCGCATCAATTTATTGAGCTTGAGCGATGCGCAAAGTTTGAGTTTGGGTATTAATCCGGTGTTGTTGCGATCGCTTTGTTTGGTGTGCGTGAGCGTTGCGAGCGCTTTAGAGGTGAGCGTGTCTGGCACGATTGGCTGGATTGGGTTAGTCATTCCGCATGTAGCGAGATTGTTTTTTGGGGCGAATTTACAAAAACTGCTTTTAAGCTCTTTGTTAATGGGAGCGTTTTTCTTGCTTTTAGCGGATGTGGTGGCTAAAACCATTACCCCCTATGATTTACCGGTAGGCATTGCCACAAGCGTTTTAGGAGCGCCTTTCTTCTTGTGGCTTTTATTCAGGACTAGGGGGGTGTGATGGTCTTAGAAGTTAAAAACCTGTCCTTTAAATATTCTCAAAAACTCATTTTGGATAAATTGAGTTTTAGCGTGCCAAAAAACAGCATCACCAGCATTCTAGCGCCTAATGGATCGGGTAAAACCACGCTTTTAAAATGCCTTTTAGGGCTTTTAAAGCCTTTAGAAGAAACCGAAATTAAAGCGTGTAACAAAGATATTTTACCCTTAAAGCCTTATGAAAAAGCCAAATTGATCGCTTATATCCCCCAAGTGGAATATTATGCGTTTAATTTCAGCGTGTTGGATTTTGTCTTAATGGGGAAAGCGACGCATTTGAATCTGTTCGCTACGCCTAAAGCCAAGCACATTAAAGAAGCGACTAGCGTTTTAGAGCGCTTGGATTTAGAGTCCTTAAAAGATCAAGGCATCAACGATTTGTCCGGTGGTCAAAGGCAAATGGTGCTTTTAGCCAGAAGTTTGTTGCAAAGAACGCCCTTATTGTTACTAGATGAGCCTACGAGCGCTTTAGATTTAAAAAACCAAGCCCTTTTTTTTGATGCGATTAAAGATGAGATGAAAAAACGAGAATTGAGCGTTTTAGTCAATATCCATGACCCGAATTTGGTTGCCAGGCACTCCACGCATGTGGTCATGCTCAAAGATAAAAAACTTTTTTTGCAAGCTTCCACGCAAATCGCTATGACTTCGCACAATTTAAGCACGCTCTATGACACGCCCCTAGAAGCGATCTGGCATGATAACAAGCTTGTCGTGTATGCGTTGTAGAGTTTGAAAATAGGGGATTTTGAGTTATAATGTTTCGTTTATTTTATTTTTAAGGAGTTTATGTGAAAAATAGCACATCTGTACCCCCCCCCCCCCCATTTCTCAGACTATCCCTATAGTAGTAGCCTTTGACAATAGTTATTGCATCCCTGCTGGTGTGAGCTTATACTCCATGCTTTCTTGCGCGAAGCAAGAAAGAGATGGGGTAAAACTTTTTTATCAAATCCATTGTTTAGTGGATAGTTTGAGTGCTGAAAATACAGAAAAATTAAAGCAAACTATAGCCCCCTTTAGCGCGTTTTCTAGCATTGAATTTTGTGATATTTCAAAGAATGACGATGCTTACCCTTTTAAATTGGTTTCTAAACTTTTCTTAAGACTCAATTCTTTTGCTCAAAAGCGTTTTTCTAAAATGATTTTATGCCGTTTATTGTTAGCGAGTATTTTTCCTCAATATGAAAAAATTATCATGTTTGATGTGGATACTTTGTTTGTGGGCGATATTAGCGAGAGTTTTTTTATCCCTATGGGTGGAGAGTATTTTGGAATGGTTAAAGAAGACCTTTCTCTCTTTAATCTGAATAGTTTGGATGCGTTTCTTAAGAATCGGACTATTGATTGTATTAAGTTTTTTGAACTTGATGAAGAGAATGTATTGCCTACTGAAGAGCTTATAACTCTCTATCGCAATCATTTTAATGTGGGATTTATGGTAGCTAATCTTAAACTTTGGAGAGATGATAATTTAGAAGAAAAGCTTTGTGAGTTTTTGGTTGCAAGAAATCATTCTTTGGTGTGTCCAGAGCAAGACACAATAAACATTGTATGTGTCAACAAGATTTTACCCATCTCTGATTCGTATAATTTTTCTCACCGACTCTTCTATAGAAAAAAGATTAATGAAAAATCTGATGTTTGCATGGTTCACTTTTTTAGCGGTGAAAAGCCTTGGAAAGATTCTTATTTCTATTTACCTTATGCTACAAAGTGGCGTGAAACACTTTTTAAAACCTCTTTTGCATTGGATTTTTTTGAAAATTACAAGAACCAATTTGAAAATTACAAGAACCAAGTAGAGAATCTTAGTAATAATAAGAGAGGTTTTTTTGAATTTTTAAACACTAGACTGAATAAAAAACTTCTTATACAATACTTTTTGTTTAAGATTTTTAAAAAGCTAGAGTCTTTTTGTTTGCGTTAGTGGAGTTTGTTTTAAAGGCTAATCCCTTAGGGGTTGGTTTGCTAATAACACTCAAGCATGACTTGTGTCAATATACCAACCATCCCAAAGAGATCTACACTTCTTAAATCCACCCCATGCCAAAGCATGGGTTGGTTTAATAGCGGTATTTAGATCAATATTTAGAAACTATACCTCATTCCTAAATTGGAAGCGAAATGGCCTATATTGGAAATCAAATTGTGCAAATAAACAAAGCCCAAATTCAAAAACACTTCTTTAGCCAATTTCAATTCCCCACCCATCATCACTCTAGCATGGGTATTTAAAGGATTGCGAGCAGCATTCACTTTAAAGGTGTTTAAAGACACCGCATTGCTAGAACCAAAATTAGCAAATTCTTGTAACACTCCAGCATTCATATAGAAGTATGAAGTGTCCCCATAATAATAACGCGCTTCCACATTAGCGCTAGCGTTGAATAAATGCTGACTGCTTGCACCATTTTTTAAAGCCACTTTATTGGTGCTGTTGCTTTCAAAGTTGGTTGAACCTAAATGGTTATAGCTCACGCCCACGCTTGGTTTTAACACTAAAGCGTTCCTAAAAAACGCGAAGTCATAACCATAGCTCGCTCTTGCTGCAGCGCCATAGGCTAAGTAATTGTAGCTTTGATTCAAATCTCTTAATAGAGCGCTTTTGAAATTCAAGCTTGATTGATCACTCCCTACAGCTCCTTGAGCTTCAAAATCAAATTCATGCCGGTTAGCAAAGATACGGCTATACACGCCAAAATTAGCGTTATTAGCCCCAGAGTTAAGAGAGTTCGCTTGATTATTAAAAGAGCTATAACCATAGCTTCCAAATCCGCCCACAATGGCTTCCACTTTCTCATTAAGGTAAGCATCTACGCCGGCGCTTGTGCCATATAATGAAGTGTTGCCTCCGCTATTTAGGCTCGCTCCTCCAATAGCGTTAGCCCAAACATTGGTGGGTTTTTCATATTTAGGGGCAAATTGATACAACACTTCTGCTGCGCTTTCTAAAGAAGCGAATCTTTGGTCTTTTAAAGCTTGCAAGCGTCTGGCAAACGAGTCAATATTGTTGGTGTGTCTCCTAGAGAGATTGACTAAACGAGAATTTAAAATCATCGCATTGCTCAAGCTCAAAGTTTGTAAACCGCTTGTCTTATGCTCCAAACTGGCTATGTTGTTTAAAGCGTCAGTGGCCGTATTCAATTGCTTGGTGATTTCATTAGCGCTTGTAGCATCAATCATTGTTCTGGCATAACCTGCATTATGGCTATCAATCAATAAGGTTTGTAAGAGATCCCTGCCTTGCGCACCTGAGTTAGCATAAAGCGTGTCAATATCCTTAGAGCGGTTAGCCAATTCAAATACGCTTTCAATGGTGCCAAAATCATGCTTATTGATAGCGACTAAATTAGGCGTGGCGCTAGTTTGAGCGAAAGGAGCGTTCTTTATGAGAGCGTAGCTAGCGAAACGCGCATTGTTAGTGGTGTTTGTGGGTAAGTTTGTGGTATTGCCACCATTCTCAGCAGGTGTAGCATTACCTAAATAACGCACAGAGATTTTAGAGCCATTAGCCGTTTTGCTGATACCTATATTTTTCCATGCCTTACCGATAAGATACTTGTAATTGTCAGGGTTATTCACCATGGCTTGATCGCCGATAGCCATCCCGCATGCTTTAATGTCATCGGTATTTCGCACCACACAAGTATCCATGCGGTTATTGTTGTTATAAAGGGCTAGGCGCTCGTTGAATTGTTCTATTAGATTAGCATTACTAATGCTGTTAGTGCCTAAAGAAGCATTTTCATAACCGATGATTTTCGCTTTCAATAAGACATGTTCTTTATTTTTAATGAGATCTTGAGCGCTGTTAATCTTAACAAGTGGTTTGTAAAATCCAGTTGCGCTATCTATATCATTATTAAAACTCATGACTGCTGCATTGCCTACACTTAAGGTTTCTATGTTCCCGCCTCGAACCAAATAATTGATAGTGCCTTGATTGTTGACAAAATTCCCCTGAATGGTTACATTTGAAAATTGGCTATAATCCATGACTGCATTGGGGCCTAGGGTTAGATTATTAAACATAAGTTTTGATGTGCCCCAAGGACTCCCTTGAGGTCCAAAAGCAAGTTTGTTGGTGATTTCAACATTTTTAATATTCCTAGCGTCAAAATAATTCCAAGGGGCGTAGTAAAAATCATTGATAACCAGTTTTTCACCGCCTTTAAACTTAACACCTCCAGAATAGATTGACCTAGTGCCAGTTTCTAAACGCACGGTGTTGATGCGCGATTGATTGCCTATATCTTCGCTAAAATTAGTGTATTCCCCCACACTTATCCCATTGGTTTTAACCAACAATTCATTAATGTTGAAGTTTTTAATGGCCACATTAGTGGAAGCTGTAATGAGCTTGTTGATATTGACCTTGTTTGTAACACCACTAAAATCTAAGGTGTTGAAACCACCATTACCAGTATCAATATCTTTAAAATTGACCGTATGAGCGCTCGCTTTTAAATTCACAAATCTTCCCAGACTGATATTGTTATTAAAAGCGATTGTGCCGTTTTTGGTATCCACACCAGCCTTAAACTCAAAATTCGCGCTTGATCCTGCCAAAGCATAACCGCCCACTTGATTATTCACCATTAAAGCCCCATCAACGGTGATATTCCCGGTTAGATTTTCCACTAAAAGAGAGCGCCCGCTCGCTTGATTGGACAGATTGACACCGCCTTTGCCGATATTCAAATTAGCCGCATTGGTGGTAAGAGAAGCTGTATACCCTCCCACTTTAATCGTGCCATCAGCGTTAGTGTTGATGCGGTTGATATTGACCACCGTGTCTTTGGCGCCAGCAAAAGGCCCATCAATGACTTGCGTGGGTTGAATTTCTGTTTTTTGTCCGCTATTGGGTGGGTTAATGACCTGAGTGTTACTATCTTGTTTGTCGTTTTTAGCGCTTTCATCTTTGTCGTTTTTAGCACCACTTTGAGAATTGGTATTATTAGGTTTATCCTTATAACCACCTTCTGGAGGGGCGATGATATTTAACCCCGCGCTTTGCCACAAATCCAGTGTGCCAATATAAGTCTTTTTACTGGCGATAATGCCTGCTTGAGCGGCGTTTCGATCGCCCACAGTGAGATGGTTAAAATTCACTTCCCCTGTCACTTTTGAAGTGTTTATCGTGCTGTATGAAGGGGCCAAATACGCTCCCACATATTGCAAACGGCCCATCCACACGTTACCCATTAATTTAACGCTGTTTGAAGCCAAATTAAGCGTGGCGCCATCATAAAGAGAAATTTCCGCGTTTTTATCGCTAGTGATCCCTTCTGAAGCTTGCAAAGTTAAAACCGTAGAGCTGGCTTTTCTGCCGGCTCCAGAACCCACACGATTATTGATTTCTAAAAAATTATCAATTAAGATATTTTTAGCGTTGAAATCCACTCTCGTGGTGCGATCAGCGCTATCTTTAAAGCTTGTGAAAGAATTGCCATTGAATTGACCCAAACGCAAAGTGGCTTTTTGCATATTGACATCTAAATCCCCACCGGTGTAGTTTCTTAGCCCTGAAAGCTTATAAGTCCCTACAGCATCTTTCATATCCACTTCAAGCTTGTTCCATTGCCCGCCTTTGACCCAATAATGCCTAGCGGCATTCCCCCAATCCCAACCTCCATCAATCTTACTGGATAAAAGGGATTTGTATAAGTCGTATTCCTTGTTAGGGAATTCATTAAAACCTCTTCCTGCTTGAATGCGCCACTTTATCGGGTTTATCCGGAGTTTTATTCGCTTCTTCGGCTTGTTTGAGCCCCCAACCAAGAAGCCCTGAGACCGTTCCTACAGCAGCGCCTGAAGCGATACCCCCAACAATGGCTGGAATGATCACGGTTGTAAAGAAGGCGGCATGACTTTGTTGCGGTGTGATGCTGACCAACGCTCCTACTAAAGCAAGAGAAACCAAAGGGCGATTGATTTTGCGGTGTGTTTGTTGTATTTCCATTTTCTTCCTTTCTTTTTGTGAAACGATTTTTGCACAAAGGGTGCGACTTTAGACTAGAAAATTTCTGTTGTATTTACGATTAAGGTTATAAATATATAGTATTTACAACCGATGTCCAATTTTATCAAGTATTAGGTAAATGAATATAAAATTTACAAGATTAAAAAGCAAAAATATTGAAATTTGTGGCTAGAATGTGTAAAAAGGTAAAATTGGAGGCGTTTAAAAAAACTTCTCCCAAATCGTGCCTTGTGGGGTGTCCATCAAAGCGATTTTGTGGTTTAAAAGCTCTTCTCTGATGCGATCGGCTTTTAAAAAATCTTTTTGTTCTTTGGCGCGTTTTCTTTCTTCTATCTTGTTTTCAATTTCTTGTTTTTCGCTCCCACTCACGCCTAATTGGAAATATTCTACAGGGTTTTTAAACCCGATGCCAAGCAGTTCTTCTATGAATTTCAAATTCGCTAAAATTTCGCCCTTTAAAGCTTTGTTTTTAGGGTTTTGATCCAGTTTTTCATTAGTGGAAGAAAGCATGCTTTCTAAAACGCTCAACGCTTTAGAAATGTTTAAATCATCTTGCATGCATTCTAAAATTTCTTTTTTAAAGTTTGGATTTATTCCTCCAAGAGTCCCTAAAACGCGCTGTTTTAAACGATAGATTTTATCCAAGCGTTTTTTACTCACCAGTAAGTCTTCTTCATTGAAATTCAAAACAGAGCGATAATGCACCCCCAGTAAGTAATTGCGCAAAATTTCGCCATCATAGTTTTTGAGAGCGTCTTTAATGAAAAAGCTATTCCCTAAACTTTTAGACATTTTTTCGTTATTGATATTCACAAAGCCATTATGCATCCAGTATTTGGCAAGCTCCACGCCAAAGGCGCAACGGGTTTGGCACGCTTCATTTTCATGGTGGGGGAATAACAAATCCGCTCCGCCTGCATGGATGTCAATTTGATAAGGGGTGTCAGTGAGCGCTAAAGTTTTAAAGATCATGCTAGAGCATTCTATATGCCAGCCAGGACGCCCTTTGCCTAAAGGGCTATCAAAGCCCACATCATTATCCCCCTTATAGCTTTTCCATAACACAAAATCCTGCTCAAGCCGTTTTTCTTGCACCAAACCAATACGGCTAAATTCAATGCTGCTATTATGCACGCTCAAAGAGCCGTAATCTTTATCCTTGCTCGTGTCTAAATAAATATCCCCATTAGAGATCTGATAAGCGATATTTTTTTCTAAAAGCGTTTCAATCATGCCCACCATAGCGTCTAAATACTCGCTCGCTTTAGGCTCTAGGCTGGGTTTTTTCACATTCAAAGCGTTTAAATCCCTCGTGTAAGATTCAATATAAATACTGCTTAATTCTTGAATGCTTTTGTTTTCTTTTAGGGCTTTGTTGATGATTTTATCGTCAATATCCGTGAAATTCCTTACTAGCACCACTTCATAGCCGCTCAATTCAAGCGTGCGCCTTAACAAATCAAAAGCAATCGCGCTCCTGGCATGCCCTAAATGAGCGTCATCATACACCGTAGGCCCGCACACATAAATATTCGCCTTTTTTTCAACTAAAGGCTCAAAAGGGACTTTTTGTTTTAATTTGGTGTCATAAATAAACATTTAAAAACCTTGAAAATAATAAAATAAATATAAATGTGTAACCCACGATTTGAACGCTAAGAGTAATAAGATTTCCACGCAAGCGAGAAAAAGAATTACAAGCCATAATTTTAAATTTTTAATTATACCCAAGAATGGTTGAAAGCCAAACGCTTTTATCGTTAAAACCAATAAAAATAACCCGCTCAAACTATTCGCTAAAGCCAAACCTAAAACCCCCAACAAAGGCATTAAACTCAAAGAAGCCACTAAACCTAAAAAAAGCGAAATTAAAGAGATTTTAGCCGCTTTTTTTTGCTCTAATTTCGCATAAAGCCATAAAGAAAAGAGTTTGGTTAGCCCAAAAGGGAGCAAGCCTAAAAGATAGAGCGAAAAGACTTGCGAAGTGATTAGGGTGTCTTTAGGGCTAAATTGCCCCCTTTCAAATAAAAGCTCTGTGATTTCTTTGCTTAACATTATTCCCCCAATGCTGCAAAGAAGCAAAACCCCCACCAAAAAAAACCACGCCTTTTGCAAGCGTTTTAAGATTAAATCCTGCTGATTGTTTTTAATAGCGATCGCAATGCTAGGGAAAAGGGCTGTGGATATGGCTATGGCAAATAAAGCTAAAGGGAGCTGGAAGACTCTATTAGCGTAATACAAATAAGACACGCTCCCGCTCGCTAGAAAAGAGGCTATCGTGGTGTCTAAAAAAGAAGCGATCTGAGCGCTAGAATTGCCTAAAACGCTGGGGAGGAATTGCTTGAAAAACGCTTTCAAATCCTTTTTAACTCTTTGAGAGCGGTATTTTTTTTTGAGCGCGTTTTTAGTCTTAAAGCTCAAAAATCCTTTCCATAATAAAGCCCATAAGCCTAATTTTACTAAAGGATAAAAGTGTAATAAAATTTGAGCCACGCCCCCTAAAAGCACGCCATAGCTCAAATAATACAACGCTTCTAAATGCGTTTTTTCTTTAGAAATGAAAAGGGCTAAAATCATGCATAAATTGAGTAAGCTTGCGCTATAAGCGCTGGCAAAAAAGCTGTGTTTGTATTGCAAAAGCGCGCCTAAAAAGGTGGTGATAAACACCAATAAAAGATACCAAAAATTGATCGCTACAATAGGGGCGCATAGTTTGATTTTTTCTTCATCAAAGCCGTAAGCTAGGAGTTTGGTTAGCCACAAGGGATTTAATGCCACCAATAAGCACCATATCAATAAAACGCTACAAAAAATAATCCCCACCAAACTCGCAAAGCTCCCTTTAATGGAACTTCGTATGAAGCTTGGTAAAAAGCTTTGAGAAAAAGAGCCTTCTGCAAAAATACGCCTGAATAAATTAGGCAATTTGAAAGCCACAAAGAAAATATCGCTATACACCCCAGCCCCTAGAATATTAGCCATCATCAAATCCCGTAAAAAGCCAAAAATCCTAGAGCATAAAATCCCTAAGCTATTGGTTAAAAATATTTTTTTTAGCATACTAGTTGTATTTATTACCTAATTTTCAGCGTTTTTTTGTTAGCATATTCCTTTTTTCAAATTCTTATATTATACCATTTAAGGATTAAAAAATGAGCTTGGAGCATTTTGCCCCTATAAAAGTTGAGCGGTGCAAAGACATTCAAAAAGAGTTAAAAAAAGCGGCCGCTGAAAATAAATTACAAATAGAAGATCTATGGTTTGAGATTTTAAAAACTTCTATTTTTATCAAAAACAGTGCTAAAGACGATTTTAGCGAGGCTTTTGGTGGGGAATTGCAACAATTAGAAGAAGATGAATACTATGAAAAAAAAGAGCTAACCCTTTATCAAACCCACGACATTAAAATCAAATCAAACGCTTATAAGCGCTTTTTTGAAGTAAAAGTGGATGAACATTTGAGTAAAATAGAAATCGTTTTAGACGAGTGTTTTATTGTCCTAGACACTGAAGAGCATTACCAAGAAATGTTTGCGTATATTAAAGAGTGTTTAGCCTTTCAAGGCGTGGTGTTTCGCCACCTTTCACAAATGTATGAAAATCTAAAAACAGAGTTAAGAAAATATAAAAAAGAAGCCCAAAACAAGCGTTTTATTTTATACGCTTCTTTAACCTTTATCCCTAATACAGAAGAACAATCCCATTTTTTATTAGAAGAAGAATACCTTCCAACGCACATTGTTCCCTTAAGCGATCAAGAAGAATCGTTGGTTAAAGAAAATGATTATATCGCTAAAGAAAATCAAAAAGTCGCTTGCGTGAATTACCCCAAACAAGGCAAAGACGGCCGTAACCTTAAAGGCCTTTATATTGAATTATCTAAAGTTGCCAATTCGCCCACCCCTATAGGGCATGACAAAAACGCTTTTGAAGAAAGAGAAGAAAATAACGCTTTAGTGTATTACTCCAAAGCCTTACAAGGGGTTAAAATGGAAAAAGGGCGTTTGATTTCTAATCAAAATTTTGTTTTTAAAAACGGGATCAAATCCATTGAAACGCCCAATCTTTTAGGGGGAGTGGAGAGCGGGTTGGTTTTAGAGATTCAAGCTAAAGATGAATTGAGCGATGCGATTGATTCTAACCTCATTTTAGAAGCGAGCGCGATTAACATTAAGGGCAATGTGGGCAAGAATGTGATCTTAGTGGCTAAAGAAATTACTATAGAAGGGCAAATCCACCCTGAAAGCTATGTCTATGCCAATAAAGCGCGTATCACTAACCATAAGGGCGTGTGCTACGCTAAAGAGTTTGAGTGCAAGTATTTAGAGCGCGCTAAGGTGTATGCCAATAGCGTTAAAGTGGAAGCGAGCGCGGGGAGCATGGTCTATGCGAAAGAAATCGCTTTAGAAAAGCTCAAAAGCGATAACAAGCTGTATTTTTCCAAGCAATGTTTGATTGATGAAGTGGATGGTAATGGCAACCGCTTTATTTTTTACGCTTTTGGGGGGCGAGAAAACCAAGAAGAATTGAAAGCCGCTAAACAAAAACTCAATGCATTAGGGTTAAAATCTAAAAAAATCATCGCTCAGCACCAGTTTTTAAACCATTTAGTCAAAAACCATCAAGCCATCATGGAAAAGCTTAAAAACGCCACCGAAGAAATCAAACGCTCTTTAATGCAACAAGAAAGCGTGAAAGACGCTTATAGCGAGTTTATGTTTGCTTTAAAGCGTTTGAAAATCTTAAAAGCCCAAATGCTAGAATTGCAAAAAATCAATAACGAATGTTACGCTAAACTCATTAGCATAGAAAACAGCTTCCAACATGCAAGCGTTATGACTAAAAACCCTTTCAAGCAAGAAAATATCGTGATCTACCATCGCAATTACCCTAAAGTGAGCAACTTGAGCGCTATGTTAAGCCATAATGAAAGCGTGAATGTGATCTATGAAGATCATAAAATCAAAAAAGTTCCTAAAAGCGCTATAAAAGGCTAGAGCGAGAAATAAAAAAGGGATAAAATGATAGTGGGTTTGATAGGGGTTGTGGAAAAAATTTCTGCTTTAGAAGTGCATATAGAAGTGCAAGGGGTTGTTTATGGGGTGCAAGTTTCTATGCGGACTTCTGCTTTGCTCCAAGCGGGCCAAAAAGCGCGTTTGAAAATCTTACAAGTCATTAAAGAAGATGCGCATCCTT
This sequence comes from Helicobacter sp. 219-2, assembly GCF_030053225.1. NCBI lineage: Bacteria > Pseudomonadati > Campylobacterota > Epsilonproteobacteria > Campylobacterales > Helicobacteraceae > Helicobacter > Helicobacter sp. 219-2. Next base: position 1,230,492 of record NZ_JASGBS010000001.1, on the reverse strand, counting down.
TATACGGGTTTTTAGAAGAGAGCGAAAAAATCCTCTTTGAAAGGCTTTTAAAAATCAATGGGGTAGGGGGGCGTATCGCTTTAGCCATTCTTTCAAGCTTTTCGCCAAATGAATTTGAAAACATTATCGCTACTAAAGAAGTCAAAAGACTCCAGCAAGTCCCAGGCATAGGCAAAAAGCTCGCTGATAAGATCATGGTGGATTTGATTGGTTTTTTCATTCAAGATGAAACTAGCCCTGTGTGCAATGAAGTCTTTTTAGCCCTAGAGAGTTTGGGCTTTAAAAGCGCTGAAATCAATAAAGTTTTAAAAACCCTAAAACCCCATCTCAGCACCGAAGCAGCGATTAAAGAAGCCTTACAACAACTGCGCTCTTAAAAAAAGTTTTTAGTTTAGCGTTTATGTGTTAGAACGAAGCCACCGCAGGCGCAGCCTTGAAGTATCACATTAAACGAGCGCTTGAACGAAGCCACACCATAAGCGATTTTAGTAAGCAATTAGAATTAAGCGCTAAAAATTCTCAATTCACCAACAACACGCTTAAAATCATTGAAGAGCTTAATAACGGCGTTAAACAAGCGAGCGAAGAAATTAAAGAGAAAGCGACTAAATACGAAAAAGCCTTAAAAGAATTACAAAAGATTGATGAAAGCAAGCTCACTAAAGAACAGCAATAAGTTTTAAAGGTGTTTAAGGGCGAGTTAGATCAAACAGAAATCAAAGGGATAGACTTAAACGATCTTTACATTTTAGAGCAAGGATCAAGGAATGCAGGAGCTAGAAAAATACTAAGAAAGCAGAACGGAGAAGAGAACGGACTAACTAATGAAGAACTACTTAACATGAGCGAAGTTATCAAAAACGGAAGTGTGTTATTAGAGAGTTTTGAAAGGATTAAAAACGGATTTAGATACGCTTACGAATGGGATAACAACGGCGTAAAGCTTATGTTAGTAGTAGATGATTTAAACAATGGAAATAAGATTTTTGATTTTTATACAAGTCAAGAGGAATTACTAAAAACACAAGAAAACCCACTTAAAACAACAGAAAACCCGCTAAAAACGCAAAATTTAAGCCCATTAGAACAAGCTAACGCCGAAAAGCTTGCCAAGTTAGAAAGCGAGAAGCTAGAAAGCGAAAAAGAATTTACACGCTTAAAAGAGCAAGAGATAAAACGCAAAGAAGCTTTAAAAAAGAAATTAGAACACGAGCGAGGCAATGCAGGAAACATTGAAAGTCAGACTAAAATAGAAGTAGGAGAGGATATACCCACACACACACAAACGCAAATCCCTAAAAGCCGAGTTCGGTTGAATGAAAGAGAGATTTACGATCTAGATTATGCGATCGTGAAAGCAAAAGATTTAAAACCAAGCTTTACCACAGGCGGGACGCAAAAACGCACGGACATGAACGAAGAACAGATTAAAAGCATTGCTGAGAATTTTGATCCTAAAAAGATATTTGGGAGTGGAGGTTTTGAAGATTTACCGATCGTTTTACACGACGGCCAAGTGATCGCAGGGAACCACCGAGTCCAAGGCATGCTAAATTTCACGCCTAAAAGCCGTTTTGCTTACGAAAGAGCGATCAAGGAATATTATCACATAGATTTAAAGCCGGACGAGCTATTAGTGCGCTTGCCTTCTAAACGCTTAAACAACACCGAGATCAACAATTTAGCGGCTTCATCTAATCAAGGCCGCTTCAATAGCGAGAGCGATCATGCGATAGCGGTTTTAATCCACTACGAGCCTAAATTAAAAGAATTAGAAACCCAATTAAACGCTGATAGCATTTACTCATTAAAAAATATCGTTGCTAAAAATCTTAATTTTGATAAGGCTACTCATCCTAATGTAACCGATAGCAACCTAGCCCTTTTAATGTTTAACATGCCACGCACTAAAACGCAAGGGATAGAGTTATTAAACCGCTGGCAGAAAGAATTTACAAACGATATTAAAAGCTATGAAAAAGTGAAAAAAATGTTTGTAGATAATGCGGGCAGTTTTCACAATTTAATCCATGATATGAGTTTTCCTAATGTGAGCTTAAACGCTTATCTAAGCAATATTATGGATCGCAGTTTTGCGAATTTAAAGAATTATCAAAGCACAAGCGAAAGCCTGAAAGATTTGAGCGAAAAATTCTATAAAACGAGTTCGTTAGACATGTTTGAAAAGAGCGATCAAAGCGTGAGCGATATAAGCGAGATTTTAGGAGCAAGCGTAGCACGATTTGCGAGGTTTGATGATCCGAGCAAAGCGTTATTTGAAGCCTTAAGAAGCGATAACATTAAAAAAGGTTTGAAAGAATTCAAGATCGCAGATGTTACAAAAGACATGTTCGATCCTAATAGTAAGGAATTTAAAGACATTGATATTTACGATTTCACGCATTACCTTTTAATGGCCAATAGAGAGCCTAATGAAAATAACCCTACCTTAAAGCGCTTAATACAAGCCGTTAAGGACAGGCAAAAAGAAAACGAGAAAACGATTAAACCAAAACTTGAAACGCCTAGCGAATGGGGACATAATTATAGCGAGTTTAAAAATGATGGTTTAGGAGCGATCAACAAGCTTTTAGAAACTAAAAAAGGTTTTGTAGCGGGAGCGTTTCATAAGGAAGGTTTAGGGGATATTGATTTAGTTTGGGGAACGCCAAAGACTAAAGATAGCGACGGTTATGGATTAGCGCATATATTAGAGCGTAGAATATCTAACGAGATGAAGAAAGGCTTAAGTGAAGCAGAAGCTAAAGAATACGCCCTAAATATAGCTAAAACGATACCTGAAGCTATTGACAAAGGCGTTAAGGTTGATAATAACGGCAGAATAGCTATTGAATACGAAAATATAAGAGTAGGTTTAAAGGATAATCGGAAAGGAGAAAAATTACCTAATCATTGGGTCATAACAAGTTATGAAAAGTTAGAGGATAGTGAAAGTTTATATACATCTCCACTAATTACAAAGAGTGAGATTCTACCCTTAAACTCCAATGAACCTAATTCTAACACAAAAAAGTGAATATAAGGAATAACATTAGCAAAATCTCAGAATAGCAATTGACCATCAGTTATGAGCTGAGTGCTAGACATATTTGATAAAGCTAATGTATTTTGAAAGTATAAAACAAAAACTTCAATAAGTCAAGGAGTAAGAGAATATGAAAATAAAGCCTCACCCACCCAGTCAAAAAAACCGCTATGTTCACGCTTAAATTTGGAGAATCTCTGACAATAGAACACGATTGCAAAAATCTCATGGAGATTAAAGTCCAAACCAATAAGGGCAGTAAAACCCTTCATTTTAAACTCCCACAACCTAAGGAATGAGAATCGTTAATGGGTTGGTTCTTTGGTTAAAGCCTTTTTAAATCAATCGGGTTGGATTGACTCCTTGTTTTATTTCTTTAATCTTTAAAAAAAGAAATTGTGGTTACTCTGTTTGCATCGTTACCAGAACTTCGTTGGTTTTTTAGTTTAAGCCCAGTTGGTTTTAGTGAGATTTTCTCTGATTGAAAAAAGCTTGTCTTTGACTTCGTTACTACTCAATTTCCTCACTTTATCCGAATTGTATTTCAAATCCTGGCTAAGGAGAGACAATCGGTTAGACAAATCGGCAATATCCACCCGTAGCCCCTCATCTCTGGCTAATTTGAGCGCAGGGATTAAATCCGTATCTTTTGAAAAGATAAGAATCCTATCGGCTATTTTTTTAAAGGCTATTCTTTGAATGTCAAGACCCATGAGCATATCCACCTGCTTTTGTTCTAATAACGCCCTATAACTCCCATCAAACTCCACTCTTATTGCGTTTAACTTAGTCCTCCCTAACCTTAATTCCACTTGATCCAATGAAGCTAGATCGTGTTGGAAATTTTCCACATCGCTATAAATCTTCTCCCATTTGGTCGCTTCACTGCTTTGCAAGATCTCTTCAATGTCGTTGCTTGTGAAGATTTTCATTTCTGTTCCCGGATTTTTTTCATTTTGGAGGGTGTCATTCCTCTTATCCCATAACGCATGTTCAAAATCAAAGGGTGGGGTGGTATAAAAGTAAATACGACTGATCCTCTCATCATCTAGTAAAAAAGCCCTAATAGTAACGATCACATCTAAAGCGATATTATAATTAACGCATTTTGTTTGTTTAATATCGCGCCTGAAATTCTCCCAATCCACTAGTATGATTGTGTTTGCTTTCATTTATTGCTCCCTTATTTATATGCTAAATTTTTTAAAAGTTTTAATGCAATCTTGTATTTTGCACTAACAAGAAACATGGATATAATAATAGCGTTTTTTAAACCTTGCGATAAATAACAGGAATGGTTGATGCGTATTTTAGGGATAGATCCGGGCAGTAGGAAATGCGGGTATGCTATCATCTCTCACACTTCTAACAAGCTTTCTTTAATCACGGCCGGGTTCATTAACATCACCACGACACGCTTGCAAGAACAGATTTTAGATTTGATAGAAGCCTTAGATTGCTTATTGGATCGTTATGAAGTCAATGAAGTAGCGATTGAAGATATTTTCTTTGGGTATAACCCTAAAAGCGTGATCAAGCTCGCGCAATTCAGGGGGGCGTTGTCCTTAAAGATTTTAGAAAGGATCGGTAATTTTAGCGAATACACGCCCTTACAAGTCAAAAAAGCCCTAACCGGTAACGGGAAAGCCGCTAAAGAGCAAGTGGCCTTTATGGTCAAACGCTTGCTTAACATCGCAAGCGAAATCAAGCCTTTGGATATTAGCGATGCGATAGCCGTTGCTATCACGCATGCGCAACGATTGAAGCTCCATTAACTACCATTTGTAAGCCACTTCAAAGCGCGCGTTAAACCCGGGCTCTGCGATCGCTCTTTTAATAGCGTCAGTTCCTGGCATATCCGGGCTCATGACATAAGGGCTTGTTTGATCCACATAGAATTTGTTGAAAACATTATTAAACACGGCTGAAAGCAACAAACCTTTCCAATGGCTTTTGGTTTTAGGACTCCAATTGATATAAAAATTACTCACACCATAGCCCGGTTTATGCATATGCACTAACCCTAATTGGGATCCGCATTTGGCTAAATCGGTAGGGGTTTTGGGTTTTTCAGCCGTCCCGTAATCAGGCAAGTAAATATCAAACCCACAATAATCTAAACCGGTAACAAAACGGCTAAGCCAAGCAAGATTGATCCCTGTTTTGGGGATGGTGTAATCCAATTTAATGATAAAAACATTACCGGTGCTTGCGGCAAGCTCATAGCTGTCTGCCATTAAATACCCCCTAGTGGTGGGCCAAGTGCGCGAGATCCCTACATTCAAACTCACACCCTTGTATTTGAAAGTCCCGCCCACTTCATAGCCATAAATCCTAATCGCTTGACTCAAATTGGTTACAATCAAATTTTGCGCGTATTGTGAGATGAAATTATCCAAAGCTTGATAAAACGCCGCAGCCCTCCCGCTAAAATACTGGCCTGAATAATCAATATTAAATTCAGCGTTAGAGCCCACTTCAGGCTTGATATTTTTAGCGTATCGTAAATCGTTTTGGCGCATATACACGCCATCTCCTGGCATAACCCCCCTTGTAACTTGAGAATAAGTGATTTTTAAAGATAAAGGCTCAATGGGGCTGATCACAAGAGCCGCACTAGGGCTAAAGCCTTGAGTGTAGCGGTGGTTCCAGTCTTTATCATAAAGCGTGTATGCGTCCCACCTTACCCCGGCTCCAAAAGTGATGATTTTATGGGGCGAGTAATTCGCTTGCACATAGCCTCCATAAATATTCCCGTTCGCTTTCCCTCTTTGGCATAAAGTAGGGTCATTGGGGTTATTATCCACAAGAGAGCAAGCGATTTGTTTTTGTCCTTTATCATCAGTATAGACTTGATTAGGCCTGTATAATTCTGATTTAGGGATGCGAGCGTCAAAAACGCTTAAATTTTGGTAATTGAATCCGTATTCAAAAAGGCTGTCTGTGGCTTCATCAATCACATGCGCGACTTTAAGGTTTAAGCCGGTGTTGTTTAAAAACAAATTTCTAGGCTGTGAGCTTGGTTTATCCACATCTGAAAAGCTTGGGGTGCAATACCCGCCTTCAACGCATGGGTAATTTTCTTTTTCCCATGCACTCGCTTGAGAAGTGGGGAATCTAGCATAAACGCCATTAGGATCAAATAGGGGATCAAATTGAGCGTTTCTAATGCTTGTATAAAGGGTAAAATCCAATCGTGGGTCGCCAAAAGAATTTCCCGCTTCCCTTTTGTATTGTAAGGAAAGATTGTTGGCAGTATTGACGGAGTGATACATGTATCTTGTGAAACTATCCAACACATTAGGACACCCTTGGTCGCTATCTGGGCTAAAAGGGGCTTCACAAGGATAGGCTAACCCTATAGCGTTACTCCTTAAGGGGCGTGTAGCGTTATCTCGTGTCATGTTCCAGCTGAAAGTGAGCGTGTCTCTGTCGCTCAAATAGCCATTCATTTTAACTAAAGCGTTGTTTTGCTCGCTGGGAGTTCCTGGCTCTTTATCGGCTTGTGTGGGTTTGAAAAGGTTTTTCATCGCTGTAGCGCCGCTTCTATAATAGAAGATGTTTTGGTGCGTGTAATAAGCGATAATATCAAAATGCGCGCTTTGGTAAGCCGATCTGAAAGTTTCTCTGTCCCCAAAATTGGTATAAAAACTCACCGCCCCACTGGCTGCATAATTTTTCCCCCTAGGGATAAAATCAGCCGCTCCTTTAGTCTCCATTTTAATCACTCCTGCAATCGCTCCTGGCCCTGCGCTCGCATTCGCTGCACCTTTGGTAACTTCCACGCTTTTGAGCATGCCAGGGTCAATCACGGTGTTGCCTTGGTGGTGGTAGATATTGCCATTTTGTGCAGCCCCATCCACCGTAACCCTTAAAAGCCTGTCTTCAATGCCTCTCACATAGATTTTCTGCCCCATCACGCTCCCTCCGCCCACATTCACATCAGGGTTAGTCCTAAACAAGTCCTTGACTTCATTGCTTTGGCGTTGATCTAATTCTTTAGAAGTTACTTTAAACTCATTGTTGTAAGTGAAAATCCTTTTAGCTTGGGTGGTAACCTTGCCTAGAGTGTGATCCGCACTATAGCAAGTATCAGCGAGTAGGGGGAAACATAAAGCGTATCTAAGCTTTGGGTATGATCTTAAAAATATCAAACAACTCTCCTTAATCTAAAAATCAAAAAATAAAAATCAAAAAAAAAAAACAAAATCCGTCAATGCATTGAGATAGAATAGTATGATAATTATTATTAAAACTAGATTAAAAATAAAATTTTGTTTTTAATCTTTCTTATTTTCATTAATTGTTACAAATAGAAATACTTAAGGGGTTTTTTTATTCTTAAAAAAAGGATTTTTTAAAGAAATTGAATCTTGTTAGTCTTTATATAACAAATTATGTGATAATCACCACAAGTAATCGGCTTGGTGTCAGATTACGAAGATTTAAAATCGAATAAAGGAAAAAAGATGGTTAATAAAGATGTGAAACAAACCACTGCTTTTGGTGCTCCCGTTTGGGATGACAACAATGTGATTACGGCTGGTCCTAGAGGTCCTGTTTTATTACAAAGCACTTGGTTTTTGGAAAAATTAGCGGCGTTTGACAGAGAAAGAATCCCTGAAAGGGTGGTGCATGCTAAAGGAAGCGGAGCTTATGGCACTTTCACCGTGACTAAAGACATCACTAAATACACTAAGGCGAAAATTTTCTCTAAAGTGGGCAAAAAAACCGAATGCTTTTTCAGATTCTCTACTGTGGCTGGTGAAAGAGCAGTGCGGATGCAGTGAGAGACCCTAGAGGTTTTGCGATGAAGTATTACACTGAAGAAGGTAACTGGGATTTAGTAGGGAATAACACGCCTGTTTTCTTTATCCGTGATGCGATCAAATTCCCTGATTTCATCCACACTCAAAAACGAGATCCTCAAACCAATTTGCCTAACCCCGACATGGTATGGGATTTTTGGAGCAATGTTCCTGAAAGTTTGTATCAAGTAACATGGGTTATGAGCGATAGGGGTATTCCTAAATCTTTCCGCCACATGGATGGTTTTGGCAGCCACACTTTCAGCCTTATCAACGCAAAAGGCGAACGCTTTTGGGTGAAATTCCACTTTGAAACCATGCAAGGCGTTAAGCACTTGACTAATGAAGAAGCCGCAGAAATCAGAAAGCATGATCCTGATTCCAATCAAAGGGATTTATTCAATGCGATCGCTAGAGGGGATTTCCCAAAATGGAAATTAAGCATTCAAGTGATGCCAGAAGAAGATGCTAAGAAGTATCGATTCCATCCGTTTGATGTGACTAAAATTTGGTATCTCAAAGATTATCCATTGATGGAAGTGGGCATTGTAGAGTTGAATAAAAATCCTGAAAACTATTTCGCAGAAGTGGAACAAGCGGCATTCTCTCCGGCTAATGTCGTTCCTGGAATTGGCTATAGCCCTGATAGGATGTTACAAGGGCGCTTGTTCTCTTATGGGGACACACACCGCTACCGCTTAGGGGTTAATTATCCTCAGATACCGGTCAATAAACCAAGGTGCCCGTTCCACTCTTCTAGCAGAGATGGCTACATGCAAAACGGATACTATGGCTCTTTACAAAACTATACGCCTAGCTCATTGCCAGGTTATAAAGAAGATAAGAGCGCGAGAGATCCTAAGTTCAACTTAGCTCATATTGAGAAAGAGTTTGAAGTGTGGAATTGGGATTACAGAGCTGATGATAGCGATTACTACACCCAACCAGGTGATTACTACCGCTCATTGCCAGCTGATGAAAAAGAAAGGTTGCATGACACTATTGGAGAGTCTTTAGCTCATGTTACCCATAAGGAAATTGTGGATAAACAATTGGAGCATTTCAAGAAAGCTGATCCCAAATACGCTGAGGGAGTTAAAAAAGCTCTTGAAAAACACCAAAAAATGATGAAAGACATGCATGGAAAAGACATGCACCACACAAAAAAGAAAAAGTAACCCTTTTCTTTAAGCGTTCTTAATTTTTTAGGAACGCTTTGTCTTTCAAAATTTAGGTTTTTGGATACTTATCAATCCTTTAGGGTTGGTGGTGTGTCCTATTTTTTCATTCATTCAACGAATTTAAAAATTACAATAAAGAGTTATAGTTATGAAACGAAGGGATTTTATTAAAACGACTGCTTTAGGCGCTACAGGTGCTGTTTTAGGAGCACAGATTTTGCAAGCAGAAGAAAGCAAAGGGAGTGTTGCAAAATATAAAATAGAAGCTCAATACAGCATTGATTTTGATTCTGCAGAACACACTTCACTTTTCATTCCCATGCCGAGTGTTGTAGCGAGCAATGTGCATTTACAGGGCAATCATGCTAGCTATAAAAGCATGCTCAATTTTGGAGTGCCTTATTTGCAAGTGGATTTTTTAAAAAGCGCTCAAAAAAAGCAAGTCCATTTGTCTTATGAGATCGCTAGCTATCAATTGAACGAGCGTTTGTTTGAAACGAGCGATTTTGTAGCAATGGGGCGTTATGAAAGAGATGATGCGAGCGTGGCTAACATTGCCAACCAGCTCAAGGGAACAACCCCTAAAGAAAGCGTTCGTAATTTTTATGCGTTCATCAAGCATGAGATGCCTAAAAGACAGAAGGCTTTAGAGGGTAAAGAAAATTTGCCTAAACGCGAGAGTTTGCCTTGGTTTGCAACCATTTCCAAAGAGAGCATGTTTGTGTCCTTATGCCATGCGTGTGGGATTAAAAGCGCTGAAGTGCAAGGTTTGAAACTGGGTCAAAACAGCGTGGTGAAAAACGCTCCTAGAGTGGAAGTGTATTTGAAAGATTCATTTCTAGCGTTTGATTTTCAAAATAATCACAAGGAAGTTTTTATCCCGTTGAATCGTCATAAAGACATGCAGTTAGATTCTGCTTTATTGGCGACTTTTGGCGATGCTTTTGCCCTTGTAGATGGTAGGGATTTAGGCAATTACGAGAGCAAACTTTTTGAAAAAAGAGTGTCCTATACGATTGTCTAAAGGCATGAAATTTAGGAATATTCCTTGATAGTGAGCTTTCCTTTGTTAAGGAGAGTTTGCAAAAAGGGTTTAAAGGGTTGTCTTTATGCGAGAATTTTTTAAGAAACTTGGCACAGAATACGCTTCTAAGCTGTTTTTGATTTATTGGCTTAGGTGGATGTTGAGTGCGTTGGTGATGCTGCCTTTTATGGAGATTTTTTATTATTTCAATTTTCCGTTGTGGCTCAATCTTTTCTTGGGGCAAACCATTGGAGCGGTGATTTTTTTCAAGCTGGATAAGTTGATTTTTTCTAAAAAATGATTTTTACAAGCTTAAAAAGCCACTAAGCTTTTCTCACTCTTAAGTTTTTGTATTTTCCTAAGCTTTTTTGAGGAATTCAGATTTTAAAGACAGACTCTGCCCTTCTATTTTACAATCCACATTGTGATCGCCATTGACAAGCTTGATATTTTTGATTTTGGTGCCTTTTTTAAGCACTAAAGATGAACCTTTAACCTTTAAATCCTTAATGAGAATGACTGAGTCCCCATTTTGTAAAAGATTATTGTGGCAATCTTTAACGATCAATTCTTCATCATTAGCTTCATTTTCATTCCATTCATACAAACAGCTAGAGCAAACCAATTGCACGCCATCATGGTAGGTGTAGGCGTCGTTGCATTTAGGGCATGGGGGTAAATCTTGCATGGTAGTTGTCCTTATTGTGGTATTAGAATGATGATATTACCTAAATCAAGGTTATAAAACGCTTTATTGTGATAAGTATCAACCCAACAAGATCGCATGACGAAAAATTATCAATTTAAGTTTTTTCTGGTTAGTATTCAAAAACTCTTTTTAGAAATAGGTTACTAAATGTTACTAATAAGTTAAAATTCATTAAAATAATCATAATGATTAAAGCTTTTAACCACTATTGTAGAAAAATAACAAAAGGGTTTGTAAAAACTCTCATTAAAAACAAGGAGCAAAAAAGATGAAAAAAGCGGGCTTTCTTTTTTTAGTGATGATAACTATCGTTGTTATGGGTTTAAACGCTAAAGATCCGAATGTGTTGCGTAAGATTGTTTTTGAGAAATGTTTGCCTAATTATGAGAAAAATCAGAATCCTTCGCCATGCATAGAAGTCAAACCCGATGCCGGCTATGTGGTTTTAAAAGATATTAACGGCCCGTTGCAGTATTTGTTGATGCCAACAACTCACATTAGCGGTATTGAAAGCCCTTTGTTGCTTGACATTTTTACGCCTAACTTTTTTTATTTATCCTGGCAAGCGCGGGATTTTATGAGTAAAAAATACGGCAAACCCATTCCTGATAGCGCGATTTCTTTGACGATTAACTCTCATAAGGGGCGATCGCAAAACCATTTCCATATCCACATCTCTTGCATTAGCCTTGAAGCACGCAAACAGCTGGATAATAATCTAAAAAAAATCAACAGCCGTTGGTCGCCATTATCAGGCGGCTTGAGTGGGCATAAATATCTGGCGCGTCGGGTAACAGAAAGCGAGTTGGCGCAAAAAAGCCCCTTTATCATGCTTGCCAAAGAAGTTCCTAACGCGCATAAACGCATGGGAGACTATGGCTTGGCGGTGGTGCAACAAAGCGATAACTCCTTTGTCTTATTAGCGACACGATTTAACCCATTAACTTCCAATCGCGCTTCAGCCGAAGAGATTCAAGATCATGAATGCGCGATTTTGCGTTAAGGCAAGTTTTAAGGTAAATTGGATTCTTAAATTTGAGCGACAACCTTTAAGAAGCGTTATGGGGGTAGTGTTACAAAACCCCCTATTTGAATTTGACTGATCTTTTTACTAACAAAACTTAAAATCTGCAATCAATCATTCTAAAAAGCTATTTAGGAACAACTTTTGCTTTATTTTGCATAGATTGAATTTCTTTAAATTAAAGGATAACCATGCTTAGGTCTTTATGGTCTGGTGTCAATGGGATGCAAGCCCACCAAATCGCTTTGGATATTGAGAGTAATAATATTGCGAATGTGAATACCACTGGTTTTAAATATTCTAGGGCTTCTTTTGTGGATATGCTCTCTCAAGTCAAACTCATCGCTACCGCACCCTATAAAAACGGGTTAGCAGGGCAGAATGACTTTTCTGTGGGGCTTGGGGTAGGCGTGGATGCGACGACTAAAATCTTTTCACAAGGCAATATCCAAAACACAGATGTCAAAACCGATCTAGCGATTCAAGGCGATGGCTTTTTTATCATTAGCCCTGATAGGGGGATTACGCGCAATTTCACTAGAGATGGGGAGTTCCTTTTTGACTCGCAAGGGAGTTTGGTTACCACCGGCGGGCTTGTGGTGCAAGGGTGGGTGCGAAACGGGAGCGATACCGGCAATAAAGGGAGCGATACGGACGCTTTAAAAGTGGATAACACCGGCCCTTTAGAAAACATTAGAATTGATCCGGGGATGGTGATGCCAGCCAGAGCGAGTAACCGCATTTCTATGAGGGCGAATTTAAACGCTGGAAGGCATGCCGATCAAACAGCGGCGATATTTGCTTTGGATTCTTCAGCCAAAACCCCTTCAGATGGCATTAATCCGGTGTATGATTCAAGCACGAATCTAACTCAAGTCGCCGAAGACATGGGATCTTTATACAATGAAGATGGCGACGCTCTTTTATTGAATGAAAATCAAGGGATTTGGGTGAGCTATAAGAGCGCAAAAATGGTCAAAGACATCCTCCCTTCTGCAGAAAACAGCACGCTTGAATTGAATGGGGTTAAGATTTCTTTCACCAACGATTCAGCGGTGAGCAGGACTTCAAGCCTAGTAGCGGCCAAAAATGCGATCAACGCAGTCAAAAGCCAAACAGGCATTGAAGCTTATTTGGACGGCAAGCAATTGCGTTTGGAAAACACCAATGAATTAGACGGCGATGAAAAGCTTAAAAACATTGTGGTTACTCAAGCCGGAACCGGGGCGTTCGCTAACTTTTTAGATGGCGATAAAGATGTAACGGCTTTCAAATACAGCTACACGCATTCTATCAGCCCTAATGCGGATATTGGGCAGTTTAGGACCACTGAAGACTTGCGCGCCTTAATCCAGCATGACGCTAATATCGTTAAAGATCCTAGCTTGGCGGACAATTACCAGGACTCAGCCGCTTCTATAGGGGTTAGCGTCAATCAATACGGCATGTTTGAAATCAATAATAAAGACAATAAAAATGTCATTAAAGAAAATCTCAATATCTTTGTGAGCGGGTATTCTTCAGACAGCGTAACGAACAATGTTTTGTTTAAAAACGCGATGAAAGGGCTTAATACCGCTTCTTTGATTGAAGGGGGAGCGTCAGCGAGCAGTTCTAAATTCACCCACGCAACGCATGCCACTAGCATTGATGTGATAGACAGCTTAGGCACTAAACACGCCATGCGCATTGAATTTTATAGGAGTGGGGGAGCGGAATGGAATTTCAGGGTGATCGTGCCTGAGCCTGGGGAATTAGTAGGGGGGTCAGCGGCTAGGCCTAATGTGTTTGAAGGAGGCCGTTTGCGCTTCAATAACGATGGATCGCTTGCGGGCATGAACCCGCCTCTTTTGCAATTTGACCCTAAAAATGGCGCTGATGCCCCCCAACGCATCAATTTAGCCTTTGGTTCTTCAGGGAGCTTTGACGGGCTAACGAGCGTGGATAAGATTTCTGAGACTTATGCGATTGAGCAAAATGGCTATCAAGCGGGCGATTTGATGGATGTCCGCTTTGATTCAGATGGGGTGCTTTTAGGGGCGTTCAGTAATGGCAGGACTTTAGCACTCGCGCAAGTGGCTTTAGCGAATTTCGCTAACGATGCGGGCTTACAGGCTTTAGGCGGGAATGTCTTTTCTCAAACCGGAAACTCAGGGCAAGCCTTAATCGGTGCGGCTAATACGGGGCGTAGGGGTTCGATTTCAGGATCTAAACTAGAGTCTAGTAATGTGGATTTGAGCCGGAGTTTAACGAATTTGATTGTGGTTCAAAGGGGGTTTCAAGCGAACTCTAAAGCGGTAACCACATCCGATCAAATCCTTAATACTCTATTGAATCTTAAGCAATAAACTGAAAGATTACTCTATTACAATATAATAGGGGCTAATTTAAAGATTAAGGTTTAGTATGCATGAATACTCGGTCGTTTCTTCTTTAATCGCTCTTTGCGAAGAGCATGCGAAGAAAAATCAAGCCCATAAGATTGAAAGAGTCGTGGTCGGTATTGGTGAAAGAAGCGCTATGGATAAGAGCTTGTTTGTGAGTGCGTTTGAGACTTTTAGAGAAGAATCTTTGGTGTGTAAAGACGCTATTTTAGACATTGTGGATGAAAAGGTTGAATTAGAATGCAAGGATTGTTCGCATGTTTTTAAGCCTAACGCGCTAGATTATGGGGTGTGTGAGAAATGCCATAGCAAGAATGTTATTATCACTCAAGGCAATGAAATGCGTTTGTTGTCTTTAGAAATGTTAGCGGAATAAAAACCGATGCAAGAAGAATTGAACGCTTACCAGCAAGAAATTAAAGACACTAGAGAAGTTTTAAAAAAAATCCGTTTGGAATTGAAGCAAGTCCAAGAAATTTTGCGTAAGAAAAAGAGCGCTTTAAAAGGTCTGAAGCAAAAAATCTATCAAAAAAAATTAGAAAAAGAAAACTCCCGCTTAAACAAAGAAACACAAAATACAGAAGTGGATGTAATTTTCCCTAAAGCCCTTGAAGAAGTGGAGGTTTACACTAAGGACAATCAGGTTATAATGGCAAAACCAAGCAAGCGTGTGTTTGATGAAGGGCTTTATTTGCAATACCGCAGCGTTTTGCGCGAAAACAGGCTTTTAAAAAACCATCTCTCTAAAAAAGATTTTGAAAATTCGTTACTCAAAATTGAATTAAGGGATTTGCATAAAGAAATCAAGCTCTATCAAGTCCAAAACCTTTTGAAAGACAAATAATGCCCACGATTTTAGTGAGCGCTTTAGAAGCGAGCTCTAATGCGCATTTAGAGGAATTACGCCAAAATTTGCCTGAAGATTATCGTTTTATTGGGGTGTTTGAAAACAAAGATGCGCTCTATAGCCCTAGGGAATTTTCTATCATGGGTTTTAGAGATGTGATAGGTCGTTTAGGGTTTTTACTCAAAGCCCATAAAGAAATGGTCCAATTAGCCAAACAAGCGGATATGGTGCTTTTAATGGATTCTTCTTCTTTCAATATCCCCCTAGCCAAAAAAATCAAAAAACAAGATCCGCATAAAAAAATCATGTATTATATTTTACCGCAAGTTTGGGCATGGAAAAAATGGCGCGCTAAAAGTCTTGAAAAATACTGCGATTTTTTGGGAGCGATTTTGCCTTTTGAAGTGAGTTATTACCAAAAAAAAGCCCAATATGTAGGACACCCTTTATTAGATGAAATTAAATACTATAAAAAAGATATTAAGGGCGAAACTTTAGTGTTCATGCCAGGAAGCCGAAAAAGTGAAATCGCTAAAATATTCCCTTTATTTGTCAAAACGGCTCAAATTTTAGAACAAAACGAAGGGTTTAAAAGGCGTGTGTTGGTCGTGCCGAGTTTCTTTAAGGGGTTGGATTTGAAAGCCCTTTATGGGGAAGGCATTAAATTATTTGAAATTTCTTATGATGCGCATAAGAGTTTGTTTGAAGCGGAATTTGCGTTCATTTGCAGCGGCACAGCGACTTTAGAAGCCGCTCTGATTGGCACGCCTTTTGTGTTAGCGTATAGGGCTAAAACGATGGATTTTTTGATCGCTAGAATGTTTGTCAATTTGCATTATATAGGTTTAGCGAACATCTTTTATAACGCCTTAAATAATGAAACTCCAGGGCTTGGGGAGAGCCAATTACACCCGGAATTGATCCAGCATTTTTTGAGCGTAGAGAATTTGTTAAAAGCGTATGAAGAAATGGATAGAGAGCGCTATTTTAAAGAAAGTTTGAGATTAAGGGAATATTTAGCCAGTGGGAGCGCGAGAAAAATCGCTAATGAAATGGCTTTTTTGCTGAATTTAACTTAATTTTTACTATAATCTCTACTGAATAAGCTTAGGAGATTAAATGAACAAAGAACCTATGAGTATGCATGGATACAATAAAATTTGCGCGGAATTGAAGCAATTAAAAGAGGTGGAACGGCCTAATATTGTGAAAGAAATTGATATTGCTAGAGGGCATGGGGACTTGAAAGAAAACGCTGAATACCATGCCGCTAAAGAAAAACAACGCTTCATTGAAGCGAGGATCGTGGATTTAAGCGAAATTATCGCTAACGCTCAAGTGATTGATCCGAGCGCTTTAGCCCATAATAAAGTGAGTTTTGGCAGCACGATTAAAATCCTTAATTTAGACAACGATAAAGAGTTTTCTTATACGATAGTAGGGAGCGTGGAGAGCGATCCGGCTAAAGGGTTAATCTCTTTTGGTTCGCCAATCGCTAAGAGCTTGATAGGTAAGAGCAAGGGCGATTCGGTGAGTATTCAATTGCCTAATGGCGAGAGCGATTTTGAAATTTTAGACATTTATTATAAAGAGATTTGTTTTGATGAAAATTAAAATCCAAAAAATCCACCCAAACGCCCTTATCCCTAAATACCAAACCGAGGGTTCTTCAGGCTTTGATTTGCATGCCGTAGAAGAAGTAATGATCAAACCTCATAGCGTGGGGTTGGTGAAAATAGGGATTTGTTTGTCTTTAGAAGTGGGGTATGAATTGCAAGTGCGCACCCGTAGCGGTTTGGCTTTGAATCATCAGGTGATGGTGTTAAATTCTCCTGGCACGGTGGATAATGATTATAGGGGCGAAATTAAGGTCATTTTAGCGAATTTGAGCGATAAAGATTTTAAAGTTCAAGTAGGGGATAGGATCGCTCAAGGGGTGGTTCAAAAAACTTATAAAGCCGAATTTATAGAATGCGAGCAATTAGATGAAACTTCAAGGGGTAGCGGGGGCTTTGGCAGCACAGGAGTGAGTAAGGCATGAGCATTAAGGAAAATTTAGAGCAGGTTAAAAACGAATTTAAAAGCGATGAAAAGCTTTTAGAAGGAGCGTTTAGATTAGAAAAGTTTTTCAAACGCTACAAGTGGGTGTTGTTGTTTATCGTGGTGGCTTTTATTGCTTATTTAGGGGATACAAAATTACAAGATTATAAACATGAGCAAACCAGAGAGCGGATCACTCAAATTTATAATGAAGTGCTAGAGAGCCCTAATAATATAGCCTTGCAAAAAAGATTGAAAGAAGTCGCTCCAGAGTTGTATGACTTGTATCAGTTCGCTAGAGCGAGTGAGAGAAACGATGCAAACGAGTTTAAAAGGCTTTCACAATCTTCTAATGGAATCGTTAAGACATTTGCCAAATATTCTTACGCATCGCTCTCTAGAGATAAAAACTTGCTTGAAAAAAGCCCCATTCTTAAAGAAATGAGCGCTTTACAAGAAGTGAATTTGTTGTATGAAGAAAATTCTAAAGACGCAATCATAAAAGCACATCAAAGTTTATCAGCTATCCCTCTAAGTTCTTCACTCTATGCTATAATCTCTGTTTTAAAACATTATGGAATGTTAGAAGATATTCAACAAAACCCTTCCAAACCAACTAATCTAAAGAAAGAAACCATTCAAGGAACGCATTGATTTGATGAACAAACCATTTTTAATCTTACTCATAGCCCTAATTGTCTTTAGTGGCTGTAACATGAGAAAATACTTCAAACCCGCTAAACACCAAATTAAAGGCGAAGCGTATTTCCCTAACCATTTGCAAGAAAGCATCGTTTCGTCTAATCGTTATGGAGCCATTTTGAAAAATGGAGCGGTTATAGGCGATAAAGGTTTAACGCAGCTAAGAATCGGTAAGAATTTCAATTATGAAAGCAGTTTTTTAAATGAGAGTCAAGGGTTTTTCATCCTTGCGCAAGATTGTTTGAACAAGATTGATAAAAAAACAAGCAAAAGCAAGGTGGCTAAGACTGAAGAAACGGAATTGAAATTAAAGGGCGTTGAAGCAGAAGTCCAAGATAAAGTCTGCCATCAAGTGGAATTGATTAGCAATAACCCTAACGCCAGCCAGAAATCCATCATTATTCCTTTGGAAACTTTTGCCTTGAGTGCGAGCGTTAAAGGGAATCTTTTGGCGGTGGTGTTAGCGGACAATTCAGCGAATTTATACGACATCACTTCTCAAAAATTGCTTTTTAGTGAGAAAGGTTCCCCAAGCACCACGATCAATTCTTTAATGGCGATGCCTATTTTTATGGATACGGTCGTGGTATTCCCCATGCTAGATGGGCGTTTGTTAGTCGTGGATTATGTGCATGGAAACCCTACGCCTATTAGAAACATTGTTATCAGCAGCGATAAGTTTTTTAACAATATCACTTACCTTATCGTAGATGGCAACAACATGATCGCTTCTACAGGCAAAAGAATACTCTCAGTAGTGAGCGGTCAAGAGTTCAACTATGATGGGGATATTGTGGATTTGCTTTATGATAAGGGGACTTTATACGTGCTCACGCTAGATGGGCAGATCTTACAAATGGATAAGAGTTTGAGAGAATTAAACAGCGTGAAACTGCCCTTTGCTTCGCTCAATACCATTGTATTAAACCATAATAAATTGTATTCTTTAGAAAAACGAGGGTATGTGATAGAGGTGGATTTGAATGATTTTAATTCGTATAATGTCTATAAAACGCCAACTATAGGCAGTTTTAAGTTTTTTTCATCCAATCGTTTGGATAAAGGGGTGTTTTATGATAAAAATCGGGTGTATTATGATCGCTACTATTTAGATTATAATAATTTTAAACCCAAGCTTTATCCCGTTGTGGAAAAACCTGCATCTAAAAAATCTCAAAAAGGCGAAAAAGGGAACGCTCCTATTTATTTGCAAGAAAGGCATAAGGTCAAAGAAAACAAACAGCCTTTAGAAGAAAACAAAGTTAAGCCAAGAAATAGTGGGTTTGAAGAAGATGAAGTTAAAGCCAACCAACGCGGTATGGAGCCTATTAACAATCAAAATAACGCTATCCAACAAGGCGTAAAAGAAAATCAAGAAAACAAAAACGCTCCTGTTTCAAAAGAGGGTAACGCTTTTAAAGAAGCGCCAAAACTCAGCCCTAAAGAAGAAAAACGCCGCTTGAAAGAAGAAAAGAAAAAAGCTAAAGCCGAACAAAGAGCGAGAGAATTTGAACAAAGAGCGAGAGAGCAACAAGAAAGAGATGAAAAAGAGCTTGAAGAAAGAAAAAAAGCTTTAGAAATGAATAAGAAGTAAGCCTATGCCAGCTAGGCAATCTTTTACGGATTTGAAAAACCTGGTTTTATGCGATATAGGCAATACGCGTATCCATTTCGCGCAAAACTATCAGCTCTTTTCAAGCGCTAAAGAAGATTTAAAGCGTTTGGGTATTCAAAAGGAAATTTTTTACATTAGCGTGAATGAAGAAAATGAAAAAGCCCTTTTGAATTGTTACCCTAACGCTAAAAATATTGCAGGATTTTTTCATTTAGAAACCGACTATATAGGGCTTGGGATAGACC
Organism: Helicobacter sp. 219-2; assembly: GCF_030053225.1. Lineage (NCBI taxonomy): Bacteria > Pseudomonadati > Campylobacterota > Epsilonproteobacteria > Campylobacterales > Helicobacteraceae > Helicobacter > Helicobacter sp. 219-2. Next base: position 1,210,867 of record NZ_JASGBS010000001.1, on the reverse strand, counting down.
GGCAAATGGCGTGTCTAGCGGTAAATAATGGCGTGATCGTGGATGCGGGGAGCGCGATTACGATTGATTTAATCCAAGAGGGCAAGCATTTAGGAGGGTGTATTTTACCTGGTTTAGCCCAATATATCCATGCGTATCAAAAAAGCGCTAAAATCTTAGAGCAACCTTTCAAAGCATTAGATTCTTTAGAAGTTTTGCCTAAAAACACTAGGGACGCTGTGAATTACGGCATGATTTTAAGCGTCATCTCTTGTATCCAACATTTAGCCAAAAATCAAAAAATCTATCTTTGTGGGGGCGATGCGAAGTATTTGAGTGCGTTTTTACCCCATTCTGTTTGCAAGGAGCGCTTGGTTTTTGACGGGATGGAAATCGCTCTTAAAAAAGCAGGGGTATTAGAATGCAAATGATGCACAATTTGAGTTTTTTGGGCATGTTTTTAGCCGCTTTGAGCATGTCTTTAGGGCATTGTGTGGGCATGTGTGGGGGGATTGTGAGCGCATTTAGTCAAATAAAATTTTCTAAAGTTACAAGCTTTTCTTACCAGCTCGCTTGCCATGCCCTTTATAATTTAGGGAGAATCAGCACCTACATGCTTTTAGGGGCTATAGCAGCAGGTTTAGGGCATAGTCTTAGCGTGAGCATGGGTTTTAGGGGTGTTTTATTCATCAGCATGGGGATTATTTTGATTGGTTTAGCGCTCTTGGGGGCAAGAATGGAAAAATTAAGCTTTCAAATCCCTTTCATCTCTTTTTTGATGAAAAAAACCTTGCAATCTCAAAACATTCTAGGGCTGTATTTTTTGGGCGTGTTGAATGGGTTTTTACCTTGCATGATGGTGTATTCGTTTTTAGCGAGCGTGATTCTTAGTCATAGCGCGTTTATGGGAGCGATGCTAGGCCTTTCTTTTGGGCTTGGCACTAGCGTGCCGTTGTTTTTAATGGGGGTTTTTTTAAGCAAAATTTCCATTTCTTACAGGAAATTTTTCAATCTTTTGTCTAAAGGTTTAATGGGGGTTTTTGGGCTTTATATTCTTTATATGGGGATCATGCTCATTAACCACCAAAACCCCCATGCGATGCATCATCAAAACAGCACCACTCAGCATGATCATAAAGGAGCGCATTCGCATGAACACTAACAAAGCCCTTTTTTTGGACAGAGACGGCATTATCAATATTGATAAAGGCTATGTGAGTCAAAAAGAAGATTTTGAGTTTCAAAAAGGGATTTTTGAATTACTAAACCATGCGAAATCTTTAGGTTACAAACTGCTTTTAATCACCAACCAATCCGGGATCAACCGGGGCTATTACACCCTTAAAGATTTTGAAAATCTCACCGAATACCTTCAAGAAAGCTTGCTTAAAGAATTAGGTTTTAATTTGGATGGCATCTATTTTTGCAGGCACGCCCCAGAAGAAAATTGCGCTTGCAGAAAGCCAAAGCCCTCTTTGATTTTGCAAGCCGCTAAAGAGCATCAAATTTGCTTGGAGCAATCTTTTATGATAGGCGATAAAGAGAGCGACATGTTAGCCGGCTTGAACGCTAAAGTTAAAAACAACCTTTTATTGGCCACAAATTTTTTAAAAACTCCTCATTCTTGGATACAATGCAAAGATCTTAAAGAGATGATCCATTGGATTAAATAAGGATAATAATGCGTTATATTGATGATGAATTAGAAAATCAAACGATTTTAATCACCGGTGGGGCTGGCTTTGTGGGCAGTAATCTGGCCTTTTATTTTCAAGAGAACCACCCTAAAGCTAAAGTGGTAATTTTGGATAAGTTTCGCAGTAACACGCTCTTCAATAATAACCGCCCCAGTTCCTTAGGGCATTTTAAGAATTTAATCGGTTTTAAGGGTGAGGTGGTTGTAGCTGATATTAACAACCCCTTAGATTTAAGGCGTTTAGAAAAATTGCATTTTGATTATTTGTTCCACCAAGCCGCTGTCTCTGATACGACCATGCTGGATCAAGAATTAGTGATGAAAACCAATTATCAGGCTTTTTTAAACCTTTTAGAAATCGCTCGCTCAAAAAAAGCTAAAGTGATTTACGCTTCTTCGGCGGGCGTTTATGGCAACACCAAAGCCCCCAATGTGGTAGGCAAAAACGAAAGCCCTGAAAATGTTTATGGCTTTTCCAAGCTTTGCATGGATGAATTTGTCCTCTCCCATTCAAATGACAATATTCAAGTGGGCTTAAGGTATTTTAATGTTTATGGGCCTAGGGAATTTTATAAAGAAAAAACCGCTTCTATGGTTTTGCAACTCGCCTTAGGTGCAATGGCGTTTAAGGAAGTCAAGCTTTTTGAATTTGGCGAGCAATTAAGGGATTTTGTCTATATTGAAGATGTGATCCAAGCGAATGTGAAAGCGATGAAGGCTCAAAAAAGCGGGGTTTATAATGTGGGTTATTCCCAAGCCAGAAGTTATAATGAAATAGTTAGCATTTTAAAAGAGCATTTAGGGGATTTTAAAGTAACTTATATCAAAAACCCTTATGCTTTCTTCCAAAATCACACCCAAGCGCATATTGAACCCACTATTTTGGATTTGGATTACACCCCTTTATACGATTTAGAAAGCGGCATTAAAGATTATTTGCCCCATATCCATGCGATTTTTAAAGAACAGCGCGCATGAAACAAATCTTAGTCGTGGGCGATTTGATCGCTGATTATTACTTGTGGGGGAGGAGCGAACGCCTTTCGCCTGAAGCCCCTGTGCCTGTTTTAGAAGTCCAAAGGGAGAGCAAGAATTTAGGCGGAGCGGCTAATGTGGCGAACAATCTTACTTCTTTAAAAGCTAAAGTTTTTTTATGTGGGGTTGTGGGCGATGATTTAGAGGGCGAGCATTTTATTAACGCTCTTAAAGCCAAGAATATTGACACTTCAGGCATTTTAACAGATAAAACCCGTTGCACCACGCTCAAAACGCGCATCATCGCGCAAAACCAGCAAATCGTGCGCGTGGATAAGGAAATCAAAGACCCCTTAAACGCTGATTTAAGAAAAAAACTTTTAGATTTTTTCACAGAAAAGATCCAAGAAATAGATGGCGTTATCCTTTCAGATTACAATAAGGGCGTGTTGGATTTTGAACTCACTCAAAAAATGATCGCTCTAGCTAACAAACACCACAAGCTCATTTTATGCGACCCTAAAGGGAAGGATTATAGCAAGTATGCTCATGCGAGTTTGATCACGCCTAATCGCATTGAGTTAGAGCAAGCGCTCCATTTGAAGTTAGACAGCCATGCGAATTTATCAAAAGCGCTCCAAATCTTAAAAGAAACTTATCGTATCGCCATGCCTTTAGTAACTTTGAGCGAACAAGGCATCGCTTTTTTAGAAAAAGGCGAGTTGGTCAATTGCCCCACTATCGCTAAAGAGGTTTATGATGTAACCGGGGCAGGCGATACGGTGATAGCGTCTTTAACGCTCTCTTTGTTGGAAGAAAAGAGTTTGAAAGAAGCTTGCGAGTTTGCCAATGCGGCTGCGGCTGTGGTGGTGGGTAAAATGGGGAGCGCGTTAGCGAGTTTAGAAGAAATCGCTTTGATTTTAAACCAAACGCACCCTAAAATCCTCCCTTTAGAAAAGCTGTTAGAAACTTTAGATCAGCAAAAAATCGTTTTCACCAATGGCTGTTTTGACATCCTCCATAAAGGGCATGCGAGTTATTTGCAAAAGGCTAAAGCTTTAGGGGACATTCTCATTGTGGGGTTAAATAGCGACGCTTCCGTTAAAAGGCTTAAGGGGGATAAACGCCCCATAGTGGGCGAAAAAGACAGAGCGTTTCTTTTAGCGAGTCTGTCTTGCGTGGATTATGTCGTGGTGTTTGAAGAAGACACGCCAATCAAATTGATTCAAGCCCTAAAGCCTGATATTTTAGTCAAGGGAGCGAACTATCTCAATAAAGAAGTCATAGGGAGCGAGTTTGCTAAAGAAACCCGTTTGATGGAATTTGAAGAAGGTTATTCCACAAGCGCTATCATAGAAAAAATTAAAAGGACATGCAATGATTGATGGTTTGATTAAAAAAGAATTTTTAGCCCATAAGGAAGCGTTAGAAAAAAGTTTAGAGAGTTTGCAAGAAGCGTTAAAGCAAAGCGTTCATCTTTTGATAGAAACTTTAGAAAATCAAGGGAAAATCCTTATTTGTGGTAACGGGGGGAGCGCTAGCGATGCGCAGCATTTTGCCGCTGAATTGACCGGGCGCTATAAATTGGAAAGGAAAGGCTTGAGTGCGATAAGTTTAAGCACGGATACATCAGCTCTTACCGCCATTGCGAACGATTATGGTTATGAAGAAGTGTTTGCCAGACAAGTAGAAGCGTTGGGGGTAAAAAACGATGTTTTGATAGGGATTTCTACAAGCGGTAATTCCAAAAATGTCCTAAAAGCTTATGAAAAAGCCAAAGATTTAGGGATAAAGACCCTTAGCTTAGTGGGGCGTGATGGGGGGAAAATGAAGCCTTTAAGCGATATGGCTTTGATTGTCCCTAGCGATGATACCCCACGAATCCAAGAAATGCACATTCTTATGATCCATATTTTATGCGATTGCATTGAAAGGCATTTCGCTAATAAAAATTAAATTCAAAGGCTATGCGCTTGAATTTAACAAGAAAATAATCCCACAAGATGCAATGAATAAAGAAAGGATTAAAAACAACGAAAATTTAAGCACAAAGTAAACCGCTTGAAAAACAAATTGAAGACCATTTTTTTGTCTTTTGCTTTCGTTTCATCAATCTTTTTTAGATTGCGTCTCCATTGAAAATTGAATTTTTCACAATGACATAATCAACTTTTCGAATCGCTTCAAGATCTCTCCCACCTGCATAGGAGATTGAAGATTGCAGATCTTGATGCATTTCCATCAGCGTATCTTTTAATGATCCTTTATGCTGGATCCAAATTTTCTTGCCTTCAACATTTTTCTTTTCACCTTTTTGGAACTCTGAAGCTGAACCGAAATATTCTTTATATGCGATACCATTTTCTATTTTTGTTTCTCCAGATGATTCTTCATGCCCTGCAAAAAGCGAGCCAATCATTACCATTGTCGCGCCAAAGCGTATTGATTTTGCAATATCGCCATGCGTGCGAATACCACCATCTGCAATAATCGGTTTTCTTGCTGCTTTAGAGCACCATCTAAGAGCTGCTAGTTGCCAACCACCCGTACCAAAGCCTGTTTTGATTTTAGTGATACACACTTTCCCAGGTCCAATGCCAACTTTTGTAGCGTCAGCACCGGCATTCTCTAATTCACGGACTGCTTCTGGTGTGCCAACATTCCCAGCAATCACAAAAGTTTCTGGCAAATGCGTTTTGATGTGTTGGATCATTTCAATGACAGAGTTTGAATGGCCATGCGCAATATCGATCGTGATATAATCTGGTGCTAATTTTTGTTTGGCCAACTCTTCTATAAAAAGATATTCTTCCTTTTTCACCCCAACACTGATGGAGCTGATCCATTGGCGTTTTTTCATTTTTTTGACAAACGGGATTCTTGCTGCTCCATCAAAACGGTGCATGATGTAGAAATAGCCATTTTCCGCTAGGAATTCTGCGATCGAGTCGTTGATGATTGTTTGCATGTTTGCTGGGACTACGGGCATTTTAAATGTGTGTTTGCCTAAGGTAACGGTCGCATCGCACTCTGAACGGCTATTCACAATGCATTTATTAGGGATGAGTTGGATGTCTTCGTAATCAAATATTTTCAATGACACGATCCTTTTGATGTTCATATAGAGTAAAACACGAACATTGTTTGATTTTAAGCCTTATTTTTAAGCACCTTTTATAATCTATCTTAATTTGAATAAAAAATCAAGAGAAAATTAAATAAACTTGGATAAGATTGGGGCGTCAAAGACCTTACAGATAACCATAATAAGCAAGGGATACAATATTGTAAAGAAAACGCTACAATAAACTTTCTCTAATCACAAAAATAAGGAAATCATAAGATGCTACAAACCATCAACTTAACGCAACGCTATGCGACTAAAAAATTGTTTGAGAATGTGAATATCAAGCTGGATAAAAACAAACGCTACGGGCTGATTGGGGCTAATGGCGCAGGAAAATCCACTTTTTTAAAGATTTTGAGCAAGAGCATTGATTGTAGCAGTGGGGAAGTCATCATCACAAGCGGGATGCGAATGGGGGTTTTAGGGCAGGATCAATACGCTTTTGAAGATTTGAGCCTTAAAGATGCGGTTTTGATAGGCAATAAGCGTTTGTATGACGCTATCAAAGAAAAAGAGCGCTTATACATTGAAGGCGATTTGAGCGATGATAAAGTGAATGCCAGGCTAGGGGAGTTAGAAACCATTTGCGTAGAAGAAGATCCCATGTATGAATGCGAAGTGGTGATTGAAAAAATCCTAGAAGATTTAGGCATTCCTAGCTCTAAGCACAATGATTTGATGAAAACCTTGCCAAGTAGCGATAAATTTAAAATCCTTCTCGCTCAAGTTTTATTCCCTAAACCGGATATTTTGCTTTTAGATGAGCCGACCAACAACCTGGATTTAAACGCCATTGAATGGCTAGAAAACAACCTCAAACGCCATGAAGGCACGATGGTAGTCATCAGCCATGACAGGCATTTTTTAAATGCGGTATGCACGCATATTTTAGATTTGGATTTTCACAGCGTGCGCGAATTTAGCGGGAATTATGACGATTGGTATATTGCTTCTACTCTGATTGCTAAACAACAAGAGGCCGAACGCAATAAAAAACTCAAAGAAAAAGAAGAGCTAGAAAAATTTATCGCTCGTTTCAGCGCTAACGCTTCTAAAGCCAAGCAAGCCACTAGCCGCCAAAAACAACTGGATAAATTAGACATTCAAAGCTTAGCGGTATCTAGCAGGAGGGATCCTAGCATTATTTTTAAACCCAAACGCACCATTGGTAATGAAGCTTTAGAGTGCGAAAACATCTCTAAAAGTTATGATGGGCAAATCGTTTTAAATCAAGTGAGCTTGAAAGTGATGCCTAAAGATAAAATCGCCCTCATAGGGCCAAACGGCGTGGGTAAATCCACGCTTTGTAAAATTTTAGTAGAAGAATTAAAGCCGGATACGGGCGTGGTGAAATGGGGAGCGACCGTTTCAAAAGGCTATTTCCCTCAAAATGTGAGCGAAGAAATCAGCGGGGAAGAAACCTTGTATCAATGGCTTTTTAATTTCAATAAAAAGATTGAAAGCGCAGAGGTGAGAAACGCTTTAGGGAGGATGCTTTTTAATGGCGAAGAGCAAGAAAAATGCGTGAACGCTTTAAGCGGGGGCGAAAAACACCGAATGGTTTTATCCAAACTCATGCTAGAGGGGGGGAATTTCTTAGTCTTAGATGAGCCAACCAACCACCTGGATTTAGAAGCCATTATCGCGCTAGGTGAAGCGCTCTTTAAATTTGATGGGGCGCTGATTTGCGTAAGCCATGACAGAGAGCTCATTGATGCTTACGCTAATCGGATCATTGAATTAGTCCCAAGCCCTAAAGGCGCTTCAATCATTGATTTTAAAGGCAGTTATGAAGAGTATTTAGCGAGCAAAAAATGAAACCACGAGATATTAAAATCATTCAAAGCGTTTTAGAAATTATCAAAGAGCCTATTAAGGTTACTGAGATTTATCATAAAGCTAAAGAGCTTTTTGAAAAAGGCGAGATTGAAAGCATGTTTGATTATGGGGGAAACACTCCCGATCAGAGCGTTAGCGCTGCTATTTATACAGCCTTAAACAAGGGCGAGGATCTGCCTTTTTTGAAAGCGCAAGAAAAACCAATTCTAATCGCTTTAAAAAGCATGGCTAAAGAGCCGGTTTTAAACGCTCAAAAACCAAGCATTCCAGGCGTTAAGATCGCGCATGAAAGAGGTTTGCACCCCTTTTTAACTTACATGGCTTTTGATAATGAAAATTTGAAATGCTACACGAAAACCATTTTTCATGAAGGAAGCTCAAAATCGCCAAAAGGCATGGACAGGTGGCTTTATCCGGACATGGTGGGGGTTAGGTTTTTGCACGCTGAATTGTCTAATGAAAATTTAATCGCTTTTTCTAAGAAATTTGACACTTTACCCGTTAAACTGGTGAGCTTTGAATTGAAAAAAGAAATCAGCGTGAATAATTGCAGGGAGTGTTATTTTCAAGCGATTTCTAACAGCTCGTGGGCTAATGAGGGGTATTTAGTGGGCCATCATATTGCTACGCATGATCCCAAACTCATGGATTTATTGAAGCGTTTGCATGCGAGTTTTGGGATTGGCGTGATTGATTTGAGGACTGATGAGGACAAAAGCGCTATTTTATTGAACGCTAAATACAAAGAAAAGATTGATTACACCGTGGCTTTAGAGCTTAGCGAAAAAAATGAAGAATTCAGCGGTTTTTTAAAGAGCGTTGTGGATTATGACCCAAAGAATCAAAACCGCTATAAAGATGAATTTGATGAGATCAAAAAGAAAGAAGAGTTATACCCTAACTCATAACTTTCTTTTAAAAAACGCTTTAAGCGGTTTTGTAGGGGCGTTTCAAAAACCCCAAATAAAGCGCTAAAGAACAGCATGACCAAGCAATCCCTAATAAAAATCCTCCTAAAACATCGCTAGGGTAATGCACCCCTAAATAAACCCTGTCATACGCCATTAAAAAAATCCAAAAAAGTAAAACCACAGCAATAATCGTTTTAATGCGATTACTGGCGTTAGAATAGCATAACAACAACGCTAAAGAGCCGTAAAAAAGCGCTGAAGCTAAAGCATGCCCGCTAGGGAAACTAAAGCCATGTGCAAAAACCAATTCGCCATTGGTTATAGGCCGTGGGCGCGCCACTAAAAGCTTAAGGGATTTTAAGGTGAATTCACCTAATAAGATGCTAAAGAAAAACCACACCCCTAAAGCGATGCGTTTTTGAAACCCAAACCACAAGCCAATGAGTAAGGCTATAGGAGTGGTGAGCTTGCTTTGCGCAAACCATGTGCTAAAAAACACGAAAGAAAGCCACGCACTCCCTTGAATGGGGGCAGGGTTGCGGATCAAGTCTATAAAAAATAAATCCAATTGTTGCACCCACTCTTTTTGAAAAGCCACCCCGCTTATCACGATGCCAAACAAAATAAAAAAGACCACCCCCACAATCCCAAGCGTTTTAGCCGCTTTTTTTTCTCTTACACTTATTGTTCTGTCAAATACCATCAAACCCCTTTTAAAATGATTTTCAAAGAGGCAATTATAGCTTATTTTCCGCACAAAACGCATGGGAAATACAGGGAATAAAAAATAATATTCTTTGATATAATGAAACCTTTAAGTGGTGCGCTAAAAACGCCAACTAACACAAAAAAGGGGCTTATTATCATGGAAAACAAAAACACTCAAGCAAATAAATCTTCTTCACTAGAGCGCAACGAATTGCACAACACCATTTGGAAAGTGGCTAACGAATTGAGAGGCTCAGTGGATGGCTGGGATTTTAAGCAGTATGTTTTAGGCATTCTTTTTTACCGCTACATTTCAGAGAACATGGCTCATTACATCAATAAAGAAGAGCGAAAGCGCGATCCGAGTTTTGATTACGCTTTATTAAGCGATGAAGAAGCCGGAGGCGCAAAAGAAGGCCTGATTGAAGAAAAAGGCTTTTTCATTCCGCCAAGCGCTTTATTTTGTAATGTGCTAAAAAACGCGCCCCATAACGAAGATCTCAATGTAACCTTACAAAATATTTTTAACGAAATAGAAAAATCTAGCCTTGGGTTTAAATCAGAAGAAAATGTCAAAGGCTTGTTTGCGGATTTAGATGTCAATAGCAATAAATTAGGGAGCTCTCATAAAAAAAGGGTTGCAAAACTGACTAAAATCCTTGAAGCCATAGGGGACATGCAATTAGGCGATTACCAAAAAAGCGGGATTGATGTTTTTGGCGACGCTTATGAATATTTAATGACCATGTATGCGAGCAATGCCGGCAAAAGCGGAGGGGAATTTTTCACCCCCCAAGAAGTGAGCGAACTGCTCGCTAAAATCGCCCTGCACAACCAAGAGAGCGTCAATAAAGTTTATGATCCATGCTGTGGGAGCGGAAGCTTACTCTTACAATTTTCTAAAGTGTTGGGCGATAAAAATGTTTCAAAAGGGTATTTTGGGCAAGAAATCAACCTGACCACTTACAACCTTTGCCGCATCAATATGTTTTTGCATGACATCAATTACTCTAAATTCCATATAGCGCATGGGGACACGCTTTTAGACCCAAAACATGAAGACGATGAGCCTTTTGACGCGATCGTTTCCAACCCTCCTTATTCCACTAAATGGGAGGGCGATAAAAGCCCTATTTTAATCAACGATGAGCGCTTTAGCAAAGCCGGTGTGCTAGCGCCCAAAAACGCCGCCGATCTCGCTTTCACCATGCACATGCTTTCTTATTTATCCAATAGCGGCACGGCTGCGATCGTGGAATTCCCGGGGGTGCTTTATAGAGGGAATGCTGAAGCAAAAATCAGAGAATATTTAGTCAAAGAAAATTTCATTGACTGCGTGATCGCTTTACCAGACAACCTCTTTTTTGGAACGAGTATCGCTACTTGTATTTTAGTGCTTAAGAAAAACAAACAAGACGACACCACGCTTTTTATTGATGCGAGTAAGGAATTTGTCAAAGAAGGCAAGAAAAACAAGCTCAAAGCGCACAACCGAGAAAAGATTTTAAAAACTTATACGGAAAGGAAAGCAATCAAGCATTTTTGCGCCCTAGTGAGTATGGAGCGAATCAAAGAAAACGATTACAACCTTTCCGTGAATCGCTATGTGGAGCAAGAAGACACTAAAGAGATTATTGACATTAAGGCGCTCAATGCTGAGATTTCTCAAATCGTAGAAAAACAAAGCGCTTTAAGGAACAGCCTTGAATCTATCATCAAAGAGTTAGAAGAAGGGCAAAATGCATAAAATAGAGCGCTTACTCCAAACTTTAGCGCCTAAGGGGGTGGAGTTTAGGAAATTGGGGGAGGTGTGTGAAAGCACAAATAAAAAAACACTCAAAATAAGCGAAGTGAGCGAAGTAAAAAATAAGGGAATGTATCCAGTGATAAATTCAGGGAGGGATTTGTATGGTTATTACCATGATTTTAACAATGATGGAGAAAATATAACTATTGCATCTAGGGGAGAATATGCAGGATTTATAAACTACTTCAATGAAAAATTTTTTGCAGGGGGTCTATGTTATCCCTATAAAGTTAAAGATACTAACGAGCTTTTAACAAAATTTTTATACTTTTATCTCAAAACTAATGAAATCCAAATTATGGAGAACCTTGTTTCTCGTGGCAGTATCCCCGCACTCAATAAAGCAGATATTGAAACTTTAACAATCCCCATCCCACCCCTAGAAGTCCAACAAGAGATCGTTAAGATTTTGGACGCTTTCACAGAATTAAACACAGAATTAAACACAGAATTAAACACAGAATTAAAAGCGCGAAAAAAGCAATATGAGTATTACCAAAACATGCTTTTAGACTTTAAGGACGCCAATCAAAGCCACAAAGACGCAAAAATGAGCGCAAAAACCTACCCTAAACGCTTACAAACCTTACTCCAAACTTTAGCGCCTAAGGGGGTGGAGTTTAGGAAATTGGGGGATATTGGGGAATTTTATAGTGGACTTGTTGGAAAAAGTAAAAAATCTTTCTCTCAAGGGAATAAATTTTATGTTCCTTATGTCAATGTTTTTAATAATCCACAATTAGATCTAAATGCTTTAGAAAGCGTTCAAATAGGGGATAAAGAAAAACAAAATACAATTCAATTGGGCGATGTGCTTTTTACTGGTTCATCTGAAAATTTAGAGGATTGTGCGATGTCTTGCGTAGTTACTCAAAAGATTGAAAAAGATATTTATCTTAATAGTTTTTGTTTTGGTTTTAGATTTTTTGATGAGAATTTATTTAATCCATCGTTTCTGAAACATTTTTTAAGAGACTACAATTTTAGGAAAAATATTTCAAAAGTTGCTAATGGTGTAACACGCTTCAATGTTTCAAAGCAATTACTTTCTCAAATAACAATCCCCATCCCACCCCTAACAATCCCCATCCCACCCCTAGAAATCCAACAAGAGATCGTTAAGATTTTGGATCAATTTTCAACTCTAACCACCGATTTATTAGCCGGTATCCCAGCTGAAATAAAAGCCCGAAAAAAGCAATACGAATACTACCGAGAAAAACTACTGACCTTCAAACCCCTAACCCCCCATAAAGAAGTTAAAAAATACTAAAAGCGTTTTTACAACCAATAATAAAAGAGCTTGCGTAAAAAGAATTTGAAATATTTTTTAAAAGGAATAACATGAGTTATGAGATTATCGCAGAAAGCAATGAAAGCACTGTGATGGCTGAGTATCATAGCGATAATGAAAAAAAGAGCGCTTATGAGAGCGAAGCAGAGCTAGAAAGGGCGTTTATTAAGCTTTTACAAAAACAAGGCTATGAATTTAAAAAAATCCACAAAGAACAAGAATTAAAAGACAATTTAAAAGAGCAGTTAGAAAAGCTTAACGATTATCATTTCACGCCTAAAGAATGGGACACTCTTTATTCTCAATTCATCGCTAATAAAAACGATGACTATAAGGCTAAAACGAGAAAAATCCAAGAAGATCCGATTTTTAACCTAACCCTTGAGAACGGGAAAATCAAAAACATTAAAATCATTGATAAGAAAAATATCCATAAAAACGCCTTGCAAGTGATCCACCAATACAGCACTAAAGGGGGGAAGTATGAGAACCGCTATAATGTGAGTGTCCTTGTGAATGGCTTGCCTTTAGTGCATGTGGAATTGAAAAGAAGAGGCGTAGCGATTAGAGAGGCGTTCAATCAAATCAAGCGCTATCAAAGGGATAGTTTTAGCGCTGAAGACGGGCTTTTTGAGTTTGTACAGATTTTTGTTATCAGTAACGGCACGAGCTCTAAATACTATTCAAACACCACAAGAATAGCCCAGCTGGAAAAAAACCATAAAGCTGATACTTTTGAATTCACGAATTATTGGGCGGATAGCAAGAATAACAATATTGAAGATTTAATGGATTTTGCCCGGTCGTTTTTTGCAAAACACAGCCTTTTGAATGTTTTAACGCGCTATTGCGTTTTCACAAGCGATGAGGTTTTATTGGTGATGCGGCCTTATCAAATCGTAGCAGCCGAAAGGATTTTAGAAAAAATCAAGGTCGCGCAAAATAGTAAAACGAAAAATCAAAGCAAAGGCTATATCTGGCACACGACAGGGAGCGGTAAAACCTTAACGAGCTTTAAAAGTGCGGCGTTGGCTAAAGAATTAGAGAGCGTTTCAAAAGTTTTGTTTGTGGTGGATAGGAAGGATTTAGACTATCAAACCATGAAAGAATACGATAAATTCCAAAAAGATTGCGCTAATTCCAACACAAGCACCAAGATTTTAAAAGAACAGCTTGAAGATTCTAACGCTAAAATCATTATCACCACGATCCAAAAATTAGACAAATTCGTTAAATCCCACCTTAAAGGGCATGCGATTTTTAATGAAGAAGTGGTGATGATTTTTGATGAATGCCATAGGAGTCAGTTAGGCTCCATGCATCAAGCCATCACTAAAGCGTTTAAAAAATACCACCTTTTTGGATTCACAGGCACGCCCATTTTTGCACAAAATTGCGACAAAAACAACCCTTTAGGCACGACAGAGCAGAAATTTGGGAATTGCCTCCACCAATACACCATTATTGATGCGATCAGGGATAAAAATGTTTTGCCTTTTAGAGTGGAATACCACAATACCATTAAAGCTAAAGAGGGCATTATAGACAATAAGGTTAGAGCGGTTGATGAAAAAAACGCCCTTTTGGACACTAGGAGGATCAAAGAAATCGCTAAATGCATTTTAGAGCGTTTCAATCAAGCCACTAAAAATAAAAAATTCAATTCCATTCTGGCATGCTCTAGTATAGAAGCGCTGAAAAAATACTATATGGCTTTTAAAGAAGAAAAACACGACCTTAAAATCGCTACCATTTTTAGCTATAGCGCTAATGAAGAACTTGACATGTTAGAAGATGAAAACAATGAAAGCGCTAACGGATTAGATAAAAGCTCAAGGGATTTTTTAGAGGGCGCGATTGCGGATTATAATGGGATGTTTAAAACTTCTTTTGACACTTCGGATCAAAAATTCCAAAGCTATTATAAGGATCTTTCTCAAAAAGTGAAAGATCGTGAAATCGATCTTTTAATGGTGGTTAATATGTTTTTGACCGGGTTTGACGCTACAAGGCTCAACACCCTTTGGGTGGATAAAAATTTGAAATACCATGGGCTAATTCAGGCTTTTTCACGCGCAAACCGCATTTTAGATAGCGTTAAAACGCATGGGAATATCGTGTGTTTTAGGGATTTAGAGCAGGATTTAAATGACGCTCTCATGCTTTTTGGCAACAAGGACGCTCAATCTATTGCGCTGTTAAGAAAATATGAAGATTATTTGAAAGGCTACACGGATAATAATAAGGAATACGAGGGCTATGAGGGTTTGATTGAAAGGCTTTTAAGAGAATTTCCCTTAAAAGAGCCGATTATTTCAGAAAGCCAGAAAAAGGATTTCATTAAGCTTTTTGGCAAGATTTTGAAATTAGAAAATATTTTAAACAGCTTTGAAAATTTTAAAAAAGACGATTACATCAACCCCAGGGATTTTCAAGACTATCAAAGCAAATACCTTGATTTTTACGATGAAATGAGGCCAGAAAAAGGGAGGGATAAAGAAGAGATTAACGACGATTTGATTTTTGAAATTGAACTCATTAAGCAAGTGGAAGTCAATATTGACTATATTTTGAATTTGATTGAAGAGTTCGCTAAAGAGCAGGGGGTAGAAATTCAAGGCGTTAAAACCAAAATAGAGCCGATCATCAACTCCAGCATAGAGTTAAGGAATAAAAAAGATTTGATCATGGATTTCATTGACAAATACAACAAAGACCAAGAAGTCCATGCGTATTTTCAAGATTACATCCACCAAAAAAGAGAAGAGGAATTCCAAAAACTCATAGAAGAAAACCGCTTGAATGAAGAAAAAGCCTATTTATTCATGCAGCATGCCTTTAAAGGGGGCGAAATCAGCTTCAGCGGGACGGAATTCCCTAAAATCATTAAAGAAAAACCCTCCAGGTTTGACAAAAATTCGCGCTATCAAGAGGTGAAAGAAAAAGTCGCTGCAAGCCTTTCTCGTTTTTTCCACCGCTTTTGTGATCTCACCAGTTCTATATTTAAGAAAAATGGGGTTAAAAAAGATGAGATTAATGAAAAATAGTTCATTTTTGAACGCTCTCACATTACAACTCAAAGACAGCGCCGCTTAATGGATTTTTTTTGTAAAATAAAAGAAAGTTTGAGGAGGTTTATAATGTTAAAAGAGTTACGCCAAAAACGCCCCTTAGTGCATAATATCACCAATTATGTGGTGGCGCAATTCGTGGCTAATGGTTTGTTAGCCTTAGGGGCATCGCCTTTAATGAGTGATGCCATTGCTGAAATGCAAGATTTGGCAAAAATTTCTGACGCGCTCGCTATCAATATTGGCACTCTCAATGAACGCACCATTTTATGCGCTAAAGAGGCGATCAAACATTACAAGGCTTTGAATAAACCCATTGTGTTAGATCCTGTGGGGTGCTCAGCGAGCGCTTTACGCCATGACACCAGTTTAGAGCTTTTAGAAAGCGAAGGGATTAGCGTTCTTAGGGGTAATGCTGCAGAATTAGGCTCTTTAGTGGGCATTTCATGCGGAAGTAAGGGGCTAGACTCTCATCATGCCAGCATGCCTATAGAAATAGTCAAACTAGCGGCTCAAAAATATTCTGTGATAGCGGTAATGACGGGTAAAACAGATTATGTGAGCGATGGGAAAAAAGTTTTTAGTATTACTGGGGGGAGTGAGTATTTAGCGCTCATTACTGGGGCTGGGTGTTTGCATACAGCAGCGTGCGCGAGCTTTTTAAGTTTGAAAAAAGACCCCTTAGATTCTATGGTGCAACTTTGTGCGCTTTATAAACAAGCCGCTTTTAATGCACAAAAAAAGGTGTTAGAAAATAACGGCTCTAATGGTTCGTTCTTGTTTTATTTTTTAGACGCTTTGAGTTTGCCCATAAAGTTAGAAAATAGCCTTATTAAGGAAGAGTTGTGAAAATTTACCCGCAAGTTTTAAGCATTGCCGGTAGCGATAGCGGTGGGGGCGCTGGGATACAGGCCGATTTGAAAGCGTTCCAAACTTTGGGCGTCTTTGGGACAAGCGTGATCACTTGCATCACCGCGCAAAACACACAGGGCGTGCATGGGGTTTATCCGTTGAGCGTTGAGAGCGTGAGGGCGCAAATCTTAGCCATTAGAGATGATTTTTCTATCAAAGCGTTCAAAATGGGAGCGTTATGCAACGCTCAAATCATTGAATGCGTGGCAGACACTTTAAAAACATGCGATTTTGGGTGGTGCGTTTTAGATCCGGTGATGGTGGCAAAGAATGGGGCTTTGCTTTTAGAAGAAGAAGCGATTTTAAGCTTAAAAAAACGCCTTTTACCTACAACCGATTTACTAACCCCTAACCTCCCTGAAGTTTTTGCGCTCACAGGCGTTCAAGTGCGAGATAACAAAAGCGCTTCAAAAGCGATGGGTATTTTAAGGGATTTAGGCGTTAAAAACGCTGTGATTAAAGGGGGGCATACAGAGCATTTTCAAGGGGAATTTAGCAACGATTGGGTGTTTTTAGAAGATATTGAATTTATCCTAAACGCCAAGCGCTTTAACACGAAAAACACGCATGGCACGGGTTGTGTTCTGTCTAGCTTGATTGTGGGCTTACTCGCTCAAGGGTTGGATTTAAAAAACGCTATCACAAAGGCTAAAGAGCTTTTAACTACCATCATTCAAAACCCCTTAAACATTGGGCATGGGCATGGGCCTTTGAATTTATGGAGTGTTAAAAAGCTTGTTTGATGCGAATTGTTTGAAACTCATGTTTGTGGCTGGCTCGCAAGATTTCTACCACATAAAGGGCGGCAAAAACGATAGGATAAACGCGCTTTTAGACGCTTTAGAATTAGCTTTAGAATCTAAAATCACAGCGTTTCAATTCCGCCAAAAAGGCGATTTAGCCCTACAAGATCCTATTGAGATCAAACAATTAGCCCTAAAGTGTCAAAAATTATGCCAAAAATACGGCACGCCTTTTATTGTCAATGATGAGGTAAAACTCGCGCTAGAATTAAAGGCTGATGGCGTGCATGTGGGGCAAGAAGACATGGCTATAGAAGAGGTAATGGCTTTATGCAAAAAACGCCTTTTTATAGGTTTGAGCGTCAATACTTTAGAGCAAGCCCTAAAAGCGCGCCATTTAGACGCTATAGCCTATTTTGGGGTAGGCCCTATTTTTCCCACACAATCTAAAAAAGACAAGCAAGTTGTAGGCGTAGAGCTTTTAAAAAAAATAAAAGATAGCGGGGTAAAAAAACCCCTTGTAGCGATTGGGGGAATCACGACGCATAACGCTTCAAAATTGCGCGAATATGGGGGTATCGCAGTCATTAGCGCGATTGCGCAAGCCAAAGATAAAGCCTTAGCGGTTGGAAAACTTTTAAAAAATGCGTGAGGGATTCTAAAATCCCAAATTTTTCTACCCCAGCGTGTCCAATAAACGCTCTTCAAAGGCAAAAAGCATGGGGGTTTTTTCGCACACAATTTCCACGCAAGAGAAGCCTAAAAGGGTGTTTTGAGCCTCTTTTAAAATTTCTTTAGTCCTTTGGAGGGTGGTTTTTAAAAAAAGCTGTTTTTCTTGTTCCTTTAAATAAATAACGCCACCAATTTCGCCCAAATTAGGATACAGAGCGTAAAAATCAACGCTTTGTTTTTTGGCTTTCACTTGCAAAAAGGCTTTTTTGCGTTCGTTTTCAACTACAAAGCTTAACACCCGCGATTGCAAGCTTAAAAGCATGTTGGCCGTATTCAAAAACTCTTGCGGATTTTTAGCATGGATTAATTTTTCACTCAAAAGTTCTTTATATTCTTTTAAGGGGGTATTGTCTTTAGCGCTCAATATTTCTTTGATTTTTTTCATTTCAAGGGCGCTCAAATCGTCCAATGCGTCTAAAATTTTTGGGGCAGGCACTAAATTTTTAAGCACAATATCGCCCAGTTGGTTTCTTTGCATGGTTGCAAAATAAGGCTGATTGATTTTTAATTCCTGTTCGCTTTTGGTGGGGATAATCCTATTACCCACTTGCAAAAGGAAAAGATCTTTATCTTGTTTTTCTAAAACCTTTAAAAGAATGGGTAAGGTAGCGTTAAAATGGTGCGCAGCGTTTTTGGAATGAAGAGCGTTAAGTTGGTTTATGGCGTTTAGGGCTTCTAGCATTAAAGGGCGTTGTCTTTGATAAAATCAAGGATTTTAAAGCCCGCTTCTAATTTATTCATAGAAGGGATTTTTTGGGTTTTATGATGGCTAAAGAGCCACAATTCATTCTCTAATGAGCCAAAAGGGCGTGAATCTTTAATGAGATTCAAAGCGACCATGGAGCAATCCTTGCCGTTATCTTGAGAAGGTTTTAAAAGATTTTGAGCGTTTTTGATGGCGTTTTGTTGATCGTCTTCGGCTTTAAAACCGATTTTAACGAATTGATTAGGATTGACAGAAGCCAGTAAATCCTTATTTTGAACGCATTCAACGTTTAGGGTTTCGCCGATTTCGCTTTTTTTAAGCTTATAGTTAAAAGAAGTTTTAGGCACATAATCGCTAATGGCGGCTAAATTGAAGAGTAGGGGTTTTAAGGCATGTTTTTGCAAATTGTTAGCGGCGTTATTTAAGGCGTTTTCATAAGAAGCGGTGTCGCTAACAGAAACGCTTGCGATTTCTTTAGGCAAAGGGGTAGGGAAGCTTGATGCAATCAAAGTCACTTTGGCTCCCTTAAAATATAACGCTAAAGCCAAAGCGCTCGCTTGAATCCCGCTAGAAAGATTGCTAATAACTCTAACGCTGTCAATCTTTTCCACGCTCGCCCCGCCCATGATTATGACTTCTCTGTTTTCAAAATAAGCGTCTTTTAAAAGCGTTTGAGCGGCTTTAAAAAGGATTTCTAAAGGCTCAGCCATCGCTCCATCGCCTTTAGTATCGCATGCTAAAAGGCCGTTTTGCGTGTCTAAAATAATATGGTTGAAATCTTTCAAGCGTTTCAAATGGCTTTGAATGATAGGGGAATTGAGCATGTTAGTGTTCATGCTAGGGGCTAGGATTTTAGGGGAAACGCAAGCTAAAAAAGTCGCGCTTATGATATTATCCGCCAAAGCGTGAGCGATTTTAGACAGGCTGTTAGCGCTTAAGGGGGCAAAGATGAGTAAATCAGCATTAGCAGCGCATGCGATGTGGTTATGGTGCAATGCGTTTTGGTGGTTGTAATACCATTTTTCATTATGATCATGCAAGACTTTGTGATGGCTCAAGGCTTCAAAGCTTAAGGGCGTAACAAATTTTTTCGCGCCCTTACTCATCACCACTTGAACACTAGCCCCGCTTTTAAACAACAAACGCACTAATTCTAGGGATTTATACGCCGCAATAGATCCGCTCACGAGCAATAAAATGTGCTTGTTTTCTAATAATCTTAAGGGGTAAAATAAATCTTCTAAAAAATTCATAGCAATTTTAATAAATCATCAGGCTCTAGCCATTGGCTGTTAGTATGGCTGCTGTATTCAAAATCAGGGGCGACTTTGTGGCCTTTTTCGTGGAGTTTGGTGAGCGTGTAATCTTTAGGCGTTTGGAAGCTTATAGTGGGCTGAATGATAAAAAAGTCTTCAAATTCTAGGGCTAAATGGCTTTCATCTTTAGGGATCATCACTTCATGGAGTTTTTCGCCTGGGCGAATGCCGATGATTTTAGTAGGGGTATTGGGGGCTAGGGCTTTAGCGAGATCAGTCATTTTCATGCTAGGGATTTTAGGCACAAAAATTTCACCCCCATGCATTCTTTTCAAGCTTTTAAGCACAAAAGAAACCCCCTCATCTAAAGTGATCCAAAATCGTGTCATGCGGATATCGGTAATGGGGATTTCACTCGCTTTGTTTTGGACTAGTTTTTTAAAAAACGGCACCACGCTCCCACGACTCCCCACCACATTACCATAACGCACCACGCTAAATTGCGTTTGAGAAGAGCCTTTAAAGTTATTCGCGCTCACAAAGAGCTTGTCGCTGCACAATTTGGTTGCGCCGTAGAGGTTAATGGGGTTAGCGGCCTTATCGGTGCTTAGAGCGATGACCTGGCTCACTTCATTTTTTAGGCATGCGTTAATCACATTGCTCGCTCCCATGATATTGGTTTTAATGCATTCTAGGGGGTTGTATTCAGCGATGGGCACATGCTTGAGCGCGGCCGCATGGATACAAATATCCACGCCCTCTAAAGCGTAATTCAAGCGTTCTAAATCCCTCACATCGCCGATAAAAAAACGCATCCTAGGATCATTAAATTCCATTGCCATTTCGCTTTGCTTTAATTCATCTCGGCTATAAACAATGATCTTTTTAGCGTTGGTGGTGTCTAAAACTTTACGCGCAAAGCGTTTACCAAAACTCCCAGTGCCGCCGGTGATTAAAATCGTTTGATTATCTAGCATGTTTTTTCTTTTTCTTACCAGCGATAGCCTAAAGAGGCGCTAAAGATTCTCAATTGCCCAATGGTTGGGGATTGATACAAACTAGAGCGGTTGCTTTTAAAAGTGAAACTCCCCGCTACGCCTAAATCAAAGCCTCTAAAATTGTATTTAGTCCCAAGAGCCACGGTATAGCCATTAGAGTCCGGAATGCCTATCGCATCTTGGGGGCTTGGGGCTTGATCGTAATTGAAAGCGCCCATTAAACGCAAGCTTTTGCCCATGTAAGTTACCCCTAATCTAAAAGTGTTGGTGTCCCTCCAGCCAGCCCCCATGTTCATCACGCTTTTAAAATTCGCTAAACCTACCATTTTTTTAAGCGTCTCAGAGTCTAGTGAAGCCACCGTTCCGCTCAAGCCCTTGTAAGTGGCGTTCGCAAAATCAGGGGTTACTAAAAATTTATTCCCTTGACTCCAAAAAGTGCGCTCAAACACCCCCTCTATTCTTAAATGGTCTTTAAAAAATTGGTGGGCGTAGGCTAGGCTTAGGGTTTGGGGGAGTGAAACATTGATATTCAAGCTGCCTTTAGTCAAAACGCTCCCTAAAGAAGGGCCAAGCTCTGTGATAGCCACCAGATCGCCTTTCATATTGAATGTAACTGAAGAATTATACACCACAGAAAACATGCCATGATCAAAGATGCGCAAACTCGAACCCACTCTATAGCCCCCCGATACGCCTTGCCCGTTAGATTTTTGCACGACTTGAGTCGTGCCATAAAGATTCGCGCTCGCTTTCACTAAACCGCTATAACCCATGATTTTTTTCAAGCCGTTATAAAACTCTTGACAGCTTTGATCGCTCATATCCCCACCGGCTTTTTGGCAATTAAGCGCGGGTTGGTAGCCAATATTGCCTAATAAAGTCATCATGTTGCTTGGCACTTGATCGGCAAAAACATTGTTGGGTAAATTTAAAATTTGCTCTGCGCTCAAAACCGAAGTGCCCTCTAAAGGCACATAAACGGTGTTATTAAAGCTTCCAGTCGCATAAAGCCCCCTTAAGCCCACGCCCACGGAAAAGCGCTTATTAACAGTATAGCTCATGCTAGGGGCAAGCTCTACCATCATAATGAAAACATCATGCAAAAATTCCCCCCCTTTACCATTCCATTTCATGCCCAACCCACTAGGAGCGGTAAAACTCCCCCCAAAAGTGAAGCCGTTATGCGTGCGCGTTTTATAAAAGAATTTGGGTAAAACAAAATTAGTCGTTCCTGTCCAGCCATTCACGATTTGAGTGTCAGGCGATGAAGCGAGGGTTACGACTTTTTGATTGGTTAGATTCATAAGCCCTTGAACACGATTGAAAGCTTGTTGCAAGCCATTGGTAGCGGCCGTATTGCCAAGCGCTTTAAGGATATTGCCAAGCCCTATAGTGTTGATGATGCCTAAAATATTTTGTTGGCTTTTATCAATTTCTAAACTCGTAACCGAATACAAGCCTTGATTAGTCGTAGGGACTTTAAAGCTAAAGGCTGGGATATTGATCACGGTAGTGGTCATTTCAAATTCGCTTCTGTTTTCGCCCCAATCGTTAGTAAAGCCCATATTCGCCGGGTTGTAAAAGGAAGCATCAGCCCCCCTAGCCCCAGCGACATACGCCGAGCCTAAAGCCGTGCCATTTAGGCTTTGCTCTTGGATTTTAAAACCATTGGCATAAGAAAGCAAGGGCAGGCTCAGAGCGATTAAATGGCGTTTTTTGAGCTTTTTAAAATAATAGAGTGGGGAAAAGTTTTTCATTGAAGCTCGCTGTCAGCGTTTTCATTATCTTCTAAATCTTGCAAAGAAGGCTCATAGGGTTCAATCCTAATAGCAATTTTTTGCGTCAAATTCTGGAAAGAAATCAGGCCATTTTTTCTTTCATAAAGGATAATTTCCCCGCTTTTTTGAAACCTTTGGATCACGTATTCAGGGGTTAAGTGGCGTTTCCCTAAGCCCTTAAAAATATCCCTCCCTAAAACAATATCATCAAACAAATCCCCATAGCTCACTTTACCAAACAAATCCCTTGCAGCAATCCATTTAGCCGAACATTTTTGGCTAAAACAAATGTTTCTTTTAGTCATATAAATATCGCCCACTCTTTGGCTGAGCTTGTAAAGGGTTACTTCAATATTATGGTCTTTATCGGTTTTAATCGTGCCGTAATCATAAAAGCGAAAAACCGGCGTGTTAATATAAATAAGCCTGAATTGGCGCAAGGCATTCAAAGTCTCTTCTCTTTTTTTATTGGCTTCTTCTTGTCTGATTTGCTCCCTAGTTTTGGGGGTTTGCTTAGAAAAAGGGTGCTTGGAGCAAGAGACAAAAAAAAGCGTCATGAAAAATAATAAAAAAGCGCTTCTAAAATACCGCATGATTATAGAGTAAGAGGGTTTATCCTCTCGCTCCGCTCAAAATACGATACCAAATCCTGCCGTCTAATTTAAGCTCCATGCTGACTTGACACAAGCCGTCTTTATAGATGGTTTCAGTGATTTCAGCGTTACGAATGAGGGCATTGACTCTAGTTTTAATCACGGAATTTTGTAAAACCATGTCTTTGACGGTGTCTTGAGCGTTCACTCTAATACCATACATTTTTTCACCCAATTGGCGGTAGCCATCAACAATAGCCGCTCGTTTGGCCAAAGCTAGGGCTTGAGAGGGCGAAATGGTGGATTCTGGAGCCACACCCATGCCCACCGCGTTCAATTCAATGACATTATTAGGCGTGAGAATGGGGGTGTTAGGGATAGCGTTAGTGGGATTAGAGCTAATGATGGGCTGATCGTTATTCTCAAGGCGAGGGCTTGGGAGAGGCTGAATGCTCTTTCTGGGGGTGAAATTGGTTGGGGGATAAATGGGGGCTTGCAAGCCGTTAGCTGAAGGGGGGATTAGCTGCGCATTGGTGTTACGCTTTTTAAAAAGACTGCAACCACTTATCAAAAGAGAGGCAACAAGCAATGAATTAATACCAAAAAAGGCAGTGTGCAAACGCATGGGCATTTTCCTTAAAATGAGTTTATCAAGTCTATTATATCATTTTTGAAGGGATTTGTCATGCGGATATTCTCACTAATCTTATAAGGCTAGTGGGTTTTAATTTAAAGTCTAGGGGATTATGATTTATTTTTTTAAAAAAGGGATTTTAATGGCTTGATTTTATCGTTTTAAGGTTTTATTTGATGATAAAATTCATTTTTTAAGTTTGATTTTTAAATTCATTTTCTTAAGGGGGTAGGGGGTATTTTGAAAAATTCCCCTACAACCCACAACTAAAAACCCCCTAAAAAGCACTTTTTTAAGAGGTTATGGCTTGCTTTTTTCAAGATCTTTTTAATTGTAAAAAATGCTTTGAATATTTTTTAAATAGGATAAGAAATAAAATAAAATTTTTTTTAAATTCCTATGATAGTAAAAATAATGCGAGTGGTGTCCTTGGCGGGATTCGAACCCACGACCTTACGATTAGGAATCATACGCTCTATCCAGCTGAGCTACAAGGACATAAGAAAGCAAGAAACTTACAACCTGTTAATAAGCCCCTTGCTGAGTGGATCAGATTTACTTGCCTTCTTCAACTTTTTGTTTAAGGATTTTGCCGGGTTTGAATTTAGGCACTCGTTTGTCTTCAGTTTTATAAGTTTTATCGCTTCCTGGCACTTTACCTTCTTTGCCTTTTTGCTCTGCGGTCTCAAATTTGCCAAAACCAACCAACTCCACGCTTTCACCCTTGCTTAAAGCCGTTTCTACCGCTAGAATAAAGGCACTGATCGCTTCTTCGGCTTCTCTTTTGCTGTTGTATTTACCCGCTTCTTTAACCAAATCAATAAATTCCGCTTTGTTCATGTGGATAACCCCTTTTCTAATAGATGCCAAAACCAAGCGATTGTTCGCTTAGCTTGACGATTGAGCGGTAATTATAATCAAATCCTAAAGATAAATCAAGCAAAAACGCTTTTTTAAGGGGGTTTAACGCATAAAAAATTTAATTTTGTTGGGCGCTTTTTTTATCTTTAGCGTTAAGGATTAAAGGCGTGCCTAAAAAATTAAATTCTTTCCTTAAGGTGTTGATCAAATAGCGTTTGTAACTGAAATGCAAGGCTTTAGGGCGATTCATTATAAGAGAGATTTGAGGGGGTTTGGTGGCAAATTGCGTAGCGTAATACACTTTCACTAATTTCCCTCCATCGCTTGGTAAGGGGTGTTTTTGGGTGGCTTGATTGATCACGCTATTGAGCAAGCTCGTGGGAATGCGTTTGGAAAAACACTCATAGACTTCTATGATTTTATGCTTGATTTCATCTATATGGCGCGCTTTTAAGCAACTGGTTGTGATAACAGGGGCGTATTCTAAAAAGCGGAATTTCCTTTTTAAAGTCGCCATGATCTCTTCATAAGGGGCGTAGCGGATGTCCCATTTGTTTAAAATAAGAATGATGCCTAAAGAGTGTTTGTCCGCTAAGGAGCTGATCTTTTCGTCTAATTCCACAAAAGGAGCGCTCACGTCTAAAACTAAAAGCGCGATGTGGGATTTCTCTAAGGCTTTTTGCGTGCGTTCTAGCGCGTATTTTTCAATGCCTAAAATTTTACCCCTGTGCCTGATGCCAGCGGTATCCACAAAGCAAATTTTTTGATCGCCTATGAGAATGGTTTCATCTATGGGGTCAATGGTAGTGCCAGCCACGCTAGAAACAAGGCTTCTTTCTTTTTTCGTGAGCGCGTTTAAGAGCGAGCTTTTGCCCACATTCACCCTCCCAATGATGCCTACTTGAATGATCTCTTCTTCTTTAGTTTCTTCTTTTGGTGCGTTATTTTCTAGGCTTTCTAAAATATCCGCATCCAAATCCTGCTCTATGATTTGATTTAAATTTAGTGCACTCAATATCGCATCAATTAAGGCGCTAATACCTCTGTTGTGCGAAACGGAAATGTTAAAACTCTTTGGCATGCCAAAAGAAGAAAACGCATAAGCTCGCTCTTTTTCTTTGTCGTTATCAATTTTATTGATCACTAAAAAGCAGTTAGGGTTGGTTTTAAAAACCTCTCTAAAAAGCTTAAGATCTTCATCGCTAGGGATAGACTTGCCATCCACAACATATAAAATCAAATCGCTCATTTGAGCGGCTTTTAAATTAAGGGCTTTGATTTCTTTAGACAAAAGAGCGTCTTTGGCCATGCCCCCTGTATCTAGCAATTCCACTTCATGGCCATTCAATGCGATTTTTCGTTTGTTAATGTCTCGTGTAGTGCCTGCAAAATCTGAAGTGATAGCGATCCTTTCTCTAGCTAAGCGGTTAAATAACGAGCTTTTCCCCACATTAGGCTGGCCTAAAATCGCAATGGTTTTTAAAGTTTTATGGCTTGTATTCATTTTACTTGTAGTTTCACTTTAATCAAAATTAGATTACAATATTATAGTTATTTAAAGCTTAAATAAGGGTCTAGCGTTGTTTTTAGTCAAAAAAATAGGCGTGGTAGTAGTGGTTTTAATAGGCTTTTTAGCTTGCTCGCAAGAGAGGTTTATCCAGTTGCAAAAAAAAGCCCAAGAGCAAGAAAATGACGGCTCTAAACGCCCTAGCTATGTGGATTCGGATTATGAAGTCTTTAGCGAAACGATTTTTTTAAAAAACATGGTGCATCAGCCTACAGAAGAAAGAGACGCTTTTGTCCAACTGACTAAAGATGGAGACGATTCTTTTAACCCCGAAACTTCTGTGATTTTATTGGATGAGCCAAGCGATAACGATACAAAAAACCCGCCCTTAAACCAAAATGAGTCTAATACTAACACTGCCAATAACGATACAAAAAACCCGTTCCTTTACAAACCAAAAAGAAAAACAAAAGATCCAAAGCTTATTGAATATTCCCAACAAAATTTCTACCCCCTAAAGGATGGGGATATTGTTATGAGTAAAGAAGGGGATCAATGGCTGATAAAAATCAAATCCAAATCCTTGAAGCGTTTTTTAAAAGATCAAAACAATAAAGATCGCCAGATCCAAACTTTCACTTTTAATGACACTAAAACGCAAATCGTGCAATTTAAGGGCAAAATTTCTTCGTATGTTTATACCACCAATAACAGCGATTTGAGTTTAAGGCCTTTTTATGAATCCTTTCTCTTAGAAAAAAAGAGCGATGATCTTTATACGATAGGGGATAAGGCTTTAGATGCCATTGAGATTCACAAGTGTCAAATGGTGTTAAAAAAGCATTCAACCGATAAATTAGACAGCCAGCATAAAGCCATCAGTATTGATTTGGATTTTAAAAAAGAGCGTTTTAAGAGCGATACGGAACTTTTTTTAGAATGCCAAAGCTAGGCTTTTGTTACAATAATTTAGATTTTTTGGGTAGCATGTTAGCATTTCAAAGGCATGGATATTGTTAAAAAGTAAGCTAAGGAGTGTTTATGTGGATCACCCAAGAAATCACGCCGTATTTGCGTAAAGAATATACCATAGAAGCGAAATTATTAGATGTTAGAAGCGAGCATAATATCTTAGAGATTTTTAAATCTAAGGATTTTGGCGAAATTGCGATGCTTAATTGCCAGTTGCTGTTTAAGAATTTTTTGCACATTGAAAGCGAGTTGCTCGCTCATATGGGGGGTTGCACCAAGAAAGAGCTTAAAGAGGTTTTGATTGTGGATGGGTTTGATTTGGAATTAGCCCACCAGCTTTTTAAATACGACACGCATATAGATTTTGTGCAAGCGGATGAAAAGATTTTAGACAGCTTCATTAGTTTTTTCCCCCATTTCCATGAAGTGAAAAACAACAAGAATTTCACGCACGCTAAACAACTCTTAGATTTAGACATTAAGAAATACGATTTGATTCTTTGCTTGCAAGAGCCGGATATTCATCAAATGGATGGTTTAAAAAGAATGCTTAAAGAAGATGGGGTGTTTATTTCTGTAGCCAAACACCCATTATTAGAGCATGTGAGCATGCAAAACGCCCTTAAAAACATGGGCGAGTTTTTTTCTGTTGCCATGCCTTTTGTAGCGCCTTTAAGGATTTTGAGCAATAAGGGTTATATTTACGCTTCTTTTAAAACCCACCCCTTAAAAGATTTAATGGTATCAAAAATAGAAGCGCTAAAAAGCGTGAGATACTATAACGAAGACATTCATAGGGCTGCATTCGCTTTGCCTAAAAATTTACAAGAAGTCTTTAAAGACAATATCAAATCTTAAAATGGTTTTAAAAAACGCTATCGCTCTAACAGGGGGGATAGGCACCGGTAAAAGCACCACCATTAAAATATTAGAATCGCAAGGTTATCAAATTTTAGATGCGGATAAGATCGCCCACCAATTATTGCAAGAGCACCGGTTTGAAATCGTCCAACATTTTGGATCAGATATTTTAGAAAAGGGTATTTTAAACAGAAAAAAACTTGGCGCGATTGTGTTTCAAAACGCTAATGAGTTAAAATGGCTAGAGGATTTTTTACACCCCTTAATCCGTGAATGCATGCTTCAAAAAGCCTATGAATTAGAGAAGAATCATCAAGCGTATTTTTTAGACATCCCTTTATTTTTTGAAGTGGGGGGTAAAAAATGCTATCCTGTGAGTAAAGTGGTTTTAATCTATGCGCCTAGGGCCTTACAAATTGAGCGCCTTTTAGAGCGAGACAAACTCAAAGAAGCTGAAATCTTGCAGCGCTTGGCTTGTCAAATGGATATAGAGCAAAAACGCGCCATGAGCGATTATATTATAGACAACAGCTCCAGTTTAAAAGATTTAAATAAGCAAGTTGAACGCTTTTTAAAAACGCTCTTATAAGCTCGTTTTACATCTAAGCATGTTAAACTACCATTAAATTTTTTGTAAGGCTAAAAACATGATCACTTTAAAACAAGCCCTTTCTTTATCCCAAGATGAATTAGAAACCCTTAAAAACGAAATTGACGCTAAGGTTAGAGCTTCAGATTTGAACGCTTATATTAAAGCCCCTAGCCTTAATGGCGCTAGCGCTAAGGGGGTGCCAATCCTTATTAAAGACAATATCAGCGTTAAGGGGTGGGAAGTTACTTGCTCCAGTAAGATTTTAGAAGGCTATATCGCTCCTTATCATGCGAGCGTGATTGAAAACTTGCACCAAAACAGCATGGCAGGGTTTGGGCTTTCTAACATGGACGAGTTTGCGATGGGAAGCACCACAGAGTCTAGTTGCTATGGGATCACTAAAAACCCACGAGATAAAAACAGAGTGCCTGGAGGGAGTAGCGGAGGAAGCGCAGCAGCGGTGGCTGGTGGCTTAGCGGTGGCGGCTTTAGGGAGCGATACGGGCGGGTCTATCAGGCAGCCGGCGAGCTATTGCGGGTGCGTGGGGTTAAAACCCACTTATGGGAGGGTGAGCCGTTATGGTTTGATTGCGTATTGTTCTAGCTTTGATCAAATCGGGCCTATCACGCAAAATGTGGAAGACGCTTCTATTTTATTTGACGCCATTAGCGGGCATGATAGCAAGGACTCCACGAGCGCGAATCTCAAACCCACGCAAACCTTTAAAAATCTTAATAGAGAAAAACGCTTTAAAATCGCTATCTTAAGAGATCACATTAAAGATGCAAGCAATGAAGTGCAACTCGCTTATGAAAACACCCTTAAAGCCTTGAAAGAAATGGGGCATGAGATTGTGGAAAAAAAGATGTTGGATTCGCATTATCAAATCTCTATCTATTACATTATCAGCATGGCTGAAGCGAGTTCGAATCTGGCCAGATTTGATGGGGTTCGTTATGGGAGAAGGGCTCAAAATATTAAAGATTTGAAAGAATTGTATCTCAAAAGCCGCGCTGAAGGTTTTGGCGATGAGGTGAAACGGCGCATCATGTTAGGGAATTTTGTCTTAAGCAGCGGGTATTATGACGCTTATTATTTGAAAGCCCAGCAAATGCGTTTGATGATTAAAGAGCAATACAACAAGATTTTTGAAAAAGTGGATTTGATTTTCACCCCTGTAGCTCCCACGAGCGCCCACTTATTCAATCACCATGCGAGCCCTTTAGAAATGTATTTGAGCGATATTTACACGATTGGGGCGAATTTGAGCGGTTTGCCGGCTCTTTCTTTACCGGTCGCTAAAGATCCTTTAGGCTTGCCTATAGGGATGCAATTCATTGCTAAGGCTTTTGATGAGCAAAGCCTTTTAGATGTTTCTTACGCTTTAGAGCAAGAATTAGATTTAAAATTAGATTAAGGATAGAAAATGAGAATTTTACAAAGGGCTTTGACTTTTGAAGACGTGTTGATGGTGCCTAGAAAATCCAGCGTTTTACCTAAAGATGTGAGCTTAAAGTCTCGCCTGACCAAAAACATTAGTTTGAATATCCCCTTTATTAGTGCAGCTATGGATACGGTTACAGAGCATAAAACCGCTATCGCTATGGCGCGCCTTGGGGGTATTGGCATCGTGCATAAAAACATGGATATTCAAACGCAAGTTAAAGAAATCACTAAGGTTAAAAAAAGCGAAAGCGGGGTGATTAATGATCCTATTTTTATCCATGCGCACAGGACTCTAGCGGACGCTAAAGTCATAACGGATAATTACAAGATTTCAGGCGTGCCTGTGGTAGATGATAAGGGATTGTTGATTGGGATTTTAACCAACAGAGATGTGCGCTTTGAAACCGATTTGAGTAAAAAAGTGGGCGATGTGATGACTAAAATGCCTTTAGTTACCGCTCATGTGGGCATCAGTTTGGAAGAGGCTAGGGACTTGATGCACAAGCATAAGATTGAAAAATTGCCCATTGTGGATAAGGATAATGTTTTAAAAGGCTTGATTACGATCAAGGACATTCAAAAACGCATTGAATACCCTGATGCCAATAAAGATGATTTTGGGAGGTTGAGAGTGGGGGCGGCTATTGGAGTGGGGCAGTTGGATAGGGCTGAAATGTTAGTTAAAGCGGGGGTGGATGCGTTGGTGTTAGACAGCGCGCATGGGCATTCAGCCAATATTTTACACACTTTAGAAGAGATTAAAAAAAGCTTGGTAGTGGATGTGATTGTGGGGAATGTGGTTACTAAAGAAGCCACAAGCGATTTGATTAACGCGGGAGCGGACGCTATTAAAGTGGGTATTGGGCCAGGAAGCATTTGCACCACTAGGATTGTGGCTGGGGTGGGAATGCCCCAAGTGAGTGCGATTGATAATTGCGTAGAAGTGGCGTCTAAATTTGATATTCCTGTGATTGCAGATGGAGGGATCCGCTATTCAGGCGATGTGGCTAAGGCTCTGGCTTTGGGGGCATCAAGCGTGATGATAGGCTCTTTACTCGCTGGCACAGAAGAATCACCGGGGGATTTTATGATCTACCAAGGGAGGCAATATAAAAGCTATAGGGGCATGGGGAGCATTGGGGCTATGACAAAAGGGAGTTCTGATCGGTATTTTCAAGAGGGCGTAGCGAGTGAAAAATTAGTCCCAGAAGGTATTGAAGGGCGTGTGCCTTATCGTGGTAAGGTTTCGGATATGATTTTCCAATTAGTGGGGGGCGTGCGCTCTTCTATGGGGTATCAGGGGGCGAAAAATATTTTGGAATTGTATCAAAACGCTGAATTTGTAGAAATCACTAGCGCGGGGTTAAAAGAAAGCCATGTGCATGGCGTGGATATTACTAAAGAAGCCCCTAATTATTATGGGTGAATTTTAAAAGAAAACAAGACAAATCGTTAAAAAACTCGTTGAAAGGCTTAATTTAATGAGTTTTTAAAACTTAATTGCTACAATTAAGGAAATTTTCAATAAGGCTTAGAGAAACTTTTTCATGGAACACAGAGTATTTACTATTGCTAATTTTTTTAGCTCCAATCATGATTTTATCACCGGGTTTTTTGTTGTTTTGACAGCGGTTTTGATGTTTTTAATCTCGCTTGGCGCGTCGCGCAAAATGCAGATGGTGCCTATGGGTTTGCAGAATGTGTATGAGAGCGTCATTAGCGCGATTTTGAGCGTGGCTAAGGATATTATAGGCGAAGAATTAGCCCGCAAATACTTCCCACTAGCAGGCACGATCGCTTTGTATGTCTTTTTTTCTAACATGATAGGCATCATTCCTGGTTTTGAATCCCCTACGGCTAGCTGGAGCTTTACGCTGGTTTTAGCGCTGATTGTGTTTTTTTACTACCATTTTGAAGGCATTAGAGTGCAGGGCTTTTTTAAGTATTTCGCTCATTTTGCAGGCCCTGTGAAATGGCTCGCTCCTTTCATGTTCCCTATTGAGATCATCTCGCATTTTTCTAGGATCGTGTCTTTATCGTTTCGTTTGTTTGGGAATATCAAGGGCGATGACATGTTCTTGCTCATCATGCTTTTATTAGTGCCTTGGGCTGTTCCTGTAGCGCCCTTTATGGTCTTGTTTTTTATGGGGATTTTACAAGCTTTTGTTTTTATGATCCTCACTTATGTGTATTTGGCAGGGGCTGTTTTAACCGATGAAGGGCATTAAGCAAAACATTCTTGTTTGGCTTTAATATTGTTTTTTAAAACTTTGTTTTATGGTAAAGCTTTTGAAAGGCTAGGGGGGTGATTTTGAAACCATGCTCTCTCATCCTTTGCACTTTTTAAAATTACCGCTTGCTCGTGTAAGTTCTATTTTATTATCAATACCCAATTTTAATAGCTTTTATAATTTTTTAAGCAATCATTAGATAAAATCTACCATACTTCTCTTTTGGATGTGTTTGGGTTTTAGAAGTGTTACTTTTTTATAACTTTTTCATATTCTTATGGGTGTGTTGTCATTTTTTTACCGGAGAATTTTATCTTGAAAAACATTTATGTAGGGAATTTGGTTTATAGCGCTACCAGTGAGCAAGTCAAGGAGCTTTTCAGTCAATTTGGCAAAGTTTTTAATGTCAAGCTGATTTATGACAGAGAAACGAAGAAACCTAAAGGTTTTGGCTTTGTGGAAATGCAAGAAGAGGGCGTTAGTGAAGCGATCGCTAAATTAGACAATACGGATTTTATGGGCAGAACGATTAGGGTAACCGAAGCTAATCCTAAAAAGTCTTAATAGTATTAGAAAATTAGAAAATAATTTTCTAATACGCTTCATTCTCTTAATGTGTCTTAATTGTGCATAGAAGCTAAAAGGGGTTAAACCCTTTTAAAATCCATTTAAAATTTTAATCCATTTTTTTAAAAAGGCGATTAAGTTTTGTTCTAATCAAATAGGGACAACTAACGCTTTAAAACGCTCTTTAGTATTTTTATTATTGGCTATACAAACTGCCAGTATTTCAAATATTTAAAATGGAGTTTTCTCATTAAGGCGATTTTAGGGCTATAGAGTTCTTCTTTTCGTGCTATTGTAGAGATTTGCTCATCATCAGCGATCACAAAAGGTTGTAACACCAGATTTTTCACGCCATGGATAAAAGTAGCGTCCATTATCGTATCCACAGGAACAACCCATTTTCGGCTGCATTTTTTAAAAACTTTGGCAATCTTGGGCGTGATCACATAGCCTTGCGTCCCCACCCCATGACTATAAGCTTTAATGATACCCACACGCTCTTGTATCTCGTGGTTTTTGTGGCTCAATGGCTCACTTTTTACATTGGCATCATACAACAAATGCATCAAACGCGCATAGCCCAATTCTTGAATGTGTTTTTCTAAAAAGTCCAATCCCTCTTTAAAATCCTCTTTCAAGGTTATATCGTCTTCTAAAATACAAATGGGCTCATTTAACTCTATGCATTTTTCCCACAAGGAATAATGGCTCGCATAGCATCCAAGCTCCCCCAAGCTCATAAACTTCGCATAGTATTTTAAAGCGTAATAAAATTTAGAAACCCTACTGATTAGGTTGGTTGTAATCCCCATGTCTTTGATGTTTTGCGTGATGAAATAAGGGTGTAAATGTTTTTTAACTAAGGGGTGCAACTCGCTTTCAAAAGTTTTAGAATAAATCGCATCAAAAATTTGCGCCTTGTGGTGGGTGGCATTGATATTATGGAGTAAAGTTGTGGTGTCTCTAAAAACTAAACCAAATTGATCGCACACTTTTTGATTCAAAGAAATGATGAAAACACGCAAAGCTTAAACTCCCATAATTTTTAATAGAGTATAGAGTATATCATTTTTAGGCTCTGTTTTACAATAAAACTTTGCGAATAAAATCGCATCACGGCTACAAAAAAGCTTTAAAAATCCAATGAATGTTTGAAGCGAGAACTCATAACCCTAAATCTAGGGCTATAAGCTTGATTTAATGGTGTTCTAAATAAGAAATCACGCTTAAGGCTGCCGTAGCGCCATCGCTTGCAGCACAAACCACTTGCTTAGGGGCAAGAATGCGAATATCTCCTGCGGCAAACAAGCCTTGAACATTCGTTTTCATGGAAAAATCCACGACAATAGAGCCGAACTCATCGCATTTGCATAGCATGGAGCCGTCTTCTTGTTTCAACACGGCGTTATTCACATCATAACCTACAAAAATAAAAAACCCCGGCACGATTAATTCTCTTGTTTCATTAGTGGCTGTGTTTTTAATGCTTAAAGAAGACACGCCAGAAGCATCGCCCTTGATTTCTTCTACCACATAAGGGGTTAAAAACTCAATCTTATCATTGTTTTTGGCATGTTCTAGAGTGATAGGTGCACACCTAAAACCATCTCTTCTGTGGATGAGATAGACTTTTTTGCAGATGTTGGCCAGATAAATCGCCTCTTCTACGGCGGTATCGCCTCCACCAAGCACCGCTACTTCTTTATTTTTGTAAAAGAAGCCATCGCATGTCGCACAAGTGCTAACGCCTTTACCCCAATATTCTGACTCGCCCTTGATGCCTGTGCGTTTAGGGCTACCACCGGTAGCGATAATCACGCTCTTAGCTTCAAAAGTATTGCCATCTTCTGTCAAAATAACAAAATGAGAGTCTTTTTTAGAAACCCTTTGAATAGCACTCATTTCATGCTTTAAGCCAAAGCGAAAACATTGCTCTTGCCATGGTTGCATGAAATCCAACCCGCTCACCACTTCCTTAACGCCCGGATAGTTTTCAATCTCACTACTGCCAGTGATTTGCCCCCCAGGCATTCCTTTTTCAAATAAAACGGTGTTTTTAACACCGCCTCTAGTGGCATAAAGCCCCGCACTCAAACCTGCAGGACCACCTCCAATAATCGCGCAATCTATCATGGCTACTAGCCTAGAAGTTTGTTCAATTGCTCTTTTAAAGCAACTTTAGTTTGCACGCCCACCAACTGATGGACGACTTCGCCATCTTTTACAAATAAAAGCGTAGGAATGCTTCTAATACCAAATTTCGCGCTCAATTCTTCTTGCTCATCGGTATTGACTTTACAGATCTTAGCCTTACCTTCATATTCGCTGGCTAATTCATCAATCACAGGGGATAGCATCTTACAAGGCCCACACCATGGCGCCCAAAAATCCACCAACGCAACCCCTTTTTTAATGGTGCTTTCAAAATTTTCTTCAGTTAATTCAATATAGTGACTCATTGGTTACTCCTAAATATATGATTTTGATTAACGAGAATTATATTAGCTTAAGAATGTTAATGAAAACGCACTGATTTTGGATAAAAATCTAAAAAGTGATATTTTCTAAAAGCTCAAATTTACCATTTTTCACAATAAGAGCGTCAATGCAAAAATCGCTATTGGGATCTTTTTGGGACAAATAACAGCGGATCGTTTTAATCACCTTTTTTAATTTACTCGGCGTGATCGCATAAATGGGATCAAAATTTTCCCCGCTTTTGACTTCAATGAAATGCAAAACCCCTTTTTTAAAAGCGATAATATCAATTTCGCCAAATTTTGAAAAAAAGTTCCTTTCCACCATTTCAAAACCCAGCGTTTTTAAAAATTTGCAGGCCTCTTCTTCAGCCTTTAAACCTTTTTCCTTATGCTTGTTATTCAAAAAGCGCATTCAATGTTCCAAACGGATCATTTTAGGGGTGTCTAGCACGCTTTTTAGATTTTCAAGCTCTTTAAGGGCGTTTAACATAGATTTTTCGTTGGTGGTATGCGTGGAAAATAAGATTTTAGCCTTGTTGGAATGCGGGATTTCTTTTTGTAAAACATTGTTGAGCGAAATGTCATTTTGGGCTAAAATCGCACTAATTTGAGAAAAAACCCCTTTTTCATCGCTCACTAACAAACGCGCATAATAAGCGCATTGGATTTCTTCTTTGGGTTTTAGGGGGAGTTTTTGAGGAGTTTCAAAGCCTAGCATTAGAGAGCTTTTTTTCCTTGCGATTTCTATAATATCGCTAATGACCGCGCTTGCGGTAGGCTCTCCCCCAGCCCCAGCCCCATAATACAAAGTCTCGCCCACCTTATCCCCTATAACGCTTATAGCGTTCATCACCCCATCCACTTTAGAGAGCATGCATTCATTTTTAATCATGCTTGGATGCACCCTTAATTCAATGCAATCTTGGTGTTTTTTAGCGATGCCTAAAAGTTTAATGCTATAACCAAACTCTTTAGCAAACTCCATGTCGTCTGGCTCTATTTTTTCAATGCCTTCAATTAAAATTTCTTCTAATTTCGCATCAATGCCATAGGCTAAAGACGCTAAAATCAATAATTTGTGTGCCGCATCAATGCCTTTAATGTCAAATTCAGGGTTTAATTCCGCATAGCCTAAATGTTGGGCGTCTTTCAAAGCGTCCTTAAAGCTCGCTTGATTTTTAAACATCTGGCTTAAAATGTAATTGCTGGTGCCGTTTAAAATCCCTTTAAAAGAAAGGATGTGATTAGCGCTCAAGCCATCTTTTAAAGCCTTGATAATAGGGATACCCCCACACACGCTCGCTTCAAAGCCTATGGGAGTGTTTTTAGCGATTTGTTCTAATTCATAGCGGTGATACGCTAACATGGCTTTATTGGCTGTAACGAAGGCTTTTTGTTTGGCTAAAGTTTTTTTAGCTAAAAGATAAGGCACTTCCACCCCACCCATAAGCTCCACGATAATATCAATCTCTTCATCTTCTATCAGGCTTTCTAAATCATTACTGATTTCAAAAGGATAGCCTTTGCGCTTTTTCACATCTCGCACCACCGCTTTTTTAATCATGATTTCCACGCCGGCTCTGTCTTTAATGATTTCTTGATTTTCTTGTAAGATTTTAGCGACCGCGCTCCCCACACACCCTAAACCCACAAGCCCTATATTCAATCTTTTTTTCATGTTTTTTCCTTTAAATTCGTTTTTTTAAAACGGCGTTTTTTTCCTGCTCGCTCGCTTTTTCTATCGCTTCAAAACTCCCAAAATAATCCAACAATTTTTTCACGCTGGCTTCTCCTATACCCTTTTCTTTTAAAAGAGCGATTTGTTTCATGTTTTTAAGTTTAGTGGATCTATGGAAGTTTATCGCATACCGGTGGCTTTCATCGCGCAATTTTTGCACCCACTGCAAGCGCTTGTCGCTAGGGAGCAATTTAAAAGTATCGTTAGCGGTGTGGATAATGTCTTTAGCACCCCCTTTAGAGCGATAAGCTTTAGAATCCCTTTTTTCTTTAGAAATAGCGATCACTTCTACAAAACTCCCGCTGCTTTTTAAAATTTCTAAAGCGATGTTTAATTGCGCCCTCCCTCCATCGATCACCCACAAATTAGGCGGTGGCTCTTTGGCAAAATCTAAAGCCCTTCTGGTGAGCAATTCGCTCATTTGAGTGTATTCGTTAGAGCCTTTTAAATGGTAGCGCCGATAGGAGTTTTTTTGAAATTCATGATTTTCATACACGACCATTCCCCCCACGCATTGGCTGTTGGCATGGTGGCTTACATCAAAGATTTCCACCCTATAAGGCATGCACTCTAATTGAAAGAGCGATCGCGCTTCTTCTAAAATCAGATCTTCATTAGAGATTTTTTCTTGGCTAAAAATCTCTTGAGCGTTTTTCATAGCGATTTCTATTAAAGCGAGCTTATCGCCTTTTTTAGGAATGCTAAGAGCGATTTTTTTAGAGTATTGATGAGAGATAAAATCTTGCAATTCTTTAAGCGTTTCATTAGAGCAAGCGTTCAGTAAGATTTGTTCAGGCATCAAAGGCAAATGCGATTGGTAATGATTGATAATGGCTTGTTTCATCGCTTCATCAGTGTCAAACCCATTGAGAGAGTGGATTTTTTCAAACGCTGAAGAAATGATTTTACCCCCACGCATAAACATCTTCACTAACACCGCCTTATTGCTCCCACTATAAAAAGCAAAAATATCCAAATCGTAGAGTTTGGCTAAATCCATGCAAGTGAAAGGGGCGATTTTTTGGATTTTTGCAATCCTGTCCCTATAAATGAGGGCTTCTTCAAAACGCAAGTTATTAGAAAGACGCTCCATTTTTAATTCAAGCTCTTTGATGAGTTTGTCTTTATTTTCAATCATTTCTAAACATTCTTTAGCGATTTTCAAATATTCTTCTTTGGTGATTTTATTCTCGCATGGGGCTTTACAACGCTCTATTTGATAAAACATGCATGCCTTTTTATCTTTGATGCAATTTTTCTTTTGAACCAACGGGAGCAATTCATACAAGCTGTCTAAAATATCTTTAGCCCCGCTCGTAAAAGGGCCAAAATATTTAACGCCAGGCTGTTTTAAAATTTTTCGTGTGATTAAAGGGATAGGGAAATCAGTGGAAAAATCCATGTAAATATAAGGGTAAGTTTTATCATCTCTTAAAAGAATGTTGTATTTGGGTTTGAGCTGCTTGATTAAAGAGTTTTCTAAAATCAAAGCGTCTTGTTCGTTTTCTACTAAAATGGTTTCTAAAAAAGCGATCTGTTTGACCATCATTTGGATTCGTAAGCTTGCGCGATGGTTAGGCGTGATTTCATTATTGTGGATAGAAAAATAGCTTTTGATGCGTTTTTTTAAATTTTTCGCCTTACCGATATAGAGTAATTGGCGGTTTTTGTCAAAATATTGATACACGCCACTGCTATGAGAAAGGTTTTTTAAA
Source organism: Helicobacter sp. 219-2 (assembly GCF_030053225.1). Classification (NCBI taxonomy): domain Bacteria; kingdom Pseudomonadati; phylum Campylobacterota; class Epsilonproteobacteria; order Campylobacterales; family Helicobacteraceae; genus Helicobacter; species Helicobacter sp. 219-2. The sequence continues at coordinate 1,172,138 of NZ_JASGBS010000001.1, read as the reverse complement.
CTGGACAATAAATCAACCATTCATTCCTCAAAAAAACTTCGTTGGTAGTGGATTAAAGCACGCGCTTTTTCAAAACATTCATGCAAACGAGCGTCTTTAATGGGGTTATGGAACAACCCTAAAGCGCTAGGGCGATAAAAACGGGCTTGTTTTTTAATGGGGGCATAAAAATTGGCTTTTTCTAAGGAATCTTTAGGCACATAGCCTAAAATTTCTAACCCATTCAACCCGTCAAACCCATAAGCATGCCCTTGCGTGTTTAAAAAATGGCTGATTTCTTTAGCGAATCGCTGGTTAAATTCTTTAGACGCCCAAAGATCTTTAAACGCAAAAAGCAATTTAGAGTCTTTTATGAAGATAAAAAGCAAATTTTCTTGTAAACTTAAAGGCATAAAAACCTTAAGCTTTTTGAGTTTCAAAAGAGTTTCAAGCTTTTTATAAGACTTTTTTTGAATGAGTAAGGAGAAAATATTTTGTTCCATAAACTGATCTTAACATGCTTTTTAACGCTTGTAGCCATAACGATTCAAGCTTGCGGCTATAAAGCCCCTCCATTCAATGGAAAACCCGCTAAAAAAACTTCAAACAGCTCTAATTCTTCTATGCAAACGCCCACCAATAACACCACGCCAGAATTTTTAAATCAGCCTTAAAATCATTGCTCTTATTTAAGGGCTTTGATTTCTAGGGTTTTTGTGGCCAACTTTTGAGCCTCGCTTTCATCATGCGTTACCATAATGAAAGTAGCGTGAGAATTTTGGTGTATTTCTTTGATGAGATCTTGCAAATTCTTACGATTAAAACTATCTAAAGCGCTAAAAGGCTCGTCTAATAAAATGAGTTCTGGCTTGTGGATAATCCCCCTAATAATGCCCACTCTTTGGGCTTGCCCTCCACTCAATTCGTTAGGGAATTTATCCATAAGGCTCTCATTTAACCCCATTTTTAACGCTAAGGCTTTGGCTTCTTTTTGAGCGGCTTGTTTGTCCATGCCTTGTAAATTAAGGCAAAAAGTCATGTTTTGCATGGCGTTTAAATGAGGGAATAAGGAATTGCCTTGAGCGATATAGCCTATTTTTTGGCGTAAAGAAGCGTTGTTTGAAAGGGTCTCATTAAAGATTTTAATACTCCCCAGACTGGGTTTTAAAAGCCCTAAAATCAAGCCTAAAAGCGTGCTTTTACCGCTCCCGCTCTCCCCTAAAACGCATAAAAAATCCCCCTCTTGAATGCTTAAATTAAAGTCCTTAAAAACAGCGCGATTGTGGTAGTTAAAAGACACATTCTCTATGGTAACGATTTCTTTCATGCTATAACCCTAATCTCTCTAAAAAATCTTTAGCGACTATTTGGGGGCTTTTTTTCAACACTTCCACCTGATAGTTTAAATCTTGCATCACCTCATCGCTAAATTTTGAATCCAATTTTTCTAATATTTTTAACGCTTCCGGATACTTTTTTACAATTTCTTTTCTCATAACAATACCGGCCTGATAATTGGGGAAAAACCCTTTATCGTCCTTAAGCACCTTTAAATCCAGCTCTTTAATTTGAGCGTCTGTAGTGAAGACATCTAAAGCGTTGATTTTATGGGATTCAAAACTTTTATAGCGCAAATTAATATCCATTTCATGCAAACTTCTAAAATGGAAGCGGTAGGCTTTCACTAATCCCTTAAAAGCGTCCTCTCTTTCAAAAAAGTCAAACTCCGCTCCAAAATCAAAATTTGGGCTATGAAAGGCTAAATCGCTGAAAGTTTCAATAGCGTATTTTTGAGCGTCTTCTTTAGAAATCGCTAAGGAATAGGTGTTATTAAAGCCCAAAAGCCCCACCCATAAAAGATTGAATTCCTTCTCATAACGCTTTTTAATCGTTTCAAAATCCACTTTTTGAGTCAAAGGGTTTTTGAGCGTATTCACCCAAGCGGTGCCGGTGTATTCCACATACAAATCAAAATCGCCCCTAATCAATGCCGGATGGATATTCATCGTCCCCCCACCAATGCCAAACGCTCGCTTGATAGGAATATGGTGTTTTTCTAACAAAAGGCTTAAAATCTCGCCCAAAATATACTGCTCGCTGCTAGGTTTTGTAGCCACGACTAAGGGCTTTTCTTCTATGGCGTTTCTAGGAATGAGCCATAAGGCACTCGCTAGCAATAAAAAAAGGAACACCGCTAAATTAAGATAAACTTTTCTTTTTTGTTTCTTGGTGGCGTTTTGAGAAAATAGGCGTTGCAAGGCGTTTTCATGCTGAAAGACGCTCACAAATTTATCCGCTAAAACACTAAAAAGAGCGATGATCAAACTGCCCGCCACTAAAAGCGGGGTGTTTTGCGTGTTTAGCCCTCTAAAGATCGCCTGCCCTAAGCCCCCAGCCCCAATGAGTGCTCCGATCCCAGCCATCGCCACTAACATCACCACCGCAATCCTTAAGCCCACTAAAATTTGGGGGATAGCGAGCAAGAATCGCACCCTAAAAAACAACTCTTTGGGGTTACACCCTAGCCCAATAGCGGCCTTAATGACTTCTTCTCGCACCTCTTTTAAAGCGTTATAAGTGCTATGGACAATGGGCAATAAGCCGTATAAGACCAACACTAAAAGCGCGTTTTTTAACCCCACCCCAATCACAGGAATGAATAAAGCGAATAACGCCAGCGATGGGATGGTGTAAAGGAAATTCACTATAGGGAGCAAGAACGCTCTAGCCTTTGAGTTATAAAACACAAAAACCCCAATCAAAACCCCAAACACCAGCACGAGAAAACCAGAAAGTGCAACGATGATGAAATGTTGCGCAATCAAATCTATAAAATAAATGAAGCGATCATGAAATTCTTTTATCAAATATTTTACCACGCTTATTTTTAATACTATGGCAACTAAATGCTGCGTAGCCATATCCATAGAATGGAGCAACCATTCATACAATTCTTTGATCAATTGTTTAAAAACGCCCATGCCTAGCATTATAACCAAACTTATTTGAATAAAGGGGTTTTAAAATGCTGAAGGCATTCTTTAATATTGGTTGCAGGTTAAAACTGAAAGGTTCGTTTGCCTAAATTCGTGCTCACTTCTATCCATAGCGGTTGGTTTTCGCATAAAATCTCATAGGCTACGCTTTGGTTTCTCACTAAAGAAACGCTTTTAGGCGTGGGGTAGAGCGAGCAAGAACGCCCTTGGTTGATGTCAATTTTTAAGATAACCACGCTTTCCACGACAGCGCTCACTTTTAAATAATACGACTCCCTAGCCCCTTGCCATTCTAAATAGGGCGTTTCTTGGGGGACAATCTCTAAAGCCACTAAAGGGCTTTGAGCCAGTTTTAAACGCGTTTTTTGCTCCTGTTCTTTGAGTTCTTGTTCTCTGTTAATCCCCTTATTAATCAAATCAAAAAGGTTTGAAGAAGCGTCCTTTTCTCTAGCGATAAGGCTCGCCAACAACAAAAAGATTGACAAAAAAATTCGTTTCATGCGATTCATTCTTGCTGTTTGTGGGGATTGAATTCTTCATCTAAAATAGAATGGATCTTACTCAAATCGTTCGCATCGGTTGAAAAAAAGATTTCCACACGATTGTTTTTCATTCTGTTTTCTAAGGAGTCATTAGGCGCGATAGGGTTTGTAGAGCCGTAAGAAGAAAAAGACAATTGGTTAGGATTTACGCCGTATTGTATAAGGACTTTCATCACCCTATAAGCGCGATTGGCGGCTAATTCATAATGGCTTTTAAAACGGGTTTTAGCTAAAGGCGTATCATCTGTAAAACCTCTCACATTAATATGCACCCTTTTAGGGAGTTTTTGAATGATTTTAGCGATCCGTTCAATATAAAGCATCATGTCTTGATTGATAGTATCTGAAGTAGCATTTTCAAACAACAAATTAGAGGGGAGTTTCAAAATAGAGCCTTGATCAATTTGCTCTAAAACACTGCCTTCACCTTTGCGAGCGATAGTGGCTTTTGTTTCGGTATTTTGCGAAGCCGGTTTGGAGCTTTCGCTCGCCATTTGCTCTTCTTCTTTCCCTGAATCAGGGGGGATCACTACAACCGGCTGCATCGCCTCTGGCTTGGGAGCGTAATTAAAGATCTTAATAAATTCGGTTTTTAAGGCCTCCACTTTGGATTTATTGACCGCTGAAATGGCATAAAGAGCGATAAAAAGCGCAAGCAACAACGACAAAAAGTCCGCATAAGGAACCGCCCATTTTTCGCCGGCGGGGCATTCGGTGGGTTTGTTTTTCTTAGCCATTTTTAACCCTCAAATTGAGATTTTTTAGGCTCACCGGGAGCGATGTAGTTTAAGAGTTTGTTTTCCAAATCCCTTGGGTTTTCCCCGTTAGCGATGCCTAAAATCCCCTCTAAAAGAACGGTTTTTTCTTTAATAATATCTTTAGACTTGGCCTTGAGCTTATGCCCAAAAGGGCCAAAAATCGCATAAGAACACATAATCCCTGTAACAGTAGCTGTAAATGCCCCAGCAATCCCTGCTGCCATTTCAGCCGGGTTGTCCAGTTTTTGCAAGGCTAGCATAAGCCCCATAACCGCCCCCACTAACCCCATAGTCGGAGCGGTCTCACCGGCCGTTTCCCAATAATGAGCGGCGCCGTGATAATACTCTTCCATTTCTTCAATGCTGATTTCTAAGCTTTCCTTAACGGATTTGAGATCCTTGCCGTCTATGATCATAGACAAGCCATTACGGGTGAAATCGTCTTCAATTTGCGCCACTCGCCCCTCCAAACTCAACACCCCATCTTTTCTGGCTAAAGTGGCTAATTCCACTAAATTTTTAATGGTTTCGTTTAAATTGATTTTAGGGTTTAAAAAAACAATTTTTATCTCTTTGTAAGCGGCTTTCACGTAACGAGCATGCGTGCCTGTCATGGCAGCAAAAAGCGAAGTAGGCACGATGATGATGACTGAACTCAAATGGATAATGTGCAACGGGTTGCCATCTTCTAAAATATCGCCCAGCGAAATAGAAGCGACCGCCAATACCAAGCCTAGTATGGTTGATAAATCCAAAACTTACCCCTTAATCTAAATTTCATAATCTTGTAAATGCGTGATTTTATGCGTGCCACAAACCCTACATTCAGGGTTTTTGGGTGCTTGAATTTTTTTAAAATCCATCGTTTTAATATCGGCTATAAGTAAAGTATTTATAAGTAAAGTTTCAAACCCTAAAAAATATTTAAGGCATTCGCTCGCTTGGATACACCCTAAAACTCCGGGTAAGACTCCAAAAAGCCCTGAAATAGGATTTAATCCCTTTTTAGGGGGCTTATCAAAAACACACACTAAGCATGCACTATTGGGTAAAACGCTCATGCTTTGCCCCCTGTATTTTAAAACCCCGGCATGCGAATAGGGTTTTTGGGCTAACACGCAAGCGTCATTAATCAAAAATTTAGCGTTGAAATTGTCTGTAGCGTCTATGATAAAATCATAAGGCTCTATGAGAGAAAGAGCGTTATGAGCCTTAAAGCGTTCTTCAAAAATCTCTATTCCAATACCAGCATTGAGTTGTTTTAAGCGTGCTTTCGCGCTAGAGGCTTTAGATTGGTTTAAAAAATCCTGTGAATGGATAATTTGGCGTTGCAAATTACTCATATCTACCACATCAAAATCTACAATAGCGATTTTTCCTATCCCAGCGGCACACAAATACATCAAAACCGCTGATCCAAGACCCCCAGCCCCAACGACTAAAACGCTAGATTTTAAAAGCTTCAATTGGCTTTCTTCGCCCACATCTTCTAGCATGATATGGTGCAAATAACGCTCTTTTTCTAGCCGGCTCAACAATTAAGCCATCCTTGAAACCCAAATTTTAGAATGCTCTCTTTCGGCAAAAAAACTTGTCTTATCCCCATGCCCTGGATAAATCTCTATATCTTTAGGGAAATCTAAATTTTGAAACCTTAACAGGGACTCTTTCATGTCTTTTTCACTAGAATAAGGGAAATCATAACGGCCAATGCTGCGATAAAAAATAAAATCCCCGCTAAAAATCACCCCTTCTATTTCTATGATAGAGCAGCCGGGCGTGTGCCCGGGAAAATGCCAGTATTTAATGGTGGTGTTTTCTATCTTTAAAGTGGTGCAACCCTTATTGCAAGGCACGCTGAAATTGGGGCTAAAAACCGGCATGCCTAAATGGAAAATATCATTTTCTAGCATGAACACATCGTCTTTGGGGGCGTAAATGGGGGTGTTTTTAAGGAGTTTTGACAATTGAGCGCTATCCCATACATGATCATAATGCCCATGCGTGATTAAAATCGCCTTAGGGTTTTTGGCGTTTTCTAACACCCATTCGCTGCTAGAAAATCCGGGATCAATAATAAAATCTATCCCACTAGAAAGCTTCACAATATAAGCGTTTTCTTCAACCGCTCCGCATTCTCGCCTTAAAATTTCCAAACTCTAAACTCCCTTCACACTTAGCTTAAAAAGTCATTATGATTGAATATCATAGCGCAAAAATAAGGCGATTTTGACTAGAATAGCTCTTATATTATTGTTGGTTGAGATGAGTTTAATGAAAGGAAAATCGTGCGTTCGTTTGGGAATTACATGCAAGAGTGGCTTTATGGCGAAAAGGGGTATTACAAAAAAGCACTAATCGGTCAAAAAGGGGATTTTTACACTTCGGTGTCTTTGAGTAAGTTTTTTGGGGGCGCTGTTGCGTTTTATATCATCAAGCTTTTAGAAGAAGAAAAATTATTTTTGCCTTTAAAAATTGTAGAAATTGGCGCCCATCATGGGCATTTTTTGAGCGATATAGCGAATTTTTTAAACGCTTTGAGCGTGGGCGTAATGGAAAAATGCGAGTTTGTCAGCTGTGAGCCTTTAAAGGAATTGCAAAAACTCCAACGAACTATTTTTAAACAAGCCACGCAATTGGATTTGAATAGTTGCAATTTAGAAGAGCTTGATTTTAAAGAAAAAAGCGCGTTTGTTATCTCTAATGAATTGTTTGACGCATTCGCTTGCGAGATCATTAAAGATAACAAAATGCTTTTTATTACCCATGATCATAAGGGTGTTTGGGGTGGTATTGATGGACCCACTAAAGAACTTCTTAAAAATTTGGATTTAAAACAAGGGTGCGCACCGTTGTTTTTAGAGGCTTTTATTAAGGATTTGTTAGAAAAATTGGATGAGGCTTCTTCTTGGGTGTTTTTGAGCTTTGATTATGGCGATGAGATAGAGAGAAAAGACATGCATTTAAGGGCTTTTAAAAACCACCAAGCGCTGGATTTTAAAGATATTTTAAACAATCTGGCTTCTTTGTATCAGCAAAGCGATTTGACCTATGATGTCAATTTTTCTTTGGTGCGCTTTTTGTTTGAAAAACACCAGGCGCAATTTTCATTCTTCAAATCGCAGGCTAGTGCTTTATTGGATATGGGGCTTATGGAATTATTAGAAACATTTTCAAAGAGCGTGAGTTATGAAAGGTATTTGAAAGAAGCGGCTAAAATCAAGCCCCTAATTAGCCCTGGGGGTTTGGGGGAGCGTTTCAAAGCGTTAGAGTTGGTGAAAAAAAATAAAATGTAAAGCATTTTTACAATCTAAATAATAAAGAGTTTGCGTATTTTTAAAGGGGGGATTGGTATATTGGATTTTATAATATTAAATACTAAGTATTTACTATTAAACACTACGCTTTTAGGATCAGTTTGTGTGAAAAGTTGAAAGAGACTGACTCGCTTTCTTAATTAAAGGTAAGAGCGTCAGGACATTTTAATGAAAAAGTTTATTAAAATGCTAAGTTCATAGTAAAGAAGGAAGGAATATAAAACGCCTTTTGCTCTTACCTTCACCGAGCATTATACAAAAAAAAAAAAAAAACGATGTTATTTGATCTTTATTTTTAACATTCTTTTTAACTTTTTTACAAAATGAAACAATTTTTGAATTTATTTAGTATTGGCGCTTAAAAGAAAAAATTGCTATAATTTGAAACAATTTAAATCTATTGATGGGATAAAAGGGGTTTTTTGAAAATTTTTCTTTCTTGCAAGTCTTTGTTGATCCAAAGGAGTTTGGAATTTTATTTGAGCGGTTGTCTTTCTCCTATGGAAGTTTGCGACTTTGTTTTAAGCGATGATGAAAAGCTAGAAACCAATAAGCCCCTATGCTTTATAGAAGAGCGCTTAAGAAAGCCTTTCACTAAACAGAGCGTGAAAGAAGATATAAGAAATTTTTATCACGCTTTAAAGACGAGCGAAAAACCTTGCGAAGAAATCCCATTTTCTAAAGAGCAAAAAATCCAGCAATTACTAGAAGAATACACCCAAAAATTATGCCAGATCATCAGCCAGTAAAAAAATTTAAGATTATTGGGGGGGCTTGTAAGGGATTGGGCTTGAATTTGCCCAAAATTTCTAGCACGCGCCCCACAAAAGCGATAGTAAGAGAGTCATTTTTTAACACCTTGCAAGCAGAAATTAAGGGAGCGCATTTTATAGAAGTGTTTTCAGGCAGCGCTTCTATGGGTTTAGAGGCTTTGAGTAGGGGGGCTAAAAGCGCGGTGTTTTTTGAACAAAATAAAAGCGCTTATGCCACGCTTTTAGAAAATATTTCCCTTTTTAAAAACCGCCTGAAAAAGGAAATTGAAATTCAAACCTTTTTAGATGACGCTTTCAAGCTTTTGCCCACTCTGTGTTTAAAAAATGGCGTTTTAAATATCCTTTATTTTGATCCTCCTTTTGAAACAAGCGGGTTTTTAGGGATTTATGAAAAGTGTTTTCAAGCTTTAGAAATGTTATTGAAACGCTTCAATCCAAAAAATCTTTTAGTGGTTTTTGAGCATGAAAGCGCGCATGAAATGCCTAAAAGTCTTGTAACTTTAGCTATAATCAAACAGAAAAAATTTGGAAAAACCACTTTAACTTATTTTCAATAGGAATAGGCATGGCAGAAGAACAAGAAAATACCGCGCAACAACCTCAAAAAAAAAGCAAAGCCCTTTTATTTGTCATCATTGGAAGCGTGTTAGTGATGCTTTTATTGGTAGGGGTGATTATCATGCTGCTTATGGGGAATAAGGAAGAATCTAAAGAAAACGCTTCTAAAAACACCCAAGAAGTTCAAGCTAATCCTATGGCAAACAAAAATCAAGAGGCCAAAGAAGGTTCTAATATCCAGCAATATTTGGTGCTTGGGCCTTTGTATGCGATTGATGCGCCTTTTGCGGTGAATCTGGTCTCTCAAAATGGCAGACGCTACCTTAAGGCTTCTATTTCGTTAGAATTGAGTAATGAAAAGCTCTTAAATGAAGTCAAGGTTAAGGACACAGCGATTAAAGACACGATTATAGAAATTCTGTCGTCTAAAAGCGTGGAAGAAGTGGTTACCAATAAAGGCAAAAACAAGCTTAAAGATGAAATTAAGAGCCATTTGAATTCGTTTTTGATTGATGGTTTTATTAAAAATGTCTTTTTCACTGATTTTATCATCCAATAATTTTAAATGATTGGCATAGATATTGTTTCTATTGCCAGGATAGAAAAGTGCGTGAAACGCTTTAAAATGAAGTTTTTAGAGCGTTTTTTATCGCCAAGTGAGATTGTTTTATGTAAGGATAAATCTAGCAGTATCGCTGGGTTTTTCGCGCTTAAAGAGGCTTGCTCTAAGGCCCTTCAGGTAGGCATTGGCAAGGAATTGAGTTTTTTGGATATAAAAATCTCTAAAAGCCCTAAAAACGCCCCCTTAATCACTCTTTCTAAAGAAAAAATGGATTATTTCAACATCCAAAGCTTGAACGCAAGCATCAGCCATGACGCTGGTTTTGCGATAGCGGTCGTAATGGTTTCTTTGTCAAATTGATAAATAACGCATTCTAAAACTAATATTCTGTTTTAAAAAGCGCTTAGTGGCTATTTAAAAAAACGCAAAAAACCTTTTTCAAATTGTTTGGATAACAAAATAAATAAAATCAAACTTCAAAATTTAAGATAAATTTAAGATAATTTTAATAATATCCTTTAGTTTAATTTTGATTAATTAAAGGCTATTGTATGAGCGATTGTTTTAGGATAAAATCCCCTTCCTTTTTAGCATTGGGTGCTTTGACTTTTCTCTCTTTTAATTCTTTTGTGGGCGCCAGAGAACAGCATCACACTTTACAAAAAGTGACAACCACCGAGCAACAATTCAGCTCAAGCGCGCCGCTTTCATGGCAAAGCGAAGAAGTGCGTGATTCCACAAGCTCTCGCACGGTGATTTCCAACAGACAACTCAAAAAAACGGGTAATTTGAATATTGAAAACGCCTTGCAGAATGTGCCAGGAATTCAAATCAGAGACGCTACAGGCACAGGCGTGTTGCCTAAAATTTCGGTGCGCGGTTTTGGTGGAGGCGGTAACGGGCATAGCAACACTAACATGATTTTAGTCAATGGTATCCCTGTTTATGGCGGTCCGTATTCTAATATTGAACTGGCGATTTTCCCTGTTACTTTTCAGTCAGTGGATAGGATTGATGTGATTAAGGGGGGCACGAGCGTGCAATACGGCCCCAACACTTTTGGAGGCGTGGTGAATATCATCACTAAAGAAATCCCTAAAGAGTGGGAAAATCAAGCGGCTGAAAGAATCACTTTTTGGGGGCGATCATCTACGGGGGGGTTTGTAGATCCTAAAGAAAAAGGCAAGCCTTTAGCCCAAACTTTAGGCAATCAGATGCTGTTTAACACTTATGTGAGAACGGCTGGAATGCTAGGCAAACATATAGGTATTAGCGCGCAAGCCAACTGGATCAACGGGCAAGGTTTCAGGCAAAACAGCCCTACAGGGGTGCAAAACTACTTGCTTGATGCGATTTATAAAATCAATCCAAGCAACACTTTTAAAGCTTATTACCAGTATTATAAATATAATTCTTACCATCCAGGCACTTTGAGCGCGCAAGATTATGCCTATAACCGCTTCATTAATGAACGCCCTGACAATCAAGATGGAGGGCGAGCCAAACGATTTGGGATCGTGTATCAAAACTATTTTGGCGATCCAGATAGTGGGGTTGGAGGGGATTTTAAATTCACTTATTTCACGCATGACATGAGTAGGGATTTTGGGTTTTCTAACCAATACCAAAGCGTGTATATGAGCAGTCAAAATAAGATTTTACCCTTTAAAGGAAAGGGGGAAATTAGTGCAAAAAACCCTAATTGCGGTCTGTATTCTTATAGCGACACGAATAGCCCTTGTTGGCAATTTTTTGACAACTTGCGCCGCTTCGTGGTGAATGCCTTTGAGCCAAAACTCAATCTTATCGTCAATACCGGTAAAGTCAAACAAACTTTTAATATGGGAATGCGGTTTTTAACTGAAGATTTATACCGCCGATCCACCACTAGGAAAAACCCTAGCGTGCCTAATAATGGGAGTGGGTTTGATGCAGGAACTTCACTCAATAATTTCAACAATTATACCGCTGTGTATGCCAGCGATGAGATCAATTTCAATAACGGAATGCTAACGATCACGCCGGGCTTGAGATACACTTTTTTAAATTACGAAAAAAAAGACGCTCCTCCTTTTAAAGAAGGCCAAACAGGAAAAACCATCAAAGATCGTTATAACCAATGGAATCCAGCGGTGAATATCGGCTATAAACCCATTAAAGAATTATTGTTTTATTTCAATTATCAAAGGAGCTACATCCCGCCCCAATTCAGCAATATTGGTAATTTTGTAGGCACAAGCACGGATTATTTTCAAATCTTTAATGTCATGGAAGGCGGATCAAGATATTATTTTAACAATCAAGTGAGTTTTAATGCGAATTATTTTGTGATTTTTGCGAATCACTATTTTACCGGGCGCTATGGGGATAATCAAGAGCCGGTCAATGCGAGGTCGCAAGGCGTGGAGTTGGAATTGTATTACACGCCTATTAGGGGGCTTAATTTCCATGCGGCTTACACTTTCATAGACGCTAATATCACAAGCCACACGATGGTTACTAACCCTGCTAATCCTAAAGGGCCTAAAAAAGATATTTTTGGCAAAAAGCTCCCTTTTGTCAGCCCGCACCAGTTTATTTTAGACGCGAGCTACACTTACGCTAAAACCACGATCGGGTTGAGCTCTTTCTTTTATAGCCGCGCCTATACAGATGTATTAAACACCGTGCCTTTCACTCAATACGCGCCCACGATTAAAAATGGGGCTATCACTACCAAAACAGCGGGCATGACGCCGTACTATTGGGTGTGGAATTTGCAAATTTCTAGCGTTTTGTGGGAACGCAAAAAGCAAAGCGTTAATGCAAGCTTGCAAATCAATAACATTTTTAACATGAAATATTGGTTTAGCGGGATAGGCACTAGCCCTAACGGGAAAGAAGCTGCGCCTCCTAGGAGCATCACAGCGTATGTGAGCTATCATTTTTAAGGTTTAATCTTTATGGTTGTAGTTGCTTGAGCAGTTGGGTATAAAAAACAACCCTTTGCTTTAAATGCTCTCTTAGAGTGCGGTAATTAGGGCAAAAGATTTCCACGCAACGCCAGAAATTTTTAGAATGGTTTTTGTGGATCGTGTGGGCGAGTTCATGGACGATGACATAATCAATCGCTTCTTTTTTGGTACAAACCAATAATAATGCAAAACTCAAGCGGTTATGATAAGAGCAACTCCCCAAAACTTTAGCGTTGTTTCTAACGCTAAAATGGGTGTATGAGGTTTGCATTTTTTGAGCGCTTAAAGGGAGTTGCTGCTCCAAATAAGTTTTTAAGATTTTTTTAAGCTCTGTTAGGGTGTAATCGTTAGCGTTTTTTTCCTCATCAAACACGAGGATTTTGTTTTGATAGGTTTGCGAGTGTAAAAGGGAGTATTTTTCTTGCATGGCTGAAAGGGTTTTTTGTAGCCAAGCTTCTTGTTCTTTTAAAAAAGCGCTCGCTCTAGCTTGAGAGCAAGAAACAGGCATTTTTAGAATCACTTCTAAAGAGGGCGTGATATTCAAGCTCAGGGTTTTGATTTTTTTACTTTTTTGAATGGTAATAGGAATATCATCTAACATGATGCGTATTTTACTAAAATTTGCGCTAGAATGTAAGTCTGTTTAATATTGATTTTATTTGTATTAAGAATTAAGGCTAACATGCGTGTTTTTATTATTCATTTAAGCCCAAAAACCTGTCAAAATTTTTCTTTAAAAGAAACTCATATAACCCCCCTTTTAGAGAGCCTTAAACTTCAAGGGATCTCTTATGAAATTTTTGATGCGATCTATTCTAAAATCTCTCCCACCCAATTACACCCCTTGATTTTAGAGCATTTGCACCCTTCTTTTATGGTTGAAGATTTATGGGCTTTTTGTAAAAATGAAAAACACCTCCCTTGCGCGTTAAAAAATTTCTTTTACGCGCTCAAGCATTGCGGGAAGAGGATGGGGTTTGGGGAGCTTGGGTGCTATGCGAGCCATTATTCATTGTGGCAAAAATGCATAGAGCTCAATGAAGCAATCTGTATTTTAGAAGATGATATTATTATAAAAGAGCGTTTTAAAGAGAGCCTGGAGTTTTGTTGCCAGCACATCAACGAATTAGGCTATATCCGTTTGATGCATTTAGAAGAAAATGTGGCTAAACAAAAGACTTTTGTTAAGGGGGTTTCTCAAATCTTAAATTTTAAAGATGGCATTGGCACTCAAGGGTATGTTTTAGCCCCAAAAGCCGCACAAAAATTGTTGAAATACAGCGCGAAAGAATGGGTGATGCCCATAGATTGCGTGATGGATAGGCATTATTGGCATGGGGTCAAAAACTATGTGTTAGAAGAATTTGCGATCGCTTGCGATGGAATGAACACTCAAAACTCCAACACAGAAAAACAAAGACCTAAAAAATTACCTTTAAACATTAGGATTGGCCGTTCTTTGCATAAAAGCGCGGTTAAAATTTTGGATAAAGTTTTTAGGTATAGCTCAAAAATTAATCATTAGAAAGACTAAGCATTAGGCTTTGCAAACATTACAATTGAAGTTTTTCACCGAGAGCTTAAAAGCCCTCTTAAAATTTATTTTTTAGTTTCTTTAGGGATAACGCCTAATTTTTTCAATCGGGGCAGGTCTTTTTCAAAATCTTGAAGCGCGTTTTTTATTCAAATAAATCCCTTTTGCGCTGATAGGAGAAACCAAGCGATTCAAGTAATAGGCGTATTGGTTTTCTTCAATAATGGCTTGGTTGAATCGATCGCTAGAGTGTTTGGCTTGCTCTATAGCGCTTTTTTCTTGAGCCACCTGCAAACTGCCTTGCGTTTTTAAATTTACAATCACATCTACAAGCTCATTAAAAGCCGCCTTTCTTTTGTGGTGTGCGCTTAAAATATCTTGAATTTCTTTCGCGCTCACTATAGAATGATCTTTAAGTGCTTCAAAAATAGGCTCATAGACATGCTGGTGCATTGTGAAAGTTTTACCCATAAGCTTAAGCACATATCTAAAAGATTGATTCCATCTAAATAGTGTTTAGTATAAGTGGAATCCATTGTGAGAGAAAATAAAAAAAATTGTATCTAAAAATTTTAAAGGCTTTAGCGATTTGTATCTAAATAAGGCAATAAAGTAATAATCGTTATTAAACATGCTATATTTGTTGTCTTTATAACACTTAATATTATTGAATAAAACTAGGGAGTTAGAATGATTTTAAAACGAGTTACTGAAGCTTTAGAAGCGTATAAAAATGGCGAAATGCTTATTGTTATGGATGATGAAGACAGAGAAAATGAGGGGGATTTGGTTTTAGCTGGGATTTTTTCCACCCCTGAGAAAATCAATTTCATGGCCACGCATGCTAGGGGGTTGATTTGTGTGTCTTTGACCAAAGATTTAGCGAATAAATTTGAATTGCCCCCTATGGTTAGCGTGAATGATTCTAACCATGAGACCGCTTTCACGGTTTCCATTGACGCTAAAGAAGCCAAAACCGGGATTTCTGCTTTTGAAAGGCATTTAACGATTGAATTATTGTGTAAAGACACCACCAAGCCTAGCGATTTTGTGCGCCCGGGGCATATTTTCCCTTTAATCGCCAAAGATGGAGGCGTGTTAGCGCGCACGGGCCATACTGAAGCGAGCGTGGATTTATGCAAATTAGCTGGATTAAAGCCCGTGAGCGTGATTTGTGAAATCATGAAAGAAGACGGCTCTATGGCGAGGAGAGGGGATAAATTTTTGAGTGATTTTGCCCTAAAGCACAACCTAAAAACCCTCTATGTTTCTGATTTGATTAGCTATCGTTTAGAAAATGAAAGTTTGCTGAAAATGTTTTGTCAAGAAGAAAGGGAATTTTTAAAACACCAAACGCAATGCTACACTTTTTTAGACCACCAGCAAAAAAACCATTACGCTTTTAAGTTTAAGGGCACAAAAACCAATGATTTAGCCCCTTTAGTGCGTTTCCACCCTATCAAAGAGGATTTTGATTTTTTAACGACTGGCGCGTTTGAAGTGTTTTTTAAGGCTTTAGAATATTTAAAGCGCGAAGGGGGTTATTTGATCTTTATGAACACGCATTCTAAAGAAAACAATATCGTTAAAGATTTTGGGATTGGGGCGTTAGTGTTAAAAAATTTGGGAATAAAGGATTTCAGGCTTTTAAGCTCTTCTGAAGACAGGCAGTATAAGGCTTTGAGCGGGTTTGGGCTTAAGCTTGTAGAAACGATTAGCCTTTAAAGGCTTGTTGAGTTTCATTGAATGTGTTGTAATGTTTTTAAGGTATAATAAGCTCTTTTTAAGTCAAGCAATAAAGTTTGCAACCTAATGAAAGTAATAATAGAGTTTATGCTGATTTCATTAAAAACATTCCTAAAAATATTATTGAAAATATTCCTAAAAACATTCCAAAAGATTTGGATGGTTTTGGTTATTATTTGGGGGTTAGGCTGTAGTTTTTTAAACGCTAACAGCATTCAATTAGAAGAAACGCTCAGGCGAAATCCTAAAAATCTTATTTGGCAACACTTTAAAAAGAGATTTAAAAAGAGCAACACGATCCCTTATGCCCCAAATAGCCGTTGGAAATATTTAGGCACGAGTGTTGGGATTTTAGGCGTGTCTTTGGTGATAGGGATTGTGGGGTTGTATCTCATGCCAGAGAGCGTAACGAATTGGGATAGAGAAAAGTTTGGGATCAAAAGCTGGTTTGAAAATGTCCGCATGGGGCCAAAACTGGACAATGATAGTTTTATTTTCAATGAAATTTTGCACCCTTATTTTGGGGCTATGTATTATATGCAACCGCGCATGGCTGGGTTTAGCTGGATGGCATCAGCGTTTTTTTCTTTTATCACTTCTACACTTTTTTGGGAATATGGCTTGGAAGCGTTTGTGGAAGTGCCTAGCTGGCAGGATTTAGTGATCACCCCTTTATTAGGCTCCATTTTAGGGGAAGGGTTTTACCAGCTCACGCGCTATATCCAACGCAACCAAGGCAAGCTTTTTGGCTCTTTATTTTTAGGGCGTTTGGTTATCGCCCTTATGGATCCTATCGGTTTTATCATTAGAGATTTAGGGCTTGGGGAAGCTTTAGGGATTTATAATAAACATGAAATCCGTTCTAATTTAAGCCCCAATGGCTTGAATTTGACTTACAAATTTTAAAGGAGACCCCACATCAAGCGATTTCAAAAACATTTTCATCGGTGCGGTTTTTAAAAGATAGGGTTGTTCGTTCAATAACTTTTTAAGAAAATTATAAAGAGTTTTGATAGAATACCTTTTTTTAAAAGACGCGTTTTAAAACTAATTTTAGGAGTATCCTTGAAACGATTAGAAGTTTCTAACCAAGCCAAATTACCCACTCAATTTGGGGAGTTTTATATCCAATGTTTTAGAGAAAAGGGTTCTAATGGTTCTAAAGATCATTTAGTCATTTTCACCCCTAATTTTTCTCAAAACCCCTTAGTGCGTTTGCATTCAGAATGCTTGACCGGCGACGCTCTAGGCTCTCAAAAATGCGATTGTGGGGGGGCGTTGCAAATGGCGTTAGAAAGGATTTCTAAAGAAGGGGGGCTAGTGATTTATTTGCGCCAAGAAGGGCGTGGGATAGGGCTATTTAATAAGGTCAATGCCTACGCTTTGCAAGATAAGGGTTATGATACCATTCAAGCCAATGAAATGATAGGGTTTAAAGACGATGAAAGGGATTATAGTGTTGCGGGTGAAATTTTAGAATACTACCATATTAAAAAAATGCGCTTACTCACAAATAACCCTAAAAAAATCGCCGCTTTAGAAAAATACGCTGAGGTAACAAGAGAGAGCTTGATCGTGTGCGCTAATGAGCACAATCAAGGGTATTTGGAAGTCAAAAAGCTCAAAATGGGGCATTTATTGTGAAAATTATGAGTGCTTTAAAGAGATTTTAAAAGATTAAAATCATGCTTTTAAAGATTTAATATAAGGGTAAATGATGGTAGAAGTGCGATTTTTTGGACCCATAAAAGAAGAAAATTTTTTCATCAAAGCGAGTGATTTAAAGGAATTAAGAGCGATTTTGCAAGAAAAAGAGGGCTTAAAAGAGTGGTTGGGCGTTTGCGCGATAGCCCTTAATGATCGTTTAATAGACAATTTAAACACGCCTTTAAAAGAGGGCGATGTAATAAGCTTATTGCCGCCGGTTTGTGGGGGCTAGGTGTTAAAAATCATTCAAGGGGCATTAGACACTGACAAGCTTTTAAAAGCCTACCAAGAGGAAGCTTGTGCGAAAAACTTTGGAGCGTTTTGCGTGTTTGTTGGGATTGTGAGAGGGGAGGATAACATTCAAGGCTTGAGTTTTGATATTTATGAAGCGCTATTAAAGACTTGGTTTGAAAAATGGCACCATAAAGCCAAAGATTTGGGCGTGGTGTTAAAAATGGTGCACAGCTTGGGCGATGTTTTGATAGGACAAAGCTCATTTTTATGCGTTTTAATGGGAAAGAACAGAAAAAATGCCTTAGAACTATACCAAGATTTTATTGAAGATTTTAAGCATAACGCTCCTATTTGGAAATACGATTTAATCCACAATAAACGCATCTACGCTAAAGAAAGAAGCCACCTTTTAAAAGGGAGTGGGCTTTTAGCTTAAAAAGGAGTTCAAATGCAAACGATTCATATAGGCGTTTTGAGCGCGAGCGATAGAGCGTCAAAAGGGATTTATGAAGATTTAAGCGGTAAGGCGATCCAAGAAGTGTTGAGCGAATATCTGCTCAATCCTTTAGAATTTCATTATGAAATTGTCGCTGATGAAAGGGATTTAATTGAAAAATCGCTGATTAAAATGTGCGATGAATACCAATGCGATCTAGTCGTTACCACAGGAGGCACAGGCCCTGCTTTAAGAGATATAACCCCAGAAGCCACAGAAAAAGTGTGCCAAAAATGTTTCCTGGTTTTGGAGAGCTTATGCGAATGACTAGTTTAAAATATGTGCCCACAGCGATTCTATCGCGCCAGAGCGCTGGTATTAGGAATAAGAGTTTGATTATCAATCTCCCTGGTAAGCCAAAAAGCATTAGAGAATGCTTAGAAGCGGTTTTTCCAGCGATTCCTTATTGCGTGGATTTGATTTTAGGAAATTATATGCAAGTGAATGAAAAAAAACATTCAAGCGTTTCGCCCCAAACAATAAGGTAAAAAATGCCGCTCACTCATTTGAATGAAGAAAATCAGCCTAAAATGGTAGATATAGGGGATAAGCAAACCACTGAAAGAATCGCTTTAGCAAGCGGTCGCATCAGCATGAATAAAGAGGCTTATGATGCTATTGTTAATCATTGCGTCAAAAAGGGTCCGGTGTTACAGACTGCCATTATTGCTGGGATTATGGGGGCTAAAAAGACAAGCGAGCTCATTCCCATGTGCCATTCAATCATGCTCAATGGGGTGGATATTGATATTTTAGAAGAAAAAGAAACTCATAGTTTTAAACTCTATGCGAGAGTCAAAACTCAAGCTAAAACGGGCGTAGAAATGGAAGCGCTAATGAGCGTGAGCATAGGGCTTTTAACCATTTATGACATGGTGAAAGCCATTGATAAGAGCATGACCATTAGCGGTGTGATGTTGGAGCATAAAAGTGGAGGCAAAAGTGGGGATTATAACGCTAAAAAATAGAAAAAGACTGATAATCTAAAGATGTTAGGGTAAAATAACATTTTGACAACAAAAGCGTGTTGGTTGCTTCGGGTTTGTTGTTATAGAAGTCTAAAATATTACAATCAAGGATAGAACGATGAAAGCAAATAATCATTTTAAAGATTTTGCATGGAAAAAATGCCTTTTAGGCGCGAGCGTGGTGGCTTTGTTAGTGGGATGCAGTCCGCATATTATTGAAACCAATGAAGTCGCTTTGAAATTGAATTACCATCCAGCTAGCGAGAAAGTTCAAGCGTTAGATGAAAAGATTTTACTTTTAAAGCCAGCTTTTCAATACAGCGATAATATTGCTAAAGAGTATGAAAACAAATTCAAGAATCAAACCGCGCTCAAGGTTGAACAGATTTTGCAAAATCAGGGCTATAAGGTTATTAATGTAGATAGCAGCGATAAAGACGATCTTTCTTTTGTGCAAAAAAAAGAAGGGTATTTGGCCGTCGCTATGAGTGGCGAAATTGTTTTACGCCCCGATCCTAAAAGAACCACACAGAAAAAATCAGAACCCGGGTTATTATTCTCCACTGGTTTGGATAAAATGGAAGGGGTTTTAATCCCAGCTGGGTTTATCAAGGTTATTATACTAGAGCCTATGAGTGGGGAATCTTTAGATTCTTTTACGATGGATTTGAGCGAGTTGGACATCCAAGAAAAATTCTTAAAAACCACCCATTCAAGCCATAGCGGGGGGTTAGTTAGCACTATGGTTAAGGGAACGGATAATTCTAATGATGCGATCAAGAGCGCTTTGAACAAGATTTTTGCAAATATCATGCAAGAAATAGACAAAAAACTCACTCAAAAGAATTTAGAATCTTATCAAAAAGACGCCAAGGAATTGAAAAACAAGAGAAACCGATAAAAACAAATAACGCACAAGAGAACGCTTGAACAAACTGCTTAAAAAGGGGTTTTTAGCGTTCTTTTTGAGCGTGTATTTAAGATCTGATGATCTGGTTACTTACACCATCATCAAAGAAGAAGATCTAGGATACCAGCGGTTTTTAGCAAAGAAGTGTTTAAGGAGCAAGACCCATTCTCCATGTTTTGCTGAGCCTAAAAAGCCCAAGAAAAAACTTTTTAACACAGACAAAAGTTCCCATTATTATGGCACAAGCGTGGTGCAAATGTCATGGCTACAGAGTAGGGAAAAATTTGAAAACCATTCAAAATACCGAGACATTCCTTTTGCTGAAGTCAGTTTGATTTATGGCTATAAACAATTTTTTCCTAAAAAAGAGCGCTATGGTTTCCGTTTTTATATTTCTTTGGATTATGCCTATGGTTTTTTTCTTAAAAATAAAGGCGTATTGGGCGATAGTTTGAGGGAGAGTTCGCAAATCCCTAAAAGCTATAGGGAAAAATTGCAAAGAAAAGAGACTTTTATCAACGCTATTTTTTATGGCGTGGGAGCTGACTTTTTATACAAACGCGCTTTTGGAACGCTGATTTTAGGGATGAATCTCGTGGGAGAAACCTGGTTTTATGAAACAAAGAT
Organism: Helicobacter sp. 219-2; assembly: GCF_030053225.1. Lineage (NCBI taxonomy): Bacteria > Pseudomonadati > Campylobacterota > Epsilonproteobacteria > Campylobacterales > Helicobacteraceae > Helicobacter > Helicobacter sp. 219-2. The sequence continues at coordinate 1,151,477 of NZ_JASGBS010000001.1, read as the reverse complement.
TTTTAAAAAGTGGGCTAAAGATCCTTCAAGCGTTTATCACCCTTACATGTTTCAAGTGATGCTGAATGTGGGGTATCGTTACCGCTTTTCAAGGTATAAGAATTGGGCGATAGAATTTGGTGCGCGCATCCCCTTTTTAACCAATGATTATTTTAAAACCCCTTTATACACCCTTCATTTCAGGCGCAATATTTCTGTCTATCTCACTTCAACTTATGACTTTTAGTTTTTTAAATTTTTGAAAACTAGAATTAAAACCGCTTTTTATAAACCAGAATTAAAACAAATTAAGCTATAATGATGCAAAAATTTAATTTTTTAACCATTTAAGGAAAAAAATGAATCTTGAAGTGAAAAAGATTGACACCGCTAACGCCCGTTTGAGCGCTAAACCTTCCGTTGAAAATTTAGAAAAGCGTTATGATAAAATCGCTCAAAAAATCGCCCAAAAAGTTAAAATTGATGGCTTTAGAAGAGGTAAAGTCCCCCTTAATTTAGTGAAAACCCGTTATCGAGCCCAAATTGAACAAGACGCTCAAGAAGAAATGATTCAAGAGGTTTTAAAAAACGCTTTTAAGGAATTAGGGATTGAAAATAAGGATCTAATCGGCAGCCCCAACCTCACTAAATTTGAAAAAAAAGACACGCATTTTGAAATAGAAGCCAACATTGGCTTAAAACCCACGATTGTTTTAGACAAGATCAAAGAGTGCGTGCCTAGCGTGGGAGTGGAAATCCCCAATGAAGAAAAAATTGATGAGCGTTTGAAACAGCTCGCTAAAGACTATGCGAAATTTGTGGATACTGATGCTCAAAGAAAAGCTCAAAACGACTATAAATTAACGATTGATTTTGAAGGCTTTATAGATAATGCGCCTTTTGAAGGGGGCAAGGCTGAGAATTTCAGTTTGATTTTAGGCAGTAAGCAAATGCTAGAAGATTTTGAAAAGGCTCTTTTAGGCATGCAAGCGGGTGAAGAAAAAGAATTCCCTTTGACTTTCCCTAGCGAATACCACGCAGAGCATTTAGCCGGCAAAGAAGCCCTTTTTAAAGTGAAATTACGCCAGATTCAAGCGCGTGAAGTGTTAGAAATCAATGACGAACTCGCTAAAATCGTGCTGGCTAATGAAGAGAATGCGACTTTAAAGCTTTTAAAAGAAAGGGTTGAGGGGCAGTTGTTCTTAGAAAATAAAGCCAGGCTCTATAATGAAGAGTTGAAAGAAAAATTGATTGAAAATTTAGACGAAAAGATTGTTTTTGATTTGCCTAAAACGATCATAGAGCAAGAAATGGATTTGTTGTTCAGGAACGATCTTTATTCCATGCAAGCTGAGGAAGTCAAATCCTTACAAGAAAGTCAAGAAAAAGCCAAAGAAAAGCGTGAAAGCTTTAGGAATGATGCGACAAAAAGCGTGAAAATCACTTTTATCATTGACGCTTTAGCAAAAGAAGAAAAAATTGGCGTGCATGACAATGAAGTCTTTCAAACTTTGTATTATGAAGCGATGATGACAGGGCAAAACCCAGAAAATCTCATTGAACAATACCGCAAAAATAACATGTTAGCGGCGGTGAAAATGGCGATGATTGAAGATAGGGTGCTGACTTATTTGTTGGATAAAAACCTGCCTAAAGAGCAACAAGAAATTTTAGAGAAAATGAGGCTCAACGCTCAAAAAACTCAAGTGGGTTAAACGGCTAAAAAAAGGAGAGATGATGGGATACATTCCTTATGTAATAGAGAATACCGATCGTGGGGAGCGCAGCTATGATATTTACTCGCGCCTTTTAAAGGATCGCATTGTTTTATTGAGCGGTGAGATCAATGATAGCGTGGCGTCTTCTATCGTGGCCCAACTCTTGTTTTTGGAAGCTGAAGACCCTGAAAAAGACATTGGCTTGTATATCAATTCTCCCGGTGGGGTGATAACAAGCGGTCTTAGCATTTATGACACCATGAATTTTATCCGCCCTGATGTTTCCACGATTTGCATCGGTCAAGCGGCTTCTATGGGGGCGTTTTTGCTGAGCTGTGGGGCTAAGGGCAAGCGCTTTTCACTACCCCATTCAAGGATTATGATCCACCAGCCTTTAGGGGGGGCTCAAGGGCAAGCGAGCGATATTGAAATCATTTCTAATGAGATTCTCAGGCTTAAAGGTTTGATGAATTCTATTCTAGCTCAAAACTCAGGGCAGAGTTTGGAGCAAATCGCTAAAGACACGGACAGGGATTTTTATATGAGCGCTAAAGAAGCTAAAGAGTATGGCTTGATTGATAAAGTGTTACAGAAAAATGTGAAGTGATTGCATGGCGTTATTAGAGATTATCCATTACCCTTCTAAAATCTTAAGAACGATTTCTAAAGAGGTCGTTTCTTTTGAGGCAAAACTCCACCAACAGCTAGATGACATGCGTGAAACCATGATCGCTAGTGAGGGGATAGGGTTAGCCGCTATTCAAGTGGGCTTGCCTTTAAGAATGCTCATTATCAATCTCCCACGAGAAGACGGCGTGCAACACAAAGAAGACTGCTTAGAAATCATTAACCCTAAGTTTATAGAAACTAAAGGGACAATAATGTATAAGGAGGGGTGCTTGTCTGTGCCGGGATTTTATGAAGAGGTGGAGCGTTTTGAAAAGGTTAAGATAGAATACCAAAACCGCTTCGCTGAAGTGAAAATTTTAGAAGCGAGTGAGCTTTTAGCGGTAGCCATTCAGCATGAAATAGATCACCTCAATGGCGTGTTATTCGTGGATAAATTATCCATTTTGAAGCGTAAGAAATTTGAAAAAGAATTAAAAGAATTAAATAAAAATCCCAAAAACAAGTCCTAACCATGATCAACACGATATTTTGTGCAACCATGCAAAGGGGGGTGGCAGAAATCGTGGCTGTGGAGGCGACTTTCACAAGGGCTTTGCCGGCGTTTGTGATTTCAGGCTTGGCTAATAGCTCTATCCAAGAAGCCAGACAGCGGGTCCAATCGGCTTTGCAAAATAACGATTTCACTTTCCCGCCTTTAAAAATCACCATCAACCTTTCCCCTTCAGATTTGCCTAAATCTGGGAGCCATTTTGATTTGCCTATCGCTCTTTTAATCGCTTTGCAAAAACAAGAGTTGGCTTTTAAAGAGTGGTTTGCTTTTGGGGAGTTAGGGCTTGATGGCAAGATCAAACCCAATCCTAACATTTTCCCCATGCTTTTAGACATTGCCATTAAACACCCCCATGCTAAAGTCATTGCGCCTAAGGCTAATGAAGAGCTTTTTTCGCTCATCCCTAATTTGCAATGCTTTTTTGTGGAGCATTTTAAAGAAGCTTTAGAAATCTTGCAAAATCCTGAAATCAAAGCAGACACCCACACGAAAAAACTACCCTTTAAAACGATAGAATTGAACGATAAAGAGTATTATTTTTCAGACGCCTATGCCTTAGATTTTAAAGAAGTTAAGGGGCAAGCTGTCGCTAAAGAAGCCGCTTTGATCGCTAGCGCTGGGTTTCATAACTTGATTTTAGAGGGAAGTCCAGGGTGTGGGAAAAGCATGATTATTAATCGCATGCGTTATATCTTGCCTCCATTGAGCCTGAATGAAATCCTAGAAGCGACAAAATTACGCATTTTAAGCGAGCAAGACAGCGCCTACTACCCCTTAAGGAGTTTTAGAAACCCTCACCAAAGCGCTTCAAAATCCAGTATTTTAGGCTCAAGCTCTCTAAAAGAGCCAAAACCTGGCGAAATCGCATTAGCGCATAACGGCATGCTTTTTTTTGATGAATTGCCTCATTTTAAAAAGGATATTTTGGAAGCTTTAAGAGAGCCTTTAGAAAATAATAAATTGGTGATCTCAAGAGTGCATAGCAAAATTGAATACGAAACCTCTTTTTTATTTGTGGGGGCTCAAAACCCTTGCTTGTGCGGGAACTTACTCAGTATAACCAAAGCATGCCGTTGCCAAGATAGAGAAATCACGCAGTATAAAAACCGCTTGAGCGAGCCTTTTTTGGACAGGATTGATTTGTTTGTGCAAATGGAAGAGGGGAATTATAAGGACACGCCGTCGCATTCTTGGACTTCAAAAGAGATGCATCAATGGGTATTACTAGCTTTCAAACAGCAAAAATTAAGGAAACAGAGCGCTTTTAATGGTAAGCTTAATGAAGAGCAGATAGAACGATTTTGCCCTTTAAACGCTGAAGCGCAAAAGTTGTTAGAGCAGGCGGTTGAAAGGTTTAATCTGTCCATGCGCTCTGTTAATAAGGTCAAAAAAGTCGCTAGGACGATTGCGGATTTAAACGCTTGCGAGAATATAGAAAAATCTCACATGCTTAAAGCGCTGAGTTTTAGAAAGATTTCTTAAAAGGATTTTTATAAGGGAGAGAAAATGCAAGAATACCATATTCATAATTTGGATTGCCCTGATTGCGCGTCTAAATTAGAAAGGGATTTAAACAAACTAGATTGCGTGAAAAAAGCTCAAATCAATTTCAGCACCAGTAAGTTGTTTTTGGACACGAGTGATTTTGAAAAAGTTAAGGCTTTCATCAAGCAGAATGAACCGCATTTGAGCCTGTCTTTTAAAGAGACTGCAGAAAAGCCCTTGAGTTTTACGCCACTCATTATTACAATCATTGTCTTTTTGGGCGCGATTTTAATCTTACACCTTGAGCCTAACGCTTTTATTGAAAAGGCTATGTTTTTTGTGTTGGCTTTAGTGTATCTTATAAGCGGTAAAGATGTGATTTTAGGGGCGTTTCGTGGGCTTAGAAAAGGGCAATTTTTTGATGAAAACGCTTTGATGCTCATTGCGACTATTGCGGCTTTTTGCGTGGGGGCTTATGAAGAGAGCGTGTCTATTATGGTGTTTTATTCAGCGGGCGAATTTTTGCAAAAACTCGCTATCTCTCGCTCTAAAAAATCCCTTAAGGCTTTAGTGGATGTCGCTCCTAATCTGGCTTATTTGAAAAAGGGCGATGCATTAGTGAGCGTTGCGCCTGAAGATTTAAGAGTCAATGACATTGTGGTGGTAAAAGTCGGCGAAAAAGTGCCTGTGGATGGCGTGGTAGTTAAGGGCGAAAGTTTGCTAGATGAAAGGGCGTTGAGTGGGGAGTCTATGCCTGTTAATGTCAGCGAGCATTCTAAAGTTTTAGGGGGGAGCTTGAATTTAAAAGCGGTCCTTGAAATTCAAGTGGAAAAAATGTATAAAGATTCTTCTATCGCTAAAGTGGTGGATTTAGTCCAACAAGCCACGAATGAAAAGAGCGAAACCGAGAAATTTATCACTAAATTTTCACGCTACTACACCCCAAGCGTTTTATTCATTGCTTTAATGATCGCTGTATTACCGCCCTTGTTTTCTATGGGGAGCTTTGATGAGTGGATTTATAGGGGGCTTGTGGCTTTAATGGTGAGCTGCCCTTGCGCGTTAGTGATTTCTGTGCCTTTAGGGTATTTTGGAGGCGTGGGAGCGGCGAGCCGAAAGGGCATTTTAATGAAAGGCGTGCATGTTTTAGAGGTGCTTACCCAAGCTAAAAGCATCGCTTTTGATAAAACCGGCACTTTGACTAAAGGCGTTTTTAAAGTAACAGATATTGTGCCGCAAAACGGGCATTCTAAAGAAGAAGTTTTGCATTACGCTTCTTGTTCGCAGCTCTTATCCACGCACCCTATCGCTTTATCCATTCAAAAAGCATGCGAAGAAATGTTAAAGGACGATAAGCACCAGCATGACATTAAGAATTACGAAGAAGTGAGCGGAATGGGGGTTAAAGCGCAATGCCATACGGATCTAATCATCGCAGGGAATGAAAAAATGCTCGATCAATTCAATATCGCGCACAGCCCTTCCAAAGAAAACGGCACGATCGTGCATGTGGCTTTCAATCAGGCTTATGTGGGCTATATCGTCATTAGCGATGAGATTAAAGATGACGCCATAGAGTGCTTAAGGGATTTAAAAGCGCAAGGGATAGAAAATTTTTGCATTTTGAGCGGGGACAGAAAAAGCGCGACTGAGAGCATCGCTCAAACTCTAGGCTGTGAATATTATGCGAGCTTGTTGCCTGAAGAAAAAACGAGCGTGTTTAAAACTTTTAAAGAACGCTATAAAGCCCCGGCGATTTTTGTAGGCGATGGCATCAATGACGCTCCGACTCTAGCGAGCGCTGATGTGGGGATAGGCATGGGGAAAGGCTCAGAATTGAGCAAGCAAAGCGCAGACATTGTGATCACTAACGACTCGTTAAATTCGTTAGTGAAAGTTTTAGCGATCGCTAAAAAAACTAAAAGCATTATTTGGCAAAATATCTTGTTCGCTTTGGGGATTAAAGCGGTTTTTATCGTGCTAGGGCTTATGGGGGTAGCGAGCTTGTGGGAAGCGGTCTTTGGCGATGTGGGGGTTACGCTTTTAGCCTTAGCCAACTCCATGCGCGCGATGAGGGCTTAATGATCTTATCATCAGCCATTTAGAAGAAGGGCAAAATGCATAAAATAGAGCGCTTACTCCAAACTTTAGCGCCTAAGGGGGTGGAGTTTAAAACGCTTGAAGAGGTTTTTGAAATTAAAAATGGTTACACCCCATCAAAAAACAATCCTGAATTTTGGGAAAAAGGGACTATCCCTTGGTTTAGAATGGAGGACATTAGAGAAAATGGGAGGATTTTAAAAGACTCTATCCAACACATTACCCCAAAGGCTTTAAAGGGTAAGAAATTATTCCCTAAAAATTCTATTATTATTTCTACAACAGCAACCATAGGCGAACATGCCCTTTTAATCGTTGATTCGTTAGCGAATCAACGATTCACTTTTTTAAGCAAAAAAGCGAATTGTGGTATTGCTTTAGACATGAAATTCTTTTTTTATCAATGTTTTCTTTTAGGGGAATGGTGCAAAAAAAACACTAATGTTTCAGGTTTTGCTTCTGTGGATATGACTGCTTTTAAAAAATATAAGTTCCCCATCCCACCCCTAGAAATCCAGCAAGAGATCGTTAAGATTTTGGATCAATTCTCAGCCCTAACCACTGATTTATTAGCCGGTATCCCGGCTGAAATAGAAGCCAGGAAAAAGCAATACGAATATTACAGAGAAAAACTATTAACCTTCAAACCACTCAAGGCATAAAGCATGAATTATGAGATTATCGCAGAAAGCAATGAAAGCACCGTGATAGCCGAGTATCATAGCGATAATGAGAAAAAAAGCGCTTATGAGAGCGAAGCAGAGCTAGAAAGGGCGTTTATGGCGCTTTTACAAAAACAAGGCTTAAAATAGGCGATAAAGCGTTTTTTTAATGGCTGATTTATCGCTAGGCGTTTAACAACCCCTTAAAGGGTTGTTATTTAAAGAGGGCTTAAAGCTTCCACACTATCTCGGTGAAAATATGGCTCCTGTCTTGATCGGTGGCAGGCTGGCTGTCCAATTTTGGCCCGTTCCACCCCATTTTATAGCCTTGATGCATCAACATATTATAATATTCAAACTTAATGTCGGCCGAGAAATTTTTAGTGAATTTGTAGCCCAAGTTGAGCGATAGGACTTGTTCGTTCGCCCTAGGCCCATAAGTCAAACGCCCCAATAAGCCCCAAAGGAATTTCCTATGCACCCCACCGCCAAAGGCAAACACGGTAAAAGCGTTCGCATCCATCATGTAAGACAAAGAGTTAAGGGTGTTTGCATAAACGGTGTTCGTCCAAAAGTCAAAGCCTAAGCGGTTACCATGGTAGCCTATCATCCAGTTGGCGTTCCCAAAGGATTTATAAATCCCAAAACCAAAATTGTATTCATTCCATTCAAACTTTTGTTTGATCATCAAGCTGTGCGCATTCTTACCGGCCGGCATGCCAAATTGATAGGTGTCCCAAAACCTTTTAGCATAAAAAGGATTGAGCACGGTAACATCTGTTTGAGAGCGAAACCCTAATCCGGTAAAAGTGGGGTTACTATCATAAGTGATCGTAAAGTTAGGGTCGTATTCGTTAAAGGGTGAAAAATAGACAAAAGGCTGAATGCTCCAACCCTTGTAATTCCAAATGATATAAAAGGCATGCACCCCAGGGTTTATGGTTTGCCCGTTTTTGAGAGTGTAGGTTTTAGGCGAATAGAAATTATAAAGCCACTCATTATAGGCAAAACCACGACCAAAAGAGCTAAACCACCAGAATTTGAAATTCCCTAAGTTTAAGGTCATGTCCAAGCCTTGGTTGTAACCACTCATATAATCCGCTGGGGATTCGTATCTTCCGCCCCTAATTTCAAAAATATCTTTGTAGTTGTAACGCAAGTAAGCGTTATAAATCACATAGTTTCTGGTGTGATCGGCATAAGTTTTTGCGCAAGTGGAAGCCTCTAAAGCTTCTTGATCAGACAATTGTGTCATTTGGGCTTGAGTCATCTTATCGTATTGGCCTTGGGTCAAATTCCCCGTGGCTAACCCACAACTAGCCCATGGTTTTTGCCCTACAAGACCGCCCCAATAGCCCACATAGTTCCAAGCCATAGCCCCATAGGGTTTTCCTGTAACTTCGTTAATGAAATCCTTAGTGGTATCATAAATTACAGCACCCCCCCAACCCCCAAGACTCCCGTCTAAATGATGCCCGTTAGCCGTAGCGCTTTTGGGCAAGAGTTCCGTAAAATCTACTTGCATGTAAGCCATAACCGTCATAAAGGTTTCGGTAGGGTAAAGCCCTTTATTGGTGTTGATAGGTTTGTTATTGAAACCGATTTTAGAGAAACTTTCAGCACCCGCTTTAATTTTAGCGATTTTGCCCAAATCAAAAGCTTGACTTTGAGAAGAGAATAAAAAAAGAAGCGTTGCGATATTTTTAGCAGATGCAACTTTATAGTTCATGTTTAACCCTTAGTATAAACAAAAAAATCTAAATAGAGTAAGCCAACACCATTTTAAAGAAAATTTTTTCTTACAGATCTTAAACATCTAATCAGTCTGTTCATCTTTCGTCCTTTTTTCTACGAAGTCCGACTTGCAAAGTTAATTCTTAACTAAGTCGTTCTTTAATACTAGCATAATATTATTGTTTTTTTTAATTTTGAGGATAAAATTTTTCTTTGTCAGTCAAATACAGACACTCAAAGCCTTATTTAATCTCAATATTATTTAATTTTTTAATTTATTCATTCCTTAACACGCTTAAAGCATCAATATGAGAAGCTTTTTTAGATGGGTAATAAGAAGAAAGCCCTACGATAATGATAGAACCTATTAGAGTGAGCATAAAATCCATTAAAGACAGATCCAAAGGCAAGGTGTTAATGCCATAAACATCTGCTGGGAGCGAGATGATAGGGAACACGCTTAAAAGATACATGCTTAAAAACGCTAAAACCACCCCAAGCGCCACACCGCCTAAACCAATGATATTACCCAAATAAAAAAAGGTTTTTTGGATTTCTTTTTGGCTGCTCCCCATGCTAAAGAGTAGGGCGATTTCTTTACGCCTGTTCATCACCACCATTAAAAGCGAGCTGATGATATTCAAAGACGCCATTAAAATAATGAGCATGAGCACAATGAATAACGCTCTTTTTTCTAATTCCATAGCCGAGAAAAAATTCCCGTTTTGTTGCCACCACCCTTCAATGCCTATGCCATGGTGGTTGATGGTTTTTAAAGCGTTGCGTAAATTTTCAATATCTTTCATGGGCTCTTTAGAATAGACATGCACCCCATCATAAAGCCCTAAGGGCAATCTCCTGATCGCGCTTATGGCTTGAAGGCTAGTATACATGTAGCTCATGTCATAAGATTTTAGCCCTGAATCAAAATCGCCTTTTATGGTAAAACGCTTCATAATAGGGGAGAGCGTGAGACCGGTTGGCTCTAATTCGGTGAAAAACAAATCGGCTTTTTGATTGAGATCTAAATTCAAGCTGTATCTCAAGCTTTTCCCCACGATCAAATTAAAAGGGTTTTTAAAAAGATCGTTTTCATTGGTATTTTTTAAAGCGTCGTTTAAAACTTCATTGATGCGCCTTTCTTTAGAAAAATCAACCCCAAACACCACGCCACCATTCATGGAATGCGCGCTTTTAATCAGGCTTTGAGTTTGCAAATAGGGGCTAAAAAGCAAATTGGGGAACTTTTTTTCTAAAGCTTGAACCACTTCTTCGCTGATCCCATAAGGGCTTGTGGTATAGAGCGTTAAGGGGTAGTTCATCACAAAAAGCTTTTTTTCAAATTCCTTACTCATGCCGTTCATGATCGCCATAGCCACAATTAAAACCATCACGCCAACCGCCACGCCAAAGAAAGCCAACAAAGCGGTGATGCTAATAAATGGCTGGCTTTTATCAAAACGCAAATAACGCTTGATAAGGAAAAAAATCAACGATCTATTTGGCAAATAAGCCCTTTTTAGGACCGCTTTTAGCGCAACAATCTTTGTATTTTTTGCCGCTCCCACAAGGGCAAGGCTCGTTCCTTTTAGGGGTTTTAGCGAAAGCTTTCATGGCCACATTCAAATCTTCATCTAAGGCTTCTTCATGGCGGTAAGTTACGCTCTCATGCTCTCTTTCTTCGCTAAAGTTATCCAAATAACGCTCCGCATCGCTAGAATCTTGCTCATTTTCAAACTGGATCTTAGAAAAGGTTTTGATCGCTTCCATTTTAATGTCTTCAATGAGTTCTAAGAAAAGGTTGTAACTCTCTTTTTTATATTCTACAAGAGGGTCTTTTTGGTTATAGCCTCTCAAATTAATACCGGTTTTGAGGTTATCCATCGTATAAAGGTGCTCTCGCCATGCGTTGTCTAAAATCTGCAAATACACGATGCGCTCAATCCGGCTTCTTTGTTCGCTATCTAAAACTTTCATTTTGTTTTCATAATCGCTTTTTAATTTTTCTGCGACAAAATTTTCAATAGGAGAGGCTTTTTCTAAATCTTCTAATTCAACATGAGCGTTAAAATCTTCTTTTAAGATGTTTTTAAGCCCTAAAAGTTCCTCTTTAGACAGGTTTTGATGGTCAAAGGCTTTGAGTTTGGAAAAGATTTGATGGAGTGCGTATTCTCTGTTTTCAGCGATTTTAGTGCCAATATCGTAATTGGCATCTAATAACTCATCTCTAAATTTATACACGCTTTTTCGTTGCTCATTAGCCACATCATCGTATTCTAACAAATGCTTACGGCTTTCAAAATGCAAGTTCTCCACTTTTTTTTGCGCGTTTTCCACCGCTCTTGTAACAAGCTTTGATTCAATGTGTTCGCCGTCTTTAAGCCCTAATTTTTCCATCACCCCCTTAATCCTATCGCTTCCAAAAATGCGTAACAGATTGTCTTCTAAGCTCAAATAAAATTGGCTTGTCCCCGGATCGCCTTGGCGCCCGCTTCGCCCCCTTAATTGGTTGTCAATCCTACGGCTCTCATGCCTTTCAGTGCCAATAATATACAGCCCCCCAAGCTCTTTAATTTCATCAGTGAGTTTAATATCAACGCCCCTGCCTGCCATGTTAGTTGCAATCGTAACCGCTCCTTTAAGCCCGGCGTCTTTGATGATTTCAGCTTCTTTGGTGTGCTGCTTGGCGTTTAAAACGGTGTGAGGGATGCGTTCTTTTTTGAGTAAAGCGTGCAAGGTTTCACTCTTTTCAATACTTGCTGTGCCGACTAAAACGGGCTGACCCTTATCGTATAATTCTTTAATCTTAAGGATCACGGCGTCAAATTTTTCTTTTTCACTCTTATAGATCAAATCGTTCAAATCTTTGCGCTTGATCGCTAGATTAGTGGGGATAGACACCACTTCTAAATTATAGATTTCTAAAAATTCTGTGGCTTCGGTTTGAGCCGTGCCTGTCATGCCAGCGAGTTTAGAAAACATCCTGAAATAATTTTGGAAAGTAATATCGGCTAAGGTTTGGCTCTCTTCTTTAATGCTCACGCCCTCTTTAGCCTCTAAAGCCTGATGCAAGCCCTCACTAAAGCGCCTCCCCTCAGACAAGCGGCCGGTAAATTCATCTACAATCACCACTTCATTGTTGGCTACAATATAATCTTTATCAATAAAAAAGAGGTAATTCGCTTTCAAAGCCTGGTCTAAATGGTGCGATAAGGCGGCGTTTTCAATCTTGTATAAATTATCCACGCCAAAGAGATTTTCGGCCTTTTTAATCCCCTCTTCAGTGATTAAAATCGCGCGGTTTTTTTCATCTATGGTGAAATCTGTTTCCACTTGCATGCTTTTAGCGACTTCATCAGCCTTGTTGTAATTTTCCATGCGCCTATCCACAGGCCCTGAAATGATTAAAGGGGTTCTGGCTTCATCAATTAAAATGGAATCCACTTCATCAACAATAGCGAACGCATGGGATTTTTGCACCTTATGCTCTAAGGAATATTTCATGTTATCCCTTAGATAATCAAAGCCAAATTCATTATTAGTGCCATAAACAATGTCTTTAGAATAAATTTCCAATCGTTCATCATCATCTCGCACGCTTGCGGTAATCGTGCCTACGCTATAACCTAAGAAATGATACAACGGCTCCATTTCTTTAGAATCCCTATGCGCTAGGTAATCATTAACGGTTACCACATACACGCTCTCGCCCTTTAAAGCGTTCAAAGCCACCGCTAAAGTAGCGACTAAAGTCTTGCCCTCGCCGGTTTTCATTTCAGCGATTTTGCCATCGTTTAAGACCATGCCCCCAATGAGTTGCACATCAAAATGGTGCATCTTTAAGATCCTTTTGCTCGCTTCTCTGGTGATTGCAAAACTTTCTGGTAAGACTTCTAAAAGGGTTTTTTCTTGCAAATCTTTTTCTGTGGATCGCACTCGTTTTTTTAACTCTTCAAAAGCGTTTTGCAGCTCAACATCGCTCATTTTTTCATAAGTAGGCTCTAAGGCGTTGATAACTAGGACTTGTTTTTTGTATTGTTTGATCCAGCGATCGTTTCTAGTGCCAATGATTTTTCCAATGATTGCTTTTATCATAGTAGTAATAACCTTATTAAGAGTGCTTTAATCCCATTTATTTTATTAAAGCGTCAGTTTTTAATCCCATTTTAGCATGGATAAAATAAAAGTCATGTAAAATAAAGGGTTTTATTGAGATGAGAGATGATTTTAAGGTTTGGATAATGAAAGCTTTTTTAAAGATTTTAATGGTTTTAATTTTTATGAGCGTTGCTTACGCTAAAAATCCTTCAACGCTTTCTAAAGAAGAAGAGGTTTTACAGCATTTGCAAAGTTTTAGCGCGCGTTTCAAGCAGGTTTTAAAAAATGAAAAACCCTTAGTTTATTACGGGGTTTTAAAGGCTAAAGCCCCTAATTGGGCTTTATGGGTTTATGAAAAGCCTTTAAAAAAAGAAATTTACATGAACGATAAAGAAGTGGTGATTTATGAGCCTAATTTGTTTCAAGCGACTATCACGCCCTTAAAAGACAAGACGGATTTTTTCACCATCCTCAAACGCTTAAAAAAGCAAGATGACGGCTCTTTTAAAACGACTATCCACAAAACCACTTATCGTTTGGTTTTTAAAGACGGCAAGCCTTTTTCGCTAGAATTTAAAGATGAAATGAACAATCTTGTAACGATCACTTTTTCTCAAACAGAAATTAACCCCACCATTGCTAATGAAATCTTTGTTTTTAAGCCTAAAGATGAAAACATTGATATTGTGCGCCAATGATTTTTAACGATTCATTGCATTTTGTTAGCAAAAGTTGGTTAAAATAGACAAGCCTTTAGAAATCATGGGGCTGACTTGGATTTCGACAGATTTCTTGTCGTGCAGACAGCATGCCAAGTGCTACTTGTAAAACAGCAACAAAAATAACTGTAAACAACACAGATTACGCTCCAGCTTACGCTAAAGCTGCGTGAGTTAATCTCCTTTGGAGCTGGACTGATTAGAATTTCTAGCGTTTTAATCACTCCATAACCTTAAGCTAGACGCTTTTAAAAGGTGGTTCGCCTTTTAAACTAAGAAACAAGAACTCTTGAAACTACCTCAAGGTTTTAGAAAGTTGGACCAGAGCTAGTTTTAAGGCTAAAAAACCAACCAATTTTCTAAGCATTGTAGAAGTTTGTGTTTAGGACAAGATTTTTGGACTGGGGTTCGATTCCCCACAGCTCCACCATATTAAAAAGTATCATTTTTAAGCGTATTTAAGGAAGGTAAATGCAGAAGTTTTTCTCTCGTTTTAGAAGGTGGGCGTTGCCCTTTTATTTTGTGAGCGCTTTAGTAGCGATTGATATTGATGAAGTAACAGAAGCTCAAGCTAACAGCATTAAATTAAGCGATCAGTTAGTAAGCCTGAGCGATAAGCTTTTAGAAAAAGCGGTTGATAGGGGGCACAATACCGATCACTTAAAAGATCTTAACGATTTGCATGAAAAAATCAAATATTTGCGCTTGATCTTAGAGCCTAAACCTAAGGACAAAGAAAATAATCCTAACTTAAAAGATCATCAAGGCTCTGAAATGATTGAAATCGGCGAAGCGATTAAAAAGGCTTTAGGCGATCCGGTATTCCCCCAAGACGCACTAGACGCCGCTTTGCAAATTGACAAACAATTGGATTCTTTTAAGCAAGATAATTTGGTTGATGTTAAGCCCTTAAAAGATGTTTTAGCCCAACTAGAAGCCGAATTGAGGAAAGCCATTAATTTCCAAAAACAATGGCTCAATTCTACCAAGCCTAATTGATAGGGGCCTAATTGATAGGGTTTAAAAAAAGAATTTCAAACTCACTATGAGATTGCTCCTGTCTTGTGTGTTCGCCTTAAAGGCTTTATCAAAAGGGCTAGTGAGATCATTAGTCTTATAGCCAGTGTGCATGCTCACCGCATAGTATTGTAAATTCACATCAACGCTAGCAAAATAACCCCATTTATAACCCAAGTGCAAGTCAATGGATCTTTCGCTCGCTCTGGTGGCGTAAGTGTATCTGCCTAAAATACCCCATAAAAACTCTCTATACACGCCCCCACCAAAGACATATCCGCTAACAGAGTCTGCGGTAACAGCGTTACTAAAAACCAAACCATAAACGCTGTTACTTCTTATGTCAAAAGGGATCGGGTTACCATACCAGCCAATCCTTGCGTTAGCGTTGCCAAAATTTTGGTAATAGCCAAAGCCAAAGTTAAATTCGTTGCAGTCAAAGCGTTGGTGGATTAAAAGCGATGAACCCCACTCGCCAATCTTAGAGTTACGCCAATACACATCGTATAAATCTTTAGCATAAACAGGGAAAATTACATTGATAAGGGTTTGAGATCGTAACCCTAAACCTCTAAATTTCGGGTTGCTATCAATATGGATTTTAATCCCGGGCGCCTCGTAAGTCTTAGGTGAAAAATAAAAAAAGGGCGTGGCTTTAACATGCTTGCTAGAAAAATAAAGTTGCACCGCATGAATGCCATCATCAACTTCTTTTCTGCCATCTTCAGTCACAAGGGGAGCATACCAATCTCGTATCCATTGCCCCATAGCCAAAGCCCTCCCAAAAGAGCTAAACCATTTTAACGACACCTTAGGTTTGATTTTATATTCTACTTCAAAACCCTCCGTATAACCGCTCATAAAATCCATGTTAGAGAGATAGCGCCCTAATTTTAAGTGGAATTTATCGCCATAAGAATAAAACAAATAGGAATTATATAAGACATAATTACGAGTGTGAGCGTCAGATTCTATGCGAGAGTCTTTCCAAGGAGCGTCGCCTAAATACCCCCACCAACGCCCTATGAAGTAATAAAGTTCTGAGCCATAGACTTGATGCGTGGCTTGGTCTATGAGCGTTTTTGTGGAATCATAAGCGAGCGCTCCTAAAATCCCCCCAACGCCTATTTTTAGGCTGTGTTTTTCAATGTTTTTAGGGAGCAGATTGGAATCAACTTGAAGCTTGATCGTGGCGGTTACAAAAGTGGCTGTAGGGAAAATGCCTTCTTTGGAATTGAGTTTGGAATGGTTAAACCCCACTTTAGAAAAGGATTCCGCTACCCCGCTAAACTTATAATCAAAAGCCAATAAAGGGCTTTGATTGTAAAGAATAGAAGCAAACAATAAAGGTAATTTTTGAAATTTTAACACAGAATAACCTTTGTTTAATTTTCGCTCGTATCGTATTCCAATTTTATTAAAAAACCTATTAAAAATGAAAGTATTCAAATAATTATCTGAATATTATTCTTTTTTTGTTTCGCTTCCATTTTTTATCGGCTCAAAAGAATACCCTAAAGCCTGATAAATTTGATTGTGGTAACGGACTTGATTGTCTTCTAAACTCTCTTGAAAAGATTTTTTAAAATGCGGATCTAGCGTGTTTAAAAACACCTCTAGTCCTATCGCGCTGGAATAATTCACCCAATCATGCCTTAAATCGCTCTCCAATAAGGAGGCGTATTCTATAAGCGTTTCATCGCTATTTTGTAAGGCATTGACAATGAATAAATTTTTTCTGTCTTTGGGCTGGGTGAGTAAGAGTAAAGAGGGGTTGAAATTGATTTGTGTGGAAAGGATTTTAAAGGGCTTGTATTCTAAAAGCCCTATTTGAGAAAGGATTAGACCGCTTTTAGTGGTAGGGGTGTTTAAAATCAAGGTAGAATTTTTAAAAAACGCATCATTTTTTCTAAAATTTTTAGAAAAACTCGTGGCTTGCTTGTAAGAAATATTTTCTTGGTGTTTGACTGCAATGTTTAAAGACTCCGTGATTTGCCTCAAGCGTTCACCTATTAAGCCATCATCATCGTATTCAATCACGGGTGAATTAGGGCTAATGAAAGCCGTGAGCATGCCTAATTGCTCTTTATAGTCAATCCCCCCAAAATACAAGAGCTCGCTTAAAGAACGATCGGTATGATTTTCTAATTGCGCTTTATTCACCGTAGGCACATAAGTAGGGGTGCTAATGGTGGTGTTTTGGATCAAATTTTCCACGCCCTCTTTAGTCAATAAGGCTATCACAAAAGGGAATTTTTCTTTTTCAATTTCTTTATAGGTTTGCTCTAATTTTTCAGGACTCTCTTCATCGCTGTCAAAGACTTGGATATTGAAATCGTTGTTTCTGGTGTTCAAATACGCTAAAAGAGTGTTCATCACCGAAATCGCATAACGCCCCACCACTTTTTTAGGTAGTAAAACCGCTAATTCAATCTTAGGCTCATAGCTTTCTTTGGCTGGAGTTTGAGAAGCGATGAATGCGGGGTTGAGTTTATTGAGTATGTCCTTGTAATAAGTTTTAAGACTCTCATCTTGGTTATTGTTATCGTATTGAGAAACAAAAGAAAAGATTTGATTTTGCAACATCAAGTCTTTCAAGCATTCCAAAGAGCAAGGCTCTGTCTTAATGATTTGCTGGTGTGCTGGGGGCAAAGGGGAAAACAGATAGCTTTTAGCGTTCAAGCTTATCGCGCAAAAAGTTGAAACAATCAGCACAAGGCGTTTGAAAAATCTTTTTCTTAAGGCGTATGGCATTTTTTAATATCTTTTAAACTGAATTTCCTAAAATTTTATTATAGAATATTTAATAACGAGACTAGTCCCACCCCTACAATCCAACAAGAGGACTTTTTTAAGGCGTGTGAGATTAAACACACTTTTGGAGATTTAAACTCTATAAAATCCCCATTATAGGGACACAGAGCGAGAGCCAAACCCCACAACTTTAATTTTTCAACCAACTTTAATTTCTTCAACCATTAAAGGATTGCATCAAAGGATTGCATGGCACATGCTTTCATGTTTTGATTATCCCCTAGCGCCAATTATAGATATAAGGCCTTAAGCTAATGCAATAATCTCTAGTGCTTAATATATCCTTACGCATATCCCCTAATTGCCCAGACAACACTTCTTGCACTCTTCTTAAATTGTTAATCTCAGTGTTCTGCACGCTGATTATTTTTTTTAAATCCCTTATCTCTTTAATCAAATCCGCATTGGTGATTGCCTTATTAACTTGCGCTGAATCCGCGCTTAAAAAAGCCAACGCCACACACCAACTCACAACGATTTTTTTTACCACTACTCTCCTTTTTATCCTCTCTCAACACTCAAGCCACAGCTAAATAAAAGGGATCGCCCCTTTTAATGAAAACAAAACTAGAGCCTGAAATTCTCCATTAAATTAAAGTTCATGTAGCGATAGATCTTGTCTTTTTGGCTCTCTAGCTTTTCACTCACTAAATTCATGTATTCTTCTTTAGTGGGGATTCTCCCTAGTAAAGCGCACGCCGCCCCAAGCTCTGCGCTGCCTAAATACACTTTAGCCCCTCTACCCATACGATTATCAAAATTCCGTGTGGAAGTAGAAAAGACGACCGCATTATCCCTAACCCTCGCCTGATTGCCCATGCACAAGCTACAGCCTGGGACTTCAGTCCTCGCCCCAGCAGCCCCAAAAATCGCATAATAGCCCTCATTAATAAGCTCTTGTTCATCCATTTTACTGGGTGGCACTACCCAAAGGCGTGCTTGACTGGGAGGAGCGTTTTTAACGATTTCGCCAAAGGCTCTAAAATGCCCGATGTTCGTCATGCAAGAGCCAATAAACACTTCATCAATAGCGTGCGGTCTTTTGCCGGTCGTATCCGCTAAAACTTCGCTCAAAGTAGCGACATCATCAGGGTCATTAGGGCATGCCAAAATAGGCTCAGTGATTTCTGCCACATCAATTTCAATGACAGCGGCGTATTGAGCGTTACTATCTGGCTCTAACAATACCGGATTATCCACCCAAGCTTGCATCGCATCTCTGCGTTTTTTCAAAGTCTCTTTGTCTTCATAACCGCTCGCAATCATCTCATCAATAAGCTTGATATTGGATTTCAAGTATTCAATCATCGGCTCTTTATTCAAACGAACCACGCAAGCAGCCGCGCTCCTTTCTGCGCTCGCATCGCTTAGTTCAAAAGCCTGCTCCATTTTAATATCAGGCAAGCCTTCAATCTCTAAAATACGCCCGTTAAAGACATTGATTTTACCCTTTTTCTCCACCGTGAGTAACCCTTTTTTGATCGCATAATAAGGGATCGCATTCACTAAATCCCTTAAAGTAATCCCAGGATTCATTTCCCCTTTAAAACGCACCAACACAGATTCTGGCATGTTCAAGGGCATCGTGCCTGTAACCGCTGCAAAAGCGACTAACCCGCTCCCTGCCGGGAAACTAATGCCTAAAGGGAAACGGGTGTGGCTATCCCCCCCTGTGCCTAAAGTGTCAGGCAATCCCATGCGGTTTAGCCATGTGTGGATCACGCCATCGCCCGGATGCAACGCCACACCGCCTCTTTGAGTGATAAAGCCAGGCAAGGTTGCATGCAAACTCACATCGCTAGGCTTTGGGTAAGCGGCGGTATGGCAAAAACTCTGCAACACAAAAGGCGCATCAAATTTCAAACTCGCTAATTCTTTAACCTCATCTCTAGTCATCGCCCCTGTGGTGTCTTGACTGCCCACGGTGGTAACCTTTGGCTCACAATAAGTGCCAGGTAAGATCCCTTTTACCCCACAAGCATGACCTACAATTTTTTGGGCTAAAGTGTAACCTTTAGCGTCGCTTTTAGGAGCGGATGGCTTTTTAAACGCTTCAGATTCGCCTAGCCCCAAAAATTTACGCGCTTTATTCGTCAAACCCCTACCAATGATTAAAGGGATACGCCCAGAAGCCCTAACTTCATCTAATAAAGTTTCAGGCTCTAGCTTAAAGGCGCTGACCACTTTATCATTCAGCGTGATTTCGCCTTTATAAGGATAGATTTTAATCATATCGCCCTCTTTTAAATCCTTAACATCAGCCACAATGGGTAATGCTCCACTATCTTCACAAGTCGCAAAGAAAATCGGAGCGATCACCCCCCCAATCACAATGCCCCCACTCCTTTTATTAGGCACAAAAGGAATGTCCTTACCAAAATGCCACATGATAGAGTTTGTTGCGCTTTTTCTAGAGCTTCCTGTGCCGACCACATCGCCCACATACGCTACAGGAACGCCTTTAGCTTTAATGGCTTTGATGCGTTGTTCGTAATTTTCAATCCTGTTTTTTAGCATCGCTTTGGCGTGTAAAGGAATATCGCTTCGTGTGAAAGCATCGCTCGCTGGGCTTAAATCATCGGTATTGGTTTCGCCATCAATCTTAAACACGCACGCTTCAATGCATTCATTCAAAGGCTCTTTATTCAAAAACCATTCAGCGTTCGCCCAAGACTCTAGCACCTCTTTAGCCAGAGCGTTAGTTTTACTCATTGCAGCGATTTTATCAAACGATCCATAGACTAAAAGAGTGGTTTTTAAAGCTTTTGCACTCTCTTTGGCGATGTTTTTGTCTTGACTTTCTAAGCCCATAATCAAAGGCTCTACATTATACCCCCCAAGCATCGTGCCTAAAAGAGTGGTCGCTTCTAAAGCGCTAATGTGCGTGCATTCTAGTTTTTTTTGAGACAATTTGGCTAAAAATTCCGCTTTCACTTTCGCCCCCTCATCAACCCCAGGGCTTACTCTGTGAATGAGTAATTCTTTAGCGAAAGCGGCATTTGTGGGATCTTTCATCAAAATCTCAACGACGGCTTCTACTTGTTTAGCGTTTAAAGGGAGCGGCGGGATACCCTCACTCTCTCTTTCTAAAACGCTTTTTTTATAATCTTCTAAAAAATCTTTCATCATTTCTCCTTTTAAATAGTGTTACTCACTAATACATTCTAATTGCATTGCAAACTACTCCATGATAACAAAACTCTTTTTACTTTTAGTTAAGTTGTAAGAAACTTTAGCTACCATGCGATATAAAAAAGGATTTTAAGTGCGTTTTGGTAAAATTGATTATTTAAACATGCTCCCTTTTGATGTGTTCATCAAATCCTACCCCACCCCTTGTTATTTCAAACAATTTTTACGGCTTAAAAAAACCTACCCATCCAAACTCAATGAGAGTTTTTTATTCAGGCGTATTGATGCGGGGTTTATTTCTTCTATCGCTGGCCATCAATTCGCTCTTCATTCCTATTCTCTAGGCATTGTCGCTTATAAGGAAGTTTTAAGCGTGCTGGTTGTGGATACAAAAAACGCTTTTGATAAAGAAAGCGCTTCTTCAAACGCTCTCTCTCAAGCGCTAGGGTTAAATGGCGAAGTGTTGATCGGCAATAAAGCGCTGCAGTTTTATTATTCCAACCCTAAAAAAGATTTTATAGATTTAGCCGCTCTTTGGTATGAAAAAAAACGCTTGCCGTTTGTTTTTGGGCGTTTGTGCTATTACCAAAACAAGGATTTTTACAAGCGCTTGTCTTTAGCTTTCAAACATCAAAAAACAAAAATCCCTTACTACATCCTTAAAGAAGCCGCTTTAAAAACCAACTTAAAATGCCAAGACATTCTAAACTACTTGCAAAAAATTTACTACACTTTAGGCAAAAAAGAACAATCAGGCCTTAAAGCGTTCTATCGTGAATTGTTATTCAAACGCATTCAAAAACCCAAGCGCTTTTAGTTATGCGCCAAGAACAGAGGCTTAAAAATTAGAAAGGGTGTTTTTAAGCAAGATTAGGTTACAATCATAAGTTTTATTAAAGTTTTATTAATTGATTAAGAAGGGATCATGCAAGCAAAAATAAAAAACAAACGGGTTTTGGTGAAATTTTCTGGGGAAGCGTTAGCTGGGGACAACCAGTTTGGGATTGACATTCATGTGTTAGATCACATCGCTAAAGAAATTAAAAGCTTAGTGGAAAACGCTATTGAAGTGGGTATTGTGATTGGTGGAGGCAATATCATTAGGGGGGTTAGTGCGGCTCAAGGGGGGATTATCAGGCGCACCAGTGGGGATTATATGGGCATGTTAGCCACCGTGATTAATGCAGTAGCCATGCAAGAAGCTTTAGAGCATATCGGTTTAGACACAAGAGTGCAAAGCGCGATTGAAATCAAAGAGATTTGTGAAAGTTACATTTACAGAAAAGCGATCAGGCATTTAGAAAAGGGTAGGGTGGTGATTTTTGGTGCTGGCACGGGAAACCCGTTTTTCACTACGGATACGGCTGCCACTTTAAGAGCGATTGAAATTGGATCGGATTTAATCATTAAAGCGACTAAAGTGGATGGCATTTACGATAAAGACCCTAACAAGTTTAAAGACGCTAAAAAATTAGACACTTTAAGCTATAACGATGCCTTGATAGGGGATATTGAAGTGATGGACGATACCGCTATTTCTTTAGCTAAAGACAATAAGCTCCCCATTGTGGTGTGTAACATGTTCAAAAAAGGGAATTTATTGCAAGTGATCAAGCACCAACAAGGCGTATTTTCTATGGTAAAATAAGCCCTTTAAAATTTGATAGAACTCTAAAATAAAAGGATCAATTTGAAAAAAGAGAGAACAGAGAGTTTAGTCGCTCAAGCCTTAAAAAATATTGGGAACGACCGCTACATGTTAGATAATTTAGTTTTCGCTCGTGTGAAGCAATTAAACGCCGGAGCCAAAACTTTAGTGAATATGGACCCTAAACGCCATAAATTAGTGGATATTGCTATCAGAGAAATCGCTGAGGGGAAAATTGATATAGACAGGATAGATGAACGAAATTGATAAATCCGTTGATATCGGATTCTTACGGATTCTTGATGTTATTAAAAAAGTTACGACCCCAAAGGGCGGCATTGAAATCTTAAGGACTTTAATTGATTTTACGCCCAAAATTGAAAACGCCCTAAATTTAGCGGCCAAAAGCCATAAGGGGCAGTATAGAAAAAGCGGCGAGCCTTATATTGTCCATCCTATTTGTGTGGCAAGCTTGGTAGCGTTTTGTGGGGGCGATGAGGCGATGGTGTGCGCGGCGCTTTTGCATGATGTGGTAGAAGACACGCCATGTAAAATTGAAACGATTGAGCAAGAATTTGGGCAAGATGTGGCTAATTTAGTGGATGCACTCACTAAAATCACTGAAATCAGGAAAGAAGAGTTAGGAGTGAGCGCTCAAGATCCCAGAATGGTGGTTTCAGCGCTCACTTTTAGAAAGATCCTAATTAGCGCGATACAAGATCCAAGAGCCTTAGTGGTAAAGATTAGCGACAGGTTGCACAACATGCTCACCTTAGACGCCTTGCCTCATGACAAACAAGTGCGTATTTCTAAAGAAACTCTAGCGGTGTATGCCCCCATAGCGAGCCGATTGGGCATGTCTTCAATCAAAAATGAATTAGAAGATAAGAGCTTTTATTATATTTATCCAGAAGAGTATAAAAATATCAAGGAATATTTGCACAAAAACAAGCAGTCTTTACTCTTAAAACTCAACGCTTTTGCGAGCAAGTTAGAAAAAAAACTTTTTGATAGCGGGTTTAGCCATTCGGATTTTAAACTCGTTACAAGGGTGAAACGCCCTTATTCTATCTATCTTAAGATGCAACGAAAGGGCGCGGTTAATATTGATGAAATTTTGGACTTGTTAGCCATTAGGATTTTATTGAAAAACCCGATTGATTGCTATAAGGTTTTAGGGATTATCCATTTGAATTTCAAACCCATTGTTTCTCGTTTTAAAGATTACATCGCTTTACCCAAAGAAAATGGCTATAAGACGATACACACGACCATTTTTGATGAATCTTCTGTTTATGAGGTGCAGATTCGCACCTTTGATATGCATATGGGGGCGGAGTATGGTAATTCAGCCCACTGGAAGTATAAAGCTGGGGGCGTGGATAATGAAGATCATCATGAGGGCATGAGGTGGTTGCAAAATTTTAAATACCATGACAGCGATTTGAAAAACGACCCTAAGGAATTTTACGAACTCGCTAAGAACGATTTGTATCGTGAAGACATTGTCGTTTTTTCGCCCCATGGGGACACTTACACCTTACCGGTGGGAGCGATTGCTTTAGATTTTGCTTACATGGTGCATAGCGATTTAGGCGATAAGGCCACGGACGCTTATATCAATAGTAAAAAAGCCTTACTCAATCAAGAATTAAGGAGTGGGGATGTGGTTAAAATCATTAAAGGCGATAAAGTAATACCTCGTTTCATTTGGATGGATCAGCTTAAAACTTCTAAGGCTAAAAACCATTTGCGCATCCAAAGAAGAAACCGCTTGAAAGAAATTGACACTAAGAGCATGATCAATATCTTAGCGACTTTTTTTGGGCGCTCTGTTTTTGAAGATGTGGATTTGAAAGATTATAAAAACTTTGAAGAAAAATTAACAGATTGTGGGGTGGAAACCACCTTAACAGAAGCGATGAAAAGCTTTGAAAATTTAGCCAAACTCACTGAAGAAATTGAAAATAAGGTGTTTTCTTTAAAAGAAGATGCGATTTTAGAATACCAAGAGATGAGTTTATGGACTCGAGGTTTAAGGTATTTGGGTTTTAAAACCAGCGTTTTGAATTTTTTAACCCCAAACCGGCAGTGGCAGTGTAAGGAATTGGAACATTTTAGCGTTTGTTCAAGCAACGCTTTAGAAATCAAACAGGTGTTGTTGAATGATTGTTGTTATCCTAAATATGGCGATGAAATCATTGCGATTGTAACGGATTTAAAAGATCCAAAAGCGATTGCACACCATAAATTTTGCAAAAAAGCGATGGCGGAAGTGGATGCTAAAGTGCCGATGGTTTATATAGAATGGCACAAGCGGGATCGAACGATTTATAAAATGATGTTTTATTTAGGCGAAAAAAAGTCGGTTTTAGCAAGTTTATTGACTTTTTTAAACAGGAATGAATGCAATATTGTGGGCGTGTCTTATTTGGGCTATAAAGACAAGTATTCTAGCCATTGTGAAGTGAGTTTTGAAATAGCTACGGATAAGGCGGATTGGATCAGAGCCTTAATCAATCGCAAATATCAAGATAGGATTGTAGAATTATCCAGTCTGGATGATGCTTATGAATCATAATAAGCCCTAATTAAGGAATGAACATGGAACAAAAAATCAGTATCGCCTTAAAAGAGATTACTAGAGGCGCTAATGAAATCATTGGATTAGAATATATTGAAAAGCTGGTGAGAAAATATTACGAAACCAATGAACGCTTTATCGTTAAAGCCGGGTTTGATCCTACCGCTCCAGATTTGCATTTAGGGCATACGGTATTGATCCAAAAACTGGCTTTATTGCAGCAGTATGGGGCTAGAGTGAAGTTTTTGATTGGGGATTTTACCGCTATGATAGGCGATCCTACAGGGAAAAATGAAACGAGAAAACCCTTAAACCGGGAGCAAGTCTTAGAAAACGCTAAAACTTATGAAGAGCAAATCTATAAAATTTTAGATCAAAAACACACCGAAGTGTGCTTTAATTCCACTTGGCTTGATGCTTTAGGCGCAAAAGGCATTATAGAATTGTGTGCAAAGTTTTCAGTCGCTAGAATGCTAGAAAGGGACGATTTCACTAAACGCTATAAAGAAAATCGCCCCATTAGCATCGTGGAATTTTTATACCCTTTGTTGCAAGGCTATGATTCAGTAGCGATGGATGCGGATATTGAGCTTGGGGGCAATGATCAAAAGTTTAATTTGCTGGTGGGGCGCTTTTTGCAACGCGCTTATGGCTTGAATAAAGAGCAATCTATCATCACCATGCCTTTATTAGAGGGGCTTGATGGGGTGCAAAAAATGAGTAAAAGCTTGGGGAATTATGTGGGGATCACGGAAGAGCCTAATGCGATGTTTGGGAAGATCATGAGCGTGAGCGATAATCTCATGTGGCGCTATTACACCCTTTTGAGTGCTAAAACTTTAGAAGAAATTGAAGACTTAAAACATGGTATTTTGAATCAAACCTTGCACCCTAAAGCCGTTAAAGAAGATCTCGCTGGTGAAATCGTGGCTCGTTATTATGATGATGAACAAGCCATCAAGGCTAAAGAGCAATTTTCTAAAGTGTTTAGCGCAAACCTTTTGCCCGAAATTTTATTAGAGAGCGATTTTGATGAGGGGGTTGGGATTTTAGATGTTTTAAAACAGATTGGCTTTTGCCCATCCACTTCACAAGCCAGGCGTGATATTCAAGGGGGAGGGGTAAAGATTAATCAAGAAGTGGTAAAAAATGAGAGTTATCGTTTTGTTAAAGGAAATTATGTTATACAGCTTGGTAAGAAAAGATTTATGAAATTAAATATTAACTAATATTAAGGAAAGAGCTATGGTATCAACACTCAAACCGCTAAAAATCGGTAAGCACACCATAAAATTCCCTATCTTTCAAGGGGGAATGGGTGTGGGGATTAGTTGGGATGAACTAGCTGGAAATGTTGCCAAAGAGGGGGCTTTAGGAGTGATTTCAGCCGTAGGGACTGGTTATTATAAAAACATGCGTTTTGTAGAAAGGATTGTGGCTAAAAAACCCTTTGAAGCCTTGAATTTTTACTCCAAAAAAGCGTTGAATGAGATTTTTGCAAACGCTAGGAAGATTTGTGGGAACAAGCCTTTAGGAGCGAATATTTTATACGCTATCAATGACTACGGCCGTGTTTTAAGGGACGCTTGTGAAGCAGGAGCGAATATTATTATTACAGGGGCTGGTTTGCCCACTAACATGCCTGAATTCGCTAAGGATTTTAGCGATGTGGCGCTCATCCCTATTATTTCTTCAGCGAAGGCTTTAAAAATCCTTTGTAAAAGGTGGAGCGATCGCTATAAAAGAATCCCGGACGCGTTTATTGTGGAAGGGCCTTTGAGTGGGGGGCATCAGGGCTTTAAATACGAAGATTGTTTCAAGGAAGAATTCCGATTAGAAAACTTAGTGCCTAAAGTCGTGGAAGCTTCTAAAGAATGGGGGAATATCCCTATCATCGCTGCTGGGGGGATTTGGGATAGGAAGGATATAGACACCATGCTAAGTCTTGGAGCGAGTGGGGTGCAAATGGCGACTCGTTTTTTAGGAACGAAAGAATGCGACGCTAAAGTGTATGCTGATCTTTTGCCCACGCTCAACAAAGAAGATATTTTACTCATTAAATCGCCTGTAGGCTATCCGGCTAGGGCTATTAATACGGGGGTGATCAAACGCATTGAAGAGGGTAATGCGCCCAAAATCGCATGCGTGAGCAATTGTGTAGCGCCTTGTAACAGGGGTGAAGAGGCTAAAAAGGTGGGCTATTGCATCGCTGATGGCTTGGGGCGCAGTTATTTAGGGAACAGAGAAGAGGGGCTTTATTTTACCGGGGCTAACGGCTATAGAGTGGATAAGATTATCAGCGTGCATGAATTGATTAAAGAGCTTACAGAGGGTTAATTTGTAGTGCTTGTGAGGTTAGGGGTTGTTGCATGTCTTTTTTGGTTGCATTTTGCTTATGCTACAACTCTTAAAATCATCAACATTGTGCCTTTTGGCTCTAGCAGCGTTAAAATCTCGTTCAATCAAGAAATTAAAAAATTCAAAGAAGTTTTGCTCAAAAATTTCAAGAGCTATTTGGAATTAGAAGCCATTTTAACCATTCCTAAAAAGCATTACCAATTTTCTAAACAATCGTCCATCACGATCGCACAATTTAGCCCTAAATTAGTGCGAGTGGTCATTAGCCATGCCCCTAAGATGACTTATGAAGTTAAAATCCTTAAAGACAAGCTCTATGTTTCTATCGTGGAGAAAAAGCCCTTATCTAGGCATCAAATGGTGCTAAAACCACCCAAACACCATGCGCTAAAACACCAAGCGCCTAAACCCGCCCCTAAATCTATTAAAAAAGAGGCTAAAGAGATTAAAGAGAAAACGCCAACTAAGCATGCGCATTCAAAACACACGCATTCTCAATTAAACGAAAGGAGCGCTAAAAAAGAAATTCCTAAAAAAGAAGCAGAAAATGAGAGTAAGAACCAAGTTTTTATAGCAGAAAAAAATGATGCTTTCATCAAAACCAAGCGCAAAAAACACAAAAAGATCGTTTTAGACGCCGGACATGGGGGAAAAGATTGCGGGGCGATGAGCTCGAATTTAGTGTGTGAAAAAGACATTGTTTTAGAAGTGGTGAAGTTTTTGCATAAAGAGCTTAAAAAAAGAGGCTATAGCGTTTTATTGACAAGGGATAAGGACATTTATATTGATTTAGTGGCTCGCACGGAATTAGCCAATAAAAAAAGCGCGGATTTATTCATCTCAGTGCATGCTAATTCCATCCCTAAACGCTCCACCTCTAACGCTCATGGCATAGAAACTTATTTTTTATCCACCGCAAGGAGCGAAAGGGCTAGGAAAGTGGCTGAGCAAGAAAATAAAGACAATGTGAATTTGATGGATTATTTTTCTAAAAGCTTGCTTTTAAATTCATTAAACACGCAGCGATTGATTGTTTCTAACAAACTGGCGATTGATGTGCAATACGGCATGCTCCAAAGTATCCGCAAAAATTACCCTGATGTGGTGGATGGGGGCGTGAGAGAGGGGCCTTTTTGGGTGTTAGCCGGGGCTTTGATGCCTTCAATTTTAATAGAAATTGGTTATAATTCCCATGCGATAGAATCTAAACGCATCCAAAGCAAACCGTATCAGAAAATCTTGGCTAAGGGTATTGCTGATGGCATTGATAGTTTCTTCAGCAAGAATGATTAGGCAATGATTAGGTTGTAGATGAATTTTTATCAAAAAATACACACGCATAAAGTCGTTTTTTCTTCATTGTTTTTTTTGTTGTTTTTGTTCAATGTGGAAACTTTGTTGCTTTCGCATTTCAGCGATGATTTTTCGCAATTGTTTTTTTTGTTTGAAAACCATGTTTATGATTTCATTGTCAAATTAGATTACTTGGGGTTAATAGGCGTTTCTTTAATTTATCTGCTTGTGCTTATTGTAAAGCCTTTCACCCTCACGCGCCAAAAATGCGCTTGCGTAGGGATATTATGCCTTTCTTTCTACGCTTGGAATTTTCCTGTTAAAGATTCTTTAATAGCGCTTTATATTTTCTATTTTGTGCTGTTAGCGACTTTATTGTGGCGTTTTTTAGGGGCTAGCATGAAGCAATCTTTCTTGCCTTCTATAAATATTTGCATCGTGTGGATTTTTGCTTCTTCTTTACAGAGTTTTAGATTTTTAAGCGTGTCTGATTGCGTGGATTTTTCCCTTTTTATACTCGCTCTTATTTTATTGATACTGGTTTTAATCTACCACAAACGCCTTTTTGGGTTGTATGAATACGCTAACACGCTCATTTTGATCGTGGGGCTTAGCGTGGTGGTGCTATGCTCTAGCATGTTTATTCAAACTAAAGAATACTATGGCATGCGATTGGGTTTTTATTTTTTAGGCTTGTTAGGGTGGCTTTTAGAATATGTGCATAACACTTTAAGGCGCTTGGAGCATCAAATTTAAAGCTCAAGTAGGGATAGCTAAAGCTTTTTGATTGAGTGTCCTTGATTGAGTGTCTTTTTGGGGCTTAAAAGCGGGTTTAAAAAATCTTAAAGAGGTTTAATGATCTTTTGTTTCTGGCGTTCTTGCTCTAATTTAGCCACTTGAGCAAAGACTATCGCCACAGCTTCAAACAATTCTTCTGGTATGGTAGCGTTTAATTTCACATCTCTATAAAGCTCTCTAGCGAGCGTTTTATTTTCTATAATTTCTATGTCATGCTCTCTAGCGATACCCTTAATCCTAATGGCTAAATAATCCATGCCTTTAGCCACCACCACCGGCACAGGGTGTTCTTCATCAAATTTGAGAGCGACAGCATAATGGGTGGGGTTAGTAACCACGACATTAGCTTTAGGGATTTCTTGCATCATTTTATTCGTGGCGTTTTTTAGCATCATTTGGCGGATTTTGGCTTTGATTTCTGGGTTTCCTTCTTGCTGTTTGTATTCGTCCTTAACTTCTTGTTTAGTCATTTTTAAAGAGTTGGTGTATTGGCGGCGTTTGATTATTAAATCTATAAAAGCCAAGACAAAAAATAAAAATAAAAGCGAAGAAATGAGCATTAACGCCTTGCTTTTAAACCACAATAACTGGTCTTGCAAATTCAAAAGAGCCGCATGGTTTAATTCCCCTAAAAATAAGGAAAAGATGAAAAATCCCAGAAAAAAAGCTAAAAAAACTTTTAAAGTGATCAAACTCCCATCAAGGAGCTTTTTTAAAGAAAAAAGGTTTTTGACGCCATTGATAGGGTTGATTTTAGAAAATTTAGGCTCAATGACTTTAGGGGCAAAGAGCCAGCCAAATTGCAAGACATTAGATAAAAACGCCACCACCACTAAAATGATTAAAATAGGTAAAAGCAATAAAAAAGTGTCTTTAGCCAGTTGGTTAAACAGCTTTTGAACGCTTTCTTTACTGAAATCTAGGGAAAAATCTTTCACTACATGGCGATACATCTCGCTAAAGCCATCCACCCACCAGATAAAAAAACAAAAATACCAAGTAATCCGGCCAATAACCCTAAAACCCCCACCACTTCCATGCTCTTAGGCACATTGCCTTCTTCTCTGGCTTTTTGGATTTTTTTCGCGCTAGGGAGTTCGGTTTTTTCTTCTTCAGCCATTTGTTCTCTCTTTTAAAATTTGAACGGCTAATTCATAGTCTTTTAGGGTGTTTAGGTTTAAAAATTCTTCTTCTTTATCCAAATGCATAGCGATAGAAGAGGTGTTTTTCACAAGATCACTAAGGCGATAATTTTGTGTTTTAAGAGCGTAACTAAGAGCGTTAAAAATATTTTGATGCCACAGAGAAATCAAATAATGTTCTTTTGTAGGGCTTTTAGCATAGACCACGCTAAAATCTTTAATCCCACAAAGAGCCTTAATGCTTTCAAAGGACACTAAAGGCGTGTCTATAGGGATAAAAAAAATATAAGGGGTTTGCAATGTTAAAAAAGCGTTATAAATGCCAAAAAGGGGTGAAAAAAGATCGCTCTCTTTTTCTAAAAGGTAGGGAGCGTTTAATTCATACGATTTTTTAGCGCTGATAATGACTTTTTTGAAAAGTTTTAAAAGGCGCATGTATTGGTATTCTAAAAGGCTAGAATACGATTCAAAAGGCATGAGAGCCTTATTGATTTGAATGTTATTGGTGATAAAACGAGAGCTTTTGCCCCCAGCCAGTAAAACGCAAGGAATGTCATTAATGATAGGGTTTTTCAAAAGATCTATCCATGTTTGATGTTGTTAAGTCATTGTTTGTTATGTTACACTAAAAGCTTAAATAAAGGGCATAAGGGAAAAGGGAGTGTTAGTAGATAGTTTTAATAGGGTTATTGACTATATTAGGGTTTCTGTAACCAAACAATGTAATTTCAGGTGCCAGTATTGCATGCCTACTACGCCATTAAATTTTTTTGATAATGAAGAATTATTGCCTTTGGATAATGTTTTAGAATTTCTTAAAATCGCCATTGATGAAGGCGTTAAAAAAATTAGAATCACCGGTGGGGAGTCGCGTTATCCCGAGTGAATGTTTCATTGGATTCTTTAAAAAGGGTTTTAAAAATCTCTCAAAAAGACGCCCTTAAAAACACGCTAGAAGGGATTGAAGAGTCCTTGAAAGTGGGTTTAAAACTCAAATTAAATACGGTTGTGATAAAAAGCGTTAATGATGATGAAATCTTAGAGCTTTTAGAATACGCAAAAAATAGGCATATCCAAATCCGCTACATTGAATTTATGGAAAACACGCATGCTAAAAGTTTGGTTAAAGGCTTGAAAGAGCGAGAAATTTTAGATTTGATCGCTCAAAAATATCAAATCATTGCGACAGAAAAACCTAAACAAGGGTCTTCTAAAATCTACACGCTAGAAAATGGCTATCAATTTGGCATTATCGCTCCGCATAGCGATGATTTTTGCCAATCTTGCAATCGTATCCGTTTGGCTTCTGATGGTAAGATTTGCCCATGCTTATACTATCAAGACGCCATAGACGCTGAAGAGGCGATCGTAAATAAGGATACAAAAAATATAAAAAGGCTTTTAAAGCAATCTATCATCAATAAACCAGAAAAAAACATGTGGAATGATAAAAACAGCGAAACTCCCACAAGGGCGTTTTACTACACAGGGGGGTAGGGGAGTAAAATATTTATTATTTTAAACCTTTTTATTAAAAATAAGGCGGTTTGCTTAGGATTTTTGGTTATAGTGGCTAGGATTGAACAATAAGGAGATCTTTATGGAAAAAGTCCTAGCGTTTTTTATCTCTAGCTTTTTTATTCCTAGTCTTTCGGGGGGGGGGGGGTTACTTATAAGCTTTTCTTAGATTCTTCAAAATCCCCCATTCTTTTTAAACTTCTTCAATTCCGTTTATTGACACTACTAAAGGGAGGCAATTCATGTTGGATCAAGATGTGTTACAAAATTCCCATGAAGCTGGGGTGGGTGGTTTGGAGAGTGAAATTTTGAATGGTTTTGTTTCATTCATAAAGAGTATCTATAAATGCCAAAAAAAAGGAAAAGACCCCAAAGAAGTACTCAAGCACACCGCTATTGCGACTCTAAAGGGTGGTGTGCGTAGTTATGGTATTGCATTTGGGGGTTCATTATTGGGGGGCATGATGCATAATAACGCTAACCAATTCATCCAAAACCTTAGCAATGGTTCAATACCTACGATGGTTGTAGGGGTTGGTGTGGGAAGTTGCGAAATTTTAATTAAATATTTTCGTGGAAAGATTAATAGTGTGGAGTGTTTGGAGAAATTGGGGGAAAAAACACCAAATTTTTAAGCGGTATAGCTATGAGTGGCATTGGTCAATTAGCGATCCCCATTCCTGTGGTTGGAGCGCTCATCGGGGGCTTTGTGGGTGCAGCGTTGAGCGAAGCTTTTTTTAACGCCTTAAATTCTAAAAAGGTTGAACTAGCACGCCAAAGGCGTATAGAGATTGAGAAAGAATGCCGTGAGAGTATCAGGCTGTTAGAGATGTATCGCAATCAATTTAAGGAGGTGTTTGAGCGGTATTTTCAAGAGACTGCGAGATTCTTTAATGAGAGTTTTGATGAGTTGGAGAGGGCGCTTTATGCGGGCGATGCGGATTTGGTCATAGGAGCCAATAATAAGATCCAAGAAGGGCTGGGTCAAAAGGCGTTGTTTGGCAACAAGCAAGAATGTTGGGAATTTATCACTAGCCGTAAAGAGGGTTGGAATTTCATCACCAGCCGTGGAAGAACAGAAATTTAAAGGAGAAGTCATGGAAGAAAATAGAGATGGGCATGCGATTGTGTCTAATGTGATAAAGTCGTTGGAAAAGGGTGGTTTTTTCAGTCCAAGCGATCGAGAAAAATTCGCACGAGTCGCCAGAGAGCATGGGATTGAAGGTAGCGTTATTGAAGAGGTTATTGATATTGCTCAGACCATTAGTCTTATCTTTCGCCATGAAGATGGCTTGATAGGAGCGATCTGGCAAGAGAGGAGAAGAAAGCCGTGTGCGCTGAACTCCAAAAGAGCATTGATGAAAATTTGGAAGCTTTGAGAAAGATCACGAACTCCTTATTTGCTACTAAATTTGTTGCTGATCTTACGAGATCAATGTTTCCACTAAATGTGCAAAAAATGATGGAAGTCCTTAATAATTATAATAATAAAGATGGGTCAAAATAAAGGAGAAGACATGCCATACCGCTGATAAAGTCAATGAAATAGTCAAAGAGGCAGAGGATTTAAAAGAAGGGGCAAAGAATAGGGTTGAGTGCGCTGAGTCTGGTTACAAGAACGCTCTCATGGGATTGGGTAAGAAAAAACTCCATGTCATAAGCCATGGCGTTTCAAGGTTTGTGAGGCATTTCAATCAATTGAAGGGTCATCAGTTTTTCGTCAAAGATTCTGACATGCAAGATCTCCACAAACAAGTCTCAGTTGCACAAAATTTCTCTAAACAACTTAATGCCAGTGGTATGAGCGAGGAGAGCACTATAGGGGGAATGTTTGCAGGCTATGGTGGTTTAGGTATTTCTAGTTTCACTACTGGTGATATGTTGGGTGGAGGGCTCACTATGGGTGGTCTTGCAGGCATGGTAGTGCTTGGAGGGCTTGTGGCCGGGCCAGCACTCGCTATTTTGGGAGCTATGAGCGCTGATGAAATGAAAGAGAAGCTAGAAAAAGCCAAGGCTTACTACTCTCAAGTTGAAAAAGCCGTTAAAAAAGCAGATGCGATGACCGATCAGTTTCAAGCTATTGAAAAAATGGCTAAGCTTTTCACCAAACAGATCGCCAAATGCGATACACTGCTCTTCTTGCTCTCTCAAGACGCCATTGCCACGATGAAAAAAACACAACTACGATTTCTCTCCTTACGACAAAGAAGAAAACGAAGAAGAAAAAGATCAGCTCTGCGTTACGGTTTCAACGCTCTCTAGTTTGAGCGCTTTTTTGAAAGTGCCTATCATAGACGAACACCAAAAGCTTAATGAAAAAGCGCAAATGGCTTTGGAGATCATGAAAGGGCAGATGGATGCCCTAGAAAGCGGGTAAGAAAGCGGGCGTTATGATGTGGCGATGATCCAATCCAGGCAAAAAGATCTTGAAAACCTGTAAAAGGGGATCGCCTAGAGGCTTGAAAGATAAAGAGCCTTAAAGGGGAGAATATAAAAAGATGAAAGGATCAAGTGAAAAGCTTGATCGCTTCCCTTGCACCTCTTGTGGGCTGTGCTGTAAAAATATCACCGGGATTATTGAGCTTGTTGGGTTTGATGCCGGTAATGGGGTATGCAAGTTTTTGGATTTAGAAACCAATCTGTGCAAGATTTATGAATCCCGCCCGTTAATTTGCATGGTTAATGAAGCGCACAAAAAGCTTTATTCTCATATTCCGCTGAAGGAGTTTTATGCTAAAAACGCAGAGGTTTGCAA
The DNA here is from genome assembly GCF_030053225.1 of Helicobacter sp. 219-2. NCBI lineage: Bacteria > Pseudomonadati > Campylobacterota > Epsilonproteobacteria > Campylobacterales > Helicobacteraceae > Helicobacter > Helicobacter sp. 219-2. Next base: position 1,116,743 of record NZ_JASGBS010000001.1, on the reverse strand, counting down.
CGCTTTGCAAGAATCAAACCATATGGATAAGAGCTTTAGGGTTGTTCTTAAGGAATAATTTTTAATTTATTGTTCCACAAACACCGCATCAACCAAATCTTCTATAAAGCGCTCTTCATCAAAAGCGATCAAATCGTCTTCTTTTTCGCCCATTCCTAAATAAAGAATGGGTAATTTCAACTCATACAGCACGCTTAAAATCGCTCCGCCTTTAGAAGTGCCATCAAGCTTAGTCATAATCACGCCGTCTAACGCCAAAGTCTCATGGAAAATCTTGGCTTGAGTGAGCCCAGAACTCCCTTGCGTGCCGTCTAAAATAAGGAATTTATAAAAGGGGGCGTCTTTTAAAACTTTAGAGCAGGTGCGCGCGATTTTAGAAAGCTCGTTTTTAAGGTTGGTCTGGTTGTGTAACCTCCCGGCGGTGTCTATAAAAACTTCATCTATATTTTTAGCGATCGCGCTTTCTATGGTGTTATAAGCTAGAGAGCTTGGATCGCTCCCTTCTTTAGCGCTAATGACTTGAATGTTAAGCTTTTCGCCCCATAACTGGAGCTGTTTGACTGCGGCCGCTCTAAAGGTATCGCCTGCCCCTAAAAGCACTTTTTTATGCTGTTTTAAAGAGAGCTTGGCGAGTTTGGCGATCGTGGTGGTTTTGCCCGCCCCATTAACCCCCACGATTAAATGCACTAAGGGTTTTGTGGTGATAGTTTTTAGGCGTGTTTTATCATAATAGCTTTCCCCACGCACGAAACGCAACAAAGCGACTTCTAATTGCTTGGGCGTGATTGAATCGCCTAAATGATTTAGCAAACTCTCTATCAAATCGTATTGAATGTCAAAACCAATCAAAATTTCTTCTAATTCCTCTTTAGGAACGCTTTGGCGCTTTTTTTCTTTAGCCTCTTCTCTAACCTCTTCACCCTTAATTTTATTGACAATTTTTTTGAAAAAATTAAACATGGTTTTTTAATCCTTTAAATTGGAAATATCAAATTGGAGCATTTCTATGGGCACGATCCCCTGATACATTTTGATCAATTGGTGTTTGTAATATAAGAGCATGTTAAAAGAATGATCTAAAGAGTCATGCTTTAAATGATCAAAAAGAGCGGTATCTTTAGGGTTTAAAATCATAAAATCAGCTTGAGAATGCGCATTAAAGTCTTTGATTTCATCGCTTGAATAGGGTTTATTGAGTAAAATAAGCACCCTCAAACGATCTTTAAAAGTTTTTTTTAAGATGTTAAAGCTGGGGGCGTAATCTTTTAAAAAATTATCTAAAGCGCTTAAAACTAATAGGGTAGGAGCGTTAGAATCCGGACTGATATTTAGAGAATCTAAATCGCCCATGATCGTGTATTCTTGGTTATTTGAATCCGTAGCGGTGTAGGTTTTAGGGCTATCTTGTTGGGTGGTATTGTTTTGAGAGTCTTGAGATTTTTGAGAATTTTTACAAGCGCTAAAACCTAACAAAACGATCAAAACCAGCGCGATAAAACGCAAAAAATAAGCCTTAATTCTCATTATAAATACATCCTTAAGAATAATAAAATGGTAACTAATAACCTAAAATTATACTATAATGTAAGTCTAAAATTTAAGGATTATAACCATTAAAACGATTTTTAGAGATTTTTGTAAAGAACGCTTGAAAAGGGCTAAACCAACCAAAGATAAAGCGGTCAGGGACAAACTGGCTTGCAAGCTTTTATTTTTGAAACTCAAAGATTATCAAAATATTTTATTGTATAGCCCATTAGGGCATGAGCTTGACATTAGGCCTTTGATTTTGAAGTTAAGACAACAAAATAAGCATGTGTGGTTGCCTAAAAGCATCAAAAAAGGCGCTAATTTTTCTAAAGAGGGTTTCACTATCGCGCCCTTTAGGTTGCCCTTAAGGCGTTTGGGGTGGTTTGATGAGCCTAATTTGTCACGCTATTATAAGCAGGAATTAGATTGTATTGTCGTGCCGATTTTAGGAATGGATACAAGCTTTAGGCGCGTGGGTTTTGGGCTAGGCATGTATGATAGGAGTTTGCCCCAATTATTCAAAAGGCGGCTAAAACGCCCCTTAATCGTGTTTGTGAGTAGGGAGTTAGCGATAGCCAATGGTGTTTTTACAGACGCCTATGACATTGAAGCGGATCTTTATATGAATGCTCGTATCGTTATGAAGAATAATAAAAGGAAACATTATGAGCATGGGGTTAATTTACATTTCATTAGAAGTCTTGGTAGCGTGTTTGATTACCGCTCTAGCCATGTATTATGTGATGAAAAAGATCTATTACGCTAGAGGGCAAGCCGTTTTAAAAGGTGCTTCAGCTAAAGCCAAATTGATGGAGTTTCAAGCGAAATCTTTTGTGGAAGCTGAAGAGATGCGCATGAAAAGCCAAGAATGCAAATTGCAACAGCAATATGAAAATAAAAATTTGCAGCTCCAAACCCATTTTGAAAAAAAAGAAGCGCATTTGAAGCATTTAGAAGTGCAACACAAAGAATTTGTAAGAGATGAAAAACGCTATTTGGAAAAAGAAAAACAAGAGCTTGAAAAAGAACGCCAAATTTTAGAACAAGAGAGAGAAAATTTTAAAAAACAGTGCGCTGTTTGTAAAGAAGCTCAAGCCAAAGCGCTAGATGCGATGCTCAATTACATGGCTTACACCAAAGATGAAATTAAAAACATGGTTTTAGAGCAATTAGAAGAAGAATTAGAAGCGCAAAAAAGCGCGTTGATCAAGCGTTATGAAAAAGAAGCCAAAGAAGAGGGCAAGAGAAAATCGTATGCCATTTTAGCGGAAGCGACAGCCCGTTTTGCGGGTAATTATGCGGCAGAGAATTTAACAACTCGCATTGCTTTGCCTTGCTCAGATTATATCGGTCGTGTGATAGGCAAAGACGGGAAAAATATTGAAGCGTTTAAAAAAGTCAGCGGAGTGGATATAGAATTTAGCGAAGACAGCAGCGAATTGTGTTTGTCCAGTTTCAATCTTTATCGGCGTGAAGTAGCGAGCGAAACGCTTAAAATTTTAATAGAAGACGGCCGTATCCAGCCTAACAGGATTGAAGAGGTCTATCATAGAGTCGCACGCAACATGGAAAAAGAATTGCTTTCTGAAGGGGAGAGCGTGGTGCTAGAATTAGAGCTTGGGGCTATGGAAGATGAGCTTAAATTTTTAATAGGCAAAATGCGTTATCGTTCCAGTTTTGGGCAAAACGCCTTACAGCATTCTAAAGAAGTCGCTCTTTTAGCCGGCTTGATTGCAGAGCAGCTTGGAGGGGATAAAAAACTCGCCAGAAGAGCCGGTATTTTGCATGATATTGGCAAAGCGCTCACCCAAGAGCTTGGGAGAGATCATGTGAATTTAGGGGTTGAGGTGTGCAAGCGCCATAAAGAAGACCCGGTTGTGATTAATGCGATTTATGCCCACCATGGGCATGAAGAAATCATGAGCGTAGAGTGCGCGAGCGTGTGCGCGGCTGATGCGCTTTCAGCAGGGCGTCCTGGGGCTAGAAGAAAGAGCGATGAAGAATACGCTAAACGCATGCAAGCTTTAGAAGAGATCGCGCTAGAATTTGATGGGGTGGAAAAAGCGTATGCGATGGAGAGCGGGCGAGAACTAAGAGTGATTGTCAAATCCAACCAGGTTAGGGACAATCAAGTGCCTATTATTGCCAGAAAGATCGCTAAAAAGATAGAAGAGAGCACTCAGTATGTGGGCGAAGTGGGCGTGCAGGTGGTGCGAGAAAGCCGTTTTAAAACGACCGCTACGCTCAAGCAATAATCAAGCCTTTTTCCCGCACCTTTTCCAAATGCCTTTAGAAAAAACTTTATAATAGATGAATGAGCGCAAAAAAGTTTCTGATGCGATCACTACAAAAATAAATTCCACCTTAAAATGATAAATCAAAAGCAAGTAAATGGGCATGATCCTTAGCCCCCATAAACTTAGGGTGTTAATATACAGTGAGACTTTAGAAATGCCAGCCCCTCTAAAAACTCCATCCAGCACAAAATACCCAATTAAAGGGGCTTGAGAAAGACCCACAGCGATCAAATAAGATCGCGCCACTTCCAAGACTTCTTCATCTTGAGAAAAAAGGCTCGCAAATTCTTTAGCGAATAAAACTAAAACAATCCCTAAAACCCCCATTAAACCCATAGAAATTTTTAAAATCAAATGCGCGTATTCTGTGGCGATCTTTGGCTTGTTCGCCCCCAAATTTTGCCCTGTTAAAACCATCGCTGCGATCATAAACCCAAATCCGGGCATGAACGAAAAGGTTTCAACCCTAATGCCTATTTGCATGCCCGCTAACACCTTATCCCCATAGCTCGCTACAAATTTGGATAAGAGGGTTAAAGAAAATAAGCTCAATAAGCGCTCAAACCCGGCCGGCCAACCCACTCTAAACATGGTTTTTAAAAAAGAAAAATGAAAGGTTATTTTGAATTTTAAAGGGATTTTTTTGATTTGTATCCAAACGCCAAGCGCGAGCAATTCCAAATAAGAAACAATCACATTCGCTAAAGCAGAGCCTACAATCCCCATTTCTTTAAAACCAAAATCCCCAAAAATCAAGGCTTGATTCAAGAAAATGCATGCGATGACCATGATGATTTTGACAATAAAGGGGGTTAGGGTGTCTGAAAAGCTAGCGAGCGCTGAAACTAAAACATTTTTTAAAAAAATACTCGGTAGCGCGATGACTAAGACTTCTAAATAATCTTGTGTTAATTGGCGTGAAGGATCTTGTAATCGCATCCAATTTAAAAAAGGCTCAATCAAAAAATAAGAAACAAACAGCACGCCCAAACAGATCACAAACGCCCCTATAAAAATACTTGAAAAAGCGTGGTTGATTTGAGTAAAATCCCTAGCTCCCACAAGCCTAGAAAGAATGGCGTTAGTGCCGGTGTATAAAATCGTATTGATGCCATAAAAAAGCATCAAAAATTGCAAACCCACCCCTAAAGCCACAATGTGATGGTGCGAAATCTTGCCCACAAAAAAAACCGAGAGCGCGACCACTAGCACATCTAAAAAAGCGTTAATCCCAGAGGGTAAGGCTAAAGAAAAGATTTTCTTAACTTGATAGATTAGCCTAATAGTAACGCTCCAACCACTCCAAAAACAATCAAAGGGAGGTTATAGACTAAAAAAGTCGGCACGCATGTGTCATAGATATGATTGTGTTGGTTGTCTGCGTTAAGCCCGCAAGTAGGCCCCATGGTGCTATCGCTAGCCGGTGAGCCTGCATCACCTAAAGCTGCGGCTATGCCGATGAGTAAAATCGTAGATTCTATGCTAAAACCTAATTTCGCGCATAAAGGGACATAAAACACAGCGATGATAGGAATAGTGCCAAAAGAAGTCCCTATCCCCATAGTGATAAAAAGCCCTACAACAAGCATTAAAAAAGCCCCTAAAAGCTTCCCTTGGACTACGCTTGTGATCGCATTCACTAAGCCCTCTATCGCATGCACTTTTTGCAACACTTCTCCAAACCCGCTAGCCACTAACATCACAAAAGCGATAAACGCCATCATTTTCACGCTATCATCCATAAGCGAATCTGTTTCTTTAAACTTAATGCCACGACCCAGTAAGATAATCGCTAACGCTAAAAAGGCGGCTAAGGGCATAGAATCGGTGGTTAATTGAATCGCAAACGCCACGATAATCCCTATAAAAGTCAAGTAGTCATGGTAGTTTAATTGGAGCGAGGCGTAATTTTCTATGTTAAAAGATTTTTCTTTGTAGTGTCTGGGTTTTTTGTATAGCGTTAATACAGAAGCAAATAGCCCAACAACCATCGCTAACCCCGCTATCCACATCACTCCTGTGATTTGTGATAGGGTAGCGCTAACGCCATTAGCTTTTAATTGTTCTAAAATGGTGGTTTGAAAAATCAAGCCAAACCCTACAGGAAGCACCAAGTAGGGGGCTTGCAAGCCAAAGGTTAAAGCACAAGCGACCGCTCTTCTATCCAATTCTAGACGGTTCATTAAATGCAAAAGAGGGGGGATTAAAATAGGGATAAAAGCGATATGCACCGGCACTAAATTTTGCGAAAAACATGCGATGAAAGCGATCAAAAAGCAAAAAGTGGATCGTTTGTAATTCATTAAGCCTATTAATTTACTCAAAGCGACTTTAATGAGATTGCTTTTAGCGATCGCTACCGCTAAAGCCCCTAAAAGGATGTAGCTTAAAGCGATGTTTAAATTGCCTTTCATGCCATCTATCATTGCATTAAAACTCTCCGTGATCCCAAGCCCTCCCATAAGTCCTGCTATGAGAGTCGCACTAATCATAGAAAGCATGACATTGAGCCTTAAAAGGCTAAGAACGCACATGCAAATGATGGCCACAAAGGCAGGATTGCTCCATATAGAGCTATTTTCTAGCATTTTTGCTCCTTATTAAAATGAAAATACCGCACAAAAATGATAGAATTTTTGCACTTGTTTAGCGCAAAAAACCACAGCTACCATGTTTAATCCTTTCTAACACCTTAATTTCTAATTTTAAATTGATTGACTGATTAAATATAGCGTTTCAACAAATCGTTATAAAAATCAATGCGTCTGTCTCTCAAAAACGGCCACATTCGGCGCACTTCTTCGGTGCGTTCTAAATTAATTTCCGCATACAAAATCTCTTCTTTATCGCTCGCTTTAGCCAAAAATTCGCCCAAAGCCCCCACCACAAAACTAGAGCCAAAAAAAGTAATGCCCCCCTTAATCGCGCCGCTAGGATCTAACTCTACGCCCACTCTGTTAGTCGCAATCAAAGGCAAGCCATTAGCGATCGCATGCCCTCTTTGGATAGTCTCCCATGCGTTTTGCTGGCGTTTTTTTTCTTCATTAGAATCTTCTTCTAAAAACCCTATCGCGCTAGGATAGATTAAAATTTCTGCCCCTTTTAAAGCCATAATCCTTGCTGCCTCAGGATACCACTGATCCCAGCACACCATAAGCCCTAATTTGCCCACGCTTGTAACAATAGGCTCAAAGCCCAAATCCCCCGGCGTGAAATAAAATTTTTCATAAAACCCCGGATCATCAGGAATGTGCATTTTGCGATACACTCCAGCGATTGATCCGTCCTTTTCAAACACAACAGCACTATTGTGATACAACCCTTTAGCACGCTTTTCAAATAAAGAAGCGATCAGCACCACTTGAAATTTTTGGGCTAAAGCGCTAAAAAAAGCCTTATCTTCTTCAAAATATTCGCCCAAATCAAAAAATTTAGGGTTTTCGCTCTGGCAAAAATAACTATAGGGGTTTAATTCTTGCAACACCACTAAATCGGTTTTAGGGTGTTTTTTTAGCGCTTGTTCAAGCAAGTTTGCTGTATGCTCTATGGTTTTTTTTCTAGAGCCGCAATAAGCATGCTGGAGGACGCTTGCACAAATCATTTTTCACTCTTCTTCATAATCAGAGCTATAGTCTTCATAATCGTCATCACCATAGACATTTTTATAATCCCCATACTCTTCATCTTCTTCTTCAAAGCCCTCTAATTCTTCTTCTTCAAAATCTTCCAACTCGTCTTCGTAATCTTTCATTCCACTTCCTTTCATTGTTGATAATACCTTATTTAATAATGTCTTGCACGACTTCACTCGCTATTTGCAAACCAAAACTCGCCGTAACCGCATTAAAACTCCCAAGCTCTATGCAATGCGGAACTTCAGGGCTAAAAACCACTTTAAAATCCCCTTTAAAACGGCGTTTTTTTAAAAAATCCCTAAACTTACGCCCGAATTTATCGCCATAGCTTTCCCACACGCTCCCCACTTGGATGTGTTTAGGATTCAAGCGTTTCGCGCTCCCCATAGAGCTGATAAATTTCCCGTAAGAGAAATTTTGACATTTGATCGCTAAGCTCGTTTTAATAGGCAAATCGTCCATGCAATCTAGAATGTAATCATAATCTCTAAAATTAAACGAATTTAAAAACGCTTCATCTATATGCAAATTCAAAGCTTGAATGCCTTTATAGAGATCTTGCAACACCAACACTTTAGATTCTCCTATCCTTTCTGATCCAATCTGGCGGTTTTGATTGGTAACATCAAACACATCTTTATCAATGATAGTGATTTGCCCTATTCCCACACGATACAAAGCGTCTAACGCAAAGCCCCCAACGCCCCCCACGCCACAGATTAAAACCCTTTGTTGGCGGATTTTTTCAAAATCGTTTTTAAACAACCACCTTATGCGCGTGAATCTATCTATGGGTTCAGACAATCTTTAGCCTTCAATAAAAATAGTGCTTTTATTGTATCGTAGTTTAAAAAATCTAAGACAAAAATTTTTGAATCTTCTTAGCCTTATGCATTTGTGATTGCAGTTCTTCTTTTTCTTTTTCTAATAGTTCAATGCTTTGGGCTATCATTTCCTTAAGGCTTAAAAGCGTGTCTAAATCCAAGCTTTTTATTTGCTCTAAAGAAAGGTGCTCTATCAATGAAAAGGCCTGTTTAGAATCTTTTTTAATGAGAGCGATTTTAAAGGAATCTAATAACATGTTAGGCGAGTTCATCTGAATGGATTTCCCTCCATGCTTCTAGTAACCCCCTAGCCACATTCAACACCAAATCAATCTTACTCGCATCGTTTTCCACATTGGCTTGCGTTAAAACTTTGATTTGATGGGTGTATAAGCCTGTGAGATACACTGCCACTTCCCCCCCTTTTTCATAATCTAAAATATTCAACAATTCCGTGAAAATATCCGTAACCCTGTTAATATAATAAATCTTTTTTTCAATGTCTTCATTTTCAATACAGCGTTTGGCTTGCGAAGAAAATCTTAAAATCCCCTCATAAAGCATTTCAATGAGTTTTGCTGGGGATTCCACACTCACTCGGTTATGCTGGTAGGCTTGATAAGCGTTAGCGTATTGCATAATGTTCCTTCATCCTTTAAAATTGATAACTCTTTTTTTTTAATTCTTTTTAATTCTTTTTGGCCGCCGCTTGATCGATCATCATTTGCACGGAATTGAATTTTTGATTGGCTTTAGAAATTTGGCTATCATAAGCCGCAAAGCGTTCCGCCATGATGTTGTAGCGGGTTTTTAAAAGCTCTTGAGCGTTTTCTTTGTCTTTGGTCAGGCTTTTAGCATCTCTGTCTAGGGAATCTTCATAAATCTTTAATTTAGCGTTCCCTCCATCTATGAGATTGGCGATGACTTGATTGAATTTAGAAAAAATGCCCTCTTGGTGGATTTCTCTGCCCCCCATATCCTTGCTATCGCTCCCATAGAAAAAATCTTGAGTCGCTTTAGGATTAGAATTTAAGGCACTACTCAATTTAGCCTCATCTAAACTCATCACGCCCTTATCGTCCAAACTAAGCCCGTATTTCATCAAGCTTTCTACCCCATTATCCGTATGCACGCTATAAGAAAACACATTATTAAGAGAAGAACGAATCGTGCGAATATCGCCCACGCCGTTAAAAATCCCAGCGATTTTAGTGTCAGCGTCATAACGAGTGTCTTCGTCTAGTTTGGGAATAAGCTCATTATAGGCTTTGACAAATTCAGTAAGGCTGTCTATAATGGCTTGATTGTCCCTGCTCACGCTGATAATGGCAGGTTTATTAGGCTCTGTGGTTTGCTCTAAAGTGATATTAACCCCACTGATCACATCATTGATCTCATTAGTGGGGCGTGTGATGCTCACCCCATTATAAGTGAATGCTGAATCGCTCGCTTTTTGCAAATTTTTAGACATAAAAAGCGCGCCTTGTGAAGCTTCATAGGATTGCACCATGCCAGCATTCAAGCCCAAATCCTTCAAACTGGCCTTGCCTAAAGCGTCCTCGCCCTTAATCGTTAGCATCCCGGTTTTAGAATTGATCACAAGCTTGCCTTCAGCGTTCTTAAACGCATTCAAGCCTTCTTTGGAATTGATCGCTTGAATAATAGCGTCTGTGTTTTCTTCACTGGTGTTGCTTTCTTTGGTTAAAGCGCTCAAATCCAGTTTTTGACCATTCAAGCTAACCACCCCTTCTAATTTACCCTCTTTTATGGTGCGAGAGCTTTTCAATAAATCGCTTTCTTGGGTAGTGGTTTGCAAAAACCCAAGCTCTTTAGCCTTACTCCCTTTAATCTCAATATTTCCCCCACGCCTATCATTAATGATTAAAGACTCCCCCCCATGAAGAGTGTCTATAGAAATATCCCCATTAGCGATCAAATCTTTAAAATTAGGGTCATTTTCTAAAGCCTGCTCCATCGCTTTTTGGATTGCGGTGTTTTTTTGTTTGATAGAAGCGCTTTCAGGGAGTTCTAGCACAATGGGGACTTCATGCATACTCCCATCAGCCCCCTTTAAATTCAAACTCACTTCACTTTTTGCGCTCCCATCAACCCCCAAAGAAAGGGCGTTTTTGTTAGTGAGCGTGGATTGGAGGTGTGAGCCAAAATAGATGCGGTTGTCTTCGCCGGTGTTTTTGGTATTCACCATTAATTGGTAGGGGTCATTCCCTCCTGTTTTCATCACAATGCCCATCACTTCGCCGTTGGTAGCGTCCGTGATGCTTTGAGCCACATCGCCTAAAGTCATTCCTGCTTTAATATCAACGGCGTAATCCTTGTTTTGCGTGTAAAACTTGAGCGTGGTATCCACTTGGCTAAAAATATCATCTCTTGAAGAAAATTTCGCCCCTAATTCGTTAATATCGCCTTGCGCTAAATTTTGCACATCCACTTTAATGTCTTGAATAGGCACGCCAGCCCCCACGCTCGCGCTCAACGCATCGCCTGTAACATTGCTTTTCCTGCTGATATAAGTGGAATAATCTGAAAGCGTTTTAACCGGGCCTTTGAGAGATGAAAGGAGCGTTTTAATTTCCACAAGGGCTTTTTGTTTTTCAACATTTTGCTCCATTTTCTTGTCTAAGGGGGCGATTAACGCTTTTTCATCGGCGTCCTTAAGCTTGTCAATCACATCGTAATTCAAAACCTTACTGCCAAGCCCTAATGAGCTTAATGAACCTATTGCCATGTTTTACCTCTAATTTTTAGCCTTTTTTATCAAAGATAATGCCTATCACATCGCGCATTCTTTGCATAAGCTCCACGGCTTCTTTAGAGGGTATTTCTCTTATCACCTTATCCCCATTAGCGTCTTTGACTGAAACCACTAACCCTTTGATCGTATCGTTATAGCTGAAATTAATATCCGTGCCGATGCGTTTCATTTCTTCATTCAGACGCTCGCTCAATAATTCCAGCTTGGGTTTGTATTGCTCAGGGTCTATCGTTGTTTTAGATTCATCAATAGTGTTTATAGTATTTGTGCGACTGATCTCTTTTGTGGGGGCTGTTTGAACGCTTGCGTGAGATGTGGGAATCCCAATCCCTTGAACTTCATTGACCATAAAAACCTCCAAATTTTTCCATGCCTACAAAGTATGATTATTTGTTTGCATAAACTCTTTAGCCAATATCGGCAATAAAAACGATTTGTTAAATCTTAATTGCGTGTGATGAGTTCTAGGGGGTTGATGTGTTTTTCTTTCATGGTAACTTCAAAGCCCAAGCGTTGATCAATGCGCCCTAAAACATAGCCTTTTTGGATCCGCATGCCGCTTTTAATGGTGGGAGCGATTTTATCCAGTTGGGAATAAATCGTGCGGATGCCGTTTTTATGCTCAATGATAACGACTTTTTTAAGCATGTTGATTTCTTTAGCGAACACGATTTTCCCGTCTAAAACATTACGCACCAAAGCGTTTGGGGTTTTTGACACGAGCGTAATAGACTCGCTAAAAATTTTTAAATTATAAACCGGATCAATATAGGGGCCAAATTTTTGCACCACTTCATAATCGTTCAAAGGAGCGATCGTTTTTGGCCCGTTATAGCTCGTAGTGTTGATATTTTGATAAGAGCTCGCTACTTGTTTGACTTCTAAGGCTTGAGAAGATTTTTTCAAACTGACTTTTTCTTCATTTTCTCTATTTTGTTTGATGATATTTAAGCGTTTTAAAAGAGCGTTTAAATTCTGGCGTTCTTTTTCTAAAAGGGTTAGGCGTTGGTTATAGATCGCATAATCTTTTTGCATGCTCAAAATGAGCTTATCTTGTTCGGTTTGTAAGGATTTTAAGGTTACTTCACGAGTTTTTTGCTCATCTATGATGGATGAGATTTTTTGAATGCTGCTTTTGACTTTTAGAGCTTGCGCATTGAGATCCTTTTCTTCTTGGCTCAGTTGCGACATTTTAGACAGAGTGCTTTGGTGCAAGTTTTCAAACGCTACTTGTAAAATAACATCATTAGAAGAGGCTAAATTCTGCCCCTTTAGGGCTTGTGAAAAAAGGAAATCCTGTAAAAGCGTATCAAACACCTTCTTTTGTAAAAACGATCGCTGTTTTTGCAAATGATCTAAAGACTTGCGGTAGTTGGTTAGGACTTTTTCTTGCGCCAAACTTTCGTTACGATTTTTTTCAAGACTCTTTTTTAAAGCGATCATTTGGCGCCCAATCTCAGCTTTTTGAAGCTCTTTAGAGCGGATCGCTTCGCCTAAAGAACTCAAACGGCTGTTTAGTTGGTTTTTTTCTTCATGGGTTTTTTTCAAAAGGGTTTCTTTGTGTTGAATATCTTTAGCAATATCGCTCACTTTTTGCGTGTTAGCTGATAGTAAGGTGGCTAACAAAAACACCCCTAATTTATGCATGTCTAGTCCTCCAAGCTACAAGTAAAACAGAAACAAATGAGACTACAAGGCTAAAAAGCAGTCCCCATAAAAAATGGTTTAAAGCAAACGCGCCTCCTATAATACCCAAAGTATCCATCGTTTTTTCAAAACCTTTTTGCGAAGTGGTATAGAGCATGAGCATGGGGGCTAAAAAACTAGCGATTAAAGAATCCATTAAAGCTATTTTATACAAAAACCCGTTTTTAAAAGACACCGAAGCCCCTAATAAATCCATGATCTCTAACCTCTCATGGTATTGATAGATCCAGATGCGGACTTGTTTAAACATCAATAAAACCGATAAAACAAAGACCACTAACGCAAAGATATAAACCGCTGCTTTAATAAAACTCAAGAGATCATACACTTGCATGTAAGTTTTAGCAAAAACTTCAACTTTTTGAACGCCAGGGATTTTGAGCAATTTTTCTTTAATGTTTTCTAAACGCTCTTGAGTGGGGAATGTGGAAAGTTGTAAAGAATAAAAAAAGGGCAAATTTTTTCTTAATTCCTTAAGCCCATCCATGCCTAAGGTTTTTTGAAGAGGTCCTAAAGAATAATTAGGATCAATTTCTTTTAACGCTATGATTTCGCTAAAATTTTGACGCAACAATTCCAAGCTTAATTTTTGCGTGCTGGCCAACACAACCGAATAATCTTCAATCAATTTTTTTTCTTTTTGCTCGATTGCTTGATTGATAAATAACACGCATTCCAAGCTAAACAATAACGCTACTAGGGGAATGATAAAGGCTAAATGCTTTTTAAGAGTATTCATAAACTTCCCCATCTTCTATATAAAATTTTCGGTGATAAGCGCTAAAATTTTTAGGGAATTTGTGCGTAACCACCACGATCGTAGCGTTTAATTGCGTGTTCATGCCCCTTAACAAGCTCCAGATTTTATCGCTAGAATAATCGTCTAAATTCCCGGTAGGCTCATCGGCTAAAATGAGTTCAGGGCAGTTCGCCATAGCTCTAGCCATAGCCACTCGCTGTTGTTCGCCCCCGCTGAGTTCTTTGGGGTAGCGGTTAGCCTTATGGCGTAAATCAATATGCCCTAAAAGTTTTTCTAGCTGCAAATGGCATTCTTCTTTTTTAATGCCACAAATCACCATGGGTAGTTTGATGTTTTGCTCAATCGTGTAATCTTGGATCAATTTATAATCTTGGAAAACCACGCCGATATTTTTACGCAAATCTAAAATCGTTGATTTTGAAGCGTTGTTCATGTTGATATTGCAAACTTCTAATTTGCCGCTAAAAAGTTTTAAATCCCCATAAAACGATCGCAAAAGCGTGCTTTTACCGCTCCCGCTAGGCCCTGAAATGAACACAAAATCCTTGCGTTTGATGCGCAAATTAGCATGCTTAATGACCGGTTCGTTTTGCTGGTATTGTAAGCATAGATTGTTCGCTAAGATGATCACACTCATCCAATTCCCTTTTGGCTTAGGATATTTTGAAGCAAAAGATGCGCTTTGTGGTTGTTTAAGGTTTTTAAGGGGCTTTTATTGAGATAAAAAATTTGATTTTCTGTCAATAAAACAAACAAACGCACAGGCCAATCAAAATCCCCCATACTCAATTCCACTAAAAAATCCCCCTTATCCTCATAAATATTACAAACATGCACAAAATACCCCTCTTGGATGATTTTTGGGGTTTTTAAAATCGTTCCAACGCTCTTTTTATCAATTGTTATTGTATCAAAAGAAAAATCAAATGCATGATGATAAAAAGGGGTTTCATTCCATTCTAAAGAATAAATTCTTAAATCATAAATATCTTTTTTGAGTTTATTCCAACGCGCTTCATACTTGCTGACAACCGGTATTTGAGCGTTTTTTTTGATTTCTATCTCGCATTTAAAGTTTTTTAGGGCTAATTTTAAGCTGTCTTCAAAATAAAGGCTATCATCGGTTCGTAATTCCAAAAACCCTTTAGGCTTTAAAACCCTTAAAGCTTCGTTTAAAAACTTTTCGCTTAGCACCCGGCGGTGTTTTTTCTCATTCCATGGCACAGGGAAATGCACAAAAATTTTCTCGCACTTGTGATTTGGCATGCTCTCTAAAACCAAACGGCCATCGCCTTGCAAGATGCACAGATTTTTTAAATCCAACAGCTCAATTTGCTTTAACGCTTGCGCGATGGATGGGGTGTGAATCTCTATCCCTAGGCATGTTTTAGTGGGGTTGTTTTTGGCTAATTCTATCAAATGCCTCCCACTCCCAAAACCAATTTCTACTAAAATAGGGGCTTGATTTTTTTGAATAAAGTCTTCAAAAGCCTCTAAATCAAGGGCTTTTTTTCCGCTCGCATGTTTAGAATTTTCTTGCAAATTATGCGAAATGACTTCAAAAGATTGCGAATAAATCCTTAAAGCTTGTTTTAAAACCTCTCTTTTTAAGGGCGTTGCTTTTTCGCTTTTGATTAAAAAATCATCCGCTCGCCTGATTTTTTGCAATAAAAAAATGCGATCCTTAAAACTCGCATACACACAGCTTTTAGTGGGGTGTTTTAAGCTTAAAAATTCCTTATGAAAACAAAAATCCCCTTCAATTAAGGGGTATTCTAAAGGTTTAGAATCCAGCTTGGCTAAAAAATGGGGCATTAAAACCCTTTTAGCGCTCTAAAAACAAACGCACTTCTTTGCTTGGGTGCGACTCTAAACCATCTTTATCCACGCTCACCACTTGATAGCGGTAAGCCACGCCCACTTTCATGTCTTTATCCACGAATTGGTTTTTGGTGATATTCCCAAAGCGCAAAGGGGTTTTAGAGTTGGCTTCAAAACGATACACTGCATAAGTGGTTATTTTAGCGCTTGGGTTATTTTCCCATTGAATGAGGGCTGAAGAGTCTTGAATAGTCCCTTTAGTGATGATAGGGGCTTCGGGTCTGTCAGCGGTCTCACCCATTGCAGGCTCTTTGGGTAATGCCCCTTCAAGATGCGTTTTATCAAGGGCGACGACTTTGTAATAACGAGTGAGGTTGTCTTTTTCTATTTTATCCACATAGGAAGTGTTAGTGGTTTGAGCGATGAATTTGTATTTATCGTTGCGGTTATTGGAAGCGTAAATGCGATAAGCTATCACATCTTCTTCAGGGGATTTATCCCAACTCAACTCAATGTGTCGTGTGAGGTTTTGGCTCACTCTAACATTAGCGATTTCTTTGGGTAAATCTTTGGTTTTCCCTTCTACTATGATGCTAGGCCTGGATTTATCCCCCATGAAATTTTCGGCGATGACTTGGTAGCGGTATTTTTTCCCATCTTCTAAATCTTTATCAAAAAACTCCACAAACAAGCGGTTCCTAACAGCTCCTACGCTAACAAATTTGCCGTCTTTATTCTGCCTTTGAATGATGTATTTAGAAACGCTAGGGTTAGGGTGCGGACTCCAAAAGACTTTCACGCTTTTAGGGTATTCAAGGCTTGCAAACACGCTTTCTACAGGATTGATAAAAGAGGTTTTTACCAAAATGGGTTCTGAAAGTTTAGAGATTTTATCGCCCTTGTAAGTAGCGAGTTGGTAAGTGTAAGAACTCTCTGTTTCTAACCCCTCATCATAATAGTGGGTCGCATAAGGGTTTTTAATCGTGGCGATTCTTTTAAGTTTGGAGTCTTTTTTCAAACGATACAAAATAAACCCATCAATATCATAAGTATCAGCGATTTTAGGCCATTCAAAACCCACTGAACTCACATCGTTAATCGTTTTAATAGAATAAACTACCGGGAGATTAGGGTCTGTATTTTCTTGATTGTTAAGGGCTGAAAAAGTATGATTCCTGGTAGAAGAACACCCTATAAAAACCGCCAATACCACACTACTTTGCAATAAAAGCGTGAAGTATTTTTTCTTCATCCAAGACCTCATCTAAATTCTCCTTGTCAAAAACTTTTTTAAGGTATTCTAACATATCCTTTAATAGGGGAACTTTAAAGCGCAGTTTTTGCTCGCTTCTAGGGTGTTTGAACTCTATCAAATAGGCATGCAGCATGATTCTTATTTCTTCTTTAGGAAGCGCTTGATTAAGCCCGTAAAGATTGTCGCCTATGATGTGTCTGTTCAAATATTCTAAATGCGCTCTGATCTGGTGCGTGCGCCCGGTGAACAATTTAGCCCCTATCAAATTAAGATGATTTTGAGAAGTCAGCAAGCTAGTAAATTCGCTTTTAGAATAGCGGCTTTTTTCTTTTTTGGCCGCTTTGAGCGCTATCATTTTTAAGCGGTTATTAGGGTTTCTTGTCAAATAGCATTCCACGCTCATTTTTTCTTCTTTTAAGGGGGTTGAAAGCAAGGCGATATAATAGCGCCCCATCATTTTAGTTTTGAGCTGCTCGCTCAAATGAACATGGGTAAAATTGTTTTTAGCGATGACAATCCCTCCGCTTGTGTCCTTATCCAAACGATGCACAATCCCATAGCGCTCTTTAGATCCCAGATTAGAAAGCTCGTAATTTTTAAATTCCAGCCAATCCACTAAAGTAGGCTCTTTCACGCTTGGGGCTTTATGGATAACTAAATTAGGAGGCTTATTCAACACTAATAAATCTTCATCTTCAAAAATGACTCCTATTTCTAAATCAAGCCCTCTTTTTAAGAGTTTAGGCGCGATTTTGGGCGTTAAAAGCGTGATTTCATCGCCTTTTTTTAAGGCTAACCCCCCCTTTTTTACCCCCTTTTTTTGATAAAACACCAGCCCTTCTTTAATCAAATGCAATACTTGGTTTTTAGAAATTTGCAATTCTTTGGCTAAAAATTCATCAAGGCGTTTGTGATCGGTTAGGGCGATAAAAACTTTTTGCATCCAAACTCTTTTTTGCTTTTTTAAAAACCATTATTTTACTCAAAACCTTAAAAAATCATGTTTCTTAGTTAGTTTAATACGCTATAATCCGTAAGCTCTTAAATCATTTTACAAAGGGGTTTTATAATAGAAAACAACGAAAACTATGAAAAGTTGAGCGGTATTTTGCACGAGTTTTTAGGCGATGCGTTCACGCTTGATAGGAAAGAAGGAGGATTGAATGTGGAAAAAATGCACGAAGTCATCAAAAAAGAAAAACCAATCATGAATATTTTGCTTATGGGAGCTATTGGAGTGGGTAAAAGCTCGCTCATTAACGGCTTATTTGGTCAAGAAGTCGCCAAAGCAGGTGCAGGAAAACCCATCACTCAGCATCTTGAAAAGTATGTTGATGAAGAAAAGGGCTTGATTTTATGGGACACTAAAGGCATTGAAGCTAAAGATTATCAGAATACCATGGAAAGCCTTAAAAAAGAAATGGAAGATTCTTTTAAAACGCTCAATGAAAAAGAGGCGATTGATGTGGCGTATCTGTGCGTTAAGGAGACTTCTTCTAGGGTTGAAGAAAGAGAGAAAGAATTATTAAACCTTACTAAAGAATGGAATATCCCAACGATCGTCATCTTCACCAACACCCAAGAAAAAGCCGGCGATGCATTTGTCCAAGAATCTCAAAGAGTTATCAATGAAGAATGGGGCTTTAAAGGTTTTATCAGAGCCTATGCGAGAGTCAATTCCGTTGCGTTTTCATTTAGAGGCATGAAAGTCCCCATTGAAGGTTTAGAAGAATTGGTAGATGAAACGAAAAAATGCTTGATAGATGCTAAGAAAAACAAACAAAACCATTTCTTGCTGATTCAAAAAGCTAATATCCAAGCAAGAAAACAAGCTATGATAACAAGCCATGATAGATGAAAGTAAAACCATTATCCATGTTGCAGCAGGAGCGGCTGGGCTTATCCCCATACCTTTTAGCGATGCACTCGCTATTGTGCCCATTCAAGCAGGAATGATCTATAAAATGAATGACGCTTTTGGAGTGAAAATGAAAGATTCTGTAGCCGCATCGCTCATCACCGGATTGTTAGGCGTAACCGCAGTCGTGCAAGTGGGGAGAACGCTCGTTAATGGCTTGCTTAAATTCATTCCTGTTGCGGGGAGTGTTGCAGGGGGCACAACCGCTGTGGCTATCACAGAAGGCATTGGGTTTGCTTATTTGAAAGCGCTAGAAACATGCTTTAATGATGAAACGGGTGAAGTCAAATTGCCTGCAATGGATACGATAAAATCTCTCTTTAAGGAGAGTTATCTCAGTTTGGATACCATCAAAAAATTAAAAGATTAGGGGTTATGAAAAACGCATGGCATTAGACAAAAGAATCTGGATGCATTTTGATTTTTTGCCTTTTGTGTTTATCATCCCCTTGCTTGTGGTTTCTTTTTTATTGATTTTTGAGAGCAGTGCGGCTTTGAGCTTAAAGCAAGGGGTTTATTATGCGATAGGGTTTATTCTCTTTTGGATCGTGTTTTTTATCCCTTTTAGGAAGCTTGATCGGTGGTTGTTTGTGTTTTATTGGGCGTGCGTTATTTTATTAGCGTTAGTGGATTTTATGGGATCAAGCAAGCTTGGGGCGCAGCGATGGCTAGTCATTCCCTTTACCTCTATTTCTTTACAGCCTAGCGAACCTGTGAAAATCGCTATCCTTTTATTATTGGCGCATTTGATTAAAATAAACCCACCCCCTTTTAAGGGCTATGATTGGGGCATGTTTTTAAAGCTTAGTTTTTACATTTGCTTACCGGCGGCTTTGATTTTAAAACAGCCTGATTTAGGCACGGCTCTTATTGTGTTAATCATGGGCTTTGGGATTTTATTGATCGTGGGTTTAAGGACTAGGGTGTGGCTCCCTCTTTTTATCGCTCTCTTAGTGGCTTCGCCTATCGCTTATCACTTTTTGCACGATTACCAAAAAAAGCGTATCGCAGATTTTCTTTCTGAAAAACCTAATTACCATGTCATGCAATCCATTATCGCTATAGGATCGGGCGGGTTTTTAGGCAAATCTAAAGAAGCCTGCACGCAAACCAAATTCAAATTCTTGCCCATCGCAACGAGCGATTTTATCTTCGCTTATTTCGTGGAGCGTTTTGGGTTTTTGGGGGCTATGTTGCTTTTTGCGATTTATATAGGCTTGAGTTTGCATTTATTTTTTTACATGTTTGAGAGCAACAGCGATTGGTTTTTAAAGATTGTAGCCCTTGGGATTTCTATTTTAATCTTTGTTTATTCCAGCGTGAATATCGCCATGACTTTAGGGTTAGCCCCTGTGGTGGGGATTCCTTTGCCGTTATTTAGCTATGGGGGGAGCAGTTTTATCACTTTTATGATCCTATTTGGGATCTTAGAAAACCTGCTTGCTTTTCGCTATATTTTTGGATACAATAGCAAACCATCCTTTGGGAATTTTGGATTCTTAGCTCAGCTGGTCAGAGCGCTCGGCTCATAACCGATTGGTCGTAGGTTCAAGTCCTACAGAATCCACCACTCCCCCTTTTTTATCATCTTTTTAACTCCCCCTTTTAAGTGAAAAGCGATTGGACGCTTTCGTTATGATAAATCCTTCTGATCACTTCCGCAAATAAGGACGCTACGCTTAAGGTGGTGATTTTATCGCATTTTTGAACTAAAGGGATAGAGTTGGTTACCACCACTTCATCTAACGCGCTTTCTTTAATGCGCTTGATCGCATTTCCGCTCAAAACCGCATGCGTGCCTAACGCCATGACAGAAGTTGCCCCCTGTTCTTTTAAAGCCAAAGCGGCTTTACAGATCGTGCCTGCGGTATCAATCATGTCATCCACTAAGATCACATCGCGCTCCTTTGCTGAGCCGATAATATTCATCACTTCGCTTTCATTAGCTTTTTCACGGCGCTTATCCACGATGATTAAATCTAAACCCATTTGATTGGCAAAATACCTAGCTCTTGTAACCCCACCCACATCAGGGCTAGCGATCACAGGGTTTTTTAACGCTTTAGAACGGATATAGTCTCTAAAGACGATAGATCCGTATAAATTATCTACCGGCACATCAAAAAAGCCTTGGATTTGCCCGGCATGCAAATCCATTGTAATGATCCTTTCAATCCCCACTTCTTGCATCAAATTAGCGACCATTTTAGCCGTGATAGGCACTCTTGGAGCCGCTTTTCTGTCCTGTCTGGCATAGCCAAAATACGGCAACACCGCTGTGATAGAATTGGCCGAACTGCGCCTTAAAGCATCTACCATGACTAACAATTCCATTAAATTGTCATTGACCGGCACGCAAGTGGGCTGGACAATAAAAATATCCTTACCGCGCACCGATTCGCTGATTTGGATATTGATTTCGCCATCGCTGAATTTGCCTATCACCGCTTTGGATAAGGGAATGCCTAAATGCTTTGACACTTCTTTGCCAAATGCAGGGTGAGCGCTCCCTGAAAAAATCTTAAACCCACGCATCTTTGTCTTAAACCCACGCGCCTTCATCGCTTACACTCCCTAAAATGAATTAAAATCAATTGTAGCGCACCCAAACTAAAAGCGTTTGTTTTCAACCAAGCTCCTTTTCTAATAAGTTTTTTAGGGTAAGATAGGTTTCATTTAAATCAATCCCGCACACCCTGGTTTGAGCGATAACGCTTATAAAATTGCTATCGCCTAAAAACCTAGGCACTAAATGCATGTGCAAATGCTCAGGGATTCCTGCTCCGGCACTTCTGTGCAAATTCAAACCTAAATTAATCCCTTGAGCGCCATAAGCATACAACGCTTTTAACGCTTTAGGCGCTAATGCATTCATATTGAGCCAAGTGTTCAGCTCTAAAAGTTCAACGCTCGCCTTGTGCGCATGGGGAATGATCAACAAATGCCCTGGGTTATAAGGGTAGGCGTTCATCACAACAAAGAGATCGCTATTTCTATAAAGCACTCTGTTTTCTGAATCTTTTGTAGGGTTTTGAGAAATTTCACAAAAGACACAACTCTTATCTTTCTCTTTCAAATAACTTTCGCGCCAAGGAGCGTATAAATGTTGCATGTTCATTTCCTAAATGTAATTAGGGGCGTCATTAGCGAATAAAATCAAATCGCCTTGAATCGTGGTGGCTTGTAAGATATTTTCCAATTGCGCCTTATCCTTGAGTAAGATTTTTTGGGGGTTTTTCAATTGTGAAGCAATCGTTTTGGAATTCAACTCCCCTGTGATGATAGCGACATCAAAAACCTCGTCTATTTTTTGCGCTAAAGTTTCATTACTTTCTGTATTGCTTTCCACTAATCCCGGTGTTACAATGACTTTACGCCCTTCATACAAACTCGCTAAACGAATGCCCTCTAACATGCCCTTTAAATTCCCGTTAAAGCTATCGTCTATAATGATTTTTTGATTCACTTCCAAAAGTTGCAAACGATGGGCAATAGGGTTGAATTCCCAAACAAGCCGTTTGATCCTTTCTGTCTCTAAGCCTAAATGCTTAGCGATTAAAATGGCTGAAGCGATATTATAAGCGTTGAACTTACCTAAAACCTTTGTTTCAAAGCTTTCCCAAACGCTACCTATCAGCATTTCAAAAGAAGTGCCTTTTAAAGTGGATTGGATGTTTTTAACCAGGCTAGAATAGTCTATTAAAGGGCTGTCTTTAGGGGCATAGGGCTTGATTTTTTCTACAGAGTAACAAAAGGCTTTTTCTAAGCGTTTGGAATCCAATAATTCCGCTTTTGTCTCGCAAATATTTTCTAAAGTTTTAAAATATTCTAAATGCTGTTCGCCCACTTCTGCGACCACGGCAAGGTGCGGTTCAATAAGGCGGGTGATTTCTTTAATATCGCCCTTATTCCTTGCCCCGGCTTCAGCGATATAAATTTCACTCCTATCGTCTAAATTCTGGTTAATATCATTCGCAAGCCCTAAAAGGGTATTGACGCTTTTGGGGCTTGCATGCACATTGAATGTGGTTTGTAAGATTTGAAGCAAGAAATTTTTGGTGCTGGTTTTCCCAAAGCTTCCGGTAATGGCGATGACTTTTAAATTTTTTAAAGAGGCGATTTTATCTTTAGCGGTTTGCAAATACTGCTTGGATAAGACTTTTTCAAAGATTAAAGAAGCGCTTAAAACAAATATGAATAAACACAAATAGCCTAGCACGAGCGAAATCCCATTCAAAGGGACTAATTCTGTATTTAAGATTTCATGCAAGATTAAAAATAATAATAAGAAGATAAAAAAGCGCTTCACCCTTGGCGTGAAAACTAGAGGTTTGTCGTTGCGTTTGGCCCAAACAATGAGCATGGGCATTTGAATAACACCGCAAAAGAAATCAAAAACAAACGGCATTGTGAAAGCATACGATAGGATAAACACCCCCAAAGGCAATAAAAAATAAATCCCATGCCAACGCATTTTGTGGTGCTTGGTTAAGATCCTAAACACGCTGTAATGATACCACTGCAATAAAGTCATTATATAATAGCCAAGCCCTGTTATAAAGAGCCAACGAAACGCTAAATTCAGCCAACTAAGACTTTGCATGATGATAATTCTCCACTAGTTTTTCAATCTCTTTTGCCTGGTTTAAAAAAAAGAAATGATCCCCTTCTAAAACAAATAACGAGCTTCTTTTCAATAAGGTTTGCATTTTTTGAGCGGAGCTTAAGGGGGTTGCTTTATCATCTTTACCCCAAAATAATAAGACTTCTTTCTCGCATCGTTTGAAATGATCGTTAAAGTCTTCGCTAACTACTTTTTTAAAGGTTTCATACATCGCTTGATTAAGCCCCATAGCGTCCTTACTCCTCAAAAACCCTAAATTCAAGCCTAATTTTTTAAAGATTTTAGCTAAAAGGATTTTACAACGCACTTTTAAGGGTTTTGACTCTAATATCCCTGCACTGCTCAATAAAACAATGCGTTCGTTTTCACACAAGATCGCTACTTTCCCTCCAAAGCTATGCCCAAAAACGACATGCGCTTTTTTATCCACGCTTTTTAAGAACAGATTGATGATATTAGCATAATCTTTAGTTTCTAAGACTTTTTCATCGTTAGGGCTTTGATTGAAGCCGGGCAAATCCACATACAAATGGTTGTAATTTAAAAAACAGCCTTGAAACGCTTGCTGCATGATTTCTTTAGAGCTCCCCCAGCCATGCAAAAACAAGGCGTTTAAAGGGCTATGGTGGTCTATAAAAGTGTAGGAAATGTCAAAAACGCTATCCAAATAAGCGATACTGCGTTTGGCCATTACTTATTCTTTTGGATTTGCAACAAATAAGAGTTTTTGATTGGGATTTTAGGGGTTTTGGGTAATGATTGCGCTAAATTTTCTAGCGTTGTTTTAAAATCATCAAACAAATAATTGGCCAAACTGCCAGGAATGGGGTTGATCTCATTAAGATACACTTCATTTTCTATGACAAAAAAATCGCAACGGATGAGCGCGCCATCAAACAAATCGTTATAGAGTTTTTTAAAATTTTCTTTCAATTGTTCTTCTAGGGCGTTAGAAAGATTCGCTTTAGGGGCTTTATTGCGTGAAAAATCCAAATATTTTTGTTTGAAATCTAAAAATTCCTGTTTGTTAGGCTCTTCAATATAGGAAAAACAAAAATCCTTTTTGATCTTACAGCCGGCTAAATTGTATTCTTTCACTCCCTGAATGAAAGGCTCTATTAAGACCTCTTTAGAATATTCAAACGCACCGTCTAAAGCGTAAATCAATTCTTTTTCTTCTTTCACAACGCTCACCCCTAAAGAGCTCCCGGCGTTACTGGGCTTGATTATGAAAGGAAAATTAAAGCCAATCAAATTCAGAGCGTTAGCGCGGTTTTTTTCATTCAAAAGAACATGATCTAAAGTCTTTACCCCTAAGTCTTTGGCGTAAAGCTTGGTTAAATATTTGTTATAACTCAACACGCTCGCTTCAATCCTAGGGCCTATAAAAGCGATACGATAAAATTCTAACAAGCTCGCTAATTTCCCGTCTTCGCCATCGCCCCCATGCACAAGATTGATCACTAAAGGCAATTCTATTATTTTAGTGCCTAAAAACGAGTTTTTAAGCAAGCCATTATGCGTAAGGATTAGGGGGGGTAATTTTTTTTCTTTGATTTGAGCGAAGTATTTTGAATGCATGTTAGATTCTT
Source organism: Helicobacter sp. 219-2 (assembly GCF_030053225.1). Taxonomy (NCBI): domain Bacteria; kingdom Pseudomonadati; phylum Campylobacterota; class Epsilonproteobacteria; order Campylobacterales; family Helicobacteraceae; genus Helicobacter; species Helicobacter sp. 219-2. Next base: position 1,092,007 of record NZ_JASGBS010000001.1, on the reverse strand, counting down.
CAATCAAGTAAAAATGATGGTTTTCATCTAAAAAAATAAAATATTTAATCCTATCCTTTAGCGTTTCTTTAAGCGCGATCGCGCTCACAATACTGATTTCATGCTCAAAACTCGCCCCACCAAATAAAACGCAAAATTCCACGATCAAACTCCCTAAAAACGATTGCAATAAAGTCTATCTATATTTACCTAAAAAAAGGCTTTTGAATTTTCTTAAAATCAAAGTTTAATGTTAAAAAATCCTAAAATATTGATGACTAATAACACGCTCAATCCGGCTAAAACACCCGCTAAAGCGTCATCAGCCACAACCCCTAAGCCCCCTTTAACTTCTTTGTCTATCTTGCCAATGAGTGAGGGTTTAGTAATATCATAGATCCTAAAAAAGATAAAGCTCAAAATTACGCCCGCTAACGATAACCCGCTAATCGCCATCGCTAGCCACATGCCCACTAATTCGTCTATCACAATATAAGAGCTGTCATGGATCTTACTCTCTTCTTCTTCTTTATCTATTTGAGCGATAGCGATAAGCCCAATCAAAATTGCCGCTAAAAACAAAGTGTTAGCCGAAAAAATTAGAATAGGTAAGCCTAGTAACAACGCTACTAAACTCCCTATCGTTCCAGGAGCTTTTTTAGAATACCCGCTAAAAAAAAGGGTCAGAAAACACGCGCGAAGACTAAATTTATTCAATCATTGCCTTAAATTCTTTTTAAATCATGGCATTTTAGCATTTTATTTGCATTAAAAAGCGATTTTCTTAAACAATAAGGCTTAATTTTAAGCGCGTTTTAGTATGATAGCTTTTAAATTCTCTCAAAAATTAAAGGTTAATTTTAACATGTTGCTTTTCACTCCAGGCCCTGTAGCCATTAATGAAGAGATGCGCTCAAGCTTTTCTCAGCCAATGCCCCACCACCGCACTAAAGATTTTGAAAAGATTTTCCAAAGCGTGCGAGAAAATTTGAAAAAAATGACCGGTTTAGAAGAAGTTTTGCTTTTAAGTAGCAGCGGGACGGGGGCTATGGAAGCGAGCGTGGTTGCTTTATGTCAAAAAGAGTTGCTTTTTGTTAATGCGGGCAAGTTTGGCGAAAGGTTTGGCAAGATCGCTAAAGCCCATTCTATCAAAGCCCATGAATTAGTCTATGAATGGGACACGCCGGCTCAAGTGGATGGGATTTTAAACGCGCTTAAAGCCAACCCTAACATTGATGCGTTTTGCATTCAAGCATGCGAGTCTAGTGGGGGGTTACGACACCCTGTAGAAAAAATCGCTCAAGCGATCAAAGAAACTAACCCGAATGTTTTTGTGATAGTGGATGCTATCACCGCTTTAGGGGTTGAGCCTTTAGAAATAACGCATGTTGATGCGCTCATTGGAGGGAGTCAAAAAGCGTTCATGCTGCCTCCTGCGATGAGTTTAATCGCATTGAGCCAGAAAGCGATTGAACGCATAGAAGAACGCAATGTGGGGTTTTATTTCAATTTAAAGAGCGAATTGAAAAACCAAAGGAATAACACCACAAGCTACACCGCTCCTATTTTACACACTTTAGGGTTGCAACGCTATTTTGAATTGGTGCAAAATTTAGGGGGCTTTGAAGCGCTCTATAAAGAAACTAAACGAGTCGTTTTAGCCACTCAAAAAGCCGTTTTAGCTTTGGGTTTAAAGATTTTCCCTAAAAGCCCGAGCTTGAGCATGACAACGATTGTTAGCGAGCATGCTAAAGAATTGAGAAACCTTTTAAAAGAAAAATACCAGGTGCAATTTGCGGGCGGTCAAGAGCCTTATAAAGACGCGCTCATTCGTATCAACCACATGGGGATCATTCCTGTTTATAAAAGCACTTACGCTTTAAGTGCCCTAGAATTAGCCCTAAACGATTTGAATTTAAGGGAGTTTGATGGCGTGGCGAATACAACCTTTTTGAAGCAATATTATGAAATTTAAGGACTATAATGCATTATTCTTATGAAACCTTTTTGAAAGACAGCCTAAAATTAGTCAAACAAGTAGAGCAAATTTGTGGTGTCCCAGAAGCCCTTGTGTGCGTGATGCGAGGGGGCATGACTTTAGCGCATTTTTTGAGTTTGCACTGGAATTTAAGGGAAGTTTATGGCATCAATGCGATTTCTTATGACACCACCAACCGACAAAACGCCCTAAAAATTGAAAATATCCCCACGATCAAAGAGCGTTTAAAAACCATTCTTGTGGTAGATGAGATCGTAGATAGCGGTAATTCTTTAGAAGCGGTGCTTAAAGTGTTAGAAGACAAACACCCTGATAAAAAGTTTTATAGCGCGAGTTTGTTCCAAAAAACAAGCGCGAAATACAAAGCCGATGCGTTTTTAAAAGACGCTCCTGAATGGATTGATTTCTTTTGGGAAGTGGATTTGAAAAACTTAAAAAGCCATTAACATGCAAATTAAAGAAAACAAACAACTCTGCTTAATTTCATTAGGTTGTTCTAAAAATTTGGTGGATTCAGAGGTGATGTTAGGCAAGCTTTATAACTACACGCTCACTAATGACGCTAAGAGCGCTGATGTGATTTTGATCAACACTTGCGGTTTTATTGAAAGTGCCAAACAAGAGAGCATCCAAACCATTCTAAACGCCGCTAAAGATAAAAAAAGGGGGGCGATTTTGATTGCGAGCGGGTGCTTGAGCGAGCGCTATAAAGATGAGATCAAAGAGTTGATCCCTGAAGTGGATATTTTTACCGGCGTGGGGGATTATGACAAGATTGACATAATGATCGCTAAAAAACAAAACCAGTTCAGCGAGCAAGTGTTTTTAAGCGAGCATTATAACGCGCGCATCATCACGGGATCGAGCGTGCATGCGTATGTTAAAATTTCTGAGGGTTGCAATCAAAAATGCTCTTTTTGCGCTATCCCTAGCTTTAAGGGGAAATTACAAAGCAGGGAATTAGACTCCATTTTAAAAGAAGTGCAAGATCTCGCGCTTAAAGGCTATACGGATATGACTTTTATCGCACAAGATTCTAGCTCCTTTTTATACGATAAAGGGCAAAAAGACGGCTTGATCCAGCTCATTAGCGCGATTGACAAACAACAAGCCTTAAAGAGTGGTCGCATTCTATACCTCTACCCTTCTAGCACCACGCTAGAGCTTATTGGCGCGATTGAAAGTTCGCCCATTTTTCAAAATTATTTTGACATGCCCATCCAGCATATCAGCGACTCCATGCTTAAAAAAATGCGGCGCAACTCCAGCCAAGCGCACCATTTAAAGCTTTTAAACGCTATGAAGCAGGTTAAAGAAAGCTTTATAAGAAGCACGATCATTGTAGGGCATCCGGAAGAAAATGAGGGCGAATTTGAGGAATTGAGAGCGTTTTTGGACGAGTTCCGGTTTGACCGGTTGAATATTTTTGCTTTCAGTGCTGAAGAAAACACGCATGCCTATTCTTTAGAGAAAGTGCCTAAAAAAATCATCAACGCTCGCATTAAAGCCTTAAATAAAATCGCTCTAAAACACCAGAACAATTCCTTTAAGGCTTTGTTGAATAAGCCCATTAAAGCGTTAGTGGAAAATAAAGAGGGCGAGTATTTTTACAAAGCAAGGGATCTCAGGTGGGCGCCTGAAGTGGATGGGGAAATCTTAATCAATGACAGCGAACTAACCACCCCCTTAAAACCCGGGCATTATACGATTATGCCTAGCGAATTTAAAGACAATATCTTACTCGCTAAGGTTTTAAGGGCTTTTTAAAAGCTAGCTATAGGGCTAAAAGCGTGGCTGTAGCGTGGCTAGAGCAGGGGTTTGCGTTTTTTTTTGTTAAAATGCGTCAGAAAAATCCGGCATGAGGCAAAAATGAAAAACATTTATTTTAATGTAGAGAAAAGTATCAAAGATCTCCAAAAGATTTTTGAAAATACCGATGGCGCTGATGAGAGATTAAGAAAGTTCAACCAAAAAGCCATAGAGTTGTTCAAAAACTAGAGTCTGAGAGCTTAAAAGAGCTTGAAAGTTTAAAAAATAAGAAGAGTGGGAAAAATTTACCATTACTTTTTATGGGGAAACCGGCGCAGGGAAATCAACCTTCATTAAATGTTTGAGGCTGTTTTTTAAAGAACCAGGCAAAATGGATCAACAAGAGCGCTTCAAGCGGTTCTATGCAAATATGAAAAATTATAGAGGCAGCGAGCGTGCTGAGCTAGAAAAACTCCAAGATGGAGCGATCATAGGCGATGGGAGGAGTGATTCCACTTTAGAAACAAAATCTTACACTCTCAAGCACAACAATCAAAACTTTGTCTTGCTTGATGTTCCAGGGATAGAGAGCGATGAAAAGAAAGTTAAACAGCAAATTTCTAACGCTACAAGAAAAGCCCATGCTATTTTTTATGTTACAAAAACACCCGCTCCTCCGCAAAAAGGAGAAGAGGGAAAAGAGGGAACGATTGAAAAGATCCAAAAGCAACTCGATTCGCAAACAGAGGTATATACCCTATTCAATAAGCCAATTAACAATCCAAGAGCCTTAAAAGATGGGCTTATTGATGAGAACGAAAAAAAGAGCTTAAGAGATTTAAATGAAAAAATGAAAGCCATTTTAGGCAAACACTACGAGGGACACCAAATAGTCAGCGCCCAAGCGGCTTTTTATGGCCTTTCATCGGCACTACTGCCAGAGACTGATTTTTATAAAAACAAACAAAAATTTTTAGAAATTTTTAAAGTAGAAGAATTGTTATTGAAATCCCAATTTAAACAATTAGGAAAATTTATAGCCGGAACGCTTCTTGAAAACTCACGCAAAAAAATCATAGAATCCAACTGCAATAAAGCCTTAAGAGTGATAGAAAAATTGCAAAAAGCGATCGTAACCACGATTGACAGAGAGATAGACCCAACTATCAAAGAAATAAGGGATAAGCTACCAGAGACTTACTCCAACCTGGATCGTTCTAGAGATAAATTCGTATCTAATTTGAACAATTCAGTATCCAAAGAAACAGCGATTCAAAACTGACTTTAGAATAGAAATGTATGAGCGCATTGAAAAAGACATTAAAAATAAGGAATGTAAAGAAATCTTTAAAAATGAGCGCGAACAAGGCATGAAAGAATTGGATAGAACCATAGAAGGGTGAATTAAAAAGTGTGAGAAACAATTTAGTAAAGATATAAAAAAAGATATTGAACAATTTGAAGAGAGGATTAAAAATTCTCTAGTAATGTTAAACCACATCAACATTGATAGTGGTTTTGATCCCAATTTCAATATTCATAGAGGTAATAATATGCTAAATACACTAGGCTTATTGTCTTCAATAGCAAGTTTGGCTCTGCTTTTAGCGGTGCCTGTATTAAGGTGAGTTTGCACTAGCTGCAGGAATAGTTTTAGGAGCAATTGGGATAGTTAGATCAGTGTGGAGTTGGTTTAGTTCAGACTATAAAAAATCCCAACAAAGAAAAGAAGTGGATAAGAATTTAGATAAAGTTTGTGGAATAATTGAAGAGAAAATGAGAAACCAGATTGAAGATGCCAAAAAAGGCATATGTGAAAAGGTTGAAAGCCTAAAAGCTGGGCTTAACGATCCCGTTGTTTGTTATGAGCGCATGAGGGAAGGACTGATAAAAGCTGGTGAGGGCTTATGGCAAATATCTAATAACATCAAAACAAGGATCGCGCAATGAATGAAACGCTAGAACAATTTAAAAGAAATCAAAAGAGGAATTAAGAAAATCTTAAAAAATTGCTTGATTTTGTCAAGGCCGGTGAAAAATACGGCATTAAGGTTGAAGAGTCCTTCAAGGCAAAGATCAACAGCGCGATCCAAAGCGCTAATGATCAGAAACTCAGGGTGGCGTTGGTGGGAGGCTTTTCTGAAGGGAAGACATCCATAGCGGCAGCTTGGATCGAACGCTTGGATAAGAGCATGAAGATAGACCATCAAGAATCAAGCGATGCAGTTAAAATCTATGATATAGATAATGAAATGGAGCTGGTTGATACCCCGGGGTTGTTTGGTTTCAAAGAAAAAATAGCCGATAGCGGCAAAATAGAACGCTATAAAGATATTACCAAAAAATATGTCAGCGAAGCCCATCTTATTTTGTATGCGCTCAACCCGTCAAACCCCATCAAAGAAAGCCATAAGGACGATTTGAATTGGTTGTTTAGGACGCTCAATCTTTTATCCAGGACGATCTTTGTCATCAGCCGTTTTGATGAAGAAGCGGATATTGAAGATGAAGATGATTACAACAAAAGGTTTAAAACCAAAAAAGAAAACATTCAAAACCGACTGAATGATCTCATTTCTTTGAGTGAAAAAGAAAAAGAGAGTCTGAGCATTGTCGCTGTGGCTGCTAACCCTTTTAATGAGAGGCTTGAATACTGGCTAGAATATAAAGAAGAATTCCAAAAGCTTTCGCATATCAAAACTTTACAAGATGCGACGCAAAAAAAGATTAAAGAAAATGGCGGGAAATTAACCATTATAGAAGAGACCAAAAAAAGCGTCATTCAAGATGTTATTTATAAGCAAATGCCCTTGGCAAAAAAAAACGCAACAAAATCTTAAGAGAGAATTGGAATATTTGAATAAAGCGATGGAGAAAAGGCGAAAGGAGATTCAAAATTTAAATGGCGAAATTTCTCAAGCCCGCATTAATTTAAAAGAATTTATAACGAGATATTTTAGCGATCTCAGCCGTCAAGTTGCTGGCACCAGCCTAGAAACCTTTAATGATTTTGTTATCAGAGAAATAGGCGATGAAGGTATCAATATAAAAACAAGAGTCCAAAATGCATTTGAAAGAAAAACGCAAGGGATTTTAGATGAAATCGCTAAAATTAAAATGAGTTTTAATGCCGATAGGAGTTTTTTTGAAAAACATGCCGGAACATTGGGGAAAATTGGGAATGAATTTTTAACAAAAAGCGGATTTATCAATGCAACTAACATCAAACTGGCTAGAGACACAATAGCGGCTGGGGGAAAATTTGTGGGCATAGATCTGGCTTTCAAATTCAAACCATGGGGCGCTGTAAAATTGGCAGGAAACCTGAATAAAGCTTTGCCGTTTATCGGTATTGCTTTTGAAGCATGGGATTCTTGGAACAAATATCAAAAAGAGCAAAAGCTTGAAGAAGCTAAAGAAAAAATAGTATCCCATTTTGACAATCAAAAAAAAGAAATTTTAGATCTCATCAACGATGGAACCAGATTCAAACAAACATGTTTCTTAAGCGCGTTGGAACTGGAAAAATCGCTCCAAGAGATCAAAGAAGCGATTGAAAAAACGCAAGCGTATGATCAAGAATTTGAAAAATGGATTAAAGCCGGCGAAGATTTGATCAAGGGCGAAGATTTTATAGAAGTTGAGCCTGAAGAGGAATGAATCATGATCCAATCTGTGTTAAAATACCCAACGCGCCAACGCCAAAGTGCTTGCTAGCTAGTAAGCGGTGTTTTGAAAACTCTAACAATAAGGAAAGGCAATGTTTTCTAAAATCTGCTCATCTATTAAGCTCGCCAATTTGTTCAAGGGTTTTTTGTGCAAACGCATCGCAAGCCCTGTGCAAAGCGCTTGCATAATCAGTTTGGTTTTGGATATAAAAAATGTTTTTAAGAAAGAAAACGATCTATCAAACAAGATAGGCAAGACTTTAGACTTGATCGTGGGTTTTAAGAAAGAGAACCCGCAAGATTTTGACGAATTGTTTCAAATTTTAAAAGATCTTATCCAGGAATACGAGAAAAATCCTGAAGAGGTCAAGCAGAATCTCACAGAGATTATAAAATAAGACAAGGCATGAACCACCTCTTGATCCTTTATAACCCTTACTACCAGCGGGATGTTATCCAACAACATTTAAGCGTTTTACAGGAAAAATCCCAAGTGGGCTTTGGTAAAATCCGATCAAAGCTCAACGATCAAGAAAAGCACCACTCTTTAGAAGAGATTTACAAAGCCACTAGTGAAAAAAATTTTTTGCAGCTTTTTTTAACCGATTACGCTAATTTATTTGTCGCTAAGGTGATAAAGGTTTCTAAGGATATTGATGAGAGTTTGATCCCTAGCTATTATAAAGAAAAAAATTTGGAAGTGGAAGACTTTTTTATTATCAGCGATTTAAGGGAATTAGTCAGGGAAGACTTTAGCCTTTTAAGGGATCAATTTTTAGCCAATTTCATCGCACCCAACAACCACACTTACGCCATTTATGGGAATAATTATGTTTATCCTTTGCCGGTGAGATTGAAAGAAGAGCGTTCTTATTTTTTAGGCGATGAAAAGCATTATCTGAGCGTGTATAAAAGCAAAGAATATTTAATCATGCAAGAAAATTTCATGCGTTTTGTTTTTGGCAAAAGGCTTTTTTACCTCTTACACCATGATAGCATCAATAACATCATTCATGCAGAATTAGAGCTTTTACAAAGCGAAAACGATCTTTTGAATGATTTTACAAGCATCATCGTCAAATACTCCAAAACCTTAGAATACGAAATTTATCTTTTCGCTAAAAAAGTTCTTTTAAAGGCTTGCGCAAAAGATCCCAACCTTTATGATTTAAATTATAAAGTCCAAGGAAAATCTTTGATACTTGAAGATTTTTTCACTCAAAAGCCTAATCTTGGGAGCGTTAAATTTTTACTCAGACACGAAAAAGTCCAATACCATTTAGAAGAGAGCTTAAACCGATTCATCAATTATCCTTTTTCAAAAAGCCTCACTCTCATTCAAGATATCCGCAATGAAGCCGTCCATAAAAAAGCTCCAGGTTTGAATGAAGTGGAAAAGCTCAGGAACGAAATTTTAGGCATAGAAGGCGCGAACTTGTTAAAAGGCATTTTAATCCACAAGGAAGTTTCATGAAAGAATGCGATAAATTAAATCTATGCTTAATGCCGATTTGATAGCGCGAGATTTTAAAACCTATTTAGAGCCTTTAAGAGAGGGGAAAAATTTATTGGGTTTTTCGGGTGGGTTGGATTCTATTTGCTTGTTTCATCTTTTAGTTGGAGAAAATATCGCTTTTGATACCGCTTTAGTGGATTACAACACGCAAAAACAACGCCTTGAAATCATCCAGCACGCTCAAACACTCGCCCAAGCGCACCATAAAAAATGCTATATCCATTACGCCCCAAAGATTGAGCGCAATTTTGAAATGCAAGCGAGAAAGATCCGTTATGATTTTTTTGAAACTTTAATCAAAGAGCATTCTTACAAGCATTTGATTTTAGCGCACCACTTGAATGACAGACTGGAATGGTTTTTGATGCAATTAAGCAAAGGGGCCGGGCTAAACACGCTTTTAAGCTTTCAAGCTTATGAAAAAAGAGGGTTTTATGCGATCGTTCGCCCCTTGCTCTACACCCCTAAAGACACCCTTAAAACGCTCGCTAAAGATTGGGAATTTTTTGAAGATGATTCTAATTCTTCTTTAAAATTCAAACGCAATTTTTTCAGGAAAAATTACGCTAACTCCTTGATGCAGCATTATTCTAAGGGCATTATCCAAAGTTTTAAGTTTTTAGATAAAGAAAAAGAGCGGCTTTATTCTTTAATGCCCGTTTCACAAATGCATGGGATCACTTTTTTCAAGCATTCGCAAAATGCGCTTTTTATGGTGGATAAAATCTTAAAGCAAAAGGGGTATGTGTTGAGCTTTTCTCAAAAAGAAGAAATCAAACGCCATTTTTTTAGCCTAGAAATCGCTCAAAAATTCATCATTGAAAAGGATAGAGAGCATGCGTTTATCGCCCTTAAACCTCAAAAAACTTTAAGCATGCCAAAGGATTTTAAAGACAAAGCCAGGAGATTGAATATCCCTAAACGCTTACGGCCTGTTTTATACGCAGAGTTTTTAAAACAACCAACGCATGATTTTTTAACCCGTTTTAAACAGAGTTTAACGGATCTATAAAAGAGCTTCATTTCAATCCAGCGATAAGTTTTTAAAGCGCTTTTTAACCTTGATTGTGTCAAAATACAGCAAAAAACTTTGATATGAGAGTGAATGGACTTTAAGAATAAAAAATGGCTTTTTCTAGCCCCTTTGGCAGGCTATACGGATTTGCCTTTTAGGAGCGTGGTGAAAAAATTTGGCGTGGATGTTACCACAAGCGAAATGGTGAGCTCGCATTCGTTGGTATATGCGTTTGACAAGACTTCTAAAATGTTAGAAAAATCCCATTTAGAAGATCATTTCATGGCGCAAATTTCAGGCTCTAAAGAGGGCGTAGTCAAAGAAGCGGTGGAAAAAATCAACGCTTTAGAGCATGTGAGCGGGATTGATTTTAATTGCGGTTGCCCCGCTCCTAAAGTGGCTAACCATGGTAATGGTAGCGGGCTATTGAAGGATTTAAACCACTTGGTGAAGCTTTTAAAAACCATCAGAGAAAACACCAATAAAAAAATCACAAGCGTGAAAGTGCGTTTAGGCTTTGATCAAAAAATCCCTAAAGAAATCGCTCATGCCTTGAATGACGCGCCGGTGGATTATGTAGTGGTGCATGGGAGGACACGAAGCGACAAATACCAAAAAGACAAAATAGATTATGAAAGCATCGCTTTAATGAAAGGGATTTTAAAAAAGCCGGTGGTAGCCAATGGCGAAATTGACAGCGTGAAAAAAGCCTTTGAAGTTTTGCAAATCACGCAAGCTGATGGGTTAATGATAGGGCGAGCAGCCTTAAGAGCCCCATGGATATTTTGGCAAATCAAAAACAACACCACCGAATTGCCCGCAGTCGTGAAAAAAGATCTGGTTTTAGAACATTTTGATAAAATGGTGGAGTTTTATGGGGATAGGGGGGTGATCATGTTTAGGAAAAATTTGCATGCTTACGCTAAGGGCGAAATGCAAGCGAGCGCGTTTCGCAACTGCGTCAATACCCTTACAGAGGTAAAGAGCATGCGAGAGAGTATAGAGGAATTTTTTAATCAAGAAATGTTGCAAAGTGAAGTGCCATTATGGGTAGAATTGAATCAAAAAAGCGTTTGAAAGCGCTTGTTTTTTTAGCCAGTTTGGGGGTTTTGTGGGGCAATGCCGCTGAAAAAACGCCTTTTTTCAAAACAAAAAACCACATTTATTTGGGTTTTAGGCTAGGCACAGGGGCTAATGTAAGCACAAGCATGTGGCAACAAGCTTATAAAGACAACCCCACTTGCCCTAGCAGCGTGTGTTATGGCGAGAAATTAGAAGCCCATTATAAGGGGGGTAAAAACCTGTCTTATGCCGGGCAAATAGGCGATGAAATAGCTATTGATAAATACCATATTTTAGGATTAAGGGTGTGGGGGGATATAGAATACGCTAAAGCGCAATTGGGTCAAAAAGTGGGGGGTAATACCCTTTTATCCCAAGCCAATTATGACCCAAGCGCGATTAAAACCTACGATAGCGCTTCAAACGCTCAAGGCTCTTTGAATTTGCAAAAAACCCCAAACCCCCAAAACTTCCTTTTCAATAACGGGCATTTCATGGCGTTTGGTTTGAATGTGAATGTGTTTGTTAATCTCCCTATAGACACCCTTTTAAAACTCGCTTTAAAAACAGAAAAAATGCTGTTTTTTAAAATAGGCGTGTTTGGTGGGGGTGGGGTGGAATACGCAATATTATGGAGTTCTCAATATAAAAACCAAAACACCAATCAAGATGATAAATTTTTTGCAGCGGGTGGGGGGTTTTTTGTGAATTTTGGGGGTTCTTTGTATATAGGCAAACGCAACCGCTTCAATGTGGGGTTAAAAATCCCTTATTATAGCTTGAGCGTGCAAAGTTGGAAAAACTTTGGCTCTAGCAATGTGTGGCAGCAACAAACGATCCGACAAAACTTCAGCGTTTTTAGGAGTAAAGAAGTTTTTGTCAGCTACGCATTCTTGTTTTAGTTTGGCTTTATTCCCATTAAATACTGATAAAATTCAAAAGATAATTTTATCGTTACAAAAATCAACACTCTAAAGATAAATAAGTTAAAATACCCCAAAATCTTTTTTTTTTTTTTGAAATCCAATAAATTTATGATAAAGTTAAACATATTGTAAATAAATTTTCATTTCTATTCATTTTTACAATAAAAATTTACTTCAAGGAACACTTTTATGAAAAAACAATTTTTACTCTCTCTCTCTCTCGCTTCATCGCTTTTGCGTGCTGAAGACAACGGCTTTTTTGTGAGCGCGGGCTATCAAATCGGTGAAGCGGTGCAAACGGTCAAAAACACCGGTGAATTGAAAAACTTGAACGACAAATACGAGCAATTAAACCAGTATTTAAATCAAGTGGCTTCGTTGAGACAAAGCATTCAAAACGCCAACAACATTAGCTTGGTCAATAGCTCTTTAAACGATTTAAAAAGCTTTACCGAAAACAACTATAACAGCACCACCCAATCGCCCATCTTTAACGCCGTACAAGCCGTTATCACTTCGGTATTGGGTTTTTGGAGTCTTTATGCGGGGAACTACTTGACTTTTTTTGTGGGTAATAAGGATTCTAGACGACCAGCTAATGTCAATGGTAACCCTCCTTTTCAAACAATTATCGAAAACTGCTCAGGAATTGAAAACTGCGCTATGGAACAAACCACTTACAACAAGATGAAAAAATTTGCTGAAGAGCTCCAAGCAGTTCAACAAAACTCTGCCACTAAAGCGAACAATCTTTGCGCTTTATCCGGATGCACTGCAACAAATGGCCAAAACCCAAACTCAACCGTAAGCAACGCTCTTAACTTGGCGCAACAGCTTATGGATTTAATCGCAAACACTAAGACGGCTATGATGTGGAACAATATCGTCATCGCTGGCGTTTCAAACGCGTCCGGTGCTATCAAATCCACTGGTTACCCAACGCAATATGCGGTGTTTAACAATATCAAGGCGATGATACCTATCTTGCAACAAGCGGTTACGCTTTCTCAAAGTAACCACACCCTATCTGCTAGTTTGCAAGCTCAAGCTACAGGATCTCAAACAAACCCTGAATTCGCTAAAGACATCTACAATCTCGCTTTAAACCAAAAGCAAGTCATCTCTTATGCACAAGATATTTTCAACCTCTTTAATTCCATCCCTAAAGAGCAGTATAAATATCTAGAGAAAGCTTATTTGAAAATACCCAATGTGGGTCAAACTCCTACTAACCCTTACAGACAAGAGGTGAATTTGAATAAAGAAATTCAGACGATTCAAAGCAATGTGAGTTATTATGGCAATCGGATTGATTCGGCTTTAAGCGTGGCTAAAGATGTTTATAACCTAAAATCCAATCAAGCAAGCATTGTAGCAGCCTATAGCAACGCTAGTAGTTTGAGCCAAGAGATTTCTAAACTTCCCTATAACCAAGTCAATACAAAAGACATTGTCACACTACCCTATGATAAAAACGCTCCAGCAGCGGGCCAATACAATTACCAAATCAACCAAGAGCAAGCATCCAATCTTTCTCAAGCTTTAGCAGCGATGAGCAATAACCCCTTTAAAAAAGTGGGCATGATCAGCTCTCAAAACAATAACGGCGCATTGAATGGACTTGGCGTGCAAGTGGGCTATAAACAATTCTTTGGCGAAAGCAAAAGATGGGGGTTAAGGTATTATGGCTTCTTTGATTACAACCACGGCTATATCAAATCCAGCTTTTTTAATTCTTCTTCTGACATATGGACTTATGGCGGTGGGAGCGATTTGTTAGTGAATATCATCAACGATAGCATCACAAGAAAGAACAACAAGCTTTCTGTGGGTCTATTTGGTGGTATCCAACTAGCAGGGACTACATGGCTTAATTCTCAATATGTGAATTTAACCGCGTTCAATAATCCTTACAGCGCGAAAGTCAATACTTCCAATTTCCAATTCTTGTTCAATCTCGGCTTGAGGACGAATCTCGCTACAGCTAAGAAAGAAGACAGCGAACATTCCGCGCAACATGGCATAGAATTGGGCATTAAGATCCCTACCATCAACACGAATTACTATTCTTTCCTAGGCGCTAAGCTAGAATACAGAAGACTCTATAGCGTGTATCTCAATTATGTGTTTGCTTACTAAGTGTCTAAACTCTCTTTTTTAAGGGGGTTTAGAAAATCGCAACGCCAAGCTTTTTATCGTTAATGATAAAATCTACAAAACTAACGGCGCGACAACAAACCCTAACGCAACGCTCAAAGACACGACTAAAACCCCAGGGATCAAAAACGCATGATCAAACACATAACGGCCCATTTTAGTGGTGCCGGTGTTATCCATAGCGATCGCTCCTAGTAAAGTAGGGTAAGTGGGTAGCACAAACAACGCCGAAACGCTCGCAAAAGAAGCCACGATAATATACAAATGCTCCGTGTGGTTAGCGCTAATGCCTAAGGCTGTGATCACGCTTGGGATGAGCGCTTTAGAGGTGGCAGCTTGCGAATACAAAAGCATGGAAGCCAAAAAGAGCGCTACGGCTAATAAAAACGGGTAATCTGTGATCAAAAAAGAAGCGTATCGCTTGATTTCATCTAAATGATTGCTCACAAAAGTATCGCCCAACCACGCCACGCCTAACACGCACACGCACGCTTGCATGCCGGATTTAAACACGCTTGAATGAGCGATTTCATTAGCGTTAATTTTGCAAAAAAGCACAATTAAAGTTGCCACGCTCAACATGAAAGACACAATCGCATAATCTCTGCCTAAAACCACCGGGCTAATCAAAGCGATATTTTTAGAAATCGCGCTCGCATAAAAAACGATCGCTACAACCCCACAAATAAAAATCCATAACGATAATTTCGCGCTTTTTGAGGTTTCTTTTTCTTCTTTGATGGTGGGGGGCGAAATTTTTCCTGCCTTTAGGCGCTCTAAATAATTCGGATCGCTGTCTAATCTCAAATCAGTAAAACCCATAACAAACGCCGTGATCATGCATGCTAAAAAAGTCGTAGGGATCCAAACCATTAAAAGGGTCAAGTAATTCGCTCCTAAAGGCTCTAAAATGCCGCTCATAAACACCACCGCCGCACTCACCGGGCTTGCAGTAATAGCGACTTGACTAGAGGTTACCGCTAAGCTTAAAGGCGCTTTGGGTTTGATGTTTTGGCTCTGGCTCACTTCCACAATCACCGGAATTAAAGAAAAAACCGTATGCCCAGTGCCGGCTAGTATCGTTAAAAAATACGCCACGCTTGGTGCGAGGTAGTTGATTTGCTTGGGGTGTTTTCTTAAAATTTTTTCAGCGATTTTGACTAAGTAATCCAAGCCCCCCGCTTTTTGCATCGCGCTAATAGCGCTAATGACTGCCATGATGATTAAAATCACATCAAAAGGGATTTTGCCCGGATTTAGCCCCAAAAATAAGCATAAAATAAGCACGCCCAAACCCCACGCATAGCCCACTCCCAAGCCTCCTAACCTTGCCCCTAAAAAAAGCGAAAAAAGTAACACTACAATCTGAAAAAAGGCATCCACCATTAACTCTTTTTAAATTTATTTTAACGATGTTTTACTATACTATAAAACCTTTTAAATTTCAAAAGGTGGTCTATAATGAGAATATTTTTGAAATTGTTGATTCTTTTATTTTGTTTGAAGGGGCAAGTTATGGCTCAAAATTTACCCACCATTGCTTTACTGGCGACAGGAGGGACGATTGCAGGGAGTGGCGTTAATGCGAGTTCGGGTAGTTATAAAAGCGGCGAGTTGAGCATCAAAGAACTTCTTAAGGCTATCCCTAGTCTTAACAAACTCGCTCGCATTCAAGGGGAGCAGATTTCTAACATCGGCTCACAAGACATGAATGAAGAGGTATGGTTCAAGCTCGCCAAACGCACCCAAGAATTACTAGACGATAGCCGTATTCAAGGCGTGGTTATCACGCATGGCACGGACACTTTAGAAGAGAGTGCGTATTTTTTAAACTTAGTTTTACACTCCACAAAACCGGTCGTGCTAGTGGGAGCGATGCGTAATGCTTCTTCTTTGAGCGCGGATGGGGCTTTGAATTTGCATAACGCGCTGAGTGTAGCGGCTAATGAAAAAAGCGCGAATAAAGGCGTATTGGTGGTGATGGACGATAATATTTTTAGCGCTAGGGAAGTGGTTAAAACGCACACCACCCACACTTCCACCTTTAAAGCCTTAAATAGCGGTGCGATAGGGAGCGTGTATTATGGCAAAACGCGCTATTACATGCAACCTTTGAGAAAACACACCATGAAGAGCGAATTTTTTCTTTCACAACTCAAAACCCCCCTGCCTAAAGTGGATATTATTTACACGCATGCCGGCATGACCCCTGATTTATTCCAAGCGAGCCTAAACTCGCATGCAAAAGGCGTTGTGATAGCTGGGGTGGGTAATGGGAATGTGAGCGCTGGGTTTTTAAAAGCGATGCAAGAAGCGAGCAAAATGGGGGTTTTAATCGTTCGTTCTAGCAGGGTAGGCAGCGGTGGAGTCACTTCAGGCGAGATTGATGACAAAGCTTATGGCTTTATCACAAGCGACAATTTAAACCCCCAAAAAGCTAGGGTGCTTTTACAACTCGCTTTAACTAAAACGAATGATAAGGCAAAAATCCAAGAAATGTTTGAAGAGTATTAAAACCCTCTTTAGAATGGTTTGAAACGCTGAAGCGGTTTTAGGTTTTTATTTTTGATTGGAATTTAATCAAATCGTGGTTGGGGGTAGAAGTTGCTTTTAATGATAAATCCTACGCTTGGCTGATTGCTAAAAACTGCGATAAAACTGCCGTGTTAAAAAAACAATAAAAAATTACTAATAATATTTTATATAATAGCATGCTTCTATCCCAAACGCTAAAAGCGTTTAGGATTTCTGCTTAAAGGGTTTGAAGCTTTGATAGAAAAAGTGGTGTCGTTTAAGCTTTAGTGCTTATCGCTGTGATCTTCATCATGGTGGTCATGGTCTTTATCGTCATGATCTTTATCATGGTTTTTGCCATGTTTTTTGTCATGCTTCTTACCATGCTTATCGTGTTTGTGCATTTTTCCATGCTTGCATGATCTCAACCCAAAATCATCATCCAAGTCTTCCATGTTGCCTTTTTTAAGCGCTTCTTTAATAGCTTTTTGGCGGGCTTCAAAATCCGCTACGGTCATTTTGTCTGTGTTTTTAGTTGCATATTCATGCAATTGTTTGTGGAACGCCTTTCTCTTGTCTTCAGGCATCTTTTTCATGCGCATTTTCAACTCTTTTGTGTAATCCACAATATCCTGAGGAGCGACAACGCCAGCCATTTTAGCCAAATCCTCATCGCTTGTTTTGCTGAAATCCTTGGCGTTTAAAGCCACAAATAGCAACGCGCTAACAGAAAGTATTTTCAACGCTTTTTTCATGTTTTATCCTTTTAAATTAAATTTTATCTCACTTAGGAGAGCAATGTTCGTCTTTTTTCTTAACAGCCCTACACCAAACTTTTCTCGTATCGCCACTGCAAACGCTCACATTAAGCCCTTTTGCCTTGATTTCTTCAGCGCTCAAACCTTTGGTTTTTTCTTCTAATTCTTTACGCACTTCTTCACGCATTTTTTTGAAATCCTCTTCACTCATTTTGGAAAGATTCTTCCTAGCGATTCGGCTGAAATTCGTGCGGAATTTCTTAGCGTCTTCAGCGTTTAAGGCTTTAAGGCGTTTAGACACTTCCATGCGATAATCAATCGCTTCATTAGAAGGCAGAGTTCCTGCTAATTCTAAAAGCTCCTTATCTTTGAGTTGCGAAAAATCCCTAGCGCCTAAAACCTGTAATCCAAGCAAAGCTAACAGGCAAAAAGACAAACTCCTTCTCATTCCCAATTCCTTGTTGTCTAAATTTTTGCCGCATAACGACAGCAAATTTTGGCATTATACCATATTAATTTTAACTTATTCTCAAACATCTCTTAAGAGCGCTAAAAAATGGGGTTTTTAAATTTCGCACAAGCCATTGTATATCATCATTTAATTTTTATTTATAAAGGTCGTTTTAAACCCTAAAATTTTAAAATACCATTTTGAATGATTTGTTTATATGGTGTTGGTAGTTTTTGGCTTATTTTGAGTGAAAGGATTTAAGCAAGATGTTTGTGGTTTTTATAGAAGGTTTTGGTTTAGCGATTTCTTTGTGTGCGGCTGTGGGAGCACAATCCTTGTTTATTGTGGAAAGGGGAATGGCTAGGAATTATGTGTTTTTGATTTGCGCTTTGTGTTTTATGTGCGATATTGTGTTAATGAGCATGGGCGTGTTTGGCGTGGGGGCTTATTTTGCTAAAAACCTTTATTTGAGTTTGTTTTTGAATTTATTTGGAGCGGCTTTTACCGGATTTTACGCTTTTTTAGCTTTAAAAACCCTTTTTCAAACCTTTAAAAAGAAGCAAGTCCAAACCCCTAAAAAATTATCCTTAAAAAAGACCTTATTATTCACTTTAGGCGTTACCTTACTCAACCCTCAAGTGTATTTGGAAATGGTGTTTTTAATTGGCGCGAGCGCTTTGTCTTTTAATTTAGCTCAAAAATTTGTCTTTTTAGCCGGCACTTTATCGGCTGCCTTTTCTTGGCTTTTATTGTTATGCACTTTATCGTTGCGTTATGGCTCCAAACTTTTAAACAACCAAAAAATTTTTATGGGGGTGAATCTCTTTGTAACCGCTATCATGGGAACGCTTAGCGTTACTTTATTTAGGGATTTTTTAGCGCTATTGAGTAAAACCTAAAAAGGGGCTAGTTTTAAGTCATTTTGCATTACAATATTCCTAAATGAGTTTTAAGGATTACAATCAATATGCAAGTTTTAGCGTTAAAATACCGCCCCAAACATTTTAGCGAGCTAGTCGGTCAAGAGAGCGTGGCTAAAACGCTTTCTTTAGCCCTAGACAACCAGCGTTTGGCTAACGCTTATTTATTCAGCGGGTTAAGAGGTTCAGGCAAAACCAGCTCTTCTAGGATTTTTGCTAGGGCTTTAATGTGTGAAGAAGGACCAAAAGCTGTGCCTTGCGATACTTGCACCCAATGCCAGAGCGCTTTAAACAACCACCATATAGATATTATAGAAATGGACGGGGCGTCTAATAGGGGGATTGATGATGTCCGTAATCTCATAGAGCAAACGCGCTACAAACCAAGCTTTGGGCGCTATAAAATCTTTATCATTGATGAAGTGCATATGTTCACCACCGAAGCGTTTAACGCGCTTTTAAAGACTTTAGAAGAGCCTCCTAGCCATGTGAAATTCCTTTTAGCGACAACGGACGCCTTGAAATTGCCCGCTACCATACTCAGCCGCACCCAGCATTTCAGGTTTAAAAAAATCCCTGAAAATTCCGTTATTTCTCATTTAAAAACTATTTTAGAAAAAGAACAAGTGAGTTATGAAACAAGCGCGTTAGAAAAACTGGCTCACAGCGGGCAAGGGAGCTTAAGAGATACGATCACTCTTTTAGAACAAGCCATCAATTATTGCGATAACGCTATCACAGAAAGCAAAGTGGCTGAAATGTTAGGAGCGATTGATAGGAGCGTTTTAGAAGATTTTTTTCAAAGCCTAATCAACCAAGATGAAGCGCGATTGCAAGAGCGTTATGCCATTTTAGAAAATTATGAAACCGAGAGCGTTTTAGAAGAAATGATGCTTTTTTTGAAAGCGAAATTATTAAGCCCTGATTCGTATTCCATCCTTTTGATAGAGCGCTTTTTTAAAATCATTATGAGCGGTTTGAGCCTTTTAAAAGAAGGGGCTAATGCCAGTTTTGTGCTGTTGTTATTGAAAATGAAATTCAAAGAAGCTTTGAAACTCAAAGCCCTAGACGATGCGATTTTGGAATTAGAGCAAAGTAAAGAAAGCGCTTTAAAGCCCTTAAACCAAAACGCTAACGCCCCTAAACAAGAATCCAAAAGTGCAGAGAAAATAGAAAAGCCAGAAAAAAAAGAAAACACAGAAACCCCGCAAACCCCCATGCTTTCAGCCAAAGATCGCATTTTTCACAACCTTTTCAAACAAGTTCAAACATTGGTTTATGAGCGCAACTACGAATTAGGGGCGGTGTTTGAAAAAAATATCCGTTTTATTGATTTTGACAGCCAGACTAAAACCTTGACTTGGGAGTCTTTAGCCACCCATAAAGATAAAGAGCTTTTAAGAGAGCGTTTTAAAATCGTGAAAAGTATCGTTGATGGGGTTTTTGGCAAGGGCGAAAATATCAAAATCGCTTTAAAAAATCAAAATAAAAGCGCTTTAGAAGAAATTAAAGAGTTTAAATTCCCCTCTTTAAAGCCCAAACCAACCACCGAAACGACGGCTGAAATGAAAGAAAAAGAAACTAAAGAAGCGATTGAAAAAGAAACTAAAGAAAACGACACTAAAGAGGTTCAAGAAACCCAACCAAAAGAAACCCCTACAGCCTTGCAAGAATTCATGGCTAACCATTCTGATCTCATTGAAGAGATTAAGAGCGAGTTTGAAATCAAAAGCGTGGAATTGTTATGAGAGCGCATTTAGACGAGTTAGACAAAGTGGCTGCTGCAATTTTAAAAGATGATTTTAAGGGGGTGGTGCTTTTAAAAGGCGTTGTGGGGAGCGGTAAAACGACTTTGGTTCAAGCGTGCTTGAAGCACTTGGGTTTAGACATTCAAGCGACTTCGCCCACTTTTAGCCTGATGCATGCTTATAGCGAGAGCGTGTTCCATTATGATTTTTACATGCGCGATTTAGAGGCTTGCTTGGAGCTTGGCATGTTAGAGTGCTTGTTAGAAAAGGGGATCCATTTTGTGGAATGGGGCGATGAAAAATTAGAAAAAATTTTAAAAAAATACGATTTAGCTATTAAGGTTGTGGAAATTAAAACCGAATTAACCAGCCGTTTTTATACAATAAAGATCGTTTAAAGGGTCGTTTGAATGGATATTTTAAAAGCAGAGCATTTAAACAAACAGATTAAAAAAACCAAAATCGTTTCAGATGTTTCTTTAGAAGTGAAAAGCGGCGAAGTGGTGGGGCTTTTAGGGCCTAATGGGGCGGGTAAAACTACCACCTTTTATATGATATGCGGGCTTTTAGAACCTAGTGGGGGGAGCGTTTATTTAAACGATGTCAATTTAGCTAAATACCCCTTACACAAGCGTTCTAACTTAGGCATAGGCTACTTGCCCCAAGAATCCAGCATTTTTAAAGAATTGAGCGTGGAAGAGAATCTGGCCCTAGCAGGGGAGAGCACTTTTAAAAACTCTAAAGAGAGCGAAGAAAAAATGGAAAGCTTGTTAGACGCTTTCAATATCCAAGCCATAAGAGAGCGCAAGGGCATGAGCTTGAGTGGGGGAGAAAGAAGGCGCGTAGAAATCGCTAGGGCTTTAATGAAAAACCCTAAATTCGTGCTATTAGACGAGCCTTTTGCGGGCGTGGATCCGATTGCGGTGATTGACATTCAAAGAATCATTGAAAGCTTGATTGGATTAAACATCGGCGTGTTGATCACTGATCACAATGTGCGAGAGACTTTGAGCGTGTGCCATAGGGCGTATGTGATTAAAAGTGGCACGCTTTTAGCGAGCGGGAACGCTAATGAAATTTATGAAAACGCTCTGGTGCGTAAGTATTATTTAGGGGAAAATTTTAAGGTATAGACATGGCGGTTTTACGCGCAAACCTTAGCCCTAAAAATAAATTAAACGCTACCTTAAAAGGGTGGCTCCCCATTTTACAAAGCGAGCTTGAAGATTTAGAAGAAGTGTTGAAACAAAACGCCCTGGATAACCCCTTAATCAAAATTGAAAACAAACGCATCAAAAATTTTAGCGATCGTTTTAGCGCTAAAAATAGCAGCGATCATTTAGAAAATTTCGCAATCGCCTCTAAAAGCCTTTTTGAAACCTTAGAATCTCAAATCATTCCCCCTCTCTTTCCCACTGAAACCTCTCAAAAAATCGCTATGGATATTATCAATGGGCTAGATAGTGAAGGGTATTTTGAAGAAAACATTGAAGAAAGGGCTAAAATTTTAGGGGTAGAGAGCGAAGTTTATGAAAAAGTGCGCAAGCGTTTTAGTTACCTTAATCCCGCTGGCATTGGCGCTAAAGATGTGAAAGAGAGCTTTTTATTCCAGTTAGAGAGTAGGGAATTAGACAATAACGAGCTTTATGAAGAAGCGCGAAAAATCATTTTAAATTTAGAAAAACACCATGAATTTTCTAAAGATTTTTATTATGAAAAGGCTTTAAAGATTTTAAAATCCTTTAAAAACCCCCCAGCCATTGAGTTTTTAGAAAAAGAAATAGAAGTCATTCCGGAGCTTTTTATTCTAGAAGTGGATGATGAAATCATCGTGCGTTTGAATGATGAGAGCTATCCGACGATCAGTTTAGAAGAAAATCGCTTTAAAGATAGTGCTTATTTAAAAGAAAAATTAAAAGAGGCTAAAGATTTGATTGATGCACTAAATTTGAGAAAAGCCACGATTTATAAAATCGGTCTCATGCTTTTAGAATATCAATACGATTTTTTTAAGGGTAAAAAATTGCGCCCTTTAAAATTATTGGATTTAGCCAATGAGTTTAACCACTCTGTAAGCACGATTTCAAGGGCCATTTCTAATAAATATTTGGCATGTCAAAGGGGGGTTTTCCCGATTAAGCATTTCTTTAGCACCGCCTTAGACAATAGCGAGACTTCAAACGCTGTGATTAAAGACTACCTTTTAGAATTGATTAAAAATGAAGACAAAAAAGAGCCTTTGAGCGACGCTAAGATTTTAGAACTCATTGAAGAAAAATTCCATTTGAAAATGGTAAGAAGAACGATCACCAAATACCGCCAACTGCTTAATATCGCTTCTTCAAGCGAAAGGAAAAAGCTCTATTTGATGCGTGCTTGAAAATAAACAATCAAGTTCTACTCAAATGGATCAGAAAAAATCCGCTTAAGCTATCTTGACTCTAACATATTATGATTTTAATACTTAACTAATAGCATATCGTAATATTGACTTGACATTAAGTTATACACATAGGCTAAAAAGCCAGCGTTTAAAAAAAGAATGATTTTAGAGAGGTGAGCGGATGGGGTGGGTAAAAAAGTTTTATCGTTTTGATGCATGGGGTTTCCTAAATTTAAAAGTAACTAAAGATTAACATGTTTTTAATTCAATATCCATTAAGTGGTGGTTTTGTGGCTATTTCATTTTAATTTTGTTTTCCATTAAACCCAATAACTAAAATCTTATTTTTATGATAAACTACCTAATCATAGTAAATCTTAAACCAAAGAAAAACCATGAAAAAAACCCTTTTACTAACTCTCTTTTTCTCGTTTTGGCTCCACGCTGAAAGGAATGGATTTTATTTAGGTTTAAATTTTGCAGAAGGAAGCTATATTAAAGGACAAGGCAGCATCGGCGAAAAAGCTTCAGCAGAAAACGCCTTAAATCAAGCGATCAATAACGCAAAAAATTCATTATTCCCCGAACAAAACACAAAAGCCATAAGAGATGCACAAAACGCCTTAAACAAAGTGAAAGATTCAACAAAAATCGCTAACCGATTCGCAGGAAATGGTGGATCGGGCGGTCTTTTCAATGAACTCAGCTTTGGGTATAAATATTTTTTGGGTAAAAAAAGGATTATAGGGTTTAGGCACTCTCTTTTTTTCGGTTACCAACTTGGTGGCGTTGGTTCTGTTCCTGGCAGCGGTTTAATCGTTTTTTTACCCTATGGTTTCAATACGGATTTACTCATTAATTGGACTAACGATAAGCGAGCGTCCCAAGAATATGTTGAACGAAGGGTAAAAGGGCTCTCTATATTTTACAAAGATATGACCGGCAGAACGCTAGACGCTAATACATTAAAAAAGGTATCAAGGCACATATTTAGAAAATCTTCAGGGCTTGTGATTGGCATGGATATAGGGGCTAGCACTTGGTTTGCAAGTAACAATCTCACCCCTTTCAATCAAGTCAAGAGCCACACGATTTTTCAGTTACAAGGAAAATTTGGCGTTCGTTATAATAGCGATGAATACGATATTGATCGCTATGGCGATGAAATATATCTTGGGGGTTCTAGTGTTGAATTAGGGGTTAAAGTGCCAGCTTTTAAGGTCAATTACTATAGCGATAATTATGGGGATAAATTGGATTATAAAAGAGTGGTGAGCGTTTATCTTAACTATACATATAACTTTAAATAACTTTAAAAACAAACATTAAAACACGCTTTTTAAGGCTCTTTAGTTGGTTTTTTAAAACAAAACCTTATTTTTTATGAGATTCAAACTCTTCATAGCCTTTTTTTCTCAATTGGCATGCCGGGCATTCATCGCAGCCATAGCCATAAGCATGCAAAATCTTTCGCTCTCCTTGATAGCAGGTGTGCGTTTCTTTGATGACTAAATCTAAAGCCCCTAAATCTTTAGCCATTTGAAATTCTTGCGCTTTATTCAAAAACATTAAAGGTGTTAGGATTTTAATCGCCGTGTTTGATCCTAAATTGAGCGCATGCTCGATGCTTTTAATGAAATCTTCTTTACAATCCGGATAGCCGCTAAAATCCGCTTGCGAAACCCCTAAAGCGATGTTACTAGCCCCTATTTTTTGCGCGTAAGAATGCAAAAGGGTGATAAAAATAGCGTTACGATTAGGCACAAAAGAGTTGGGTAAATCTTTATTTTGCGCGTGCGAATGCCCTATTAAATCGTTAGAGTTTTTAAAAAGTGCGGAGTGGGTGATATTTTCTAAAAAATCTAATGGGATAATTTCATAAGGGAGTTGCAAAAGAGAAGCGATTTTTTGAGCGCATTCTAATTCCACAGAGTGTTTTTGCGCGTAATCAAACCCCACTAAATAGACTTTTTTAAAACGCTTTTTCGCCCATACGGCTAAAGTGGTGCTGTCTTGCCCGCCGCTAAAACTGATCACGCAAATTTCTTGTTCCATCAAAATTCCTTAAAATTCTAAAAAGATATAATAACACAAAGAAATTTTAAGAGTAAAAAGCGTGTTTGAACTAGACAAAGAATTAAAAGAATTGTTTGGCATTTATGAAAAATCCCCCTATGAGCTTTACTTGGTAGGGGGGTGCGTGCGCGATTATTTAATGGGCATTGCCCCTAAAGATTACGATTTAACCTCAAACGCTTTAGTCAATGAAAGTAAAGAGCTTCTTTTAAAGCACCATTTTAGGGTGCTAGAAACCGGCATCAAGCATGGCACGATCACGGCTCTTAAAAACAATCAAAGCTATGAAATCACAACTTTTAGAATTGAAAAAGGGCATATCAAGCACCGAAAGCCTAAAGAATTGGTTTTTAGCGCTCGTTTAACAGACGATTTAAAGCGGCGCGATTTTAGCATGAATGCGATCGCTTATAGCCCTACAAAAGGACTGATTGATCCTTTTAAGGGGCAAAGTGCGATTAAAAATCAAATGATTGAATGCGTGGGGGAAGCACGATTGAGGTTTTTTGAGGACGCTTTAAGGATTTTAAGAGCGCTACGATTTAGCGCGACTTTAGGCTTTAAGATAGCACCAAGCACCAAAAGAGCGATTTTTGCGTGTAAGGATTTGTTAAAACACCTCTCCAAAGAGCGCTTACAAAACGAATTGAATAAGTTTCTTATGGGGAAAAACGCCTATGAAGTAGCTAAAGAATATCAAGAAATTTTAGAGTTGGTTACTCAAGAGAAAATAGAAAATTTAGGGTTTTTAAAAAACGCGTCTTTCAATCTGGAATTAAGATTGTTAGGGTTTTTTAAACACCAAAAAAGTTTAGAAAATTTACGCTATCCTAAAAAAATTTGTGTTTTATTTTTAAAAGCTAAAGAATGCCATAAAGCTTTTTTAAATATTCATAACAAAACAGAATTAAAATTTTTATTAAAAAACTACGATTTAGAGCCTTTTAATTTGGCTTTAGATTTTTATGCACTCAAAAACCCCAAACGCGCTTTAAAAATTAAAAGCTTGTTAAAAGAAATATCCAACGCTAACGAGCCTTTTAAAAAAGAGCACCTAGCCCTTAAGGGCGGCACGCTCCAAAATTTGGGTTACCAGCGCCAACAAATCGGCGAAATTTTGAACGCATGCCTAAATTTAGTCATCGCTCACCCTAAAAATAATTCTTTAGAATGGCTGATAAAATGGGTTAAGGATCATTATTTACTTAATGATGCTATAAACCTTTCGCCAATAGGCAAAAAAATTACAAATGGAAAAACATGACAACGCAAAATCTTGATGAATGCCATAAGAGCTTTATTTTCAAGCAGAAAATCCGGTTTAAGCACATTGGATATGGCAGCCGTTTGTTATTATCGTTTATCATTATTTAGAAAAAGGAGATCAAAATGGACAGAGAACAAGTGGTTGCTTTACAGCACCAACGATTCGCTACGAAAAAATACGATCCCAATCGCCGTATTTCTCAAAAGGATTGGGAAGCGTTGGTTGAAGTGGGGAGGTTAGCCCCTTCTGCATTCGGGCTTGAACCATGGAAAATGCTTTTATTAAAGAATGAATGCATGAAAGAAGATTTAAAACCGATGGCCTGGGGGGCTCTTTCTAGTTTAGAGGGAGCGAGCCATTTTGTCATTTATCTTGCGCGAAAAGGCGTTACTTATGACAGCGATTATGTTAAAAAAGTGATGCATGAGGTTAAAAAAAGGGATTATGACACTGATTCTAGGTTCGCTCAAATGATCAAAAATTTCCAAGAGAGCGACATGGAACTCAATAGCGAACGATCCTTGTTTGATTGGGCTAGCAAGCAGACTTATATCCAAATGGCGAACATGATGATGGCAGCGGCCATGTTGGGGATTGATTCTTGCCCGATTGAAGGGTATGATCAAGAAAAAGTGGAGGCTTATTTAAAGGAAAAAGGCTATCTAAACACGGCGGAATTTGGGGTATCGGTAATGGCTAGCTTTGGTTATCGCAATCAAGAAATCACCCCTAAAACCCGCTGGAAGACAGAAGTTATTTATGAAGTGATTGAATAAAAAACGCTTTTGGCTTTTTGATAGCCAACCATAAAGAGCTTGGCGTTAGCCAAACGCTAATCTCTTAAATGATGTCTGTTCATGTTTGATAAAAACAAAACCACCACAGCATAATTAAGTATTCTTTAGGTATAATCAAAAACTATTTTTCAATAAAGGGTTTTTATGCTTCGTTTTGCGCCTTCGCCTACAGGGGATATGCACATAGGGAATTTAAGGGCAGCCATTTTTAACTACATTGTCGCCAAACAGCAGCATAAACCCTTTCTCATTCGCATTGAAGACACGGACAAAGAACGCAACATTGAAGGCAAAGATCAAGAAATTTTAGAGATTTTAAAGCTTATGGGGATAAGCTGGGATAAGCTCGTGTATCAAAGCCATAACATAGATTATCACAGAGAAATGGCAGAAAAATTACTGAAAGAAAATAAAGCGTTTTATTGCTATGCGAGTGCGGAGTTTTTAGAAAGAGAAAAAGAAAAAGCCAAAAATGAAAAACGCCCTTTCAGGTATTTAGACGAGTGGGCGGCTTTAGAAAAAGACAAGCACCATGCCCCTGTGGTGCGTTTAAAAGCCCCAAATCATGCGGTGTCTTTCAATGATGCGATTAAAAAAGAAGTGAAATTTGAACCTTATGAATTGGATTCTTTTGTGCTTTTAAGACAGGATAAAAGCCCGACTTATAATTTCGCTTGCGCATGCGATGATTTGCTCTATGAAATCAGTTTGATTATTAGAGGCGAAGATCATGTGAGTAACACCCCTAAACAAATTTTAATCCAGCAAGCTTTAGGCTCAAATAATCCGATTGTTTATGCGCATTTGCCCATTATTTTAGATGAAACAAGCGGTAAAAAGATGAGTAAAAGAGATGAAGCCTCCAGCGTGAAATGGCTTTTAAATCAAGGGTTTTTACCGGAGGCGATTGTGAATTATCTCATCACTATCGGTAATAAAGTGCCTAAAGAAGTTTTCAGCCTTGATGAAGCGATAGAATGGTTTGATTTAGAAAATCTTTCCAGTTCCCCGGCCCATTTTAATTTAAAATATTTAAAACACTTAAACCACGAGCATTTAAAGCTTTTAGACGATGATAAGTTATTAGAACTCACTTTGATAAAAGATAAAAACCTCTTAGGGCTTTTAAGATTGTTTATAGAAGAATGCGGCACGCTTTTAGAATTGAAAGAAAAAATTTCGTTGTTTTTAGAGCCAAAAGATATTGTTAAAACTTACGAAAACGAAGATTTTAAAGAGCGTTGTTTAGCGCTTTTTAACGCTCTAAAAAGCATGGATTTTCAAGCGTATAAGGATTTTGAAAGTTTTAAAAAAGAAGCCATGCGATTAAGTCAGCTTAAGGGTAAGGATTTTTTCAAACCTTTGCGCATTCTTTTAACCGGGAACTCGCATGGCGTTGAATTGCCTTTGATTTTCCCCTATATCCAAAGCCATTATCAAGAAGTTTTAAGGCTCAAAGCATGATATTTTCCACCCTTATTAATGCGGTAGCGGTGATTTTAAGCTCGCTCATTACGATTTATATGTGGGTAGTGATCATTTATTCACTCATTAGCTTTGTGCAACCTAACCCCAATAACCCCATCATGCAAATCCTCGCTCGCTTGTGCGAGCCGGTGTTTTATTTTTTACGCTCTAGATTCAAGCTTGTGTTTAACGGGTTGGATTTCGCTCCTTTAGTGGTGGTCATTGTTTTGAAATTTTTAGATTTAACCCTCATCCAATGGCTTTTTGCGCTCGCCAAAAGTTTTTAAAGAAAACCATGCGTTTTTTTATTTTATTTTTTATCGGCATGCTTGGCGTTGGTTTTTCTCAAACCGAGTTGAATTTAAAAGATTTAGAAAAAAAGCCCGCCGGGATTGTTAGGGATTATTATTTATGGCGTTATATTAGCGATAAAAAAACCACTTTAGAAAACGCCAAAAAAGCCTATGAATTGACTCAAAATAAAAACAACGCCTTACAAAAGGCCATGCAAGAAAAAGGCTCAGACAATCCAGAAAAAAGCCCTGATGTTAAATTGCCTGAAGATATTTATTGCAAGCAAACGGCTTTAGAAAGCATGCTAGAAGAAGCAGACACTTTCCAAGCAAGCTGTATCGCTATCGCTTTAAAATCAAAAATCAGAGATTTTGATAAAATCCCCCTTCAAACCCTTAAGCCCTTACAAATTAAAATCAAAGAGGCTTACCCCGTTCTTTATGAAGAATTAGAAATTTTGCAAAGTAAGAATGTGAGCGCTTCTTTATTTAAGGCTAATGTGCAAGTGTTTAGCGCGCTTTTCAACCATTTGAGTTATGAAAAAAAGCTCCAAATTTTTGAAAAACATATCCCTATTAAAGAGTTAAACCGCCTTTTAGATGAAGATTACCCGGCGTTTAACCGCTTGATCTATCAGGTTATTTTAGATCCTAAATTGGATCATTTTAAGGACGCTCTCACTAAAACTAACGCTACCCACAGCAACGCACAAACCTTTTTTATCCTAGGGATTAATGAAATCTTGCGTAAAAAACCCTCTAAAGCGCTCAAGTATTTTGAACGCTCAGAAGCGATGGTTAAAGACGATGATTTTTCAAAAGACAGAGCGGTTTTTTGGCAGTATTTAGTCTCTAAAAAGAAAAAAACTTTGGAACGCCTTTCACAAAGCCCTTCCTTAAACCTCTATAGTCTTTATGCGAGCCGCAAGCTCCAAACCACGCCCAGTTATCGCATCATTTCTCACATCCAAAATTTAAGCCAAGAAGACCCTCCTTTTAACACTCATGACCCTTTTTCGTGGCAAATTTTTAAGGAAAAAACCTTGAGTTTGAAAGGCGAAGACGCGTTTAATGCGATGCTAAAAAGCTTGTATTATGAAAAAAGCACCCCTGAATTGACCTATCTTTTAAGCCAACGCAATAAAGACAAGATTTATTATTATTTATCCCCTTATGAAGGCATTATTGAATGGCAAAATATTGATGAAAAGGCTATGGCGTATGCGATCGCTAGGCAAGAAAGCTTTTTGCTCCCGGCAGTCATTTCGCGCTCGTTCGCTCTAGGGCTTATGCAAATCATGCCCTTTAATGTAGGGCCTTTCGCTAAAAGCCTTGGTATGGATAATGTTGATCTAAACGACATGTTTAACCCCAATATCGCTCTCAAATTTGGTAATTATTACTTGAACCATCTAAAAAAAGAATTCAACCACCCCCTTTTTGTCGCCTACGCTTATAACGCTGGGCCTGGGTTTTTAAGGAGGTGGCTAGAAAGCTCCAAACGATTTAAAGAAAAAAATCATTTTGAGCCATGGCTTAGCATGGAGCTTATGCCTTATAGCGAAACCCGTTTGTATGGCTTTAGGGTCATGCTCAATTACTTGATTTATCAAGAAATTTTTGGGAATTTCATCCCTGTTGATGCATTTTTAGAACAAACTCTTAACTCAAAGGACAAACCATGATTAAAAAATGCCTTTTTCCTGCCGCTGGCTACGGCACGCGCTTTTTGCCGATCACTAAAACCATTCCTAAAGAAATGCTGCCCATTGTGGATAAGCCTTTAATCCAATACGCTGTAGAAGAAGCGATGGAGGCAGGCTGTGAAGTGATGGCGATTGTTACAGGCAGAAACAAGCGCAGTTTAGAAGATTATTTTGACACGAGCTATGAAATAGAGCATCAAATCCAAGGCACCAACAAAGAAAACGCCCTAAAAAGCATTCGTAACATTATAGAAAAATGCTGTTTTTCCTATGTGCGCCAAAAACAAATGAAAGGATTAGGGCATGCGATTTTAACCGGAGAAGCCCTCATAGGCAATGAGCCTTTTGCGGTGATTTTAGCCGATGACTTATGCATAAGCCATGATCACCCAAGCGTGCTAAAGCAAATGATTTCATTGTATCAAAAATACCAATGCTCCATTGTAGCCATTGAAGAGGTGGCGCTAGAAGAAGTTTCAAAATATGGCGTGATTAGGGGCGAATGGTTAGAAGAGGGGGTGTATGAGATTAAAGACATGGTGGAAAAACCAAGCCAAGAAGACGCCCCAAGCAATCTGGCCGTGATAGGGCGCTACATTTTAACCCCGGATATTTTTGAAATTTTAAGCGAGACGAAACCGGGCAAAAACAATGAAATCCAAATCACAGACGCCTTACTCACTCAAGCCAAAAGAAAACGAATCATCGCTTACCAGTTCAAAGGCAAACGATACGATTGCGGGAGCGTGGAGGGCTATATTGAAGCGAGCAACGCTTATTATAAAAAACGCTTGTAAATCTTATCAACATGGGCAATTTGATTTATTATGCTTACATGTATTTGATCCTCTTTGTATGCTTGCTGCCTGTGTTATTGGTGGGGCTTGTTTGGAGGCTTTCTCGCCCCCCCTTAAAGCAAAATATTCCTAATAAAAGCCTCTCTTTAAAAGATTTGAGCGAACAAATCAAAAACCTTAAAAGCGTGCCAGCTTTAGAAAAACTTAAAAACAGCTTTAATGAGCGTTTTAAAATTTGCCCCAAAGACAAAGAAACTCTGTGGTTAGAAACGATCCAAAATTTAGTCGCTTCAGAATTTTTTGAATTAGAAGACGCTATTAATTTTGGGCAAGAATTAGAAAAAGCTAACCCTAGTCATGCGCAAAAAATCGCTAACGCTACCGGCTTAGCCCTTAAGAATAAAAAAGAAAAAGGATAGAATTGGATTTTTTAGAGATTGTAGGACAAGTCCCTTTAAAAGGGGGGGTAGAAATTTCTGGGGCGAAAAACTCCGCGCTCCCCATTTTAGCCGCCACGCTTTTAAGCCAACAGGAAGTCAAAATCAAATCTTTGCCCCAAGTGGTGGATATAAAGGCGATGGCGTTATTGTTGCAAAATTTAGGCGCGAACTTAGAATGGCTTGATCCTAACACGCTTCAGATCAGAGCCAAATCCTTACGCCACACTGAAGCCACTTACGATTTGGTGCGTAAAATGCGCGCTTCCATTTTGGTTTTAGGCCCACTATTAGCGCGTTTTAAAGAATGCTTAGTGAGTTTGCCCGGTGGGTGCGCTATAGGAGCAAGGCCAGTGGATTTACACTTAAAAGCGATGCAACAATTAGGGGCTGAAATCAAAATTGAGCAAGGCTATATCCATGCAAAAGCCCCTAAAGGCTTGAAAGGGAATGATATTTTATTTGATAAAATCAGCGTTACAGGCACAGAAAACGCTCTCATGGCAGCAAGCTTAGCTAAAGGGATCACGCGCATCATTAACGCTGCTAAAGAGCCAGAAATCACTCAATTGTGCGCGTTTTTACAAAGTGGGGGGGTAGAAATTCATGGCGTTGGCAGCAGCGAGTTAAAGATTAGGGGGGTAGAAAATGACGCTTTGAATTTAAAAGGCATTCAAATCATACCCGATAGGATTGAAGCAGGCACTTATTTATGCGTGGGGGCTATCACTAACAGCCAGCTTAAAATCAATCGCATCATCCCTAACCATCTTCAAGCGATCACCGATAAGCTCATAGAAATTGGTTTTTTGCTAGACATTCAAGAAAATTCTATAGAAATTTATCCGGCCAAAAAACGACAAGCCTTTGAAATCACCACGAAAGAATACCCAGGCTTTCCCACAGACATGCAAGCGCAATTCATGGCGTTAGCCACGCAGTGTTTGGGGACGAGCGTGATTGAAGAAACGCTTTTTGAAAACCGCTTTATGCATGCGAGCGAACTGCAACGATTAGGGGCTAATATCAGCCTGAAAACGAATGTTGCTACCATTAGCGGATCCACAGAGCTTACCGGAAGCGATGTGATGGCGACCGATTTAAGGGCTTCTTCGGCTCTCATTTTAGCCGCCTTAGTGGCTAAGGGCGTGAGTAGGGTGCATAGGATTTACCACTTGGATAGAGGTTATGAGAGATTAGAGGATAAAATCAACGCCTTAGGGGCAAAAGTTGTGCGCTTAAAAGAAAAATAGCTCAATATTTGGTTACAATAGCTAGAATATTTTTCAATTATTACATAAGGAGCTTTTATGCGTATTGAGCATGATTTCATTGGGCAAATGGAAATTAGCGATGAAGTTTATTACGGGATCCAAACTTTAAGAGCGAGTGAAAATTTTTTCATCACCAACGACAAGCTTTGCAGTTATCCTGTTTTTATCAAATCTTTTGCTCAAGTCAAAAAAGCGGCTGCTTTAGCGAATGCGCAATTAGGCTTGATTGATGAAAAGCTTAAAATTGCGATTTGCCATGCGTGCGATTTGCTCATTGATGGCAAATACCATGATCAATTCATTGTGGATATGGTTCAAGGGGGGGCTGGCACAAGCACAAACATGAACATGAATGAAGTGATTGCTAATTTGGCTTTAGAATACATGGGGCATAAAAAGGGCGAGTATCAATTTTGCCACCCAAACGACCATGTCAACCGCTCTCAATCCACTAATGACGCCTATCCTAGTGCGTTAAAAATCGCTATTTATGAACGCTTGAGTAATTTAGTCGCTCCCATGAAGGCTTTAAGGGACGCTTTCGCTCAAAAAGCTAAGGAATTTTCTCATGTGATTAAAATGGGGCGCACCCAGCTTCAAGACGCTGTGCCTATGACTTTAGGGCAAGAGTTTGAAACTTATGCCTTGATGGTTGATAGGGATATTGAGCAGGTTTTAGACGCTAGGAATTGGGTAAGAGAGCTTAATTTAGGCGGAACCGCTATTGGCACAGGGATCAATTCGCACCCGGATTATCGCAGTTTGATTGAAAAGAAAATCCAAGAAGTAACGGGCCGCCCCTTTGTCATGGCTAATAACTTGATAGAAGCCACTCAAAGCACGGGAGCGTATGTGCAAGTGAGTGGGGTGTTAAAGCGTATTGCAGTGAAACTCTCTAAAGTCTGTAACGATCTCAGGTTACTCAGCTCAGGCCCTAGAGCCGGGCTGAATGAAATCAATTTGCCTAAAATGCAGCCGGGCAGCTCTATTATGCCCGGTAAAGTCAATCCGGTGATCCCTGAAGTGGTCAATCAAGTGTGCTTTGCGGTGATTGGGAATGATTTGAGCGTGGCGTTAGCCGCAGAAGGAGGGCAATTGCAACTCAATGTGTTTGAGCCGGTTATCGCTTATAAGCTTTTCCATTCCTTTGTGATTTTAGGGCGTGCGATTGAAACCTTAACGACTAAATGCGTGGAAGGCATCACGGCTAATGAAAAGATTTGCCACGATTATGTCTTTAACAGCATTGGCATTGTTACTGCGCTAAACCCTCATATCGGCTATGAGAAATCTGCTATGATCGCTAAAGAAGCTTTAAAAAGCGATCGCTCTATCTATGACATCGCTTTAGAAAAGAAAATCTTAACTAAAGAGCAACTGGATGATATTTTCAAGCCAGAAAACATGCTAAGCCCTCACGCTTTCAAAAAGCATAAAGACTGAACGCTTTGCAACTTTTACGCCTTCAAACTTTACGCTCCCTTTATATGGAGCGTTTTTTGGGCGAAACTTACACGAATATCAACCTTACCAAGCCCCAAAATAAGCCCCTTAACAAACAAGTTTATGAGGGCATAGAAAATTGCAATCTGTGCAAACGCCATCAAAATTCAAAACCGGTGATCGGGCTTTTTAACCCCACTTCCAAGCTCACTTTCATCACGCTAACCCCCATGCTAGATAGCCAATTAAATTTCTTAAACAATTTAAAAGCGGCCATGTTAGAGAGCATTATCCAAAAAGTTTTTAACTGCCCCTTAAAAGATTGCAGTATTTTATCGCTCCTTAAATGCGACTCTAACAGCCTTAATTTAGAAGAAGAAATCAACGCATGCCTATTCCATTTAACCTGGCAATTAGACAACAGCGCTTCAAAAGTCATTGTGGTATTTGGCGAGATTTTGCCCAAACGCCTTTTAAACCTTTCTAAAGAAGAATCCTTTGGGCGCATCGTGTCTTTAAAAACAAAACATTTTTTAAGCACCCATGCTTTAGAGGACATGCTCAAAAACCCAACGCTCAAAAAAGAAGCGTTAGCGCATTTTAAAATAGCGCTCCAATTTCTTAATCAATCTTAAAATACGCCCTATTTTCTAACCCATCTCCTTATGGCGCGCAACAAGGGTAAGGATTTTTGATAAGCTTTGCGATAGATTTTAAAAGAGGTGTTTTGGGATAGCTCCAATAAAGGGGTAGCCTTTGATAAGAGGCGTTCATGATCTCTTCTCAAATCATCATAATTAACCCTCAAATCATCATAATTAACCCTCAAATCATCATAATTAACCCTCAAATCATCATAATTAACCCTCAACCCATCAACAGACACTAACGGCTCATTCAAATCACGATGAAGAGCAGAATAATGGGCATCATTGCAATGATAAATCGTATCGTTCTCAAGAATGTTTTTAAAAAAATCTAGGATCTTTTCAAAACTCAAATCCTGGTAAAAACCCGCTTTCCCATCAATGGTGTTTAAAGGGTTTTCATAGAGCATGTCTAAATAAGCGTTTTGGTGGGTGTGCAAGTATTTGATATAATCAATCGCTTCATCAAAGTTTTTAAAATCATGGACATTCACAAAACTTTTAGGGTTAAAGTCTTTCGCCACGCTAGGACTCCCCCAATAAATAGGGATGGTGTGGCTGAAATACGCATCAAGGATTTTTTCGGTTACATAGCCATAGCCTTGTGAGTTTTCAAAACAGAGGTTGAATTTGTATTGGCTTAAAAATTCGTTTTTGTTTTTGACCTTATAGCCCAGAGTGTTTTTCACGCTCCCTCCCGAAGCCACTGGCTCAATAGCATTTAAAGCGTCATAGAAAGCGTTTCTGATGGGAGCGTTAGCGTTGCTCGCTACAAAACTGGCAAACCCTCTTTTCAAAGGGTCGCTTTCATTATGGATTAGTGCGCATAAATTGGGGTGGTTTTCTTTAAATTTATGGGAGGGTTTTTTTAAAGTATAAAGGCTGTCAGCTTTGAGTTTATAGGGTGAAGTGGTGTCATTAACGATCTCGGCTTTATAATGCAAATAAGCGTAATACAAAGGCATTCTCAAATAGCGATCGTTAAAATCTAATTCATCAAAGCCTATGGCGTAATCAAAGAGGTTGAAATTAGGCGCTTCATTTTCGCCGGTGTAAAACACTCTTTTGGTGTTTTGATAGGATAAGATTTTTCTGGCTTGTTCCAAAGGATTGCCAAAGACTAGATCTGAGGGTTCGTTGGGGTTTTGATGGAGGGTGATTTTATAGCGTTGTTTTAGGATGAAATAAAGAATGTTCGCTTTAAATTCTTTAGGGCCGTTAAACCAATTCGCCACAGCGATTTTTAGGGGGGGGAGATTTAGAGGCAATTTTTTTTTAGTTGAAGCGCTTTCTATGAAGGCGTCTAGTAAAGGTTGGAACATTTTTATCCTTTAAAGGAGTATTTTACAAAAAAATTTTTTTTAAATCAAAGGCTTGATTAGGGCTAAATCAGGCTCATTGATGCAATGCGTGGCGTGCTGTTTTAAAACCTCTTTAGCGTTGAAAGCGATTTTAATGCGGGCATGTTTGAACATGCTCAAGTCATTCGCTCCATCGCCCACGACTAAAGTGTTCGTTTTACTGATATTCAACAAGCGTTGTAAGGAAAGAAGCATTTCGCCTTTAGAATGTGAAAACATCATATGCCCAGTAACCAAGCCGTTTAAGGCGTTATTTTCCACTATCAGCGTGTTACTGAAAGCCGCATCTAAATGCAATAAATCCCTGTAATGATTCGTCGCTAGATTAAAGCCTCCGCTGAAGCAAACCACTTTGTAATTTTTCTCTTTTAAGGCGCTAACAAGTTCAAACGCCCCCTCAAATAAAGGCAGACTTTCACAAACTTCTTTGGCTAGTTTTAAAGGCATGTTTTTGAGTTTGGAAACCCTTAAAATAAGACTTTTATGAAAATCTGTCTCGCCATTCATGGCTTGTGAAGTGATCTTTTTCACTTCATCAAACACCCCCCACGCCCTCGCTAAAGACTCAATCGTCTCAGCATTGACCAGCGTGGAGTCAAAATCAAAAACGGCTAGTTTTTGCACTCAATGACCCTAAAATTAAGATTTCCTGCTTTTAGCGATCCCTTTGATATACTGATCAGCCAAATACAAGCCATGGTTTTCATTACCAATCAACTCAATTTTATCCAAAATATCCTTGAAAAGCACTTCTTCTTCATGCTGTTCAGACACATACCATTGCAAGAAATTAAAAGTCGCATGATCTTTGCCTTTTATGGCATGATCAACGATATTATTAATAGACTCGCTGATGTGTTGCTCATGTTCATAGGCTTTTTGGAAAATTTGAGTCAAACCTTCAAACTTATGCTCAGGCGCACTGATGCTAGTCAATTGCACAGGCACATTGTTTTCATTCAAGAAGACGATAAGCTTTTTAGCATGCTCGTATTCTTCAGCCGCATGGTCAAATAAGAAAAGCCCCGCGCCATCTAAGCTATGGGTATAGCACCATGAACTCATGCTCATATACAAGTTGGAAGAGTTCATTTCCTTATTCACCTGTTCGTTTAGCAACTTAATGATGTCTTTTGATAACATAGTATCTCCTTTGTGTTGGTTTAAGTTGTCCCATAATTATAGCATAAATGATAATGAAAAAGTAAACAAGAGTATGAAAATTTTTAAAAACTTACAAAAGTGAGAAAGAACACCAGCTAATAGCTTGATAAATCTTAGATTTTATCATAAAAATCCTTTTAATAAGAATTAGGTGAAAAAAGGGGTTGGCACCAATTAGGGGGTTAAAAAGGGGGTATTATTACATAATGTATAAAAAGCATTCTTAAATCTAAAAATGCTACAATGTTTGTTTTTAAAACGAAAGGGCAATTTAACCATGGACTTTTTAGAAAGAGTATTAGACAATCAAGTTACTGAAAGTAAGGAATTAGTCAGGCTTTATGATTATGATTTATACACGCTAGGGGAAGTAGCGGATCGCATGCGCCAAAACATGCACCAAAAAATCGTGTATTTTAATGTCAATAGGCATTTAAACCCTAGTAATATTTGCGCGGACGCTTGCAAATTTTGCGCTTTTTCAGCCCACAGAAAAAACCCTAACCCTTATGAAATGAGCTTGGAAGAAATCCTAGAAAAGGTTAAAAACTCCTACAACAAGGGGATTAAAGAAGTCCATATCGTGAGCGCTCATAACCCTAATTACTCTTATGAATGGTATTTAAAGGTGTTTGAAACCATCAAGCAAGAAATGCCTAATTTGCATTTAAAGGCCATGACCGCTGCAGAAGTGCATTTTTTAAGCGCCAAATTCAACAAACCTTTTGAATTGGTGCTAGAAGACATGCTCAAAGCCGGGGTGGATTCCATGCCTGGTGGGGGAGCGGAGATTTTTGATGAAGAGATTAGGCGTAAAATCTGTAATGGTAAGGTGGGATCTTCTCGGTGGTTAGAAATCCATGCTTATTGGCACAAATTAGGCAAAATGAGTAACGCTACCATGCTTTTTGGGCATATTGAAAATAAAATCCATCGCATTGATCACATGCTAAGAATCAAAAAAATCCAAAGCCCTAAAGATAAAGTAGAAAATAAAGAAGGGGGCTTTAACGCTTTTATCCCTTTGTTGTATCAAAAAGAAAACAATTATTTGAAAGTGGAAAAATCCCCTAGCGCGATAGAAATCTTAAAAACCATCGCTATATCTCGCATTCTTTTAAATAATGTCCCCCACATTAAAGCCTATTGGGCGACTTTGGGCTTGAATTTAGCTTTAGTGGCTCAAGAATTTGGCGCTAACGATTTAGACGGCACGATAGAGATAGAGAGCATTCAAAGCGCGGCAGGCGCGAAGAGCCGGCATGGTTTAAAAAAAGAAGATTTGATATTTAAAATCAAGGACGCTGGTTTTATTGCGGTAGAAAGGGATAGTTTGTATAATTTTATACAGAAATTTTGATAATTTTTAGCGTTTTTAAGAATGATTAGTTATAATAACGCTACTAACAACACTCAAGCTAAAATCTATTAAGGAAATCAGTATTAAAAAATTAATTCTATCTTCTCTTGTTTTCGCATGTATCAATACCAGCGTTGAAGCTTTAGAAAATGACGGCTCTAAACCAAACGATTTGACTCCACCAAAAGAAGCCTCTCAAGAATCTCAAAAAAATGAGGCTCAAAACGAAACCACTCAATCAAGTCAAATGCCTAAAGAAATGAAAGTCAAGTCCGTTTCCTATATTGGGCTTTCTTACATGTCTGACATGCTCGCTAATGAAATTGTAAAGATTCGTGTGGGCGATATTGTGGATTCTAAGAAAATAGACACCGCTGTTTTGGCTTTGTTCAATCAAGGGTATTTTAAAGATGTTTATGCCACTTTTGAAGGCGGCATATTAGAGTTTCATTTTGATGAAAAAGCCAGAATTGCCGGGGTAGAAATCAAGGGTTATGGGACTGAAAAGGAAAAAGACGGCTTAAAATCCCAAATAGGGATCAAAAAGGGCGACACCTTTGATGAGCAAAAATTAGAGCATGCTAAAACGGCTTTAAAAACCGCTTTAGAGGGGCAGGGCTATTATGGGAGCGTGGTGGAGGTGCGCACCCAAAAGGTCAGTGAGGGCGCGTTATTAATCGTGTTTGATGTGAATAGGGGGGATAGTATTTATATCAAACAATCCATTTATGAGGGAAGTGCGAAATTAAAACGCCGCATGATTGAATCTTTGAGCGCGAACAAGCAACGAGATTTCATGGGTTGGATGTGGGGCTTGAATGACGGGAAATTGCGTTTAGATCAATTAGAATACGATTCTTTGCGTATCCAAGATGTGTATATGCGTAGGGGTTACTTAGACGCTCATATTTCTTCGCCTTTTTTGAAAACGGATTTTTCTACCCATGACGCTAAGCTTCATTATAAAGTCAAAGAGGGGATCCAATACAGGATTTCAGACATTTTAATAGAGATTGATAACCCGGTAGTCCCCTTAAAAACCTTAGAAAAAGCGCTTAAAGTTAAAAGAAAAGATGTCTTTAATATTGAGCATTTAAGAGCGGATGCGCAAATTTTAAAAACCGAAATCGCCGATAAGGGTTATGCGTTTGCGGTGGTGAAGCCAGACTTGGATAAGGATGAAAAAAACGGGCTTGTGAAAGTCATTTATCGTATTGAAGTGGGCGATATGGTGTATATCAATGATGTCATCATTTCAGGGAATCAGCGCACAAGCGATAGGATCATCAGAAGGGAGTTATTGTTAGGGCCTAAGGATAAATACAACTTGACTAAACTCAGAAATTCCGAAAATTCTTTAAGGCGTTTAGGGTTTTTCTCTAAAGTCAAAATTGAAGAAAAAAGGGTGAATAGCTCGCTTATGGATTTGTTAGTGAGCGTAGAAGAGGGGCGCACCGGGCAGTTGCAATTTGGGTTAGGCTATGGCTCTTATGGAGGGCTTATGCTTAATGGGAGCGTGAGCGAAAGAAACCTTTTTGGCACAGGACAAAGCATGAGCTTGTATGCTAACATTGCTACAGGGGGGGGCAGATCTTATCCGGGCATGCCAAGAGGAGCGGGGCGTATGTTTGCTGGGAATTTGAGCTTGACTAATCCAAGGATTTTTGACAGCTGGTATAGCTCTACGATCAATCTTTATGCGGATTATAGGATAAGCTACCAATACGTCCAACAAGGCGGGGGCTTTGGGGTGAATGTCGGGCGTATGCTAGGCAACAGAACTCATGTGAGCTTAGGGTATAACTTGAATGTTACCAAACTCCTTGGTTTCAGCAGCCCTTTATACAACCGCTACTATTCCTCTGTTAATGAAGTGGTCGCTCCAAGGCAATGCTCTACCCCCGCATCGGTGATTATCAATCGCTTATCAGGCGGTAGAACTCCCTTACAACCTGAAAATTGTTCTAGTCCTGGAGCGATCACCACTTCACCAGAAATAAAAGGTATTTGGGATAGGGATTACCATACGCCTATCACCAGCTCTTTCACCCTTGATGTGAGCTATGACAACACCGATGATTATTATTTCCCTAGAAATGGGGTTATCTTTAGCTCCTATGCGACGATGTCTGGCTTGCCAAGCTCTGGCACGCTCAATTCTTGGAACGGGTTAGGCGGGAATGTCCGTAACACTAAAGTCTATGGTAAATTCGCCGCTTACCACCATTTGCAAAAATATTTATTGATAGATTTGATCGCTCGCTTTAAAACGCAAGGAGGCTATATCTTTAGGTATAACACCGATGATTACTTGCCCTTAAACTCCACCTTCTACATGGGGGGCGTAACCACGGTGAGAGGCTTTAGGAACGGATCGGTTACGCCTAAAGATGAGTTTGGCTTGTGGCTTGGAGGCGATGGGATCTTCACCGCTTCTACAGAATTGAGCTATGGGGTGTTAAAAGCGGCTAAAATGCGTTTAGCGTGGTTTTTTGACTTTGGTTTCTTGACCTTTAAAACCCCAACTAGGGGGAGTTTCT
Organism: Helicobacter sp. 219-2; assembly: GCF_030053225.1. Lineage (NCBI taxonomy): Bacteria > Pseudomonadati > Campylobacterota > Epsilonproteobacteria > Campylobacterales > Helicobacteraceae > Helicobacter > Helicobacter sp. 219-2. The sequence goes on along the minus strand of NZ_JASGBS010000001.1, from coordinate 1,050,533 downwards.
TCTATAACGCTCCCGTCACAACAGCGAATTTTAAAGATTATGGCGTTATAGGGGCTGGGTTTGAAAGAGCGACTTGGAGGGCTTCTACAGGCTTACAGATTGAATGGATTTCGCCCATGGGGCCTTTGGTGCTCATATTCCCTATAGCGTTTTTCAACCAATGGGGCGATGGCAATGGCAAGAAATGTAAAGGGCTATGCTTCAACCCTAACATGGGCGATTACACGCAACACTTTGAATTTTCTATGGGAACAAGGTTTTAAAATGCGCATTAACAGAGAAGAAATTTTGGATTTAATGAAAAACGCGCCCTTGAAAGAATTAGGGCAAAAGGCTTTAGAAATCAAGCAGCGCTTGCACCCTGAAAACTTGACGACTTTTATTGTGGATAGGAATATCAATTACACCAATATTTGTTTTGTGGATTGCAAGTTTTGTGCCTTCAAACGCACTTTAAAAGAAAAAGACGCCTATGTGTTGAGCTATGAAGAAATTGATCAAAAGATTGAAGAACTACTCGCTATTGGCGGCACGCAGATCCTTTTTCAAGGGGGGGTGCATCCGCAGCTCAAAATAGACTATTACGAAAATTTAGTCAGCCATATCGCTCAAAAATTCCCCACCATCACCATTCATGGTTTTAGCGCGGTTGAAATTGATTACATTTCTAAAATCTCTAAATTGTCTTTAAAAGAAGTTTTAGAAAGGTTGAAAAACGCCGGTTTAAGCTCCATTCCAGGAGCGGGAGCAGAAATATTAAGCGATAGGGTGCGCGATGTGATCGCTCCTAAAAAATTGAGTAGTGATCGCTGGATTGAAGTGCATAGAATGGCGCATTTTTGCGGGATTAAAAGCACGGCTACCATGATGTTTGGGAGCGTGGATAATGAAGAAGATGTGGTGGAGCATCTACAAAGAGTACGCGATTTGCAAGATGAAACCGGTGGCTTTAGGGCTTTTATTTTGTGGAGTTTTCAGCCCAACAACACCCCTTTAAAAGAAGAAATCCCAAGCATTAAAAAAGCGAGTTCCAATCGGTATTTACGCTATTTGGCATGCAGTAGGATTTTTTTAGATAACATTCAAAACATACAAAGCTCATGGGTTACTCAAGGCTCTATGATAGGGCAGTTGGCCTTGTTGTTTGGAGCGAATGATTTAGGGAGTGTGATGATGGAAGAAAATGTAGTGAAAGCGGCCGGAACGAGTTTTTGCATGAATGAAGCAGAAATGATAGAGCTTATTGAAGACATTGGGAGCGTGGCGGCTAAACGAAACACCGCTTATGAAATCTTAAAGCGTTATCCGGCTAAAGCAAAGGCATGAGAATGAAAAAAATTTTAATCACTTTATTATTAGGAGTTTTTATGGGGTTACAAGCGAGCGCTTTGATACGCCAAGAAATCAATCAAGCTAAAGTCCCTGTGATTTATGAAGAAAACCATTTGTTGCCTATGGGGTTTATCCATTTAGCCTTTAGGGGGGGTGGGAGCTTAAGCGATAAAAACCAGTTGGGTTTGGCGAAATTATTCGCGCAAGTTTTAAACGAAGGTACTAAAGAGCTTGGCGCAGTGGGATTTGCGCAAGCGTTAGAGCAAAAAGCGATCAGTTTGAATGTGGATACCAGCACAGAAGATTTGCAAATCACTTTAGAATTTTTAAAAGAATACGAAGATGAAGCCATCATGCGCTTAAAAGAGCTTTTAAAATCCCCTAATTTCACGCAAAGCGCTTTAGAAAAAGTCAAAACCAGAATGTTAGCCGCGCTTTTGCAAAAAGAAAGCGATTTTGATTATCTGGCTAAATTGACTTTAAAACAAGAGCTTTTTGCTAACACCCCTTTAGCTAATGCAGCCTTAGGCACTAAAGAGAGTCTTCAAAAAATCAAGCTAGACGATTTGAAACAGCAATTTGCTAAGGTTTTTGAACTCAATAAACTCGTGGTGGTGCTTGGGGGTGATTTGAAAATCGATCAAACCCTTAAGCGTTTGAATAACGCTCTTAATTTCTTGCCGCAAGGTAAAGCGTATGAAGAGCCTTATTTTGAAACGAGCGATCAAAAGAGCGAAAAAATCCTCTATAAAGACACCGAGCAGGCTTTCGTGTATTTTGGCACACCCTTTAAAATCAAGGATTTAAAACAGGATTTAGCGAAATCTAAAGTCATGATGTTTGTGCTTGGGGGGGGGTTTGGCTCTCGTTTGATGGAAAAAATCAGGGTTCAAGAGGGCTTAGCTTATAGCGTGTATATCCGTTCCAATTTTTCTAAAGTGGCGCATTTTGCAAGCGGGTATTTGCAAACCAAGCTCAGCACTCAAGCTAAAAGCGTTGCCTTAGTTAAAAAAATAGTCAAAGAATTTATAGAAAAAGGCATGACGCAACAAGAATTAGACGACGCTAAAAAGTTTTTACTAGGCTCTGAGCCTTTGAGGAATGAAACGATCTCTAGCCGCTTGAACACCACTTACAATTATTTTTATTTAGATTTGCCTTTAAATTTCAACCAAACGCTGCTGGATCAAATCCAAAAAATGAGTTTGAAAGAGATCAATGATTTCATTAAGGAGCATACCGAAATCAACGACTTGACTTTTGCCATTGTGAGCAACAAAAAGAAGGACAAATGATGCCATTTGAAGCTGTAATCGGGCTAGAAGTCCATGTCCAACTCAACACCAAAACCAAAATCTTTTGCTCTTGCTCTACAAGCTTTGGAGAATCCCCTAATTCTAACACTTGCCCTGTGTGTTTGGGCTTACCGGGAGCTTTGCCGGTATTGAATAAAGAAGTGGTTAAAAAAGCCATCCAATTAGGCACAGCCATTGAAGCCAACATTAACCAATATTCCATTTTTGCGAGGAAAAATTATTTTTACCCTGATTTGCCTAAGGCTTATCAAATTTCGCAGTTTGAAGTCCCTATTGTGAGCGATGGGAAATTAGAGATTGACACCAAAGAGGGTGCAAAAATCGTGCGTATTGAAAGAGCCCACATGGAAGAAGACGCTGGTAAAAATATCCATGAGGGCAGCTGTTCTTTAGTGGATTTGAACCGCGCTTGCACCCCTTTATTAGAAATTGTCAGTAAGCCGGACATGCGAAATAGTGAAGAAGCCATAGCGTATTTGAAAAAGCTCCATGCTATCGTGCGTTTTATAGGGATTTCTGATGCGAACATGCAAGAGGGGAATTTCAGGTGCGATGCGAACGTATCCATTAGACCCAAAGGCGATGAAAAGCTTTACACGAGAGTGGAGATTAAAAACTTAAATAGCTTTAGATTCATCGCTAAAGCGATTGAATACGAGATAGAGCGCCAAAGCGTGGCGTGGGAAAGCGGGCGCTATCATAAAGAAGTGGTTCAAGAAACGCGCCTTTTTGACACCCATAAAGGGATCACCCTTTCTATGCGCAATAAAGAAGAATCAGCGGATTACCGCTATTTTAAAGATCCGGATTTGTATCCTGTTTTTATTGATGAAAAACTTTTAAAAGAAGCTCAAAAGATCAATGAATTGCCTAGCGCGAAAAAAATCCGCTACATGAAAGATTTTAACCTTAAAGAAGACGATGCGAATTTATTGGTGAGCGATCCTTTATTGGCAGAGTATTTTGAAAGCATGCTCAATCTTGGGGTTAAGGCTAAAACGAGCGTAACATGGCTTTGCGTGGAATTATTAGGGCGCTTGAAAGCCGAAATCACTTTAGAAAATTGCAGAGTTAGCGCTCACATGTTAGGCGTTTTAGCCAAACGCATTGATGAGGGCAAGATTTCTGGCAAGAGCGCTAAAGATGTGTTAGACAGGCTTTTAGAAGAGCAAGGGGGCGATGTGGATGCGCTCATTGAACAAATGGGCTTGTCTCAAGTCAATGACACCGAAGCGATTGTTAAAATCATAGAAGAGGTGCTTAAAAACAACGCTGATAAGGTGCTTGAATACAAAAGCGGTAAGGACAAGCTTTTTGGGTTTTTTGTGGGGCAGGCGATGAAAAATTTAAAAGGCGCTAATCCTAGCGTGGTGAATGCTATTTTGAAAGAGAAATTGGATTGATGAGGAAAATTTTTTCTTATGTTTTGAAGGCTTTGTTGTTTTTTGGGATCGCTCATGCAGAGCCTGAATCTAAAGTAGAAGCCTTAGAAGGGAAGAAACAAGAGTCTTCTTTGGATAAAAAAATCCGCCAAGAGTTAAAGAATAAAGAGTTAAAGAATAAAGAGCTAAAGAATAAAGAGCTAAAGAATAAAGAAGAAAAGAAAAACACCGAAGAAAAGAAAGAAATAAAGGCCAAAAGAAAGCCCAGAGCAGAAGTCCATCATGGGGATTCCAAAAATCCCGCTCAAAAAATAACGCCTTCTAAAATTAAAGGGAACAAAAAAGCCCTCCAAAACCAAAGCGATCAAAATAACGCAATAAAACCCAAAGAGAAAGCCACTCAAACCACGGAAAAAAAAGAAGCAAGCCCTAGCTCTCAATTCAATTCCATTTTCGGTAATCCTAATAACGCTGCTAACAACACCCTTGAAGATAAGGTCGTAGGGGGCATTTCTTTGCTTGTTAATGGATCGCCTATCACGCTGTATCAAATCCAAGAAGAGCAAAAAAAATCTAAAGTGAGCAAAGCTCAAGCTAGGGATCGTTTGATCGCTGAACGCATTAAAAACCAAGAAATTGAACGCTTAAAAATCCATGTAGATGACGACAAATTAGACCAAGAAATGGCGATGATGGCACAACAGCAAGGCATGGATTTGGATCATTTCAAACAAATGCTTATGGCTGAGGGGCATTATAAACTCTATAGGGATCAGCTTAAGGAGCATTTAGAAATGCAAGAATTGTTGCGTAATATTTTACTCACGAATGTGGATACCAGCTCTGAAACCAAAATGCGCGAATATTACAACAAGCACAAGGAGCAATTCAGTATCCCCACTGAAATAGAAACCGTGCGCTACACTTCCACCAATCAAGAGGATTTAGAAAGGGCTATGGCAGACCCTAATTTGGAAATTCCAGGGGTGAGTAAGGCTAATGAAAAAATAGAGATGAAAACCCTAAACCCTCAAATCGCTCAAGTCTTTATCTCGCATGAGCAAGGATCTTTCACGCCCGTTATGAATGGGGGTGGGGGGCAGTTTATCACCTTTTATATCAAGGAAAAGAAGGGTAAAAACGAAGTGAGCTTCAGCCAAGCCAAGCAATTCATCGCCCAAAAATTAGTGGAAGAATCTAAAGATAAGATTTTAGAAGAGCATTTTGAAAAATTGCGCGTTAAGTCTAGGATTGTGATGATTAGAGAGTGATTTTTAGATTGTGCAACACTTCAATTTTCTCTATAAAGATTCTTTATTTTCTATCGCTTTATTCACTTTCATTATCGCTCTTGTGATTTTATTAGAACAGGCTAGAGTGTATTTCACCCAAAAGAAAAACAAAAAATTTTTACAAAAATTCGCCCAAAATCAAAACGCTTATGCGGGCAGTGAGAATTTAGACGAGCTTTTAAAGCATGCTAAAATTTCTAGTTTGATGTTTTTAGCCAGAGCGTATTCTAAAGCGGATGTGCAAATGAGTATTGAAATCTTAAAAGGGCTTTTGAATCGCTCCTTAAAAGATGAAGAAAAAATCGCTGTTTTAGATTTATTAGCCAAAAATTATTTTAGTGTGGGGTATTTGCAAAAAACAAAAGACACCGTGAAAGAAATTTTGCGCTTTTCCCCAAGGAATGTGGAAGCGTTATTGAAACTTTTGCATGCGTATGAATTAGAAAAAGATTATTCAAAGGCTTTAGAAACTTTGGAATGTTTGGAAGAATTAGAAACGCCTGAAATTGAAACGATTAAAAATTACCTTTATCTCATGCATTTAATAGAAAATAAAGAAGATGCGGCTAAAATCTTGCATGTTTCAAAAATGTCATTAGATTTGAAAAAAATCGCCCTAAATCACTTAAAATCGCATGATGAAAATCTTTTTTGGCAAGAAATTGATGCGACCGAGCGTTTAGAAAATGTGATCGATCTTTTATGGGATATGAATATCCCTGCTTTTATTTTAGAAAAACATGTTATTTTGCAAGACATCGCGCGATCTCAAGGGCTGCTTTTGGATAACAAACCTTGCCAAGTTTTTGAATTAGAGGTTTTACGCGTTCTATTGAATAGCCCCATAAAAGCGAGTCTGACTTTTGAATACCGCTGCAAGCATTGCAAACAAATCTTTCCTTTTGAAAGCCATAGGTGCCCTGTGTGTTACCAGTTAGCGTTTATGGATATGGTGCTTAAAATTTCTAAAGAAACGCATGCTGTGGGAGTGGATTGAATGCAAGAAATTGAAATTTTTTGCGATGGCTCTTCTTTAGGCAATCCCGGGCCAGGCGGTTATGCGGCGATTTTACGCTATAAAGATAAAGAAAAAATCATCAGTGGAGGCGAATCATTCACCACGAATAACCGCATGGAATTAAAAGCGCTCAATGAAGCGTTAAAAATTTTGAAACGCCCATGCCGTATCACGCTTTATAGCGATTCGCAATACGTGTGCCAGGCGATTAATGTGTGGCTAATTAACTGGCAAAAAAAGAATTTTTCTAAAGTCAAAAATGTGGATTTGTGGAAAGAATTTTTAGAAGTTTCTAAAGGGCATTTGATCATGGCTGTTTGGATCAAGGGGCATAATGGGCATGCCGAGAACGAACGATGCGATAGTCTCGCTAAATTAGAGGCACAAAAACGCACTAAAACGACCAAAGGGAAAAATGATGAAAAACAAATATTCTCAAAATAGCCCTTATATAACGCTAGAAAAAGCTTTAGGGTATTCTTTTAAAGACAAGCGTTTATTGGAGCAAGCCTTAACGCATAAATCATGCAAGCTCGCTTTGAACAATGAGCGCTTGGAATTTTTAGGCGATGCGGTGTTGGGTTTGGTGATAGGGGAGTTGCTATACCATAAATTCTATCAATACGATGAGGGCAAACTCTCTAAATTAAGGGCTTCTATTGTGAGCGCGCATGGTTTTACTAAATTAGCGAAAGTGATCGCTTTACAGGATTATTTGCGCGTTTCTTCTTCTGAAGAAATTTCTAAAGGGAGAGAAAAACCCTCCATTTTATCAAGCGCTTTTGAGGCTTTAATGGCCGGGGTGTATTTAGAAGCGGGGTTAGCTAAGGTGTGCAAAATCATACAGAATCTACTCAATCGCGCTTACAAGCGTTTGGATTTGGAGCATTTGTTTATGGACTATAAAACCGCTTTACAGGAATTAACCCAAGCGCAATTTTGCGTGATCCCCACTTACCAATTGCTCAAAGAAAAAGGCCCCGATCACCATAAAGAATTTGAAATGGCTCTATACATTCAAGATAAAATATACGCGACCGCTAAAGGCAAAAGCAAAAAAGAAGCCGAACAGCAATGCGCTTATCAAGCGCTTCAAAAACTTAAGGAAGCAAAATGAACACTTTGGGGCGTTTTTTAAGGCTCACGACTTTTGGGGAATCACATGGGGATGTGATAGGGGGGGTATTAGACGGCATGCCTAGCGGGATTAAAATAGACTATGCGTTATTAGAAAATGAAATGAAGCGCCGCCAAGGGGGGAGGAACGTTTTCACCACACCACGAAAAGAAGACGATAAAGTGGAAATAACAAGCGGGGTTTTTGAAGATTTTAGCACAGGGACGCCTATAGGGTTTTTAATCCACAACCAAAGGGCTAGGAGCAAGGATTATGATAACATTAAAAACCTTTTCAGGCCTAGCCATGCGGATTTCACTTATTTTCATAAATACGGCATCAGAGATTTTAGGGGTGGAGGGAGGAGTTCGGCCAGAGAGAGCGCTATAAGAGTGGCTGCTGGGGCGTTTGCTAAAATGCTTTTAAGAGAAATTGGCATTGTTTGTGAAAGCGGGATCATGGAAATAGGGGGCATTAAAGCCAAAAATTATGATTTTAATCACGCTTTAAAAAGCGAGATTTTTGCCCTAGATGAAGAACAAGAAGAAGCGCAAAAAACAGCCATTCAAAACGCTATCAAAAACCACGATAGCATAGGGGGCGTGGCTTTGATTAGAGCAAGAAGTGCAAAAATAAATCAAAAGCTCCCCATTGGCTTAGGTCAAGGGCTATACGCTAAATTAGACGCTAAAATCGCTGAAGCGATGATGGGGCTTAATGGGGTGAAAGCGGTTGAAATAGGTAAGGGGGTAGAAAGCTCTTTATTAAAAGGCTCAGAGTATAACGATTTAATGGATCAAAAGGGGTTTTTGAGCAATCGTAGTGGGGGGGTTTTAGGGGGCATGAGCAATGGGGAAGAAATCATCGTAAAAGTACATTTCAAACCCACGCCAAGCATTTTCCAACCTCAACAAACCATAGACATTAACAATCATGAATGCGAATGCTTGTTAAAAGGCAGGCATGATCCTTGCATTGCGATTAGAGGGAGTGTGGTGTGCGAGAGTTTGCTTTCATTGGTGTTGGCTGATATGGTATTACTCAATTTGACTTCAAAAATAGAGTATTTAAAAACGATTTATAATGAGAATTAAACCAAATTGGATACAATCAGCTTAAAAAGGATATAAAGTGGAAAAATTACCTAAAAAACGAGTTTCTAAAACCAAATCACAAAAACTTATCAATAGCCTAACAACCCAAAAAAACAGAGCCTTTCTCAAAAAAATCAGTGCTAGTGAAATGCTTTTAGAATTAGAAAAAGGGGCGTTTAAAAAAAATGAAGCTTATTTTATTTCTGATGAAGAAGATAAAAATTATGTTTTAGTGCCAGATAATGTGATTTCTCTTTTGGCAGAAAACGCCAGAAAGGCTTTTGAAGCCAGGCTCAGGGCGGAATTAGAAAGGGATATTATCACCCAAGCACCGATTGATTTTGAAGATGTGCGTGAAGTTTCCTTGCAATTGTTAGAAAATTTACGCCAAAAAGACGGGAATTTGCCCAATATCAACACCTTAAACTTTGTCAAACAAATCAAAAAAGAACACCCTAATTTATTTTTTAATTTTGACAACATGTTCAAACAACCCCCTTTTAATGAGAATAATTTTGAAAATTTTGACAACAGCGATGAGGAAAATTTTTAATGCAAACCATTGATTTTGAAAAATTTTCCCAATATTCAAAGCCCGGGCCGCGATACACCAGCTACCCAACGGCGGTGGAATTTAAAGAAAATTTTAATGAAGAGAGCTTGAAAACGGCGTTTTTTAACCATGACCATCTCAAAAACCCCATGCCTTTATCGCTTTATACGCATTTGCCCTTTTGCAGGAGCGCGTGTTATTTTTGCGCTTGTTCAGTCATTTACACAAGCTTAGAAGAGAAAAAAACCCGCTATATCAGCTACCTTAAAAAAGAACTCGCTCTTTTAAAAAATGCGATGGATACCAACAGAGAAGTGGCGCAATTCCACTATGGAGGCGGCACGCCGACCTTTTTTTCACCCACTCAATTAGATGAAATCACCCAAAGCATTCAAGAAGTTTTCCCTAATTTCAGTCAAGATATTGAGATGAGTTGTGAGATTGACCCTAGGCATTTCACCAAAGAACACATGCAAACCTTGTTTGATAGGGGTTTTAACCGCTTGAGTTTTGGGGTGCAAGATTTTGATTTTGAAGTCCAAAAAGCCATTCACCGGATCCAGCCTTTTGAAATGGTTCAAGAATCCGTGAAGCTCGCTAGAGATTGTGGCATCAAATCCATTAATTTTGATTTGATTTATGGCTTACCCAACCAGACTAAAGAGAGTTTTTTAAAAACTTTGGAATTGGTTTTGAAACTGGATCCGGACCGATTAGCGGTGTTTAATTACGCGCATGTGCCTTGGGTGAAAAAAACGATGCGTAAAATTGATGAAACCTTATTGCCAAGCCCTAGAGATAAGCTAGAGATTTTAGAATCTCTCATTAGTTTTTTAGAAAAAGCCCATTACCAAATGATAGGCATGGATCATTTCGCTAAAAGCGATAATGAATTGTATCTGGCCCTTCAAAAAGCAGAGTTGCGCCGTAATTTTCAAGGCTATACTACTAAAAAATTCACTCAAACCATTGGCATTGGCGTTACGAGCATTGGCGAAGGGAGCGATTATTACACGCAAAATTATAAAGACTTGCGCCACTATGAAAAAGCCCTTGATTTGGGGCATTTACCGGTAGAAAGGGGTGTAATACTCACCAAAGAAGACATATTAAGAAAAGAAGTGATCATGCAAATGATGAGTAATTTAAAATTGGATTACTATAAGATTGAAGAAAAATTTTCTATTGATTTTAAAGCGCATTTTAAAAAAGAATTAGAAAAATTAAAGCCTTATGAAGAAGCGGGCTTGCTTTCTTTTAACGCTAAAGGCTTTGAGATGACCAAAACAGGGGGCATGCTCGTAAGAAACATGGCTATGGAGTTTGACGCGTATTTGCGTGGGGGCGAAAAACATTTCAGTAAAACGCTATGAACGGGAATATTTTTGAAGAAGTAGGGGACGCTTGCGTTAAATGCGCTAAATGCGTGCCAGGTTGCACCATATACCGCATTCATAAAGACGAAACGACTTCGCCTAGAGGCTTTTTAGATTTGATGCGCCTAAACGCTCAAAACAAGCTCAAATTAGACACGAATTTAAAACACCTTTTAGAAACTTGTTTTTTATGCACCGCTTGCGTGGAAATTTGCCCCTTTCATTTGCCCATAGACACTTTAATAGAAAAAGCCAGAGAAAAAATCGCTCAAAAATACGGCATTGCTTGGTATAAAAAATCCTATTTTTCCCTTTTAAAAAACCGCAAAAAAATGGATAGGGTGTTTTCGGTGGCGCATTTTTTAGCCCCTTGTATCTTCAAGCAAGTAGGGGATAGTTTAGAGCCTAGAATAGCGTTTAAAGGCTTATTCAAACGCTTTAAAAAAAGCGCACTCCCTCCCTTAAATCAAAAAAGTTTTTTACAAAAGCATGCAGAAATGAAGCCTTTAGAAAACCCCATTCAAAAAGTGGCGGTTTTTATAGGGTGCTTGAGCAATTACCATTACCAGCAAGTGGGGGAAAGCTTGTTGTATATTTTAGAAAAACTCAACATTCAAGCGATCATCCCTAAGCAAGAATGCTGCTCAGCACCTGCGTATTTTACCGGCGACAAAGACACCACGCTTTTTTTAGTGAAAAAAAACATAGAATGGTTTGAAAGCTATTTAGATGAAGTGGATGCGATCATTGTGCCTGAAGCCACATGCGCTAGCATGCTCATCAATGATTATTACAAGGTGTTTTTAGGCGAAAAGGATAGGGATTTGTATGTGAAGCGCTTGGAAAAAATCACGCCTAAAATCTATCTGGCGAGCGTGTTTTTAGAGAAACACACCCCTTTAAAACATCTTTTAGAAAAAATCCCTAAGGGAAAAAAAGAGACTATCACCTACCATAACCCTTGCCATGCCAAAAAAACCCTAAACGCTCATAAGGAAGTGCGCAACCTGCTCAATTTGCATTATGAAATTAAAGAAATGCCGGATAATTGTTGCGGTTTTGGGGGGATTACGATGCAAACAGAAAAGGCGGGATTTTCTTTAAAAGTAGGGCTTCTTAGGGCTAAAGAAATCATAGACACTAAAGCTGAAATTGTAAGCGCTGAATGCGGGGCATGCCACATGCAATTAAACAACGCCTTAAAGTCTTTAGATGACCCTAACACCCCGCAATTTTCGCACCCTTTAGAACTCATCGCTAAAGCTTTAAAAAGCGCTGAATAAAAAGCCTTTTTAACCCCACTTTCTAACATCTTTTTATATAATACAGAACTTTAACGCCACTATTTAAGGAATGAAAAATGTCAGAAATCAGCACCTTCAAACTCGCCAAAGAAAAATTGCAAGCCATACCTAACCAACGCCTTAAAGGGAGCTGGTTTGAAAAAGTTTCTAAGCGTTTTTTAAAAGAGCATGACAGCGCCGATGAATACGAGTCTATTGATCTTTGGAACGATTGGAAATTAAGGGGGAAGGAGGGCGATCGTGGGATTGATATGGTGATCACAACGGCTTCAAAAGAATACATCGCCGTGCAATGCAAATTCCATCAAGACAGCGTTTCACTGAACGACATTGCGACTTTTTTAAGCAAATTGCAAAGCGGGGTAAAAGAGGTTAGGTTTAAAAAAGGGATCATCATCTCCACTTCTAATTTAACCTCTACCGCTCTTAACGAAATTGAACAAATCAGAAAAAGCAAAGGGATTGATATTATTGAAATCAATGAAGAGGATTTTATCTATTCTCAGATTGATTGGGAAAAGTTCGATCCCACGCAAACTCAAGGCGAACTCCCCCTATGCGATAAGAAAAAGCCGCGCCCTCACCAAATAGAAGCGATAAAAGCCACCAAAGAGTATTTTTCTAACCCTAAAAACACTAGAGGCAAGCTCATTATGGCATGCGGGACAGGCAAAACCTACACTTCTTTAAAAATCATGGAAGCTTTAGAACCCAAAATCACGCTTTTTTTAGCGCCAAGTATCGCTTTGCTTTCCCAAACTTTTAGAGAATACGCGCAAGAAAAAAGCGATCCTTTTTACGCTTCTATCGTGTGCAGCGATGATAAAGTCGGGAAAGGTAAGAAAAATAAAAACGATGATGACACCGATGATATTAATTTTTCTGAGCTCCCCAACAAGCCCTCCACTCGCCCTGAAGACATTTTAAGCGTTTGTGAAAAAGCGCAAAAAGAAAACAAGCGCTTCATCATCTTTTCAACTTATCAAAGCGCGTTGCGTATTAAAGAAGCGCAAGAAGCGGGTTTGGGCGAAATTGATCTTGTCATTTGCGATGAAGCCCACAGAACGGTAGGGGCTATGTATTCTAGTAATGAAAGGGACGATAAAAACGCTTTCACGCTTTGTCATAGCGATGAACATATCAAGGCTAAAAAACGCCTTTATATGACCGCCACGCCTAAAGTTTATAGCGAAAGCTCTAAAGCTAGAGCCAAAGAGAGCGATAATGCCATCTATTCTATGGACGATGAGAGTATTTTTGGCGAAGAAATCTATACGCTCAATTTTACCAAAGCGATCGCTTTAGATCTTCTCACAGACTACAAAGTCATGATTTTAGCGGTGCGGAAAGAAAATTTAAGCGGCGTTACTAACAGCGTGAATAAAAAGATCAGTCGGCTTGAAGCCGAAGGCACTAAACTGGATAAAAAGCTCATCAATAACGAATTTGTTTGTAAGATTATCGGCACTCATAAAGGGTTAGCCAAAAAGGATTTAATCGCTTTAGATGATGAAAACAAACAAGACCACAACTTGCAAAACAAAAACGACACCACTCCCTCTCAAAGAGCCATAAGCTTTTGCAAAAGCATTAACACGAGCAAGAATATTAAGGACTCCTTTGAAACGATTATGGAATGCTACAATGAGAAGAGCTTAAGAAAAAGAGTTTTAAAAACCTAACAATCAGCATCGATCACATTGATGGCACCATGAATTGTAAGGTCAGGCTTGAAAAATTAGAAGAACTCAATGCATTTAAGCCTAACACTTGCAAGGTTTTAAGTAACGCTAGGTGTTTGAGCGAAGGGGTGGATGTCCCGGCGTTAGATAGCATTGTCTTTTTTGATGGCAAAAGCGCTATGGTGGATATTATCCAAGTGGTGGGTAGGGTGATGCGAAAAGCCAAACACAAGAAAAGAGGCTATATCATTTTGCCTATCGCTTTAGAAGAGAGTGAAATCCAAAACCTGGATGAAGCCGTCAATAACACCAATTTCAAAAACATTTGGAAAGTGATAAAAGCCTTAAGAAGCCATGACCCAAGCCTGGTTGATGAAGCCACTTTTAGAGAAAAAATCAAAATCTTTGGGAGCGATGACCACAACAATGATGGAACAAATCAAGACGATGAAGAGCCACAATAGGGGATAGGAACTATTGGGAAAATTTCACTAAAAAAACGGGCAATATCGCAAGAACCTTGAATAACCGCTTGAAAGATATTTTTGAAAAAAACCCTGAATTTTTCCACGGCTTTTTGGATTCCTTAAGAGGCAATATCCATTCAAACATCAAAGAAGATGAAGCCTTAGACATGATCACCTCTCACATCATCACTAAGCCCATTTTTGATGCAATTTTTGGGGACAATATCAAAAACCCTATCTCAAAAGCCTTGGATAAAATGGTAGAAAAACTCTCCACTCTGGGCTTACAAGGAGAAACTAAAGATCTTAAAAACCTCTATGAAAGCGTGAAAACAGAAGCCATGCACGCCAAAAGCCAAAAAAGCCAACAAGAACTCATTAAAAACCTCTACAACACTTTCTTTAAAGTAGCCTTTAGAAAGCAAAGCGAAAAACTAGGGATCGTTTATACGCCTATAGAGGTTGGTGGATTTCATTTTAAGAGCCACTAACGGCATTTTGAAAAAGCATTTCAACACGGATTTTAACGATAAAAACATCACGATTTTTGATCCCTTCACCGGCACTGGGAGTTTTATCGCTCGTTTGCTTTCTAAAGAAAACGGGCTTATTAGCGATGAAGCCTTAAAAGAGAAGTTTTTAAACCATTTATTCGCTTTTGACATCGTGCTTTTAGCCTATTATATCGCTTTAATCAATATCACTCAAGCGGCGCAAAATAGGGATGGCTCGTTAAAAAATTTCAAAAATATCGCGCTCACGGACAGCCTGGATTTTTATGAGGAAAAAAACGATAAGGGGGTGTTCGATCTCTTTAAGGATTTGGAAGAAAACAAAGAAATCAAATCCACCATAGAAAAACAAAACATTAGAGTCATCATAGGCAACCCGCCTTATTCAGCCAGTCAAAAATCTCAAAACGATAACAACCAAAACCTCTCACACCCTAATCTTGAAAAAAGGGTTTATGAAAAATACGGCAAAAATTCCACCGCCAAAGTGGGGGCAACCACACGAGACACGCTCATTCAAAGCATCTACATGGCAAGCGAACTTCTTAAAGATAGGGGGGTGCTAGGCTTTGTGGTGAACGGGGGTTTTATTGACTCTAAAAGCGGCGATGGGTTCAGAAAATGCGTGGCGCAAGATTTTGCACATCTTTATGTGCTGAATTTGAGGGGGAATGCTAGGACTTCAGGGGAGGTGCAACAAAAAGAAGGCGATGGAATTTTTGATAGCGGATCGAGGGCGACGATAGCGATTATCTTTTTTGTCAAAGACACAAGCGTGAAAAACAGCATAATCCATTACTACGATATTGGGGATTACTTGAAAAGAGAGGACAAACTCAATCGGCTCGCTAACTTCACAAACCTAGACGCCATCCCTTTTGAAACATCACCCCGAATAACAAAGGCGATTGGATCAACCAAAGAGATGACGATTTTGAAAAACTCATCCCTTTAAAAAGAGACAAAAACTCCAAAAGCGTTTTTGACATCAATTCTGGCGGCGTGGCAAGTGGGCGTGATCCTTGGGTGTATAACTTTTCTCCAAAAATTTTAACCCAATCGGTGCAAAAATGCATTGACACTTATAACGCTGATTTGAAGCGCTTTAATACGCATTTTAGGGAAGCTTTCAAACAACGAACTAAAAGCGTCAAATCAGCCGAACTTCACAAACACCTTAATGATAGAGAAATCACCACCGATAAAACGAAAATTTCTTGGACTCGTAGTTTAAAAAAAGAATTTATCAAAAACAAAAATCTGCAAGAAAGCCGTGAGAAGCGCATAAGATTAGCCATGTATCACCCTTTTAACAAACGATGGCTTTATTGGGATAAGGATTGGATACACAGGCAATACCAATTGCCAAAAATTTTCCCGGATAAAGACGCTCAGAATGTGGTGATCAATACTGGTGTGGGTAATGGCAAGAATTTTAGCGCTCTTGTAAGCGATTGTATTTCTGATTATAATTTGATCTCACCCAATCAAGCTTACCCTTTGTATCATTACGATGATTGGGGGAGGCGCCATTATGCGATCAGCGGCTATGCGCTCAACCTCTTTAGGAAGCATTATGAAGATAACTCTATCGCTGAAGAAGAGATTTTTTATTACATTTATGCGATTCTCCACCATAAAGGCTATTTAGAAAAATACAAAAATTCTCTCACCAAAGAAGATCCGCGCATCGCTTTGAGTGAGGATTTTAAAGAACTCTCTATTCTTGGCAAAGAATTAGCGAAGTTGCACCTTAACTATGAGAGCGAGGAATTGCATACAAGCGTTGAATACAACCTACTAGAGAGCGCCGAAATAGAGGGCTATTATGATGTGGAAACAATGACCAAAAAAGGGGATCGCATCCATTATAACAACCATATCGCTATCACTAAAATCCCCAAAAAAGCCTTTGAATATGTGGTGAATGGCAAAAAGCGCGATTGACTGGGTGATTGAGCGCTATAAAAAGACTAGGGATAAAGACAGCTTGATTGAAAACAACCCGAACGATTACAAAGGTGGCAAATATGTTTTTGAGCTCCTTTGTAGGGTCATCAAACTCTCTGAAAAAAGCGTGGATTTGATAGAAAAAATCAGCAAAAAGAGGTTTGAGTGATCGCATCGCTTGGGGGTGTGGAATATTTTGAAGGGCAATGTCTTGCTTTTTTAAAAAATCCACAAACCAATCCACAAAATGAGTAATACATTCCAGGAGTGTTTTCGTATCAAGAAAACAAAATTTCTTTTTCTTTTATGGTTTTAGGAGAAATTAAAGAGATCCACTCTTTGCAATACCAAACGCTCTATATTGTGGATAACAAAAAAAGATACACTCTTTACAAGCCTTATAATCGCATTATTTTAGGTCATGTTTTAGGGCATCCTACACCAATTACATTTTATTATGAATGGCTGTTTGATGATCACATTGATCCAAACAAAATTAAGGGCGAATGTTTTGTTTGCAGGACAAATTATTTAGAAAGCTTTTTTACGACCAAGAAGCATTTGCTACCTGATGCATCATTTAAAGCAGATGAAAGTGGGTGTGAAAGTTATCATGGGGATAATGATAATAATTTTATCTTACAATCATTTTATATTCAAAATGATTTTTTGTCCCAAAAATATGAAAAAGACAAGATAAAAGCAAGATCTAATTCATTTTTTTCTGAAAGACAGAATCGTTTATTAACTTATCAATGTGATTTGTTTTTGGAATGCAATATGATTTTTGAATCCCTTGAAAAATTAGAGCTTATTGCTGAAGCGATTAAAAACTTTTTTATTTTGATTTATGCTCATTCTAATTTTGACATCCAAATCGACTATATTCAATTCAAGCTTTCTAATAAAGACATTACGGCAATAAGAAACACTTACAAAAAAGATAAAAAGTCCATGGAGATAAATCCTTATGGGATTGCTATAGATTTCCAACGGATAGATAATTTTCTGTAATACTTGAAAAATGGATTGATTTTTGTATTAAAAATGATAGAGGTTTCCAACTTGAAAGTATTTTAGACATTATCAATAAAAAAGATCCAATTATTCACTTGTATTCAGACATGTTTGCATTGATTAGCATGATTGAAAGTTTTTTAAAGAAACCACAACAAACAAAACTCCATGAAAAACTCTCTGAATTTTTTAAAATTTCATTATCTAGGACAAAATGCGATCAAACGAAAAATTATTTTAATGATAAATGTCAAGAAGATCTAATCAAACAGATTGTTGATTGCCGTAACTCTCTAGCGCACGGAAGAGGTTTAAAGCTTGATACAAACAAAAGCTACAGACATTAGCCATGCTTTTATAGATTTCAAGCAAATTGTCATTGAATATTTCTTTAGTGAGATAGGATTAAGTGGTTTTATTATAAACAATGATGGTTTTCTTAACAAAGTTAAATTAAGAAACCCCCCAAAAACAGAAAAATCACCCGAGCAAAACCACTAAAACCCCTTAGAAAATTTAAAATTTTAAGTTTTAGGGGTGTTTTTCTTAAGAATTTAGGTTTTTTATAGATTATTATGTTATTATTATACGAAATGTAGACTTTTAGAAGGAAAAATGTTGTATGAAAAAGTTTGTAGTGTTTAAAACGCTCTGTTTATCGGTAGTGTTAGGTAATAGTCTTTTGGCAGCAGAAGGCAGCACAGAAGTGCAAAAACAATTGGAAAAGCCAAAAGAATATAAAGTAGTGAAAGGCGAGAAAAACGCTTGGTATTTGGGGATTAGCTATCAAGTCGGTCAGGCTTCGCAAAGCGTTAAAAACCCCCCCAAAAGCAGTGAATTTAACTATCCTAAGTTCCCTGTGGGTAAAACCGACTATCTAGCCGTTATGCAAGGCTTAGGGCTTACTGTGGGTTATAAGCAGTTTTTCGGGCAAAAGAGATGGTTTGGTGCACGCTATTACGGCTTTATGGATTATGGGCATGCCGTGTTTGGAGCGAACGCTTTGACATCAGATAATGGTGGGGCATGCAAGCTCAATGAACCATGCGCGACCAAAGTAGGGACAATGGGCAATCTGTCTGACATGTTCACTTATGGTGTGGGTATTGACACTTTATACAATGTCATCAATAAAGAGGATGCGAGTTTTGGATTCTTTTTGGGGGTTCAAATTGCGGGTAACTCTTGGGGTAATACGACAGGGGCTTTTTTGGAAACCAAAAGCCCTTATAAGCACACCTCCTATAGCCTTGATCCGGCGATTTTCCAATTCCTTTTTAATTTAGGGATTCGCACCCATATTGGCCAGCATCAAGAATTTGACTTTGGCGTGAAGATTCCTACTATCAATGTTTATTATTTTAACCATGGGAATTTGAGCTTCACTTACCGCCGTCAATACAGCCTTTATGTGGGGTATCGTTACAATTTCTGATTTAAAACGCTTGTTTTTCTCTAATTGAATTTTCAATTAGAGTTTTCTCACACAATCTCTTGCTTTCTTTTGAAACATTTTTGGAAGTTTTTTGAAAATTAGAATTAAAATCTTTTTGATCATGTTATGATAGTTCAAAAAATTAACAAGGATTAAGCATGTTATATTCCTCTAAAATCCAATCCCTTTCAGAATCCGCAACGATCGCTATCAGCACACTCGCTAAAGAATTGAAATCGCAAGGAAAAGACATTTTAAGTTTTTCAGCAGGCGAGCCTGATTTTGACACCCCGCAAGCGATTAAAGATGCGGCCATAAAAGCCCTAAATGATGGCTTTACCAAATACACTCCAGTGGCTGGGATTCCTGAATTATTAAAAGCGATCGCTCATAAATTGAAAAAAGAAAACAACTTGGATTATGAACCGAGTGAAATTCTAGTGAGCAATGGTGCTAAGCAAAGCCTGTTCAATGCGATTCAAGCCTTAATAGGGGAGGGCGATGAAGCGATTATCCCTGTGCCTTTTTGGGTAACTTACCCTGAGCTTGTGAAATACAGCGGTGGGGTGAGCAAATTCATTCAAACCGATGAAAAAAGCCGCTTTAAAATCACCCCCAAGCAGCTTAAAGACGCCTTAACCCCCAAAACAAAAATGCTCATTCTCACCACCCCATCAAACCCTACCGGCATGCTTTATAGTAAGGCGGAATTAGAGGCTTTAAGCGAAGTTTTAAAAGACACTCCAATTTGGGTGCTTAGCGATGAAATTTATGAAAAGCTTGTTTATAAGGGGGAGTTTGTTTCTTGCGCGGCGGTGAGTGAAGAGATGAAAAAACGCACCATTACCATTAATGGCTTGAGCAAGTCAGTAGCGATGACAGGCTGGCGTATGGGCTATGCGGCGAGCAAGGATAAAAAATTAGTCAAATTGATGAATAACTTGCAAAGCCAATGCACTTCCAATATCAATTCTATCACGCAAATGGCTTCAATTGTGGCGCTTGAGGGGTTGGTGGATAAGGAAATTGAAGCGATGCGTCAGGCTTTTGAGAAGCGCTGTCATTTAGCCCACGCAAAAATCAATGCGATTGAGGGGCTGAACGCTTTAAAACCTGATGGGGCGTTTTATCTTTTTATCAACATTGGCGGTCTTTGTGGGGGGGATTCGATGCGATTTTGCCATGAATTATTGGAAAAAGAAGGCGTGGCGTTAGTGTCTGGAAAGGCTTTTGGATTGGAAGGCTATGTCCGTTTGTCTTTTGCATGCTCAGAAGAACAGATTGAAAAGGGGATGGAACGCATCGCTCGCTTTGTCAAATCAAAAGGATAAAAGAATCTCATTTTAAAAGGGGGGGATTTTATATTGTAGTTAGTGGTATAGCGTGGTATAATGGTTAGATTTAAAAGTTTGAAAAGTGCAGTTTTCATAACTAAATGAATTTTAAGGAAAAATATGGCAGCAAGATTAGAGTTAGATGATATAACATGGTAGGACTAGTGAAATTACTGCTTTTATGGTATTTACAAACGAATCAGAATTTAAAAAACTACTTGCTAGTGTTAGCCAAATATCTCAATAATAAATATCTCAATAATAGAGATATTTGGTATTGTGAAAACGCTATTTGCGATAAAAAAGGCACTTATAATATAGAAATAGAATTTGGAGAAGTGTTAGACGCAGTCAAAGATACTTTCGGTAATTTACTGCAACTTCTTACAAATTTAAAGAACAAGGAAATTGAATTTGATTTTCACAAGAAAATTAATTACGGATTGCCTTTTGGGATTATCTTTATTACTAGCAACTCTGACAACCTTATTGATATTGACAATAAAACTAAAAAATTAGAATCATGTTTTCGTGATGCGATTAAGCATCCTTTTTATTGCCCATTTACAATTGGAAACTATTTAATTTTAGATAATCTAAAAAGCTGTTTTATATTCCAAAACGATAGTTCATTCAATTTAAAGCAATACTTGTTAGGATTGAAAGAAAAGTTAGGGTTTGAGCTAACGGGTATTTTCTATTGTGAAAACTCAAACACACACAAAATTGAATTGATTGGTAATGATTCTGATTTCAGAGAGGTATTGCTTGAATTTTCAGAGAATATACCAAAAGCCCCTAATGAAATACCACAATTTCTTACAAACTTTAAAAATTCAAAAATCCCCAATGGAAAAATTTCATTTTCGCCACCAAAAGATTATCCATCATTATATAAAGTATATGGATATTTTAAAAGAGAAGTAAGAGATACCTTTGATCGCTATTTGTGGCATGGTTATTCTAAAATTCCACAGGAGAAAAGGATAGCCAAAATAAAAGAGCAAGTGAATGAAGAAATTAAAATAAATCCTTCTTTTTGTAATTATAGAGTAGACTCTGAACAAAACCTCAAGATCAACGAAATTGTTGAAGGTTTAAAAAGTGGTAAGATCATTGGTAAAAAGATTATCTCTAATGCGTTCGATCTAAGTGTTAGCTATTGTTTTATCACTCTTGATGGCTTAAAGAATTTAAAGGAACGATTATTTATAGATATTATCAATGTTATCAACCAAAAAAAGAGAGTCGCGCTCAATCATGCTCAAATAGATGACATCCAGTATAATGTGCTTGATAGTGCGTTTTATTTTATCTTTGATGTTGGTAATCCTTCTCACTTAGCTATTAAAGCGCCTAGAAAATCTTTAGAAAATGATGAGTTACCTAACACTAAAAAAAACATATTCAATGGATTAATAAAAACTATCTATGGGTGTATTGATGATGAAAATGCATTTTTAGAATTAGAAAACGATAAAACTATCAATGATTTAAATCTTCAGGATTTATTGGGGCAATTAAAAACTCAAGCATTTCCATTATCAGACATTATTACTAACGCTATCAATCAAAAAGAGGGAGTGGCTCTTGATTACGCTCTAATAAACGATATTAAGTATAATTTGCTTGATAAACACATTCCATTTTATCTTTGATATTGATCTGCACTTAATAGATGACTAACCCCCAATGAAGCACCCCTTAGAAGAATTAAAAGACCCTATAGAAAATCTTTTGCTATGGATTGGGCGTTTTTTGCGTTACAAATGCACAAGCCTGTCTAATTCCCAAGTGAAAGACCAAAACAAGGTTTTTGAATGTTTGAACGAACTAAATCAAGTGTGCAGTGCAAGCCACTTGGAAAAAGTTTGTAAAAAAGCCCGTAACGCCGGATTGCTTGGGATCAACACCTACGCACTGCCCCTACTCAAATTCCACGAATACACCAAAAAGATTTCTTTAAAATCGCTCAAAAGCATTGATGAAGTGCTGCTCGCTGAATTTTTGAGCGTTTATACCGGGGGTTTGAGTTTAGCCACTAAGAAAAATTACAGGATCGCCCTGCTCGGGCTTTTTAGATACATAGACAAGCAAAATCAAGATGAAAATGAAAAATCTTATATTTATAATATCACGCTTAAAAATATCAGCGGAGTCAATCAAAGCACGGGCAACAAGCTCCCTACTCACCTAAATAATGAAGAATTAGAAAAATTTTTAGAGGGCATTGATAAAATAGAAATGTCTGCTAAAGTGCGCGCCAGAAACCGCCTGCTCATTAAAATCATCGTTTTTACGGGCATGCGATCTAATGAAGCCTTACAGCTTAAAATAAAGGATTTTACTTTAGAAAATGGCTGTTATACGATTTTGATTAAAGGTAAGGGCGACAAATACAGAGCGGTGATGCTCAAAGCTTTCCACATTGAGAGCCTTTTAAAAGAATGGCTTATAGAAAGGGAATTGTATCCTGTTAAAAATGATTTATTGTTTTGCAATCAAAAAGGCAGCGCTTTAACGCAAGCGTATTTGTATAAGCAAGTGGAACGCATCATCAATTTTGCGGGTCTGAGAAGGGAAAAAAACGGGGCGCACATGTTAAGGCATTCTTTTGCGACCTTGCTCTATCAAAAACGCCATGATTTGATTTTGGTTCAAGAAGCTCTAGGGCATGCGAGCTTGAATACCAGTAGGATTTACACGCATTTTGACAAGCAGCGTTTAGAAGAAGCGGCGAGCATTTGGGAAGAAAATTAAAAACACCCCCTACTCCCTTAAAAAAATGATTTTTACCATAAATAACCAAAGCCCCATTTTTTAAGAAATTAAAGAGTTTTTAGCTTGCTGGTTTAAAATTTTGCTTTCAAATTCTAACAGCCACTTTTTGACTTCTATGCCCCCATTATACCCCCCTAAAGCGCCATTTTTACGCACCACTCTATGACAAGGCACGA
This sequence comes from Helicobacter sp. 219-2, assembly GCF_030053225.1. Taxonomy (NCBI): domain Bacteria; kingdom Pseudomonadati; phylum Campylobacterota; class Epsilonproteobacteria; order Campylobacterales; family Helicobacteraceae; genus Helicobacter; species Helicobacter sp. 219-2. The sequence continues at coordinate 1,027,395 of NZ_JASGBS010000001.1, read as the reverse complement.
TCAAAGAAATAGGGTTATTATAATTAGCGTTGCCAATAGCTCTGCAAGATCTAGGGTTATTAATGAGCTTTGCGATTTCATCGTAACTTTTTGTCTTGCCATAGGGGATAGTCATTAATGCAGACCAAACTTGTTTTTGAAAAAAAGTCCCTATCAAATCTAAAGGCGCATTAAATTCAAAAAGTTGCCCCAAGAAATAACGCTCCAAGGCTTGAATACTGAGTTTTAACGGGGTATTCATAGGGGCGTTATGAGAAAAATTGGTCGCATCAAAATCCAATCTTAACAAATGGCTCTCATTAGCGCACAAATGCAAATACTCTAAAGGGAAACTCTTAGGAGTCTTAAAATAGTAGTGGTATAAAACCATCAATTAAAAAAAGAGTTTGTATAAAATGATCAATAGCGACAAACCATACACCCCCAAAATCAAAGCTTTATGCATTTTTTCATTCAAAAGCCCCATGATCCATTTAATCCCAATGCTCACGCCCATAACAGAGCCTAATCCCACAATCGCCCCTGCTAAAAGCACTTCTTTATTGATGATGTGATGATAGATTAAAGAAAAAGCCCCTGAAATAGAAGAAAACAAGATGAAAAATAACCCTAGCGCCACGCATTTTTTAGAATCATACCCTAAAAAATAATGCATCAAAGGCACCATGAGCATCCCCCCACCAATCCCTAAAGTGATAGCAAAAAACCCGGTGAGCGTGCCAATTAAGAATAATTTTAAACCTTGCAAATGGTAGCGTTTAGTATCCGCTATAAAATCTTTTTTTTTGGGTTTTAAAACAAATTGGATCATAGAATACACGACTAAAAGCGCGAAAATAACCATTAAAATCTTACTGGAAACGATTTTTAAAATGAATCCGCTAAAACTCGCCCCTATCAGCCCCCCTGCCCCTATCAACAAGCCTAAAGAAAAATCAAGCGATTTTTTTTTGAAATTCAAAACAGAGCCAACGAACGATGAAAGCGCCATTTGCAAAATGGAAATCCCAATGGATTCTTCAAAAGAATGCCCGGTTGCGAGCATGATAGGGACAATGATCATCCCCCCACCAATGCCAAAAATCCCTGATAGAATGCCAGTAAAAAGCCCTATCGCTATGTATAACGCATAAATACCCATACAGAAACCCTTAAAAAAGTAAAATCCCTCTTAAAAGAAAATTAAAAACAACCCTATTCTAATCAAACACCAATAACCAAAACCCCCTAAACAACGCTTTCAAAAATTATGTTTTTATTGGTTTGTTTTGTTTTTGCAACACAAAGTATGCGAATCTTCATTGGGTTCGCTGACTGGGAGGTTTCTTAATTCATAAGCCAGTTTAATAGACGCCATAGCGTCATCTAAACCAAACCCCCCTTGAGCTAAAATCTGTTTGTAGCTTTCTATATACAGATTATCAAAGCCCTGCGTGAGATTGACTTCTTCGCCCTCTAGGATCATTTTATGATAAACTTTCTCTTTAGCCACTCCCATGTGTTCTGGATTGATGGAAAAAAACCACCTTATTTTGGCATGCTCTAAAAAGAGTATCCCCCCTACGCAATCAGGCTCTTCTTTATTGATAACCTTGTCTTTAACGCTTCCAAACAAATACAATAAAGTGTCAAAAATATTCATTCCCATTTGAGTGGCTAACCCTCCGCTCTTATTCACATCCGCTCGCCATGAAGAAAAATACCATTTCCCTTGGACGCTGATATAAGTGAGCGTGATGTCAAACACCTTGCTAGGGTTTTTGTCTAATTCGCTTTTAATTTTTTCTTTTAAGGCCAGCGTGTCGCAATGCAAGCGCAAGGGCAAAAGACTAAACACCCTTTTTTGGTATTTCACCTCTAAATCTTTCAATTCTTGTATTTCGCCAGGGTCTAAAACTAAGGGTTTTTCACAAATCACATGCATGCCGTTTCTTAACCCGAAACGGATATGATCAAAATGCGTGTGCGTGGGCGTGCAAACACTCAAATAGTTGATTTCTTTACCCATAGCCCTAGATTGCTCTAAATGCTTTTCAAAATCTTCAATATTTGTAAAAAACTCTGATTGCGCGAAATACTCATCTAAAACCCCCACGCTATCATGAATATCAAAAGAGCAATCCAAAAAATGCCCTGTATCTCTAATCGCTTGCAAGTGTTTGGGAGCGATAAACCCCCCTGAACCAATCATAGCAAAAAGCATTCATCTTCCTTAAATAATTTTGAATCTCATTTTAGCAAAGATTAGCTTATTTAAGCTTATATTATTGGCAATTGAAACACTCCACCGATCGATCCAACACGCTTTTTTCATCTATGCTAGGGCTTTCGCTGCGCAAATAGTAAGTGGATTTTAACCCTAATTTCCAAGCGAGCGTGTAGATTTCATGCAAGGTTTTACCGCTGGCGTTTTCTATGCGTAAAAACACATTAATGCTTTGGCCTTGATCGATCCATTTTTGGCGCACGGCCGCTGCTTTAATCAAATCTTTAGCGTCAATATCATAGGCTGATGTGTAAAAATTCCAGGTTTCTGCGCTCAAATTAGGCACTACGACAGGAATAAGCCCGCTCAAATTTTCTTCAAACCATTTTTTCTTATAAATGGGTTCAATCGTTTGGGTTGTGCCCACTAAAATAGAAATGGAGCTTGTGGGAGCGATCGCCATTAAATAGCCATTACGCATGCCATTGGCTTTGACTTTTTCCCTCAAACCTTGCCAATCGCAAGCGTGGTTAAAAAGCCCTTTTTCGGTGAGCTTTAAGGCTTCATTATTGGCTTTATCAATGGGGAAAACCCCCTTACTCCATTCTGAATTTTCAAAATCCTTATAAACCCCTTTTTCTTTCGCTAAATTCGCGCTCGTGTCAATCGCATGGTAGCTGATTTGCTCCATTAAAGCGTCAATTTTTTCCAAATGCTCTTTAGACCCCCAAGCGATTTGATGTTCTGCGAGCATTTGCGCTTCACCCATAACCCCTAACCCTATGGCTCTATTTTGTAAATTGGTGGCTTTGACTTTGCGGTTTGGGTAGAAATTCAAATCAATCACATTGTCTAAAAGCCTAACTATGATCGGCACAACCCTTTTAATGTCTTCTTCAGTGTTGATCTTGCTTAAATTAATGCTCGCCAGATTACACACCGCCGTTTGCCCGTCTTTAGCGACTTTAGTAGCGATATAGATTTGCTTGCCCTTAAGAATATCGGTGCTAGTGAGCTTGTTGGCGCATTTAGTGATATTATTATCTGTCGTTACCAACTGCTTTTCTTCAAAAAACTCTATGGCGCCATCGGTGTATTCTATTTGCATGTAATAGTGGTTAGGCACGGTATTTTGAAAAATCTCCGTGCACAGATTGCTAGATCGAATAATGCCTGCATGAGCGTTTGGATTGCACCGATTGGCGTTATCTTTAAAGGCTAAGAAAGGCAAGCCGGCTTCAAAATAATTCATTAAGATTTTTTTCCATAAATCTTTAGCGTTAATGTATTCTTTAATGATTTTAGGATCTTTTTCATACTCTAAATAGCGTTTTTCAAAATCCTGCCCATAAAGCTCAGTCAAATCCTTACACTCATAAGGGTCAAACAAAGTCCACATCGCATCTTCTAAAACCCTTTTCATAAACAAATCGCACACCCAAAGAGCCGGGAATAAATCATGCGCTCTTCGCCTTTCATCGCCGCTATTTTTCCTTAAATCAATGAACTCCATCACATCAATGTGCCAAATTTCCAAATACACCGCAATCGCACCCTTTCGTGTGCCTAATTGATCCACCGCAATCGCCACATCGTTAGCGATTTTTAAAAAAGGGATCGTGCCAGCGCTCGCATTTTTATGCCCATCAATATAACTCCCAATAGAGCGCACCAAAGAAAAATCCCAACCAATCCCTCCGCCGTATTTAGACAACAGCGCCATTTCCTTATAGCTGTCAAAAATCCCCTCAATATTATCCGGCGTGCTGCCAATATAGCATGAGCTTAGCTGGTGCTTGGTGGTGCGAGCGTTCGCTAGAGTGGGGGTCGCGCACATCGCTTCAAATTTGCTTAAAACTTCATAAAATTCTAAAGCGATTTTATTGGGTTCTTGTTCGTTTTGCGCTAAAAACATCGCAATGCTCATAAACATGTGTTGGGGCAATTCAATAGGGTTGTTGTTAGCGTCTTTTAACAAATAGCGATCATACAAGGTTTTAATCCCTAAATAATTGAACTGGAAATCCCTTTCAGGCTTGATCTGGCTATTCAAAAACTCTAAATCAAATTTTTCCTTAAAGCCCTTAAGGATGCGGCCCTTTTCTTCAGCGTTTTCAAAATACTCTTTCAAATGCCTATACCCTGTAAAACCACTTACTTTATGGTATAAATCATACAAAAAAAGCCTTGAAGCGACAAAGCTCCAATTAGGCGTGTCAATATCTATCTTATCCACAGCGGTTTTAATCAAAGTTTGTTGGATTTCTTCAGTAGTGATCTTGTCCCTGAATTGCAACCTCGCATCCACTTCTAGCTCACTTTGGCTCACGCCCTCTAAATTGTCCGTGGCGTCCTTAGTGTATTTTTGGATTTTTGTAATGTCCAAAGGCTCAATGCGCCCGTTTCGTTTAACCACCGTAATCAAAATTTTTCCTTTGAATTAAATCGTTTGTTTTTTAAATTTGGAATTGTATCAATAAAAAACTTAAGAAAAAGAAAAGTTCAAGTTGGATCTGTTATATTAATGAGAATGAGTTTTAAAGTTTTTTAATTTTTTATTCCCCCTCCATTTTAATGGCACTAGGTTAAATCACCACCCTAATTTAGCGCAAAGCTTAAGAAGATATTGAAGCCCCAAAAAAACCAAACACTCTACAAGAAAGTTGCTAGGATGCCCAAAATACGCTGAAATTTCATGCATAGCGACAACAAAGGGCATTATTGAAAGCATCAAATAAAAGTCTCTTAGTCTTGCCCCTAACACAGCGTCATAAAACGCGCCAAAAAACCTAGCCTTAAAAATGGCTTTAAAAAACTTGGGGAACCCTTGCCAAGTTTCAATCATTAAATAACCTGCCGACCTGCCTTTTGGGTTGAACAAGAGGTTAGACAACAAAGCCGCTATTAGAGCCACTAGACACACATAATAACTATATTTAGGGTTAAAGATCGGATCGCTAGCTGAACCATTTGTTTCATAAAAAATCCTAGTGGCTATGGAGATACATATCGCATAGACCAAACCTATTGCTTTTGAATATTCTGATCCACTCAGACGATCTTTTGAGCCATTCAAGTTCTCTTTTGTAGTATCCATATCATTTCCTTTCCCCCCATCACCTTGGCTCATTTAAGATCACCAAGCATGCCCAAAACTATAGCCGTAATCATAAAAATCACGGATAGGTTCTCTTGGGGCTTGTGGCTCTTTAGTTTGAGGCTCTCTGTCTATGAAATCACGGATAAAATCTTCTACCCTATCGCCTATTTCCCGACCAAGCTGACCCCCAATCGCAGCTCCTAACGGCCCTCTGACAGCTCCCATTGTTGAACCAATATCTCCTCCAATATCTCTACCAAACTGACCCCTTGCCTCTATTCTAGGACCAGCTATAGCCATATTAGCCATTGCACCGCATAAAATCACTACACAACTAAATGTTTTCAATCCACTCATAACAAATCCTTTCATAAAATTGAGATTCAAGGCATTTTTGGCACACCTTGATAAGAATATTTATACCACAATCCTATTAGAATCATTGTTACAGATCATAAAAATATCACAAAAATCTCAATAAGTGTTTTGTTTCTTCACAAATTACAGGATTAAAGTAAATGGTTATAATATTTTAGGATTTTTCATTATTGAAGCAAATTAAGGTTTCTTAAAAAACTTAAAATACCCGTTTTCAATAATAAAAATGGGTTTTAAAGTTTTTTAATTTTTTATACCCCCTCCATTTAATGATATTTGGGTTAAATCACCACCCTAATTTAGCGCAAAGCCTAATACAAAGCCCAAAAACACACACAAAGCTAAGAAGGATCAAACCCTCTACAAGTAAGTTGCTAGGATGCCCGCAATACGCTGAAATTTCATGGATAGCGGCAACAAAGGGCATCGTTAAAAGTGCCATATAAAAATCCCTCAGTCTTGCTCCTAACACAGCGTCATAAAACGCACCAAAAAACCTAGCCTTAAAAATGGCTTTAAAAAACTTGGGGTATCTTACTTGGAAAGATTTATAACAATCCCTACCTCGTGGGTCAAATAAAAGGTTAGACAACAAAGCCGCTATTAAGAGTGTTAGCCATGCATAATAACTATCTTTAGGGCTAAAAAGTGGATCGACAGCGCCTTGGCTACAACGAAATGTGGATATACATCCCGCATAGACTATGGCCACTGCCCATCGATATTCGGAGATGCTCAAACGCTCTTTGATATTCATGCTTACTCCTTCCTCACCCAAAACTACCTATCATACACAAAATGACGATCATAGGTGGGTTCTCTTGGGGTTTGTGGCTCTCTATCAACGCCACGGATAAAATCTTCTACCCTATCGCCTATTTCAGCTCCAGAATATGCCCCTATTCCACCACCAATGCCTGCACCAAACACAGTACTCCACGGACCTACAAGAGACCCAATCATTCCACCCATTGCACCACCCATTCCAGCTCCAACAGCTTCCCCCCAAAATCTGCCTAATTCACCCCTTGCCTCTATTCTAGGACCAGCTATAGCCGTATTAGCCATTGCACCGCATAAAACCACTACACAACTAAATGTTTTCAATCCACTCATAACAAATCCTTTCATAAAATTGAGATTCAAGACATGTTTGGCACACCTTGATAAGAATATTTATACCACAATCCTATTGGAAGCATTGTTATAAATCATAAAAATATCACAAAAATCTCAATAAGTGTTTTGTTTCTTCACAAATTACAGGATTAAGGTAAATAATTAAGAATAAAAAGAGGACTTTTTAATCCATTAAAATACGCTTAATAAAGTTTTAAAACATTGCAATTTTTTCTGTAAAAGCGATTTTTCAAACTCTTTAAGATTTCTTAAAAAACTTAAAATACCCATTTTCAATGTTAGTTTGAGGGGCGCGTGAAAGGCTCAACGAACCGCTAGGAATGTCTTTAGTGATGGTGGTGCCGCTGCCGATTAAGACATTAGAGCCGATATTTATGGGGGCGACTAGCTGGCTATCGCTCCCTATAAAGACATTTTCACCGATGATCGTTTGGTGTTTCTTTTTACCATCGTAATTGCAAGTGATCACGCCAGCCCCCACATTTGTGTTTTTCCCTATCTCACAATCCCCTAAATAGCTCAAATGCCCTGCTTTAGCGCCTTGAAGTTTGGCGTTTTTAGTTTCTACAAAATTCCCCACATGGCTATTACAAATCACGCTTTTAGGGCGCGCATGGGCAAACGGCCCCACGCTACTATTAATGATTTGACTCTCTTCTATCACGCTATAAGCCTTAATGCGCGCGTTTTCTATCAAACAATTCCCACTCAAACGCACCCCTTGCTCTAAAACGCACTCCCCCTTAAAACTCACGCCTTTTTCTAAATAAATGCTATTAGGCAATTGCATCACTACCCCCAAGTCCATGGCGTTTTTCCGCAGTCTTTCTAGCATGATTTCTTCAGCTTTCGCCCTTTCTGTTTGGCTATTCACCCCTAAAAAACACTCTTCTTCTAAGAAAATAGCGTCAATTGTTTCGTTTTCATTGATTCCTAGAGCGATTAAATCCGTGAGATAGTATTCTTTTTGGGCGTTTTGGTCATGGAGCTTGGGCAAGTATTTTTCTAAAAACCCCCTTTCAAACCCATACACGCCAGCATTCACGCTTTGAATGGTTTTTTCTTTGGTATTAGCGTCCTTTTCTTCTACAATCTTTTTAACCTGATAATCTTCTAAAACAACGCGCCCATAACCTTTAGGGTCAGCTAAATGGAGTATGCCTATAGCGTTATTCTGGCTTTCTAATAAGGGGGCGAGAGCGTCTTTAGTGATTAAGGGCATGTCCGCATTCAAAATCAAAACCCGCTCATGTTGAGTGAAAATAGGCGTTTTATCTTCTTGCATGATAGCCCCACCTGTCCCTGAATATTTTTCCACGATTTGAGTGTGGAAGATTACGCCCTTAAAACGCTCCAACACCGCTTCTTTAATGCGTTCTTGTTGGTGGTATAAGACAAGATGCACATCATCGCTGATTGAAAAAGCCGTTTCTAAAATGTAAAACAACATAGGCTCCCCGCAAATCGTGTGTAAAGTTTTAGGCAAGCTAGAATGCATGCGAGTGCCTTTACCAGCGGCCAGTATGATGACAGAAAGCATTAAAATCCTTTTTTTAGGGAATTTTAACATGCCTTATCTTATAATTTGGCTTCGTTTCATCAAAGATTTAAGGCTAGAATTTTGCGTTTTTTCATTTTTTTCATTCTCATTTGCCCTTTAATATGCCCTTTAATGAGCGCTGATAGCGCTTTGCCTAGCGTCAATCTCTCTTTAAACGCTCCTAATGATCCCAAACAGCTTGTAACCACCCTTAATGTCATCGCCCTACTCACGCTTTTAGTTTTAGCCCCGTCATTGATTTTAGTGATGACAAGTTTCACCCGTTTGATCGTGGTGTTTTCTTTTTTAAGGACCGCTTTAGGCACGCAACAAACCCCACCCACTCAAATTTTAGTCTCGCTCTCTTTGATATTGACTTTTTTCATCATGGAACCTAGTTTGAAAAAGGCTTATGACACAGGGATTAAGCCTTATATGGATAAAAAAATTTCTTACACCGAAGCGTTTGAAAAAAGCGCTCTGCCTTTCAAGGAATTCATGCTTAAAAACACACGAGAAAAGGATCTAGCCCTTTTTTTTAGGATCAGAAACCTCCCTAACCCTAAAACCCCTGATGAGGTGAGTTTGAGCGTTTTGATCCCAGCATTTATGATAAGCGAGTTGAAAACAGCGTTTCAAATCGGCTTTTTACTTTACTTGCCTTTTTTGGTGATTGATATGGTGATCAGCTCTATTTTAATGGCGATGGGCATGATGATGCTCCCGCCTGTAATGATTTCTCTGCCTTTTAAAATTTTAGTGTTTATTTTAGTAGATGGGTTTAATTTATTGACCGAAAATTTAGTGGCGAGTTTTAAAATGGTTTGATATTAAAAACATTCAAGCTATAAAAGCTTGAAACCAGTTTAAAACTCATAATTCAAATACGCTGTAATGGATCGCCCTGGCGCGGGTTCTCTCCCTGTAGGGCTTGTGCCAATCCCCCTAAAATAATACTTCATGTTGAAAAGGTTATTGATTTGCAAACTCCCTGTGATTTTATGCCTACCGCTTTGCCATAAAACTGAGCTTACTTGAACATTCAACACAAAATACAAGGGCAATAACCCCACTGAATTACAACCATACTCTAGCCCTCCTGTGTATTTTGGGTTTAAGGGCAGGCACACGGTTTGGCTTTTGGCTTGATTGAGCATGGAACTATAAGCACGACTATAAAAATAGCTACTAATACCAAAAGTCGTGTGCTTATAAGTATACATCATGTCAAATATGAATTGGTTAGGACTCACATAAGGCAAACGTTTCCCTTTAATGTCAAAGGGTTTATTGACAATGCCTGTAAAATAATAAGCAATATCATCAGCGTTAGAAGTGATGCGTGCATCAATGTAAGTGTAAGCCACATGAAATTGCAAACCTCTAATCGGCGCGTAATACAATTCCAATTCCACCCCTTGACTCCTAGCGTTAATAGGCTGCGGACTATAGCCTCCTGCATAGTAACGATTGGCAAAAATCACAAAATAATTGGTATTAAAGCTCAATAGATTTTTATAACTATAGCGTTGCCCTACTTCAATTTCATTAAAAATTTGGTTGTAATTGGTCCTACTAATGCCTAGCATTGTGTGTTGTGGAGGGATAAAACTGCGGCGGTAGTTCGCATACCATATCCAATTTTCCATAGGTTTATAGCCAATGTTAAGGCCGGGACTCCATTCGTTTTGACGCTTTTTGGTAGTATTCCATACAGAAAAATCATGCTTTTCTGGCTCTTTGTTGGTATAGTTCAAAAAAGTGTATCTAATCCCTGGAGTTATCACCAATTTAGAATCAAAAAGCTCTATTTTATCGCTCAACCATACCGCTGTATAGTTGTTAAACAAGTTTTGATTGTTGCTGGGTGTTTTAGAAAGAACAAAAGGAGGCATGCGGCACACCCCATTAAAAATATCGGTTTTTTCGCATGTGCTTTGATCCAATCTAAAATACATATCTATTGTTATAAAACGCATGCCCACATTAAAAGTTTGCTTAACTTTACTGGTATTGACGACTAAGTTCAAATTAGGCTCAAATGCGTTCATTATATAACGCCTTAAATGATCAAAGATAAAAAATCCTGCATAATTTTGATCGGTATAAACAGGGCCTAATTTAGGATTGGTATTGACATTCAAAAAATTAGAATCAAATTGGAAATCCCTTGACATGTCATGCCCATAGTAGCTAAAAGTGAAATCCCCACCTATTTTATCCGTATCCCCAAAAAAGTTTTGATACACAGCTCCCCATCGTTTCGCTCTCCCGCTTTTATTGTTATTAGGGCGGTTGTTTTGAAAACGATTTTGATTATAAGCGGCTATACCTAAAGTTCCGGGGTCTGCCATAAAATAATTATAGTATTGGAAAAAAGCAGTGATCTTATTATTATCATTGATTTGATACAAGGAATCTAGCATGTAGTTTTGAATGTTCGTAGGGCTGTTGTATCTAAACCCTTGCCCTTTAAGCCAGTTGACTTGAGCTTGGATTCCAAAATGCTTATTCATCATGCCCCCTGTTCTTAAGTAAGTGTCAAAAAGCATGTTATTGGCTAAGCTCTTGTCAAGGTTTTTAGAATTTTGATTGAAAAAGCCCCCATTTTCAGATTTGCCCCAAAAAGTGGCCCTCTCGCTCACCTGACTCTCCCACTTGGTAGGAATGCCCTTAGTGATCACATTAATCACACCGCCAAAAACATTAGGGCCATAACGCACGCTCTCCCCGCCCTTGGTTACGCTGATTCTATCTACAGATTGAAAGGTTACAGGAAAAATAGGAATGCTAATATCAACATAGGGCGCAACATAAATAGGGATCCCATTGACTAAAACCATAGCCGTATTGGAATGCCCTGAACTCCCCCCACCAAACCCCCTAACAGAAAAGCTAGGAACAGCTCCAATACCCGTAGCGTTTCTAATATGCACGCCTGGCACATTTTGCAAAGCTTCTTCAATGCTCTGATTGGCGCTTTTAGTGAGTTGCTTGTTAGAAATCACCGTGCGAGAACCCATATAGTTTCTCACTTCCTTACTCCTCCAGCTTAAAGGCGCTTCCTTATCGTTAGCCACCCCTGAAGCTTCTACCCTTTCCAAATTATGAGTTTTCATGCCGTGCGCGCTATGACTCAAAACAACCAAAGAGACTAAAATTCTTTTCATTTACCACCTTTTATGAAAAATGTTCTTTTTTACAACAAGGTGTAATTTATAATAACCATTATTAGTTTTAGCTTAAATTTTGAGACAATTATTATTTAAATTAAATTAATAGCTTTTTTTTATCAAAAATGCCGATTGATGCGAATGTTTATAGAAAAGATTGGGAGAAAAATAAAAATTTTTTAATATTTCTAATGGGGGAATTTTAAACGAATAAAGGGTTTTAAACTATGGCTAGCCCTTAAACCAAAATTTGAGTTGCATAAAAAGCTATCAAGGAAAATGCATACGCTACAACGGTTGTGAAGATGAATAAATACGCTACAAACTTGATCCCCCCAGCTTCCCTACCAAAAGTAATGGTCGCTGCAAAACAAGGGATGTAAAACATCACAAACACGATAAAAGCGATCCCGCTAGGCACGCTGACTTCTTTTCTTAAAATCTCTCTAAAAGCGTCAGATTTTTCATTTTGATCCTCTAAAGAAAACAACACCCCCAAAGTAGAAACCACCACCTCTTTAGCCATAAATCCGGTTACAAGCGAGACGCTCAAACGCCAATCAAAATCCATAGGACTAAAGACTTTTTCCAAATACGCCCCGCCTCTTCCTACAACGCTATTTTTTAAATTCGTTTGATCCAATTTGGCTTTTAATTCTTTTAATTTTTCTTCTTTAGCTTCGCTTGAAAGAGTGGTGTCTTTATCCACTAACAAGCTTTCTTGTTTATAAGCTTTCATAGCCGCATCGCTTTTAGGGTATTGAGACATAAACCAGATTAAAATCGCTCCCACTAAAATATAAGTCCCGGCCTTTTTAAGGTAAGAAAGCGATTTGGTATAGATACTGAAATAAATCATTCTAGAACTTGGCAAGCGGTATTTGGGCATTTCCATGATAAAGGATTCAGTCTGTCCTTTAAACACGCTCAATTTGAGTAATTTGGCCATCACTAACGCCACAACCGCCCCCAAAATATAAATGCAAAACAGCACAAACCCCGCGCTTGAAGAAGGGAAAAACGAGCCTACAAACAGCACATAAATAGGGAGTCTTGCCGAGCAGCTCATAAACCCGATCACAAAAAGCGTGATCAATCGTTCGTTATAGTTTTGTAAGGTTCTTGTCGCCATGTAAGCGGGCACAGAGCAACCAAAACCGGTGATTAAAGGGATAAAACTCTTCCCATGCAAGCCAAATTTATGCAAGATCCCATCTAATAAAAACGCTACCCTACTCATATAGCCTGTCGTTTCTAGTAAAGAAATCCCAAAATACAACACCACAATTAAAGGCAAGAATGAAACCGTCGCTCCCACTCCCCCAATAATGCCATCGCCCACCAAAGACGCTAAATCTTCATTAGCCACATTTTCTTTAACGCTATCGCTCAAAAATTTAAACCCTGCTTCAAGCGCTTTTTGCGCTCCGCCCCCTATTAAAAAGCTCAAGGAAAAAATGATAAACATAAACCCTAAAAAAATGAAAATCCCATAACGCTTGTGCATTAAAATCTTATCAATCTTATAAGTGTGTTCAAAGCTCGCATTTTGTTTGTTTTCACTGATCACTAATTGAGCGATTCTTTGAGCGCTCTGGCTGTATTTTAAAGACTCCTTAAAACTTTGAGACGGGACTTTTATGCTTTCATTGTTTGTGGTGTTTTGAGAATAAAGCCTGACAATTTCATCTAATAAAAGCTCTGTATTCAAGCGATCTTCTTTGGATCTTGCACTTGTAGGCACGCACACAACCCCTAATTCTTTAGAAAGCTTTTCTGTATTGATTTTAATACCTTCTTTTTGCGCCTCATCCCACATGTTGAGCGCAAGAAGCATTTTTTTATTCGTGTCTAATAACTGCACGCTTAAGGCTAAATTACGCTCTAAATTGGTGGAATCCACCACATTAAGAATGAGATCGTATTGCCCTTTTTCTAAAAAATCTTTAGTAACCTTTTCTTCAGTGGTGAAGTCATTGAGTGCGTAAGTGCCAGGTAAATCAATGATAGTGATTTGATGCTCTTTGTGTATCAAACCCACTTCCATTTTATCCACGGTAACCCCGGCAAAATTCCCCACTTTCAAATGGGCGTTGCTCAAAGCGTTGATGAGGGAGGATTTCCCTACATTAGGTTGGCCCACAAGAGCGACAATGATTTCTTTCATTTGGTTTGAATGCTCCACATTAAAGTTTTTTTAATTTTTGGTTATATAGTTTTGATATTAAAATTTAGCACTATAGCGCTATAAGACTAATTGTTATATAATAAAAGCAAAACAAGAAGGTTAAAATGCGAAAGGAGCGTGTAATGTTGTGCGTGTTTGATATAGAAACCATTCCTAGCGTGAGCCTGTGTAAAGAGCATTTTCAATTAGAAGAAAATGATGCACTAAAAATCTGTGAACGGAGTTTTGAAAAGCAAAAAGAAAAAAGCGGGAGCGAGTTTTTGCCTCTTTATTTGCATGAAATTATCTCTATTGCAGCAGTCATTGGAGATGATTACGGGAAGTTTATCAAAGTGGGGAATTTTGGTCAAAAACACGAGAATAAAGAGAATTTTACGAGCGAAAAAGAGCTTTTAGAGGACTTTTTCAAATACTTTAACGAAAAGCAACCGCGCTTGATAAGCTTCAATGGCAGAGGTTTTGACATGCCCCTACTCACGCTCAAAGCCCTTAAATACAATTTAACTTTAGACGCTTTTTACAACCAAGAAAACAAATGGGAAAATTACCGCGCGCGCTATAGCGAGCAGTTTCATTTGGATTTAATGGATAGCTTGAGCCATTATGGATCTGTTAGGGGGTTGAATCTAAATGGCATTTGCTCCATGACGAATATTCCTGGTAAATTTGATGTGAGCGGGGATTTAGTGCATGCGATTTATTTCAACCCACATTTAAGCCAAAAGGAGAAAAAAGGCATTATTGATGGCTATTGCCAAAGCGATGTGCTTAACACTTACTGGCTTTTTTTAAAATACGAAGTGTTAAAAGGGGCTTTAAATAAGGAGCAATACCTTGGACTATTGAGCGATTTTTTAGAAAAATTCCCTAAAGAAAAATCCTATTCAAGCGTTTTTATTAACGCTTTAGAGAAAGAAATCAGGGAGTTTGCTTAAAACCCTATAACCCCCTATTAAACTCCCATTGAAACCTTATTGGATAATCAAAACCAAAATATAGGTATTTATACCAACTTATAAGATAGGCTATAGCTTAAAAGCTAATAATGATAGTTTTAAACCAATTTGTGTTGAATGTAAATAATATTTTTGTGAAAAAAATAAACGGATCGCCCTCAACCTAAAACAAAACCTAAAACAAAATCAAACCTGTTAGGGTGTCAATCACCTAAAAGTGATACTATGGATTGATAAATCAACTTAAAGGTAAAGACATGAATGAAGTGGTTGTAGTGGCGGCAAAACGAAGTGCTGTGGGGAGTTTTTTAGGCTCTCTAAAGAGCGTGGGCGCTAGAGAAATGGGTGTTAGCGTGCTTAAAGACGCTCTGAAAGCGAGCACTCTTAAGCCTAGCGATGTGGATTCTGTCATTTTAGGCAATGTTTTATCCGCTGGTTTGGGTCAAAATATCGCCAGGCAGATCCAATTAGACGCTGGCATCCCGAATGACAGGAACGCTTTTAGCGTCAATATGGTTTGTGGATCGTCTATGAAAGCCATTCAATTAGCGCATGATGCCATCATGCTTGGGCGCGATGAGGTGGTGGTGTGCGGTGGCGTGGAAAACATGAGCAAAGCACCCTATTTGTCGTTTGACATGCGAGACGGGAAGAGAATGGGGAATGCGAACATGATAGACTCCATGATCCATGACGGATTATGGGATGCGTTCAATGATTACCACATGGGGATCACCGCTGATAATGTCGCTCAAGCATACCACATCAGCCGAGAAGAGCAAGATGCTTTCGCGCTCCAATCGCAACTCAAAGCAAGAGCCGCCATTAATGCAGGGAAATTCCAAGAAGAAATCACGCCTATTGAAATAGCGAATAAAAAAGGCGTGGTTGTTTTTAAAGAAGACGAATACCCTAGAGACACAACTCTAGAATCCCTTGCAAAGCTCAAACCCGCTTTCAAAAAAGACGGATCGGTAACGGCAGGAAATTCATCAGGGATCAATGATGGCACGAGTATTATCATTTTATGCAGCGCTCAAAAAGCACAAAAATTGGGGTTAAAAACAATGGCGGTTATTAAGGGGTTTGGTTTGGGTGGTTGCAGTCCGGATATAATGGGGATATGCCCTAGCATCGCTATTAAAAACAATCTTAAAAATGTCAAAATGAATCTCAATGACATCAATCTTTTTGAACTCAATGAAGCCTTTGCTGCGCAAAGCATAGCCGTGTTAAAAGAGCTTGAATTAAACCCTAATATTGTGAATGTGAATGGAGGCGCAATAGCCATTGGCCACCCTATTGGCGCAAGCGGCGCTAGAATTTTGGTAACTTTATTGCATGAAATGAAAAGAAGCGCTCATAGCGTGGGTTGCGCATCATTGTGTGTGGGTGGCGGACAAGGGCTATCAGTAATAGTGGAACAAAAATAAGGAGAATGAGATGAACAAGGTTATAACTGATTTAGACAAAGCATTGAGTGGGTTAAAAGACGGGGATACTATTTTAGTGGGTGGTTTTGGGCTGTGCGGGATACCCGAATACGCCATTGATTACATTTATAAAAAAGGCATCAAGGATTTGATTGTTGTGAGCAATAATTGCGGCGTTGATGACTTTGGGCTTGGCATTCTGTTAGAAAAAAAGCAGATTAAAAAGATTATCGCTTCCTATGTGGGGGAGAATAAGATTTTTGAATCGCAAATGCTGAACGGAGAAATTGAAGTCGTTTTGACACCGCAAGGCACGCTGGCTGAAAACTTGCGCGCTGGTGGGGCTGGGATACCCGCTTACTACACCCCAACCGGTGTTGGGACTTTAATCGCTCAAGGCAAGGAATCAAGGGAATTTAACGGCAAGGAGTATATTTTAGAAAGAGCGATCACAGGCGATTACGGGTTTATCAAAGCCTATAAAAGCGACACTCTTGGGAATTTGGTGTTTAGAAAAACGGCTAGAAACTTCAATCCCTTGTGCGCGATGGCGGCAAAAATATGCGTCACTGAAGTGGAAGAAATTGTC
This sequence comes from Helicobacter sp. 219-2, assembly GCF_030053225.1. Lineage (NCBI taxonomy): Bacteria > Pseudomonadati > Campylobacterota > Epsilonproteobacteria > Campylobacterales > Helicobacteraceae > Helicobacter > Helicobacter sp. 219-2. Next base: position 1,010,692 of record NZ_JASGBS010000001.1, on the reverse strand, counting down.
CCGGCTGGGGAATTGGACCCAGATGAAATACACTTGCCAGGAATCTATGTGCAACACATCTATAAGGGCGAGAAATTTGAAAAACGGATAGAAAAAATCACGACAAGGAGCGCAAAATGAGAGAGGCTATCATTAAAAGAGCGGCAAAGGAATTAAAAGAGGGCATGTATGTGAATCTAGGGATAGGCTTGCCCACGCTTGTGGCTAATGAAGTGAGCGGGATGAATATCGTTTTCCAAAGCGAGAACGGGCTATTAGGGATTGGCGCTTACCCTTTAGAGGGGGGCGTTGATGCGGATCTCATTAATGCAGGCAAGGAAACCATAACCGTGGTGCCGGGCGCTTCGTTTTTCAACAGCGCGGATTCGTTTGCGATGATTCGTGGGGGGCATATTGATTTAGCGATTTTAGGAGGGATGGAAGTCTCACAAAATGGGGATTTGGCTAATTGGATGATTCCTAAAAAGCTCATAAAAGGCATGGGAGGGGCTATGGATCTGGTGCATGGCGCTAAAAAAGTGATTGTCATCATGGAGCATTGCAACAAATACGGGGAGTCTAAAGTGAAAAAAGAATGCTCATTGCCCTTAACAGGAAAAGGCGTGGTGCATCAATTGATAACGGATTTAGCGGTGTTTGAGTTTTCCAATAACGCCATGAAATTAGTGGAATTGCAAGAGGGTGTCAGCCTTGATCAAGTGAAAGAAAAAACAGAAGCTGAATTTGAAGTGCGCTTATAGCTTATAAAAGGGGTGTTGATGTTTTTATTAAGGCATTTGACTTCAGCGTGCGTGTTTTTGGCGTCTAAATGTTTGCCGGACTCCTTTGTTTTGGTCGCTCTTTTATCGTTTATCGTGTTTGTTCTTGTTTATGGTTTGACAGGGCAAGACGCTTCTTCTGTCATTTCTAGTTGGGGGAATGGCGCTTGGACGCTTTTAGGTTTTTCTATGCAAATGGCTCTTATTTTGGTGTTGGGTCAGGCTCTAGCTAGCGCTAAATTAGTCCAAAAACTTTTAAAATATCTAGCGTCTTTACCTAAAGGGTATTATACGGCTTTATGGTTGGTTACTTTTCTGTCATTAATCGCTAATTGGATCAACTGGGGTTTTGGCTTAGTGATTAGTGCGATTTTTGCAAAAGAGATCGCCAAAAATGTTAAAGGGGTGGATTACAGGCTGCTTATTGCGAGCGCTTATTCGGGTTTTGTCATCTGGCATGGGGGTTTATCAGGCTCTATCCCTTTAAGCGTTGCCACCCAAAATGAAGATCTATCCAAAATAAGCGCTGGGGTGATTGAAAAAGCTATTCCTATCAGTCAGACGATTTTTTCTGCCTATAATTTAATCATTATAGGGATCATTCTTGTAGGGTTACCCTTTTTAATGGCAGTAATCCACCCTAAAAAAGAAGAAATCATTGAGATTGACGCCAAGCTTTTAAAAGACGAATACAAGGAAACAGAACTCATTGATCACCAACAAGACAAAACGATCGTGCATTTTTTAGAAAACAGCACTCTGCTTTCTTATCTTTTGGTTTTTTTGGGTTTTGGGTATCTTGGCATTTATTTTTTTAAAGGAGGAGGGCTTGGTTTAAACATTGTCAATACGATTTTCCTTTTTTTAGGGATTTTGCTCCATAGAACCCCTTTAGCTTATGTGAAAGCGATCAATCATTCCGCTAGGAGCGTGGCTGGGATTTTATTGCAATTCCCTTTTTATGCCGGGATTATGGGGATGATGGCAAGCCATAGCGTGGGGGGTCATTCTTTAGCGCAAATGCTTTCTTTAGCCTTCACGCACATCGCTAATGAAAAAACTTTCGCGCTCATGACTTTTTTGAGCGCAGGGATTGTCAATATTTTCATCCCCTCTGGCGGAGGGCAATGGGCGATTCAGGCTCCTATCATGCTCCCTGCAGGGCAAAGCTTGGGGGTGGATCCGGGCGTGGTTTCTATGGCTATCGCTTGGGGAGATGCTTGGACGAATATGATACAGCCTTTTTGGGCTTTGCCCGCTTTAGCCATTGCGGGTTTGGGCGCTAAAGATATTATGGGCTATTGCGTTTTAACTTTAATTTTTGTAGGCTTAGTCGTGTGTGGGGTGTTTTATTTTTTAGTGTGAGTTTTATGCCTAAAACCACGCTCTTTTCAATGGGGTAGAATTTTCTCTTTTACCCCTTAAACGCTCTTGCAATTAAGCCTTATTTCGTTACAATAACCCCATAATAACCTAAGAGGAAGTGTTTTGTTTTTCAAATTCATTTTATGTTTATTATTAGGAATGTTTGCATGGGCAAAAGAGGATATTCTTACCCCATTAACGCCCTCTAAACGCTATTCTATCAATTTGATGACTGAAAATGATGGTTATATCAACCCTTACATTGATGAGTATTATACCGCAGGCAACCAAATAGGCTTTTCTACTAAAGAGTTTGATTTTTCTAAAAATAAAGCGATGAAATGGACTTCGTATTTAGGGTTTTTCAATAAAAGCCCTAGGGTTACTCGTTTTGGCATTTCTCTCGCCCAAGACATGTATACCCCTTCACTTGAAAACAGAAAACTGGTGCATTTGCATGACAACCACCCTTATGGGGGGTATTTGAGGGTGAATTTGAATGTGTATAACCGCCATCAAACTTTCATGGAGTTATTCACGATTTCTTTAGGAACGACAGGGCAAGATTCTTTGGCCGCTCAAACGCAGCGTCTCATTCATAAATGGGGCCATGACCCCCAATTTTATGGCTGGAACACGCAGCTCAAAAACGAATTTATCTTTGAATTGCACTACCAATTGCTCAAAAAAGTCCCTCTTTTAAAGACTCGTTTTTTTTCTATGGAGTTAATGCCTGGGTTTAATGTGGAATTGGGTAATGCGAGGGATTATTTCCAACTCGGCTCGCTCTTTAGGGCTGGGTATAACTTGGACGCTGATTATGGGATCAATAAGGTCAATACCGCTTTTGATGGAGGCATGCCTTATAGCGATAAATTTTCCATCTATTTTTTTGTAGGGGCTTTTGGGCGCTTCCAACCCCTTAACATCTTCATTCAAGGCAATAGCCCTGAAACTAGGGGCATCGCTAATTTGGAATACTTTGTTTATGCCAGTGAAATAGGAGCGGCTATGATGTGGCGCAGCTTTAGGGTGGCTTTTACGATCACTGATATTAGTAAAACCTTTCAATCCCAGCCTAAACACCACCAAATCGGCACTTTAGAATTGAATTTCGCCTTTTGATTTATATATAGGTTTAATATTTTTTATCCCTATATGATATTTTTTTGAATGAACTTATTACTATTATTCACTTCACACACTAAATTTTCACTGATTGGCTTTAAAAAAAAAAAAAAAAAAACGATTTCCATTTTAAAATCTGTCCTATAATTCAAACAGGTTACCTTGATAGGTTACCTTGAGCAACACTTTAATACTAAGGAGTCTAAAAAATGAAAGACGCAAGAGTTCAGGTGATGGGTATTGATGCCGGCGGCACCATGACGGACACATTTTTTGTGAAAGAAAATGGCAGTTTCGTAGTTGGTAAAGCCCAAAGCAACCCAGAAGATGAGAGCTTAGCTATTTACAATAGCTCACAAGATGCTTTATCGCACTGGAAATCAGATGTGAATAAGGTTTATCCAGAGTTGGTCACTTGCGTGTACTCAGGCACGGCGATGCTCAATCGGGTCGTCCAAAGGCGTGGGATGGAAGTGGGCCTGATTTGCAATAAGGGTTTTGAGCAAATGCATTCTATGGGCAGGGCGTTGCAATCCTACTTGGGGTATGCGCTAGAAGAAAGATTGCACATCAACACGCACAAGTATGATGATCCGCTGATTCCTTTAAAAAGGATTAGAGGCGTTACAGAAAGAACCGATGTCAAGGGGCAAGTGGTTATCCCGGTGCGTCAAGAAGAGGTTAAAGTTGCTGTTAAGGAGCTTTTAGAAGCAGGTGCAAAGGCCATTGTGATTTGCTTGTTGCAATCTCATAAAAACGCTGAAAGCGAACGGATCGTTAGAGATATAGCACTAGAAGAGATTGAAAAATTGGGTAAAAATGTTCCTGTATTCGCTTCGGTGGATTACTACCCTCAGAGAAAAGAAAGCCACAGAATGAACACCACTATCTTAGAAGCTTATGCGGCTGAGCCAAGCAGGCAAACTCTCTCTAAAGTCAGCAACCGCTTCAAAGAGCATGGTGCTAAATTTGATCTTCGTGTGATGGCAACGCATGGAGGCACTATCAGTTGGAAAGCTAAAGAGCTTGCCAGAACGATCGTGAGCGGTCCTATTGGAGGCGTGATTGGGTCTAAATTGCTAGGCGAAACGCTTGGTTATGACAATATTGCGTGCAGCGATATTGGTGGCACGAGCTTTGATATGGCGCTTATCGTTAAGAGCAATTTCAACATCGCTTCTGACCCTGATATGGCACGCCTTGTTTTATCTCTACCGCTTGTGGCTATGGATTCCGTTGGTGCAGGTGCGGGGAGTTTTGTGCGCATTGATCCGCACAGCCGATCTGTCAAACTAGGGCCTGACAGCGCGGGGTATAGAGTTGGCACTTGTTGGAAAGACAGCGGATTAGACACGGTTTCAGTAACCGATTGCCATATTGTTTTAGGCTATTTGAATCCGGATAATTTCTTAGGCGGTTTGATTAAATTAGATGTGGATAGGGCTAAAAAACACATTAAAGAACAAATCGCTGATCCGCTAGGCATTAGCATAGAAGATGCGGCTGCGGGCGTGATTGAGCTACTTGATTTGGAGCTTAAAGAATACTTGCGATCCAACATTAGCGCCAAAGGGTATAGTCCGTCTGATTTTGTGTGCTTTTCGTATGGTGGCGCGGGGCCTGTGCATACCTATGGCTATACAGAAGGCTTAGGGTTTAAGGATGTGGTAGTGCCTGCGTGGGCGGCTGGATTTAGCGCTTTTGGTTGCGCTTGTGCTGATTTTGAATACAGATACGATAAGAGCGTGGATATTGCCATTCCGCAGTATTCTTCAGACAAGTCAAAAGTAGAAGCATGCAAGATTATTCAAGACGCATGGGATGAATTGACTCTCAAAGTGATTGAAGAGTTCAAGATCAACGGATTTTCTCAAAAAGATGTGATCTTAAGACCTGGATACAGGATGCAGTATATGGGGCAATTGAATGATTTAGAGATCACTTCTCCTGTGTCAAAAGCTACAAGCGTGGCTGATTGGGAAGAGATTGTCAAAGAATATGAAAAAACCTACGCTCGTGTTTATTCTGAATCAGCGTGTTCTCCAGAGCTTGGTTTTAGCGTGACCGGCGTGATCATGCGTGGTGTTGTGGCTACGCAAAAACCTGTGATTCCGGTTGAAAAAGAGCATGGCGCTACGCCCCCAAAAGAAGCCAAAATAGGCGTTAGAAAATTCTATCGGCATAAAAAATGGGTGGATGCAGATGTGTGGCAAATGGAAAAATTATTGCCTGGAAATGAAGTCATAGGGCCTGCGATCGTAGAATCAGATGCGACCACTTTCGTGATACCCAAAGGCTTTGCGACAAAACTAGACAAACACCGATTGTTCCACTTGAAAGAAATTAAATAAAGGAGTTCAAAATGGCAAATTTATTGAAAAACGGCAAAACTTTAAAACAAGCTAGAGATGAAATCCTAGCTAGGACAGAAAAAACAGGGCATTATAATGGTCTCAAAAAACTAGAGTTTAAAGAAAGAGATCCGATCGGTTATGAGAAGATGTTCTCTAAACTAAGGGGCGGTATCGTGCATGCCAGAGAAACAGCTAAAAGGATTGCGGCTAGCCCTATTGTTGAGCAAGAGGGTGAATTGTGCTTCACGCTTTATAACGCTGTGGGCGATAGCGTGCTGACTTCTACGGGCATCATTATCCATGTAGGCACTATGGGATCAGCTATCAAATACATGGTAGAGAATAATTGGGAAGATAACCCAGGCATCAATGACAAGGATATTTTCACCAATAACGACTGCGCGATTGGGAATGTGCACCCATGCGATATTATGACTCTTGTGCCTATTTTTCACGATGAAAAATTGATTGGGTGGGTAGGCGGCGTTACGCATGTGATTGATACCGGTTCGGTTACTCCAGGATCAATGAGCACTGGACAGGTTCAAAGATTTGGGGATGGATACATGATCACTTGCCGTAAGACAGGAGCGAACGATGAAAGCTTTAAAGATTGGTTGCATGAATCTCAAAGATCGGTTCGCACGCCTAAATATTGGATTCTAGATGAAAGGACTAGGATTGCAGGATGCCACATGATTAGGGATTTAGTGATGGAAGTCATTAAGGAAGATGGCATTGATTCTTACATGCGATTTATTGATGAGGTGATTGAAGAAGGCAGAAGAGGTCTTATCTCTAGGATCAAATCCATGACCATACCGGGCAAATATAGAAAGGTAGCGTTTGTGGATGTGCCTTATGCGCATAAAGATATTGGCGTGTGCTCTGAATTTGCTAAACTAGACACGATCATGCACTCTCCTGTGGAAATCACTATCAATAAAGACGCTACATGGAAATTAGATTTTGAAGGCGCGTAAAGGTGGGGATGGCACTCTTTTAATTGCAACCAAGTGTCTTTCACTAGCGGTATTTGGGTGATGATGACTCAAACGCTGATACCCACTTCTCGCATCAATGATGGCGCTTATTTCGCTACGCAGTTCAAGCTCAAAAAAGGGACTTGGATGAATCCAGATGACAGGCGCACCGGGCATGCTTATGCGTGGCATTTCTTGGTATCAGGCTGGAGCGCTTTGTGGAGAGGCTTGTCTCAAGCGTATTACAGCCGAGGGTATTTAGAAGAGGTCAATTCCGGGAACGCTAACACTTCCAATTGGCTGCAAGGTGGTGGTATCAACCAGGATGGAGAAATCCATGCGGTGAATAGCTTTGAGACGAGTTCTTGTGGGACTGGAGCTTGTGCGATAAAAGACGGCTTGAATCACGCAGCGGCTATTTGGAATCCAGAAGGCGATATGGGCGATGTTGAAATTTGGGAAATGGCAGAGCCTCTTCTTTATCTAGGCAGGAATGTCAAAGCCAATACCGGTGGGTATGGGAAATATCGAGGCGGTAACGGGTTTGAAACCTTAAGAATGGTGTGGGGCGCGCATGATTGGACCATGTTCTTTATGGGTAATGGCTATATGAACAGCGATTGGGGCATGATGGGGGGCTATCCAGCGGCCAGTGGTTATAGGTTTGAAGCGCACAACACCGATTTAAAAAACAGGATTAAAAATAACGCCAGCTTGCCTTTGGGGGGCGATTTTAACCCGACTGATCGAGATTATGAAAAGCACATTTCTCATGCGTCTCAAGTTAAAAGGGATAAGCAATGCATCACCACCGAGAACTGCTTTGACAATTACGACTTGTATTTGAATTACATCAAAGGCGGTCCTGGATTTGGCGATCCGATTGAAAGGGATTTGAATGCGATTTTAGAAGATCTCAACAGCAAACAGCTATTGCCAGAATACGCTTACAAGGTTTATGGTGCGGTGGTGAGTCAAAATAAAGACGGCATTTGGGTAGGAGATGAAGCCAAAACGAAGGCTAGAAGAAAAGAAATTCTTGAAAACAGAAAGGCTAGATCCATACCGGTAAAACAATGGATGGAGCAAGAAAGAAACGCTATCCTTGAAAAAGAGGCTTCCAAACAGGTTAAGCACATGTATGCGACTAGCTTTGATCTCTCGCCTAAGTTTTTAAGCGATTTTAAAACATTCTGGAACTTGCCAAAAAACTGGACCATGAAAGAAGATGAGCTTGGCGTATTCACCTATGGTTCTAAATACAGGATGGATTTGAGCAAATTGCCTGATGTGCGCACGGTTGTGTTGGTTGATGAGAAATAAAGAAAGGAGAATGGTTATGTCAAAATACACACAAGAACAAATTAAAAACTTGGTAGAGGGGAACTTGGATTGGAACACTGTCTTAAAAATGCTTAGCATGCCTAAAGATCATGAAAGGTTCCAAATGTATTTGAAGGTGTTGCAAGATAAGGTAGGTTTTGATGACAAAATCGTTTTACCCTTGGGGCCGCATTTGTTTGTGGTGCAAGATGCTCAAAAGAAGTGGGTGATCAAGTGTTCATGCGGTCATGCGTTTTGCGCTCCAGAGGAGAACTGGAAATTGCATGCAAACATCTATGTGCGCGATACAGCAGAAAAAATGGAAGAGGTGTATCCTAAACTCTTGGCCAGTGATACTAACTGGCAAGTGTATCGGGAGTATATTTGCCCGGATTGCGGCATCCTTTTAGATGTTGAAGCCCCAACTCCTTGGTATCCTGTGATCCATGATTTTGAACCTGATATAGAGGCGTTTTATAAAGATTGGCTAGGCATACAGCCCCCAGAAAGACGCTAAGATCGCTCAATCCTTTTTATGAAGAGGCTTTATGTCTCTTGGCACTACAAGCTTGGGTTAATTTAACTCAAGCAAATTTTCTTCAATCCTAACAAATTTAGCTACAAATTAAAAAATTTAAGCTTTTTTCTTTTTTTTTGATTTAATACTCGGTATAATTTTAATCCACCTAAAAGGAAAAGCTATGAAAGTAACACAAGGCATCACTAACGATTTTTTTGCCCTAACAAACACGATATTTTCTATTCTAAAAATAAGAAAATGTATTTTATGAGTTCTATCATTATGCTTTCAATAAAATAAAGGGTTTTTTTTGACTAAAAAATTCATGTCTTGGGTGGTGATTATCGGGGCTTTAATTTGCGCGCTTTTAGGGGTTTTTATCTTCTTTACTAGCATGTCGGTTAAAAAATCTTTAAGCGCTTATCTTAACGCTTATTTAGATCAACGCCCCCAGATTAAGGGCGTGGGGATTGTAGGTGCTCCTTTTGAATGCGAAGGGTTTTTTAAAATTGCATGCACTTCTAAAGAGCTCAGTTTTTTAGATTCTCAAAACTCCCCTATTGTGGATTTTAAAGATTTGAGTATTAAGCTCAATTCTTTAGATAAGAGTTCTCTTGTCCTTTCTGTCCATTCTCAAATCAAATCCCCTATTTTAGAGCAATCCATTCAGCAAAAAATCCATCAAATCCCCCTAAAAGACTTGAATGCCTTATTGGAAAAAATTAAACCCACGCGCTTGAATTGCTCTTTAAAATTCAACGCTTTAGATGAAAAAACCTTAAACGACCATTTAAAATGCGATTTGACTAATGCAGAGAACATCCTTGCTTACACTTTTTTTCAAGAGGGTTTAATGGAGGCGCAAGAAAATCTCTCCCTTAAAAATATTTTTAAAACCTTGAGTTCCAAAGACGCTAAAGCCATAGAAGAGTTGCAAGACAAACTGCGTTTTTTAGCACCAAAGTTGGGCGTTTCTATCCAAGCACGCCATCTTAAAAACCTTTTAGAAGCCTTTTATTACCAAAATAAAGAGAGTTTGGGCTTTTTTTCCCCTTATTTTAGCTTGCGTTCTCAAACCCCTAGCGTCTCTTATGAAAGCGCGTTAGCTTCTTTAGAAAACTATTTTATGGCCTTGTTCCAATCCCATTTTAAAGACGATGCAAAGCTCCAACAAAATTTTAAAGGATTGTTGCAAGCCTTTGTTTCTATGGCTAAAGACAAACGATCCCAAATCGCTCTTAACGCCCAAGCTAAAGACAACACCAAGCTTACTTTTAACGCCTTGTTAGAAAGCCTTAGCGTGAATTTCTTTCAATCTTACAAAATAAGCCATGAGTGATTTGAAAGTCCCCCCCAAAGCTAAAGGGTTTAAACGCCTTTTTAAAGCCCTTTTTTATTCTAAAGATGGGCTTAAATGCGCATGGGTTGAAGAGAGCGCGTTCAGGCAAATTATCATCTTGGCTCTTTTTTGTATCGTTCTAGCGAGCTATCTGACCAAAGATTTTTTAGAATGGGGGCTATTGATCTTGCCTTGTTTTTTATCGGTGGTCATTGAATTAATCAACAGCTCTATTGAAAAGGCTGTGGATTTTACCAGCAAAGAGTTCCACCCTTTAGCCAAAAAGGCTAAAGACATGGCCAGTTCAGCCCAACTGATAGGGCTTATTTTTTGGGCTTTTATTTGGGGGCGTTATCTTTTAGCGCTTTATTTGAAGTAATTAAATTTTAGGGAGACACATGCAAGATAATTTAATCAATGAAACAAAAAACATTGTAGAAGTGGGGATTGATTCTTCTATTGAAGAGAGCTATTTAGCTTATTCAATGAGCGTGATCATAGGGCGCGCTTTACCGGACGCTAGAGATGGTTTAAAGCCTGTGCATAGGCGTATTTTGTATGCGATGCATGAATTAGGCCTCACTTCCAAAGTCGCTTATAAAAAAAGCGCTAGGATCGTGGGTGATGTGATTGGTAAATACCACCCCCATGGCGATAACGCGGTTTATGATGCACTAGTGAGAATGGCGCAAGATTTTTCTATGCGTTTGGAATTGGTGGATGGGCAAGGCAACTTTGGCTCTATTGATGGCGACAACGCTGCAGCGATGCGTTACACTGAAGCCAGAATGACCAAGGCGAGTGAAGAAATTTTAAGGGATATTGATAAAGACACCATTGATTTTGTGCCTAATTATGATGACACCTTAAAAGAGCCAGATATTTTACCAAGCCGTCTGCCTAACCTTTTAGTCAATGGGGCTAATGGGATCGCTGTAGGGATGGCGACTTCTATCCCCCCTCACAGGATTGATGAAATCATAGACGCTTTAGTGCATGTCTTAGAAAACCCTAACGCTGGATTAGATGAAATTTTAGAATTTGTCAAAGGGCCTGATTTCCCCACTGGTGGGATCATTTATGGCAAGGCGGGTATTATTGAAGCCTATCAAACGGGGCGAGGGCGCGTGAAAGTGCGTGCCAAAGTGCATGTGGAAAAGACGAAAAATAAAGAAATCATCGTTTTAGATGAAATGCCTTTTCAAACCAATAAAGCCAAATTAGTGGAACAAATCAGCGATTTAGCGCGAGAAAAACAAATTGAAGGCATTAGCGAAGTGCGTGATGAGAGCGATAGAGAGGGCATTAGAGTGGTGATTGAATTAAAAAGAGATGTGATGAGTGAAATTGTCTTAAACCACCTTTACAAACTCACCACCATGGAGACCACTTTTAGCATCATTTTACTCGCTATTTATAATAAAGAACCTAAGATTTTCACGCTTTTAGAGTTGTTGCGCCTTTTCTTAAACCACAGAAAAACCATTATTATAAGACGCACTATTTTTGAATTAGAAAAGGCTAAGGCTAGAGCGCATATTTTAGAGGGCTATTTGATCGCATTAGACAATATTGATGAAATCGTGCGACTCATTAAAACAAGCCAAAGCCCAGAAGCGGCTAAAAACGCCTTAATGGAGCGTTTTACTTTGAGCGAAATCCAGAGCAAAGCCATTTTAGAAATGCGTTTGCAGCGCTTAACAGGCCTTGAAAGAGATAAAATCAAAGAAGAATACCAAAACTTGCTAGAGCTTATTAGTGATCTCAATGGTATTTTAAAGAGCGAAGATCGCTTGAATGAAGTCGTCAAAACAGAGCTTTTAGAAGTCAAAGAGCAATTTTCTTCTCAAAGGTGCACTGAAATTCAAGAAGCTTATGAAAATATTGACATAGAAGATTTGATCGCTAATGAGCCTATGGTGGTGAGCATGAGCTATAAAGGCTATGTGAAAAGAGTGGATTTGAAAGCTTATGAAAGGCAAAATCGTGGCGGTAAGGGCAAGCTTTCAGGCAACACTTATGAAGACGATTTCATTGAAAACTTTTTTGTGGCTAACACGCATGATATTTTGCTCTTTATCACCAATAAAGGGCAATTGTATCATTTGAAAGTCTATAAGATCCCAGAAGCGAGCCGGATCGCTATGGGTAAAGCTATCGTGAATTTAATCTCGCTCGCTCCTGATGAAAAGATCATGGCGACTCTAAGCACCAAAGACTTTAGCGATGAACGCTCTTTAGCTTTCTTCACCAAAAATGGCGTGGTGAAGCGCACCAATTTGAGCGAATTTGGCAGCAATAGGAGTTATAGCGGTATCAGAGCGATTGTTTTAGATGAAGGCGATGAATTAGTGAGCGCAAAAATTGTGGATAAAAACGCCAAGCATTTGCTCATCGCATCTTATTTGGGCATTTTCATTAAATTCCCTTTAGAAGATGTGCGCGAGATCGGAAGAACTACTCGTGGGGTTATAGGGATTAGACTGAATGAAAATGATTTTGTTGTCGGTGCGGTCGTTATTAGCGATGATGGCAACAAGCTTTTGAGCGTGAGTGAAAACGGGCTTGGCAAGCAAACTTTAGCCGAAGCGTATAGAGAGCAATCTCGTGGAGGTAAGGGGATCATTGGCATGAAGCTCACTCAAAAAACCGGCAATCTAGTGAGCGTTATCAGCGTGGATGATGAAAACCTGGATTTGATGATCCTTACTGCAAGCGCGAAAATGATCAGAGTTTCTATTAAAGATATTAAAGAAACCATCGGAAGAAATACTAGTGGGGTAAAACTCATAGACACCGCCGATAAAGTCGTGTATGCCAATTCTTGCCCTAAAGAAGAAGAGTCAGAAAATTTAGAAAATTCTCCTACACCATTATTTGAGTGATGCGTTTTTTTTTATTCTTGTATTTTTTATTGTGTTTTTTAGGGGTTTCTTTGCATGCTCTAAACCCCCTAGAAGATCAAGAATTTTTAATTTCGTATCGCTTGAAAATCGTTGATTCTAGAGTGATGGGCGAAGAGTATTCTGTCTCTAAACCTATCGTTAGCCGCATCAAAACAGCCCCCTATGTTTTAGACTATCATTGCTCCATCATCACTCACAACTTACCCGATTTGAAAAACCCCTTGCTCCCAATAAAGTTAGAACGCTTCCTTTTAGAAATAGCGTTAAAAAAAGAAAAAGAGCGAGTCATAGACTGCATTTTAAAAAGCCAAGTCGCTATCACGCATTATGATCACAGCTATAAAAACGGCACCACTACCACAAGCATTCTCAACCTCAAAGCCTTAAGCGTTAGAGCGAGTTTGGTGGGAGATGCGCTGTTTTTAGATATTTTTAGAAAGGAAGAAGAATGAAAATCGCCATTGTAGAAGATGATATTAACATGCGTAAAAGCCTGGAGCTTTTTTTTGAGCTTCAAGACGATTTAGAGATTGTGAGTTTTAAAAACCCTAAAGACGCTTTAGCCAAGTTAGATGAAAGCTTTGATTTAGTCATCACGGATATTAACATGCCCCATATGGACGGCTTGGAATTTTTACGCCTTTTAGAAGGCAAATACGAATCCATTGTGATTACCGGTAATGCGACCTTGAATAAAGCCATTGATTCCATTCGTTTAGGCGTGAAAGACTTTTTCCAAAAGCCTTTTAAACCAGAATTGCTTTTAGAGTCCATCTATCGCACCAAAAAAGTTTTAGAATTTCAAAAAAAACACCCTTTAGAGAAACCTTTAAAAAAACCACACAAACACAGCTTTTTAGCCGCTTCAAAAGCGTTAGAAGAGAGCAAACGGCAGGCCTTAAAAGTCGCAAGCACGGACGCTAATGTCATGCTATTGGGCGAAAGCGGGGTGGGTAAGGAGGTTTTTGCTCATTTCATCCACGAGCATTCGCAGCGCTCCAAACACCCTTTTATAGCGATCAACATGTCCGCTATCCCAGAGCATTTATTAGAAAGCGAGCTTTTTGGGTATCAAAAAGGGGCGTTCACGGACGCCACAGCCCCTAAAATGGGGCTTTTTGAGAGCGCTAATAAAGGCACGATCTTTTTAGATGAAATCGCTGAAATGCCCTTTCAATTGCAAAGCAAACTTTTAAGAGTGGTTCAAGAAAAAGAAATCACGCGCCTTGGGGATAATAAGAGCGTTAAAATTGATGTTCGTTTCATTTCCGCTACCAACGCTAACATGAAAGAAAAAATCGCTGCGAAAGAATTCAGAGAAGATTTGTTTTTCCGCTTGCAAATTGTGCCTATAACTATCGCGCCCTTGAGGGAGAGAGTTGAAGAGATCTTACCCATTGCTGAAATCAAGCTTAAAGAAGTGTGCGATGCGTATCATTTGGGGCCAAAATCTTTTTCAAAAAACGCCGCGAAACGCCTTTTAGAATACTCTTGGCATGGGAATGTGCGAGAGCTTTTAGGCGTCGTGGAGAGAGCGGCGATTTTAAGCGAAAGCACAGAAATCCAAGAAAAAGATTTGTTTTTGGAAAGGTAGTTTGTAAAACTTCTTTACAATTCATCTGCAACCAGGTAAGTTTAATAAGTTTTAGTGATCACGCTATAATTTCACGGAGTTACTAAAAGTCATTTTTTAACCCCTAAGACCGCACTACAAAAATTATTGCGCTATTAAAATCAAGCTTTTTACTATTGATTATAAAAAATGCTTTTTAGTATTTTTTATAATTTATGATTAACCCTTAATGGGGTTTGCAAACCCACCTCTTGTGATTGAGTGATAAGGAGACTCGGTAGTTCATTTCTTTCACAAACAAACCCCATGCAAGCTATTTCAATTCTAAAGCTAAAAATTTTCCCGTATAGCTTTGGGTTTTTTCGCAATTTTGTGCCACCTCTAAAGGCGTGCCACTCGCAATGATTTTCCCGCCCTTATCCCCCCCATCAGGCCCCATGTCTATAATGTAGTCAGCGTTTTTGATAATGTCTAAATTATGCTCAATCACTATCATGGAATTGCCTAACACCACTAAAGAATGCAAGACTTGTAAAAGGTGATTCACGTCTTCAAAATGCAAACCGGTGGTAGGCTCATCTAAAATATAAAGGGTTTTGCCTGTGTCTTTTTTACTCAATTCTTTAGCTAATTTGATCCTTTGAGCCTCCCCCCCACTTAAAGTCGTAGCGTTTTGCCCTAAAGTGATATAGCCCAAGCCCACATCTATAAGCGTTTTCAACTTCACAGCGATTTTAGGGAATTTAGCAAAAAATTCATAAGCTTCTTCTACGCTCATGTTCAACACATCGGCAATGGATTTGCCTTTCACCTTGATTTCTAAAGTTTGGGGGTTGTATTTAGCGCCCTTACAGCTATCGCATTGGACTAACACATCAGGTAAAAAGTGCATTTCTATTTTAATATCCCCATCGCCTTGGCATTTCTCGCACCGCCCCCCTTTAACATTAAAGCTAAAACGACTCGCGCTATAGCCTAAAATTTTAGATTCTTTTTGCTCGGCAAATAAAATCCTGATTTCATCCATCACTCCTGTATAAGTGGCAGGGTTGCTTCGTGGGGTTTTTCCTATGGGGGCTTGGTCTAAATAAATCACTTTATCCAAATGCTCCAACCCTACAATCTCCACCCCGTTCAAGCTTTGAATTTTTTTAGCATGGTTTAAAAGGGTTTGAGCGGTGGGTAAAAGGGTTTGTAAAATCAGCGAACTCTTACCGCTCCCGCTCACCCCAGTAATGCACACCAATTGTTTTAAAGGGATTTGAACGCTCAAATTCTTAATGTTATTGATATTGACATTTTTAATTTCTAAAAAATGCTTTTCTTTAGGGAGTTCAAATTTAGGGCGCTCAATCTTTTTAGTGCCGTTGAGATACAAGGCGGTAGAATGGTTGTTTTGCAATAAATCTTTTACGCTCCCACTAAAAACCACTTCACCCCCATGCCTTCCAGCCTTTGGCCCAATATCCACAACAAAATCCGCATGCTTAATCGTCTCTTTATCATGCTCTACAACAATGAGCGTGTTCCCCTTTTTTTGCAAATTCCTAAGGGTGTTGATGAGTTTGAGCGTGTCTTTTTCATGCAAACCAATGCTAGGCTCGTCCAAAACATACAAAACCCCCGTCAAACCGCTCCCGATTTGACTAGCGATTCGTATCCTTTGGCTCTCCCCTCCGCTAATCGTTCGCGCATCCCGCCCTAAAGTCAAATACCCTAGTCCCACATCGTATAAAAAAAACACCCTTTCTAAAATCTCTTTTAAAATGGGTTCAGCGATCTTTTTTTCTTGCTCGTTAAGATAGCTAAAGTGCGTGGGATCATTAAAAAAGTGATAGACCTCTTCAATAGGCTTAGTTAAAAAATCCGCCATTTTCAAGCCAGCAACTTGAACGCTCAAACTTGAGGCTTTCAAACGATGCCCCTCGCACGAAGAACAGGTTTTTTCGCTCATGTAATCGCTCAAATCCTTCTGCTCTTTAAACATGTCATAAGCGATTTGGATAATGCCTTTCCAAGGGCGTTTTAAAGGGCTGTTTTTGAAATGAAAGCTGATTTCAGTGCCATTCCCATACAAAAGAGCGTCCTGTTGCTCTTTATTCAATTCGTTAAAACAAAGCGCAGTGTCAATGCCATTGTATTCGCAAAAGCCCTCAAACATTTGAGCGTAATAACTGCGGTTATACCCAAAAATCACTTTAATCGCCCCTTGATTTAAAGGCGTGTTAGGATCTAAAATTTTGCTAATATCTAAGCTGAATTTTGTCCCCAAACCCAAACAGCTCTCGCACGCCCCTTTAGGCGAATTGAATGAAAAACTCAAAGGCTCTAATTCTTCAAAACTCATCTTGCATTTAAAGCATGCCTTATGCTCGCTGTAATGCTTCCTGATGCTTGGTGCGTTGTCTTGCAAAATTTCCACTTCTAATTCCCCATAGCTTTCTTTAAGGGATTTTTCTATTGCACTAGCGATCCGTGAAGAATTTTCGCTATTAATAACTACTCTATCCACCACCGCTTCAATGGTGTGTTTTTTGGTTTTGTGCAAATGGATTTCTTCATCTAAACGCACCATCACCCCATCAACAAAAGCCCTCACATACCCCTTTAAACGCAAGCTCTCTAATTTATCGTTAAACGAACCTTTTTTATCTTTAATAATGGGAGCTAAAATAATGATTTTAGAATTTTCTTCTAAATGACAGATTTGAGAAATAATATCGCTCGCGCTCATAGAACTGATGGGCTCTAAACATGTGGGGCAAAATTGCTCCCCAATCCTTGCAAACAACAACCTTAAATAATCATAAATCTCAGTGATCGTCCCCACAGTGGATCTAGGGTTTTTGGAAGTGGTTTTTTGATCAATAGCAATCGCAGGGGTTAGGCCTTCAATTTTATCCACATTAGGTTTACCCACTTTGTCTAAAAATTGCCTCGCATAGCTGGACAAACTCTCTAAATAGCGCCTTTGGCCTTCAGCGTATAAAGTGTCAAACGCCAGAGTGGATTTACCCGAACCGCTTAATCCGGTAAAAACAACAAATTGGTTTTTAGGGATTTCTAAAAAAATATTTTTGAGATTATTTTCCCTAGCCCCTTGAATAATGATCTTATCCATAATGGTTTTATGTTGCAAGAGTTTCCTTAAAATTCCTTAAAATAAGAAAGTGGATTAAAAGGAGCTATTATACTTCAAAAAAGAATGGTTTTATTATCATTTCTTGTTCATAAGAGTTAAAAATATTTGCTTGATTAAGGATAAACATGCTATTATTTTATGAGACAATTTTAAAGATAGGAATGTAAAGGAATGGAATTTATGAAAAAGTTTGTAGCTTTAGGGCTTCTATCCGCAGTTTTAAGCTCTTCATTGTTGGCCGAAGGTGATGGTGTTTATATAGGGACTAATTATCAGCTTGGGCAAGCCCGTTTGAATAGTAATATTTATAATACAGGGGATTGCACAGGGAGTGTTGTAGGTTGCCCCCCAGGTCTTACCGCTAATAAGCATAATCCAGGAGGCACCAATATCAATTGGCACTCCAAATACGCTAATGGGGCTTTGAATGGTTTTGGGTTGAATGTGGGTTATAAGAAGTTCTTCCAGTTCAAGTCATTGGATATGACAAGCAAGTGGTTTGGTTTCAGAGTGTATGGGCTTTTTGATTATGGGCATGCCGATTTAGGTAAGCAAGTTTATGCACCTAATAAAATCCAGTTGGATATGGTTTCTTGGGGTGTGGGGAGCGATTTGTTAGCTGATATTATTGATAAAGACAACGCTTCTTTTGGTGTTTTTGGTGGGGTCGCTATCGGCGGTAACACTTGGAAAAGCTCAGCGGCAAACTATTGGAAAGAGCAAATCATTCAAGCTAAAGGTCCTGATGTTTGCACCCCTACTTATTGTAACCCTAACGCTCCTTATAGCACCCAAACTTCAACCGTCGCTTTTCAGGTATGGTTGAATTTTGGGGTGAGAGCCAATATTTACAAGCATAATGGCGTAGAGTTTGGCGTGAGAGTGCCGCTACTCATCAACAAGTTTTTGAGTGCGGGTCCTAACGCTACTAATCTTTATTACCATTTGAAACGGGATTATTCGCTTTATTTAGGGTATAACTACACTTTTTAAACCCTTTAAAAGGGTATCTTTAAGCCCTTTTTAGTCTTTATAAAAAGGATTTTAATTTGGGTTTTCGCATCTTAAAAAGCTGAGGTTGATTATAAAGAAACTTTTAAGCGTAACCAACAAAACCAATACCATTGAGTAGGCATTTGGAAAATTCATCTAATGGTTTTAAGGGGGTTTGTTTGCAAGAAATAGAGAATTTGCACCAAAGCGTTTTGTTGCAAGAAGTTTTGCAAGCGTTCGCACCTTTAGAAGAAGGGGTTTTGATAGATTGCACTTTAGGGTTAGGAGGGCATTCTAAAGCGATTCTATCCCAAAAACCGCACCTGAAACTCATTGGCATTGATAAAGATAAGTTCGCTCAAGAAATCGCCAAAGAACGATTGAAAGCCTTTGAAGGGCGTTATAATCTCTTAAGTGGGGGGTTTGCCAAACGCTTTAAAGAAGCCCTAGAAACGTATAACAAGGAGATTAAGGGGGTTTTAGTGGATTTAGGGGTGAGCTCTTTGCAACTTGATGATGATAACAGAGGGTTTAATTTCCACTCGCACGCTCTGGATATGCGCATGGATTTAGAGGGCGATTTGAACGCTCAAAAAGTCATCAACTCTTATCCTGTAGTAGCGTTAGAAAAAATCTTTAGAGACTATGGCGAAATCAAAGAATACAAAAAAATCGCCCACAAAATTGCAGAAAGGCGCACTAAAAAACCCTTTAAAGACGCTAAAGATTTAAGCGATTTTTTAAGCTCCCTTTCTAAAAATAAAAAAATCCATCCAGCGACTTTGGTGTTTCAAGCCGTTCGCATAGAAGTCAATAGAGAATTAGAAGAATTAAAAGAGTTTTTACAATGTGCTAGAAACCTTAAAGGAGCGATTTTGTGCGTGATTTCTTTTCATTCTTTAGAAGACTCGTTAGTGAAAAACGCTTTTAAAGATTACGCTAAAAATTGCATTTGCGATCCTTTAAGTTTCAAATGCACTTGCTCTAACAATCACGCTTTAGGAGAAATTCTAACCAAAAAGCCAATCACTCCAAGCCCAGAAGAAATTAAAAACAACAGGCGTTCACGAAGCGCTAAAATGAGGGTTTTTAAATTCAAACCATGAACAAGTCAATGAGTAAGCCATGAGCATAAAAAACCATTCTTCAAATGAAAAAGAACGCTTTGTGCACGTAGAAGAGGACGAAAAGAAAGAATTATTTGCTGGAACTGCAAATGAAAATTCGCATGGTCTTTCTTTAATGGCTTTAATAGGGGTGTTGGTTTTTGGGGGCACGTTTTTAGCTCTGTTTGCGCCTAAAATCTATTTGAGCAATAATATCTATTATATTAGCCGTAAAATCAACACCCTAGAAGATCAAAAACGCTTGCTTTTAGAAGAACAACAAATCCTAAAAAACGAATTAGAAAAAGAGCGTTTTAAATACTATATAGAGAATAGTGAAAATATTGGCGATATTGCGTTTTAAGTGAAAAACCCCCTATCCTTAAGAGAACCTAATTAATAATAAATCATTTTGAATTATTTTAATATAAAGGACTTATTTTAAAATTTTGTTTCAATACGAAATTTTAATCCCTTGTAAAAGCTTTAAATTTCAAAAAACAAACAAACAATCCCTTTAAATTGTATAATAAAAACACTTTAAGCCAACAAAGGATAACCATGAGAAAACGATTCATTCCACTTTTGTTATTCAGGAAATAATATAGATGAAAAAAACGATTTCAGCGTTGTTTTTATCAGCGTGTATAGGGTTATCGTCTATTTATGCAGATAACGCTTTGATTTTACAAACCGATTTTAGCCTAAAAGATGGGGCCGTCTCGGCGATGAAAGGTGTCGCTTTCAGCGTTGATTCTAATCTTAAAATCTTTGATTTAACGCACGAAATCCCTCCGTATAACATCTGGGAAGGCGCTTACCGCTTGTATCAGAGTGCTAGTTATTGGCCAAAAGGTTCGGTATTTGTGAGCGTAGTGGATCCGGGCGTAGGCACTAAGCGTAAATCGGTGGTTCTAAAAACTAAAAACGGCCAGTATTTCGTCTCGCCGGATAACGGCACGCTGACTTTGGTGGCGCAAACTTTGGGGATTGATAGCGTGCGTGAAATTGATGAAAAAGCTAACCGCTTGAAAGGTTCTGAAAAATCCTATACTTTCCATGGTCGTGATGTGTATGCTTACACTGGGGCACGCTTGGCTTCTGGGGCGATCACATTCGAGCAGGTCGGGCCAGAGCTTCCCGCAAAAGTTGTTGAAATTCCTTACCAAAAAGCGAAAGCAACAAAAGGGGAGGTAAAAGGTAATATCCCGATTCTTGATATTCAATACGGCAATGTTTGGAGCAATATCAGCGATAGATTGCTCAATCAAGCAGGGATCAAACGCAACGATATATTGTGTGTAACTATTTCTAAAGGTTCCAAGAAAAAATACGAAGGGAAAATGCCGTATGTTGCAAGCTTTGGCGATGTTTTAAAAGGCCAGCCGTTGGTCTATCTAAACAGCTTGTTGAATGTTTCTGTAGCGCTAAATATGGATAATTTCGCACAAAAACATCAAATTAAATCCGGTGCTGACTGGAATATTGATATAAAGAAGTGCGCTAAGTAAAGCGCTTTTTAGAAAAATTAAGGGGGAGTTAAAGATTTCAACTATCAAACTTTTATTTAAATGGTATAACAGCTATTATGCGCTCAATAAAGTCAAAGGAAGTGGCAATTTAGATGTGGCTACTGGGTTGAACTACCACTATAAGCATTCTGAATATTCTGTAAGCATTAGCATTACTTTAATCCAAAGAAAAGCCAGCATTGTTTCTAGCGGTGGCGATTATACGAACTCTTTTGTTTTCAATGAAGGGGCTAGCCATTTTAAGGTGTTTTTCAATTACGGGTGGGTGTTTTGAGCATGAAATGTATTGATAGAAATAATATTTTTTTAAATAAAAGCCTTATTTTTGTCTTTTTTTCGTATAATAAGATTTAGGTTAGTAGTGATAGTGGTGCGTTAAGGTTTTTCAATCTTGCGTGATCCAATCAGTATTTCTTAATGAGATCATAGCTTTAATATTCAAAATAGTATAAAAAGGAAAGTTATGTATGCGGCTCATCCTATTAAACCCCTAAAAGCCCCTAAACTCAAAACTAAATTTTTAAGGCGTGTGTTTGTGGGGGCGTCTATTAGGCGTTGGAATGACCAAGCATGCCCTTTGGAATTTGTGGAATTAGACAAGCAAGCCCATAAAGCGATGATTGCGTATTTGCTCGCTAAAGATTTAAAAGACAGGGGCAAAGACTTGGATTTGGATCTTTTAATCAAATATTTTTGCTTTGAATTTTTGGAGCGCTTGGTTTTAACCGATATTAAACCCCCTATTTTTTACGCCCTCCAACAAACGCACAGCCAAGAATTAGCCTCCTATGTCGCGCAAAGTTTGCAAGATGAAATCAGCATGTATTTTTCTTTAGAGGAACTCAAAGAGTATTTAAGCCACAGGCCCCAAATTTTAGAAACTCAAATTTTAGAGAGCGCGCATTTTTATGCGTCTAAGTGGGAGTTTGATATTATTTATCATTTTAACCCTAACATGTATGGCGTGAAAGAAATTAAAGATAAAATTGACAAGCAACTCCACAATAACGAGCATTTGTTTGAAGGGCTTTTTGGGGAAAAAGAAGATTTGAAAAAATTGGTGAGCATGTTTGGGCAGTTGCGTTTCCAAAAGCGTTGGAGCCAGACCCCAAGAGTGCCGCAAACCAGTGTCTTAGGGCATACCTTATGCGTGGCGATTATGGGGTATTTGTTGAGCTTTGATTTAAAAGCTTGTAAAAGCATGCGGATCAATCATTTTTTGGGCGGGCTTTTCCATGATTTACCCGAGATTTTAACCCGAGATATTATCACGCCCATCAAACAAAGCGTTGCAGGGCTTGATAACTGCATTAAAGAAATTGAAAAAAAAGAAATGCAAAACAAAGTCTATTCTTTTGTTTCTTTGGGCGTTCAAGAAGATTTGAAATATTTCACCGAAAACGAGTTTAAAAACCGCTGCAAAGACAAGTCTCACAAAATCATTTTCACTAAAGACGCTGAAGAATTATTCACGCTTTATAACAGCGATGAATATCTTGGGGTTTGTGGGGAGCTTTTGAAGGTGTGCGATCATTTGAGCGCGTTTTTAGAAGCTCAAATCTCTCTTTCTCATGGCATTTCCAGCAACGATTTGATTAAAGGAGCTCAAAACCTTTTAGAATTGCGATCCCAAACAGAACTGCTTGATTTGGATTTAGGGAAATTGTTTAGGGATTTTAAGTGATTTATAGTTCTATTTAATAGCGTATTGGTTATAAAATCTAAAAAACGCTCACTAAAGAGCCTTAAAAAGCGTGTTTTAATGTTTGTTTTTAAAGTTATTTAAAGTTATATGTATAGTTAAGATAAACGCTCACCACTCTTTTATAATCCAATTTATCCCCATAATTATCGCTATAGTAATTGACCTTAAAAGCTGGCACTTTAACCCCTAATTCAACACTAGAACCCCCAAGATATATTTCATCGCCATAGCGATCAATATCGTATTCATCGCTATTATAACGAACGCCAAATTTTCCTTGTAACTGAAAAATCGTGTGGCTCTTGACTTGATTGAAAGGGGTGAGATTGTTACTTGCAAACCAAGTGCTAGCCCCTATATCCATGCCAATCACAAGCCCTGAAGATTTTCTAAATATGTGCCTTGATACCTTTTTTAATGTATTAGCGTCTAGCGTTCTGCCGGTCATATCTTTGTAAAATATAGAGAGCCCTTTTACCCTTCGTTCAACATATTCTTGGGACGCTCGCTTATCGTTAGTCCAATTAATGAGTAAATCCGTATTGAAACCATAGGGTAAAAAAACGATTAAACCGCTGCCAGGAACAGAACCAACGCCACCAAGTTGGTAACCGAAAAAAAGAGAGTGCCTAAACCCTATAATCCTTTTTTTACCCAAAAAATATTTATACCCAAAGCTGAGTTCATTGAAAAGACCGCCCGATCCACCATTTCCTGCGAATCGGTTAGCGATTTTTGTTGAATCTTTCACTTTGTTTAAGGCGTTTTGTGCATCTCTTATGGCTTTTGTGTTTTGTTCGGGGAATAATGAATTTTTTGCGTTATTGATCGCTTGATTTAAGGCGTTTTCTGCTGAAGCTTTTTCGCCGATGCTGCCTTGTCCTTTAATATAGCTTCCTTCTGCAAAATTTAAACCTAAATAAAATCCATTCCTTTCAGCGTGGAGCCAAAACGAGAGAGGGAGAGAGAGAGTTAGTAAGAGAGCTTTTTTCATGGTTTTTCTTTGGTTTAAGATTTGATATTATGATTAGGTAGTTTATCATAAAATAAGGTTTTAGTGGTTGGGTTTTAACGAAAAACAAAATTAAAATGAAATAGCCACAAAAGCTTAATGAATATTAAATTAAAAACATGTTAATCTTTAGTTATTTTTAAATTTAGGAAATCTTATGCATCAAAACGATAAAACTTTTTTACCCACCCCATCCGCTCACCTCTCTAAAATCATTCTTTTTTTAAACACCGGCTTTTTAGCCTATCTGTTAAGTGCTTGTGGGGCGAATGTGCCTATAGAAGAAGTGCTAGTTAAAGATCCTAAAGAGACTAAAGCCCAAGAAGTCGCCAGAGAAGAAAGCGCTATCCAGCAAGAAAACGCCATCATTGATGCGCGCACCACGCCTTTAATCAATCGTTTCACTAATTATAGCGCTTATGGCTCTTTAAACGGCTTTTACAATTCAGTGGATAATCTCAATTCGCCCATGCAAAACGGGATGTATGGAGGCTATTACATGCCTTATTATTACATGCCCTATGGTTTCATGCCTTATGGGTCAGGTCTTATGCCTTATGGGCCTTATGGGTATGGAGCGCCTGGATACTTCCCTTATGTTTTTTATTGATTGAGTGGCTTTAGCGAGCGTGGTGGTGTTGGTGTTTTCACTCAAACGCACTTGTGTTTTCTAGTGGTTGTTTCTAACATGCTAGGGTGGTGTGGTAGAAAAAGACTATATAAGAGGAGATCTTATGCGTATAGTTAAAAATTTATTTCTTGTATCGTTTGTGGCTTATAGTAGCGCGTTCGCAGTGGATTTAGAAATCGAGGCTAAAAGCGGAAAAAAAAGCGATAAAAAGCTTTACGAACTCCATAAAAACCATGGGTTAGAAACCGAGGCTAAAAACGACAAAAAGCTTTATGATTTCACTAAAAATAGCGCTTTAGAAGGCATCAATTTAGAAAAAAGCCCTACCCTTAAAAGCCATAAAAAAAGCGATAAAAAGTTTTACAAACAACTCGCTAAAAACAATATCGCTGAAGGGGTGAGCATGCCGGTTGTTAATTTCAATAAAGCTCTGTCTTTTGGGCCTTATTTTGAAAGGACTAAAAGCAAAAAAACCCAATACATGGACGGCGGGTTGATGATGCATATCCGCTTTTAAGCCCTTATTCATAATCCAAAAACGCATGCGTTTTAAGGGTTAGGGTTTTGGGGAAATATTGCACAAACAAATCCAAAAACACTTTTTCGCCAAAGAAATCCCCAGCGATCGTTACTTCTTGGACGCTAAAATTCTGCGCGTTATCCCAAATGAAATTCCCTAAAAACTCCGCTAAAGAATCCAAAATCCCCAAACTTAGGATCTCATTTTCCACGCCTGCGAGCCTGAAACTCATTGCGCTGTGCATGACTTTTGAAAAGTTTAAAGCCATTTTAAAAGAATCGTCTTTAAGGATTTTATAATCAATCCTAGGGCCTTTAGGGCGTAAGCATTCTTTAGCCAAAGAAATAACGCTTTGTGTGCAAAAATCCTCGCTATAACCCAAAACAAACCCCAAAATTTGAAAAAAATCCAATAAATTCGCGCCCCCTAGATTGTAGTTAGAAAGCTCTAAAATGCGCGCATAAAAATTAGGGAATTTAGTCTCGTAGTTTTTTAGCATTCTAGAGGCTTTTTCATCTTGTTTGAGGAGGTTAAACGATTGGTTGAAATCAAAACTAACGCTTAAAAGCGTTTTTAAAGAACCATTAGCATGCAATAACAACCTTGTAGGGTGCTTGAAACTGAGATACAAAACGATAGAATGCGGGGTTTCTTTTAAAAACTCTAGCTCATCTTTAAAAGCAAGGGTAGAAAGATTGTTTTCTAACACGAATTTTTTAGTGGGCGTGATCAAGCGCTTAGGGGTTTTAAAAAGCGTTTCATAATGCAAAAGCGCTTCTTGTGAATTATTTGCATGGGTAAAAACAAATTCTATACCCTCATCTTGTAAAATACGGCACAATAAATTCAATATGGGGTCAAAGGGTAGTTGGGCTATGATTTCATCGTTTTTAAAAGTGTCCTTAAAGACGCTTTTTAAAGAGGCTTTGACACATGGTTTTTCCAAACTCGCCAAATATTTAGCGTCTTCTAAAGGCAATTTAGTGCAACTCAAAACGCTAGAAAGATCGCTAAAAATAACGCTTGGAGAGGGATTTTTTAAAGAAAGCGATAACGCCCCCCTAGAAGTGTGGATAGGGATAAAATCTTGTGTTTTGAGCGCCTCTTTTAATTGGGTTAAACAATCTATAAGCTCTTTAGGGCTATGGATTATAGCCCCCTTAAAAGCGGTGTTTTTGACAAAACCCAACGCGTTGGCATATAAAGATGAATTTTTGTCTAAAAAATCTTGATGCTCTTTAGCGTTCATAAAAAGGGGCTTTGAAAGGCTTATTGTTTGGAAAAGATTTTCATCTAAAGGCTCTGTAATTTCCTTTAAAGACAAAAAGCTAAAATCTAAAGAAAAGGGCAAGATCTCGCTTAATTTTTGCGCGAACTCTAAAGTGGTTTCAGCGCTCGCTTGGAGGTAGAAAGAAGCCATATTATCCTTATAAACGCTATAAAAACGCGCTTGCAAATGGCATGCCATTTGCTCTAAAAGGGGCGTAAAATTCAGGCTTGTTTCTTCATTAGCGCATTTAAAAAGAAAAACAAACGCCAATCAAAAACCCTTATAAGAGAGTTCAGCGATACAATCTAAGGCGATATGATCGGTGCGTTGCATTTGAACTCCCCATGCGTTGAGTTGGGTTTCTATGGCTTTTAAGGCTGTTTCTAAAGCGTTTAAAATTTCGCTTGAAAGCTTGAAAGTGGTCTCGTTCCCTATCACAAAAGGCACAAGCCCCACGATAAAAGTTTTAGGCAAATCCCCTAAAAACTCCGTGAGCCTTAAAGTGTGCAGCATTTCCACTTCATGAGCGCTCCCAGCCCATGTGATTTCTTTAGGGGCATCCTTAAAATCAAAAGCATAGACTGATCCTATCTCAACGCCTTTAGCGCTCACGCAGTCTAAAATCAAAACCTTTTCATACGAAGTGATTAAAGGAATGAGCTGTTGCGCCATAGTCCCCCCATCTACAATATCCACGCTAGGGAAAAAAGAAAAATTTCTTTTGAGGTAGTGGGCTAGATGCACCCCAATGCCTTCATCGCCAAAAAGGATATTGCCAATGCCTAGAATTAGGATTTTTTGACTCATTCTTTGGTATAACCATAGCCATTAATCATAGAATCCGCCCCCGAACTTTCATACCTGATAGAATGGAAAAACACCATATAAACATGCACAGGGACAAACAAAATAAACCCCCAAGTCGCCAAGTGGTGGATAAAACGAACATTCGCTAACCCCCCACAAAGCGTTTCAAACCACTTAAAAGCGCTCGCTAAAAACGCTCCAAGCCCCGCATGATAGACATTATAATAAAGCACCACCCCGCTCAAACTCATCAACACTATCAAAACAACCAAGGTGGAATAAGCCACGAGTTGGATAGGGTTATATAACCCTTTAGTGTGGGGCTTTCCGCTGATAAGAAAATACGCTTTCATCTGATCAATCCAGGCTTTTGGGCTTAAAAGTTGGCCAAAACTCCTGCGTTCCATCAAGCTTTCTTTAGTGAAAAAAAGATAGGTTCTAAAGATTAATGCGCTAATGAGCAAAAACCCAAACATGACATGAAAAGAGCGCACATAAGCTTGTAAAAGATACACCCCTTTATAAAAGCTGGAATTAGGCTGCAAAAAAGGGTAAGCGATGTAAAACCCTGTAGCGATTAAAGCAAAAATACTCAAAGCCCTAACCCAATGGAAAAAGCGCACAAAACCTGAATATTCTTTGTGTAAAACGACCTTATTCATTTTATCCATGCGTAACCCTTTTAGAATTTAGCGAAATTAGGCTCTACTTTAAACTCGTTTAAAGACTGCCCCTTAAAATCCATCACATGCACCGAGCATGCGATGCATGGATCAAAGGAATGGATAGTCCTAATGATTTCTAAAGGCTGGGTTAAATCAGCGATTTTAGTGCCAATCAAGCTCATTTCATAAGCCCCCCTTTGATTTTTAGAATCTCTAGGCCCTGCATTCCAAGTAGAAGGCACCACCGCTTGATAATTTTCCACCACGCCGTTTTTAATACGCACCCAATGGCTTAGCATGCCCCTTGGCACTTGACCAATGTAGCGCCCTTTATATTCTTGATTTTTATCAATGCGATAAGGAGTGCAAGTGCTTTGATCGCTTTTTAGGTTTTCCACTAACGCATCAAACGCCAAAAGGCCGTTATCAGCAATTGTCTTAGCTTCAATACACCTTGCAGCCGTGCGCCCAAGCGTTGAAAACAACGCTTCTAAAGGCAGTTTAGTGTCTTTTAAAAACTTAGTAGCCACTTCAGTAACATAAGGGTTTTTCGCCGCTAAACCTACCACTACGGAACTTAAAGGGCCTACTTCCATGGGCTTACTATCGTATCTGGGCGATTTTATCCAAGAATATTTATTTTGAGTGTCAAGCACTTTAGCAGGAATGATCTTATTTTCAATCCCCACGCTTTCGCCGTCTTTTAAACCGGTATAATGCGGGTTAGTTTGCCCATCATAAGGGTGGAGTTGCGCTTCTTTAGTGTTTTCATATTGATACCAAGAATGCGTAACTTCTTCTTTAATCAAACTTTCATCAATGGGGTGTAGTTTAGAAATATCCCCATCAAGCACCACCCCACTACTCAAAAGGTATTTATCCCTCCCAAGCAACACTTCTTCATAAGCGATAAAATTCCTTAAGCCACAGCCTTTAATAACGGACGGCTCATTAGCGAACATTTCGCCCGCCATCACTAAATCTGGGTAGTAAGCATGGTTGATAAAATGAGCCACCACTTCAAACTTGCTCTTCCATTCAGCCAATCTCGTCGGATCCAATATATCCATAACGCTCGTAACACCCCCCACCGTTAGGCTTTGTGGGTGAGGCTGTTTGGCCCCAAAAATAGCGGTCATTTTCGCCGCTTCCCTTTGGATTTCTAAAAGCTTGAGATAGTGGCTTAAGACGATTAAATTTTGTTCTGGGCTTAAACGATAGGTTTTATGCCCGTAATAGCCGTTATTAAAAGGCCCTAACGATCCACTTTTAGCGAAATCGCTCAAGCGTTTTTGAACCGCTTTTAATTCACCGGCACCGGTATTGATAGGATAAGGGCTGTATTTGAAAGAAAGTTTTGCCGCTTGAGCGGGATCGGCTTTTAAAGCGCTCATAATATCGCACCAATCAAGCCCATGCAAAGTATAAAAATGCACCACATGATCGTGAAAAAGCAACGCCATGTTCATCAAAGATCGCACCAATTGCGCGTTTAATGGGGGGGTGATGCCTAGAGCGTTTTCTACCGCCGTGATACCGGCCTTATAATGCGAATAAGTGCATACCCCACAAATCCTTTGAGCGATGAATCCTGCATCTCGTGGATCTCTGCCTTTAATGATCGTTTCTAGCCCCCTAAAAAGCGTAGAAGAAGAAAACGCATCAGTGATCACATTATCATCATCTACGATCACTTCAATCCTTAAATGCCCCTCAATCCTAGTGATAGGATCGACTACTATTTTTTTTGACATGTTAATCCCTTACTCTTTGTTTTTGATCGCTTTAGAAAGGAGCGCATGCGCGACAATGCCAATAGCGGTTGCACTGAGTAGAGTTGTGCCTACTTTATCCGCTACTTTATCAGCCCCTAATCCGTCAAAGGCGGTTTTAATGGAACGATTCGCTAAAGGCTCTTCAAAAGGACTCATCGTATCCCAAAAATTAGGCTCAGAACACCCTATGCACCCATGCCCTGCGCCTATGGGCCAAGAAGTGTGTGAATTGAAGCGGAGTTTGGAGCAATTATTGAAAGTGTAAGGCCCTTTACAGCCCATTTTATACAAGCAAAAGCCCCTTTTAGCGTTTTCATCGCCAAAATGCTCCACAAATTCGCCCGCATCAAAATGCCCTCTCCTTTCGCACAAATCATGGATTCTGTTCCCATAAGCCCAAGAGGGGCGGTTATAGGCATCAAGTTTAGGGAGAGCCCCAAACATCAAGTAATAAAGCACATTGCCCACGATATTTTTTTCACTAGGCGGGCAACCGGGAACATTGATCACGGGTTTATCAATGATTTTGTGTAAGGGTTGCGCGTTAGAGGGGTTAGGGTAAGCCGCTTGCACGCCCCCAAAACTTGAGCATGTGCCTATGGCAAAAATAGCGGCTGCGTGTTGGGCGGCTTTCCTGCATTCTTCAGCCCCCGTTTCAGCGTTTGAGCCTTGAGTGAGAAAGTATTCGGTGCCTTGGGGGATACCCCCTTCTACCATTAAAATGTAATTGTTTTTATGCTTTTCTATGGCGTCATGCAAGCTTTTTTCGGCTTGAAAACCGCTCGCTACCATAATGGTTTCGTGGTATTCTAGGTTGATGTAATCAAAGATAATGCTATCAATGGTGGGGTCTGCACTCCTTAACAAGCTCTCGCTGCAACCGGTGCATTCTGCCATGTGCAACCAGATCACAGGCAATCTGTTAGCCACTTCTAGCGCTTTCAAAGTCAAGGGAGCAAAACTAGCCGGCAAGGCTAACGCTGCGCTCATCATGCCCGCCCACTTCAATAAATCACGCCTAGAAATGCCCGCCCCTTTAAACTCGTCTTGCAAGTTTTTATGCTCGTTATGAGCGTTAAACGAACTGATTATACCAAGGCGTTCTTCAATCTTTTGATAGGTCTTTTTTTCATCGTAGAACATCGCCACTCCTTCATGGGAATTTTCATTATCTTAACATAATAAAAGTAATACAATCGCAATTTAATCGCTTTTTAAAAAATACTCTTTTGAGGTATAATCGCAATTTATAATTATCTTATCTATCATCTATCAAAAAAAGGAACAAAATGAAAAAAATACTCATCATTAATGGGGCCAAAGCGTTCGGGAGTTCTGGGGGGAAACTCAATGAAACCTTGAGCGATCATGCAAAAAAGACTCTAGAATCTTTGGGGCTAGAAGTGGATACTACGATCGTGGATAAGGGCTATAATCATAGCCAAGAAGTGGAAAAGATTATTAGCGCAGATGCGACGATTTGGCAAATGCCTGGTTGGTGGATGGGAGAGCCTTGGATTGTGAAAAAATACATTGATGAAGTCTTTAGTGCAGGGCATGGGAAGCTTTATGCTAGCGATGGCAGAAGTTCGCAAAACCCCACTAAAAACTACGGGAAAGGGGGCTTGATGCAAGGTAAAAAATACATGTTGAGCTTGACTTGGAACGCTCCCATTGAAGCCTTTAATGATCCTAATGAATTTTTTGAAGGGGTGGGTGTGGATGTTGTGTATTTGCATTTGCATAAAGCGTTCCAATTTTTAGGGCTTTCAGCGTTGCCCACTTTTATTTGCAACGATGTGGTGAAAAACCCCCAAGTAGAGCAGTATCTTAACTCTCTCACCACGCATTTGCACCAAGCTTTTGGCAAGTGATTTTAAAATAAGGGTTTTTTAACCCCCCCCATTTCTTTGGGGGGCTTGTTTATTCTACAATAAAATCTCTAGGATTGAGACCACAGCCTTCTACGAGATCCCTAAGGTTATTGCCCACCGTTTGATAACTCGCGTTGCTGACAAAATAGAATCCGTATTTTTCAAAAGGTGCAACAAGAGTGCCATCTCTATCCCTTAATTGCGCTTTTGCTTTATCCCAACAAATGTATCTTTGAGCTTCATCCGTGTAGCTTTCAAAGGCTTCTTTGGCGTTTTCTAACAAGTAGTCTATGATAGCACTAGCCAATTCCTTAGCGTTTCTTGCTATTTTCCTTTGCTGATTGGGGAGCTTAACGCTTTGAAGATTATGGGAAGTTAAGTCATCATCAAGGGTTTTATTAATCTCTCTGGTGCGGTATTCTTTGGGTAAATCTTTAAACAATTCCACTTGACAAAATTGATCCGCTAAATATTCGCTCCTAGCCTTCACTTCCTCTATCCCCCAAGAATGGGTGTTATTGAGAAAATAGTCGTTTAGATGCAAGGAGCTGTATTGTTCCATAAGCTCTATTTTTGCCTCGTAAGGTTTGTTGCCAAGCTTTTGATTTTGCCCTGATAAGGTTAGATTCCCAAAATTATTGAGGTAGTCTTGCTCAAAAGTGAAATAGTCCCCTACCATGTCGCGCCATTCTTGTGTGGGGGTTTTGGGGTAGAAATGCTCCACTTCTAAATTCTCTTCTTTTGGCGGTTCGGCGTTACTTAATTTTTCAATCTCAAGCAAAATGAATTTGCACGCTTGATTTGCTGAATAAGCGTTACGCACAGCAAACGCCGCTTTAATTTTATCGTCATTGGGGAACGCCGCTTGACCAACGCTCTTGCCCAAATAGCGCTTGAGCGCATCGGCTGAAACATTTTCCTCTAGCTGTCTGTATAAAGAATAAAGAATTTTGTTAAGCGCAGCAGTAGGATCTCCGCACACGCTTCTGCGCACGAAGTAGCTGATAAGGATTTGCAAAATTTCGTAGAAATTTTCATAATCTAATTTGCCCTCTTCAAAGTCTCTGGCGCAACGCAAAACAAAGGGCTTTGCCACGCCAAATTTGATTTTTACGAGATCTTTAATGCGTAGGCGTAAATTCGCTAACTGCTGCGAGTCTCCACGCTCTAAAAAATAATGATCTCTGTCTAAAAAGATTTGATAGATTCTCCCATACTCACGCATATCGCTCATAAGACCTTGTATATCGTCAGGGAAATTGTCTCTGTGGTGGGCTTTTAGCGTGTAATACACTTCGCGCTCTCCCTCTTTTACCTTATCTTCAAAATAAATCCTAAGATAGGTTTTGATAAAATCATTCAAATCCTTTTCACCAAGCCAATTTTCTAAAGGGACCCAATAAGTATCATAGAGATGTTTCTGGTTGTCAGAATTTTCCCCCATCATCAGATAGTTGCGGATGAGATCCAGCCCTTTTAATTGCACGCCTGTAGCGTTGATGCTTTCAAACACCACTTGCGGATCGTCTTCGCCCAACTCTAAACCTATAGCTACGATTTTAAGCCGCAAAAACGCCCCATAAATCTCTTCTATGCGATACCCTTTGCTGATATAATTGTCAAGCTCTTTGGTGAAAAATTTATAATTATTCCTAATGTGTGATACGCCTTGTAGTTCATGCGATCGATTTTGCATGACCAAATCAAAGGCTTCTTTGTCGCTTTTAATGGGTTTGAGACGCAACCTTTGTCCTGAAAGATTGAGTAGATTATTAATCTCTTTTTTTATCCCTTCATTTTTTATCTTTGTTTCTATGGCTTTAAGCAAAAGCATGATGGTAGTAACCCTTTGCTGCCCGTCAATGATGACAAATTCTTGCAGTTGTCTTAAGCTCTTTTCATCATCAATCAAATGCGAAATATAAGTGATAGAACCCATGAAATGCGTTTTCTTATTTTGAGAAATACTGACAATATCTTGCAGTAATTTTTCACAATTTTCTTCTTCCCAAGTGTAGTTCCTCTGGTATACAGGGATAGAAAAGATCGTGCCTGTTAGGGCAAAAAAGTCGTTAATGGTGCTTTGTATTGCTTTCATAGCTCTTCCTTTTAAGTAAAATTACAATCACACCGAGTATTAAATCAAAAAAAAAAAAAGAGCTTAAACTTTTGAAAAAACCGCAATTTGCGACTCAATTTATCCAAAAAAGATAAAAGAGCTTGCATAAAGCAAGCGGCAATCTCTTAAAAATTAGGGTATATCATAAGAATGATACGGCATGAACAAGCGCCCGTAATTAGGATTCACACGCAATAAATGCTCTTTGAAATTCCCGTAATTACGACAGCTTGACTCAAAACCATTATCGCACGCATACGAGAATAAATCCAAAGCCCTCTGATCGTCTTGAGGCACGCCTAAGCCCTTTTGATACAGCACGCCTAAATTGTTACAACTCCCCAAAATCCCCCCATCGCATGCCATTTGAAAATATTTCGCCGCGTAGTGGTTATTCAAAGGAGCCCCTAAATCCCCATTCGCATAGATCCAGCCTAAATTCGCGCACCCCATCATATCCCCAGCGTTACACGCCAGATAATTCAAATCCACTTGACTGAGCTTGGCTTTATCAATGCCATAAATATTATTCACATTAGACATCAAGCCCAGATTATAACAACCCATATCATTCCCATTATCGCATGAAAATTTATAATAACC
Source organism: Helicobacter sp. 219-2 (assembly GCF_030053225.1). Lineage (NCBI taxonomy): Bacteria > Pseudomonadati > Campylobacterota > Epsilonproteobacteria > Campylobacterales > Helicobacteraceae > Helicobacter > Helicobacter sp. 219-2. The sequence goes on along the minus strand of NZ_JASGBS010000001.1, from coordinate 976,689 downwards.
CATCGCTTTGTAATAATCTTTTGGGACCCCACTCCCATTAGCGAACATCCACCCCAAATTATTGCATGCGATCATGTCCCCCCCTTGACAAGCCACCGCATACAATTGCAAAGCGTTTTCTTTGTCGTTCGTATCCGCATTTTTCTTATTTTCATACATTTGTGCTAAATTCGCGCAAGCGGTCGCATCGCCCCCACTGCAACCCATTTCATAATAGCGAGCGGCTTTTAATCTGTTCGTTTGGATCCCTACCCCATTAGCATACATCGCTCCCACTGCAAAACACCCAGCCGCATTGCCATTATCGCACGATTGGGAAAAAAGCTTAAAAGCCCCTTGATAATCGCCCTTTTTAGCCAATTCAATACCGGCAGAAAGCTCGGTTTGAGCACTTTCAGGCGATCCTAATTTGTCTAACAGATTAGAGTTATCGTTTTTAGGGGTGATTTGGGCGTTAGGGTTTGGCGTGCCCTTGGCGTTAGCGGGGTTTAATTCGGGGGGCGTGTTTTTTGGGGCTTGATTATTTTCTTCAGCGCCGCTAAGCTGTAAGACTAAAAAAACAAGCAGTAATAAACTTTTTTTGAGCATTCTTTTAATCCTTAATGCAGGTTTTGATTCAACTCAATTTTTTTCACGCTCCTAAAAGCAATCAGCTTACCATTTTGGCTATTGGAACGAAAATGCATGCCATTTTTTCCGGAAAGCTCTTTGCCTTTGTAAAGATTATTGGCATGCTTTTCTAAATTGCTATTCACTTCTAAAAGCTTTTTAAACTCATTTTCTTCAATTTCTATCACGCTCCCGGCTAATATTGCAACACCTGCATCCACAATACAGCCATCACCTAGACTGATTCCGGTAACGCTATTAGCCCCTAGCAAACAATTTTTCCCAATACTAATAGGATTGTTATTCCCTCCGCTTAAAACGCCTAAAACGCTCGCTCCCCCACCAATATCAGTGCCTGCTCCAACCACAACTGATGAAGAAATACGCCCCTCATTCATGCACACTCCCATAGCTCCTGCGTTAAAATTCACATAACTAGCCCCGGGCATTTGAGTGTAACCTCCGGTCCCCAAATACGCCCCAAAGCGCGTTTTTGAGCTATCCAGTAAGCGGATATTGTCAAACTCAGGGATTAATTGCATCAAATAGCGCGGAAATTTATCTATAAAATCAATGCTAGGGAAATTGCCTCGCATTTTTAAAGCCACTTCGTTCATTCTAAGCCATTCTAATTCATAAGGCTTGTTGCCGCTCCAAGCCGCATTAGAAAGCTGGTTAAAAATGCCCTCTAAATTCAAACTCCTTAAAGGGGCTTTACCTAAAGAGAGCGCTAAAAGTTTCATATACGCGCTCTCCACGCTCTCGCAAGGCTTATCTTCAAACAAGATCACCAAGCGATAAAGAGACTCCCCATCGCTATTTTTCAAACGATTTTCTTCTAAAGCCTTTAAAAGCTCTAAAACCACTTGGATGTTTTTATGAGTCATTTTATTAGAATAGGCTTCATTCAAAAAGGGCGTATAAAAATCCAATGCTTTTAACACAAAACTTTCATCAATCTCAATGACGCACTCGCTCTCGCTTCTTTTTAGGATTTTTTCTTTTGAAAGCGAGTTGCAAAACACCGCATAAGAGCCTAAATTTTCATCTTTCCAGTTCAAAACGGGGTAAGTGGCGCATAAAATCTTTTTGGAAATAGGGGCAATATCCACTCGGGCAATGCCAAAGCCTAAAGGCTCTCTATAACAACTGGATTGCTGGTAGTTGCTCACAAAATTTTTAAACTTATTTATCATGTTTATCATGCCTAATCCTTTAAACTTTTTTCTCTTTCTTTAGCTAAATTTTCCACTTCTATCACAAAAGTTTCAAACAAATCCTTTTCAGCCAGTTTGTGAATGACTTTACCCTCTTTAATGATCAAACCGCTGCGATTCCCAAAAGCGATCGCCATGTCTGCATGCTTAGCTTCACCTAAAGCATTCACCACGCAACCCATCACGCTAATGTCTAAAGGGGTTTTAATGTGGCTTAGGCGTTTTTCTACTTTGCTCGCCATATCCACTAAATTGGCTTCAATGCGCCCGCAAGTGGGACAAGAAATCCAATTAATCCCTTCTTTCAAACGCCCGCTATGGCGTAAAATCGCTCTAGCCACTTTGATTTCATTTTCTAATTCCCCTGTGATGGATACGCGCATCGTATCCCCAATGCCCTCCATTAAAAGCCCCCCTAAAGCCATGGCGGATTTGATACTGGAGCTAAAAAGATTACCCGCTTCAGTAACCCCCAAATGGAAAGGATAGATCACAAGAGGGCGTAGCATTCTGTAAGCTTCTATGGTGCGCATCACATCGCTCGCTTTTAAAGAAATCTTAAAATCAGTAAAATCCAAATCTTCTAAAAGTTTGGCGTTATACAAAGCGCTTTCTACCATGCCCTTTGGGGTGGGTCCGTATTTTTGATCAAACTGCTTTTCTAAACTCCCGGCATTCACGCCAATTCTTATAGGAATGTTTTTTTCTTTACAAGCATCAACCACCGCTTTGATTTTGTCTTTAGAGCCGATGTTTCCGGGGTTAATCCTGATCGCATCCACGCTTTGAGCGGCAATGAGAGCGAATTTATAATGGAAATGAATATCAGCGATTAAAGGCAAAGGGGACACTTTTTTCAATTCTTTTAAGGCTAGGGCGTCCTTTTCATTACTCACCGCCACCCTCACTAAATCAGCCCCGGCGAGTTTGAGTCGGTCAATTTGATTTTTAGTGCTTTCAATATCAGCGGTTTTACTAAAGGTCATGCTTTGCGTGCTTATGGGAGCATCACCCCCTATGGCCACGCCACCGATAAAAATTTGCTTGGTCTTCACTCTATTTTCTAGCATTAAACCTCTTCATCAGTTAAATTCTTATGCGCTATTATACTCTTTCTTAGTGGTTTCATACCATAACGCTCAAATTTTAGATAAGATTAACCATTCCATTTTAAATTAAAGTAGCCCTATGACCTTTGAGCCTTATCCTTTTGAACGATTAAGAGCCTTGTTTAAAGAGATCACCCCTAAAAAAAGGGGGCTAGATCTAGGCATCGGCGAGCCGCGATTTGAAACGCCCAAATTCATTCAAGACGCTCTCAAACAGCACACCCATTCGCTCAATATTTACCCTAAAAGCACGTTTGAAGAGAGTTTGAGGGAGGCTCAAAGAGGTTTTTTTAAACGCCGTTTTAAGATAGAATTGAAAGAAAACGAATTAGTCTCCACGCTAGGATCTAGGGAAGTGTTATTCAATTTCCCTAGTTTTGTTTTATTTGATTATCAAAACCCCACTATCGCCTACCCTAACCCCTTTTATCAAATCTATGAAGGAGCGGCCCAATTCGCCAGAGCCAAAAGCCTTTTAATGCCCTTAACTAAAGAAAATGATTTCACTCCAAGCTTGAATGAAGAAGAGTTGCAAGAAGTGGATTTAGTGATCTTAAATTCCCCCAACAACCCCACCGGAAGAACCCTTTCTTTAGAAGAGCTGATTAGTTGGGTCCAACTCGCTTTAAAGCATGATTTTATTTTAATCAATGATGAATGCTATAGTGAAATTTATGAAAACACGCCTCCTCCTTCGCTTTTAGAAGCTTGCATGCTTATTGGTAATGAAGCGTTTAAAAATGTTTTGGTTATCCATTCGCTCTCCAAACGCTCTAGCGCTCCAGGGCTAAGGAGTGGTTTTATCGCTGGGGATAGCCGCATTTTAGAAAAATACAAAGCGTTTCGCACTTATTTAGGCTATACGAGCGCTAATGCGATCCAAAAGGCTAGTGAAGCGGCTTGGCTAGATGATAGGCATGCAGAATTTTTCCGCAATATTTATGCGAATAATTTGAAACTGGCGCGAAAAATCTTTAAAGACACGCTCATTTATCCTTATAGTTTTTATGTGTATCTGCCCGTTCAAAACGGCGAAAATTTTGCCAAAACGCTTTATCAAAACGAAGGCATTATCACTTTACCGGCTTTGTATTTAGGGCGTGATCACATCGGCGCTGATTGCGTGCGTTTAGCCCTTGTCTATGACACTCCCCTTTTAGAAAAGCCTTTAGAAATCATAGAAACTTATCGAGAAAATCATGCTTGAAACCCCAAAAGTTTTACTCAAAAACCTGCAAGATTGCAAGATCCATTTTATCGGTATAGGGGGGATTGGCATTTCAGGCTTAGCCAAATACCTTAAAGCGCAAGGGGCTACAATCAGCGGCTCTGATATTGCCATAAGCCCTAGCGTTAAGTATTTGAAAGCTTTAGGCGTAGAAATCAATATCCCGCATGATCCAAAAGCGATCAATAATCAAGATGTCATTATCCATTCAGCCATTATCAAAGAAGACAATACCGAAATACAAAGGGCTAAGGAATTAGAAATCCCTATTTTATCTCGTAAAGACGCTTTGTATTCTATCCTTAAAGACAAGCGCGTTTTTAGCGTGTGCGGGGCTCATGGAAAAAGCAGTATCACGGCCATGTTAAGCGCGATTTGCCCATCGTTTGGAGCGATTATTGGGGCGCATTCTAAAGAGTTTGATTCCAATGTGCGAGAGAGCGCGGATATGAGCTTGGTTTTTGAAGCCGATGAGAGCGATTCAAGTTTTTTATTTTCCAACCCTTTTTGCGCGATTGTGCCTAACACAGAGCCAGAACATTTGGAGCATTATGACTACGATTTAGAACGCTTTTTCTCCGCCTATGAATATTTTTTAGACCATGCTCAAAAAAGAGTGATTTATAAAGAAGATCCTTTTTTGAAAAACTATTCTAAAGACGCCATTACTTTAGAAAAAAAAGACATTTATAATATCCAATACATTTTAAAAGACGGCGAGCCTTACACTTCATTTGAATTGAAAGATTTGGGGGTTTTTTTGGTGTGGGGGTTAGGCGAACACAACGCCACGAATGCGAGTTTGGCGATTTTAAGCGCTTTAGATGAATTGGATTTAGAAGAAATTAGAAATAATTTATTGAATTTCAAAGGCATTAAAAAACGCTTTGATATTTTGCAAAAAAACGCGCTCATCCTCATTGATGATTACGCCCACCACCCTACTGAAATTAACGCCACTTTAAAAAGCACTAGGATTTATGCTAACTTATTGAGCACGCAAGAAAAAATTATTGTAATCTGGCAAGCGCACAAATATTCTCGCTTAATGGATAATTTAGAAGAGTTTAAAAAATGTTTTTTAGAGCATTGCGACAGATTGATCATTTTGCCTGTTTATAGCGCGAGTGAAGTCAAAAGAGACATTGATTTGAAAGCCCATTTTAAGCATTATAACCCCACCTTTATAGACAGGGTGCGTAAAAAGGGGGATTTTTTAGAGCTGTTAGTCAATGATAATGTGGTAGAAACGATTGAAAAAGGCTTTGTGATAGGCTTTGGAGCGGGGGATATTACCTATCAATTGAGAGGCGAAATGTAATGGGTGCAGCGGTTGTTTTATTTTTAACGCTAATTTTATTGTTTTTAGTTTTAGGGGATTTTGGTTTAGCAAGCCCTAAACAAAAACTTGTAGCTTTTTTAATCGTAGGGATTATAGGAGCGAGCATAAGCGTTTATACTTACCAACAAAACCAACAAAACCAACGAGAAATCGCTTTGCAAAGAGCGTTTTTAAGGGGGGACACCTTGTTGTGTAAAGGCATTAAAGTGAATAACCAAACCTTTAATTTAGTGAGCGGGACTTTGAGCTTTTTAGGCAAAAAACAAACCCCTATGAAAGATGTTCTTGTGGATTTGGATTCTTGTCAGACGCTTCAAAAAGATCCCTTAATCCAACCCCAATGAACCCCCCAATAAACCCCAATGAATAATAATAATACCCCACCCAAACCCCTAGAAGAAAGCCTGGATTTAAAAGAGTTTATCGCTCTTTTTAAAACCTTTTTTGCAAAAGAAAGAGATACTATTATTTTAGAAAACGATCTCAAGCAGACTTTCACTTATTTAAACGAAGTGGATGCGATCGGGTTGCCTACCCCTAAAAGCGTGAAAGAAAGCGATCTCATTGTCATCAAACTCACCAAATTAGGGACGCTCCATTTAGATGAAATTTTTGAGATTGTCAAACGATTGCGCTACATTGTCATTTTACAAAACACTTTTAAAACTTTCACGCATTTGAAATTTCATGAACGCCTTAACGCTATTGTTCTGCCCCTTTTTTTTAATGATCTAATCGCTTTATTTGATGATGAGGGAAAAATCAAACAAGGGGCTAACGCTACCCTAGACGCTTTGAATGAAAGTTTGAACCGCCTTAAAAAAGAGAGTGCAAAAATCATTCACCATTACGCCCATTCTAAAGAGCTTGCCCCTTATTTAATGGATACGCAAAGCCATTTTAAGCATGGTTATGAATGCCTTTTATTGAAAAGCGGGTTTTCTAGCGCGATTAAAGGCGTTGTGCTAGAAAGGAGCGCTAATGGCTATTTCTATCTTTTGCCTGAAAGCGTGCAAAAAATCGTGCAAAAAATCGCGCAAATTGATAATGAAATAGATTGCTGTATTGTTGAAATGTGTCAAACTCTAAGCCATAGCTTGCAAAAACACCTTTTATTTTTAAAATTCCTTTTTAAAGAATTTGATTTTTTAGACAGCTTGCAAGCCAGGCTTAATTTCGCTAAAGCCTACAATTTAGAATTTGTCATGCCAAGCTTTACTCAAAAGAAAATGATTTTAGAAAACTTTTCGCACCCCATTTTAAAAGAGCCAAAGCCCTTAAATTTGAAGTTTGAAAAGTCCATGCTCGCTGTTACCGGCGTGAATGCCGGCGGGAAAACCATGCTCTTAAAATCGCTTTTAAGCGCGGCTTTTTTAAGCAAGCATCTTATTGCTATGAAAATCAACGCCCATCATTCCATTATCCCCTATTTTAAAGAAATCCACGCCATTATTAATGACCCCCAAAACAGCGCGAACAATATCTCTACTTTTGCCGGCAGAATGAAGCAATTTAGCGCTCTTTTATCCAAAGAAAACATGCTTTTAGGCGTTGATGAAATTGAGCTAGGGACTGACGCTGATGAAGCGAGCAGTTTGTATAAAACCCTGTTAGAAAGATTGCTTAAACAAAACAACCAAATCATTATCACCACGCACCACAAACGCCTGAGCGTGTTAATGGCAGAAAACAAGGAAGTGGAATTACTAGCCGCTCTTTATGATGAGGAAAAAGAACGGCCCACTTACACTTTTTTAAAAGGGGTTATTGGCAAAAGCTATGCGTTTGAAACCGCTTTGCGCTATGGCGTGCCGCATTTTTTGATTGAAAAAGCAAAAGCTTTCTATGGCGAAGATAAGGAAAAATTGAATGTTTTGATTGAAAATTCCAGCGCGTTAGAAAGGGAATTGAAGCAAAAAAATGAACTTTTAGAGAACGCTTTAAAAGAGCAAGAAGATTTAAAAAACGCATGGCTTTTAGAAATGGAAAAACAAAAAGAAATCTTTCACAATAAAAAATTGGAATTGGAAAAATCCTACCAACAAGCCCTAAATCTCTTAAAAAGCGAAGTCGCTTCAAAAGATACCAGCTCCATGCATAAAGAAATCCATAAAGCGAGCGAAATTTTAAACAAGCATAAAACAAACCAGGAGATCCCACAAATCATAACGAGCTTTCAAGCCAACGAAAAAGCGCGCTATAAAAATGAAAGCGTGCTGATTGTGCAAATTTTAGACAAGGGCTATTATTGGATAGAAACCGAGCTTGGCATGCGTTTAAAAGCGCATGGGAGTTTGTTGAAAAAAATCCAAAAACCCCCTAAAAACAAATTCAAACCCCCTAAAACAACCATTCCTAAACCCCAAAAAGCGAGCTTACGCCTTGATTTAAGGGGGCAACGCAGCGAAGAAGCCCTAGATTCACTAGACGCTTTTTTAAACGACGCGCTTTTAGGGGGCTTTGAAGAAGTGCTTATTTGCCATGGCAAGGGGAGCGGGATTTTAGAAAAGTTTGTGAAAGAATTTTTAAAAAACCACCCTAAAGTGGTAAGCTTTAGCGACGCTCCCATTAATTTAGGCGGTAGTGGGGTTAAAATCGTTAAATTGTAGTTTTTGGCGCTTTTTTATGGGGGATTAATACAAAAATCCGCTTTTAGACCATAAAGCCATTTCACACCAACACTAAATGAGAACAAAGCCTTTTTAAAAGAGCGTTAAAAAGGGCTTTTAAGCTTGATTGAGCCAAAACCCTTAAAATCTTTAGCCTTGATAGGCTTTTATCGCTTTCTCTAAAACCTTAATCGCACTCTCTTTGTTTTCAAACCCCTTGACTTTCACCCATTTATTAGGCTCTAAATCCTTGTAAGTTTCAAAAAAATGCTTGATTTTATCTAAAGTGTGTTTGGATAAATCATTAATATCTTTGACATAGGAATGCGTGGGATCGATCTTATCTATGGGCAGAGCGAGTAATTTTTCATCCATTCCGCTTTCATCTTCCATGTTCAAAACCCCAACCAAGCGCGCTTTCACCACGCTCCCGGCTTGAAAAGCCACATCGCTTAAAACAAGCGCATCTACAGGGTCGCCATCAGATCCTAGAGTGTTAGGCACAAAGCCATAATTGGCGGGGTAATTTTGCGCCCCATAAAGCACCCTATCCACCATTAAAGCCCCGCTTTCTTTATCCAGTTCATACTTGATATTAGAATGCTTGGATATTTCAATCACCACGCACAAAGCGTTAGCGTCATGGCTAATTTCTAGTTTTTCTAAATTCATTGCAATCTCCTTTGAATAATAAAAAAGACTTATTCTAACATAAAGCCCGCTCTTTTTAAACCTCTTTAGGGGTTTTTAAAGGAGCGTATTGTTTGCTGTATTTGTGAAACGCTCTCAAGCACTTTTTGGTGTTTAATTGATGATAAAAAAGATTATCAAAATAAGACTTTTTAGGGGGTTTTAATGAAATATCAGGCTTTTTCGCATTTTGGATGGTGCTATTGAAAGCATGCTTATTCAAAGAAACAGGGCAAGGCACATAAGTAAAATTAGCAATATCATGGTAAGTTGGGTTGTTTATGAACATATCCACCGGCTCTATGATTTTAAAACGCTCCGTGGCTTCTATAAAAGTTTTAGCTCCCTTAGGCGTGAGATAGTAGCCGGCTGTAGAAGCCACATACACGCTGGTGAGGTAAAAATGCTCTAAAAAAAAGGCTTCTTTTTCACTACCAGCACGCCTTTCCCAAAAGGTCTCTTTGATGTTTGCCTCTTTTGCCAACAAGGATTCGTATTTTCCTGTGAGATCATCGTATTTTCCTGTGAGATCATCGTATTTTCCTGTGAGATCATCGTATTTTCCTGTGAGTTCATCGTATTTTCCTGTGAGTTCATCGTATTTTGCCACGAGTTTCTTATATACTTCTGTCCGAGCTAAAATATTTCCCATGAGATGGTTGAGTTTTCTTTTAATTTTTTTAAAAACCACTTGATTAAAAGAGATTTTTTGGGGCGCTATTTTGCAAGGATCAGATGGTTCTTTGGGGTTTTGTTGCGTATCATTAATTAAATCTTGTTGTGTATCTTGTGCGGGATTGGGGGGGGGGGGGGGGGTAACTTCATGGTTTTCAATAGGTGCTTCAGCCTCTGTATAATCAGCCTCTTCAACCTCTGTATAGATAGGGAGAGTGCACAAATTGGTTTTATGGCCTCCCCAATAATGCCCATAGAGTCTCACAAAATCAAAAGGGCTTTTCAAGCAATCTTCTAGGGCTTGCATGAAGTTAGATTCTAACGCTACATCATCTTCTAAAATGACGATCGGTTGGTTTGTTTTGACGCATTCCTTCCATAAAAAATAATGGCTTAAATAGCACCCAAATTCTCGGGGCAATAACTCTTGATAACAATAATCAGAATGGAACCAATCGGATTTTAACATGCTTTGCGCATCATAAAGCTCTTGAACGAATTTTTCAAAATCTTGATGTTTAGGGCTAATAGCGTCAAAGATTTGAAAGACACAACGCCCTTTAAATTTTTCATTGGATTCTAAAACGAGTTTTTCCGTATCCAAACGCCTTTGACTTTCTTTTAACGAGATGATATAGACTTGTATCAAGTGAACTCCTAAATATGGTATTCCATTCTACCATAAAGTTTTTTCATTCTTTTTAAACCTCTTTAGGGGTTTTTAAATGATCATATTGTTTGCTGTATTTGTGAAAGGCTTTTAAACGCTTTTTAGCGTTAAGGCTATAGTAGAAAAGATTCTTAAAAGTTGATTTTTTAGGCGGAAGCAGGTAAGATTTCAAGCTCTTTTTTTGGGGCTTTTGAATCGTGCTGTCTAAAGAATGCTCACTTAAAGAAACAGGGCAAGGCACATAGGTAAAATTAGCAATATCATGGTAAGCGGAATTATCCATAAACATATCCACCGGCTCTATGATTTTAAAACGCTCCGTAGCTTCTATAAAAGTTTTAGCGCCCTTAGGCGTGAGATAGTAGCCGGCTGTAGAAGCCACATACACGCTGGTGAGGTAAAAATGCTCTAAAAAAAAGGCTTCTTTTTCATGCGTTGAGTAATAGCTTTTTTGTATTTTTTTGAGAATATAGTGGATGACTTTATGGGTAGAAAGATTTAAAAATCTAGAAACATCAAAAAATTTTTTAAATTTTTCTAAAATAGGGTTATTTTTAAAAGGATAATCAAAGGGAGGAAATACAAATTCTTTGGGTAAAACATGGAATTTTGTCTCGTGGTAATACCAATAGCACCCATAGAGTCTCACAAAATCAAAAGGGCTTTTCAAGCAATCTTCTAGGGCTTGCATAAAGTTAGATTCTAGTGCTACATCATCTTCTAAAATAACAACCGGTTGGTTTGTTTTAACGCATTCTTTCCATAAAAGATAATGGCTTAAATAGCACCCTAATTCAGGCAAAGTCAAACCAGCGCCAACATAAGAATGGAACCAATCGGATTTTAACATGCTTTGCGCATCATAAAGCTCTTGAACGAATTTTTCAAAATCTTCGTGTTTGGGGCTAATAGCGTCAAAGATTTGAAAAGCACAACGCCCTTTAAATTTTTCATTGGATTCTAAAACGAGTTTTTCAGTATCCAAACGCCTTTGACTTTCTTTTAACGAGATGATATAAACAGAAATCACAACTATTCGCCTTGCTAGCCAACCTTAATGTTCAAAAGACAAAATATACTCTTGCATTTCATGCACGATTTCTTCAATACTTCTTTCGCCATTGATTGTTTTATACACCTTCTTATTCTTGTAAAAATTTTGGATCTCACCCAACGGATCCAAAAACACCCGCATGCGGTTATGAAACACCACCTCATTATCATCAGCCCCCCTAGAGCGCCCTAAAACCCTTTCTTTAGCGGTATTTTCACTCACTTCCACTTCAATCACGCTCTTTAAAACCACTTCGTTTTGAGTGCTCAATTCCTTATCCAAAGCTTGCATTTGTTCCACGCTCCTAGGGTAGCCATCAATTAAAATGATCCCTTTATCAGAGCTTTTAATCGCTGAAAGGATCGTTTCTACCACAATTTCTAAAGGCACTAATTCGCCTTGAGAAGTGAATTTCTCAATCAATAAACCTCGCTTAGTCTTTTTAGTGCTCTCAGCCCTTAGTAAATCCCCGGTAGAAAAATGAGCGATTTTTTCGCTGTTATTCTTAGCGATAAGCTCTGCATCAGTGGTTTTACCACTCCCTGGGGCTCCAATAATCAAAAATAGTTGTTTCATATCTTATCCTTTCAAATTATTTTCTTAAGCGAATGTGTAATTCTCTTAGTTGCTCTTCATTGATGGGGCTAGGAGCGTCAGTCAATAAACATGAAGCTTTTTGCGTTTTAGGGAAAGCGATCACATCTCTAATGCTACTAGATTTAGTCATTAGCATGATCAAGCGATCAAAACCTATCGCAAAGCCCCCATGAGGAGGAGCGCCAAACTTTAGCGCTTCCAGTAAAAAGCCAAATTTCTTTTGCGCTTCCTCTTCGTTGATATTGATTCTTTCAAAGACTTTTTTTTGCATTTCTTCTTTATGAATCCTTATGCTCCCCCCACCAAGCTCCACGCCATTAAGCACCACATCATACGCATGCGCTTCAATCTCTTCTATATCTTCGCATTCTATATTTTTAGGCATCGTAAAAGGGTGGTGCGCGGCATGATAGCCGTTTTCAGTTTTTTCAAACATGGGGAAATTGACTACCCATAAGAAATTCAAAGCGTCTTTATCAATCAAATCAAGCGTTTCAGCTACTTTCAAGCGCAAACGCCCCATGTAATCTAACACGATTTTTTTATCCCCGGCTCCAAAAAAGACAATATCCCCGGTTTTTGCATCAGTTTTTTCTAAAATATTTTTAAGCCCCTTTTCGCTTAAAAATTTAACTAAAGGCCCCTTAACCCCATCTTCTTTAATTTGCAAATACGCCAAGCCTTGAGCCCCAAATTGGCGCACAAATTCTTCTAATTCTTTTAAAACGCTGCGGCTAAAAATCGCATCAGCCCCCTTAACATTCAAAGCTTTAATGCGTTTGTTTTTAGGATCTTGCGCGATATTAGAAAAAATAGCGTTTGAGCTGTCCATAAAACAATCCCCCACTTCTATTAAGGGCAATCCAAAGCGTAAATCCGGCTTATCGCTCCCGTAATTTTCCATTGCTTCCTTATAAGGCATGCGTTTAAAAGGTTTAGAAATATTATGCCCAATCGCTTTAAAAATCTCTTGCAACAAATCTTCCACCACGCCCATCACATCATTTTCGCTACAAAAACTCATTTCCGCATCAATTTGCGTGAATTCTGGCTGCCTGTCCGCTCTCAAATCTTCATCTCTAAAGCAACGAGCGATTTGAAAATACCTGTCCATTCCCCCCACCATTAAAAGCTGTTTGAACAATTGCGGGCTTTGAGGGAGCGCGAAAAATTCGCCCTCATGCACCCTACTTGGCACTAAATAATCCCTAGCCCCCTCAGGCGTAGTTTTAGACAAAATGGGGGTTTCAATCTCTAAAAATCCCTTTTGAGCTAAAACATTACGAGCGATTAAAGCCACTTCGCTGCGCAATTTAAAGATTTCATAAGCACTCAAAGAGCGCAAATCCAAATAGCGGTATTTCAAGCGCAAATCTTCATTCACATTTTTATTGCCAATTTCAATCGGTGGGGTAGCGCTTTTATTTTCAATGACTAACTCTTCTAAAACAATTTCAATTTTACCGGTCTTTAGTTTAGGGTTTTCTAACCCGGGCCCTCTTAAACGAGTTTTTCCTTTAGCCACTAGCACAAATTCACTCCTAACTTCTAAAGCCTTTTCATAAGCCTTAGAGCTAGGATCACAGACTAATTGCACTAAGCCGCTTTTATCCCTTAAATCAATAAAAACCACGCCTCCATGGTCTCTATAAGTGTTACACCATCCGGCTACTTTGATGGTTTTACCCACATCTTTTTCACTAATTTCTGCACAGAAATGACTTCGCATGTTTTATCCCTTAAAACAAAAATTAAATTTATGAAAGCGTTTTTTTAAGCATTTCATGGATTTCAAGAATGTTAGATTTTACCACAAAACCATCCGCTTCTAAAGATTGGGCTAATTGGCGGTTAGAATCGCTGCTCATGGACGAATTGATAATCACAGGAAGATGTTCAGTTCTGCTATCAGCTTTAATGGTTTTTAACACTTCAAACCCTGAAATAACAGGCATTTCTAAATCCGTAATGACCACGCCGACCTGTTGGTAATGTTCTTTTTCATACAAATAATCCAACAATTCTTTTCCGTTTGGAAAGGCTAGATAACGCAATTCTAAAGTTTGAACGATTTTTTCTAGGGTTTTAAGAGCGCTCAAGGAGTCTTCAGCGATCAAAATGAGTTTTTGGCTTTGAATGGCTTCTATGCAACGCAAAGTCAAATCGTCTAAATCCTTCAAGCTAGGGAAAACATCGCTAACCATCTTTTCCACATCTAAGATCTGCACCACCCGTTCTTCATCAAAACGAGTGATAGCGCTAATCTTACCCTCTTCATTAATGCCTTGTTTGTCCCCAGCGCTAATCTCAGTCCAATTTTTATGGATAATCCTTTCAATTTTTAAAACCTTTAGAGCGATGGAATGGTTAGAAAAATGGCACACAATCACCAAATTATGCTCATCTTTAACGCTGCATTCTTTTAAATTGCAACTCGGATCACTAGCGTTATAATGCAACCACCTTTTCACATCCACCAAAGGAATGGATTCGCCCCTAACGCTAAGAAACCCGAGCATCATGCCATCGCTCCCCCCAAGAACCTCTGTAACCTCCCCGTCATAATGGATAATTTCTCGGATCTTAAAAATATTCATGCCATAAAGCTGGGCGTCTTTTTCTGCATCTAATCTAAAGCATAGAAATCGCGCTTCGTTGTTTAAGTGCAACGAAGTCGTTTTGTCAATGTCTCTTACCACCTATTTTCCCCTAAAGCCCTATCAAAGATTAAATGTTATAATACTACCCTAATTTAGTTTAAAAGGTTTTTACAAAAATGATAAAAAGCCAAAAAGAATATTTAGAAAGAATTGAATATTTAAACACCCTATCGCACCATTATTACAACCTTGATGAGTCAATCGTAAGCGATGCGATCTATGATGAACTTTACCAAGAATTAAAAGCTTATGAAGAAAAAAACCCTAATAGCATTCAAGCCAATTCCCCTACCCAAAAAGTGGGGGTCACTGCCACCAATTCGTTCAACAAAAACCCCCATTTAATGCGGATGTGGAGTTTAGATGATGTGTTCAATCAAAGCGAATTGCAAGCGTGGTTGCAACGCATTTTAAAAGCCTATCCTAGCGCTTCGTTCGTGTGTTCGCCCAAACTTGATGGGGTTTCGCTCAATCTTTTGTATCAACATGGCAAGCTAGTGAAGGCGACCACTAGGGGCAACGGCTTAGAAGGGGAATTAGTGAGTGCAAACGCTAAATACATCGCTAATATCCCCCACGCTATCGCTTATAATGGAGAAATAGAAATCAGGGGCGAAGTGATCATTTCTAAAAAGGATTTTGACGCTTTAAATAAAGAGCGCTTAAACGCTAGTGAACCCCTATTCGCCAACCCTAGAAATGCCGCATCAGGGAGTTTGAGGCAGCTTGATAGCGAAATCACTAAAAAGCGTAAATTGCAATTCATTCCTTGGGGCGTGGGCAAGCATTCTTTAAATTTCCTAAGCTTTAAGGAGTGTTTGGATTTTATTGTTTCGCTAGGTTTTAGCGCTATTCAATACTTAAGCCTGAACAAAAACCACCAAGAAATAGAAGAAAATTACCACACCCTGATTAAAGAAAGGGAGGGCTTTTTTGCCCTTTTAGACGGCATGGTGATCGTTGTGAATGAATTAAATATTCAAAAGGAGCTAGGCTACACGCAAAAATCCCCTAAATTCGCTTGCGCTTATAAATTCCCGGCTCTAGAAAAACACACCAAAATCATAGGAGTCATTAACCAAGTGGGGCGCAGCGGGGCGATCACACCGGTCGCTGTTTTAGAGCCTGTAGAAATTGCTGGAGCTATCATTACGAAAGCGACCTTACACAATTATTCTGAAATTGAAAAAAAGAATATCATGCTCAATGATAGGGTTGTTGTCATTAGAAGCGGCGATGTGATCCCTAAAATCATCAAACCTTTAGAATCTTATAGAGACGGCTCGCAACACCCTATTATACGCCCCAAAGTTTGCCCTATATGTTCGCATGAGCTTTTATGCGAAGAGATTTTTACTTATTGTCAAAATCTCAACTGCCCGGCAAGGTTGAAAGAAAGCTTGATTCATTTCGCTTCTAAAGACGCTTTAAACATTCAAGGCCTAGGCGATAAAGTCATAGAGCAACTTTTTGAAGAAAAACTCATTTTTAACGCTCTGGATTTGTATGCTTTAAAATTAGAAGATTTAATGCGGCTAGACAAATTCAAAATCAAAAAAGCTCAAAATCTATTGGACGCTATTTTAAAAAGCAAAAACTCTCCCTTATGGCGTTTGATTAACGCTTTAGGGATTGAGCATATCGGCAAGGGAGCGAGTAAAACGCTGGCTAGATACGGCTTAAATGTGTTAGAAAAAAGCGAAGCTGAGTTTTTAGAAATGGAAGGCTTTGGGGTGGAAATGGCGCGCTCTTTAGTCAATTTTTATGCGAGCAATCAGGAATTTATCCGATCGCTATTTGATTTGTTGAACCCTAAAAACAGCGATGATATGGCCAAAGAAAAGCAAGAAAGCTCTTCTGTTTTCAACAATAAAACGATTGTTTTAACCGGCACGCTTTCTAAACCACGGCAAGAATACGCTCAAATGTTGGAAAATTTAGGGGCAAAAATTTCTTCAAGCGTGAGCGCTAAAACCGATTTTTTAATCGTTGGAGAAAACGCCGGCTCAAAACTCGCTCTAGCAAAAAAACATGGCGTGAGCGTTTTGAATGAAGAAGAATTATTAAAGCGCCTTAAAGAATTTGATTAAATTCTAAAGAAAAATTCCAATTTTCATTCTTAATGAATTTACTCACAAAATCCTATTTTATAGTAGAATGCGAAAAATAAAGATATTTTAAGGAACAATGATGGAACACCATAAAGCACACACAACCATTCAGGCTTTACAAGCCAAACGCAAAAAGTTGCTAACAGAATTAGCCGAGTTAGAAGCAGAAATAAAAGTGAGCAGCGAACGAAAAAGTAGTTTTAACATTTCGCTCTCGCCCAGTTTGTTAGCTGAAATAGAAGAGATAGAATACGAAGAAAAAACAAGTAAAGAGCGAAGAATCAATCATAGCGTTTTACTCTCGCCCAGTTTTATGGCTAAAGTGGATGAATACATGAAAGAAAAAGGTTTTTCTAACCGCTCGCTCCTCTTTGAAAAAGCGTTGGAATTTTATATGTTAAAGCACCCATAAAACCAATAACGGACAAAAACGAGAGAATATTTTAGGGTTTTGATCATAACAAATCAAAAACTTCTCTGGTTTTTAGGGTCTTTCTTAATTTAAGGTCTTGG
Organism: Helicobacter sp. 219-2; assembly: GCF_030053225.1. Lineage (NCBI taxonomy): Bacteria > Pseudomonadati > Campylobacterota > Epsilonproteobacteria > Campylobacterales > Helicobacteraceae > Helicobacter > Helicobacter sp. 219-2. Next base: position 959,605 of record NZ_JASGBS010000001.1, on the reverse strand, counting down.
CTTTGTCTATTTTTTAGAGTTGGAGCGCTTTTTAAAATCTGATGTTGTTTTATGCGATTAGAGCGTATCTATCAGTAACGCTTTTGGCTCGTTTTAACAAAGATTGGTTAATTTTTAGCAACAATACGCTAAATAAAACCATCATTTAAATATAATAACCCTAGATGGGATTTTAAACCATTTCTATCAAAGGAGATTTTATGCAAAGGGGATTTTATGATTTCTAATATCAGCATACACCCAAAAACCATGTTTAAAAACGCTTTAAATATACAAGATTTTTCATTTAAAAGTCATACTAGCACAGCCATTATTGGCACAAATGGTGCTGGAAAATCAACGCTTATCAACACTATTCTAGGCATTCAGACTATAATTTTAAAGCACAAAACAATAATATTCCATACCACGACAACATTATACCACAACGCAAACAATTGGGAGTTGTCTCTAACCTATTCAACTATCCACCTGGATTAAACGCAAACGACCTTTTTAAATTCTATCAATTTTTTCACAAAAACTGCACTCCAAATCTATTTGAAAAAAATCTTTTGAATAAAACCTACGAACACCTAAGCGATGGACAAAAACAGCGCTTAAAGATTGACTTAGCTCTTAGCCACCACCCCCAATTAATTATTATGGATGAACCAGAAACCAGTTTAGAGCAAAACGCTCTTATAAGACTATCAAATCTCATAAGCTTGCGCAACACCCAACAACTTACAAGTATCATCGCCACTCATGATCCTATTGTCTTAGATAGTTGCGAATGGGTATTGTTCCTTAAGAATGGCAACATTGCTCAATACAAACCTTTAAATTCTATATTAAAATCTGTAGCTATAACTTTTGACCTTAAAGAAAAACTGAGCGCAAAAGACTTGTTGTCATTGTTAAAGGATATTTAATGGGTGCAATTTTATCTATTTTAAAACTTGAAATTAAATCTTATTTTACTAATACAAGCGCACTATTTTGGACTTTTATCTATCCTATTTTGATGCTCTTATTGTTAGTTTTTGTCTTTTCAAAAAACACTACTGATATTTTTTACTTTAATAGCATCATAGGTCTAATGGGATTACTCATTATTTCTAGTGCAATCTTTGGTCTTACACAAGCTATAGCAAGCTCTAGATCACATAATGTTTTCTTATTCTATGCACTATCACCAGCAACTTTCAAACAAATAACTCTTGCACTCATTACTTCAAGATTAATCGTTGTAATCCTATATGCTTTTATCTTTATTGTTCTCTCTTTTTATGCACTCAATATCATCACTATTCTTAATTTTAAAGCACTTATTTTGGGGTTTGTTAGTGTTTTTTCAAGTGCATTGTTTTGTTTTTGCTTGGCAATTTTTGTAGCTAGAATTTTTCAAAACGAACAAAGCATCTTAGGATTTTGTAATATCATCAATCTCTATGTGCTAATGTCTTGTAATGTTTTTGTTCCTTTAGAATACCTACCTAATATTGGTCAATTATTTATCAAAACATCTATTTTTTACTACCTTAATCAACTTCTAATCAAAGCTTTTCAAGGGATTGATACTATACTGGTTTTAGCAACTTCAACATTTTTCATTATTGGTGGCATTATTTTATTTTTACTAAGTGCTAATCGCATGTTACTAACACCAAAAGAACGCATGCGTTAAACACCTAGTCTTACCATTGATTTATTTAATGGCTCAAAAAGGGGTAAGCCCCCACCTTTAAAACGCTAAACGCATTCCAATATTTCCAGTGATATTGATCATTTTGTAGTCCAATCCAAACCTAGCCCCCACCCCAGCATTCACATAAAAGCTTTTGAATAACCTTATCTCTCCGCCTGTAGTGATGTTCGCAAAAGTGTTGTAAAGCTCGCCTTTTCTATAACTCAAAATGTTATCGCCAATGAAACGCACCAATTTATCCCCCATAGATCTCACAAGCAAATCCCTGCCAATGCCGCCAATCGCATAAAAATAAGAGTTTTTATTGAAATAATGGCGGTTTTCAAAAGCAAAATCAATCATTAAAACGGATTTTTTAGACGGATCCGCGTTCGCTTTAAACTGGTTATAGAGCGCGTTATTCATCACTCCATCCAAACCGGTCATGCCGATATAATAATACCTTAAACCAATTTGAGGTTTGACAATCACGCTCTTGTTTTTAAACATGAAATCATACCCGTAATTGACTCTCGCGTTCGTCGTCCATGTGCTGTATTGATAAGACTGATTGATCATAGAAAGCAGAGCGTCGTTGGAGCTAATTTGGGTTTTATTAGCCCCCCAAGTTTCATTGACGCTAAAAGTTAGCTCGCTCTTTTTAATGAAAGCCCTCGCATACAAGCCCACATTCACATTATTCGATCGAGAGCCAGTGATACGGCTATTAAACCCGCTATACCCATAAGCCGCATACCCTCCAACAATCACACCCTTAATGAATCTGTCATAGCCCATATTGATACCATAGAGCGTTCCTGTGCCATTTTCCACAAAGCTCACGCCCCCAACGCCGGTTGCCCAAAGGTTGTTTTTTAATTTATCCCTTTGAGAGTATTTTAAAATCACATCCATCGCATTAGGGATTGCGTCAGCAAATCTTTGGTTTTTAAGGCTGCTCAAGCGTTCGCTAAAATCCGTTGAATCAAAAGAAGCGAAACTAGAAAGCTTGGCTAAACGCCCCATTTGTTGCGTGTAAGTGTTGAGCTGTAAAACATCGGTGGAATTGTTTTTAAGATTAGATTTAGAAAGCATGCCTAAAGCGCTGGTAATATCTTTCATTAAAGTAACAATGTGTTCAGTGGAATTGTCTTGCAAATAATAAGGAGCGAACAAGGGATTACCCCCCTTAGCCACAAAAAGTGCATTCAGCCACATAAGGGAATTATTGCCCGCAGATTTTATCGCATTCAAACCAGCGCTGCCTTGAATGTATTTGATGTAATACTCCAAACTAGGGGCTTGAATGTTAATGGGTTTATCAGAGACGGTAACTTGAACTTTATCATAAAGGATAGATGAATACACCATTTGCCCTTGAGAATCTTTAAAGCTTACCACAAGACCGCCATCTTTAATATTGACCGGTTGGTTGTCATAGCTTAACGAATTGCCTTTCAATTGCATGCGTTTGCCATTAAAGTCAATCAAAGTGTAGAGTTTGAGGTAATCGCTCAAGCTCCCTCCAAGAATCATTTGATTATCATAGCCATAAACCATGCGTTTAGCATTAATAAGCGTGTAAGCGCCTTGCTTGAGTTGAGTGTTTAAGTTGATTAAAGCTTGATTATGGTAAGACATGATCGTAGAAGCGCCAGTTACATTAATAATCGTTTGATGGGTGGGGTTATTAAGATTAAAGATTAATGACCCTTCGCTCTTGAAATCGCCCCCCACATTCAAACCATTTTCATTCGTGCCAAGAGTCGCTCCTTTTACCACATTGAAATTACCGCTGATATTGACCCTGTAATTAGAGTTATTGTTAAAAGCGTTATTCACGATCAAATTATTCGCCCTTAAAAGAGCGTTTGACCCTAAATCCAAAGTCCCGATCGTGGTATTTTGTAAGACTTTTGAAAAATCCACTAATCCGTTCGCTTTAATTGTTCCTAAAAATGTGAAGTTATTCGCATTCACTTCTAGCGTTTCATCGGTTGGAGCGCTTAAAGTTGAAGAATTAGCTTTTTTCTCGCTCATGCAATTTAAAACATTCACGCAAATCTGACCTTTTTGAACGCTAATGTCATTTCGTGGCGCGTTCAGCGTTAAGCCGTTGGTAGCGTTTAAGGTATCTAGTGAAATATTAGAAAAATCTTTAGAAATAAAAGAAAGCTTGCCCTGATATTGCGTGAAATTGATGGTGTTTTTCCCGTTAAAAATAATGGACTTGCCCGCTACAAAATTCAATTCCCCCCCTGTGGCGTTACTAAACGAGCTGTTATTCACAAACACATAATCTTTAGCTAAGAAATTAAAATTCCCTTTTTGCCAAAGGTTGTGCAATCCCCTAGAGCCTAGTAAAGATCCCAAGCCAAATTGTTCCAATTCTTTTTGTAAGGATTTAGGCAGTATTGAGCCTAAACCTTGATTATAAACGCCTCCAAAGCCCTTATTAGCGATGATTTTATTGATCATTTGCCCTAGGACTTGATTGCTCATGATTTTATTCACTACGCCTTCGCCTAATAAGTCGTTTAACGCTTTTTCCCCTATGCTAGAAATGGTGCTAGTCAGCTCTTTGCTAGGGTTAGTGATGCTATTTAAAGCAATATTCACTAAAACGCTTAAATCCTGCGGGCCTAGCCAAGAAATGAGCTTATTGATTAAGGGGGCTTGATTGATCATTTGATTGAGAATATCCCCAAAGGTCGTTTTGTCTAAGAAACTCTGTAAGTCTTTGGCATCAGAGTTAGAACCTATTTTATCAAGGGCTTGATTTAACCCTCCAGGCACAAAATTATTGGCAAAAGAACTCAAGCTTTGTTTTCCATACCAGTTATTGATGAAATTCTCTACATTTTCAATCCCTAAAGTTTTAACAATGAATTTTTCAAACCCTGAAGAATGGGCTTGGATTTGCTCTAAGAGCAGTTGATCAATTTCTTTTCTTTTTGCCGGATCCAATGCGTTTAAAAGCCCGTTTTCACCAAAAACATCGCCCACCGTTTTAGAATTTAAAATTTCCATGATCGCGTTTTTAAATGCACTCACGCCTAAGAGGTTATTCACTTCAGTAGGGCTAAGCAACGAGCTTAAAGTTTTAGAGCCAAAATCTTTAGGGATCATGCTGGCTAGATCTTTAGGGATAGCGTTATCATTCAAGCTCTCTTCATAAATAATATTAGAAAGGATATTCACTAAACCTTTTTCCCCAAAAAGCTTTTCAATACCACCTTGCCCCAGATAAGAAAAGATTTTATCGGTCCCTTGAGCGTCAATATTGGCTTGATTGAGCACCAAATTAGTGCCGCTTTCAAAAGACACATTCGCGCTCCCTCCGCTCCCCCAAGCGTTCCCGCTGCCGATTGTCCCGGTAATGTAAATGTTTTTAGCCCTAAAATTAGCGTTAATGTAGCCCAAATAAGGCGAAGTGGAATGGAGCAACTGCCCTAAATTAGTCTGCCTAAACATCTGGCAAGTGTTATTCCCAACCGCGCATGGCTCTTTATAGCCATCGCCTCCAAACCACACCACGCTTTTAGTGTTCGTTTGCCCTTCTTTGATCGCTCCCACAACGAGATTGCCTTGAGAGAAATGATAATTAGCCGTGTTGGAAAAGCCATTGATAATCTTTAATAAGCTCTTCCAATTTTCTTGGTTTAAAGTGATACCATATTTTTCAAAGATACCAAGAATGGTTTCAAAACTATTCGGGCTATTGAGATTGAGATTATCTAAAGCCCCCGAAGATAAAAGATTGGCTATTTTAGGCAAAAATTCCTTGCCCAAATTGGCAATAACGCTTAAATCCTGCTTAGTGATAGCCTGATTATAAATGTGTAAGGCTTGTAAGGGCTGGTTTTGTGCGTTATAAGTCCCTGGTATCTCATTGTTTTGATTAAAGCCTTTGATATTGCTATTCAAATAATAAGTTCCGGCTTTGCCGCTTGTGTAATTATAGGAATTAGAGCTTTCATCATAAGGGTTTTTTTGGTAATCATACAAGCTAGGAGCGAGATTAAACATCTCATTATTAGAAACGCCGTTTTGAGAAATCTGCACTTTCAAGCGGTTGTTATGCAAGGTTTCTGTAATCGTTTCAGTCGTATTGAGCGGGTTAGTGAAACTCCAAGAATGAACGCCGTTATTAAACGAGTAATCAGCCTTGTCAATCTGTATGCCATAAAAACGGATCTTCTCATAGCCGTTATTCCCCATTAAACCCTGAATATTTTGAGCTTGTAAAATATTATAAACTAAGGGCTTGTTTTTTGCATCAAATAAATTCACATTAGACAGATTCAAAACCCCTTGAGTTCCAAAGCTAAAATTCCCGCTTGCATTAACAGATAAAGCGTTAGCGCCATTACCTAAAAGGTTTAGAGTGCCATTTAAAAGAACGCTTTGAAAATTCAGGGTGCTGTTGTTGCCTAAATCAAATGAAGCGTCTGCATTAAAGGTCGCTAGTTTAGTGAAAGAAATTTGAGAATTATTAGCATAAAAACTCACAGGAGCGTTAAAAACGCTATCGCCATTGAAGTTCAACAAGCTTGATCCGTTGAGGTTGAAATCCGTTTCCCCTTCTACGCTAAGTGTATTAAAGCTCGCTTGAGAACTTTCAGCTAAATTCATCGTAGAGTTATTTTCAAAAGTGGAAGCCCCTTGGAAATTGATATGGATATTTTTAGCCCTTAAATTGAGCGTGGCTTGATTAAAATTCGTATTCCCTTTGAAATTGATAAGGCGCACAGAACTGCCAAAATCAGGCGTTTTACCAAATAGTGGGATTCCATAAAAGGTTACATTAGCGTTATTGAAATTCACTTGATTAAAGCTTAATTGAGCGTTAGGGTTCAAATTCAAATAAGACACCCCATTAAAAGCGGTTGTGCCGTTAAAATTCGCCACGCTGTTGTTGTAAAAAGAAAGGCTTGAAGCGTTTTCTAAAGTCGTTTGGGTTTGGCTATCCCCAATATTAATAGCAGCGTTGGGCTTGACTGAGAGCCTAGAATTATTGAAAGTAACATTCCCATTCAATGAAGACTGATTCACATTTTTAGACACATCAATAACCATTTGAGAGTTATTGAAAATAATGTTATTGGCTTTCAAATCATAGCGGATACCCCCTCCTAAAATGGAATTAGTAAAAATCAAATCCGTATTCGCAACCATATTCACATACGATGAGCCGCTCTCAGTCGCTCCGTTAATATTGGTCCAGCCGCTAAAAGTGGTGTTTTCAAAAGTGATACGCCCTGAATTAAAATTAAAGCCTCCCCATGTGAAATCCCTAAAGTTAGAGTTTTTAATATCCATAGAAAACCTGGAATTAAAATTCGCCCACGAATGCTGGCTCGCACTAGTTTGTAAGCCCATAGCCACGGTTTGGAAATTCGTGTAATTTAACCCGTCAGCGTTCAAGGTTTCATCAGCGTTAAAATTAATCGTCGCCCCACCGCCAGCGTTAGGGTTGCCGACATTAAAGTTATTCGTTAAAAAGATATTAGTCGCGTTGAAATTGCCGTGCAAATACAGCAAATTATTCTTACCAAACCAGATAGATCCGCCATTATTATTGGCTTTTTCTTGTGCGCTCCCTAAAAGCAAAGTCCCTACCACCGTAGCCCCAAAGTTCAGCGACCACGCAAAAGCGCTAGAGCCAATAAGGTCTTGATTTTTATAAGGCGCGATATAGCACACGCCAACACACACAGGGGTTTTTCCCGGAATAAAATCAAATTGCTTCCTCACTTGACTCCAAATATCCTTAGAATCAGCGTCTGTGTGGAAAAGTGAAGAGTTGAGCGTAAGGTATTTATAGGTGATAGATCCCGAATTAAAAGTTTCTTCAAAAACAAATTTTTGGCCGTTGCTTTGGGTGAATTGCACAAAATAAGTGTTTTTCTCCGTCCTTAATAAAGTCCCTTGTTCGCCACCATAATGGATTAAATTCCATAAACTTTGCGAAAAAGTATTATCCGCTAAAGCTTGGTTATTGTATTTGATGCTATCCCCACTTAAAAGCGTGTAAGTGGTTTTATCGGTCAAATCCCTTTCAATGTTAAAAATACTATTATTGTCAATAGTGATTGATCCTTGAAGACGGCTGAAAGGATCGCTGTTAATGAGCGTGTTTGTGCCTTTAAAGGTGGTGTTTTTAGTGTCGTTAAACGAATAGCTACCGCCACTAAACGAGTTGTTGTTGAAAATAAGGTTTTGCACTTTTGCGTTGATATTATAGGAATTGAAGGTGTTATTTTCTAGGGTTAAAGAATTTCCGGCGCTGTTTTCACCCCCTTTATAAATCAAAGTGCCGTTATTGTTGAAAGTTACTCCGCTAATGGTGGTTGTGCCACTGCTATTAGCGTTATCCACGCCAAAATTCCCCCCTCCATTCACAGAGCCTTTGTCCCAAGTAATGTTATTGGCTTTAAGGTTAAAGCCCCCATGCGGGGTTTGGTTGCTAAAATTTGCGTTTGTTGCATTCAAATTACCATTATTGACAATGAAATTCATCCATGAATCTTGCAAACCGGCTTTATCGTTATTCAAACTAGCGTTAGCGATATTCAAACGCTTTTGAGCGTTAAACACTAAAGTCGCCCCCCCACCGGTTTGAGCGCCGTTACCAGAGCGAATCGTGCCAGTAATATCAATTTGATTGGCTTTAAAAACGCCTTGAATATAGCCCACTAGTCCCCATTCAGCCCCTGAAGTTTTCCCAAAACTCACCACGCTATTAGAAGTGGGATTCGCCCCATCAAGAAAAGGGGTGGTCTGATTGAACACTAAAACGCTGTTAGTGCCGCTATAATCTTGCGTGAAAACGCCTGTGCCAGCGTTCTTCCAAGTCGTCATGCCGTTGAGATAGAACACGGTGTTACTGGCGTTGTTATTGATATTTTTAAGATGGAATACATCATTATTGATACTCACGCAATGCGTGTAGCCTAGAGTGCATAAACGAGTGAGCGTGATCCCGTTATTAAAATTTTCTTTGATATAGTAAGTCAAGCCGTTATCAATGAATTGGACATTATAAATTTTAGCGCTGCTTGGCACGGATTGATTTTTATCAACTAGCGTGCCGCTAGGGTTTTCCCCACTCGTCCAGCGCAACATTTGATACAAAGCGTTATTATTATCCTTATAATCCACGCTTTTAGCGTTAAGCAATTGATAAGTCGTGCCTACGCTTAGGCTGTTCAAAAGCCCTTGCATGTTGAAAACAACGCCCTTATTGAAAGTAAAAGTTGTTTGAGTGCCGTTTATTTTAAATTGGTTATTCGCATTGAAAGTGTCATCAGTAAAACTGACTTTAGGGGTGTTATTGAAATCAAACACCCCCCCATTGAACGAGTTCCCACTAAAATCCACTTGCTTGGCGTTGAAACTAAACGATCCGCCATTAAACGAGTTGTTATTAAAAGTGTTTGTCTGCTCTGCGTGGTTGAAGTTAAACGAACCGCCATTAAATTTGTCTTCATTAAAGGTGTTATTTACACCATTAAAAGTGTAAGAAGCGTCATCTAAAACGGATTTTTCAATGGTGGTTGTGCCTTGAAACTTAAAATTCCCTGCTAAAAAGTTCGTGTTTTTAAAGGTGTAAGAATTTTTAGCGCCTTGAAATTTGTAATAAGCCTTGTTGAAATTCACGCTATCAAAAGCGCCATTACCGGTAAAATCATACCCTCCACCCGTCCAATCGTAAAAATCAGACTGAGAAACATTGATCTTGCCGCTCCCAGAGCTATCCCCTAACGCCATAAAAGTCATGTAAGAATTTTGTGAAGTGGTTTTTAGGTTTTTAAAAGTAGCTCCGGCGATATTAATTTCAGTCGTGCCCACAAAATTCAAAGTCGCCCCCCCACCGGTTTGAGCGCCGTTACCAGACATCATGTTACCGGTGATATAAACCCTATCGGCTGTGAAAGTGCCGGTGATATAGCCTGTTTTCCCCCAATTGATTCCCTCATACCCCCCAAAACGCACCGCGCTGTTAGATTTAGGGATGCTGCCATTAGCCCAAGGGGTCGTAGCGTTAAAAACTAAAGCGCTGTTTTTCCCGCCATAGGTTTGAGTGAATCTCGCATTAGTGTAATTCCAAGTGTTTAAGCCGTTAAGATAAAAAATCGCATCAGCTCTATCATCATTAATATTTTTTAAGTTAAAGACATTATCATGGATATTCACGCTATTAGTATAATAAATATTGTTCGCGCCATAATAGACAGATTGTAAAACAATAGAATCAGGGCTAAAAATTTGTCTAAAATGATAGAGCGTGCCGCCTAAATTATAGGTTACATGGTAAGTGTGGGTGTTGTTATTAGAAGTGGCGTTTTTGCTGTTGTCTTTTGTGGCTTGCGTGTTTTTAAGCCTGATGATATTCCATAAGTTACTGACATCATTGTAAGCGATAGAGCCATTTTTCATGCTAAAGAGCGTGTAAGCGCTTCCTATACTGGGCGTGTAATTTTGAATATTAAAAATCGCATTAGCGTTAATATTCACATTGCCGGTCATATTGACAAAGGGCGAAGTGGGGTTGTTGATCGTGGTTGTGCCTTGAAAATGAACATTAGCATTAGATCTATCAAAAACGAACCAACCCCCATTAAAAGTCAAATTATTAAAAGTAATATTACTTGCATTAAGAATGTAGGCATTTCCTATAGTATTGATATTACCATTAGGCATGCTCCCTAGAGCGCTGTTATTAAAGGTAACGCTATTGGCGTTAAGATTGAGTTTATAATGATTGATATTAGAGTTAGTAAAGGTGATGTTCCCCCCGATACCATTCCCACCCTTGTAAGTGAGCGCGCCGTTATTGTTGAAAGTTACTCCGCTAATGGTGGTTGTGCCATTGCTATCCACATTATCAAAGCCAAAATTCCCACCATTGACAATCCCGCCATTATAAGTGATCTTTCGCCCCTTCACATTAAAGCCCCCATTAGGGGTTTGGTTGCCAAAATCCGTGTTTGTCAAATTCACGCTATGATTGGAAATCAAATTGATCCAAGAAGTTTGTGTCCCGGCTTTGTCGTTTTTGAAATGTGCTCCATCGGTGGTCAAGTCGTTTGAGCTTTCAAACACAAGCGTCGCCCCTCCACCGGTTTTTAACTGATTGCCTGAGCCAATGTCCCCTGTGATAAAAATGTCTTTCGCTTTAAAATGCCCTGTGATATATCCCACATAGCCCTGATACTGGTGCCAAAAATCATTATACGCCCCCCCAAACCACACAGAAGAATTATTGGGCGTTGCGGAAGCGTTTTTTGTCCCTATGTATAACTTACTATTGTTATAGTTTTGCGTAAAACTCCTATTCCCCCCAGCCCAAGTGCGTAAAGGGCTGACATAGTAGGATTTGTTGCTGTTATTTTCATTCACGCTATTGAGCCAATACACCGAACTATTATAATCTTCAGCGCTCAAAGCTGAAACAAACCCTAGCCCTAAGAAGATTTTTTTGTTAAAGGATACGGAAAAGTTTGAACGCGTTTTTAAGGGATAAATTGTCAAAGACGAGTTTTTGATTTTATATTTTTTAGCGATTTTCTTTTTAACGCCCTTAAAAGAGCGGTTTTTAAAGCGTTTGTTTTTTAAATCTGTTTTATCATTTTTATCCATCATTTTAAACCCTATTCATGCGGTCATGCTAATACTTGCTAATACTTTTTGGCACTATCCATTATAACAATTAAAAAAGAATGCGCGATCTCTTTGTGTGGTTATAGGGATCGTATCTTGTAAATGGAAGCCATCATTGGGCTATTTGGAACCTTTTTTAAAACGCGTAACTATAAGCCGCATGGATAAAAAACGCTCTCTAAAAAATAAGGATTTTTAAAAGAATTTCTGGTGTTTGAAAAAGGGATTTTAGCCCCAATCTCTATGCGGTGGTGGTAATCAATCGTGCTACCAAGCCCCACATTAAACAAGCCGTTATAACCCATAAACGAACTATTTTTCATGCCTAAATGGTTGCTTTGGTAAAAATACCCTATCCCAAGCCCCCCATATACCCCAAAGCTGTATTTTTTGTAAGTGTAAAAATCGCTCAACACATCTGCATTCAGGCTCAATAAAGAAGTGTTAATCGTGTGCAATGCGGTGGGTTTTATCGCCATAAGGTAGGAAAATTCACCCCTTAGCGCTAGAGCTTTAAAAAAAGCGAATTGATACCCCCCTTTAGCCCCCCATAAAAAAGCCGTATAAGAAGAATTGCTAACGGGTTTTGGGGTTATTTCAATAGGGGCTAAACCCACCATAGCCCCAAAATAAATATGACTTTTTTTAGGCTCAAACGCCCCTAACAAGCCCACCCATAAAGCCAAGATTAAAACAATTTTTTTCATTCTAAAGTTTTTTGGTTTTGATAAAACCGCTTGATTTTGTCGTCTATGGGAGCGAGAAGGCGATAAAACACCGGCACAATGAGTAAGCTTAACACCATAGAAATCATTAAGCCCCCACTCATCGCAATCCCTATAGGGGATTTCATCGCCGCTCCATCCCCACTCGCCAACGCTAAAGGCAGCATGCCGCAAACCATCGCAATGGTCGTCATTAAAATCGGTCTTAGACGGGTTTTGCCGGCAAACAAAATGGCTTCTTGGATATTCAAACCTTTTTTACGCTCTTCATTCGCCACATCAATTAAAAGCGTGGCGTTTTTACCCACCATACCAATGAGCAAGATCAAGCCTATCATAGAGAACATGCTCAAAGGCTGATGGACTAAACCCAGAGCAAAAAACGCCCCTGAAAAGCTTAAAGGCATGGTAACCATGATAATAAAAGGCTCTAAAATGGACTCATACAACGCCGCTAAAATCATATAAATCAACACAAACGCTGTCGCTAGAGCGATCAAAAACTCCCCATTGGTCTCTTTAGCGTTATCCGCTTCTCCGGTGAATCTGTAATTCGCCCCTTCAACCAGCCACTCTTTAGTGTTTTTGCTCACTTGCGTTAAAATTTCCCCTAAAGAGATACCTGCTTTAGGCTGAGCGAGCACCGTAACGCTGCGTTGGCGGTTATAGCGAGAAATACTGGACGGGCTTTTAGTTTCTGTGATTTCCACTAAAGCGTCTAAAAACATCAATTTATCGTATTTATTACGCACTTGCAAGCGTTTGATGTCTTCTACAGAAACGCGTTTGTTATCAGGCACTCTAATAATCATGTCGTATTCTTTACCATCTTCTTTGAACACGCTCGCTTGAGAAGTCCCAGAGAAAGCAGAGCTCACCACTGAGCCAATAGTTTGAGCGCTCACGCCGTATTTGTTGGCGTTTTGTCTTAAGATTTTCAGTTGCAGTTGCGGTTGCGATTCGCTCGTGCTTGTATGATAGCCTTCAATCTTGCCTTTTAATTCAGGGCTTTCCAATAAGAATTTTTTCAAATTTGCCACGCTTTTATCCACCGCTTCTTGAGAATGGGAAAACACAAAGGTTTGGAAGGGCGAACTATCCCCACCGCCCCCTATAAGAGCAACTTCAGAAAGATTAATAGTATCTAAACCTTTAGCTTCAGGCATGCTTTTTAATTCCTTCCTTAAAGCGCTCATCAACTCAAATTGCCCTAATTCATGCTCTTTTTTGCGCTCTTTTAAAGGCTTGAGCTGCACAAAAATTTTAGCCTTAAAAGGGTTTTGTGTGGTGCCATAACCCACTTGCAAGGTGGTAAATTCCACCTCAGCATGTTTTTCAATCGCTTTTTGAAAGATCTTACTCTTTTGTGTCATGTAATCTATGCTCACGCCCGGTTTAGCCTTAAGCCACACTAAAAACCTCCCCCTATCTTCTTTCAGCATGAACTCCATACCCAATTTAGAAGCCACAAAAAGCGAACCCACAAACACCAAAACCACCGCTATAAAGATAATGAGCTTGTGGTTTAATACCCATTGGAGTAATTTGGTATAACGAGATTCTAAAGCCTTAAAAAAAGGCTCACTCCACACATAAAAACGAGAATGCCTGGGATTGACCACGACTGAGCTTACCATGGGGATAATCGTAACGACCACCACATACGATAAAGCGATCGCTAAAGCCACCGTGATCCCAAAGCTTTGGAAAAAGCGCCCGATAATGCCTTTCATGTTCCCTATAGGCACAAAAACAGAGAGCAGCATCGCTGAAATCGCTACTAGAGCAAAGCCAATTTCCCTCACCCCCTCATAACTCGCTTTGCGTTTGTTCATGCCCATTTCTAGCTTTTTATGGATGTTTTCAATCACCACGATCGCATCATCAATGATAATCCCTATCGCTAGCGTTAAAGCCACCATGGTGAGCATGTTTAATGAAAAGCCCATCCATTGAATAAGCGCAAAAGTCCCCATGACAGAAATAGGGATAGAGATCGCTGAAACGAGGGTGATCGTGCCGTTACGCAAGAACGCAAACACCACTAAAACCGCCAAAATCGCCCCTAAGACCAAGTCAAATTTCACATCTTCAATAGAGGTGCGGATATAGCCCGTGGTGTCTAAAAAGGGTCTGATTTCATAGTTAGGGCTAATGGCTTGAATGTGTTTTAAAGCTTCATACACCCTATCTACGATTTCAATTTCATTCGCTCCGGCAATCTTTTGGATTTCCAAAATCACACCAGGCTTGTCTTTAAAGCTCGCAAAAGTGTTGTCTTCTTCCAAACCGATTTCAATCTTTGCAATATCCCCAAGACGCACATGATTACCCACTTGAATCTTTTCCACATCCGCCACGCTGTAACTATTCGCATTCACCAAAATAGACAATTCCCTTTGGCTATTGACAATGCGCCCCCCATCAATTTCCACATTCTCCGCTTTAAGCGTGCTGAAAAGATCCGCATAAGTCAGGTTGTATTTATTCATCAAAGTGGGATCTGCATAAATCCTAATCTGGCGTTCTCTAAAGCCGTTGAGTTGCACGCCCCCTACCCCATCGATTTTTTGGAGCATGGGTTTAATGGTTTTTTTAGCGTAGTCATTAAGGGTTGTAGCAGGCACGCTTGAACTGCTCACGAATAACGAAATAATGGCTTGGCTGTCGGTATCAAATTTATTGATAGAGGGTTTTTTAATGTTAGAATCATCAAAACGCACCGAAGAAATTTTATTAACCACATCGTTTAAGGCTTCTTCATTAGGCTTTTCTAATTCAAACTCAATGACAACAATGCTCACATTTTTAGAACTCGTAGAAGTAACCTTTTTGATCCCATCAATCCCCATCACCGCTTCTTCAATCTTGTCGGTTACCTTACTTTCTATGATTTCAGCGCTAGCCCCAGGATAAGTCGTAGTAACCACCACCGTAGGCAGATCAATTTTAGGGAAAAGCGCCACGCTCAATTTTTTAAAACCCATAGTCCCAAAAAAGACAATCGCCAAAGCAAACATCAAGGTCGTAATAGGACGATTAATCGCTGTTTTATACATCAAAAGATCCTATTATTTCGTTTGGATAAACCCATCGCCAAAAAGCCCCACTGCCATAGGCTTAGATAAAAGGGCTTCAGCGCTCACTTTTCTGGTGTTTTCATCAACCGTGGGGTAAATTTTAGTGATTTTAGCTTCATGCTGATTGGAATCTCCGTCTATAGAATAAGTGTAAATATCCCCCACTTTGACCGCATTAATATATTTAGAATCAAATTCAATAACCAATTTCCTAGCATGGCTGACTAATCTCAATAACACCGTGTTATTCGCGCTCACCCCTTCGCCCACTTGAATGTTTTTACTCGCTATTACGCCATCAAAAGGGGCTCTCAAAATGGTTTTATTCAATAGCGCAATAGAATAAGCGTAATCTGATTCCAAGCGCCTGTAATTGAACTCATAACTCTCTAGAGTGTTTTTATCCACAGCGCCCCCAATTTTGCTGTATCGTTGGTATTGCTTTTTAGCGAAAATGAGTTGTTGCTCGGTAGAATCGCTTTGAGCCTGCTTGTCTTGATTATACAAAAGCAACAAAACATCGCCCTTTTTGACCACGCTCCCCTCAGTAACCTTAATGCTATCCACAATCCCTGTGCTGTCTAAGGTGAGCTTGGAGTCTTGCATCGCTTTCACATTGAAAATCGCATACACTCTCTCGCCAGCTTCCAAACTCAAAAGACTCAAAAAAAGTCCTATTAAAATTTTTCGTATCATTTTTATTCCCTTAATGCACATAGTCGTCTATTTTATGCCCGCTGTTGAAAATGTAATTGGCTTTTTGCACTTCATAATTATTGAGCGCTAAATTGTAAGCCACTTCTGCATCAAAGCGCGTGGTTAAGCCCCTTAAATAGGTGGTGAAATCCACTAAATTAGCGTCGTATTTCCTTTTAATATTGGCAAAAGAAAGATTAGCCGCATCCAAACTAGCCTTTGAAGATTCAATTTTGGCTCTGGCAATATCAAGCGACTTTCTGTAAAGCTGTTCGTCTTTTTCTTGCTCCAATTTTTTATACGCTAAATTCTTTTCATTCGCTAATCGGCCTAGCATGATAGATTGTTTTTGCAAACTCAACCCTATATCATAAAAAAATTTCATGCTCGCAGTAACCCCAGCCGTATTTTGCTGACCGGGGTAGAAGTTCCCAAAACCCCCCAAAGCGTAAGCGGGTTTTTGGATCCAAAACAACCATGAGTCATAAACATCTATCGTAGGGTAATAGTTGAGCTGTTTGTTTTGGTATTTGAGCGCAGAAATTTGCTCCCTTAAAGAAACTAAATCTTGCCTTTCTCTCAATTGCAAATTAGGCACATCAATCGTAGTCTTTTTTAAATTTTTCACACTGAGATTAGTGAGATATTCTAAAGTCAAGCGGTTTTGCTCCAAAGCAAATTGCATGTCTAAAATATCGTATTCGCTCAAATTCCCTTGCGCTTTTAAGCTTTGCAAATCATCAATCGTGGTTAGCCCTTTGTCATAGAGCTTAGTAACCCTTTTAATGTCTGTTTTGATTTGCTCCAATTTCTTTTGTAAAGCGATCATGCGAGCGAGATTGTTAAAATACTCATAATATTGTTGCACCACTTGCAAATACACGCTCTGGCGGCTATACTCTAAATTAGCCACAGTGGATCGGTAAGTCGCAGACTTTTCTTTGACATTATTCACATCGCTAAAACCATTAAACACATTCAATTTGACTTGAGCTTGGAGTTGTTGCGTGTTATAATGCTTGAAGTTTGGAGTATCCCTAGCTTCATTTTTAAAATAATAATTCGCATCCAAAGTGGGCAAAAACATCGCTTTGGCGATGGTATGGTTTTTCATCGCTTGCTTGACACTGAGTTCTTGCGCTTGCAAACTGAGATTAGTGGTAGCCCCCTTTAGCAATTCATAAAGCCCCAAAGCGGCTTTATCGCTTTTTTCATGGTATTTAGCAATCTCTTGATTGATAGTGGTCGCTGTTTCTTTAGGTTGGGGCAAAAAACTCGGTGTTGCTTCTAAAGAACTTGTCGGCGGATCAATGAGCTTTAAATTCTTATGGCTGTAATTGTTAAGGATTTGCTTGATTTCATCTGGGGTTTTAGAGGGGGTTTGGGCTAGAGCTAAAACTGCACACAAGCCCCATAAACTAACATATCTTATAATAGTTTTCATCATAATAGTTTTCATCAATCCCCCCTATCGCCTGGTTTTAGCATGCACTAATTGCACTAAATATTTTGCGTTTTCTCTGGGTAAATCCGGCAACATCCCATGCCCTAAATTAAAAATATGCCCTTGATGGCCCATGACTTTTAGAATCCTTTCAACCCCTTCTTCTAAAGCGTTTTTATCATAAAGGCGGGTGGGTTCTAAATTCCCTTGCAAAACATACTTATCGCCTAAAATCTTTTTTGCCGCCTCTAAAGGCGTGCCCCAATCCACGCCAAACACATCAAATTCTCCGTCTATGCTATCCAAATAAGCGCCAATCCCTTTAGGGAAAAGGATAACCGGGATATGCGCATAGCGTTTTTTAAGCTCTTTAGAGATTTTTTTCAAATAATCCCAACTGAATTTCAAATACGCTTCTTTTTCTAAAGCGCTAGCCCATGAGTCAAAGATCATCACCGCATTGACCCCTGCTTGGATCTGAAGGCTCAAATACTCTATCAATTCAAGGCTTAATTTTTCTAAAAGCGCTTTTAAAACTTCAGGCTCGCTATAGAGCATTTTCTTGCTTTTAGCATACGATTTGCTCCCTTCGCCTTCTATCATGTAAGTCGCTAAAGTCCAAGGCGATCCGCAAAAACCGATTAACGCTTTCTCTTTAGAAAGCTTTTGGCGCGTTTGAGAAATCGTATCATAGACATAGTTTAGTTGTTTATAAGCCCCTATTTTTAGGCTTTCCACGCTTTTTAAATCCGTAATAGTTTCTAAAAAATGTGGCCCCTTTTTAGGGATAAACTCCAAATTCAAGCCCATTTCCAAAGGCACTACTAAAATATCGCTAAACAAAATAGCCGCATCCACGCCTAAAATCTCTACCGGCTGTAAGGTAACTTCTGTGGCTAAATCGCTATTTTTACACAACTCCAAGAAACTCCCCGCTTTTTTACGGCTCTCTTGGTATTCGCTAAGGTAACGCCCCGCTTGTCTCATCATCCAAATGGGCGTGTAAGGCGTTTCCTTTCTAAAACATGCATCAATGAAAATCATCATAAATCCTTAAAGGTTTGTCTGATTATGGTTTTTATACTCTATAGTTAATTATTAAAATGAATATTTTACCCTAAAAATCTCGTAAAATCATAAAAGGTGAAAGTGATACCAATAGAATAAATATTCAATCGTGGCGTGCCAAAGGCTTTAGAAAATTTGCTTTGGATAAAATAAAAAGGGATACCACCCCTTGCTTCTACACTCAAGCCAAAATTTTTAGCCGCATTGAAAAACAAGCCCACACTCCCCACCGCTGATTGGATATTGAATTGATACTTATCAATCTTAGCCCCTAAAATTTGAAGCTGATAGCCTAAGGCGATTTTAGGGATAACCCACCCCTTAAAAAGCCTCACCCCAGCCATAAACCCAGCGCTCATGAAATACGAATCGCCCATTCCTGCATCCAAATACCCCCCTAATAAAGCTTTCTTTTTCAAAGTATAACCCGCTTCAAAGCCCAAAGAAGCGTCATGGTAAATTTTATCCATTAAAATAGGAGAGCGGTTTTTAGGGCGGATGGGGGATCTTTTAGTCGTCTCTGCATGCTGGTAAAGATAGCCGATTTTAAAAGAGCCAAAATATTTTTTAGTAGGCTCTAAAGGTTTAAAAAAATCCCCATCCTTTTTGGCTAGTAAAACCCCTTTTAAAAGGCTTAAGATTAAGAAAAATCTAAAAATCAAAGCTTTAATTCCAATTTTTGTTTGGAAAATTCTACAATCTTTCCATGGAATCTCGCATAAAGTTGCGCTAAAGAAATGGTGTTTTCATAAAGCGCTAAGGCGGAATTTAAATTCTCTTGAACGCCTTTTTCAAAAAAATTTTGCAATTCGTCATAATCTTCTATCTCTATGCCTAATTTTTTTAAAAAAAGATAGCTGTATTTATCCACCACCATCACTTCTCTAGCGCACACATAGCATAAAATCGCATCCGCGCTTTCTTTGCCAATGCCCTTTTGGTCTAAAAGCCACTCTCTGGTTACTTCTTGTTTAAAATTTTCAAAACTTTGAAAGTCTTTTAAAATATTCTCGCTCAAATTAATCAGTCGTTTGGCTTTTTGGTTATAAAACCCGCTAGGGCGGACACACTCTGCAAGCTTTGAAAAATCCATATAAGCGATTTTTTTAAGATTGGTTTCATCATCATTTTCTAAAATGAAAGCGTTTTTTAGATTTTCTAAAGATTTCAAAACGGCTTCAAATTTAGTGTTTTGCGTTAAAACCGCCCCTAGTAGAGCTTCAAATTTCAAAGCGTTAGGCCACCACCAAGCAGGGGCGTTTTTCAATAAATCCAAACTCTTTAAAGCCTTTAAAATCTCAAAGCTATCCAACACAATAACCGCCTATGAAAAAAAGAAATAAAAAAGAGTATTTTATTAAAAAAGAAGCAAAAATTAAAGCGAAAAGCCAACGCTTAAAGCGTTAGCCCCATACAAACACCTTTCTTAAAACTAAGTTAAAAGCCTTAAGATATTTTGTTGGACGGTGTTGGCTTGACTCATCGCATAGCTGCCTGATTGCGCCAAAATGTTGTTTTTATTGAAATTCGCGCTCTCTTCAGCAAAATCCACATCCCTGATTTGAGATTCAGCCGCTTTAACATTCACTTGAGTGATGCTGATGTTATTCACGGTGCTAATCATTTGATTTTGCACAGAACCTAAATCAGAGCGGACTTTATCCAACATTTTCATCGCAGACTCGGCAATATCAATCACCACCATCGCGCCTCTTAAGGTTGTAACCCCAGATCCCAAGCTTTGGTTACCGCTAGCGATCACGGCGTTATAGTTCGCGCCACTGGCTGATTTGACGTTAGCGTTAAAATTCCCGGTAACATCGCGCAAATTCACCGTGGTTTCTGCCACTTGAGATTCCCCAAAACCAATCGCTGTGAAACCTAAATGCTGTGAGTCAGAAGCCGAAACGACATTGATGCTCTTAGCGTCTAATCGTGTGAGAGAAAGCCTTCCGTAGTTAGTAGAGCCTTTTGTTAAATCCTGACCGCCATTAACCATCGTTAAAGCGCTAGGCCCATTACTGACGCTATCGGTTTTGATTTCAATCCCACGACCATCTAAACTGCGCAAATTCAAGCGTCCGTTTTGATCCGTGTAAGCTTCCACGCCGGTTTCTGAAGTAACCGCATTGATCGCTGCGACTAACCTTCCGTCTGAGTCGTTTTTCTTAATGTCTGCGATATTGCCCAAATGAATCCCATTTAAGGTTAAATTACTCAAACTTCCTGACTGGACTGCCACATCGCTCGTGGTGATAACGCTCGCATAAGCTTTAACCCCTGTTTGGTTAGAGTTTTTGTTAATCACTTCTGCTAACACGCCAATCCCTGTGCCTGCTGAACTAGAGATTTTTACGCTCTCTAAAGTTACATCATTCACGCCATCCACTTGTTTAAAAGTCAAGCTAATATCCCCAGAAGCCGTGATTAACGCACCCGTAGCGATACGAACCTGACCGATTTTATCTGAAGTGGTAGAGCCGATAGAAGCTTTAATGCTTTGGTTAGAATAAGCCCCTACTTGGAATTCTTTGTTGGTGAATTGACCAGACAATAACGCTTGCCCGTTATAAGTAGTCGTGTTACCGATATTATCTAAACCTTGAATCAAACGAACGATGTCAGATTGAATCGCTTTACGAGATTCTGTAGTTTGCCCGTCTTGAGCCGCTTGAGTCGCTTTAACCTTAACGGTGTCTAAGATTTTCAACTGCTCATCCATAGCCTTATCCGCAACCTGGATAATCCCCATGCCGTCATTCGTGTTGGCAATCGCTTGACCCAAACTGTTCGCTTGTGAACGCAAAGAATCCGCCACCGTCATGCCTGATGCGTCATCAGCCGCTTTATTAATCCTTAAACCTGAACTCAATCTCTCCAATGAAGTTTTAAGCGCATTTTGAGTGAGTACGGATTGCACATGCGCATTCATCGCATTGATATTTGTATTGACCCGAAAAGCCATTGTTGTAACTCCTTGTTATAAAAAACCCAAAGGCATCCTTGCTTTTGGTTGAAACTATTATCGGTTAAAGTTTGAAATTTTAAAAAATGGACTATAATAAAGAAAATTGATACCAAATCTTACTGAAGCAATTGCTGGCTATATCCAAGCATTTAGCTCTACCCAGCAGCAGCTACAAGATTTATCATTTTATGGAAAGTGGTTTTTTGCTATCAATAAATACTTTGAAAATTATTTCTGTATTTTAGATTACAAAATACCGAAACCAGAAACACAAATCAAATTAGAAGAAAAAATCCATAGCATTACATTTGAAAATGTTAGTTTCTCTTATCCTAATTCAAAGCTTATTTTTGAAAACTTTAATCTCTCTTTACACTCTGATAAAATTTATGCATTAGTCGGCAAGAATGCTAGCGGAAAAACCACGCTGATTAAATTATTGCTAGGGTTTTATATCCCAAATTCAGGTCAAATTATTATCAATAACAAATACTCGTTACAAGATTTAGAGCTAAACAGCTACCACCAACAAATGAGCGCTGTATTCCAAGATTTTTCTCTTTATGCTGGGTATAGCATTGATGATAATCTTTTCATGCAAAACAACCCCACAAAAGAGCAATTAAAACAAAAGAGAGAAATGCTAAAATCTTTTGATGAAAATTTTCAAAATTGTCTTAATGATTACAGCAACGCATTATTTGGAGCCCAATATAATGGTGTAGATTTTTCTTTAGGTCAAAAGCAACGCATAGCTATCATAAGAGCCTTTTTAAAACCAAGTCATTGTGTTGTTTTAGATGAACCAAGTAGCGCTATTGACCCCATTGTAGAAAAAGAGTTTTTGGATTTTATTTTTAAACAAACGCAATCTAAGATGGCTTTAATCATTACGCACCGCATGGGTAGTGTCAGACAGGCTAATGAAATTATTGTGTTAGACAAAGGCAAACTTGTAGAACAGGGCAACTTTGAAACCCTTATAAAGAAACAGGGCTTATTTTCTGAATTGTATTTGAAGCAGCAATACTAACGAGCGGTTAAAATGTTTGGTAATTTTGGGTATAATCTCAAAAGATTCAAATTTAAATAAGGAATGCCACCATGTTTGGGAATAAGCAGTTGCAACTTCAAATCCATCAAAAAGATTCTGAAATTACGGAGTTAAAAAAAGAAATCAATCTCTATCAAAGCCTTTTAAATTTGTGCTTGCATGAAGGTTTTGTAGGTATTAAAAACAATAAAGTCGTTTTTAAGAGTGGGAATCTTGCAAGCTTGAACAATTTAGAAGAACAAAGCGTTCATTTTAAAGAGAATGCAGAGAGCGTTAATTTACAAGGGGTTTCTTATTCTTTAAAAAGCCAAAATATTGATGGCGTGCAGTATTTTTCACTAGCCAAAAAAACAAGGGGTGTGGGGGAATACCATAAAAATGATTTGTTTAAGACTTTTTGCGCGAGCTTAAAAGAAGGCTTAGAGAACGCGCAAGAAAGCATGCAGTATTTCCATCAAGAAACCGGCTTGCTCTTAAATGCGGCTAAAAATGGTGAAGCACATTCTGCTGAAGGATTGGGGACGGTTAATAAAACGGGGCAAGACATTGAATCGCTTTATGAAAAGATGCAAAACGCCACTTCGTTAGCGGACTCTCTCAACCAACGGAGCAATGAGATCACTCAAGTCATTTCTTTGATTGATGATATTGCAGAACAAACCAATCTATTAGCCCTAAATGCCGCTATTGAGGCCGCACGAGCGGGCGAGCATGGGAGAGGGTTTGCGGTGGTGGCTGATGAGGTGAGAAAACTCGCTGAAAAAACCCAAAAAGCCACTAAAGAAATCGCTGTCGTGGTTAAAAGCATGCAACAAGAAGCGAACGACATTCAAACCAACACCCACGATATTAATTCTATTGTAGGCTCTATTAAGGGCGATGTGGAAGAGCTTAAATCCACCGTAAAAAACAACATGATTGTCGCGCAAGCGGCAAAATACACCATCTACAATATCAATAACCGGGTGTTTTGCGGTCTAGCCAAACTTGATCATGTGGTCTTTAAAAACAATCTTTATGGCATGGTTTTTGGTCTTAACTCCTTTGATATTACCAGCCATAAGAATTGCCGCTTAGGCAAATGGTATTATGAGGGTGCGGGCAAAGAGAATTTTTCCAACACTTCAGGCTATAGAGCTTTAGAAAGCCACCATGCGAGCGTGCATGCTGAAGCTAATGATTTGGTTAAAGCCGTTCAAGAAGACCACATTACCGATTCAAAATACCTAGAGCATAAAGTGCATTTAATGGAAGATAGCGCTAAACATGTCAAAGAAAATATTGATAAGATGTTTTACGAAAAACAAGATGAACTCAATAAAATCATTGAAAAAATTCAAAAAGGCGAATGATTCCATTCAATGAAGTGTTTTGATGTTTTCTAAATCCTTAGAAGCTCTACGCCATGCCAAACGATACCGCAAAAGAGAATTGTTTGACCCTTCATTAAAGGATTACGCTTCTAATGATTATTTGGGTTTGAGCATTAAAAAAGATTTGCTTCAAAACGCTTTTAACAAGCTCCAATTTTTTGACGCTCATTCCCCCAAGGCTTCCATGCTAGTGAATGGCTACCACCCTTTGCATGCAGAGTTAGAAGAACGATTAGCGGATTTGTTGGGGTTTGAAAGCACTCTTTTAGTGGGGAGTGGTTTTTTGGGCAATCTGGCTTTAATAGACACCCTTTTAGTCAAAAACGCCCTTTTATTCATGGACGAACACTACCATGCAAGCGGGATTTTTAGCACCAAAGCCAAGCCTAATCAAGTGGCTTTTTTCTCGCACAATGACGCTAAAGATTTACAACAAAAACTCTTTAACGCCCCTAAAAATAAACTCAAATTCATAGCCATTGAGGGGGTTTATTCTATGGATGCGAGCGTCGCTCCCTATGACTTTTATGAAATCACTCAAGAAATTCCTAACGCTTTTCTAATCGTTGATGAAGCCCATAGTTTTGGGACTATCGGCGAGAATTTGTTGGGTTTTTTAGAATATTATCGCATCAAAGAAAAAGACAAAATCATTAAACTCAGCACTTTCTCTAAAGCGCTTGCGAGCTATGGGGCGTGCATTTTAGCCCCTTTACAAATCATAGAGTTTTTAACCAATCGCGCTAAAAGCGTGATTTACACCACCGCTTTAAGCCTATTAGACACCGTTTTAACTTTGGCCCATTTAGAATACTTTATCGCGCAAAAACAAGAATTAAAAAATGAGCTTAGCAAACACCAACAGATTATTTTTGAAACCTTAGGCATTAGAACACCCACAGGATTTTTTACCTTAGAATTTGAAAACAATTCCGCTCTTTTAAACGCTCATCATTTTTTGAAAGAAAGGGGGTTTTTAGTAGGAGCTATCCGCCCCCCCACGGTTTCTAAACCCCTTTTACGCATCTCTTTATCTCTCAAGAACAGCTTAGAAGACACTAAAGAGCTTGCTAACACCCTTTTAAATTATTCTAAAATACAATCTTCTTTTAAGAGTGATTAAATGCTAAAAAAGATTTTTTATGGTTTTATCGTTTTATTTTTAATTGTCGTAGGGTTGTTAGCCATTCTTATCGCTCAAGTTTGGGTGAGCACAAATAAGGATATTGCTAAAATTAAAGATTATCGCCCGAGCGTCGCTTCACAGATTTTAGACAGAAAAGGGCGTTTGATCGCTAATATCTATGATAAGGAATTCCGTTTTTATGCGCGTTTTGAAGAAATCCCCCCACGATTTATTGAAAGCCTTTTAGCGGTAGAAGACACCCTCTTTTTTGAACATGGGGGGATCAATTTAGACGCTATCATGCGCGCTATGATTAAAAACGCTAAAAGCGGTCGTTACACCGAGGGGGGTAGCACCCTAACCCAACAACTCGTTAAAAACATGGTGCTCACACGAGAAAAAACCCTAACCAGAAAACTCAAAGAAGCTATCATTTCCATACGCATTGAAAAAGTCTTAAGCAAAGAAGAAATTTTAGAGCGCTATTTGAACCAAACTTTTTTTGGGCATGGGTATTATGGCGTCAAAACCGCAAGTTTAGGGTATTTTAAAAAACCCCTTGACAAACTCACGCTTAAAGAAATCACCATGTTAGTCGCCCTGCCTAGGGCTCCAAGTTTTTATGACCCTACCAAAAATTTAGAATTTTCACTCTCTAGGGCTAATGATATTTTAAGGCGGTTGTATTCTTTAGGCTGGATTTCTTCTAACGAGCTCAAAGGCGCTCTCAATGAAGTGCCAATCGTCTATAACCAAACTTCCACGCAAAACATCGCTCCCTATGTCGTGGATGAAGTGTTGAAACAATTGGATCAATTAGACGGGTTAAAAACTCAAGGCTATACCATAAAGCTCACGATAGATTTGGATTACCAACGCTTATCGTTAGAGTCCTTGCGTTTTGGGCATCAAAAAATCTTAGAAAAAATCGCTAAAGAAAAGCCAAAAACTAACGCCTCTAATGAAGATGAAGACAACTTGAACGCCAGCATGATAGTTACAGACACAAGCACCGGTAAGATTTTAGCTTTAGTGGGGGGGATTGATTATAAAAAAAGTGCTTTCAATCGCGCCACGCAAGCCAAACGGCAATTTGGGAGCGCGATAAAGCCTTTTGTGTATCAAATCGCTTTTGATAATGGCTATTCCACCACTTCTAAAATCCCTGATACCGCGCGAAATTTTGAAAATGGCAATTATAGCAAAAACAGCGAACAAAACCACGCATGGCACCCCAGCAATTATTCTCGTAAGTTTTTAGGGCTTGTAACCTTGCAAGAAGCCTTAAGCCATTCGTTAAATCTAGCCACGATCAATTTAAGCGATCAGCTTGGCTTTGAAAAAATTTATCAATCTTTAAGCGATATGGGGTTTAAAAACCTCCCTAAAGACTTGTCTATTGTGTTAGGGAGCTTTGCTATCTCACCGATTGAAGCGGCTGAAAAGTATTCTTTATTTTCTAATTACGGCACCATGCTCAAACCCATGCTCATTGAAAGCATCACTGACCAACAAAACGATGTCAAAACTTTCACGCCCATTGAAACTAAAAAGATCACCTCCAAAGAACAG
Organism: Helicobacter sp. 219-2; assembly: GCF_030053225.1. Classification (NCBI taxonomy): domain Bacteria; kingdom Pseudomonadati; phylum Campylobacterota; class Epsilonproteobacteria; order Campylobacterales; family Helicobacteraceae; genus Helicobacter; species Helicobacter sp. 219-2. Next base: position 933,164 of record NZ_JASGBS010000001.1, on the reverse strand, counting down.
GCTTTTTTAACCCTTTCAGTGCTGATGAATGCGGTAGAAAATGGCACAGGGAGTTTGGCTCGCATTAAAGGTTTAGAAATCGCCGGTAAAACCGGGACTTCTAACAACAATATTGATGCTTGGTTCATTGGTTTTACCCCCACCTTACAAAGCGTGATTTGGTTTGGGAGAGATGACAACACACCTATTGGCAAAGGAGCGACAGGAGGCGTTGTGAGCGCGCCTGTGTATTCGTATTTCATGCGTAATATTTTAGCGATCGAACCTTCTTTAAAAAGAAAGTTTGATGTCCCCAAAGGCTTGCGTAAAGAAATCGTGGATAAAATCCCCTACTACTCAACCCCTAATTCCATCACCCCTACCCCACAAAAAACCGACGATGGCGAAGAACCCTTATTGTTCTAAACCTACATGGCTATAGGGACTTTCACATCGCTGTAATTGATAGAATCTTTAAAGATTTCTTCCACTTTAGAAATAAGGATACTCACCGCTTGATTGTCTAAGGACATTTTATGCAACCCCTCGCTCAAAACATCCTTATCAAAACCACGCGCACGCACTAACGCAAACACTTCCTCATTGTTAGGATTGATATAAATCCCTAAACGATCCACATTCATCAAGCTGTCAAAAATGGGCTGTGTCATTTGGATAAACATCTCATTAGTGATCTTTTGCTTGATACGATTGGATTTGGAAAGGTAAGCCTCTTTGAGTTTATGCACAATATTTTGCGCCACTCTTATTGTCGCTCTTTTGGTAGCGATTTTTTCTATCTCTTCTGTTTTTTTACCATCTACAATGTGCGAGCTATCCACCCCTTGCGTGATATACTCACTGCGATTTTGCAACATCCAATAAGGCACATCTTGTAAAAAAGAATTTCTTTGTGAAGTGTTTGGACAAGTGCAAGCTTGCAACATCAAAACACCCAATCCGCATAAAACCAATTGCTTGCTTTTTAAAAAAGATTTTTCTAACACGCTTATCTCCTTTGATTTTAATTTTACAGAGTGTAACACAAATCTTTAAGATTTAAGCAATAATTGGGTAAAAAATAAAAAAAATAAAATGATTAAAACTTTATTTAAAAAATCAACACGCAGTTAAGCATTAGAATAAGCCGGGTTCTGTCAATGGATGGCCATTTATCTGGGAAATATTTTGCAATATTCCTCAAGCGAAGCGTGTATCAATTTAGACTTACCATGCGCTTCTTGCTACAAATTGGGTTTGCCCAAACAAGCTAAATTGCTTTAGCTTTGGTGGGCTCTTACCCCACCCTTTCACCCTTACCTTAAAAAGGCGGTTTGCTTTCTGTGGCACTTTCCCTTAGCTTACGCTAGCCATCCGTTAGATGGAATTTTGTCTAATGTAGCCCGGACTTTCCTCTATTCTTAAAATAGCGACCATCTTCTAATGCGTTAATATATTAGAAAAAAGTAGCTTTAAAAGAGTTTAAAAATTAAGAGTATAGAGAATATTTTTATCATTCTCATAGCTCACAAGGATAAGCTCATTATCCCTAAACCCTCCAGCGCTGATATTTTTAATCTCTTTAGGCAAGCCATAAACTTCAAGAATCTCTTCTTTTGTAGGGTCTATGACTAAAAGCGTGTTAAATTCCTTACTGAACGCATAAAGCTTATTATCTTTTAAAGCTAGCGCGCTGATAACTAACTCGCCCAGTTTCCTTTTTTCTTTAAGTTTGGCATTGCCTAATTCAAGTAAAAACTCCCCATGCACCTGTTTGTCGCTATTAAGCATGGAGATGATAATCAAATCCTTATAACGCTTGTTAGGAGCGCTGATCAAATAAGTGAATTTAGCCCCTCTTCTTACAGCGCTAACATAATAGTTTTTCGCCCTAGAAGTTTTCAAGCGGCTGCGCTCCACCTCATCAAAAGAGTTAGCCCCTTCTAAAAAATAAGGGAAGTTTTTAAGCGCGTTAGCGTTTTTGTTAGGAGTGATTTCTACGCTCGTTTTATTATTGCCCATGATCACAATGTTTTCATCTTCGTTAAAATCCGCCCCCACGAACGACCCCACCGTCGCGCTATAATAGCTATCTAGCACCATATGGCTATGAATGGTTTTTAGATCGTTACCCGCAAGATAAAGGCCTTGGTTTTCTGTGGTAAGGATCGCCTTGTCTTCATTGAAACTCAAATCCGTGATCGCTCCGTTCAGTTTTAAAAAAAGCTCTTCTTTTTTTTCAATCTCCAACGCTTTTGTAATTTCTAAAGGCGAATGCTCATAATCATTATCTTTAGGCAAAGCACTCAATTTCAAAGGCTCGCCCACATCTCTTCTGCCCAAAACGCTTCTTGGGAATTTCAAATGATTCCAATTCTCCATAGACCAGACAGATTCTTTCAAATTCCACGAAAAACGCACCGGATCGCTTTGCCCTATGTAAGGGAAAGGTCCGGTAGAGAAAAACGCTTGCACGGCGTTAGAACCCACCACAATAAAGAAAATATAAAAAGCACTTTTTTGGAGCGTGTTTAATGAATAATCTTTAAAAAGTGGGGCATTAGGAGCAAAAAAGAGTAAAACCGCTAAAAGCGCCACCACGCTAAAAAAGACAAAAAGCGCCCAAAACTGCGTGTGCAATCCCAAAATAGCGAGCGCAAAGCCCTGCCCCACATCTTCTAAAGCATGGCTACTGGTATGATAAAAGCTCTCATATAACCCGCTACTAGCCATAAGTAATAGCAAGGCGATGTATTTAGGCTTAAACCCAAAACGCACCACCAAAAGCGCCACAGCCCCTATTAAAATCATGTTGATGCGTTGCACCCAGCAAAAAATACAAGGCGAATCTTTCAAAACATAGCCAAAATAAAAATTCGCCAAACCCACAGGAAAGATTAAAATCCCTAAAATCGCCAAAGAAAAAAGATTATAAAATCGGGTTTCTTTATTCATGCATCCCCCTATAAATTCATATTAGGCAAAACGCTAGAGCTGTGGGCTATAAAAATAATAAGCTCCACCAACCACACCACAATCAAAATCCCAAACGCCCAATTTTCTTTTTCAGGCTTTTTAAACGCTATTAAAACAGCGGCTAGACTTAAAAGCAGTCCTAAAAACTCCATGCCATTCCTTAAAATTTTCGTAGGATTATACTCAAAAACAAACGATTGGATAAATAAAAAATATCTAGTGGATAACTTTTGAGAGAATTATTTTAAAGGAGAAAGCCCTAGTTATCCATATTTGATTGAAACAGAGCCAATTTTATGATTTCTTTTTTAACTTCCCATAGATTTTTTTAATTAGAGATAATATTTTAAACAATCTCTCTTGCTTGTTTGTCCTAAGGCTTCTTTTTAATATGCCATAACTTTGTGAAGGTTTTAAAATACAAGACAATAAAGAAACATCGTTGCAAAACAAGGGCAGAGCGTTTTTATGCGTTGCATCTGGAAGAAAATAAATTTGTTTAAATTGCTCTTGATCTTGAATACTAGGATGATCAATGAAGAAATTGACCCACTTTATCACATCATGAATGTCTAAAGAAATTTGACTTTCTTTAAAATATGAAGCATATCCAACAGCCCCTTCTACTATTTTTTCATAAGCTTTAGAGCGGTGTTTTTCGCAAGATGAAACATCTTTTTGATAAATTGGAACGCCATTTTCTACATTTAAAATGGGGTATTCAGGGCTTGTTAGCAAAAACTCCATAAAATCCCAATTATGAAAATAAATGGATTTAGGGTGTGAAAAAGGTAAGAAACTCACGCAATCATGATTTAAAATTCTTAAGAGATCCACATAGCATCCAAAAACTTCTTTATTCAAAGCTTTTTGTATTAACTCTTGCGAAGAGTAGCCCAAAGTAATCGTATCTACAATAGCGATATTTCTCTCTAAATTTAATGAATACAAGTATTTTCTGTAATTATCTAAACATTTTAACGCTAAATGGCGGCAATGTTCAAAGTTACTATATATATATATATATGCTTGTTGGTTAGTGGTGATTTGCTTCTTTTGAATTTCTTCTTCGCCTTCTAAAATACGCAAAATTTCCAAACTCTCGCCCTCTATGACTTCTAAAAATACCGCTTTTTTTAAAATTCTGGGAGCATAGACATAAGTAGTTTTATATGAATTTGGATATAAAATATTAAAAATTTTTTGCAATAAATAGCCATCTCGTGCAACAAACACTAAAGTATCAATATTTCTTTTATGAATCTCTTTATAAATAAACTGGCAATAAGCAATGGCTACAATTCCTGCCTGCATCGCTCCCAAAAGAAACCAATAATCAAACTTTTCATGTTTTTGAATATAATTTTTATAAAAAACGCATAAAGATCCTAAAACAAAGCTTTGTGCAACACTAGTTGGACTAAATGTTTTGTATTTAGGAAAAATTTCTTCAAATTGCCTCAACACGCTTTTTCTAAATAGCGTTGCTATACCTAAACTTTTAGGCATAGCGTCATCTGCCCAAGAATTATCACCAATATGCAACATTTGTGTGTGAGTAATATTTTCTTGTTTTAAAACATGTTTAAACAAATCCTTTGAATGTTTAGTAAGCATTATATGGCTACTAAGATAGAAATTTGTATAACCATCAAAACCCTTAGAAATTAAAATATCTTCAAGGATCTCTAAAGGTAAATACATATCTGATACAATAATCACTCTCTTATTGTTCTCTTTAGCGAAACGATAGAGTTCTAACATCTCTAAGTTTGGAATAAGCATCTCTTTTTCAGTGGCAATTTCTACTTCCTTATATGAATGAAACTCTTTTGGAATTTGATGATAAATTTCATCTAGAGTAATGTCTTGTTCTTTACTGATTTCTCTAGATTGCATTTCTGCTAAAATCCTTGCTTGACAAAAACCTTTAATATCATATTTAGTCTCAATATACAAAAATAAATCTGTGGGTTTAATAAAAGGTCTTAAAAGAAGGGTATCAAAAATATCAAAAGAAATCACATCGTATTTTAAAATCTCACTTTTTGCCCCATCCAAAAATTTGAGCATACAAGAATCCTTTGTAAAATTTGAGCATTATATCACTTTTTTTTTCAAAAATACAAGAAAAGAGAGAAAACTATAGTTAAAGAAATGAGATAAGGAGTTACCCCCTTATTTTTTCAAAGCTTCTAAAGCATGTTTTTTCCCAATTTCAAAGGCTTTTTTGTTGGTGTCAGCGACTTTTGCGGGTACTTTTTTAAGCATGGTGTCTAGCACGATATTTTCTTCTACGCATTTAGTAAGCTCCACGGTAATGGCTAACGCTACCACAGATTGCGTGATGATGTTACCCACTTCATCCTTAGCGATATTGATAATGGGGATTTTATAGATCTGGTATTTTTCTTCATCTTCTTTAGTGGGGGTTACCAGATTGGGATCAATGACAACGATACCGCCTTGTTTAATATCGCTTTTAAACTGGTTGTAGCTGATTTGAGCGACTGAAAGCATGAAATCAATCTCACCCTCTTTAGCATAAGGGAAAATAATTTCATCTTTGTCTAGCAAAATATCCACTTTAGTGGGCCCTCCGCGCACTTGCGAAGTGTAAGTGGAAGTCTTAGTGCCATAGCCCCCACTCACAATCTTAGCTTCAGCTAAAATCTCCCCCGCTAACAGCACGCCTTGCCCTCCAACGCCCGTAAATCGTAATTGCGCTTCCATTATTGTTTTCCTTGTGCTTTTTCAATGATTTCTTGATACGCTTCGCAATATTCTTTCCTGTCCGTGTCATGCTTTAAAACGCCTGTAGGGAATTTATCCACCCTTTCTTCAGGACTCATAGCCTCAAATTGGCGTTTGCTCACTAACCGACTTTCCATCCATTTTAGCATTTGAGACGCTTCGCCCATTTTATTCTTACGCCCTAAATTGATATGGCAATTACTATGGACATCAAAGAAGCTAAAGCCCTTGTGCGTAAAACCTTCTTTAAGCACTTTTTCTAATTTTTGAGGGTCTAAAACGCTCTCTCTAGCCACAAAACTCGCCCCTGCAGCGGTGGTTAAAGCGCATGGGTCAAACTGGTTATCAATATTCCCCCATTGAGCCGTAACCGTCCACATGCCATTAGGCGTGGTGGGCGAAGTTTGAGAGTTGGTCAAACCATAAATGAAATTATTCACTAAAATAAAATTCAAATCAATGTTTCTTCGGCATGCATGCATGGTGTGATTGCCTCCAATAGCAAAGCCATCGCCATCTCCAGAAACCACGATCACATGCTTACTGGGGTTAGCTAATTTAATCCCTGTCGCATACGCTACAGCCCTACCATGCGTGGTATGAACGGTGTTGCAATTCACATACGAACTCATGCGCCCGCTGCAACCAATCCCGCTCACCAAACACACATCATCCATTTTCCAACCTAAAGCGTCAATCGTGCGGATAATGGATTTCAAAATCACGCCATCGCCACAGCCCCAACACCACAAAGTGGGTATTTTATCCACACGCAAATATTCATCATAATTAAACGCCATTTTAAAGCTCCTTCAATTTTGCGATGATTTGTTTAGGCGAAATCGTGCGCCCGTTGGCTTGCCCCAAGAAATGCACCTTTCTTTGCATAGCCCTTTCAATTTCTTCTAAATACTGCCCTTTATTCAATTCAATCACAAGGATTTTTTCGTATTTATCCCCTATTTCCTTCAAGCGTTTAGCCGGGCTTGGCCATAAGGTTTTAGGCCTGAAAAAGCCGACTTTTTGCTTGCTTTCTTTATTGTAATCTTTCAAGGCTTCTTTAACCGCTAGAGAAACCGAACCATAAGCGATAATAACGATTTCAGCACCCTCTAAATCCATTTCCTCATTTTCATTGATAATGTCTTGCTTGGATTCAATCTTATGAAATAATCTGTCAATCAAATCCCCACCAATTTTAGCGTCTTCAGTAGGAAAGCCAATAGGCCCATGGTGCAAGCCTGAAACATGGTAGCGATAGCCTTTAAAGAAAGGGTTTAAGACAGCCGGCTCATCTTGTGCGACCCCATAAGGTTTGTAGTCTTTTTTGTCGCCCACAAATTCCTTACGATTAATAGTCATCTTTTGCACTTCTTCTAAATCTGGGATTTGCACCTTGCCATACATATGCCCCACGGTTTCATCCATGAGCAAGAATACAGGAGTCATGAGCATTTCAGCCAAGTTGAATGCGCGAACGGTTTCTGTGTAAGCTTCTTCCAAACTAGCAGGAGCGAGCGCGACAGCTTTAAAATCCCCATGTATAGGGTGTTTTAAGAAATTCACATCGCCTTGAGCCACACGAGTGGGCATTCCGGTTGATGGGCCTGAACGCATCACATCAGCGATCACTAAAGGGATTTCTGCCATGAAAGAATAACCGATTTGCTCCACTTTTAATGAAATACCAGGCCCAGAGCTCGCTGTCATAGACTTCGTCCCGCTCATGCTTGCTCCCAAAGACACGCTAATCCCACTGATTTCATCTTCCATTTGGATAAAATGGCCACCACATTTGGGTAAAGCCACGCTCATCGCATGCATAATGTCCGAGCTTGGCGTGATAGGATAGCCCCCAAAAAACCGACACCCCACTTCAATCGCCGCTTTAGCGACTAATTCATTCCCATCAGAAATAATCTCACGCATTACTTGCCTCTCCCTTCTAAAATAGTCTCTTCTAAGAGCATGTATTTATTGGCCTTAACCTTTTCGCTTCTTTCTTGAGCGTCTTTAGAAACTTTAGCGAATTTGAAATCCTTCCTGTCAGCCACATAAATCGCAAAATCCGGGCAGTGCAACTCGCATTGCACGCAACCGATACAACTCTCTGGATAGGCTACTTTGACCACTTTCCCAAGCACCCTTTCTTTTTCAACCCCCATGCCAAGAACCCCAGCAGGGCATACCGATACGCAAATATCACAACCCTTACACCTGTCTTCATTCACCCAAACGGCAACCCCATCTGGAGCGCTCATTTTAGCCATTCATTCTCCTTTGTGCTAAAAGCTGTATTTAAAGCCTTAGCAATCAAAATTTGCCTAAAATTGTAGCAAGCCTTTTTTAATAAATTCTAAAATGCTTTAATAGTAGGAACTTAAAATTAAAATGAGAAAATAATAAACACTTTTTACTCAATTTAAAAGAAAAAACGCCCCATTTACCCTAATCATAAAAATGATTATTAGAAAGATTGATGTTTTTTAAATGCTCCTTATAAGTTGCGCTGAAAGCATGTTTTTTATCCGGCATTTTCACAAAATACAAAAAATCAGTTTTTTTAGGGAAGATCACGGCTTTAATCGCTTCTAGGCTCACGCTCCCTACAGGATTTTTAGGCAAGCCCTTGAATTTATAGGTATTATAGGGGGTGTTATCGGTTTTAATGCGCTCTTTTGTTACTTTAGCGTGTGAAAATTCCTGATAATTCAAAGCCCCATCCATTTGTAAAGGCATGCCTTTTTTCAAGCGGTTAAAAATCACGCTCGCAATCAAGGGCATTTCTTCAACATTGGCGGCTTCTTTTTGCACAATAGAAGCGAGAATGATTTTTTCAAACCACTCTTCTTTATGATAGTATCCAAGCCATTGTTTGCTTAAAGCTTCGTGTTTTTTCATAGATTGGCCGATCAAAGTTTGCATGATTTTAAAAGCGTCCTCCCCTAAAGGCAAATGATAAGTGTCTGGCCATATCACCCCATCTTCTATCACAGCACCATTCAATCGTGGGGCGATGCTTTCATAAGCCTGATTAAGATCGCTTGTTTCTAGCTGGTAAATCTCGCTCAAAATTTGCGTGAAAAAATAGCGGCTTTCTCCAGGGATTAGAGTTGCGCTTTTATACGCCGCTTTTGCCTTAATCAAACGGACTAAAAAATCCCCTTTCCTTAAGGCCCCATCGCCCATATCAATATAACCTTTTTTAGGCATGCCCATCAGGCGTAAAAAAAGCACATCCAAAGCGTTAATATCCACGCCTTGATCTTTTAAAGAAAAAAACACTTTTTTGAGCGAACCTTGCGGGACAACCACCACTTTGTTAGGATAAATTGGTATACTTAAATAAAAAAGAATACTAATGAATAAAAGAAAGCATGTATCCAAGAAAGTGTTTAATGTCATTATCTTGTTTGTGGCAGTATTCACTCTTTTAGTTGTCATTCACAAAACCCTTTCAAACGGCATTCACATACAAAATTTGAAAATTGGAAAGCTTGGCATTTCTGAATTATACTTAAAACTTAATAACAAGCTTTCTTTAGAAGTTGAACGGGTTGATCTATCTGCTTTCTTCCATCAAAAACCCACTAAAAAGCGTTTAGAAGTTTCTGATCTGATTAAAAATATCCGTTATGGCATCTGGGCGGTGTCTTATTTTGAAAAGCTTAAAGTCAAAGAAATCATTTTAGATGATAAAAATAAAGCCAATATCTTTTTTGACGGGAATAAATACGAGTTAGAATTCCCGGGAGTCAAAGGGGAATTTTCCCTAGAAGATGATAAAAATATCAAGCTTAAAATCATCAATCTGCTTTTTAAAGATATTAAAGTCCAAGTGGATGGCAACGCCCACTATTCACCCAAAGCTAGGAAAATGGCGTTCAATTTGATTGTCAAGCCCTTAATTGAACCCAGCGCTGCAATTTATTTGCAAGGGCTAACCGATTTAAAAACCATAGAATTAAAAATTAACACTTCTGTAATGAAAAGCCTAGCGTTTTTAAAGCCTCTTTTCCAACGCCAATCGCAAAAAAATTTAAAAACATGGATTTTTGATAAAATCCAATTCGCTAGCTTTAAGATTGATAACGCTTTAATCAAAGCCAATTTCACTCCTAGCGAGTTTATCCCATCGCTTTTGGAAAATTCTGTAGTTAAAGCCACTTTGATGAAGCCTTCAGTCGTTTTTAATGATGGCTTATCGCCCATTAAAATGGATAAAACCGAATTAGTTTTTAAAAACAAACAGCTCCTCATACAGCCCCAAAAAATCACTTATGAAACCATGGAATTAACCGGCTCTTACGCCACTTTTTCCAATTTGTTAGAAGCCCCTAAGTTGGAGATTTTTTTAAAAACGACCCCTAATTATTATGGCGATAGCATTAAGGATTTATTGAGCGCTTATAAAGTCGTTTTACCTTTGGATAAAATCAGCACGCCATCTAGCGCGGATTTGAAACTCACCTTACAATTCTTAAAAAACACCGCCCCTTTATTTAGCGTTCAAGGCAATGTTAATTTGCAAGAAGGCACCCTCTCGCTCTATAATATCCCCCTTTATACGCAAAACGCTAGCGTGAGCCTAGATATTACCCAAGAATACCAATACATCTACATAGAAACTACCCACACCCGCTATGAAAACATGCTGGATTTAGACGCTAAAATCGCTTTAGATTTGAATAAAAAAACCCTTTCTTTAGATTCTTTAGTCCATAAAATACGATTCAACACTAACAATAATATCAACATGCGTTCTTATGGCTTGAATAACGACCCAGATAACCCACAACCTACTAAATTTTCTTTAGATTTAAAAAGCTTGCATTCTATTATTCAAGAGGGTGAAAATTCAGAGGCGTTTAGAAGAAAAATCATAGACACCATTAAAGCCCAAAGTGAAGACAAATTCACTAAAGATGTTTTCTACGCTACAGAAGACACTTTTAAAAACCTTTCTTTGAATTTTGATTTTTCTAACCCCAATTACATGCAATGGAGCGTGCCACAACTTTTATTAGAGGGCGAATTTAAAGATAACGCCTATGTTTTTAGAATCAAAGATTTGAAAAAAATCAAGCCCTATTCCCCTATTATGAAATATTTCGCCTTAGAAGATGGCTCTTTGGAAGTTTCTACGAGCGATTTTGTCAATATTGATTTTTTTGCTAAGGATTTAAAAATCACTTTACCCATCTATCATAGCAACGGCAAGCAATTTGATTCTCTCTCTTTATTTGGCTCTATTAATAAAGATGAAATTTCTGTCTATACTCCAAGCAAAAGCATATCCATAAAAGTTAAGGGGGATCAAAAGGATATTACCCTTAATAACATTGATTTGAGTATTGATGATTTTTTAGATAGCAAGATGCCAGCTATTGCAGGATTATTCTCAAAAGAACGAAAAGAAAAGCCCAGCTCTAAAGAAATCCAAGATGAAGATATTTTCATTAGTGCCAAACAACGCTATGAAAAAGCCCACAAAATTATCCCTATCTCTACACGCATCCATGCTAAAGATGTCGTGTTAATCTATAAAAAAATGCCTTTTCCTTTAGAAAATCTTGATATTGTCGCTCAAGATGACAGAGTGAAAATTGATGGCAATTATAAAAATGGCATGATCATGGCGGATTTAGTGCATGGGGCTTTGTATCTTAAGGCTCATAATTTTAGCGGGGATTATATCAATACCATCCTCCAAAAAGATTTCGTAGAAGGGGGTTTATTCACGCTTATTGGGGCTCTTGAAGATCAGGTTTTCAACGGCGAATTAAAATTCCAAAACACAAGCTTAAAGAATTTCGCTCTCATGCAAAACATGATCAATCTCATCAACACCATTCCCTCTCTCATTGTCTTTAGGAACCCTCATTTAGGGGCTAATGGCTATCAAATCAAAAAGGGGTCTGTTGTTTTTGGGATCACTAAAGAATATCTAGGGTTGGAAAAAATTGATCTTATCGGTAAAACTCTTGATGTTGCTGGCAATGGGATCATTGAATTAGACAAAAACAAATTAGATTTGAATTTAGAAGTTTCCACCATCAAGGCTTTGAGTAATGTTTTGAGTAAAATCCCTATCGTGGGTTACCTCATTTTAGGGAAAGAAGGAAAAGTAACCACTAATGTGAATGTCAAAGGCACGCTGGATAACCCTAAAACAAAAGTGACTTTAGCGACAGATATTATCCAAGCGCCTTTTAAAATCTTGCGCCGCATTTTCACGCCCATTGACATCATCGTGGATGAAGTCAAAAAAAATATTGAATCAAAAAGGAAATTAAAATGACGCTCAATGAAGCCATTAAAGACAAAGTTTATGAAATCGTAGAAATCGCTAACTGCGATGAATCCCTTAAAAAACGCTTTCTGTCTTTTGGTATCCATGAAGGGGTTCAATGCACCCTTTTGCATTACTCCATGAAAAAAGCCACGCTTTCAGTTAAAATCAACCGCATTCAAGTGGCTTTAAGATCCCATGAAGCCCAATACCTTCTCATCAAAGAAAGCGTGTGAAAATGGGTTTAAAACGCGCTAAAACTTACCAAAAAGCCCAACAAATCAAAGAATTGCTTTTAAAACATTACCCCAACCAAACCACCGAATTGCACCATAAAAACCCCTATGAATTGTTGGTGGCTACCATTTTAAGCGCTCAATGCACGGACGCTAGAGTGAATAAAATAACGCCCAAGTTATTTGAAAAATACCCAAGCGTGAAGGATTTAGCGCTCGCTTCTTTAGAAGAAGTTAAAGAAATCATTAAATCCGTTTCTTATTTCAACAATAAAAGCAAGCATTTAATCAGTATGGCGCAAAAAGTGGTTAGGGATTTTAAGGGCGTTATCCCCTCTACGCAAAAAGAATTAATGAGCCTGGATGGTGTGGGGCAAAAAACCGCTAATGTGGTGCTTTCAGTGTGCTTTGATGCAAATTATATAGCCGTAGATACCCATGTGTTCCGCACGACACACCGCTTAGGCTTAAGCGACGCTAACACGCCCATTAAAACCGAAGAAGAACTCAGCGATCTTTTTAAAGACAACCTATCCAAACTCCACCATGCCTTAATCTTGTTTGGCCGCTACACCTGCAAGGCTAAAAACCCCTTATGCGGCGCGTGTTTTTTAAAAGAATTTTGCGTTTCTAAGGCTAGCTTTAAAGCGTAGTGGCTTTATTTGTTATAAAATTTATAGTAAAATTAAGATTTTATAATCAAAGTTAAATCATTCTTGAAAGAGTAGAGTTTTATGACAGAAACAGAATCTAATAAGTTAAAAATAGCCGAAAAAGAGAAAGAAAAAGCTAGCAAGGAAAGAGAGCTAGAGCTTTCCACTTATTTAGAAGAACTCATTTGCGATTATAAAAACCTTTTAGACATGGAGATTGTTTTTAGCGGCAGAACTTGGCTCTACGCAAATCCCTTTGTTGCAAATTTTGCGTTTTGAAAAAGGCTCTGTGATTGACTTGCAAAAACCCGCCGGAGAGAGCGTGGATACTTTTGTGAACGGGCGGGTTATTGGTAAGGGTGAAGTGATGGTTTTTGAAAGGAATTTAGCCATTCGTTTGAATGAAATCCTTGATTCTAACGCCATTGTGTATTATCTCGCTAAAAATTCATGAGATTGTTATTCTTGTTATTGAGCGCTACTTTTATGTTATTGGCTGAAGAAAAAATACCTTTAAATGATGACGCTCCCATTAAATTAGTGCATTGGCAAAATGCATTAAAAGAAGTCCAACCTGACTCAAACGCTTCAGCAACACCACCCATAAAAGCCGTGCAAACCACGCTCACTTTTGAAACGCCTTTTAACAAAACGCCTAAAATCATGGAAGTTGAAGGGCAAAAGGTGATCGTTTTAAAAAACGCTAAATTGGATTCTAAAAAAACCATGGATTTTAAAGAAGCCTCTTTGAATGTTTTAGAAATGTTTTCCTACCAAAATGACATCTACCTTTTGTCTAAAAAAGCTAAAGTGGAATTAGAAATCCAAGCTTCAAACAGCAAGGATAAAAAACGGCTCCGCTTTCTTTTTTTGCCTAAAGGGTTTCATTTAGCCCCAAGCCATGAAGAAAAATCTCAGCATGCCAATCTTATAAGCCAAGATGAAAAAGAGCAAGCCAAAAGTCCCTTAAACACTCTAGAGTTAAAACCCCCACTGGATTTAAGCCATGCTTATAAGGCGTTAGCGGTTATTGCTGCCTTACTCTTAATATTGTATATAATCAAAAAAAAAATTGTTCCTGCACAAGGGTCTTTTTCTGCAAAAGATTTTAAATTAGAAATTAGCGTTTTGGGTCGTGTTGATGCGAACCATAAAATCATTTCCATAGAAACCAATAAGGAGCGTTACTTGGTCTTACTAAGCGATAAATACGGCCTGCTTTTAGACAAAATAAGCCCAAAAACATCTAAAGAAGAACTGATTAAAGAAGCTGAAAATAATATAAAGAATTCAAAATTAGGAAATTTATATGCTGGAAAATTCTAAACTACAACCTGCTAAGTTAGGGAAAAATTTTGACCTTGTGGATCATTCTAACAGGAATTTTTTCTTTTCTCTCATTCTATCTGTATTGTTGCACTGGTTGATTTATTTTTTATTTGAACACAGAGGGGATTTTTTTCCTTCAAAACCCAAGCTCGTTAAAGTGGATCCTGAAAATTTATTGATTTTAAAAAGAGGCCATTCACAAGATCCCAGTAAAAACACCCCAGGCGCTCCTAAACCCACGCTAGCTGGCCCCCAAAAACCCCCCACGCCCCCAACTCCGCCAACTCCGCCAACTCCGCCAAAACCTATAGAAAAGCCTAATCCTGAGCCTAAACCTAAGCCAAAACCCAAACCTGAACCCAAAAAGCCCAATCACAAACATAAGGCTCTTAAAAAAGTGGAAGAGAAAAAAGTAGTAGAGGAGAAAAAAGAAGAGAAAAAAATAGTAGAACAAAAAGTGGAGCAGAAAAAAATAGAAGAGAAAAAACCTGTCAAAAAAGAATTTGACCCCAATCAGCTTTCTTTCTTGCCTAAAGAAGTTGCGCCACCCAGACAAGAAAATAATAAAGGCTTGGATAACCAAACCAGGAGGGATATTGATGAATTGTATGGCGAAGAATTTGGAGATTTAGGCACAGCCGAAAAAGATTTCATCAGGAATAATTTAAGGGATATTGGGCGCATCACGCAAAAATATTTAGAATACCCTCAAGTGGCGGCTTATTTAGGGCAAGACGGGACGAATGCGGTAGAGTTTTACTTGCATCCTAATGGCGATATTAGCGATCTTAAAATCATCATTGGCTCTGAATATAAAATGCTTGATGACAACACCTTAAAGACCATTCAGATCGCTTATAAGGATTACCCACGCCCCAAAACTAAAACCCTCATTCGCATTAGAGTGCGTTATTACTTAGGGGGCAATTAAAAAATGGAAATCACGCTTTTTGATCCCATAGACGCCCACTTGCATGTGCGAGAAAACGCGCTTTTAAAAGCGGTGTTAAGATATTCTAGCGAGCCTTTTAGCGCTGCGGTGATCATGCCTAATCTCAGTAAGCCCTTAATCAACACTAAAACTACCCTTGAATACGAAGAAGAAATTTTAAACTATTCTTCAAATTTCAAGCCTTTAATGAGTTTGTATTTCAATGATGGCTTGACTTTAACAGAATTGCAACGCGCTCAAGAAAAAGGCGTCAGGTTTTTAAAGCTCTACCCCAAAGGCATGACCACAAACGCGCAAAACGGCACTTCGGATTTGTTGGGTGAAAAAACTTTAGAGATTTTAGAAAACGCCCAAAAATTAGGCTTTATTTTATGCATCCATGCAGAACAAGCCGGGTTTTGTTTGGATAAAGAATTTTTATGCCATAGTGTTTTAGAAACTTTCGCGCTTTCATTCCCTAAACTCAAAATCATTATAGAGCATTTGAGCGATTGGCGCAGTATCGCTTTAATTGAAAAGCATGACAACCTCTATGCGACTTTAACTTTACACCATATCAGCATGACCTTAGATGATTTGTTAGGGGGGAGCTTGAACCCGCATTGTTTTTGCAAACCTTTAATCAAAACCAAAAAAGACCAAGAAAGGCTTTTATCCCTTGCTTTAAAAGCCCACCCTAAAATCTCTTTTGGCTCTGATAGTGCCCCGCATTTTGTCTCTAAAAAGCATAGCGCTAACATCCCGGCAGGCATCTTTTCTGCCCCTATTTTGTTGCCTGCGTTGTGCGAACTTTTTGAAAAACACAACGCTTTAGAAAACTTGCAAGCCTTTATCAGCGATAACGCTAAAAAAATCTACGCGCTAGACAATTTGCCCAATAAGAAGGTGCGTTTGTCTAAAACACCCTTTATAGTCTCCACGCACACGCTTTGTTTGAATGAAAAAATCGCTATCTTAAAAGGGGGCGAAACGCTATCTTGGAACATTCAAGAAATCGCCTAAAACATACCGCCTTTTTCGTGGGGCTTTTTATCGTTTTATTTTTAATGATAATGAAGCGCCAAACCCCCCCCTATGCTTTTTTGCACAATCAAACCCTTTCAACCGAGAGCCCCCCCTATTTCACACAACTCACTATCCCTAAACCAAATGACGCTTTAAGCGTGCATGCGAGCGCTTTAATCAGCTTGCCTAACGATAACCTTTTAAGCGCTTATTTTAGCGGCACTAAAGAAGGGGCAAGGGATGTGAAAATCAGCACGAATCTTTTTGACAGCAAGATCAATCGCTGGAGCGAAGCCTTCGTTATTTTAACCAAAGAAGAGCTTTCTTATTATTCGCATGAATATATCAAAAAACTAGGTAACCCCTTGCTTTTTTTGCATGACGATAAAATTTTGTTGTTTGTCGTAGGGGTGAGCATGGGCGGGTGGGCCACTTCTAAAATCTATCAACTTGAAAGCGCTTTAGAGCCGATTCATTTTAAATTTGTGCGAAAACTCTCTTTAAGCCCTTTTTTAAACTTAAGCCATTTGATAAGGAACAAGCCTTTAAACACCACTGATGGCGGGTTTATGCTACCACTCTATCACGAATTAGCCACCCAATACCCCTTATTGTTGAAATTTGACAAACACAATAACCCAAGAGAGCTTTTAAGACCTAATGCCCTAAACCACCAGCTCCAGCCAAGCCTAACCCCCTTTAAAGACTGCGCTCTCATGGCGTTTAGAAACCATTCTTTAAAAGATAGTCTCATGCTAGAAACCTGTAAAACCCCCACCGCTTGGCAAAAACCCATGCTTACGAATTTGAAAAACTTGAATGACGCTTTGAATTTGATCAATTTAAACAAAGAATTGTATTTGATCCACAACCCTAGCGATTTATCTTTGCGTCGTAAAGAACTCTTGCTTTCTAAATTAGAAAACTCAAACTCTTTTAAAACCTTAAAAATTTTAGATAAAGCGGATGAAGTGAGTTACCCAAGCTATAGTCTTAACCCTTATTTTATAGATATTGTCTATACCTACAACCGCTCTCATATCAAACACATCCGTTTTAATATGGCTTATTTAAAATCCCTTCTCAAGTGATTAACGATGTTTATATCTTCTTCTTACACGCTGAGTTTTGCATGGCTTTTTTTAATTTTCTTTTTTTTCAAAAATAAGCCATTGGGTTTGAGGTTTTCGCTCTCTTTTATAAGCGTGATTTTAAGCAATATCGCTTTTAAAGACTCTCTATCGCTCAACGCCTTTTTAAGCAGTTTTACAGCCCCATTAAGCCCCTTTAGCTGTCTTTTGATCCTTGCTTATACGCTCTTTTCTTGCCGCCTCCTCCAAAAGCCCCCTTTAGAAACCTTGCAATCTTATAGCGTCATGCTGTTTTTCAACCTGTTGCTTTTGACAGATATTTTAGGGTTTTTACCTTTTTCAATCTATCATCATTTCATGGCTTCTCTTATTTTTAGCACGCTTTTTTGCAGCAGTTTGTTTTTGAGCAGCCCCTTATTAGGCGTGATCGCTTTAGTAGCGTTATCCAGTTCGCTTTTGATGCGTTCTAATTTTCAAATCTTAGATTCTTTATTGGATTTCCCCTTGCTTCTTTTTGTCTTTTTTAAGACTTTATATCTTGTTAAAAAAAGGTTGTATTAACGCTCATGAAATCCCTATCTTATGCCCTTTTTTCGCTCTTTTTAAAAGGTTTTTACTTCACCTTTTTTATGAGCTTGTTGTTTGTGCTTAATCGTATCGGCTTTATCCTTTATACTGGCTATTATAAGCATGCTTTAAAAAACCCTATTTTTGATGAAATCATCAAAACCCTATTCAATGGAGCAAGATACGATAATCGTGTGGTTTCAAGCTTAGCGATTTTTTTTATCATCATCGGGTTATTGGGGTTATTTGCCCCTAAACACCAAATTAAAATGCTTAATATCACGGCGTATTTTTCTATCGCTATTATCCTGTTTCTAAACATTGCAAACATTGTTTATTATGGCATTTATGGGAATGTGTTTGATGAAAATTTATTGGAATTTTTGCATGAAGACACGCTCACGATTTTAAAAATGAGCGGGGAATACCCTATTTTTTCTAGTTTTTCACTCTTTGTGATCCTTAGCGTTTTAATCTCTTTTATCTATTTCAAACTCCAAAACGCCCTTTTTAAACCTAATGTTTATCAAACCACCAAACCCCTTAAAACTTTCATTTTATTTGCGCTTTTTTCACTCACGCAAATGTTTTACATTAACGCGCAATTGAGCTTTGTTGGCGCGTCTTTAGACCTCAGCATAGAGCCAGCCAAAGATCCTTTTTTAATGAAAATCACCCCCGGGGCGTTTCGCAACCTTTATCTTTTGGCGCGCAATTACAGACAAAGCCATAACCTTAAATTCAGCGATTTTGCTAAAGAATCGCCCCTAGAAGTGGCGAAAAATTATTTCAATCTTAAAGAAAACCCCTCAAACAACCTCTATGAATTGCTAACTCAGACAAGCCGCAACAATTCCAATCAAATCATTCAACATGTTTTTTATATCGTTTCAGAGTCTTTGAGTTCATGGCATTTTGATCCAAAATTTGACTCCATAGGGCTAACGAGCGCTTTACAAGATTTGGTTAAAAAAGAGCATGCCTATATGCTTTCTGCTTTTATTGAAAATGCCCCACGGACCGTTAAAAGCCTGGATGTCCAAATCACAGGCTTGCCTTATATCAATGATAATAATTTAGTCAATTCAGGAGTGATTCTCCCTAGCTTTCCCATGGCGATTGGCAATATCATGAAAACTCTGGGTTATAGAAACAACTTTTATTATGGAGGTAGCGGGATTTGGAACAAACTAACCAGTTTCACCAAAAAACAAGGTTTTCACGCCCTTTATTTCAATAACCATCTCTTAGAATTTGCCAAAAATAAGCCCTACCCTAAGCCCATAGAGAGCAACTGGGGAGTGCATGATAATATTTTATTTGACTATATTTTAGAAAACACCAACCCCAATGAAAAAACTTTCAGCATGGTCATGACTTTAAGCAATCATGCGATCAAAAATGTGAATCTCAAAGCCTTTGGCGTGCCTTTAGAAAAAATCCAAAAATTTGTGGAAAACACCCCCAAAGCAGAAAATCTACCGGACGCTAATTCTTTAGGGCATATTTACTGGTATGACAAAGTGGTAGTCAATTTCATCCAAAAAGCCAGCCAAAAATTCCCTAACTCGCTTTTTATCATCACAGGGGATCATTTTGATCGGAGCTATGAATACGCTAAAAACGATTTATATACGATTAAATCCGTGCCGCTTATTTTGTTCGCCCCTACTTTAAAGCCTGAAAAAATCAGTCAAGTCGGATCGCATTTAGACATCGCCCCTACGATTGTTGAATTAGTCGCTCCTAAAGGTTTTCAATTTGTGAGTTTTGGAAAACCTTTATTTTCTAACAATACAACAAACCCTCCAAGCCACCCCAATTACGCGCTAGGTTATGAAGCGATCGCTACCAAAGATTATTTTTATAATCCGAGTTTGGGGTTAAGGTATTTGAATGAAAACCACAAAGAACAAAAGGATGAACAAAACGACAAAACAAAAGCTTCTCAGTTTTACCAGCAATTAGAACCCTTAAAAGCCCTCAGTTATTACTTGCTCTATCATGGGGCTAATCTTAAAGATTGACAAACTGAGTTTTTTAATTCCATTAAACGCATGATTTTTGCTACAATAATAGGATTTTAATGGATAAAGGACAAATAAGCATGCCAAATAGAGGCGTTGTTTTATTAGACGGGCAAGCGCTAGCTTATGATATAGAAAAAGATTTGAAAAATAAAATCCAGATAATAACCGCACAAACGCACAAACGCCCCAAACTGGCCGTGATTTTAGTGGGGAAAGATCCCGCTAGTATCACTTATGTCAATATGAAGATCAAAGCATGCGAAAGAGTGGGCATGGATTTTGACTTAAAAACCCTCCAAGAGAATATTACTGAGGCCAAATTGCTGTCCTTGATTAAAGATTACAATACCGATCAAAACATTTCAGGCGTTTTAGTCCAGCTCCCCCTACCCAGACACATTGACACTAAAATGGTTTTAGAAACCATTGACCCGAGTAAAGATGTGGATGGTTTCCACCCCCTTAATATCGGCAAGCTCTGCACTCAAAAAGAATCGTTTCTGCCAGCTACCCCTATGGGCGTGATGCGTCTTTTAGAGCATTATCATATTGAAATCAAGGGCAAGGATGTAGCGATTATTGGGGCGAGCAATATCATTGGAAAACCTTTAAGCATGCTCATGTTAAACGCTGGGGCTAGCGTGAGCGTGTGCCATATTTTGACTAAAGACATTAGTTTTTACACCCAAAACGCTGATATTGTCTGCGTGGGCGTGGGTAAGCCTGATTTGATTAAAGCGAGCATGTTAAAAAAAGGGGCTGTAGTGGTGGATATTGGGATCAATCATTTGAATGATGGGCGTATCGTGGGCGATGTGGATTTTAACAACGCGCAAAAAGTCGCCGGTTTTATCACCCCTGTGCCTAAAGGCGTGGGGCCTATGACAATTGTTTCGCTTTTAGAAAACACTCTCATCGCTTTTGAAAAACAACAAAGGAAGGGATTTTAATGAAATTTTTACGCTCTGTTTATGCATTTTGCTCCAGTTGGGTAGGGACGATTATTATTGTGCTGTTGGTTATCTTTTTTATCGCGCAAGCCTTTATCATTCCCTCTCGCTCTATGGTAGGCACGCTCTATGAGGGCGATATGCTCTTTGTCAAAAAGTTTTCTTACGGCATACCCATTCCTAAAATCCCATGGATTGAGCTTCCTGTTATGCCTGATTTTAAAAATAACGGGCATTTGATAGAGGGGGATCGCCCTAATCGTGGCGAAGTGGTGGTGTTTATCCCGCCCCATGAAAAAAAATCTTATTATGTCAAAAGGAATTTTGCCATTGGAGGCGATGAGGTGTTATTCACTAATGAGGGGCTTTATTTGCACCCTTTTGAGAGCGACATAGACAAAAATTACATTGCTAAACATTACCCTAACGCCATGACTAAAGAATTTATGGGTAAAATTTTTGTTTTAAACCCCTATAAAAGTGAGCATCCGGGTATCCATTACCAAAAAGACAATGAAACCTTCCACTTAATGGAGCAGTTGGCCACTCAAGGCGCAGAAGCTAATATCAGCATGCAACTCATTCAAATGGAGGGCGAAAAGGTGTTTTACAAGAAAATCAATAACGATGAATTTTTCATGATCGGCGATAACAGAGATAATTCTAGCGACTCGCGCTTTTGGGGTAGTGTAGCTTATAAAAACATCGTGGGTTCGCCATGGATTGTTTATTTCAGTTTGAGTTTAAAAAATAGCCTGGAAATGGATGCAGAAAATAACCCCAAAAAACGCTATCTGGTGCGTTGGGAGCGCATGTTTAAAAGCGTTGAAGGCTTAGAAAAAATCATTAAAAAAGAAAAAGCAACGCCTTAAGGTTTTTTGTGCAATTTTTTGATTTCTCTTTAGAAAGTTTTATCGCCACCTTAATGAAGATCCTAGCCCTTTTAATCGCTATCATAGGGCATGAGATCATGCATGGCTTGAGCGCGTTTTTATTTGGGGACAGGAGCGCTAAAGATGCTAATCGTTTGAGTTTAAACCCTATTAGGCATTTAGACATGATGGGATCGGTGCTTTTGCCGGCTTTATTACTCATTTTTCAAGCCCCCTTTTTGTTTGGGTGGGCCAAACCCGTGCCAGTGGATATGCGCTATATTGTTTCTCAAAAAGGCTCTCTGGCATGCGTAGTGGTGAGTTTAGCCGGGGTGGCTTATAATTTCATCCTAGCCGTTCTGCTCGCTTTTATCACGCATTTGAGCTTCCAAGAACCATGGATCAACGCTTTAAGCATCAATGAATTGAACCTTTATCAGCTCGCTTTAGTAACCTTTCTCATTCAAGGCATTCTTTATAATCTTGTCTTAGGCGTTTTCAATAGCCTCCCTATCCCGCCCTTAGACGGCTCCAAAGCGTTAGGCTTTTTAGCGTTGCATTTTAAAAGCGCGTTTTTATTGGAATGGTTTTCTAAAATGGAACGCTACGGCTTCTTGGTAGTGTTTATCTTTTTGTTTATCCCCCCTTTATCGGAGTTTTTTATCCATGCGCCCACAAGATTTTTATTTTCCTTACTCCTTTCTTAATCTTTCATCAAGGAGAGTTTATGAATAAGCCCTTAAAGCCTTCTCAAATTTTTATAGGGAGCGATCATGCAGGGTTGCATCTTGCAGAGTTTGTCCAACATTTTTTAGAAGACAAGGATTTTAAGATCCAAGCTTTTTTACCCACTATGAGAGTGGATTACCCTGATTACGCCAAATTAGTGTGCCAAAAGGTCTTAGAAAACCCACAAAGCTATGGCATTTTAGTGTGCGCTACAGGGATAGGCATGAGCATGGGCGCTAATCGTTTTAAGGGTATTAGAGCCGCCTTGTGCCTTGATGCTTACATGGCTAAAATGACTCGCTTGCACAATAACGCTAATGTCTTGTGCTTGGGCGAAAAGATTAGCGGTATTGGCGTGGTGGGAAGCATTTTAGAAGCGTTTTTCTCTACAGAATTTGAACAAGGCCGTCATGTGTTGCGCATCCAAAAACTAGATGAATCGCTGAAATCATAAACCTAATGTAGTATAATTACATCGTTTCATTAAAAAGGATATTTTAATAGGCATGTTCACCCAATGGTTTATCATCACTATCGCTATTGTTTTTATCCTTTATATGGGTGTGCGCACTTTCTTTTTTAAAACCGTGGCTAAACGGCAAGAACGCACCAACGCATCCATGAAGCTCACCTTACAAGAAGCTGAAATTTTGATCCAAAAACACCAGTTGCAACTCCAAAGGGCTTTAGGCAATATTGACATTCTTACCCAAGAAATGAGCTCGTTAAAAACAGAACTAAAAGCCCTTAAACAGCGCAACTCTGAATACAAAGGCGAATCGGATAAATATAAAAATCGTATTAAAGAATTGGAGCAAAAAATAGAAGCTCTCCTTTAAAAACGCTATAATAAATCAAAATTCTACAACCAATCAGTGATATTAAAGGATATTAAAATGAATGAAACGCTCAAAGAAGAACTTTTACAAAGCATCAGAGAAGTGAAAGATTACCCTAAAAAAGGGATTTTATTCAAAGACATTACCACGCTACTCAACTACCCTAAACTCTTTAACAAACTCATTGACGCGCTCAAAAAACGCTATCTCGCTCTCAATATAGACTTTATCGTGGGCATTGAAGCTAGGGGGTTTATTTTAGGCTCTGCTCTCGCTTATGCGCTTGGGGTGGGTTTTGTGCCTGTGAGGAAAAAGGGCAAACTCCCCGCGCACACCCTATCTCAAAGCTACAGCCTAGAATACGGGAGCGACAGCATAGAAATCCACTCTGACGCTTTTAGGGAGGTTAAAGGGGTAAGGGTGGTGTTAATTGATGATCTATTAGCCACTGGAGGCACAGCTTTAGCGAGCCTTGAGCTTATCAAAGCCCTACAAGCCGAATGCATAGAAGCATGCTTTTTGATAGGGTTAAAAGGATTACCGGGTATCCAACTTTTAGAAGAGCGAGTGAAAACTTTTTGTTTGTTAGAGTGCTAGAATAAGGGTGAATTTTGGAAGAATACATCATTGACTTATGGCATCAGCATGCAGCGACTTGGGGGTATCTCATTTTATTTGGGTGGAGCATTTTAGAAGGCGAAATTGGGTTAATTCTAGCAGGGATTGCCAGCTATACCGGTCATATGCATTTAGGGTTAGCCATTTTAGTCGCAGGGATTGGGGGTTTTGTGGGGGATCAGATCTATTTTTACATCGGCCGCACCAATAAAGCTTACATCCAAAAAAAGCTAGAAAAACAACGCCGAAAACTAGCCCTAGCCCATTTATTGTTGCAAAAACACGGCTGGTTTATCATTTTTATCCAACGCTACATGTATGGCATGCGCACCATCATTCCCATTAGCATAGGCCTCACGCGCTATAGCGCTTTAAAATTCGCTATCATCAATCTCATTAGCGCGATGGTGTGGGCGAGCATTACCATTATTTTGGCGTGGTATTTGGGAGAAGAATTATTGCATGCGTTAGGGTGGCTTAAAAAACACCCTTATGCGCTAATATTACTATTAGTATCTTTCTTGGCGTTGGTGCTATGGTATTTCCAATACTATAGTAAGAAAAACCGCTAGATTTCAATACAATTCTTGGAAGATATGAAATGAAAAAAGGAGACTTTATGTTAAAAATCAAATTAGAAAAAACCACTTTTGAAAACGCAAAAGCTGAATGCAGTTTAGTTTTTATTATCAATAAGGATTTTGATCACGCTTGGGTCAAAAATAAAAAATTGCTAGAAACCTTTAAATACGAAGGCGAAGGCGTATTTTTAGACCAAGAAAATAAAATCTTGTATGTGGGCGTTAAAGAAGACGATGTGCATTTATTAAGAGAGAGTGCATGTTTAGCCGTTCGTGCCCTTAAAAAACTCGCTTTTAAAAGCGTTAAAGTGGGGGTTTATACTTGCGGAGTGCATTCTAAAGATAATGCGCTTTTAGAAAACTTGAAAGCGTTGTTTTTGGGCTTGAAATTAGGCTTGTATGAATACGACACTTTTAAATCCAATAAAAAAGAAAGCGTTTTAGAAGAAGCGGTTGTCGCTTTAGAATTGCACAAACCTTGCGAAAAAACTTGTGCGAATTCTTTAGAAAAGAGTGCTAAAGAGGCTTTAAAATACGCTGAAATCATGACAGAAAGCTTGAATATCGTTAGGGATCTAGTCAATACCCCCCCTATGATTGCCACCCCGGTTTATATGGCTGAAGTGGCACAAAAAGTGGCTAAAGAAAACCATTTAGAAATCCATGTCTATGATGAAAAATTTTTAGAAGAAAAGAAAATGAACGCCTTTTTAGCGGTTAATAAAGCCTCTCTTGGCGTCAATCCTCCCCGCTTGATCCATCTAGTCTATAAGCCCAAAAAAGCGAAGAAAAAAATCGCTTTAGTGGGTAAGGGCTTGACTTATGATTGCGGGGGTTTGAGCTTGAAACCGGCCGATTACATGGTTACCATGAAAGCGGATAAAGGCGGTGGCTCTGCGGTGATTGGGCTTTTAAACGCATTAGCCAAACTGGGCGTGGAAGCTGAAGTGCATGGCATTATTGGGGCTACAGAAAACATGATAGGTCCGGCCGCTTATAAACCAGATGATATTTTGATCTCCAAAGAAGGCAAGAGCATAGAGGTCCGTAATACCGACGCTGAAGGGCGTTTGGTTTTAGCGGATTGTTTGAGCTACGCTCAAGACTTAAGCCCTGATGTGATCGTGGATTTTGCGACCCTTACTGGGGCATGCGTTGTGGGCTTAGGCGAATTCACTTCAGCGATCATGGGGCATAATGAAGAGTTGAAAAACCTCTTTGAAACTTCAGGGTTAGAATCCGGCGAATTATTAGCCAAACTCCCCTTTAACCGCCATTTAAAGAAATTGATCGAATCTAAAATCGCTGATGTGTGCAATATTTCTTCTTCACGCTATGGCGGTGCGATCACAGCGGGCTTGTTTTTAAATGAATTTATCAGAGATGAATTTAAGGATAAGTGGCTACACATTGACATTGCAGGTCCTGCTTATGTGGAAAAAGAATGGGATGTGAATAGCTTTGGAGCGAGTGGGGCTGGGGTTAGAGCATGCACAGCTTTTGTGGAAGAATTTTTGAAAAAGGCTTGAAATGGGCTTGTCTGTAGGCATTGTGGGTTTGCCTAATGTGGGCAAATCCAGCACCTTTAACGCACTCACTAAAACCCAAAACGCAGAGAGCGCGAACTACCCTTTTTGCACCATTGAACCCAATAAAGCCATCGTGAATGTGCCTGATAGGCGGCTTGATGCGTTGGCTCAAATCGTAAAGCCTGAACGCATTTTGCATTCCGTGGTGGAATTTGTGGATATTGCCGGATTGATTAAGGGAGCGAGCAAGGGAGAGGGTTTAGGCAATCAATTTTTAGCCAATATCAAGGAATGCGAAGTGATCTTGCAAGTGGTGCGCTGTTTTGAAGATGACAATATCACGCATGTGAACGATAAAATTGACCCCCTAAATGATATAGAGATCATTGAATTGGAGTTGATTTTAGCGGATATTGCCACTTTAGACAAAAGGATCGATCGCTTGCAAAAAGCCCTAAAAAGCTCAAAAGACGCTAAAAATCTTTTAGAATGCGCTTTGAGTTTAAAAACGCATTTAGAAGAATTAAAGCCGGCGAAAACTTTTCCCTTGAATGCAAGCGAAGCTTTTTTAGAATTGGATAAGGAATTGCGCTTTTTATCCCATAAAAAAATGATCTATGCCGCTAATGTGGGCGAAGAAGATTTAAACGCTCTCAATGAGCATGCTAAAAAAGTCAAAAATTATGCGAAAGCCCAAAATAGCGAGTTTGTTGCCTTGTGCGCTAAATTAGAAGAAGAAATGGTTTCTATGAGTGAAGATGAAGTCAAAGAATTTTTGCAAAGTTTAGGCGTAGAAGAAAGCGGGCTAGAAAAGACCATTCGTTTGAGTTTTAAGGAATTAGGCTTGATCAATTACTTTACCGCTGGAGTCAAGGAAGTGCGATCATGGACGATTAAAAAAGGCTCTAGCGCACCTGTGGCTGCTGGGGTGATCCATAAGGATTTTGAAAAAGGCTTTATCAGAGCTGAAACCATCAGTTATGATGATTTTATCGCTTATAAGGGCGAAGCCGGAGCGAAAGAAAAGGGAGCGTTACGCATTGAAGGTAAGGATTATATCGTTCAAGATGGCGATGTGTTGCATTTTCGCTTCAATGTTTAGTGTCTTTTCAAACAAGCGTTACTATTTTTTGAATTGACACCTAGTAAGAAACTTTTTAAAAAAGTCTATGTAGAGTTAAGCGATATTTGCGGGTTGCAATGCAGTTTTTGCCCTAACCCCAAAAATATCAGAGGTGTGATGCCTTTAGAATTGTTTGAAAAAGTTTGTAAAGAAGTGGTCTCCTTAACCCAAATTATCACCTTGCATGTCTTAGGCGATCCTTGCAAGCTCAAAAATTTAAACCACTATCTCAACACCGCTAAACGCTTTTCTTTGAAAGTGGATTTGGTTACTAGCGGGGTGTATTGGCACGATTTTGAGACGCTTTTACACAATACAATCTATCAAATCTCTATTTCTTTAGACGCAGGGCTAGACAATCGCAACAAAATCAACCAGCACCGCTACATCCAAAAAATTTTAGAATTTTGCCGCTACAAATTTAAAAAAAACAGCGAAGTGTTTTTGAATTTACGCCTTCAAGACAGCACCCTTGAAAAACACCAGAATTTGATCAAGCCTTTTTTAGAAAGCTTTGAACTTGTTTCTTTAGAGGGCTTAAAAACGCAAGGGCGCGCTCGTTTGTTTAAAAAAAGTTTTTTGAATATCCAAAAAACCTTTAAATGGCCGAATTTGAACGCCCAAAATCCTTTAGATCAAAAATCAAAGATCCCCTATTGTTACGGCTTAATCAAACAAATCGCTATTTTATCTAATGGCGTTGTCGTGCCGTGCTGCATGGACACGCAAGCTAATATCAGCCTTGGCGATTTAAACCATACGCCCCTAAAAGATGTTTTAAAGAGCCAAAAAGCTATGGCTATCAAAACCCATTTTTTAAAGGGCGAAGCGTTAGAATTTTTATGCAAAAACTGCTCCTACCCTTTGATCCGCTATAAAAAATGAAAATGGTTATTTCTATAACTCACTCTTATCATTTTTAAAAATTTCGTTGTGAGCCATAGGGCTTTATCATTCGCATGCTTTTTGATCGTTTTGGATAAAGTAATTTTCATACAATCGCAGCAGTGCAATAAAAAACGCCGTGATAGTAGGCCCTACAATAATCCCCCAAAAACCAAATTGTGAAATCCCAGCAATCATGGAAAAGAAAATCAGCATTTCATTGATTTTAAGGGTGGTTTTAAAGATTCTTTTTTTGATGAAGACGATTAAAATTGGCTTGATCACGCTATCAATCAGCACACTAATCAATAAAATGGAATACAAAGCGATAAAAATAGCTTCATTCACATTCCCATGATAAAGCTCATAAATCGCTATAGGGATCCAAATCAAAGCCCCCCCAACAGCCGGCACCAAAGACGCCAGGCCGTATAAAATCCCTAAAGACCAGCCGTCATGCCCAAACCATACGATCATCAACCCAAACGCCACGCCCTCTAAAATAACCGTGATGAGAGAAGTTAAAAGCACGATGCGTAAAATCCCAGCCACTTCTTCAAAAATCTTTTTGCTTTGATTCATTCCAAGAGGCAAGACTCCCAAAAAATAACGATAAAATCTCTCCCCATAGTAAAAAAAGAAAAACAACAGCCCCAAAATAAACAAGGCGTCTGTAATGAGCTTCAAGCTGTATTTTCCCACATAGCTGCTTATTTTCAACAAATAGCCCGTGATTGAAGCGGCGCTAAAATTTTCTAAAAACTTGCTCGCTCCATCATGAATGGTAGGAAAATGCGATAAATTCTCGGTGATTGTCCCTTTAAGCCATTTAATTAGGGCTGAAAATTTTTCAAAATTGATTTCAAAAATGATATTAGAACTTTTATAAACAATAAAATACAACGGCACGATCAAAACGCTCGCTAAAACCAAAACGCACAAAAACGAACTGATCAAATTCAAAAAGCGCTTATCTAAAAAAACTTTCACTTGAAAAAACCCCACGCACAAAAGCCCAGCGATCAATGCATCCATTAAAAAATCTTGATACAAATAGATCATCCAATAAAAACCAATCAAAAAAAGAATCCAAAAGAAATACTGAGCTTTCATAAAATTATCCCCATTAAACTGAACCAAAAGTTATCAAATGTTAGCTAAAAAACGCTCTTTTAAGGATAAAAAATCTCTTTTAACTTATAATTAAAATCAAAAAGGCTTGAATTAGATGGTGTTTTACAAATATTCAGGGAGCGGGAATGATTTTTTAATCGTTCAAAGTTTCAAAAAAAAAGATTTTTCAAATTTAGCCAAACAGGTGTGTAATAGGCATGAGGGTTTTGGGGCTGATGGGCTTGTAGTCGTCTTACCGAGTAAGGATTATGACTACGAATGGGATTTTTACAATTCAGATGGCTCTAAAGCTGGAATGTGCGGGAATGCGAGCCGTTGCGTGGGGTTATTTGCCTACCAACATGCCATAGCCTCTAAAAACCATGTTTTTTTAGCCGGAAAAAGAGAGATTTCTATTTGCATAGAAGAACCCAATATCATAGAGAGCAATCTTGGTAACTACAAAATCCTAGATGTGATCCCTGCTTTAAGATGCGAAAAATTTTTCACCAATAACAGCGTTTTAGAAAATATCCCCACTTTCTATCTCATAGATACAGGAGTGCCGCATTTAGTGGGATTTGTGAAAAATAAAGAGTGGTTAAATTCCCTTAACACGCTGGAATTAAGGGCTTTAAGGCATGTGTTTAACGCTAATATTAACATCGCTTTTATAGAAAATAAAGAGACGATTTTTTTACAAACTTATGAAAGAGGGGTTGAAGATTTCACGCTAGCTTGCGGGACGGGCATGGCGGCGGTTTTTATCGCCGCGCGCATTTTTTATAACACGCCTAAAAAAGCCGCTCTCATCCCTAAAAGCAACGAATCTTTAGAACTTTCTTTAAAAAATGATGAAATTTTTTATAAAGGCACGGTGCGTTATATTGGCATGAGTGTTTTGGGCATGAGTGTTTTTGATCGTTATTTCTTGTAATAGTAATGATTTTGTCGCAATTAAACATAATGCGCTATCATTTGCGAGTTGTTTTTAGCAATATAAAAAATATCCTAAAGGAATAAAACCATGCAAGCGTTAAAATCATTGCTTGAAGTGATTACAAAACTCCAGAATCTAGGCGGCTATTTGATGCATATAGCTATTTTTATCATTTTTATTTGGATTGGAGGGCTTAAGTTTGTGCCGTATGAAGCCGAAGGGATCGCTCCTTTTGTGGCTAACTCCCCTTTCTTTTCTTTCATGTATCAATTTGAAAAACCCGCATACAAACAGCACAAAATGTCTGAATCCCAGTCCATGCAAGAAGAAATGCAAGATGACCCTAAAATCGTTGAAAACAAAGAATGGCATAAAGAAAACCGCACTTATTTAGTGGCTGAAGGTTTAGGGATCACAATTATGATCTTAGGTATTTTGGTGCTTTTAGGGCTTTGGATGCCTTTAATGGGCGTGATTGGGGGCTTGCTTGTCGCTGGAATGACGATCACAACCCTATCTTTTTTATTCACAACGCCAGAAGTGTTTGTCAATCAGCATTTCCCATGGCTTTCTGGGGCTGGAAGGTTAGTGGTTAAAGACTTGGCGTTATTTGCTGGAGGCTTGTTTGTGGCCGGGTTTGATGCGAAACGCTATTTAGAGGGGAAAGGGTTTTGTTTGATGGATCGCTCATCAGTAGGGATTAAAACTAAATGCTCTAGTGGGTGTTGCTCTTAAAGAGCGAACGCCTTAAAGTAGGCTTAAAGCCTACTAGAAGAATCATAATTGATAGAAGAATCTTGGTTAACGCCTTTTTTGTAAATGATTGTTTTTAAAATGTGGCGTTTGACAAAAGAATTAACGCTTTCTACTTCTTCATCAGCCAATCGTCTTAAAACATCATGCTCGTCTTTAGAGAGATAAAAAGTCACTGAAAAATTGCGTTTCAACTCATCTACAGCGACACGCTTACGACCGGGCTTTATATTTTTATTTTCTAATTCCATTAAAATTTCCTTTTTTAGTTAGTGTGTAGTAATATCATAACGGCTATTCTAACATGAAATATACGCCATTTTATATTAAATCTAAAGAAAAATATTTTTAGATGTGCTAGAATACCCATTTGTTACAAGATAAGCTTTTTTATCAAAAATAATGATGGCATAGGGGCAACAAGTGGCAATAAACACCTTTTTAAAACATTCTTTTCTGGTCTGTTTGTTAGCGGTTAATTCTTACGCTTTTGATTGGAACATTTTTAAATACAATCTGGGTTTCAATATGTTTATCATGGACCATGAAGGCTCAACGCCTTATTGGGTCAATACTAACACCAATCTTAAAACCCGTTTGACTCCAAATTTTGGGATCCAATTTTATACAAAAGGTGTGGAGCAAAGCCTTACTGTGGGGGCGTATTTTTTTCAAAACTTCCATAACTACAGCACTAATTTTCCCTACCGCTGGGGGCCTACTATGTATTATAAGGCTAGGGGGAAGCGTTTTACTTTTTATGGAGGGATTTTTCCTAGGAAAAATCTCTTAGGAAGGTATGGTTTGAATATTTTTGCCCCTTATTATTGGTTTATAGATCCAAACGCTAGAGGGTTTTTATTGCAATTTCAAAACCATTATTCGCCTTCAAAACCCTATTATGGGCATGCGGAGTTCATGCTAGATTGGTTTGGAGGCAATTGTTACAACACTTGCAAATTCGGGAGAAACCCTTATGGGAACGCAATGGACAGGTTTCAAATGAACGGCTCTGTTGCTTATAATTTCTTTAAGGATTTATTGGGTATTGGAGGGTATTTTGTCTTGTTCCATAACGAAGACAAATACCTTTTGAATGGGGCTGATGGCATGCAGTTTAATGAAAAAAAAGCGATTGACAATAATAATATTTATCTTATGGATCGCCTCTACTTTAACGCTTACATAGGGACAAGCCTTTTAGACATCGCCCCCTTTATGGAAAAACTCAACGCCAGTTTTGGTATGGTTTCTGAATCAAGCCGATTAAGGCAAATTCACAACAATGTGCCTTTTATGAATAGCGTTGGGGGACAATTGGATGTGGAGATCCAATACAAAGGCTTTGGCATACACAATTTATTTTTCTTCGCCAAGACCCCAGAAATGCCTTTTTATAACCAATACCAGTATATTGAAATGTATTGCACGCCTTCGTATTGCCCCACGCCTATTTATCGTGGCGTGCCATTCTTTCAAGCCAATATGTATAATCGTTTTGATTTGTATTACAATTGGAAAAACGACTTCGCATCGGTTCGCATCAACTTCGTGCTTAATGCGATGCGTGGGGGCTTTGATAGGAGCTTGCCTTGGTCAGAATCTTACCAAGTGTATATGACGGTTGCCTTTGATCCTTATAACCTTATTAACAAAATTGCTAGAAAAAAATAAAAATTCTTGACAACCAGTTAATTCGTCTTATATAATGCTATTTCATTTGTAGCCATTGTTTGAGCAATGATTTTAAGCTATGGAAAAGAGGTGATAGCAGTATGCCAGGGATTAAGGTTAGAGAAGGCGATGCGTTTGATGAAGCTTATAGGAGATTCAAAAAGCAAACCGATCGCAATTTGGTGGTAACAGAATGCCGTGCAAGGAGATTCTTTGAGTCTAAGACTGAAAAACGCAAAAAACAAAAAATCAGTGCTAAAAAGAAGATTTTAAAGCGTCTTTATATGTTAAGGCGTTATGAGTCAAGACTATAATAAGCTTTGAGAAAAATTTAAAAATTAAGGATAATCATGCGATTCACAGGGAAAAATGTTCTCATTACTGGGGCTTCTAAAGGCATTGGGGCTGAAATTGCTAGAACTCTCGCTTCTATGGGGCTGAAAGTTTGGATCAATTACCGCAGTAATGCTGAAGTGGCTGACGCTTTGAAAAATGAGCTTGAAGAAAAAGGCTATAAGGCAGCTGTCATTAAATTTGATGCGGCTTCTGAAAGCGGTTTTATTGAAGCGATACAAACCATTGTCCAAAGCGATGGGGGTTTGTCTTACTTGGTAAATAACGCTGGTGTGGTGCGCGATAAATTAGCGATCAAAATGAAAACAGAAGATTTTCACCATGTCATAGACAATAACCTCACTTCAGCGTTTATAGGTTGCAGAGAAGCCCTAAAAATCATGAGCAAAAGCCGTTTTGGGAGCGTAGTCAATATCGCGTCTATCATTGGTGAAAGAGGCAATATGGGGCAGACAAACTACTCAGCGAGTAAGGGGGGGATGATTGCGATGAGCAAGTCCTTTGCTTATGAGGGAGCTTTAAGGAATATTCGTTTCAACTCTGTAACGCCCGGTTTTATAGAAACCGACATGAACGCCAATTTGAAAGATGAACTCAAAGCGGATTATGTTAAAAATATTCCCTTAAACAGGCTAGGGTCTGCTAAAGAAGTGGCAGAAGCGGTAGCGTTTCTTTTGAGTGATCACTCTAGTTACATCACTGGAGAGACTCTCAAAGTCAATGGCGGGCTTTATATGTAGTCCTAAACAAAGGGTTCTTTTAGCGATAAAAGTTTGTAAGTAGCAAAAATCATGCTAACATTATGAGGTTATTCTAAAACAAAGAGGTTATTATCAAATGGGGATTATTTACTTAATATTGTTTCTCATTGTAATTTATTTGTTGTATAGGATTTTAGATGTTTTGGAGCAAAAATAAACGCTCCAATGATGGTTGATTTAATTTTTACAAAAACAAGGGAGTTTTAATTATGGCTTTATTTGAAGATATTCAGGCAGTTATTGCTGAGCAGTTGAATGTGGATGCGGCGCAAGTTACGCCAGAGGCGGAATTTGTGAAGGATTTGGGTGCGGACTCTTTAGATGTCGTGGAATTAATCATGGCGTTAGAAGAAAAGTTTGGCATTGAAATTCCTGATGAGCAAGCGGAAAAAATCGTCAATGTGGGCGATGTGGTGAAGTATATTGAGGATAATAAACTAGCTTAATCTTTTTAATTTGGAGCGTTTGTCTCCAGGTTTTACCTAAAAATTTGGCTTTAGCTAAGTTTTATCCCAACAGCACGAAAAAACTCTGTCCTTTAGGGTGCAAGATGTGAGTGCGTAGCCGTTAGGCTATATTCAAGCTAAAAGAGGTTAAAATAGTCTTTTTGGGGTAGGAAACATCCATGCAGACTATAAAGAACAAAGCCTTTCGTGTTAGCATTCAATGGAATGCTTTAGTTAGGAAGCTCCTTTTTTAGAAAGGGGCGGTTTCACTGAATTAAAGTTTTGAAATGAGGAGCTATTGGTGCGTCGGATTGTAGTAACTGGAATGGGAATGATCAATTCGCTAGGTTTAAATAAAGAAGATTCTTTTTTAGCGATCGTTAAAGGGAAATGCGGTATCAAAAACATAGAAAGTTTTGATGCGAGTGCGTTTCCTGTGCGTATTGCTGGAGAAATCATTGACTTTGACCCTACAGAGGTGATGAATCCCAAAGATGTTAAAAAGGCGGGTCGTTTCATTCAATTGGCCTTGAAAGCCACAAAAGAGGCGATGAAAGATAGTGGGATTTTAGACGCTCACAATAAATGCCCTGAAGAATTGGCAAATCGCATGGGCGTAAGCTCTGGCTCTGGGATTGGCGGGTTAGGCAATATTGAAGCGAATTCCATTTTTTGTTTTGAAAAAGGCCCTAGAAAAGTCAATCCCTTTTTTATCACTTCTGCGTTAGTGAATATGATTGGTGGTTTCACTTCCATTGAGTTTGGCATTAAAGGGCCTAACCTCTCTAGCGTAACGGCTTGTGCAGCAGGCACTCATGCCATTATTGAAGCCGTTAAAACCATTTTGCTTAATGGGGCTGATAAAATGCTAGTCGTGGGAGCGGAATCCACCATTTGTCCTGTAGGGATTGGGGGGTTTGCGAGCATTAAAGCCCTTTCTACAAGGAATGATGATCCTAAAAAAGCTTCAAGACCTTTTGATAAGGATCGCAATGGCTTTGTGATGGGCGAAGGTGCTGGGGCTTTGGTGCTTGAAGAATACGAGAGTGCGAAAAAAAGAGGGGCAAAAATTTATGCAGAATTTGCCGGATATGGTGAGAGCGGCGATGCTAACCATATCACAGCCCCAGCTCCTGAGGGTGAAGGGGCTTTTAGAGCCATGAAAATGGCTTTAGAAATGGCGAAAGTGGAAGTAGGCTATGTGAACGCTCATGGGACCAGCACGCATTATAACGATTGGTATGAAAGCATCGCTCTAAAAAATGTGTTTGGCTCTAAAGAAAAAGTCCCTCCCGTTAGCTCCACTAAGGGGCAGATTGGGCATTGTTTGGGTGCTGCGGGTGCGTTAGAAGCCGTTATTTCTATCATGGCCATGAATCAAGGGATCTTACCTCCTACCATCAATCAAGAAACGCCTGACCCAGAATGCGATCTGGATTATATCCCTAATGCGGCCAGAGAAAAGCAAGTGGATGCGGTGATGAGTAACTCATTTGGTTTTGGTGGCACTAATGGTGTTGTGATTTTCAAAAAAGCCTAGTTTTACAAAGTTAGGATTTTGAATGGCCGTTTATTTAGATTTTGAAAATCATATTAAAGAGATTCAAAATGAAATTGAATTAGCCCTTATTAGAGGCGATGAGGACGCTAAAGAAATCTTAGAAAAAAGATTGGACAAGGAAGTTAAAAGCATTTACTCCAATCTCACTGATTTTCAAAAACTCCAATTAGCAAGACACCCTGACAGACCCTACGCTATGGATTACATTGATTTGATCTTAAAAGATAAGTATGAAGTCTTTGGGGATAGGCACTATAACGATGATAAAGCGATCGTGTGTTTTATAGGGAAAATTGATAATGTCCCAGTTGTGGTGATCGGAGAAGAAAAAGGCAGAGGGACTAAAAACAAGCTCTTAAGGAATTTTGGCATGCCTAACCCTTGTGGCTATCGTAAGGCTTTGAAAATGGCAAAATTTGCTGAAAAGTTTAATTTGCCCATCTTAATGCTTGTAGATACAGCCGGGGCGTATCCGGGGATTGGTGCAGAGGAAAGAGGCCAGAGTGAAGCGATCGCTAAAAACCTCCAAGAGTTCGCTTCCTTAAAAGTCCCTACTATTTCTGTAATTATCGGTGAAGGGGGCAGTGGTGGCGCGTTAGCGATTGCAGTGGCTGACAAATTGGCTATGATGGAATATTCCATTTTTAGCGTTATATCCCCAGAAGGTTGCGCGGCGATTCTTTGGGATGACCCTAGCAAGACTGAAGTGGCCATTAAAGCGATGAAAATCACGCCTAGAGATTTAAAGGAGGCGGGGCTTATTGATGATATTATCTTAGAGCCTAGCAAAGGGGCTCATAGAGACAAATTTTCAGCCGCCAACACGATCAAAGAGTATTTTTTAGACGCTCTAAGGACTATCCAACAAGACCCTCATTTCCTTGACAACCGCTATCAAAAATTAATGTCGCTTGGTTCGTTTGTGGAGAGCATGAATTAGATCTATAAAAAACTTTGCGTTAATGAAGTATTGATAATTGGTTCTTTAACTTTTAAAATTGTGTGTTTAAACTTTATTTTAAACCCATTCTCTTAAGGAAATAAGGGGTATTTTGAAATAATTCCCCCCTACAACTAAAATCTCCCCCTAAAGAACGCTTTAAAAAATACCGCTTGAATAAGCTCTCTACTATCCAGTCTTAAAAAATGCAATATTTTTTTTATAACCAACGCCCAATAAAAACAAAGCCAAATTTTTCACTACTTGCTATCATTTTAGAAAAAAGCGAATATTTTACATAGCTTGTATAATAATATAAAAAAACATCATTGTGTTACCAATCTGCTATCTCTCTCCTTTTGTTTGAATACAAAAAGACAATCATCATGCTCAACATATTGAATGAAAGCATTCTTATTTTACAATACAAAAGTTAGGTCTAATGGTATTTTAAAAAAGAAAGAAATCCCATGGTTATATATGAAAAAATCAAAAGCCGCTTTTCTAGGAACTGGTCTTTAAGGAATAGGGGGCAGGCATTTTGCATCTTCAAGCGTGTATTTTTCTCACTTCTTGTCATTACAATGGCGTTTGGCAAAAAAGATAAAATCTTTAAACTCGCCTTGGAATTTCTATTGTTAGCGGCATTTCATTGTTGCTTGGCGCTTTACACATATACTAGTGCATTTATTTTTTGCATGGTTTATTAATTGGTGGGCTATCCTTCTTATGGAAGCGGAAGCGGAGCTTATTAGCAAGCTGTTTTATTCCAATCAATAGGGTTACCCCCTACTTAAGGCATCGCATCAAAAACCACGCTAATCCCATTTTTTAAAATGATAGGGTTTTTTGCATCAGTGATATGGATAAAACGCACGCCATCAAGCAAATTAAGAGCGATTTCTTGTTGTTTGTTTTCTTTGGCAATGATTTGAATAATCTTTAAGTTTTCATCATAAAAAATGATTTTGGGTTGCCATAAAGGGTTATTAGAGCTTATTTTTAAATACGCATTCTGATTCACGCTCAGCCAATACTTCCCACTCGCTTCCTTAAATTCCACAGGATCGCTACTCAAAACTAAGACTCTCGCATTAGGGAGCTTGATTTTTTGTAAGACAAAGTCGTATTCCCACTCTTTTAAAGACACCCGTCTAATATCTGTAAAATCAAAACCATGCCTTTTCATCGTTTCTATTAAAATGTTAGGGTCTAAAACATATTCCGTTTTAAGCTCGTATGAAAAAACATTCTCGCCCAAAGAGCTTTGCATTTTAATGGGCAAAACATACGAATACCCCATCATGCTCAAAGAATTATTGATGCTTTTGGCAAACGCTAGGGGATTGCTTGAAGCCTTGAAAGTGATTTTTAACATGCTTGGCTTGTCAAAATTAAAAGACAAAAGCCCGTTTTCTTTGAGAGTGTTGAGCAGTTTCAAGGAATCCAAACGCCCCATTACATAGAAAGCTTTACGATTTTTAAACAAACGCTCTAAAAAAAGCTTGTTCGTATGATAAGCTCGCTCCCCCATTAAATTCTCAATCCTATCGTTTAAAGCGTCAGCGTTTAATAGCGTTCCCCCAACAATAAAAGCTAAAAAAAGATTTTTCATTGCTGGAGTTCTTTGTATTGGGCCTCGTTGATGAGCGTTAAGCCTTTATTTGGCTCGTATAAAAACCGCCTAGTTTTGCTGTCGTTATAATTTTGTTCTTGATGGTTATTTTTAAGACTAAGATGCCCATGCCCAAAACGCAACAACAAGCGGTGGTTTTTGGTTTCTAAAGAATAACTCTTTTTAAAAACCTTTTGAAAGGAGTTTTTTTTCTCATCTAAATCAATCACTTCCACCCAAATATCTCGTTTAGGGATAATATAAATGGTATTAGGATATTCTTTGATCGCTTCTTTTTCTTGCTTGTCTTGTTCTTTTGGTTTTTCTTCTAGTTTAGGCGTTGGCTCTGGCTTGTTTTCTTCTGCAAGATTAGCGTCATCGAAAGAACTCTTTTTAGTGCCGGATTTAATAGTGCTTTCTCGCTCTCTTTCTTCTTTTAAAGAAGAGCTGTTTTGAATGATAACGACCGCCAAAATAATGACAATCACCCCTAAAACGATAATAAAGGGTTTCCATTTGGAAGTTTTTTTGGATAATGAAGTATTAGCCTGATTGATGCTGTAATCTATCTCAACTTTCAAAGGGTTTTTTGTTTTTTCTTCAGGGTCTGTTTCTTGATTTTGCTCTTCGCTCACACCCTCTTTAAAAGTGCACGCCTTATCAAATTCTTTCATCCATGCGCTCAAATCAATTTTATACTCACGCTCTAAAATCTGTATAAAACCCCTAGCATGCACCCTTGATAAAGACTCATAGCGTTTTTCCAAGATAGAATGGATATTTTTAGAAGCGATTTTAGTCGCCTTGCAAATTTCTGTTACTCCAACTTCTTTTAAAATCTGCAAATTTTTATCTAAATTTTTAAGCGATAATTCTTCTAATTCCGCACCAGAAATATCTTTAGAAATGTTTTGAACATCAGAAAGATCTAAATTTTCTAAACTTTTTTTATGCTGTTCCATTCAATTGACCACCTAGTTGATTTTATCCATTAAGATCCCTGCTGCCACGCTCACATTGAGCGAATCAAAATCTCTTCGCATTTTTACGCTCAATATAGCGTCCATTTTAGCAAGGATTTTTTTAGACAACCCCTCATGCTCGCTCCCCAAAAAAAGAGCGCATTTTTTTAAGGATAGATTTTCTACTTGACTAGAGCCTTGCATGCTCGCGCCCAAACATAAAAACCCGCTCGTTTTCAATTCATTGATTAAATCTAGCGTGTTAGGCGCAACGCTAAAAGGCAAATCATACATAAGCCCCAAGCTGGATCGCACAATCCCCTCATAAGCCAATTCTTTAGCAAAATCTAAAATAACGCCATCCATTCCTAAGCAATACGCACTCCTAAAAATACCCCCAATATTCCCCACATCCGTAATGGCGCAAAGCACCAAAAGTTTTTGTGCTTTTTTAACATCTTTTAAAGGAAGCGCTAAAGGCAATTCCACCTTAGCTAAAACCCCTTGATGGTTCCCCCCCTTAGCCAAGCTTTGCGCTTTTTTATTATCCACTTTGATGATATTAGGGCATGCTTTTTTGAGCGCGAAAAAAAACTTTTTGTCTATTTCTTTAGAAAGATAGATTTCTTGCAATTTTTCTTGATGAGAGTTTAGAATGTGCATAATCACCTGCTTGCCATAAATTACTGCTTGCATGCTAAACCCCTTTTATTGATTTTTTTCTTCTAACAAACGCTGGAAATAAAGCTCTTTAGCGTTTTTTTGTGTCATAGCGGCTTCAATTTTAGCCTTAATTTTAGGAGGTAAATCCAACTCCAATAACGCCGATAGCCCCATGCAAGGCTCTATTTTTTTCTCATTCAAAAGCACTAAAACCCACTCCCCTTGGATATTATTTTGTCGCAACCGCTCTATGATTTGAGAAACCTCTCCTAAATAATATTGCTGGTGGAGTTTGGTAAGCTCTTTAGCCGCAAACAAATGCATGCCTTTAGCCAGATCGTTTAAATCCTTTAAAGTCTCTAGCAATCGGTGCGGGCTTTCATAAAAAACCACCGGGGTTTTTTCTTCTAAATACGCTAAAGCGTTTAAAATTTTAGCGATTTTTAAGCGCCTTTCCTTACTCTTATGAGGTAAAAAGCCGGCGTAAAAAAACCGCCCTTCTAAAAACCCGCTCGCGCAAAACGCCGTAGTGAGCGCGTTAGCCCCGGGCAAAACATCGTAGGGAATGTTATGTTTTAAAGCGTGAGCGGCTAAACTCATGCCTGGATCGCTCAAATTTGGCATGCCCGCATCGCTCATCACAGCGATTTCTTTGTCAAAAAAAGAAAGCTCTATTCGGTTTAAAAATTCCTGATCATTGTGCGAATGGAATGCGATAAACTCCCTTTTTTTAGTAGCGATATTGGGGAAAGAATGGCTAATAACAGGGTTTTGTGCGAGCAAGTGCAACAACCTCTTACTCACCCTTGTATCCTCGCATAAAAAAACCTCGCAACGCTCTAAAACTTCTAAGGCGCGTAGCGTAATGTCAGCGAGATTACCTATAGGAGTGGGCAAAAAATACAGCACAAAAAGCCACGCTTTTTAAAAGAGTTACTTCAAGTTGTAGCGTTGCTTGAATTTCTCTACTCTCCCTGCAGTGTCAGCGATTTTATCGCTACCAGTATAAAAAGGGTGGCAAAAGCTAGAAAT
This sequence comes from Helicobacter sp. 219-2, assembly GCF_030053225.1. NCBI lineage: Bacteria > Pseudomonadati > Campylobacterota > Epsilonproteobacteria > Campylobacterales > Helicobacteraceae > Helicobacter > Helicobacter sp. 219-2. The sequence goes on along the minus strand of NZ_JASGBS010000001.1, from coordinate 892,360 downwards.
ATCAATACGCATTTCAGGTTTGGTGCTTAAAACTTCAATTTCTTTCCCGCTCGTTACGCAAGTAACCTTGCATGGGATATATTCGGGGTGAATGCCTTTTTTCATCAAGTATCCTTTATTTTTAAATTTAAACTTAAAATTATAGCGCAAGTAACAATAAATTAAAACCACTCTAAAGTTAAAATAAAATTTGACTTTGTTAAAAAAATTATGATAGTATAGCGAAGCATTACGAAATTCAACACTTGTGGCATGCACCACTTATTAGCATCTTTTGGTTACACTAATTTTTTAAGAATGCTTTAGCTTTTTGTATTTTTATCTTAATTTCAACAAACTAGAAATCTCTTTTTGTTAAAAGGAAATTTAATGAACGAAAACGCGCCTACGCACAAAAGTTCGCACAAAGTCAAAACGCACACGCCAGTGAGCGGTTATCACATTGAAGATTTACGCACCTACCCTACTGAAAAGCTTTTAGAAATCGCCAACAAGCTCAAAGTGGAAAACCCCCAAGAATTCAAACGACAAGACTTGATGTTTGAAATTTTAAAAACCCAAGTTACGCAAGGCGGATACATTCTTTTTACCGGGATTTTAGAAATCATGCCTGATGGCTATGGCTTTTTAAGGGGGTTTGATGGGAGTTTTTCAGACGGGCATAACGACACTTATGTCAGCCCTTCTCAAATCAGGCGTTTTGCTTTAAGGAATGGCGATATTGTTACCGGTCAAGTGCGATCCCCCAAAGACCAGGAAAAATACTACGCCCTTTTAAAAATAGAAGCCATCAATTATTTGCCTTCAGATGAGATCAAAAACCGCCCTTTGTTTGACAATCTAACCCCCCTATTCCCGGATGAACAAATCAAATTAGAATACGAACCCACTAAAGTTACCGGCAGAATGCTAGATTTATTCAGCCCTGTGGGGAAAGGTCAAAGGGCTTTGATCGTCGCGCCACCAAGAACTGGGAAAACGGAGCTCATGAAAGAACTCGCCCAAGGCATCACCTCTAACCACCCTGAAGTGGAATTGATTATCCTTTTGGTGGATGAGCGCCCCGAAGAAGTTACGGATATGCAACGAAGCGTTAAAGGTCAAGTTTTTAGCTCCACTTTTGATTTGCCCGCAAACAACCATATAAGAATCGCTGAGTTAGTCCTAGAAAGGGCTAAAAGGCGAGTGGAAATGGGAAAAGATGTGGTGGTTTTATTGGATTCTATCACCCGTTTAGCCAGAGCGTATAACGCTGTAACGCCTTCAAGCGGTAAGGTTTTAAGTGGGGGCGTGGATGCGAACGCCTTGCACAGGCCCAAGCGCTTTTTTGGAGCGGCAAGGAATATTGAAGAAGGCGGGAGCTTGACGATTATCGCTACTGCATTGATTGAAACGGGATCTAGAATGGATGAGGTGATTTTTGAAGAATTTAAAGGCACCGGGAATAGCGAAATTGTTTTAGCGAGGAATATTGCGGACAGGCGCATTTACCCGGCCTTTGATATTTTAAAATCCGGCACACGAAAAGACAATATCTTGCTTGGCAAAGACCGCTTGACTAAAGTGTGGGTTTTAAGGAATGTGATGCAACAAATGGATGACATAGAAGCCTTAAGCTTTGTGTATTCTAAAATGCAACAAACTAAGGACAATGAAGAATTTTTAAATTTAATGAATGAAAAATAAAATCCCTAATTAATCCCATTAAATTAAAAAAGTGTCATGAAAATAGGCGTTTTTGATAGCGGTGTGGGAGGGTTTAGCGTTTTAAAAAGCCTTTTAAAAGCGCAATTGTTTGATGAAATCGTCTATTATGGCGATAGCGCTAGAGTGCCTTATGGCACTAAAGACCCCACCACGATCAAGCAATTTGGCTTAGAGGCTTTGGATTTTTTCAAACCGCACAAGATTGAATTATTGATTGTGGCATGCAACACAGCGAGCGCTCTAGCTTTAGAAGAGATGCAAAAGCATTCCAAAATCCCTATTGTGGGCGTGATTGAGCCAAGCATTTTAGCGATCAAACAACAAGTAAAAGATAAAAACGCCCCTATTTTAGTGCTAGGGACAAAAGCGACGATTCAATCCAACGCTTATGACAACGCCCTAAAACAACAAGGCTATTTGAATGTTTCGCATTTAGCCACTTCTCTTTTTGTGCCTTTGATTGAAGAAAGTATTTTAGAGGGCGAATTGTTAGAAACTTGCATGCGTTATTATTTCACTCCCTTAAAGATTTTACCTGAAGTGATCATTTTAGGTTGTACGCATTTTCCCTTGATCGCTCACCAAATTGAGAGCTATTTTATGGAACATTTTGCCCTTTCAACGCCCCCCTTACTCATCCATTCTGGCGATGCTATTGTGGGATATTTGCAGCAAAAATACGCCCTTAAGAAAAACGCATGCGCATTCCCTAAAGTGGAATTTCATGCGAGCGGCGATGTGATCTGGCTAGAAAAACAGGCTAAAGAATGGCTCAAATTGTAACACTAATAAAAATTTAAAGTCAAAATAACTCAATTCCAAAAAAGGGCTATAGCTCACACAATAAATAAGGGTATTGTGTTGATTGTAAAGCGCTTTAGAGAGATCCAGAAAAGCGTTTTTATATTTGGAAAAGAATTACCTATCTACAAGCTTGCTAAACTACAAACAACAGCATAATGGCAAATTGTTAGTGAAAGTTCCCCCACAATACACCAGCAAAACTTGCTACATTGTGGGAGCATCAACCATAAGCTCAAATTGAATCACAGGCAATATTTGTGTCCTGATTGTGGGTATAAAGAACACAGAGATATTAACGCTGCGAACAACATCTTTATCAAAGGGTTAAGTCTTTTTAGGGCGGGAAATGTCCTTGCAGACTTTAAAGAACAAAGCCTTTCGTTAGTATCTGTTGAGATATTCTAAGTTAAAACCCCCTGCTTTTAGCAAGGGGTGGTTTTTGCGTTTTTGATATTCCTTAATCTTTTAAGATTTCTGGAAACCACCTTTTGTATTAGTATTTTTGACTCCATGTTCCACACTTGCTTTCATCAAGTTGTAAGATCCCATAGAAAATGTATTGGTTAAAAATTGCACAAAGCCAGACTTAATGTCTTTTACGGCATTGCTCAACCTGTTGGAAAACTTGAACGAATCAGAATAATTTTTCATATTCTTTTGGTTGAATCCAATTTTATCATACGCTGACAAAGGAGCGCTTCCCACATTATGCGCAACTATCTTATCATTCACGAGCTTGAGCCACTCAGGGTTTTTTTGCGTTAGCATACCAGTCGCTTTTTCATTGATTGCTCCATTTTTGACATTGCTATTAATGCGTGTGTGGCTGTTAGTAGCGTAATTGTCCAATTTCGCTTGCAAACCAGTAGGCACTTTTTTTGCACTTTCAACATATAGATTCATAACATTCTTTTTTGTAGAATCTTTGAGCTTGTCTATCATTTGATCTAGGTTGTCAAAATGACATGCTTTAGCTTCTGATACCGCCTGATTGAGATTGTCAATCTTTTGTTTCAATTCTTGCTCCCTTGAAAGCCCTACCTTACTGAGATCATCAACTTTATCATGCCTTTTCAAAGGGAAAGGTCCGCCGAGATCATCAATCGTAGCGTAAATGGGTTCATGGTTAGCTGAAAGCCCTACCTTACTGAGATCATCAACTTTAGTATGCCTTTTCAAAGGGAATCCCGCTTGCCCTACATTACCGAAACCACTTGCTGCTTGATTGAGTTGGTCAATTTTTGCATTTACCTTTTTAGCAACTTGAGTATAAATGGACTCTTCAGGGCTAGCTGCTTGTCCTGCTTTCTTTTTATTAACTTTAGCATAAATGGGTTCTATGCTATTTTTGAGTCCATTATTGTTATTGTTGTTGAAATTTTTAAATTTCTCATTCAATTCTTTCTTGATATCCGAAAAATTTTTGGCGAGAGCTGTGGCCTCTATTCCAGATAACCCATTACCGACTAGGATTCCATTCACACTATTCTTAACGGATTGGTATAGTTCAGAATTTTTTCCAGTATTGAAATCTTCATTTTTTTGAGCTTGTTGAGCCAATTGTCCTTTTGAGAAATTCTTGAGATCGGCTAGCGCTTGCTCTACCCCACTGAAATCGCCTTTTGCCTTAGCCATTGATACAGCTTGATTGAGATTGTCAACTTTATCCGTTATCTTTTGATTGATGATCACATCTTTAATGGAATTTTCAAGGTCGCTTTTTGCTTGTATTACCTTGCTGAAATCCTTATTCTTGCCATTTTTGAATTCATTCAAAGCTGTATTAAGGTTTTCAACTTTTGAAATCCATTCTGGATTGATACCTAAATCTTTCACCGAGTCTTTAAGGGCTTTTAGCGTTTCTTCTGTCTTGCTAAAATCCTTATTTTTGCCATTTTTGAATTCATCAAAAGATTTATCAAAGTCTTTCAAATTCTTGTTGATGTTTTCAAGCTTATCAGACAATTCCATTCTGATGCCTTTAAGATTCTGAACGCAAGCGGCCACTCTTGCTTCCTTACCAGCCTCTTCATTGATAATTGCAAAAATCTTATCTTTTTGGCTGTTAGCTTGAGCTTTTGCTTCCATTCTATTTTTGTTATCGCTTTTTCTCTCCAATTTTTTCGCTACTTCTTTCTCTAAATGCTCTCGTTTCCTTAGAGATTTTTCAAAATCTTTCTGAGCTTTTTTCACTTCGTCATAATTGCCTGTGTTTTTAGCTTCAGCTACAGTTTTATTGAAGTTTAAAGCTTTTTCAACCAATTCTTTGTTGCTGTTCAAAAAGTCTTTGATGAGCTTATTAGCTTCTTGTGGGGACAATCCTTTAGCCCACAGTTTATCTTCTAAGTCTTGGCCTTATATAACTATTGATAGCGAGATTATTTAAATTAGGCAAATTAAAGACAGCTACCTTGCTAAGATTTGCTTCCAAATGGGAAACGCCATTCGTAGCACCCACACCCTTATCAGGACTCTTGGAGGCGTTGGTGTATTTGAAATTAGAATAATTAACAAACATCACGCCATCATGTTTTAGGTTACCTTGAAGAGTGGTTTTTGTCTCCCTATCTAAAGCTTTATCTTGTTTTTTCCCATAATCTTTGAGAGTGTAGCTCAATTCCCCATTACCAAACTCAGTAACTAAAGCTAAATGTTTTTTGTCTTTTTTAGAAACAAAAGCAATGTGATCATTCCCTAGGGCGTCTAAATAAGCCTTAGGGTTTTTTTGGAAATCTTCAATCTCAGTTTGGAATTTTTCTTTCTCTTTCTCGCTCAAGTTATCTAATCTAGCGTTGTTTTTTGCAAGAAATTCCATGAAATCCACTTTGTTTTGGATCTCTTTTTGACTCAATGCTTGTTTCAAGCCTGTGAGCTGGTCTTCTTTGTAGAGATAAAAACTAGGGTTGTTAACCCCTTTCTCACCACCTGCTATGACTAACCCACTGCCGTTTTTCATATGCACATTAATGAGTGTAGCCACATTGTTGCCTTGTTGGTTTTTATAACCAACGGTGGCGTTCCAATCATGCCTAGCTTCAGGACCACCATTGCCCCCATACAATAATGAAACTTTTTCAGGTTCTACGCCATTATGACTCCCCATTAACACAGAAGACAGAGCGTTATTGTGAATCAATAATTGGTTGAACTTGTAATTAGGATCAATGTCAGCGACACCCTCAACATCTAACATTTCCATATCACCAAGAGTGAATTTAGAAAAATTACCCCTTTCATCAAGCAAATCCCTAGATTCAGGCGGTAAGCCTTGTATGTCGGTGGTGGTAGTGGCTAAATTTTGTTCAAAATCAGGCCTTGGCTCTTGATTGAGCGTTTCTTTGAGATCGGAAGATTGTTTTTTGTTAAACACAAATGATAAAAAAATATCAAGCCAATCCCCACCAGCAGGCTCTGCATTTTTTTCTGCTTCTTGCCTTGCTTTCAAAGATTCATCAAACACGCCCATGAATTTTTCATCCGATCGGATTTGATTCCCTATGATAATTCCTGCAAAAGATTGTTTGGCAGACCTCAAAAACTCCGCTTTTTCCTTATCATCAGAGATAGGGGGTTGTATGATATTTTCCATAAAATTTCGGATTTGTTGGGTGTTGATTTTAGACGGATCTTTTTGAAGGGACACCCAACTCGTAAAAATTTGGTAACGCTGATCCCCAAATTTCCGAAAGCTCTCTACGGAAGAATCTACAGCAATGAGATTGTCTTTGTTGATCAAATCATTGCTCTTATTGATAAAGTCTGAAAAATACTGATTCTTTTTGGTGGGATTTTTGATCGCTTTATTGGCGTATTCTTCCCTTAGTTGCGAGATTTTCTCAAAAGCTTGCCTGTTATCCCTATCATTCTTATCAACGATTGGTTTTTGATCGGGATCAAATGAAGCGACAGCGTTATCAACTTTGATAAAAGCTACTTGAAGATTATTGATAAATCGTTGCGGAACAAAATCCGTTTGATTTGGTGTTTGATCAATGGTTTCGTTAGTCATTGTTTCTCCTTACTATAATTTGGTATCAAAGACTGCTAAAAATCGCTACACGCTTGAGTGGTCAGTTTATGTCTTTGAACGATCTCATTATATCACAATATTAGGCATTTTTTCATTAATATTGTTAATATTGAAAAATTCCAGTCGTTGTAAGCATTTAAAGGCTAGGAACGATTCACATTTTACCCACAATTGACAAAAACTTGCTAAAATAGACAAATTTTAACAAGAAGTGTTTGTGATCCACATGGAAAATAAATCAATAGGACAGATTTTCAAAGAGAGTCTCAAAAAAAGTTTCTTTAGTGGTCTATGGAGTTGTTTAAAATGGAGCTTCATTCTCACTCTGATCAGCTTGGGTTTGTTTTTGCTTGTTTTTAGGTTTCAACCTGAGACGATTAAAAAATACATCAAAGATCCTAAAGATCTACAATTCTACAATGACTTGAGAAAGAAAAATGGTTGGGACAAGTAGGTTTATTGTTCTAAATTGGGTCAATTGTCAAACAAAAGTGTCGGTTTTTGTTTGAATCAAATAAAGATACACACAGACCAGTTAATCTAGTGGTGCTTGCGTGAAAGTGTAAAAATATTTTTTTTTGGTATAATCACACCATTATTTCAATTTGAAAGGAAACGCATGAAATTTCTTACAAGAATCACTGACAGCTACAAGAAAGTTGTAGTAACTTTAGGGCTAGTGGTAACAACCAATCCTTTAATGGCGTTCAACAGTCCTGCAACAGGCGTTACTGAGACTAGATCTTTGGTTGTTCAGATCATTTCTGTTCTAGCGATCGTAGGTGGTTGCGCTTTAGGGGTCAAAGGCATAGCAGATATTTGGAAAATCTCTGATGACATCAAAAGAGGTCAGGCGACTGTTTTTGCTTACGCGCAACCCATAGCTATGTTAGCGGTGGCAGGTGGTATTATCTATTTGAGCACTAAGTTTGGCTTCAATATTGGCGAAGGTGGAGGAGCTAGCTAAATTGATCAACAATAATAGTAATAAAAAAATAAGAGACTTTTTTTTGAAAGTTCTCTTAAGTATCGTTGTTTTCAGTTCGTATGGGTTGGCAAATGATGATAAAGAAGCCAAAAAAGAAGCACAAGAAAAAGAAAAAAACACTCCTAGTGGGCTTGTTTATACGAATTTAGATTTTGATAGTTTCAAGGCGACTATCAAAAATTTGAAAGACAAGAAAGTAACTTTCAAAGAAGTCAATCCCGATATTATCAAAGATGAAGTTTTTGACTTCGTGATTGTCAATAGAGTCCTTAAAAAAATAAAGGATTTGAAGCATTACGATCCAATTATTGAAAAAATCTTTGATGAAAAGGGTAAAGAAATGGGATTGAATGTGGAATTGCAGATCAATCCTGAAGTGAAAGACTTTTTCACTTTCAAAAGCATCAGCACGACCAACAAACAACGCTGCTTCCTATCATTGCACGGAGAAACAAGAGAAATCCTATGCGATGATAAGCTGTATAATGTTTTATTGGCCGTATTTAATTCTTATGATCCTAATGATCTTTTGAAACATATTAGCACTATAGAGTCTCTCAAAAAAATCTTTTATACGATTACATGTGAAGCGGTATATCTATAAAGAGAGGGGTGTTTGTGGCAAGCAAGCAAGCTGACGAACAAAAAAAGCTAATCATAGAGCAAGAGGTTCAAAAGCGGCAGTTTCAAAAAATAGAAGAGCTTAAAGCAGACATGCAAAAAGGTGTCAATCCCTTTTTTAAAGTCTTGTTTGATGGGGGGAATAGGTTGTTTGGTTTCCCTGAAACTTTTATTTATTCTTCTATATTTATATTGTTTGTAACAATTGTATTATCTGTTATTCTTTTTCAAGCCTATGAACCTGTTTTGATTGTAACGATTGTTATTGTGCTTGTAGCTCTTGGATTCAAGAAAGATTATAGGCTTTATCAAAGAATGGAGCGAGCGATGAAATTTAAAAAACCTTTTTTGTTTAAGGGCGTGAAAAACAAAGCATTCATGAGCATTTTTTCCATGAAGCCTAGTAAAGAAATGGCTAATGACATCCACTTAAATCCAAACAGAGAAGACAGACTTGTGAGTGCTGCAAACTCCTATCTAGCGAATAACTATGAATGTTTTTTAGATGATGGGGTGATCCTTACTAACAACTATTCTCTTTTAGGCACAATCAAATTGGGGGGCATTGATTTTTTAACCACTTCCAAAAAAGATCTCATAGAATTACACGCTTCTATTTATAGCGTTTTTAGGAATTTTGTTACCCCTGAATTCAAATTTTATTTTCACACTGTTAAAAAGAAAATCGTTGTTGATGAAACCAATAGGGACTATAGTCTTGCTTTTTCTAATGATTTTATGCGAGCCTATAATGAGAAGCAAAAGAGAGAAAGTTTTTATGATATTAGTTTTTTTCTGACCATAGAGCAAGATTTATTAGACACTCTCAATGAACCCGTTATGAATAAAAAGCATTTTGCAGACAATAATTTTGAAGAGTTTCAAAGGATTATTAGAGCCAAGCTTGAAAACTTCAAGGACAAAATAGAGCTCATAGAAGAGCTATTGAGTAAATACCACCCCACTAGATTAAAAGAATACACTAAAGATGGCGTTGTTTATTCCAAACAATGCGAGTTTTACAATTTTCTTGTGGGAATGAATGAAGCCCCTTTTATTTGCAACAGAAAAGACTTGTATCTCAAGGAAAAAATGCATGGTGGGGTGAAAGAAGTTTATTTTGCCAATAAGCATGGAAAAATCTTAAATGACGATTTGAGTGAAAAGTATTTTAGTGCTATTGAGATTAGTGAATACGCCCCCAAATCACAGAGCGATTTGTTTGACAAGATCAACGCTCTAGATAGCGAATTTATCTTTATGCATGCTTATTCGCCTAAAAACTCACAGGTTTTAAAGGACAAACTAGCTTTCACCTCTAGAAGGATTATTATTAGTGGGGGTTCTAAAGAGCAGGGCATGACTTTAGGTTGCTTGAGCGAATTAGTGGGTAATGGTGATATTACGCTAGGCAGTTATGGTAATTCTTTAGTGCTGTTTGCTGATAGCTTTGAAAAAATGAAACAAAGCGTCAAGGAATGCGTCTCTAGTCTTAATGCTAAAGGTTTTTTAGCCAACGCAGCGACTTTCTCTATGGAAAATTACTTTTTTGCCAAACATTGCTCTTTTATCACGCTTCCTTTTATTTTTGATGTAACTTCTAATAATTTTGCTGACTTTATCGCTATGAGAGCGATGAGTTTTAGCGGCAATCAAGACAATAACGCTTGGGGCAATAGTGTGATGACGCTAAAAAGCGAGATCAATTCGCCTTTTTATCTGAACTTCCACATGCCCACTGATTTTGGTTCAGCCTCAGCAGGACACACTTTGATACTTGGCTCAACCGGTTCAGGTAAGACAGTGTTTATGTCAATGACCTTGAATGCTATGGGACAATTTGCCTATAATTTTCCTGCTAATGTCAGCAAAGACAGACAAAAGCTCACTATGGTCTATATGGATAAAGATTATGGCGCTTATGGGAATATTGTCGCAATGGGTGGGGAGTATGTCAAGATTGAGCTAGGGACAGATACAGGATTAAATCCTTTTGCTTGGGCGGCTTGTGTGCAAAAATCCAATGTAACAATGGAGCAAAAACAAACAGCTATTTCTGTTGTCAAAGAACTTGTGAAAAACTTAGCAACCAAAAGCGATGAAAAAGATGAAAATGGCAACAGCATCTCTTTTAGCCTAGCTGATTCTAATACGCTTGCAGCGGCAGTAACCAACCTTATCACAGGAAATATGAACCTAGATTATCCCATCACTCAACTTATTAATGCTTTCGGAAAAGACCACAATGATCCTAATGGGCTTGTTGCGCGATTAGCGCCTTTTTGCAAATCAACCAATGGTGAATTTCAATGGCTTTTTGATAATAAAGCAACAGATCGCTTAGATTTTTCAAAAACGATTATTGGCGTTGATGGGTCAAGTTTCCTAGACAATAATGATGTTTCGCCCTTTATTTGTTTTTACCTTTTCGCTCGTATTCAAGAGGCAATGGATGGGCGTAGATTTGTTTTAGATATTGATGAAGCTTGGAAATATTTAGGCGATCCAAAGGTCGCTTATTTTGTAAGAGACATGCTAAAAACTGCAAGGAAAAGAAACGCTATTGTCAGGCTTGCGACTCAAAGCATCACTGATCTTTTGGCTTGCCCTATTGCTGATACTATTAGAGAACAATGCCCTACAAAGATTTTTCTGAGAAACGATGGGGGCAATCTTTCTGATTACCAAAGATTAGCCAATGTTACAGAAAAAGAATTTGAAATCATCACTAAGGGGTTAGATAGGAAAATTCTCTACAAACAAGATGGAAGCCCTAGCGTTATCGCTAGTTTTAATTTGAGAGGCATTCCTAAAGAATATTTGAAAATTTTATCCACAGATACTGTATTTGTCAAAGAAATTGACAAGATTATCCAAAACCATAGTATCATAGATAAATATCAGGCCTTGAGGCAAATGTATCAACAAATAGAGGAGTATTAAAATGAAACAAAATTTGCGTGAACAAAAATTATTGAAAATTTTAGAAAATGATGTCTTGACAATTTTGGATAGTTTTTCTAATTACCTTTTTGAACTGAGAGAAGAATTGGACTTCATAGAAGAAGAAATGGAAGGCGAAATCACTGAACAAAACCTTACCACTCTTTATGATTTTTCTAATTTCTTAGAAGACCATGTCAATGTGTTTTATGAGAATGTTTTAAATATAGATGATGTCAAAACAGAGCACCTTTATTCAGGTCTCATAGATAGTCTCAATGCTAATCTCCACTTTGTCAAGTCATTTCTCAGTAATCAGGATTTAGACTTCCGCTTTTTTAAAGAAATAAACGATGGGCAAGATCCCCAAAAAACATTATCAAGATTAATTCCTCTTCAAAGTGGGAAAAATGACGCAAGCTCGTTTAAAGCCAATAATTCTTTTGTCTCATTAGTTTATGTTTATGTTTACTTCATGCTAGAAACTATCATGCAGTCGTATAGGATTCTCAGATTACTAGAAAAACCTATCAATAACAACATAAGCGAGGATATGCAGAGCGATATAGAGAATTTTTTTGTTCAAGCGAATTTTTTAGAATACTATGTTCAGAACAAAATATACCCAACAAATCATGCCTATGACTTCACGCATTTGATCATGGACTCCATTGTTCCTAATTGGATTCAGATTGATATGAGCGTTGAAGCTAAAAAGAAAGAGCTTTTTGAAAAATATTTTCAAAACATTGATGAAGTAACAAACAAAATGATCGATCAAAAAAATCAAAACAAAAAATAACGATTGAGTGGTGTTAATGTGCTAGAATAGTGCTAAAAATAAGAATAAAGGAGTTAAAAGTATGAAAACGAATTTTTATAAAATTAAATTACTATTTGCTTGGTGTCTTATCATTGGCATGTTTAACGCTCCGCTTAACGCTGACCAAAACACTGACATAAAAGATATTAGTCCTGAAGATATGGCACTAAATAGCGTAGGGCTTGTTTCTAGAGATCAGCTAAAAATAGAGATCCCTAAAGAAACCCTAGAGCAAAAAGTGGCCATACTCAATGACTATAATGATAAAAATGTTAATATCAAATTTGACGACATAAGTTTAGGGAGTTTTCAACCTAATGATAATCTAGGTATCAATGCGATGTGGGGCATTCAAAATCTTCTCATGAGCCAAATGATGGGCGATTACGGTCCAAACAACCCTTTCATGTATGGCTATGCGCCAACATACTCAGATTCATCGTTTTTACCACCGATCTTAGGGTATTAACTAGGGGGGTATTAACATGGCAGGCACACAAGCTATATATGAATCATCTTCCGCAGGCTTCTTATCGGAAATCTCCTCAATCATCTCAAGCACAAGTGGTGTTGCAGGGCCATTTGCAGGAATAGTAGCGGGCGCTATGTCAGCAGCGATTATTCCTATTGTTGTGGGATTTACTAATCCGCAAATGACCGCTATCATGACCCAATACAATCAAAGCATCGCTGAAGCCGTAAGCATGCCTATGAAAGCCGCTAACCAACAATACAACCAATTGTATCAAGGTTTTAACGATCAAAGCATGGCTGTGGGGAACAATATCTTAAATATCAGCAAATTAACAGGGGAATTTAACGCACAAGGCAACACGCAAGGCGCGCAAATTAGTGCTGTTAATAGTCAGATTGCAAGCATTTTAGCGAGTAACACTACCCCTAAAAATCCTAGTGCTATTGAAGCTTATGCGACGAATCAAATCGCTGTTCCTAGTGTGCCAACAACGGTTGAAATAATGAGCGGTATCTTAGGCAATATTACAAGTGCAGCACCAAAATACGCCCTAGCTCTACAAGAGCAACTGCGTTCTCAAGCAAGCAACAGCTCAATGAATGATACAGCCGATTCCCTTGATAGCTGTACCGCTTTAGGTGCACTTGTTGGCTCATCAAAAGTGTTTTTTAGTTGCATGCAAATTTCTATGACTCCTATGAGTGTTTCTATGCCCACTGTTTATGCCAAATACCAAGCGTTAGTCGCTAATGCCCTAACTTCAGGCGTTAATCCTATGACCACTCCTGCATGCCCTATTGGGGACAAAGTTCTTGTCGTTTATTGCTATGCTGAAAAAGTAGCAGAAATTTTGAGAGAATACTATATAGAATTTGTGAAAAACAATACCAATTTGTTGCAGAACGCTTCTCAAATGATACTTAATCAATCAGGATTAGCTACTAGCACCTATGACACTCAAGCGATTTCTAACATAAGTTCGCTATATAATTACAATATAGTAGCGAATAAATCTTTTTTAGAATCGCATTTGACTTACCTTGATTACATCAAAGACAAGCTTAAGGGGCAAAAAGATAGCTACTTAACAGAAAGGGTGCAAACTAAAATAATCGTGAAGTGAGGAAAAAGATGTGAAATGTTTTTTAAGCATATTTTCTTTCTTGACTTTTTGTGGTTTGTCTCTGAATGGTGCAGAAGTAGTAATAACGCTTGAACCCGCCTTAAAAGCCATTCAGGCGGACGCACAAGCCAAACAAAAAACCGCTCAAGCCGAATTAAAAGCCATAGAGGCTCAATCTAATGCCAAAGAAAAGGCCATTCAAGCGCAAATAGAGGGAGAATTGAGAACTCAGCTTGCAACTATGAGCGCTATGTTAAAAGGGGCTAATGGCGTTATTAATGGTGTCAATAGCATGACAGGGGGGTTTTTTGCAGGTTCAGACATCTTGCTTGGCGTCATGGAAGGGTATTCAAGCGCGCTTAGTGCATTGGGGGGGAATGTCAAAATGATCGTGGAAAAACAAAAAATTAATACCCAAACAGAAATCCAAAACATGCAAATCGCGCTCCAAAAAAATAACGAAATAATCAAGCTCAAAATGAACCAGCAAAACGCTCTCTTAGAAGCGTTAAAAAACAGCTTTGAACCGAGCGTTACCCTAAAAACACAAATGGAAATGCTTTCTCAAGCTCTAGGAAGTTCTTCTGATAACGCTCAATACATCGCTTACAATACGATTGGTATCAAGGCGTTTGAAGAAACCTTAAAAGGTTTTGAAACATGGTTGAAAGTGGCTATGCAAAAAGCGACCCTTATTGATTATAATTCCCTAACGGGTCAGGCTTTGTTTCAAAGCGCCATCTATGCGCCTGCTCTTAGTTTTTTTTCAAGCATGGGTGCACCATTTGGAATCATTGAAACATTTACTCTAGTACCCACAAAATGCCCCTATCTTGATGGGCTAAAAATTTCAGCATGCCTTATGGAACAGGTTATTCAGAATTACAGAATGATTGTAGCCCTTATTCAAAATAAACTGAGTGATGCAGATTTTCAAAATATCGCTTATTTGAATGGGATCAATGGAGAAATCAAAACCTTAAAAGGATCAGTAGATTTGAACGCGCTCATAGAAGTTGCTATCTTAAACGCAGAAAATCATTTAAACTATATAGAGAATCTTGAAAAAAAAGCCGACCTTTGGGAAGAACAACTGAAATTAGAAAGAGAAACGACAGCAAGAAACATTGCTAGCTCTAAAGTTATTGTCAAATGAAAACACTCGTGAAAAATACCATATCTTCTTTTTTGCTCTTGTCTGTTTTGATGGCAGAAGATATAACAAGCGGCTTAAAGCAACTTGATAACACCTACCAAGAGACCAACCAACAAGTGCTCAAAAACCTAGATGAGATTTTTTCAACCACTAGCCCTAGTGCTAATAATAAAATAGGTCAAGAAGATGCTCTAAACATCAAAAAAGCGGCCATTGCTTTGAGAGGAGATTTAGCGTTATTGAAAGCCAATTTTGAAGCGAATGAGTTATTTTTCATCTCAGAAGATGTGATTTTTAAGACTTATATGTCTAGCCCTGAACTTTTATTAACCTATATGAAAATCAATCCCTTAGACCAAAAGACTGCTGAGCAACAATGCGGAATATCCGATAAAGTTTTAGTTCTTTATTGTGAGGGGAAGCTGAAAATCGAGCAAGAAAAACAAAATATAAGAGAGCACTTAGAAACTTCTCTAAAGGCATATCAGAGCAACATTGGAGGTACAGCTTCCTTAATCACTGCTTCACAGACGCTTGTAGAAAGCCTAAAAAATAAAAATTTCATCAAAGGAATCAGAAAGCTTATGTTAGCTCACAACAAGGTCTTTTTAAATTATTTAGAGAAGTTGGATGCATTAGAAAGATCCCTAGAACAAAGTAAGCGGCAATACCTACAAGAAAGGCAATCAAGTAAGATCATTGTTAAATGATTTTTCTGAGACGACAAACTATGATTTCTAACCTTTGGGATTTGTTTCTCTAGTTGTTTTTTGAGCTAATAATTTGGATCGCTATTTTTTTCCATGAGCGATGCTTTGTTCTATTTGATTAATGACGCTATTGGGCAGTTCAGATTTAGAGCGATTGTTTGAGAATGTTGCATCTTTTGCTTCATTTTCTTTTGTATCAGTAGTGCCAAACTCACTTGCATTTGTAGTATCTTGGTAGTTATTTTCTTGCTCCATTTCTTTTTTTCTCTTCTCACAAATAGTGCACGAAGCTATAAGAAAAGTTCTATTGTTGCTGTTATTAAGAGCGAGTTTTAAACCACTCAAGTGTTGTCTAGAAAATTTGTTATTTTCTGTCTCTATTTCTTGAATTTTTTCTAATAAGGGGGCAAGAATTTTTTGATCCTTGATGCCTTTGATCAAACACTTTCTTAACCCATCGTAATCGTTGCTTGAAATAATACACTCATTGATAACGATTTCAATTTCAGGTGTTCTCCACTCATTAGGCACAAGCGGAGCAGCAGGTTTCACAAAAGCTCCATTCACCTTATTAATCATCTCATCAAAGTTATCATCTTTATTAGATTTGGTTTCAGCGGAAGAATTGCTATTAGGGTTGTCATTCAAAGGGTTAGCGTTAATTTCGTTTAATTCTTGTAATCCTTTGTGCTTAGTCGCTTTTTTTTGAATAGAAGAGTTGTTCTTTTTTTCAAACGCTTCAATATTCTTTTGAATTTGCTCTGCTCTCGCCCTATCATTTCGTAATTTTTCTCTCAAAGCGTTAGTGGCGAATTCTTTTTCCTCTTTTGTAATTTCTTCGTCGTCATGTCTTTGATGGAATGTTTTGATTTTTTTAAAGCCCAAAGCCACTAATTCTTTGTATTCACTCGGCAATAATGCTGTATTGATAGCGTTTAAGCCCCCATAAATAACTAAAGAATAAAGAGCGACAGAACCTAGTTTTTTGAAGATACTTTTCAAGAGTGTCTCCTTTCCTATTCAAAGGGATTATTCTTGGCAACATTGTTTCGGTATGCAGAAACCACTGTTTTGAAGAAATTAAATATCTTGTAGTGTTCTTTTTGCATAGTGGTTTTGTCATGCATCATAGGATCGCTATCTACGAAAATATTGTATTCATTAGTCTTTTTTAAGATAGATTTTTTGGATTGGGTATCAAAATTGAAGCTGTCTAAAACCAACAAACACAATTTTTGTTTTTGAGCGAAACTCAATTTTTGATTGGTAAAGTTTTTAGTCAGAGTATTCAATTCCACATCATCTTTGACATTTTTCAACAAGTTAGAAAAAGCCTCATAGCCCCTTAAGTATTTCTCATTAATCTTATCAATCGCCATGCTAAACGCCAAGCGTTCCGAGTTAAAAATAAGCGTGTTAGTAGCCTTTTGAGCAATATCTTTGGCTTTGGAGTCAAACTTGTTTCTTTCAAGCTGTAAGTAATAATCTATATTATCCAATTCTTTTCTGCTCAATAAATTAGAAACATTATTGGAATATTCTTCAATCGCTTGCTTGTAAGATAAAGCTAATCGGCTCGCTTTTTTGTTTTGTTCTTCATCTAAAGAAAACACACCCATTTGAAGCAAAGCCTGAGCCTTATCTTTAGTGGTAGCGGTGGTTTTTTTAAAAATACTGCTCGTTTTCACTTGAGGGTAGTAATAACTCAAACGCTCCTTATCTTCTTTGGTGAATGTTTCTTGGTTTAAAACATAGGCATAAGGGTTAGGGAGAAGTTTCTTATAGAGAGGGTTATCTTTTAGGGCTTGCTCCAAATCACCATAAGCCTTTGACTTAGCAGTAAGGATTTTACCTCTTGTCTCTTTCTCTAAAGCCTCTTTTTCTTTTTTGTATTTGTTTTCTAAGTCTGAAAGAACTTTAGCTCTATGATCCATAAGCTCTTTGATTTTTTGTTTTCTAAAAATCAAGTCTTCTAAGAAATCATGCGTATTGTTTAAGAGCTTCTTGCGAGCCTTAAGAGCGTCTTCTTTTGCAGCCACTTCTTCTTGTTCTTTTTTTATCTCGTTGAAAAATGAACCAAACTGCTCCACATTAGCCGACAAAACTCCAAACGCAACCAATGAGCTAAAAACAATTTTTGCAAGCATCTTATAGTTTTTGTAACCTTAAAATTTCAAAGAATATCGATACATTTTACCACAATTTTTACAAAACTATGAATCAAGATTTTTCCATATCCAAAAGGTAAATAAAATCCAGGTCTTATAGTGTTATGTTTTTCTTGCTTGTATGCGGCTTGTTGGTATTTTTTAAGTTTCTCTTAAGATTATTTTTATATAATAGATTTGTGTTTTTTAGATGGAGAACTCCTTTATTCTTTAACAGATGTTTTCTGTTCTTTGTTTGGCATAAACAAGCAAATCGTTGGTTTGTGCTATACCACATGCTAGTATCAGCAAGTGGGGTATTCTTTGAAATTTGGAGTTAGATTAGGGTGGTTTTGTAAAATATTTATTATTTTATGATCCTTTATATCACCGCCTTAAACTATTTCTTTAAAAACCAAAATGAAACAGCCGATTAGCCAATTAAAACAAAACTTCTTACAATTCAAACATTCTTTCAACAAACATTTAGATAAGTACAGCCTTTATTATAGGCTGTTCAATATCAGCTCTATCGTTATAGGTTTTTTAATAGGGCTTTTTTCTTATGGGGCAGGGGTAATTTTAGTTTATCCAATATTATTCCTATTTGCTCTTATAATAAAACCTAGCTTTTTTTATTACACTACTTATCTTTTGCTACTCGTTTCTCTCAGTGTAATAAGCAAATACTATCTCTTAAGCCACGCAAATTTCACAATGAAGCTAATCATACTTATGACTCAATGGCAAAATTGGTTCTTATGATTCGTCCAAAAATTTCTCAAGACTTGATTTAGAGAAATTTCTTTATTTCCAAACATTAGCATAAAACCTTACTGGCTAAAAACTAAAATCTTTTTAAGTGCATACCCAAAGCTAGCTTATTTGAAAAAACCAATCGATTTTTGGTATTCAAATCCTAAAACCCCATGATTTTAAATTTAAAGGAGCGTTTTTTAAAAATAATTCTGCATCTAGTGTGCTAGTAATTTGTTTTTGATATGGTGGTGGTTTTCCAAATTAATATTGAGAAAAATTTGCTATAATTAGGAGATAAAAACAAGAAGGATATGGCTTGTTTGGTGGCAAAATATTTGATTTGTTTGCGATTGGTGGTTACTTATCGCTTGATTTCATGAGTAATCTTACCAATAGATTCAAGAATTTTGTTAGTAGCTTTAGGTATGCTATTGTGAAATGCTTCCTACTAAAACACGCATTAGAGATCCGAACAAGCAAGAACTTACACAACCAAAAATAAAAGGATTGAGTATGGGAAAAATTTTAGCTTCTTTGTTGGGTGGCGGAACAAATCTTTTTACAGGTTTATCTAGTGATTTGTTTTCTATGATATTAAATTTTTTGTTCTTCCTGATGTTAATGATGGGACTTAATGAAGCATTAGGGAAAAAATTTAACTTGCCTATGGACAATATCAAGAATTTTATGGCAGAAGTGCTGAAGAATGGATTCGATAGTATCAAAAACATGGGATCTGCTTTGGTTGGTAATGGTTTTGGTAGCAGCAAATCAGACAAAACCACTAATAAAATGAGTGTCCCACAAGTAAGACTCTAGTGGTGTATTAACTATCTAAAGATGAAATTTTTTCATCTTTCACGCAGAGCTTTGTTTGATCAACAAGGCAATAGATTACTAGCTGAACATTATGATTTTATTACTTAAGACTCCTTTTTGAAAATTGAGTTATCTTGACCCTTTATTTTAGTTGTAACGCATTTTTACGACTGATCTTGCTTTTTAAAAATAATATATAATATTAAAACTTTTTTAAATCGGTTTTTAGGGCTATTTGTGAAAGCTTTTTTGTAGGTTTTGAAAAATAGATATAAGAGTGATTGAAACAATATTTTATGGTTAAAAAATAGTTTCTTGCTCTTTGAATTATGAGTGCTCTGAAATTTTCACACAACAGATATTGTATAATTCTAATATAAAACTTTACGATTTAAACAATCTAAAGAGAAACAAAATCCACTGAAGGGATCAAGAGCGATATGAGTAATAACATGCGAAAACTCTTCTCAATGATTGCTGACTCAAAAGATAAGAAAGAAAAACTTATTGAGAGTTTGCAGGAGAACGAACTTTTAAACACTGATGAAAAAAAGAAAATCATAGATCAAATAAAAACCATGCATGATTTTTTCAAGCAGATGCATACAAACAAGGGAGCGTTAGATAAGGTTCTAAGAAATTACATGAAAGATTATCGCGCTGTTATCAAAAGCATTGGTGTTGATAAGTTTAAAAAGGTTTATCGATTGCTTGAGAGTGAGACTATGGAGCTGTTGCATGCGATTACAGAGAATCCTAATTTCTTATTCTCTAAATTTGATCGATCAATTCTTGGAATATTTCTGCCTTTCTTCAGTAAGCCCGTCATGTTCAAGATGAGTATTAGAGAAATGGACTCGCAAATAGAATTGTATGGCACTAAGCTCCCACTATTGAAATTGTTTGTGATGACAGATGAAGAAGTGAATTTCTATGCTAATCTAAAAACCATTGAACAATATAACGACTATGTTAGGGATTTGCTGATGAAATTTGATCTTGAAAAATACATGAAAGAAAAAGGAGTGCAAAATGCTTGATGTAGAAAACGAACAAAAAATCTCGGTGCAACTAACAAAATTCAGTTTGAAAAATATTTGTCTCAAGCAGAGACAGAATTAAAAAATGATGAGTGCTTTAAAAAGATTACCTACTTGATCGCCTTACCTATCAAGTAAGGCTAACGCCTATTGGCGTTGTTCTCTACCCTTAGAAAAATCTACTCTCTCCCTTTCTTCCAATCACTTACCACTGAGCAAACTTCTGATTTGATTTCGCAAGTATTCATTCTCTCTTTCTTCTTGTAGCTTCTCCCTAACTTCTTCTTCTTTGGCTTGCATGTTCAAGTTGCCATTCTTAAAAATCTCAGAACTGATCACATTCTGCCTCATTTGATAACCTGCACGATTACTCAATGTTTCTAAAATTTCTCGTTGGTTATTTTTCCTAGTGGTATATTCTTGTTCCTTGTCTTGTAAGAGAGTTTTGTAATACTGATTGATTTTTTCTAGCTGAGCTTTTTCTCTTGCCACTTCATTGATCACTTGCTTGTTGTTTGCTCCACTCACATCATAGCCATGCAAGTTTTTTGTGTTAGCTCCTAGCATTGGCTGGCTTCCTTGCAACACATCAAAGGTCTGTGGTTGTTCTTTGTTGTTAGGATTATCATTGTAGTTACTCGCTATCATCACCACACCCTTTTGATTCAAAGTAGGCTGCAAGTAAAAATCAATGTCAGATCTCGCTCCATTAGCTTGGAAATAATTCTTGTATTGAAGTATCTTATTGGCATCGCCTATGAGCGTAATCTTTTTAGAATGATGAACAAGTTTGAAAGTTAATACAACTTGTTTATTATCCAACAAATAGTCCTTGTAATTTGGCAACTTCACTTGCACCATGAATGGTGTGTCTTTGAGTTTGTCATTTAAGGGTATCTCACTATACTTCTCTATCAGTTCATTATACACAGGCGTATAAACATGGTTCTTTTGTTTCACCACTTTTTTCGCATAATTACTGCATGCGCTTAAAGTTAAACACAGAATTGTCGCACCGATTAAAACACTTGCTCTCAGTTTCATTGTCGTTTCTCCTTATTATTCTTGTTTCTTTGAAGTGAAAAGACCATTGATAAAATTTTTTATACCAATAACCTTAATAACTTTATAAATCAAATAGCCCATACCTATGAAGCAAATGTTTTTCAAAACAAAGAGCACCTTGTCGTTAGTGCTACCAATTCCTAATATATATAATTCATAAATAGATCTAATTGTTTCTAATCCAAAAAACAAAACCGCACCTACACCAAAGGCATAGTAAAAATACTGAAGTTTTAGTTTTGTTTTTAGACTTTCCACCAGATCTGTGTTTTTGCTAGTTCTTAAAAATACAAAATAGATTGCAAACAGAACAAATATCCCACCCATACATAATCCTAACAGATGCTCTAGTCCCCCTATATATCCCAAGAATGAATGAGCGTATGCTTCCATTATTCTCTGTTTGGCTTGCCCTATTTGCATCAGAAGTTCATACCTTTTTTCTTGCGGTAGCTTTTCTATTTCTATTAGGATATTTTTCAACTCTTCTTGATTCTTTAGAGCTTCGTGAAATCTTTGCTCCCCTAAACTCCCTTTGGGATATAACGAGTCTAGCAAATTTAAAAGATCATTGCTCTGTGAGTTGCTAGGTGATGGGGCGTTTAGCGAATTGGATCCATGATGCTCTGTTGTATCGTTCATGAAACTCCTTTCAAGAATTAAATTGAGAAATTGTTTTCTTATTATACCATTCTCTCTCTGAGTTGTGATTGTCTTACCTCTTTGAATTAGGCGCTTCTAAAATTTCATTACTGGGTTATGACCGCTTACTCATTGCTCTTACCTTAAATTAAATACATATTTTTACAGAAATTTTGCTATACTACAATTTAAGGTATTTTAAGGGGTTCTTAATGAAAAAATTTCTCAAGTTTTACAACCAACAAACCAATAACTAAACCATAAAGCTGTCGCATGTTAGGGAAAAAAAACGAGGAAGTTTTGATTGATGAAAATTTGGTTGGGGGTGTGATAGCCCTTGATAGATTGGCAAAACTCAATAAGGCCAATAGGACTTTCAAAAGGGCTTTTTATCTCTCTATGGCACTCAATATCGCCGCTGTAACGAGTATTGTAATGATGATGCCTTTGAAGAAAACGGATATATTTGTTTATGGCATTGATCGATACACAGGAGAATTTAAAATCGTCAAACGCTCCGATGCTAGACAAATTGTCAATTCTGAAGCTGTTGTGGATAGTGCAACTTCAAAATTTGTTTCATTGCTGTTTGGTTATAGCAAAAATTCTTTGAGGGATCGCAAGGATCAACTAATGCAGTATTGCGATGTGAGTTTCCAAACCCAAGCAATGAGAATGTTCAATGAAAATATCAGACAATTTGTAGATAAAGTCCGAGCAGAAGCTATCATTAGCTCCAACATACAAAGAGAAAAAGTCAAAAATAGTCCCTTAACGAGATTAACATTTTTCATTACCATCAAAATCACACCGGATACAATGGAAAATTATGAATATATTACTAAAAAACAAGTAACTATTTATTATGATTTTGCTAGAGGTAACTCTTCTCAAGAAAATCTTATCATCAATCCTTTTGGCTTCAAAGTGTTTGACATTCAAATCACAGATTTACAAAACGAACAGACGGTAAGCGAAATTTTGAGAAAGATTAAAGAAGTGGAATCAAAAAATAAGGCATTAAAGCAATAAGAGCATGTTTAATATTAAAAGGACTTTTTTAGTAACGATCATAAGTTTTTTTCTCATTGTTCCTAATTGGTTGAAAGCTATTGATTTGCCCATTGTTTCAAATCTCAAAATTTACCAAACAGTTTATTGCATGCTGATACCGAGTTATGTTTTAACCAACAAAAGTTTTGCAGATATTTTGACAGGCTATACATCTATTGGTGCATCAGGGAGTGGAAAGAGTTCAGGGCAGGGTGTGATCGAAGCGCTTAGCACACCATTAGCCACAAGTTTAGCTGCTAGCAATCTGGTGAAATATTTGAATACTTTAGGTCCTTTATGGGGATCGGCGTGGGCAAGTGTTGCTACAGCTATACAAGGTTTTGCTCTAACGCCATCAAGTGGCTGCAATTTTGGTTGGAATGCATTGATAAATAAAAACATAGATGTATCCATGGATAGCATGCTAGACAATTTGAGCAACAAGATTCGGAATTTTACCAAAGGCGGTATTGAGGACAATGTGAAAGGCAATGTTCTTTTACAAATAATTAGCTCAATAACCGCTCAAGCTTCTACGAATATTACAGCTGATGGTTTAATTTGGCTGATTGGTAAAGAATTCACCGCCAATAAACTGCAAAACAACGCTACAGCCATGCTTGCTTTTGCCGCACTGGAATCTGTTGTCAAAGGAGCGGACGCTGCTGTTCTTCCTGCATATGGTGTAGTCAATCTGCCTGATATTATCATAGGGCAAGGGTCATATCTTGATTTTGTTTCTTACTTGATTTATATTGTTTTTGGGATTTTTGTTTTTATTTCTTTTATGAAATTGAGAGATATTTCAAATGGTATTCAGATTAACATAGGTTTTGAATACATGCGATTTGTTGGGGGGACATTATTCAAAATGGCGATGGTTTCTTTTATCGCCTATGCAGGTTTTGGTTATCTTTATAAAATCTCTTATTCCATTTATTTTGGTTTAGCAGGCGCTTTTGGGTTGAATCAAGTTCTTTTTTGGGCTTTAGATTTAGTGCTGAATTACACTGTTAATTCAATTTTACCTGCGGTAAGAGCTGTTTTTTCTAATGTTGGCAACAACGCTCCTAGTTTGTTACAAGGCTTGCAAGTGGCAGGTATTTCTTTATTCGCTATTTTTATGCAAGTAACTATCATTATGAGAATAAGCACTGTTGTTGTGAAACCTTTGATAGCGGGGGCTTTTAGCGGTATTGTGTTCCCTATTGCGGTATGTTTGATCGTGCTAGATTGGTTCAAAGACTCTATGAAAAACATATTGATATGGTTTATCAATAATTTGTTTATCTTGGTTCTAGCTATTCCTATTTTGCTCTTTGGTGTTTTGGCATTATTGGCATTCAATTTGACCATAACGCCCTCTGTTGCTATACAAAACATCAATCAAGGGGGACTAGGTATCGATTCAACCATTGCGAGTTTGATCACTTTATTTATTTTAAAGGGTTTCATAGAGACGATTATTGAGAGTGTCAATGCGATCGTTAATACCATTTTCAGCTCTGTTTCTATGGATGGTAGCAGAATGGATAGAGAAAGAGATGCCTTAATGGTGGGAAGAGTTGGTGGATCTATGTTTAAAGGATAAGCCACTTTATTCTTGTGCTACAATTACAAATATTTTTTAAGAGGAATTGTTGATGGAGCAGGCATTTTTTAAAAAAATTGTTGGCTGTTTCTGTCTTGGTTATTTATTTCTATCTAGCGTAATAGAAGCAGCAGCACCTGACATTAAAAATTTTAATCGTGGTAGGGTGAAAGTGGTGAATAAGAAGATTGCTTATTTAGGAGATGAAAAGCCTATTACGATTTGGACTTCATTAGACAATGTTACTGTGATCCAACTTGAAAAAGATGAAACTATTTCTTACATCACAACAGGTTTTAATAAAGGTTGGAGCATTGTGCCTAATTCTAATCATATATTCATTCAACCTAAATCGGTAAAAAGTAATCTCATGTTTGAAAAAGAAGCAGTGAATTTTGCCCTAATGACAAGAGATTACCAAGAATTTTTAAAAACAAAAAAACTTATCGTAGATGCACCTGACCCTAAAGAATTAGAAGAACAAAAAAAAGCTCTAGAAAAAGAAAAAGAAGCTAAAGAACAGGCGCAAAAAGCGCAAAAAGATAAAAGAGAAAAAAGAAAGGAAGAGCGTGCAAAAAATAGAGCCAATTTAGAAAATCTCACTAACGCTATGAGTAACCCGCAAAATTTAAGCAATAACAAAAATCTTAGTGAATTTATCAAGCAACAACGAGAAAATGAATTAGATCAAATGGAACGACTAGAGGACATGCAAGAACAGGCTCAAGCTAATGCGCTCAAACAAATTGAAGAACTCAACAAAAAACAAGCTGAAGAGGCAGTGAAACAAAGAGCCAAGGATAAAATCAATATTAAGACAGATAAGCCTCAAAAAAGCCCTGAGGATAACTCCATAGAATTATCTCCTAGCGATAGCGCTTGGAGAACTAATCTTGTTGTGCGGACTAATAAAGCCTTGTATCAATTCATTTTGAGAATAGCCCAAAAAGACAATTTTGCTTCGGCGTATCTAACAGTCAAATTAGAATACCCACAAAGACACGAAGTTTCTAGCGTCATTGAAGAGGAGTTAAAAAAGAGAGAAGAAGCAAAGAGGCAGAGAGAATTGATCAAGCAAGAAAATCTTAACACCACAGCCTACATCAATAGAGTAATGATGGCGAGCAATGAACAGATTATCAACAAAGAAAAAATAAGAGAAGAAAAGCAAAAAATTATCTTAGATCAAGCAAAGGCGTTAGAGACTCAATATGTGCATAATGCCTTAAAAAGAAACCCCGTGCCTAGAAACTACAATTACTACCAAGCGCCTGAAAAACGCTCTAAACATATTATGCCCTCTGAAATTTTTGATGATGGCACATTCACTTATTTTGGTTTCAAAAACATCACTCTCCAACCTGCTATTTTTGTGGTTCAACCTGATGGGAAATTGAGCATGACTGATGCTGCCATTGATCCTAACATGACCAATTCAGGATTGAGATGGTATAGAGTTAATGAAATTGCAGAAAAGTTTAAGCTCATTAAAGACAAAGCCCTTGTAACAGTAATAAATAAAGGCTATGGGAAAAATCCATTGACAAAAAATTACAATATCAAAAACTATGGTGAATTGGAGCGTGTGATTAAAAAGCTCCCTCTTGTCAGAGATAAATAAAAAGGCGTTAAGACATGAATGAAGAAAACGATAAATTTGAAACTTCTAAAAAAACCCAACAACATTCACCCCAAGATTTATCCAATGAAGAAGCAACGGAAGCCAATCACTTTGAAGATTCTTCAAAAGAATCCAAAGAAAGCTCAGATCATCATCTTGACAACCCCACAGAAACTAAAACCAATTTTGATGAATACGAGTCAGAAGAAACCCAAGCTCAAATAGATTCTGGAGGTAATGAAACTTCAGAATCTAGCAATGGCAGTCTAGCAGACAAGTTATTCAAAAAAGCTAGAAAATTAGTTGATAATAAAAGACCTTTCACTCAGCAAAAGAATTTAGATGAAGAAACCCAAGAACTGAACGAAGAAGACGATCAAGAAAATAATGGGTATCAAGAAGAAACTCAAATGGACTTAATTGATGATGAAACTTCTAAAAAAACCCAACAACATTCACCCCAAGATTTATCCAATGAAGAAGCGACAGAAGTCAATCATTTTGAAGATTCTTCAAAAGAATCCAAAGAAAGCTCAGATCATTATCTTGACAACCCCACAGAAACTAAAACCAATTTTGATGAAGACAAGTCAGAAGAAATAACTAACGACTCTAACGATCAAGAGATTATCAAAGGAAGCAAAAAGAAATATATTATTAGTGGCATTGTAGTCGCTGTTCTTATCGTGATTATTTTATTTTCTAGAAGCATTTTTCACTACTTCATGCCTTTGGAAGATAAAAGTTCTCGTTTTAGCAAAGACAGGAATCTTTATGTCAATGATGAAATCCAAATAAGGCAAGAGTATAACCGATTGCTGAAAGAACGGAATGAAAAAGGCAATATGATCGATAAGAATCTTTTCTTCAATGACGATCCCAATAGAACCTTATACAACTATTTGAATATTGCAGAAATTGAGGACAAAAACCCATTGAGAGCCTTTTATGAATGTATTAGTAATGGTGGCAACTATGAAGAATGTTTGAAGCTTATCAAAGACAAAAAACTTCAAGATCAAATGAAAAAGACTTTAGAGGCTTATAATGATTGCATCAAAAATGCCAAAACTGAAGAAGAAAGGATCAAGTGTTTAGATTTAATCAAAGATGAAAACCTGAAAAAAAGCTTATTGAACCAACAAAAAGTTCAAGTGGCGCTAGATTGTTTGAAAAACGCTAAAACCGATGAAGAACGAAACGAGTGTCTAAAACTCATAAATGACCCTGAGATTAGAGAGAAATTCCGTAAGGAATTAGGGATTCAAAAAGAGCTTCAAGAGTATAAGGATTGTATCAAAAACGCCAAAACAGAAGCTGAGAAAAACGAATGTTTGAAAGGCTTGTCTAAAGAAGCTATAGAAAGATTGAAACAGCAAGCGCTAGATTGTTTGAAAAACGCTAAAACCGATGAAGAACGAAACGAGTGCTTGAAAAATATTCCCCAAGACTTGCAAAAAGAACTACTAGCTGATATGAGCGTCAAGGCTTACAAGGATTGCATATCAAAAGCTAGGAATGAAAAAGAGAAAAAAGAATGCGAGAAATTGCTCACGCCTGAAGCGAAAAAAAAGTTAGAACAACAGGTTCTAGATTGTTTGAAAAACGCTAAAACTGATGGAGAACGAAAAAAGTGTTTGAAAGATCTCCCTAAAGACTTACAAAGCGATATTTTAGCTAAAGAGAGCGTTAAAGCTTATAAAGACTGCGTATCTCAAGCCAAAACTGAAGCTGAGAAAAAAGAATGTGAGAAGTTACTCACGCCTGAAGCGAGAAAAAAGTTAGAAGAAGCTAAAAAAAGCGTTAAAGCTTATTTGGATTGCGTATCTCAAGCCAAAACTGAAGCTGAGAAAAAAGAATGCGAGAAATTACTCACGCCTGAAGCGAAAAAGCTTTTAGAGCAACAAGCGCTAGATTGTTTGAAAAGTGCTAAAACCGAAGCTGAGAAAAAAAGGTGTGTCAAAGATCTTCCTAAAGACTTGCAGAAAAAGGTTTTAGCTAAAGAGAGCCTGAAAGCTTATAAAGACTGCGTATCTCAAGCCAAAACTGAAGCTGAGAAAAAAGAATGCGAGAAATTACTCACGCCTGAAGCGAAAAAACTTTTAGAAGAAGCTAAAGAGAGTCTTAAAGCTTATAAAGACTGCGTTTCAAGAGCTAGGAATGAAAAAGAGAAAAAAGAATGCGAGAAATTGCTTACGCCTGAAGCGAAAAAACTTTTAGAAGAAGAAGCCAAAGAGAGCGTTAAGGCCTATTTGGATTGCGTGTCTCAAGCCAAAACTGAAGCTGAGAAAAAAGAATGTGAGAAATTACTCACCCCTGAAGCGAAAAAAAAGTTAGAAGAAGCTAAAAAAAGCGTTAAAGCTTATTTGGATTGTGTATCTCAAGCCAAAACTGAAGCTGAGAAAAAAGAATGCGAGAAATTGCTCACCCCTGAAGCGAAAAAACTTTTAGAGCAACAAGCGCTAGATTGTTTGAAAAGTGCTAAAACCGAAGCTGAGAAAAAAAGGTGTGTCAAAGATCTCCCTAAAGACTTGCAGAAAAAGGTTTTAGCTAAAGAGAGCCTGAAAGCTTATAAAGACTGCGTTTCAAGAGCTAGGAATGAAAAAGAGAAAAAAGAATGCGAGAAATTACTCACCCCTGAAGCGAAAAAACTTTTAGAAGAAGCTAAAGAGAGTCTTAAAGCTTATAAAGACTGCGTATCTCAAGCCAAAACTGAAGCTGAAAAAAAAGAATGCGAGAAATTGCTCACCCCTGAAGCGAAAAAACTTTTAGAAGAAGCTAAAGAGAGTCTTAAAGCTTATAAAGACTGCGTTTCAAGAGCTAGGAATGAAAAAGAGAAAAAAGAATGCGAGAAATTGCTTACGCCTGAAGCGAAAAAACTTTTAGAGCAACAAGCGCTAGATTGTTTGAAAAGTGCTAAAACCGAAGCTGAGAAAAAAAGGTGTGTCAAAGATCTCCCTAAAGACTTGCAGAAAAAGGTTTTAGCTAAAGAGAGCGTTAAGGCTTATTTGGACTGCGTATCAAGAGCTAGGAATGAAAAAGAGAAACAAGAATGCGAGAAATTGCTCACCCCTGAAGCGAAAAAACTTTTAGAAGAAGCTAAAGAGAGTCTTAAAGCTTATAAAGACTGCCTCTCTCAAGCTAGAAATGAAGAAGAAAGGAGAGCTTGTGAGAAATTACTCACCCCTGAAGCGAGAAAACTCTTAGAGCAAGAAGTTAAGAAGAGTGTTAAGGCTTATTTGGACTGCGTTTCAAGAGCTAGGAATGAAAAAGAGAAACAAGAATGCGAGAAATTGCTCACCCCTGAAGCGAGAAAATTTTTAGCGAAGCAAGTGCTAAGTTGTTTGGAAAAAGCTGGAAATGAAGAAGAAAGAAAAGCATGTCTTAAAAATATCCCTAAAGACTTACAGAAAAATGTTTTAGCTAAAGAGAGTCTTAAAGCTTATAAAGACTGCCTCTCTCAAGCTAGAAATGAAGAAGAAAGGAGAGCTTGTGAGAAATTACTCACCCCTGAAGCGAGAAAACTCTTAGAGCAAGAAGTTAAGAAGAGTGTTAAGGCCTATTTGGACTGCGTATCAAAAGCTAGGAATGAAAAAGAGAAACAAGAATGCGAGAAATTACTCACCCCTGAAGCGAGAAAATTTTTAGCGAAAGAACTCCAACAAAAAGATAAAGCGATCAAAGATTGCTTGAAAAACGCCGATCCTAACGACAGAGCGGCTATTATGAAGTGTTTGGATGGTTTGAGCGATGAAGAGAAGCTCAAATACCTGCAAGAAGCTAGAGAAAAGGCTGTCTTGGATTGTTTGAAAACGGCCAGGACCGATGAAGAAAAAAGGAAATGCCAAAACCTTTATAGCGATTTGATCCAAGAAATCCAAAATAAAAGGACACAAAGCAAACAAAATCAATTGAGTAAAACAGAAAGATTGCATCAAGCAAGCGAGTGCTTGGATAACTTAGATGACCCTACTGATCAAGAAGCCATAGAGCAATGTTTAGAAGGCTTGAGCGATAGTGAAAGGGCGCTAATTCTAGGAATTAAACGACAAGCTGATGAAGTGGATCTGATTTATAGCGATCTAAGAAACCGCAAAACCTTTGATAACATGGCGGCTAAAGGTTATCCATTGTTGCCAATGGATTTCAAAAATGGCGGCGATATTGCCACTATTAACGCCACTAATGTTGATGCGGATAAAATAGCTAGCGATAATCCTATTTATGCTTCCATAGAGCCTGACATTACCAAGCAATACGAAACAGAAAAAACCATTAAGGATAAGAATTTAGAAGCTAAATTAGCTAAGGCTTTAGGTGGCAATAAAAAAGATGACGATAAAGAAAAAAGTAAAAAATCCACAGCAGAAGCTAGAGTAGAAAGCAATAAGATAGACAAAGATGTCGCAGAAACTGCCAAAAATATCAGTGAAATCGCTCTTAAGAACAAAAAAGAAAAGAGTGGGGAATTTGTAGATGAAAATGGTAATCCCATTGATGACAAAAAGAAAACAGAAAAACAAGATGAAACAAGCCCTGTCAAACAGGCCTTTATAGGCAAGAGTGATCCCACATTTGTTTTAGCGCAATACACCCCTATTGAAATCACTCTGACTTCTAAAGTAGATGCCACTCTCACAGGTATAGTGAGTGGGGTTGTAGCCAAAGATGTATGGAACATGAACGGCACTATGATCTTACTAGACAAAGGCACTAAGGTGTATGGGAATTATCAAAGCGTGAAAGGTGGCACACCCATTATGACACGCTTAATGATAGTCTTTACTAAAGCCATTACGCCTGATGGTGTGATAATACCTCTAGCAAACGCTCAAGCAGCAGGCATGCTGGGTGAAGCAGGGGTAGATGGCTATGTGAATAACCACTTCATGAAGCGCATAGGCTTTGCTGTGATAGCAAGCGTGGTTAATAGCTTCTTGCAAACTGCGCCTATCATAGCTCTAGATAAACTCATAGGCCTTGGCAAAGGTAGAAGTGAAAGGATACCTGAATTTAATTACGCTTTGGGTCAAGCGATCAATGGTAGTATGCAAAGTTCAGCTCAGATGTCTAATCAAATTCTAGGGCAACTGATGAATATCCCCCCAAGTTTTTACAAAAACGAGGGTGATAGTATTAAGATTCTCACAATGGACGATATTGATTTTAGTGGCGTGTATGATGTTAAAATTACCAACAAATCTGTGGTAGATGAAATTATCAAACAAAGCACCAAAACTTTGTCTAGAGAACATGAAGAGATCACCACAAGCCCCAAAGGTGGCAATTAATTCAAGAGAAAGGATAAAATATATTTATGTTACCAAACTCGGTTCTTTACAAAATAAAAGACAAAACCAACAATTAGGCTCTTCTAGAGAATATAGTGGCGGAAAAAACCAAGCAAAAACAATGAAAGGAAACAGCAATGGAACTCGGTTTCAATGAAGCAGAAAGACAAAAGATCTTAGACAGCAACAAATCTCTTATGGGAAATGCAAATGAAGTAAGGGATAAGTTTATTCAAAATTACGCCTCTTCTTTAAAAGATAGCAACGATCCGCAAGATTTTTTGAGAAGAGTTCAAGAGTTAAGAATCAATATGCAAAAGAATTTTATTAGTTTTGATGCTTATTACAACTATTTGAACAACCTTGTGTTAGCCAGTTACAATCGTTGCAAACAAGAAAAGACTTTTGCAGAAAGCACGATCAAAAATGAACTAACGCTTGGGGAGTTTGTTGCAGAAATTTCTGACAACTTCAATAATTTCATGTGTGATGAAGTGGCAAGAATTTCAGACCTAGTGGCTTCTTATCTGCCAAGAGAGTATTTACCGCCATTCATAGATGGCAATATGATGGGCGTGGCGTTTCAGATTCTAGGGATAGATGATTTTGGGAGGAAGCTCAATGAGATTGTCCAAGATATAGGGACTAAATATATTATTTTGAGCAAAAATAAGACTTATCTCACTTCTTTAGAAAGAGCTAAATTGATAACCCAATTAAAATTAAATTTGGAATAAGAACATGACTGAAGACAGATTGAGCGCAGAAGATAAAAAATTTCTAGAAGTGGAAAGAGCTTTAAAAGAAGCGGCATTAAATCCTCTAAGGCATGCTACTGAAGAACTTTTTGGTGATTTTTTGAAAATGGAAAATATCACTGAGATTTGTTACAATGGGAACAAGGTTGTGTGGGTTTTAAAAAATAATGGCGAATGGCAACCATTTGATGTGAGAGACAGGAAAGCCTTTAGCCTGTCTCGTTTAATGCATTTTGCTCGGTGTTGTGCAAGTTTTAAGAAAAAAACAATAGACAACTATGAAAATCCTATTTTGAGCAGCAATTTAGCGAATGGTGAAAGGGTGCAGATTGTCCTTTCCCCTGTTACAGTTAATGATGAAACCATTTCCATATCCATAAGGATACCTAGCAAAACAACCTATTCTCATAGTTTCTTTGAAGAGCAGGGTTTTTATAATCTGCTAGATAACAAAGAACAAGCGATCAGCGCGATTAAAGATGGTATTGCTATTGGTAAGAATGTGATTGTTTGTGGTGGCACAGGAAGCGGTAAAACGACTTATATCAAAAGCATCATGGAGTTTATCCCCAAAGAAGAAAGGATCATATCCATTGAAGACACCGAAGAGATTGTATTCAAACACCACAAGAATTACACACAGCTTTTTTTTGGTGGGAATATCACCTCTGCTGATTGCTTAAAGTCATGTTTGAGAATGCGGCCTGATAGAATCATTTTAGGAGAACTCAGAAGCAGTGAGGCATACGATTTTTATAATGTGCTTTGTAGCGGTCATAAAGGCACACTAACCACTCTGCATGCAGGGAGCAGTGAAGAGGCGTTTATCCGTTTAGCCAACATGAGTTCATCTAATAGTGCAGCAAGGAATATCAAGTTTGAAAGCCTCATTGAGGGCTTTAAAGATTTAATTGATATGATTGTCCATATCAACCACCACAAACAGTGTGATGAATTTTATATCAAACATAGGTAGTAGGTACAATGGAAGACTTGTTGTATAACACCTTATATTTCATAGAGAATTATAAGTTGGTTGTTATTTTTAGTTTCATAGGGGTAATAGCGTTATTTTTTCTCTACAAATTCATAAAAGCTCAAAAAAAAGCTTTTAAAGATAAAGCTAACCAACCTCAAAAGAAAAAAAACTTTAAAGAAATCATTATAGAGGGGCTGAAAGAAAGAGTTAAAACCTTTGGCTTTTGGTTACAAGCGACACTATTACTATCCTATTCTTTTATCACATCAGGGTTATTTTTCTTGATTCTATTAGGTAATTTTTATGATGATAATAAATTGCCTGAGAGTGATGATGATCTTTTTGACATATGGATCTATGCGATACAAGATTTTCCTGCATACTATTTTAAGGCGCTTTGTTTTAGTTCACTCAAGATTTATGGGTTCAATATATCCTTAGTCGTATATAGTTCTATTTTATGCTCTTATATATTCATTACCTTTTTTGTGTGGTTCTTAAAATACTTAACTCGGACTAGAGACATAGGAGCGAATAAAAAAGTTGATGATCTCTTTGGTAGCGCGAGTTGGGAGAGCGAAGAAAAAATGATCAAAGCTAAACTTATCACACCCAACAATAAAAAACGCACCTTTGACAAACGAGAGGTTATTGTGGGCAGGCGTGGTTTGGGGGATTTTATCGCTTACGCAGGACAGGCGTTCATTGGCTTGATTGCTCCCACTAGAAGCGGTAAGGGAGTGGGTTTCATCATGCCCAATATGATCAATTATCCTCAAAATATCGTTGTGTTTGACCCTAAGGCTGACACTATGGAAACTTGCGGAAAAATCAGAGAAAAACGCTTCAACCAAAAAGTGTTCATCTATGAACCTTTCTCCTTAAAAACACACCGATTTAATCCTTTCGCTTATGTGGATTTTGGTAATGATGTGGTTTTGACTGAAGACATACTCTCTCAAATTGACACACGCCTAAAAGGGCATGGCATGGTGGCTAGTGGGGGGGATTTTTCCACTCAAATCTTTGGATTGGCAAAGCTCGTGTTCCCTGAAAGACCTAATGAAAAAGATCCTTTTTTTAGCAATCAAGCGCGAAACCTTTTTGTCATCAATTGCAATATTTATAGGGATCTCATGTGGACTAAAAAGGGGCTTGAGTTTGTCAAAAGAAAAAAAATCATCATGCCTGAAACTCCCACGATGTTTTTCATAGGTTCTATGGCAAGCGGTATCAACTTGATTGATGAAGACACAAACATGGAAAAAGTCGTGTCTCTGATGGAATTTTTTGGAGGTGAAGAAGATAAGAGTGGCGATAATATAAGAGTGCTTAGTCCTGCCACTAGAAACATGTGGAATAATTTCAAGACAATGGGCGGCGCTAAAGAAACTTACAGCTCTGTTCAAGGGGTCTATACTTCAGCGTTTGCGCCTTACAATAACGCCATGATCAGAAATTTCACGAGCGCTAATGATTTTGATTTCAGGCGTTTAAGGATTGATGAAGTGAGTATTGGTGTGATCGCTAATCCTAAAGAAAGCACTATTGTTGGACCGATATTAGAGCTGTTTTTCAATGTGATGATTTATAGCAACCTTATTCTGCCAATCCATGATCCACAATGCAAAAGAAGTTGTTTAATGCTCATGGACGAATTTACGCTTTGTGGCTATTTAGAGACCTTTGTTAAAGCGGTAGGGATCATGGCAGAATACAACATGCGCCCTGCGTTTGTGTTTCAAAGTAAGGCGCAACTAGAGAATGACCCCCCACTTGGTTATGGTAGAAATGGTGCTAAGACTATTTTAGACAACCTTTCTTTGAATATGTATTATGGGATTAACAACGATAACTACTATGAACATTTTGAGAAACTTTCTAAGGTGTTAGGGAAATACACAAGGCAAGATGTGAGCCGGAGCATTGATGATAATACCGGTAAGACCAATACTTCTATCAGCAACAAGGAGCGGTTTTTGATGACCCCTGATGAATTGATGACTATGGGCGATGAGCTTATCATTCTAGAAAACACGCTCAAACCCATCAAGTGCCACAAGGCGCTTTACTATGATGATCCATTCTTCACTGATGAGCTTATTAAGGTAAGTCCAAGCTTGAGCAAGAAATACAAATTGGGGAAAGTGCCTAATCAAGCAACATTCTATGATGATTTGCAAGCCGCTAAAACTAGAGGCGAATTGAGCTATGATAAATCTTTAGTGCCTGTGGGTTCAAGCGAACTGTGATTTGTGTATTCTTTGATTTGCCAACCATCGCTCTAGTGGATTGTTTGCATGCGCTAGGTTAAAATTCATCAATCCATTTTTACAGCACCTATGTCAAAATCGTATGAATTGGAAAAATTCTTACGCTATATGTCCTTATAAGGAAGGCAAAAAGCCTATTCCAAAAAATAAAAAGACAAAATATCTTGACAAAAAGAAGCAAAATATATTTTAGAAAAATTAAAAGATAATAAAGATAATGATGTAAATGATATTATTATAAATTCATAAGATCGTAGAAGTGTATCACCAAGATTGTTTGTAAAATTAGTATGCCCTACTCGTTGTAGTGCACCTGAGAATAGACACAGCGGAACTTTTTCACATAAGCGCCATTAGGGTTGTGTTTCATTCCCCCATTGTAAGCACCTACTGCCATTTCTACTAATTGATACACGCTTTTATTAGGGTGTTTTTGTTTGTAATAATCAAAATTTTCTTTCAAAATTCTTTTAGCCAATGAAATCGCAAAATCCACATCATTGAGCAATTTGTATTTGAGAAGCGTTTTAGAATAGGTGGGGTAGAATTTTTTAGCGGTGTTTAAGGTGATGTGAAACATGGAATAGGAAGTGTCTTTTAGGGAAATTTCGCGCTTGTTGTTCAACCCTAAAGAACTTTCCAATAAAGCGATAGAGATGAGCGTTCTGCACACCACTTCATTGTCGCAACCTTTTTGGTGAATATGGATAAGATTCTCATACTGCTTGAAGCTGATCGTTACTTTTTGGCATGGATAGGCTAAGGAATTAAGAAGTAAAAAGAGACCAATCCATTTTTCAAACAAAACTTTAACTTACTTTGAATCTTTCAGTAATGCTTTTTGTAACTTTTGCTTGTCGTACTTGAGCTTGTCCTTTAGAGGTGAGAGCAGATTTTGAATACTCTCATAGCCACACAGCATTCCCTCTTTATAGGGGTCGTTTTTGATTTTGACATAGAGACTAATGCCATTAGCATAACACAAGCCATTAGACTTAATATAGTAGCTCTTAATTTCTTCTTCTAAGCTTCTCAAGTCATTAGGGTTGAGAGGTGTTTTTTTGCTGTAAGAATTTTCACTAATCAAAGTCCCTTGATAGCTTCGTGTGATCGTGGTTTCTTTATCCACTAACAATCCATTATAATTTTCTTTTTCCTTGACAACTCTCATTGTTTCATCAGGATTACTTGTTCTAGGAGAAATAGGCACTTCCACTACTCTAGGTTTCTTAGCATTTTTCTTTTTCAACTCTGCTTCTAAAGCTTTTAGTTTCTTTTGATTTTCTAAGTCTTTGAGCTTGTATTTAGCCAATTCAGCCTCTTGTTTTTCTTTTTCTGCTAAGAGTTTCTTTTCCCTCTCTTCTTCATTGGCTATGAGTTGGGAGTTAGCGATTAGCTCTTCTATGAGCTTCTCTTTGCTGTTTTCAGGAGCGGTTTGAGTGGCATAAGGTGATGGCTGAGCCTCATTGGCGTTATTTGTCTCTTTTAGTCTATACAAGCTATAAGGAGCAATGATATTAGGTTTTTGAGTAGTGCTATCGCTAGTGGGCATAGCTACCATTTCATCTCTTAGAGGCGAACACACTTCATCATTGGGTCTGCAGATCACATCGTTGGCGTAGTTGAAATACGCGCGTTTTTGTTGTTCAAAAAGCTTATTCTCATCAATTGACGCTCCCTTATCAAGCGTATGGGCATTGGGATCGCTTCTTTTTGGCACTCTTAAAAAAGTCGCTTGGGCGTAAGGCAGGTTTTCATTGATTTTTAAGACAAACTTAGCGTTTCGTTTGTTGAGCGCTTTTAGAATGTTGTAATACCCATTGACTTGTTCTAGTGAGCCTGTGATGATGATGAGATCCGCATAGGTTCCCATCGCTCTTGTTTTGATAATGGGGTTTTCTATGGATAGATAGTTGTTGTAATCCAACAGATCCATAGCGTAGAGATAGGTTTTGTCTTTCAAAGCGCTATTACCAAACCAATCCCCAAAGCTTTTGTCATTCACATTCAAGGTGTCGTAAATATCAAAAAGCGCTTGAGTTTTTGTGTCATCAACAGAAACATATTGAGGTTTCTTATGATCAGGGATCTGTTGGCGCTGTCTGGCTTCTTTTTTGAGTCGTTTAGCTTCTTTCTTGGTTTCTTTAGTTTCTTTAGTGGCCTTAATGACCTTATCAGCTTCACTTATTTCTTTAGCATAAAGAGTGTTAGAGGTTAGTAAGCCTATGAGCGATACAGCGGTTGCTAGTTTTCTAAACATTAGTTTCCTTTTTTTCAGTTGGTTTCCATTTTTAAAGCCTTGCCAATGGATTTAATCAACCCCACCAACTCGTAGCTAGACTCATATTGCAAATAATTATCCTTAAATCTAAAAAAAGAATTTATAGACCGCTTGTGTGAGTCATGCAGTGAGTAATAAACCACTAGAACACCTAAACTTTTGAAATTTTCTCTTATTCTTTCTTTAGTCAAAATCGTTGTTTTGCCTCAATCTTTCGTCTCTTTAGCTTCAGTTGGTTCATTGGTAACGCTTGTTGCTTGAGATCTTTGGGTTTCGTTATTGACAGTTGTTGCCACTTTAGATTGCTTTTTGGACAATTTTTCAACTAATTTCACTAGATTGATATTAGAAAAAGACAAAAAGATTCCTATTGCGACAAAGATTATCCCAACAATCCCCATAGCACCGCTCAAGACACAACATAAAACCCCTGCTCCAATAAGACCTAATGAATCATAACGCTTATCAGCCAAATTGTTTTTGAAAAAATTTACAAAAGCGTTTGGCTTTTTTGTTTCATGGGTTGCTTCAGTTGTATTGATTGTGTCAGCCATAGTGTTACCTCCATAGATGGTATATTCTCAATTTGTTACTATGAAACAAATTCATTTTATTATAGCAAAAAATATAAAACCATATCCATGTTACTATTATGCTATAAAGAATGGCTCAAATTGTAAAAGGATCTGACATGTTTAAAGATTTTTATCGCACCACTTTTTCTCTTTTAAAGCCTTTATTGCTTTTATTAGGTTTATTATTGCCGTTTTCACTTTGTATAGCTGGTGAATATATTAGCATAAGTGATGATTGGGATGAAAGGGCGCGAAATCAGTGGGATGAAATTGCACGAAATCATAAGACATATTATTTTGAAAATGGTTTGGATAATTTTAATAAAGGCCAATACCAGCAAGCCTTTAAAAATTTTAGAAAGGTGCAAGAATACGGCATTGGGCTTGGCAGTGTTTATTTAGCCAAAATGTATTTGGAGGGAAAGGGCGTGAAAGTGGATTACAAAAAAGCGCAACTCTATGCACAAAACGCTATCAAAGGGTATGGGAGCGGGTTGTTAGGGGGCGCTTTAATTTTAGGATACATGCAAGCAGAAGGCTTAGGGACAAAAAAGGATTTGAAACAAGCGCTCAAGACTTACAGGTATGTGGTTCGCATATTTTCTAATAAAAGCACAAATTTTGTTAACAAATTTGGATCAAACCTTGCGGAATTTACTAGTATGCTTATTGGATCGCGATTTATTGATCTTTCAGGTTTGAGCGCGAATCCTATAAAATTTGGAAAGAAGTTTGGAATACTTGTTAAGAAATCCCTTCAAATCAAAGATAAGACACTTCTTTGGGAAGATATTGCTGAAATTTCAAGCAATATTATTTTACTCAAACAACAAATGGGGGAAATCCTTTACAGAATTGGGATCGCTTATAAAGAAGGGCTTGGCACCAGAAAACAAAAAAGTAGGGCTAAAAAATTCTTGCAAAAATCTGCAGAATTTGGCTATGAAAAAGCAAGCTCTGTAAGTTTTTAATCAAACTTGTATCAAGCTTGACTGAATGGGTTAAAAAATCCGCTTAAATCGCTCTCATTAAAACAAAGCCCTATTTTTCCATTATAATAGACACTTGATTGTTTTCAATCTCCACATAGAGTTCTTTTTGAGAATGAGAGCTATAAGAGAGCTTGTTTTGCTGGTAGGCTTTGTAATCTTGGTCAAACACCACATAAAACAAGCGTTTGTTCTGGGAATTGGGGTAAGGGATCACGCTGATAGAAGAAAAAGCGATATTCTTTTTTTCGTTTTTCGCAAACACCCTTTTTTTATACTCTTTAAAAGCGTTGAATTTCATGCCGTCATAGCGAGTGAAGTTGGGGTTATAAAAACGCATGTAGCGTTCAAAATCGCCCCTAGCCCAAGCTTCTTTCCATTGAAAAAGGGAGCTTAAAACCATGCTCAATTCTTCTTTAGTGCTAGGGAAAAACTTGTCTTCATAGGTGATGAGGAACGCTTTTTCGCCTTTTAACACTTTATCATAAGAGCTTAAAAGCGGGTTCTCAATCGCAATGCAGCCCTTGGTGTTCAATTCATTCCGATCGCCATTTAAAGGCATTCCATGCACCCAAATGCCATGCCCGGTGCGTTTTTTCAAGGTGTCATACAAATTAGGGTAATTCGTTACAAAAGCCAAAACGCCATAATATTGATCCAAGCGTTCTAATTTCTGCGTGATACGATACACTCCAATAGGCGTGGCCAAATCGCCCTCTAAAGTTTTATCGCCCTTTTTAGAGCCTACAAGGGCTTTAGAGCTGTTGATTTTTTTAAGCATGTTGTTGTCTATTTCATAAAACTCTAAACTAGGCTTGGATTTATCCGCCACAAATAAAAACTGCTTGTTTTGATAATAGCCAAAATCCGTGTCCTTATTTTGAAGCTCTTCTGCCCAAAAAGATTTATCCGCTAAATAAGAATCCAGCTTTTGACCCACCACTTCCAAGCCTTGTTTTTGATAAAGGCGCATAATTTCTAACAGACGCTCATCAGCATTCAAGCCCACAAACCCCATTAACAGAGCCGGTAATATTTTTTTCAATCCCTATTCCTTTGATAGATATAACCCAGTTTTTGCAAGCTCTTTTCTTCCTTGCTCCATGATTTTTGAGCGATCACTTGCAAGTTTAAAAAAACCTTTTTTTCGCCCACTTCTTGCATTTTCAATCGCGCGCTAGTCCCGATGCGTTTGATATTTACC
This sequence comes from Helicobacter sp. 219-2, assembly GCF_030053225.1. Lineage (NCBI taxonomy): Bacteria > Pseudomonadati > Campylobacterota > Epsilonproteobacteria > Campylobacterales > Helicobacteraceae > Helicobacter > Helicobacter sp. 219-2. Next base: position 851,893 of record NZ_JASGBS010000001.1, on the reverse strand, counting down.
CCGTTTTTGCCTATCACGATTTTTTTTTGGCTTTCTTTTTCTACGATAATATGCGCATACACCTTGTCTATGCGTTCTTCTTCTATAAATTTATCAATTACCACATCGCTTTCATAAGGGATCTCATCGCTCAAAAAATCAAACAAACTCTCCCTAATGATTTCCTTATAAATATCGCGCATTTTTTCATCGCTCATCAAATCCTTTTCAAAAAGCCATGTGCTAGGGCTTAAATGCTTGCTGATGCATTCTAAAAGCGCGTTTAAATTTTGAGATTTTTTCGCGCTCAAAGGCACTAGAGCTAAAAATTGCGAAGCGTATTGTTGATACTCTTGCAATTTTTGCAAAACCTGCTTATGCGTGGCGGTGTCAATCTTACTCACAGCCAAGATATGGGGTTTTTGGCACAAACTCAAAAACTCTTCATAGCCTTTTAAATCATCATGCACAGAAGCCAAAAAAACGCACAACTCAGCATCGCCCATCGCTTTTAAAGCCTGTGAGAGCATGCATTGGTTGAGTAATTTTTCTTGATAATGAAGCCCTGGTGTGTCTAAAAAAATGATTTGGCTCTCATAGCCTTCTTTATCTTTAAAAGGCACAATGCATTTCATTAATTTTCTTGTCGCATTAGCCTTATGCGAAACGAGGACTAAATGAGCGTTTAATAAAGTGTTTAAAAGAGTGCTTTTTCCAGCGTTTGGTTTGCCTATAAGAGCTACAAAGCCCGCCTTAGTTTTCATTATAAAATATACTTCACTAAATTTTCATCAGCCACTAAATCCTCTAGTTTTGATTGAACCAACTCTTTAGTGATAGTAACATTTTGCCCAGAATAATCCTCCGCTTCAAAACTAATGTCTTCTAGCACTTTTTCAATGGTGGTGTGCAACCTTCTAGCGCCTATATCTTCGCTTTTTTGATTGGCGTTATAAGAGAGTTTGGCTAACTCTTTGATCGCGTTATCTTCAAACGCAATTTCTACGCCTTCCACTTTTAAAAGGGCTTGGTATTGCTTGATGATAGAGGTTTTAGTTTGGGTTAAAATCATATACATGATTTCTTCGGTTAAACTCTCTAACTCCACCCTTAAAGGGAAACGGCCTTGCAATTCAGGGATGAGATCGCTTGGCTTAGAAAGATGAAAAGCCCCTGCTGCAATGAATAAAATATGCTCTGTTTTAATAGAACCATACTTCGTATTCACCACACTCCCCTCTACAATCGGCAACAAATCCCTTTGAACCCCCTCTTTACTAGGATCTTGACGGCCTCCTTCTTTAGAGCTTACAGCGATCTTATCAATTTCATCAATAAAAATCACCCCTGAACTTTCCGCACGCTTCAAGCCTTCCATTTTAATGGATTCGCTGTCTAAAAGCGTGTCGCTAATTTCTGCCTTTAGGGCTTCTTTAGCCTCTTTAACGCTTAGAGTTTTTTTGACTTTGTCATGTTCTTTATGGAAAACCTTAATCAAGTTTTCTTGAACCCTTAAAATTTCAGGCGGCACATTAGAATCAATCTCTATGCTTTTTTTACGCACTTCAATTTCAATTTCTCGGCTATCCAACTCGCCTTGCACGATTCTTTGTTGCATTTTTAAAAGGCTGTTGGCGTATTCTTGTTTTTTTTCTTCGCTCACCCCATTAGGCAAGGGGGGTAGGAGTTTTTTAGCGATTTTTTCTATAACCGCTTCTTCAATCTTGTCTTTTAACTTTTCTTTATGCTCATTTTCCACTAAAAGCACGCTGTTATTGACCAAATCCCTTACCATAGACTCCACATCGCGCCCCACAAAACCCACTTCTGTGTATTTGCTCGCTTCCACTTTCACAAAGGGGAGTTTCATGATTTTTGCTATTCTTCTGGCGATTTCAGTTTTACCCACGCCAGTAGATCCAATCATTAAAATGTTTTTAGGCGTGATTTCTTCTTGTAAGGATTTTTCCAGTTGCAAACGCCTGTAACGATTCCTAAAAGCGATAGCGATAGACTTTTTAGCTTCCTTTTGCCCAATGATGTATTCATCTAAATAAGCGACAATTTCTCTTGGGGTCATATTCAATTCAGACATTAAAGCTCCAAAATTTTAATATTCGTGTTGGTGTAAATGCAAAGATCCCCTGCGATTTTTAAGGACTCTTCTACAAGTTTTCTAGGCTCTAAATGAGCGAAATTATCTAAAGCCCTAGCCGCGCTCAAAGCAAAATTCCCCCCACTCCCAATAGCAGCGATCTTATTGTCTTCGGCTTCTAAAACATCGCCCGTTCCGCTCAAAATGAAAATGTGATCCAAATTTAAAACAATCATCATCGCTTCCAGTCGGCGTAAATACTTGTCTTTGCGCCATTCTTTGCTGAAATCCACCACGCTTTTAAACAAATCCCCTTTTTTGCTCTCTAAAATGCGTTCAAACATATCAAACAAGCTAAAAGCGTCCGCAGTGCTCCCGGCAAACCCGCTTAAAACCTGGTTGTGATACAAGCTTCTGATTTTTGTCGCATTGGCTTTGACTACGCAATTGCCCAAAGTTACCTGCCCATCGCCTCCAATGAGTGCGAACTTCTTACCCCCCATTTCCCCTCTATAGCCTAGAATCGTCGTCGCTTCAAACATTTTCTACTCAGCCACCACATCAATTTTAAACGCACCCACAACCCCAAATCCAAGCTTGACTTCAATCTCATAAATCCCTGTGCTTTTAATCGGGTGTTTGAGTTCAATGTCTTTTTTATCCAAATCCAAACTCGCATGCTGTTCTTTCAAACGCTCCGTGATCTCTTCTTTAGTGATCGCTCCAAATAAAGAGCCATTCGCGCCGACTTTTTTATGGATGGTCAGCGTGATGGTTTGTAAGGTTTCTACCATTTGCAATTTTTGCACCTTTTCTAGGGCTTCTTTTTCAGCTTTCTTTTTAACTTCGGCTTTGTATTTGTTGATCACTTCGTTAGTGGCGAGTTTAGCTTTTTTGTTAGCGATTAAAAAGTTATTCCCATAGCCATCTTTAACCTCACACACTTCACCCGCTTTGCCTAAATTTTTCACATCTTCTAGTAATAGAACCTTCATTATATCCCCTTTAAGTTTTAAGTAGTTTGTAATTATACTCTTTATTTTAATAAGTTGGGTTTTTATTGCCTGTTCCTACCACCCATCTGTTTTTCTAAAGCCTGTTTGATCAACCCCAAACAATAAGGGATATTCTCTTTTGTTTCTAGCTTGACTTCTATGTCCCCATTCCCCAAATGACCTTTATTAGTCATATCCCTTGCCAGATTTTTTTCATCTTGCAATTCATTGAATTTCATATTTAAATACAATTTTAAGTCTTTTGTTTGCACAACAATATCCACAAAATTTTTGCTAAACTTATAAGAGATATAATCTTGATTAAAATTTTCGGTTATCCTTTCATCAAGAGCTTTAATCTCTTTGCTTAAAATATCAAATAATTCCCTTGAATGAGAGCCAAACTTATAAGAGTTTAAATCATAAACCTCTTTTTCTTTCTTGTCTTTCTTGGGTTTATATTTCTCTAGCGTTTCTGCATCGAGATTTGGATAAGTCCAAATCTTTAAAGCCAAATCCGCTAAATCATTAGCTCTTTTTTTAATCTCTTCTTCGCCAAAAAATTTTAAATCCCTCAAACCTTGATTAAGTCTCAATGGGCTATCTTTGAAGCCTTTTTCCATGTCTCGTTTTTCTTGAAAAGATCTGTTGCTGTATGTAGAGTTATAGCCTGTCAGAGTGAGATTGCCTATTGTGTGGAGGTATTTATTGTGTATCTCTTGAAAATTTTCACCCAAATCCCTTTCCCATTCTTCCGTGAGTTTTTGAGGCATGATGTGCTCATTGGTTAGTCCTTTGGTATTGACCGGCTCTTTTGTGTCAAAATTTTCTAGCCTTTCAAAAAAGTATTCCTTTTTTTGAAAACTACAAAAATCTATCGTAATAAAACAATCTTTAAACTCGTCATTGTTTGGAAATCTTTGTTTTTCTGTCAGAGAGCCAAAATGTGCCTTTAGGCTTTTAAAATATTCATCTTTTTGGATGTGCTTTGTAAAAGAGGGAAAGACTTTATTGAGACTATTTGTGCCAAGCCCGCACACCGCCCTTCTGCAAATATAGCTCTCTATCAAAGCGATAATAGGGATAAAATCAGCCTTGGATAAAACCCCATCGTTATAATCGCTATAAAGTTCTAGTAATAGCGGATAAATCACATCCATCTCTAAATCCACCAAAAAACCTAAAGCCTTGTTTAAATCCTTATCGGCTTCTTTTTTGAATACGATTTGGCAAAAATACCCGCAATATTTTTGTAAATCTTTCAATAAATCCTCTATTCCTATCCCCTCTTTTTGCCGGTAATCCTTGAGAGCTGCATAAACTTTATTGGTATTAGGAGGGTCTTTTCTTGTTTTGATCGTGAGGTAATGCCGGACAAACCGATCAAACAATTTTTTATTTTGTTTAAATTTCTCCTCCATAGCTCTCCAATATTTATTATAAAAGCCTTCCTGTTTTTCAATCTCTGTTTCCATTACGATATAGTTTCTGATCAAATCCGTTTGCGTGAGTTCGATACCTTTTGAGTTCATGCTCTCAAAGATAAGTTGAGGATCATCTTTTCCTTTTTTTAAAGCAATATAAACTATCATAAGCTTTTCTAATCCTTTAAAAATCGTTTCTAGTTTGTCGGTGTTTTTACTAATCCATTCTCCAAATAATTTAAAATTTTCCACTATTTTTAATGAAGGCTCGCTCGGTTTTCTTTTGTCTTTATCAATCAAATAGAGCAAGGTATCTTTATCAGAGTCTGAGAGGATGAGCCTGAATTTCTTATCGCCGTCCTTATCGCTGTTGATAAGATAGTGGTTCTCTATTTCTTTACGCTTATCGCTCCAATGATCTCTCAAAGCGGTGAGTAAAAGCGTGATAGTGGTGAGCCTTTGTTGGCCGTCAATAATGAGTAATGCATTGTCAGAGTGCGTAATGCCATCTAGCACATACAAAATAGAACCGATAAAATGCCCATCCATCTTATCATCTCCACCAACTTTTATAATATCATCCCATAATTCTTTGCATTGTTCCTTTTCCCAACTATACACCCTCTGATAGATGGGAATGACCAATTGATTCTTTTGATTGTCTTTAATAAATTCTAATAGTTTGATTGCCTTTGCTTCCATTGGCTCTGCTTTCATAAATAACACTCCTTGATTTAGCGGATTTTACCGCATGCATCTTAATAAAACTTGATGCAGATTTTACTTTTTTTACCCCATAAATGCTATAATCACCCCTATCAATCAAACTCAATTCATAACAATTAAAGGTGGTTAATGGTAGTAAGAACTCAAAATGGTGAAAGCAAGATCAAAGAATTTTTTGAATTTTGCAAAGAAAATGAAGTGGAATTTGTGGATTTTAGATTCAGCGATATTAAAGGCACTTGGAATCACATCGCTTATTCTTTTGGGGCTTTAACGCATGAAATGTTTAAAGAGGGGATTCCTTTTGATGCGAGTTGTTTTAAAGGCTGGCAAGGCATTGAACACTCCGATATGATTTTAACCCCCGATTTGGTGCGTTATTTCATAGACCCTTTTAGTGCGGATGTGAGCGTGGTCGTGTTTTGCGATGTGTATGATGTGTATAAAAACCAGCCTTATGAGAAATGCCCCAGAAGTATCGCTAAAAAAGCCTTACAACATTTAAAAGATTCAGGTTTGGGCGATGTGGCTTATTTTGGCGCGGAGAGCGAATTTTTCATCTTTGATTCCATTAAAATTAAAGACGCTTCCAATTCCCAATACTACGAAGTGGATAGCGAAGAGGGCGAATGGAATAGGGATAGAAGTTTTGAAAATGGCGTGAATTTTGGGCATAGACCGGGCAAGCAAGGGGGTTATATGCCTGTGCCACCAACGGATACGATGATGGATATTCGCACAGAAATTGTGAAAGTCTTAAACCAAGTGGGGTTAGAAACTTTTGTCGTCCATCATGAAGTCGCGCAAGCGCAAGGCGAAGTGGGCGTGAAATTTGGGGATTTAGTGGAAGCCGCTGACAATGTCCAAAAACTCAAATATGTGGTTAAAATGGTCGCTCATTTAAACGGCAAAACCGCCACTTTTATGCCAAAACCTTTATACGGGGATAACGGGAGTGGGATGCACACCCATGTGAGTGTTTGGAAAAACAACGAAAACCTTTTTAGCGGTGAAACTTACAAGGGCTTGAGCGAGTTGGCGTTGCATTTTTTAGGGGGCGTGTTGCACCACGCTAGAGGGTTAGCCGCTTTCACTAACGCTTCCACTAATTCTTACAAACGCCTAATTCCTGGCTATGAAGCCCCATCTATTTTAACCTATTCGGCTAATAACAGGAGCGCGAGCGTGCGTATCCCTTATGGGATTTCTAAAAACAGCGCAAGGTTTGAATTCAGGTTTCCTGATAGCTCATCAAACCCCTACTTGGCTTTTGCAGCGATTTTAATGGCGGGTATGGATGGCGTAAAAAATAAGATTGATCCCGGCGAAGCGATGGATATTAACCTTTTCAAATTGACTTTAGATGAAATCAGAGAAAAGGGTATCAAGCAAATGCCCCACACTTTAAGGAGATCGTTAGAAGAAATGCTAGCCGATAAGCAGTATTTAAAAGAGGGTCATGTCTTTAGCGAAGAATTTATTCAAGCCTATCAGTCTCTTAAATTCAACGCTGAAGTGTTCCCATGGGAGAGCAAACCCCATCCTTTTGAATTTATCACCACTTATTCATGCTAAAACAATGAGCGGGTTAATAAATCCCATTTTAAAAATTTAGAATAAGGCAAAAATGCCTTGTTCTTAAAAATGGGGTTTTTAACTTTATTTTTATGTAAAAATCATTTTTTTAAGGGGATAGAGAGCGTTTGGAATAACACCCCCTAAAAGTCGGTTTAGTCAGTGCGATAAGGGCTATCAAAGTCTTTGGGAGTGTAGCGCACTTCTTTCTCTATAAACAAGCGTCTTTAACGCTAGCAACACGCAAAGCGTCAAAATAAGTCTCAACGCTAGCGCAACCGCCGAGTAAAGACACTCCAATGAACACGCTATTTCTAATGGTTTTCATTTTATATCCTTTTATTTTAGAATTTTTTAATAACTCAAATACTTTAATCATGCGTTTATGATAGTTAAGATTTATTATTAAATAAAAAGTAAATGGAACTCAAAACAATCAAAATAACGCTCCAAATCCAAACCAGAAACGCTACCCTTTGTAATCCTTGATAATTTTTGCTATAATAAAGCCCTAACTGAAATTTATCATTTCAGTTAGGCTCCTTGAATTGAATTATAGTAGGTTTTACCACACTAGCCTTGTGTTGCTAATCACACAAGGCAAGATTAATCCTTGCAAAATAAACCCTTCCAATACAAAAAAGAATTAAAACATTCAGCCAAACATCTCGTTGATTTCATATTTTTTAGCGGCTTTATCTTTAAGCCATAGAGCCACTTCTAAAGCCCCTTTAGCAAAAATAGATCGGTTAGTCGCTGTATGGCTAAGCTCTATGTATTCGCCCTCTAAATAAAACCCTATCGTGTGCTTCCCGGCAACATCGCCACCCCTTAAAGCGGCTATGCCAATGCTTTCTTTAGAGCGCAAACCTTCTCTGTGAGTGGTAAGAGCGTTTTTTTCATCATACCCCCTAGCCTTAGCGCAAGTTTCATACAAACTCAACGCAGTGCCGCTCGGGGCGTCTTTTTTGAGATTGTGGTGCGTTTCTACAATTTCAATATCCGCATCTTTTAATTTCAAAGAAGCCAAAAAAGCTAATTGATTGAGCATCATAATCCCTAAAGACATGTTGTGCGCATGCAAAAGCGGCGCTTTTAAGGCTAATTGTTGCATTTTTTCTAGCATTTCTTTTTCTAAACCGGTCGTGCCAGAAACTAAAATTTTAGGGCATTCTAAAAGAGCCTCTAGCAAATTATCCACGCCTTTAGGCAAAGAAAAATCAATCACGCATTCGCAAGCTCTCACAAACGCTTTTAAATCATTGGTTACTAAAGGGGCGTGCGAAAAAGAGCTGAAATCTGTTTCGCATTTTTGCCTGACAAACACGCTAGATAGCTCTAATCCCTTATACCCCCCTTTTAATTCTTCTAAAAGCAGTTTCCCTATACGACCGCTCGCTCCATAAACACCGATTTTCATGCACTTTCCTTGCTTTTCAATCTTACAACCCCATTTTAAAAGGGTTTAAAATATTATTGGGATCAAGGGCTTTTTTAATATTCCTAAAAAGCTCCATTTCACTATGATTAAACGCTAAAGGCATGAATTTGGCTTTAGACAAGCCTATGCCATGCTCCCCGCTTAAAGTCCCCTCCAAACTGATAGCGGCCTGAAAAATCTCTTCCATAGCCTTATGGCCTTTTTCTAAATCCCTATTAGGATCTTCTAGCATGATATTCACATGCACATTGCCATCGCCCGTATGCCCAAAGCAAGGGATTTTAAAGCCGTATTTTTGGCTTATTTTAGCGACTTCTTGCAACAAACTCGGCAAACTCGCCCTAGGAACGGTTACATCTTCATTCAATTTCTTTTTACCATAAACGCTAATACTTTGAGAAGCGTTGCGCCTTGAAAACCATAAATCCTGCTCTTCTTGTTCGTTTTGAGCGATCTTAAAACCCACGCACCCATTGGCTTTAAAATGCTTTTCTATCTCATTGAGTTGCCATGCGATCTGCTCTTTTACCACGCCATCCACTTGAGTGATAAGTATCGCTCCAGCGTCTTTGGGTAAGCCTTTAGAAAATCGTTCTTCAACCGCTTTGACACTCAAATTATCCAAAAATTCCATCGCCACAGGCGTAACGCCGCTGCTCATTGTCTTATAAACGGCGTTCATGGCGTCTTCAATATGGTTAAAAACCCCCATCGCGCTTTGTTTTAGAGGCGGTTTGGCTAAAAGCTTTAAAGTGATTTCAGAAATCACGCCCAAGCACCCCTCACTAGCGATCATCAGCCCTACAACATTAAAACCGGCGACATCTTTGATCGTTTTTTTACCTGCCCTTATGATTTCACCATTCGCTAAAACCACTCTCATCGCCATGACATAATCTTTAGTGATGCCGTATTTAGCCGCGCGCATGCCACCAGCGTTTTCAGCGACATTCCCCCCTAAAGTGCTTTGATTTTCACTCGCTGGATCTGGGGGGTAGAATAGATTCAATTTTTCCACTTCGTTTTGGAAATGCTTGTTGATCACGCCCGGCTCGACTCTAGCGATTAAATTTTTAGTGTCAATCTCTAAAATCTTATCCAAATGCTTTTCCACGCTTAAAACTAACCCTCCGCTCACGCTCAACGCCCCCCCGGTAAAACCGCTCCCAGCCCCCCTAGGCACAACGATGATGCGATGCTCGTTGCAATATTTTAAAATCTGGCTGATTTCTTGCTCGTTTTTAGGGAAAATCACACCGCTAGGCAAATGCCTTTCTTTGGTAGCGTCATAGCAATAAGCGTTCAAATGCGCTAAATCAGTGAAAAAATCCTCTCCCCCCACTAGGTTTTTAAAATATTGGATATGTTGTTTCTCTAACATGTTATTTTTTACCCGCTTCTAGCGCCTTTCTTCGCTCTTCAAGCTCTTTTTCATCTCTTTCTTGATGCTCTTTCGCTCTTTGTTCAAATTCTCTCGCTCTTTGTTCGGCTTTGGCTTTTTTCTTTTCTTCTTTCAAGCGGCGTTTTTCTTCTTTAGAATTTGGTTTGTTTTCGCCTTGTTGGGTAGCGTTATTTTCATTACCTGGCTCTTTAATGGCTTCTTGCTTGATTTCTTGTTCATTTTCTTTAGCATTGACTTTTTCATTGCCTTGATCCATGCCTAGAGCCTTCCTTCTCTCTTCAGTTTCTCTCTCATCTCTTTCATCATGTGCTTTTTCTTTTTCTTCAAATTCCATAGCCTTTTTGGTGGCATTGGCTTTTTTCTTTTCATCTCTTAAACGACGCCTTTCTTCTTTAACATCAAGTTTTCGCTCTGCTTTTTGGTAGTTTTTCTCTTCTAAAGTAGGAGCGTTTTCTGTGCCTTGATTGGCTTTTTTAGGCTCTTTAATGGCCTCTTGCTTGATTTCTCGTTTAATTTCTCCAGCATCAATCTTTTCTTCTTGCTTTTTAATCCTTACTTCTTTGCGTTTTTCTTTTTTCACTAAAGCGTCATAGTAAGCAAAGTAATTTTTAGATTGACTGCCTGAAAAAAGTTTCCCTAGCGTGCCTGCATCAATGCCCTCAACCCTAGAAAAAAACGGCGTAGAAGTTTTAGTAACACCGCTTGTATCCAGCTCTCTTTTTTCTAAAATTTCAAAACTCTCACAGCTTAAAATATTGAGCGTGTTCGTGGTTACAATATAAATCACCCCCACGCTATAAACGTTGCACGCTTTTCTTAAATTAGCGATTTTTGGGTCAAACCCGTTCAAAAAAGTCACCAGCAAATCAGAACTAATAAAATTAATATCGGTGTTAGTCGCTCTGATTTGCTCATAGATTTCATCATTAGGAGCGATTAAAAACGCTTGGTTATTGAATTGCCTAAAATAAACCAAATCACCCTTTCTGGCAACCATTCTTGGAGTGGGTAAATGGCTTTGTTTCATGGACTCAAACGCTCTGAATTTAGCCGTTGCAACACCATTTTCAACGGCAATAATGACCACTTCAGAATTAACGATTTCATAATCTGAAAGTTTAGTAACGACAAAACCAAACTCCCCCACTTGCAAATCATGAGCAGGAAAACGAATGATTTTTTTAGGCAAATCCACAAATTCTATACTCACTCTTAAGGGTTCTTGCCAAGAGGCTGATTGCAAGCTTATAAAACTCATTAAAAGAAGTCCTATCAAAAGCCTTAACATACAATTCCTTTTAAACATTTTTAAACTTTTTTAAATGCCATAAAATGGCTAAAGACAATCCGGTGGTTTTAGGGTATTGAAAATCCGTTATAAAATCAAGAGCTTTTGATCGCTTCAAAAACAGCACTTCAATCTTTTCTGTATCAATCCCCCCACCCTTTGAAACTTTCAAATGTGCGCACACTTCGGCGTAATAGAGCGTTTGCAAACTCCCACTCAACCCAGTCGCGCTATAAAATTGGCCTATTGTTTCTAAATTTTTAGGGCTGATCTGATAACCGCATTCTTCTAGCGCTTCTTCGCAAGCGATTTCTTCTAAACTCTTATTAGCTTTATCCACAAGCCCCGCGCACAATTCATAAGTGTATCCGTCAATATTTTGATCTTGATCGCGCTTAAAATGAAAATGGCGCGCATAAATGGCTGGGCGGAATTGTTTCACAATCACAAAACAATCGGATTCTTTTTCATAGAGTAAAACCGCCACGCTGTCTAAAGACTTAATAATATCCCATGTTTTCTTATTATTCTCTTCATTATAATGCATGCGTTTTAATTCTATGAAATTAGAGCTAGAACAAGGCTCTAAATACACACTAGAATCGTCTATTAAAGATTTTTGATTGAAAGCATTCTTAAAATAAGACATTAAAAACCCTCTAAAAGATAAAATGAATTTTTTTCAAAAGAATGGGTTTTAAGAAGTTCTTCTAATTTTTGCTTAGAATGCTGAGCTTTTTCTAAAAAAACCTCTCTTTGCTTGCCGTGTAATTTGCTTTTAGCGGTGCGGATATAGCCTAAAGGATTAATGGGGCGGGAGTTTTTATACACGCCAAAATGCAAATGCGGCCCGGTGCTTAAACCGGTGCTTCCCACTCTTCCTATGATTTGCCCTTTTTTAACGAATGATCCTTTTTTTAACCCCTTAGCAAACGCGCTCATGTGAGCATACACCAAGCGCAATTCGTTCAAATGGATTTCAACCACATTCCCATACCCCACCTTAACCCCCATAAAACCCACACGCCCGTCTGAAGCAGAATGAATCAAACTGCCATGTTTAGCCGCATAATCCACGCCGTAATGAGGCCGTCTGACTTTTAAGACAGGATGGAACCTCCCATACGAAAAAGGCGAAGAAATGCGGGTGTATTTCACTGGGGTTTCTAGTAAAAACCCTGCCACTTCTTGCGCCTTTGAGTCATAATAACGCCCGTTTGAATGGGAAAAAAGATAGTATTGGTTAGAGCGAGAGCTAATCATGGCTATTTTAATAGTCGGCTGGCCAAACGCTTGCCCCACACGATAATCCCTTGTATAAACGATAGCGATTCTATCGTTTTTTGCTAGGCGTTTAAAAGGCACGCTTTTTTTATACGCGTTCATCAATTGGTTGGCTAAAAGAGGGTCATTGGTGGCTTTAACAATATCTTGATAGGGCGAAGTTTGCAAAGAAAGAAGGAGGGTTTTTTCTTTACGAGTGAAGATAATGGGGATAAAGTCTAAAAAATAATCCTCTCCTTTTTTATAAATATGGATTTGCAAATCCTGACTTATAGGGATAAGGGCTTGAATGAGCGTGTTGTTGGTATCTCTTAAGGTGTAGTAGGTAACATTGCTTTGAATTTCAGCGCTCAATTCTTTATCTTGAGAGCTTAGGTTGTAGTAGAGTTTTTGAGGGATATGGTTTTTTTCTAAAAACCCTAACAGCGTGAGCTTATCCCACACAAGCCTTTCACCCACTAAAAGAGTTTGCTTTTTCACCTCATCGGCTTTTAAAAACACCCCATGGGATAAAAAAGCAACCATTAAAAAATAGATAAAATTTAAAATAATTTTCTTATGAAAAAATACCATGCAGTTGTTTAATGCCTTCAATTGAATCTGTATTTTATTAGTATAACATAAGCCGTTAAAGAAAAACGATACAAGTTTGAAGCCTGGCCTTGTTTTTATAGCTTTATGAAGTGCGTTTTATTGATGCATGGTTATTTCTCATAAATGGTTTTATTTCGTCTTATAGCGTTGGGTATTTTCTTTTTAATCAATCCGTATCATTATTAATTTTGAAGTATTTTTTCTAAAATCTTTAACACATCGTCATGGTGCACTTGGCTTAAAAGTCCAAAAATTTTAAGCATTTTTAAAGGTTAAAAAATGCTTTTTACAATCCAATAACCAAAGAGCTTGTGTGGGCAAGCGATAATTTTATTCAATCAAAAAGCCTTTTTTGATCAAACCCCTTGACTTCTCTCTCTCGCTCTCGTATAGTGTAACAGATACTAAAAGGAGGCATGATGGCTACGACTATCAACTTGAAAAAAGATAATCTCATTAAAAAGGGGTTTGTTGGGTTTTCTTGGACAACTTTATTTTTTAACTTTTGGGTGCCCGTTATTAGAGGCGATGCAAGATGGGCGATAGTCATTGTTCATCTTCCTTTTCTGTTATTCTTTTGTGGTGGTTGCCACCATTGGTGGAATGTTTGCAGATACAGATATTGATAAAATTCCAGATGATGAACTTATAGGGATATTTTTAATAGTTTCTTTAGGTAGTATAATTATTAATACAATATTTGCATTTACCTACAACAAACAATACACGACCGGACTTTTAGAAAGCGGCTATGAACCCACTGATGAATACTCTAGGGGTATCTTGCGATCAAAAGGTATAATCGCCTAGTGCTTTCCCCACGCTCAATAACAGGGCGTGTAATAAGCCCCTAAATTCACGCTCTCTCGCTTATTTAAATATTTAGGGGTTCTAATCAAAATCTCTTACACATCTAGCTGCTTCACATCTTTAGCATGCGCTTGGATAAAGGCTCTTCTAGGCTCTACCTCATCGCCCATGCAAAGCGAAAAGACTGCATCGGTTTTTTCTAAATCTTCAATCTTGAGTTTGATTAAACTGCGGTTTTCTTTATGCATGGTCGTTTCCCACAAATCATTGGGGTTCATCTCGCCTAGCCCCTTATAACGCTGGATATTCGCTCCCTTTTTAGCGTGATTTTCCACTTCTTCTAAAAACGCCAAAATATCCTTATTTTCTAAGAAGTCTAAATTATACTCCATAAGCTTTTGGTAAGTGTAATTCGCTTCTTCAAACAACACTTCTTTAAAGAGGTTGTCATCTAGGTTAAATTCCACCAAGCCTTTAGGGGTTTGCGCATGCAAATGCAAGCTTTCTTCAGTAGCAAAAGAGCGTAAGATCTGGTAATTCAAGCCCTCTAATTTTTCCAAAATGCTTTTTTCTAAAATTTTCATATCAAAGCTTAAGGCGTCCTTAGTTTCAATCAAAAAGCGTAAAATTTCTAGAAAATTGTAGCGTTTTTCTAATTCCAAAAGCGCGTAGCGGTAATGGCGCGCCACTTTTAACAAATTCATCAAATCGTTCTTGCCAATCCCTTCAATATCCACCGAATTGATGCCATGCTCAATTAAGAAATGATCCAAAGCGACGCTGTCTTTAAGATAGATTTCTGTCTTGCCTTTCTTGTATTTGTAAAGAGGGGCTTGAGCGATATAAACATGCCCTTGTTCAATCAGCGGGCGTAAATAACGATAGAAAAAAGTCATCAGCAAGGTTTGGATATGGCTCCCATCCACATCAGCATCGGTCATGATAATGATTTTATGATAGCGCAATCTTTCTATATCAAAACTCTCTTGAATGCCGCACCCAAAAGCCGTGATCATGTTTTTAATCTCTTCTGATTTTAGGATTTTTGACAAATGGCTTTTTTCCACATTTAAAATCTTACCTTTTAAGGGCAAAATCGCTTGGAAAACTCTATCGCGCCCTTGTTTAGCGCTCCCGCCCGCGCTATCGCCCTCCACTAAAAAGATTTCGCTCTCTAAGGGGTCTTTACTCTGGCAATCGGCTAATTTTCCAGGCAAAGTGCCGACACTCAAATTATCTTTTTTCCTTGTAAGCTCTCTGGCTTTTTTACTGGCTTCTCTGGCTTTTGCGGCTAAAAGGGCTTTATTGGCAATGATTTTGGCTTCGTTAGGGTTTTCTTCTAAAAATTGATGGATTTTATCATAGACTAATTTTGAAACCAACGTGCGCGCATACGAACTGCCGAGTTTGGATTTAGTCTGCCCTTCAAATAAAGGATCGCTCATTTTCAAGCTCACAACAGCGATCAACCCCTCTTTAATGTCTTCAGAGATGGGGCGCGATTCTCTTGTCTTAATGTTTTCATCAATATATTGTAAAATCGCCTTAGACAAGCCCATTTTAAAGCCCGCTTCATGCGTGCCGCCCTCAGAAGTTTTAATGTTATTCACAAAGCTTAAAGTGTTTTCATTGTAATCATCAGCATACGCTAGAGCGACTTCTATAGAAGTGCGCGTTTCTTCATCCATGCTTTTAAACGAAATAATGGGGGTGAGTAATTCTTTTTTAGCGCTGTCTTTAACGAATTGTTTCAAGCCGTCTTCATAGAAATAAGTCTCTTGCAGTTGGGTTTTTTCTTCTTTGAAAGAAATTTTTAAGCCGTCATTAAGATACGCCATTTCTTTGAAGCGCTTTTGCAAAATACCCGCTTGAAATTCAACGACTTCCATCACGCTTTCATCAGGGAAAAATTCAATAGTTGTGCCACTTTCTTTAGCGCTTTTGGTTTTGCCAATGATTTCAAGCTCGCTAATGGGGATACCCTTTTCAAACTCCTGGCGATAGATTTGACCCTCTTTTTTAATGGTCATAATCAAGCGTTTGCTTAAAGCGTTCACAACCGAAACGCCCACGCCATGCAAACCGCCTGAAACTTTATAAGTATCGTTATCAAACTTGCCCCCCGCATGCAAAATCGTTAAAACCACGGTGCAAGCGGGGATTTTTTCCGTGGGGTGAATATCTATAGGAATGCCTCGCCCGTTATCTTCTACAATGCATGAACCCTCATCAGTCAAAGTGATATTAATCGTATCGCAAAAACCCGCCATGCTCTCATCTACAGCGTTATCCACGACTTCATACACCATGTGGTGCAACCCACCCACATTGGTATCGCCAATATACATTCCAGGGCGTTTCCTAACCCCCTCTAAGCCTTTTAAAACCTTGATACTATGGCTCTGGTAATTTTGCATTCAATCAGCCTTTATAATGTGATTGGCATCATCAAAGTGGAAATTTTAGCGCTCAAGTGGTTTTGCTTTTCATCAAGAGGCTCTTGGATCAAAAAAGGCGAAGAAGGCTCATTGCACTTTAAAACAAATTGCGTTGTCCCTAAAGCGTTTAAGGCTTCAAGGAAAAATTTCGCGTTCACGCCCAAATAAAAGGCTTTTTCAATATCCAAACCTTTTTCAATCTCAACAGAGGTTTTAGCCGTTTCGCTATGCTCAGAATCCAAAGATTCAAACAAAGCGTTGTTTTTTTCCAAAGTGAGTTTAATAGTGGAGCTTAAAGAACTGCACAATTTAATGCTCTCTTTAAATTCTTCCTTGCCTAAAGTGAAAGAAGAAAGATATTCTTTAGGGAGGATTTTTTGATAATCAGGGTAATTCCCATCAATGAGCTTGGTGAAAAAAGTGTGCGTTTCGTTTTCAACCACCGCTAACATGCCATCGCTTTTAAAACTGAAATTTTCATAAAAAAGCTTAAGGATTTCCAATAAAGCTCTTTTAGGTAAAATACAAGAGATGTCTTCTTCAGTGGAATGGATAGAGACTTTTTCTAACTGCGTGTAAGAGAGCCGTTTGGTATCCGTGCCTACTACTGAAAGGGTTTGATATTTTTGATCAAATTGCATTAAAATACCGGCTAATTCCCTTTTATGGCTGGTTTGCTCAATCACAGGAGCGATCTTTTTAAACGCATCTGTTAAAAAGGGGGCATTGACTTCTAAACTCACTTTTGGCTCAATAACAGGGAATTCAGGGAACTCATCAGCGTCAAACATGGGGAGTTTGAAAGAGCTTTTATTTTGTTTGATCACCAAGCTGTCATCTTTAGTCTCTAAAATAATATTAGAGTCTTTTAAGCATGAGATAATATCCAAAAACTTTTTCCCATTGATCGTGCCAACGCCCTCTTTATCGCTAGATTGCGTAAAAATATAGCTTTTTAGCCCAATATCTGAATCGCTAGCTTTCAAAAAAAGCTTATCTTTAATGACTTCTAAATGGATGTGTGAAGCGATAGAAGAAGCGTCCTTTTTATCCAAAAAAGCTTGCAAGTAGCGCAAAGCATTTTCTAAATCGTTTTTACTAACACTGATTTTCATAGCTGAATAATCCCCTTGAATTTTTGGTCTTAATTATAGCATAAAAGAACGCTTTTTAAGGGTTTAAGCGTATTCCTACCCTTATACGATTGGAAAAAACATCGTATTCATACAAGCCATCGCCATAGCCGTTAAACCACTGCGCATAAATCCCCACAAAAGGGTTAATGCGGTAGGTATAGCCTAAGCGGAAAGCTCCATGCCAGCGATCATAACGCCAGTATTGCGTGAAAATATCATAAAGTTGCAATTCAAAATGGTGGCGCCCTCTCCTGTAATCAACTTTAGCGTTACCATACCCCATGTAATCAATCAAATTAGGGTTGGATTGATCATAAGGGATATAGGGCCAATAAGCGACCATGATTTTCAAGCCTCCCTTTTCCCACACCAAACGAAACACAGGGCGTTGCCCCGCGCTCACCGAACGGCACCCCCCCCAGCGCACATTTTTTTGCCCGTTATAATCTTTAACGATTACAGGTTGTCCTGGAAACTGGTTTTCGGGATTGCCTTCTTTATTAAAAGGCTGATAACATTGCGCGCCCCCCACGCCATTAGAAATGTGTTGCCAACCTATCCAAATCTCAGAAAATTTCCCTATTTTACCCCCAAAAGGTTCAAAATTGATAGGATAAACATAAATGAGTTCAGGCATGAAATTGATCATTCGCATGGGAGCGGATTGGGGGTTATTGTAAATTTGAAACCAGTTAGTTTGAGTATAAGCCAGATAAAGCGTGCCTTTAGTCCAAAGAATATGCCTAAATACAGGCACTCTAAAACTAATTTGGAACTTAAACTCATTGCGTTGGTACGGGTTGATATTGGGGTGGTACCATTGAAAAATGGGGGTAAAACTATGATAAAAAGGCAAAAAATAAGTGCCTAGATAATCCATCATGTTTAAATATTTTTTAGCAAAATCCACCCAAGAATGTTCTTTGGGGGCTTTTTGTGGAGGGAGATACCAGGCATTGGACAAATCGTTTTGCGTTTTAATGATGTGCAAATCCTGTTTGCGCAAATAGTAGTTATAATCCACCTTAAAATTATCTTGTGAAAATTTTTTGCCTTCTAACTGACAAACTACAAAAATCATAAAGAGCAAAATGCTTTTCATCAAGCATCCTTATTTCACTTAAATTGCAAGATGAAAATCGCTAAAATCACTACAGGCGCGATAAAACGAACGCTAAAATGCCACGCTTTAAAAGCGTTTGCGTTAAAGAAATGCTTCGTGGCTAAAAAAGAGCGCTTTTTATTTAAAATCCATCCTATAAACAAGACTGAAAACAAGCCTCCCAAAGGCATTAAAAATGAAGAAGTGATGAAATCCAACCATCCAAACACGCTCTTATGAGCAAAACTCAAAAACTTAGCGTATCGTTCATTCATAGAAAGAATGACTAAAACGCCTAAAACATACACAACAATCCCTATCCATAGCGACGCTTGAATGCGCGAAAAGTTAAAACGATTGATGAGATAAAGTGCTAAAGGCTCTATCAAAGAAACCGTGGAAGTGATCCCGGCAAAAACAAGCGCCATAAAGAAAAAAAGCGAGACAATCTGCCCGCTCATGCCCATTTTAGCGAAAGTCAAAGGCAAGGAAATAAAAACAAGCCCTGGCCCTTGAGACACATCTGCATGGTATTCAAACACAAAGGTAAAAATCATCACCCCGGCAATCAAAGAGATTAAAATACCGGGCAAGACAATAAATAAAGAGCTTTTGAATAGATTTTCTTTTTTGGGCGTGAAAGCTGAATAAGTAATAATCGTGCCTACCCCCAAACTCAAAGAAAAGAACATCTGCCCTAAAGCGTCCATAACAACCTTAAAATCAATCTTTTGAATCTCAAAATTAAATAAAAAGTGCAAAGCTTTAGGCATGCTTTCTAAAGTCATCGCATAGATTAAAAGCCCTATGAAAATCACAAACAATAACGGCATAAGCACTACATTTAATTTTTCAATCCCCTCTTCAATCCCCCTAGAAACAAACCATATTGTCGGCAATAAGCATGCGCTAAAGCCAATAACAGGCCAGATTAAACTGCCATTTTGGAGCATGCTAAATTGCATTTTAGCTTGCTCTAAATCTTTAGGCAAATCAAAAGTTACCACAAAAAGATAGTAAAGCACCCAGCCTAACACCACCGCATAAAAGGATAAAATGAGAGGGCCGCCTAAAATAAAAAAAGAAGTGAAAGGGTAATATTTTTCCCTTTTAGGATCTAGTATTTGATAATTAGAAACAACATCTTTTTTACCCATATTTCCAATCAGCATTTCCACTAAAAGCATAGCAATGCCTAAACTCAAGGTTAGCGCTAGATATAAAAGCACAAACGCACTCCCCCCATTATGACCTACCATATAAGGAAAGCGCCAGATATGCCCTAAACCGATAGAGCTACCTAAAGTGGCTAAAATAAAGCCTAATTTAGAAAATTTTCCCATGCCAAATATTTTTTAATAAATCTTGCTCAACCAGATGGAAAACACAATTAAAGGGGTGATATATTTAAGCAAGAAATACCAAGTTGCAAACAATTTAGGGCCTAAAAAGTGTGCGCTCAAAAGACGCAATTTTTCTTTTTTCAAAACCCAGCCCATAAAAATAAAGGTTGCCATCCCGCCTAAAGGCATGATGATGGTGCTTGAGGCAAAATCCAACCAATCAAAAAGACTTTTTTCAAAAAAAGTGAGTGAGTCTTTATAATCGTTATGAAGCGAAAAAATCAACACCACGCCTACGATAAAAATTAGCGCTACAAGACCCCAAGTAACCTTAAAACGAGAGTATTGATACCTTTCGGTAAGATACATCACGCTTGGCTCTAATAAAGCCACCGTAGAAGTGATGCCAGCAAAAGCGAGCGCGAGCAAGAAAAGAACTGAAACAAGAATACCTATCGCTCCCATTTGGCCAAAAAAACCACCGGTAAAGAAGTGAAGATTAACCCTGTGCCTTGTGAGACATTCGCCCCATATTCAAACACAAAAGTGAAAATCATAAGCCCTGCCACAAGAGAAATCAAAATCCCTGATAAAACCACCCAAATAGTGCTTTTAAGCAAATTCTGCGTTTTATCAGTAACCGCAGCATAAGTAACATTGATCCCTAAACCTATGCTTAAAGAAAAGAAAACCTGCCCCAAGGAATAAGTGAACACTTGAGAAGTCAAATCTTTTGGTTTGAAATCAAACATGAAATGAAAAGCTTTAGAAAAAGAATCCATGCTCATCGCATAGAAAAGCAAACCAAAAAAAGTAGCAAAGAGTAAGGGCATTAAAACCAAATTGAGTTTTTCAATGCCTTCTTTAATCCCCCTAGAAACGATCCATCCGGTTATTAATAAAACACTAAGAAGTCCAATGGATTGTAATCTAATGGATTGTAAGGTATCATTAAAGATTTGTTCAGATGCTTGGATGCTGTTAGGCAAATTAAAACTAATATCCACTAAATAATAAAGCACCCAACCTAAAATCGTGCCATAAAAAGTCAGTATTAAAGGCCCAGAAATAAGCAAAAGCCCTGCGTATTTCCAGTGTTTTTTAGGGTTAGTGTCAAGCTCTTTAAAAGCTTCTGTTACATTTTTTTGCGTGCTTTGTCCTAATAGCATTTCAGCGATAAACATCGCCGCACCAACGCTTAAAGATAAAAATAAAAACAATAAAACAAAAGCACCCCCACCGCTCACCCCAGTCATATAGGGGAAACGCCAAATATGCCCTAAACCAATCGCACTCCCTAAGGCCGCTAAAACAAATCCTAATTTGGAAAAATGATTACCCATTTTTAAACTATCAACCTCCTTGTAAATGATTAAAATTAAAGAGCAATGTCTTTAATCGTCCAACTATTGCTGTATTAGTTTTCTAAAATCTTTAAAGATCTTAAGATTTAAGAAAAAACCACTTTAAAAATACCTAAAAAAAATATAAAGCAATGCCCCTGGATTATACTATTATACTATAGTTAAGTTACATATTGTATAATTTTAAGAAAATTTCATTATTTAAGTAAGGGGAATCAATGCGCTGTAGGGTATATTACGAAGATACCGACTCTGAAGGCGTGGTCTATCATGCGAATTATTTGAAATATTGCGAAAGGGCTAGGAGCGAGTTTTTTTTTAAACAAAATGTCTTGCCAGAAAATGAAGAAGGCGTGTTTGTTATCCGCTCTATCAAAGCGGATTTTTTCACCCCCGCAAGCCTTGGGCAGGTCTTAGAAATAAGAACGCAAATTAAAGAATTAAGAAAGGTTTTTGTGGTGCTTTTTCAAGAAATTTATTGTATCCAAAACGCTTCTTTAGAGCCTATGAAGCCTTTTAAAGTCTTTGCTTCAGAAATCAAGTTTGGCTTTGTCAATCGCTCTACATACAGCCCTATTGCCATTCCTAAATTGTTTAAGGAGCTGTTCAATGCCATCTGATTCAGGAAAACCCACCATTATTTACCCTTGTCTTTGGGATTATAGGGTGATTATGACTACTAAAGATGAAAGCGTGTTAAAAGAGCTTTTAGAAACCTACCAACGCCCCTTTAAATTGGAATTAAAAAACACTTCTAAAAACGCTAAATTTTATAGTTTTAATGTTTCTATGGAAGTTTTAAATGAAGCAGAACGGAACGAAATTTTTCAAAAAATTTCACAATTAGACAAAGTGGTTCAAACGCTTTAATCTTTTAAAACAAACGCTTTAAATTTTTCACCCCTTTCTTTATACGAAGAAAATTGATCCAAACTGGCCGCACTGGGGGAAAGCAAAGCGATTTCATTTTGCGATAAAACGCTTTTAATTTCTTGAACCGCTTTTTCTAACTCCAAACAAACCCGACAAGAAACATTAAATTCTAACGCTAAGGCTTGAATGATAAAAGCGCTTGATCCTATCGCATAAAGGCTTACTTCATGATTTTTAAATTCTTCAAAAAGGGGGGTTAAATTGACCCCTTTAATATCGCCCCCTAAAATCAAATGGATTTTTTGGTTTTTAAAGGTTTTTAGAGCTTGTAAGGTGGCATCAATGTTTGTGGCTTTGCTGTCATCTACCCACAAACGCCCTTGTTTATCCCTAAATTCTTCCATTTTATGCGAGCCGATTTTAAAAGCGTTCAGTCTTTTAAGGGCGTTTTCTCTATAATCTTGCCATTTTAAATTCTTTATTTTTAAAAATTGCTCATAAACTAAAAGGGCTAATACAGCGTCTAATAAAAACGCTCCCTTAAAAAAAAGGGCGTTAGAAGGGATTTTTAAACACTCTAAAACCTCTTCGCTTTTGTCAAAAAAGATTTTTTGTGCTTGCGAGTTTTGAACGCTTGAATGTTCTTTGAATTTTAAAGGGAGGATAGCGAGTGAAGTTTTAGGCATCAATGTTAAAACCTTGAGTTTAGCGTTCAAATAATTTTCAAAATTGCAATGCCAGGTCAAATGATCAGCTTCCACATTGATGAGCAAGTAGATTAAAGGGTAAGCCTTATTAGTGTAATGCAAAGAAAAGGAGCTTGTTTCTAACACCCACAAGGGCGATTGTTTTTCAAACAATTCAATCAAGGGCGTGCCGATATTCCCCCCACTCACAGCCTTAAAATCTTCTAAAAGCATGGTGAGCATTTCTGTCGTGGTGGTTTTACCATTAGTGCCGCTAACACTTATTATAGTAGGCGTGAAAACCAAATCAAACAAGCTATCAATATAATCGTATTCGCTCACTAAATGCTTGGCTTTTATGACTAAAGGGTGCGTGAAGCTAATGCCAGGGCTGACTATCTCTAGTTGGGAATCATTAGGGTTGAAATCCTTACTGGGATAGCAAACAAAACCCTCGCTATCTTTAAAAGATGCAGTGAATTGGTCATCAAAAAATTTGACTTCGTTATGGTTTTTTCTAAAAAAACGCCCTAGGGCTAGAGTGGTTTTGCCATGCCCCAATAAAGAGATTTTCATTTTAACGCACCTTCAAGCTTAAAAGAGCGACTAAATTACTCAGCATGGAAATGATCCAAAAACGCACGATCACCTTATTTTCTGCCCAACCCTTTTGCTCAAAATGATGGTGGATAGGCGCCATTAAAAAAAGGCGTTTTTTACGGGTTTTATAACTCCCTACTTGCAAGATCACAGACAAAGTTTCTACCACAAAAATCGATCCCATTAAAACCAATAAAATTTCATTATGCGAAACAATAGCGTTATAAGCGATAAACCCTCCTAAGGCCAAACTCCCGCTATCGCCCATAAACACGCTTGCCGGGTTGCAGTTATACCACAAAAAGCCAAAGAGCGATCCCACTAACGCCAGCGATACAACAAACAATTCCCCCACATCTATGACTTTAGGATAGAGCAAATATTTAGAAAATTCCGCATTCCCTGCCACATACACAAAGATAGAAAGGCTTAAGAGGGTGAAAATGCTAGGCACGCTCGCTAAGCCGTCTAACCCATCGGTTAAATTCACCGCATTGCTCGTGGATAAAAAAACCAACACCCAAAAACCAACTGCTAAAATCGTGGGCATTTCAAACAAGGGGTTTTTCAAAAAAGGCGCGTATAAAAAAGTGTCCAATCCCTTAAGGCTCAACAAAACAGACACCACAAGCGAAAGGACAAAAAGCATGCCAAATTTCATTTTTGCGCTCATTCCAGCGTTATTTTGTTGGTTGATTTTAGTGTAATCGTCTCTAAAACCCACAAAACTAAAGCCCACTAACACGATTAGCCCTAACAACACATAAAGATTACTCAAAGACGCGCACAACACGCTCGCAACAATGGTTGCAAAAACAAAAACAATCCCCCCCATCGTAGGGGTATCCTTTTTATTCTGGTGGCTTGGCACGAAGCTAGAAATGGGCTGGTTAGCCTTTTTAGCCTTGGCCCATAAAATGAATTTAGGCATTAAAAAAAGCGTGAGGAAAAAAGCTATGAAAAACCCTAACCCTGCTCTAAAGGTCAAATACTGGAAAAGATTGATATTAAAATAGCCATATAATAAAGAATAGAGCATAAAATCCCCTAAAATCGCCATGCTTGAAATTTAGAAAAAAGAAAATTGTAGCGCAAATTGACTCGCTTAAAATCAGCATGAGTTAAAGTATAATCACGCTATAACTTAATTTTTGGGAGTGTTTCATGAATTGTTTCTTTTTTAAGCGTTTATTTTTTTCTCAAAGACTTTGTTTTAAAACGCTAATTTCTTTGGGGCTTTCAAGCGTGTTGATTGGCTGCGCGATTAAACCAGTTGCTGAAGTAAAACCCCAAAACCAACAAGAAAAACCCATTCAAATTAATGAAAAAATCCAAACCACTCAAAAAGTAACGCCATTCAATTTTAACTACTCTTTGCATGTCGCCCAAGCCCCACAAAATTATCGTTTGATCGGTATTTTAGCGCCGCGCATTCAAGTGAGCGATAATCTAAAACCCTATATTGATAAGTTTCAAGACGCTTTAATCAATCAAATCCAAACTATTTTTGAAAAAAGAGGCTATCAAACGCTCTTTTTTAAAGATGAAAGCACTTTAACTTTACAGGATAAAAGAAAGCTTTTTGCTGTTTTAGATGTGAAAGGGTGGGTGGGCGTTTTAGAAGATTTGAAAATGAATTTAAAATATCCCAATAATCCTAATTTAGGCACACTAGTGGATCAAAGCTCAGGCTCTGTGTGGTTTAGTTTTTATGAGCCAGAAAGCAATCGTGTAGTCCATGATTTTGCTGTGGAAGTGGGAACTTTTCAGGCAATAACCTATACTTACAAACAGAGTAATTCTGGAGGGTTTAATTCTTCAAACAGCATTATCCATGAAGATTTAGAAAAGAATAAAGAAGATGCGATCCATCAGATTTTAAACAAAATATACGCTTTAATCATGAAAAAAGCCGTAACGGAATTGACAGAAAAAAATATTTCTCAATACAAAGAGGCGATTGATAGAATGAAAGGCTTTAAAAGTTCTATGCCTCAAAAAAAGTAGTTCTTAAACGAACCATTTAAAAATTAGCCTTAAAATCAGTCTTTTTAAAGGCTATTTTAAGTATAATGCAAAGTTTATTTCAATATTTAAGGATACACAATGGCAAAAAGATGTGCTTTAACTTTTAAAGGGCCTATGGTAGGCAATCATGTCAGTCATGCGAACAACAAAAACAAACGCCGCTTACTCCCTAACTTGCGATCCATTAAGATCCAATTGGACGACGGCACGACTAAACGCATTAAGGTGGCTGCTTCCACTTTAAGAACCATGCGTAAAGGGGCTTAGCCGTTTAGGGTTTTTATAACATCTTTAAAAACCCTTAAAACTAAACTTCTTTATTAAGCATCAATTCTAGTGCGATTGGGCTTGATATTTTAAGGGAGTTTAAAAATGAAACGCTTTCAAAAGAATTTATTTTGATCTAGGAATTGGTTTTGTTTGAAAAGTTGAAATTTTTTAAAATCAAAAAAGACGATGAAAATCAGCCAGAAGTCAATTTAAATTCTGAAATCTATGAGCAATTTAAGGTCTTTAGACTCCCGCTTATTTTAATCCAATTACTCGTGCTTTTAGGCACTCTAGGATATTTCGCCCTAGAAAATTATAGCCTTATGCAAGCTTTCTTTCAAACGACTTACACCATGACAGCTACAGGGTTTGGTGCTTTAAATGAAAGCCAGTTTGGGCCTATAAGTATTTTTTTAACTTCCATTTTAATGTTTTTTGGGGCAGGAATTATTGCCTTTAGCGTGGCTATTTTAGTTAGCGTGGTCAATAAAGGCACGCTTACCAGATTGATTAAGGAGAAAGGTATGATTTATAAAATCGCGCGCCTTAAGGATCATTATGTGATTTGTTACCACAACGAATACACCATTGAATTGAGCAAGCAATTCCGCTCCGCTCAGATCCCTTTTGTGGTCGTGGATAATGACCCTAGTTTTGAAGAAGAAGCCATTAAGCACAAATACCCCTACTATATCATAGGAGATCCGCACACCAATTTAGCCATGCTCAAAACCCACTTAAGCAGCGCTAGGGGCGTTGTGGCTTTGTCTAAGATTTTACCGGTGAATGTGGCGTTGATGGTGAGCGTGCGCTTGTTTGAAAAGGAATTAAAGCGCAAACCTTACTACATCATTGCGAGTGCGCATAGCGATGAAGGCTTAGAAAAATTAAAAAAATTAGGGGCTGATATGGTGGTTTCCCCTACAAAACTCATGGCTCAGAGAGTGAGTGCGATGGCGGTGCGTCCGGATATGGAAAATATCTTAGAGCGTTTTATCAATAAAAAAGACACGCTTTTAGACTTAGAAGAAGTGATTGTCCCTAAAA
The DNA here is from genome assembly GCF_030053225.1 of Helicobacter sp. 219-2. Classification (NCBI taxonomy): domain Bacteria; kingdom Pseudomonadati; phylum Campylobacterota; class Epsilonproteobacteria; order Campylobacterales; family Helicobacteraceae; genus Helicobacter; species Helicobacter sp. 219-2. The sequence goes on along the minus strand of NZ_JASGBS010000001.1, from coordinate 825,393 downwards.
CCAGCTGGCTTGTGTTAAGGAAATTAAAAGAAGCCCATTTTAGAGAGATCGCTAAAGCGTTTGTGATTGGTATCACTCAAAAAGATGGCAAATACATCCCCATGCCTGATGGAGAAACGATCATCGCAAGCGAATCCAAGCTATTAATGGTTGGCACTTCAGAAGGTGTTGCGACTTGTAAGCAACTCATTGCTAACCATCAAAGACCCAAAGAAGTGGATTACATTTCCTTGTGATTGATACAGCCTTTTTTAAATAAAAATGTTTTTATGCGTTAGCGTTTAAGGTGTTGGTTACTTCTTGCTCGTTAGCACGCATGCTCGTATTGAAATCGCTAAAAAAGCTTTCGTATTCTTTCATTTTAATTTTCAAGCTTTCGCCGGCGTTACTAAGCCATTCAATGGAGTTTCTCAAACTGCTATCAATCTCGTTGGCGTTTTTGAAAAAATCCAAACTTAAAAGCACTTCTAAAATCCTAACAATGCCTTTAAGGCTTAGTTCCACTTGTTCGCTAAAATGAGTATTAGAATTTAAAGCGTTTTGCAATTGCTTTAAAAGCTCGTTAGTGGTTTCTTTAACCTGTGGTTGTTCGCTTATCTCTAAAGCGCTATTAGGTAGATTAGGGTAGTTCATGTTATTCCTTATACTTAATTTTTTGTGGTATGATTAGGTTCTACAGAGTTTAAAGAATTAAATGCCTTTTCTTTAGTGATTGCTTGCGGAGTAGACCGTAACGCTTGCTTCTCTGTATCATACAATTCATAACTGCTTATCACCCAATGATTTTCTAATTTTTCATTTTTCCACTCATTATTTAAACCTACTCTCTTATTCCCATAATCTACAAACACACGCCCTAAACTATCCGTCCCTTTAGTGCCTTTCTCTAACACTTCAGGGATTGATTTAACGATATTTAAGGCGTATTCTTTAGCTTCTGCTTCACTTAAGCCTTTCTTCATCTCGTTAGATATTCTACGCTCTAATATATGCGCTAATCCATAACCGTCGCTATCTTTAGTCTTTGGCGTTCCCCAAACTAAATCAATATCCCCTAAACCTTCCTTATGAAACGCTCCCGCTACAAAACCTTTTTTAGTTTCTAAAAGCTTGTTGATCGCTCCTAAACCATCATTTTTAAACTCGCTATAATTATGTCCCCATTCGCTAGGCGTTTCAAGTTTTGGTTTAATCGTTTTCTCGTTTTCTTTTTGCCTGTCCTTAACGGCTTGTATTAAGCGCTTTAAGGTAGGGTTATTTTCATTAGGCTCTCTATTGGCCATTAAAAGGTAATGCGTGAAATCGTAAATATCAATGTCTTTAAATTCCTTACTATTAGGATCGAACATGTCTTTTGTAACATCTGCGATCTTGAATTCTTTCAAACCTTTTTTAATGTTATCGCTTCTTAAGGCTTCAAATAACGCTTTGCTCGGATCATCAAACCTCGCAAATCGTGCTACGCTTGCTCCTAAAATCTCGCTTATATCGCTCACGCTTTGATCGCTCTTTTCAAACATGTCTAACGAACTCGTTTTATAGAATTTTTCGCTCAAATCTTTCAGGCTTTCGCTTGTGCTTTGATAATTCTTTAAATTCGCAAAACTGCGATCCATAATATTGCTTAGATAAGCGTTTAAGCTCACATTAGGAAAACTCATATCATGGATTAAATTGTGAAAACTGCCCGCATTATCTACAAACATTTTTTTCACTTTTTCATAGCTTTTAATATCGTTTGTAAATTCTTTCTGCCAGCGGTTTAATAACTCTATCCCTTGCGTTTTAGTGCGTGGCATGTTAAACATTAAAAGGGCTAGGTTGCTATCGGTTACATTAGGATGAGTAGCCTTATCAAAATTAAGATTTTTAGCAACGATATTTTTTAATGAGTAAATGCTATCAGCGTTTAATTGGGTTTCTAATTCTTTTAATTTAGGCTCGTAGTGGATTAAAACCGCTATCGCATGATCGCTCTCGCTATTGAAGCGGCCTTGATTAGATGAAGCCGCTAAATTGTTGATCTCGGTGTTGTTTAAGCGTTTAGAAGGCAAGCGCACTAATAGCTCGTCCGGCTTTAAATCTATGTGATAATATTCCTTGATCGCTCTTTCGTAAGCAAAACGGCTTTTAGGCGTGAAATTTAGCATGCCTTGGACTCGGTGGTTCCCTGCGATCACTTGGCCGTCGTGTAAAACGATCGGTAAATCTTCAAAACCTCCACTCCCAAATATCTTTTTAGGATCAAAATTCTCAGCAATGCTTTTAATCTGTTCTTCGTTCATGTCCGTGCGTTTTTGCGTCCCGCCTGTGGTAAAGCTTGGTTTTAAATCTTTTGCTTTCACGATCGCATAATCTAGATCGTAAATCTCTCTTTCATTCAACCGAACTCGGCTTTTAGGGATTTGCGTTTGTGTGTGTGTGGGTATATCCTCTCCTACTTCTATTTTAGTCTGACTTTCAATGTTTCCTGCATTGCCTCGCTCGTGTTCTAATTTCTTTTTTAAAGCTTCTTTGCGTTTTATCTCTTGCTCTTTTAAGCGTGTAAATTCTTTTTCGCTTTCTAGCTTCTCGCTTTCTAACTTGGCAAGCTTTTCGGCGTTAGCTTGTTCTAATGGGCTTAAATTTTGCGTTTTTAGCGGGTTTGTGGTAGGATTAGTTTTAAGGTTTGAGGTGCTATAGTTGATGCCATCTCTGTAATCGTTAGATAGTGTCGCAATGGTATCTAACTCCCTTAAAACCTTTTCATCTCTTTCAAAACTTGTAATCATATAATGATTTTTTAGTTCGTTATCTCCCTTAAACTTACTTAAAATTACTTTTGAATTGTTTAGAGTAATAACCGCATAACCTGGCCTGTCTTCTTCTTTAGTTCCTTTTTGTAGAATGTTAGGGATTTCATTAAGTAGTTCGTTAGTCCTTTCTTCGGCTTGTTCTTTTGTTAATCCTAACTTTTTGTATTGTTTTTCTCGCTTTTCTAATATGTGCGCTAACCCATAACCTACGCTGTCTTTAGTCTTTGGCGTTCCCCAAACAAAATCAATCCCTCCTAAATCATCCCTAAACGCTGTGCCTGCGACTTTTCCGTTTTTCTCTTGTAATAATTTCTCTAACGCTTCCTTAGGCTTTAGGGCAAACTCGGGGTAATTCTTGCCAAATTCTTTGAGGGGTGTTATAGTAAATATTGAATAATAAAGTTAAATAAGGCTTTTTGAGTATTAATATTTGATTGGAGCAGAGCCTTTCCATATTTTAAAAAGGCTAATCAAAAATATCCATTAAGGATAAAATGCTAGTAAATCCTAAAACCATAAGTGATATTAAACATTATATGGCTCCTGTCAGAATACACATTGTGCGTTAAAGGCTGTGTCCCAGGCCCGTTAGGATCGACTGGAACATACATGCCACAATACCCAATACAATAGCCTTTTTTGGTGATATTGCCATAATATTCTAGTTTTAAATCCATTCTAATATTATACCTATTAGAAAAATAACTCAAAAAGAGTGCAAGACTCCTTTCATCAGCCCTTGGGCTATCCGTCCAACGGCCTAAAATTTTCCAACTAAACCCTCTATATTGTGAGCCTACATACAAAAACCCGTTGATAACATCAGCGCCAACAATATTGTTAATTTCTGCGTCGTAAATACTATTCGTCCAGATATTATACCCCAAAGGATCCCCATAAATACCTATATCACCGTTAGCGTTACCGATATTTTTATAGACACTGCCCCCAAATTGCCACTTGTTATAGTAAAAACGGGTGCGGAAGAAATAAGTTTGCCCGCTTTTTCCTAACGGCACTTGTTGGAAGAGGATAATATCATTCTGATTGGCTGGAGTGGCAAAAATGGGGAAAAACCCCACGAAAGTGCCTACAAAACGAAAGCCTTTATTGTTGAAATTAGGGTTGGTGTCATAAGTGATATTAATGCCTGGCGCATACATTCTTTGAAAGATCGCATAAAAATAAGGGTTGATTTTTAGGTTGTCTTTTTCATATTTCAAATCCGCAATCATTAGAGCCTTACCGCTTGTATAGTAGCGCCCAAAATACCAAAACCAGTCGCTTGACGCTGAAGCCCTAGCGTCTGAATACATCACCCTTAACCTGGTGTCTTTATATTTGACGAAGCCTTCAACCCCTTGAGTGTAAGAAGTGAACCAATCATACTCTTCAGCATCATAGCGCCCCCCTTTCACGCCAAAACTGAATTTGTCTTTTTTGTAGTTGTAGCTCAAAAAAGCGTTATGCACCATGGCTAAACGAGGTTTTTGCACTTGCAAACCACTATGCCCTGCATACCAACCAATATATTGCCAAAAGATACCCGCTCCAAAAGGATCGGTCCTAGAGCCGGGCTGGCCATTAGGGATATTGTTGCCTTGATAGGCGGTAGAGTCATAGGGAAGCGCTGCCATCATAGCCCCCACTTCCGCTCTCAAACCCTTGTATAACCCCATGCTCAAATTCAATTCGCCGAGTAAAGAAGTGTAGCTACCTGTAGGATAAATGTCTTTAGAAGGCTGGTATCTTTGGTTGTTAAAACCAAACTTGGTATAGCTGCTCACCTTTCCAACAATGCTCATGTTGAATTTATAAGCTTGAAGTTTGGACAAAAAAAGACTAGAAAAAAGCAAAAAAAATAGAGAGTAAGAAAAATATTTCTTAACTTCCAAAACCCTAACTCCCAAAGATATTAAAATAAAAATACAAAAAAGGCATATCTAAGAGATATAGGGAAACTCTCTTAGAAACTATAACTAATGTGTGTCATCAAATGGCTTCTATCTTGAGTGATGCTTTTTGCGATACCGCCCATGTTTTGAGGACCTTGCGCGAACGCAGAAGATTCAAACAAACCATTATTCAAGTTAAGCGGTTGCCCGTTTGGCCCAAGGAAACCAGTTCCAGGGTTGTAACCCGCACGGATTTGGAACTCTAACCATACGAGTTTGAGACCCGCTTTAACATGCTTGCTGAACTGATAGTCTAAATACATACCGATACCATATTCCAAAGCCCTTGGTGCAGTGGTGAAGCGCTGATAAACGCTCCAACTGAACTTACCATGCTTACCTCCACCTTTAACATACTCGGTGAACGCATCAGCATCGGTAATGTTGTCAATCCCCGCAAACCCTAAGCTGTAGATACTGCCAACCCATTGTTCGATACCATCCACAGCGATGATGTTACCCCAAGTACCTAAGTTCATGTTAGGGTTACCAATGTTGAGATAAGCACCACCAACCACAAAGTAGTTGTTAATATCTATATGGTGGCGTAAAAAGAGCGTCGCACCACCAGGACCTTGCAAGCCACGCCACTTACCATTATCCAAGAACGGATCCCAAGTGTTATAACGAGCGGGTGCGTAACGACCGTATTCAGCGTTATTCCAACGATAGTCATACAACGCATAGAAAGTCGTTCTGTTTCTCATGCCTATCCCTCTAAACTCAGGATTGGTATCATACTCTACTTTAAAACCGGGCAATGTGCCTACTTCTGGGATAAGATACACATAAGGGTGGATCATTAAATTCTTTGTAGGGCGATAAATAATACCGGCTTTATGAATACCCCAAGGCTTTTCACGATAGATAGGGAACAACCATTGACCATCAGCGATACCACGACCCCAAGAGCTAAAAAGCAAGAACTTCATCTTATTCGTGAGCTTGAAAGTCCCATAAAAACCTTGGAACAATTGGTAAACCCAATCCATTTGCTCCTGCTCCGTAACATCAAAGCGACCCATTACCATATGAACCCTGTCGCTATCATAGGTGAGATTCGCTTTATAAACTTCATAGCGTCTTGAACCCCCAGGCAAGTAGGCGTTAGCCGGATAGTAGTTAGGGAACAAGCCGTTCCACTCACCCATATATTCCCAACCAATACCTCTAGGGTTAATGACTCCACCTGGCCCTGATTGCTGCCACATTTTAGTGGCATTCATACAAAGGCTCAAAGAATCAGTGCCGCAAGAAGTTTTATCCCAATAGCTTGGGGGGGTAAAATCCTTTGCCCACCTATCATACCTAGTGCTATCATAAACTTGTCCGCCCAAAACACCGCCTAAATTCACGGTCCATCCCCTACCTAAATGCACAGACCCCTCTAGTTTACCCGTAAGGTTAACAAAAGTTTCCGTGGGATAGATACCTTTAACAGGGTTAATAGGCGAATGGTTAAAACCCACTTTGGAGAAGTTGATAAAATCCCCATGCACTTCATAAGTAACCGCCCCTAATGAACCCGTAGTGAACAATAATGGCAAGGTAAAACGCTTTAGCAATGTAGCTACAACTTTTCGTTTCTTTAATTTCATTCCTCTTCCTTACTTTACCTGAGAATAGATAAATTACTCTGTAGAAGTAATTGTAGCATAAAAGAATATAGAATTAGTTTAAAATCAAGCTAATTTTTCTTAAAAATTACAAAATTTAAAACGCAAGTTTATCCTTAAAAGCTTGCTCATCGCATGCAAATGGATAGGATAATCTTTTAATATCCTAATAAGATATTTAAAAAGGCTTTTTTAAGGCCAAATAGGGAATTTACTGATACAATAAAGCATTGTTTTATATTAATAATAAGGATCAAGAATGAAAAAAATTGGTTTGAGCTTGTGTTTGGTTTTTAGCTTGGGTTTTTTAAAAGCCCATGAAGTGAGCGCTGAAGAGATTGCGGATATTTTCTACAAACTCAACGCCAAAGAGCCTAAAATGAAAATCAACCACACTAAGGGGTTTTGCGCTAAAGGCGTGTTCCTCCCTAACCCGCAAGCAAGAGAGGATTTAGATGTGCCATTACTCAATGAAAAAGAAATCCCTGCGTCTGTAAGGTATTCTTTAGGAGGCGTGGCGATGGACGATAAAAGCAAAGTTAGGGGAATGGCGTTAAAATTAGAAAATCAAAACGCTAGCTGGACAATGGTGATGCTCAATACAGAAATCAATTTTGCCAAAAACCCTAACGAATTCGCCCAATTTTTTGAAATGAGAATCCCTAAAAATGGCAAGGTGGATGAAGCAAGAATCAAAAAGCTTTATGAAGAAGTCCCCTCTTATAAGAATTTTGTCGCTTACACAAAAACGATAGGGATTAGCTCAAGCGTGGCTAACACGCCTTATTATAGCGTGCATGCGTTCAAGTTTAAAGATAAGAAAGAAAAATTATTGCCTGCGAGATGGAAATTTGTGCCTAAAGACGGCATCAAGTATCTTAACCCCCAAGAATTAAAGCAAAAAGATTCAAATTATCTGCTTTCTTCATTCCAACAACACCTTAAAACTAAACCCGTAGAATACCAAATGTATCTGGTGTTTGCGAATAAAAATGATGCCACCAACGACACGACTGCGCTTTGGAAAGGCAAACACAAGGAATTACTGGTAGGGACATTGAAAGTTGAAAAATACGAAGGAATGGGTTGCAATAAAGATGTGTATTTCCCAGCCGATCTCCCTAAAGGCGTGGAAGCCCCTACTGATCCCTTATTCCAAATCAGGAATGAAGTTTATGGGATCACTTTTAGCAGAAGGCAATAAAAAGGCTAAGGCAAATCAAAATATAAGTTGATTGAAGAAATGCGTTTTTATGGGTTTGGGGGAGTAGAATTTTTGTTTAAAGCTTTTGAGCGCGCCCACTAAAAACACTTCTTCTCTTTTTTGAGCCGCACACACTCACGCTGAATGTTGGGCAAAAAATAACGAACATTCAATCCATCTACCACATTTTAATGCTATTATTCAAAAACACACCCATGAGAATCTCCTTATTTTATATTACTTAGGTTTGTCAATCGCTTTTCTATGGACGGCCTTTTCTCTGTTTTGAGCTTTTTGAGTGATATTGGCATGCTCATCTTTAATATCATTTGGCCAATCTTTGCCTTGCTCTTGCACATTCCATTTGGGTAATGCGTCATTGCTATTGTTTCTATAATCCGTCAGGCAAGCTTGCTCTAAAAGTTTATAGCTTATGCTTGCATCTTTGATTGCACAAAAACCAAACAAGCCTTTCACTTGAGTTTCAAAATTAGGCTGATAAATCATATAAAATTCTATTTTAGCCCCTGTGAGTATTGTGTGATAAAGAAAATACCACACGCCAAAACTTCTAATATTAGGCCTCCCTTTGACTCCCCCATCTTTATAAATATTGAGCGTGCTTTTAATCCCACCATCTGCTTGAGAGCCACCAATTTTTTTAATCTCACCATTCACTACAATTAAATACACTCTAGCCACATTTTGAGTTAAAATATTTTGAGATAAAGATTGATTATTTTCATCTTTTAAATCCTTAAGATAGTTAAAATTTAACTTTGTGCTGTCTTTCACGTATTCTACATCAGCGATTTTAAAGGCAGTTTTGACTTCGCTAATATGCATTTTTACTCCTTGATAATCAATAACTCATGAGATTGTTTGACATGGTTACTATCGCCTCTTTCTAAGCGATTTTTACCCATTCTGATCTCGCCTTGTCCCATAGTGTATTGCCGAGATGGCTCTAAAATTTTAAAATCTTTATAAGCATTCCTTACAAATTCGCAGTCATTATAACTTAAAATAAATGGCCCTTTATGCCTTTTTAGCATGTGAGCAATATTTCATGTTTAAAACCATTATGGTGGATAGGAAAATTACGCATAGGATAAATCCCCTTAAACATTTTAGAATTTTCTAACACATAAGGAGGGTCAAGATAGAAAAAATCATTAGGATAAGCGAGCAACACTTCTTCAAAACTAGAGCATTCCACCTTTAAACTAGGGGCATTAAAATCTTTAATTTTTAAAAGGGTGTTTAGATAGCGTTGTTTGTCAGTGTAAATTTTACTCATCTACCCTAAAAATCCTGGCCCATAGCTTAAATTAAAGTTAAAGTAATAATCTCTAGCCAAAATTAAAGGGTCTAAAACGCATTCTTTTTTATAATGGGCTTTTAACTCTTGTTTGATAATGTTGTAAGTTTCTTGCGTAGGTTCTAAAGAGAGCAAATTATTATAAAGAGCTTGTTTGTCTTTGAGCAACACTTGATAAAAATTCACTAAAATGTCAAAAATATCAAAGCCCAACACTTCTAAACCCAACTCTGTCGCGCATGCAATTTCCACGCTCCCCCCACCTATAAAAGGGCTAATAATCCTACGCACACCATTAGGTATATACTCCACTATTAACCCTACAGCTAAAGACTTGCCCCCCATATCTTAAAGGGGCTTTTATGTAGCGTTTGTAACGCCCATTATTGGAGTGTAGATTGTGCAAAAAAACACCTTTTTTACTAGCGCTTTGGTTGAATAAATTGGCATGCATTCCAAAAAATTCTATTTATTTTTTCGCCCTTTTCCTCATGTTGGGGTCTAAAATCTTTTTCCTGATCCTTAAATTCAAGGGGGTAACTTCTAAAATCTCATCTTCTTCAATCCATTCTAGCGCTCTTTCTAACACCATAGCCCTAGGCGGGGTGAGTTTGATCGCGTCATCGCTCCCGCTCGCTCTCATGTTGGTTAAATGCTTGGATTTAATGGGATTGACATCTAAATCATTATCCCTGCTGTGCTCGCCAATGACCATGCCCACATAAACCTTAGTTTGGGGGTTGATAAAAAGCGTGCCTCTTTCTTGGATATTGAAAAGGGAAAAAGCGGTCGCTTCGCCATTCTCCATGCTGATTAGCGCCCCATTTTTGCGCGATTCCACGCTCCCGCTAAAAGGGCGGAATTCCAAAAAGCTGTGATTCATCACGCCTTCGCCCTTAGTGTCGGTTAAAAACTCGCTCCTATAACCGATAAGCCCTCTTGCAGGGATTTCAAATTCTAATCTTGTATAGCCGTCGCTCATGGGATTCATCGCTTTCATCTCGGCTTTTCTTTTGCCTAATCTCTCAATGATAGCCCCGCTAAAATCTTGAGGCGTGTCAATCACTAAATGCTCAAAAGGCTCGCATTTAACGCCATTTTCTTCTTTAATGATGACTTCAGGGCGTGAAATGCTAAACTCAAACCCTTCACGGCGTAAATTTTCAGCTAAAATAGTGATTTGCAATTCCCCACGCCCGCTCACTTTAAACTTGCCCTCGCCCATTTCTTCGCATTTCATAGCGATATTGGTTTGCATTTCTTTTAAGAGCCTGTCTTTCAATTTATTAGCAGTAACATGCTTTCCTTCTAACCCGGCTAAGGGCGAATCATTGACAGCGAAATACACGCTCATCGTGGGCTCTTCTAAATGCATGGGATCTAAAGGCATGGGATTAGTAGGATCAACGACGCTATCGCCCACATCCATTGCACTAAAGCCGGCAATCGCTACAATATCGCCCACATAAGCGTTTTCAATCTCAGTCCTAGCCAGCCCTAAAAAGCCTATAAGCTTAGTGATACGGCCATTTTCTTTACTCCCATCGCTTTTCATCAATAGCACGCTTTCATTCTTTTTAACCGAGCCGTTAAACACTCTAGCGATACCGATTTTGCCTACATAATTGTCATAATCAAGCGTAAAAATTTGCATTTGTAAAGGCTCATCAACGCTCCCGCTAGGGCTTGGCACATGCTCTAAAATCGTTTCAAACAAAGGCTCTAAATTTTTCTTTTCATCGTCTAAACTTTTCATCGCATAGCCATCTCGTGCGGCGGCATACACCACAGGGAAATCCAATTGTTTATCGCTAGCCCCCATCGCTACGAACAAGTCAAAAACTTCATCCACCACTCTATCCGGCTCAGCGGCAGGCTTATCAATTTTATTCACCACCACAATAGGGCAAATCCCAAAACTCAAAGCCTTTTTAACCACGAATTTAGTTTGAGGCATGACCCCTTCTTGCGCATCCACTAAAAGCAGCACCCCATCCACCATTTTTAAAACGCGCTCCACTTCGCCCCCAAAATCAGCATGCCCGGGAGTGTCAATGATATTGATTTTAGTGTCTTTGTAATAAATAGCGGTGTTTTTAGACAGGATAGTAATCCCTCTTTCTCTTTCTAAATCATTGCTATCCATCACCCTTTCATCCACTTTTTCCCTCTCACTAAATGTGCCAGATTGAGAAAGTAAGCCATCTACTAAAGTGGTTTTCCCATGATCAACATGCGCGATTACAGCGATATTTCTAATATTTTTCATAAATGTCCTAACAAGCAAAATTGAAATTAGAAGTATAACACAATATTATAACAGCCCCAAATGGCGGAATTTTTTGGCTAAATCCTGTTCTATAGAATGGCTTTTGTGGGCTTTTAGAAAATTTTCATTCTTACCATTAGGTGGCATGAAATCGTCATTATCCCTATAAAAAAAGATAAAATAATTTTTCTTTAAATAGTAAGCCAAATGGATCAAAAACGAATCCCCCCCTATATACAAATCGCTTTCTAAAATCAGGTTTTTAACTTCTTCTAAACTGGTTTTAGCGCGATAATGAGTAACTCCATCTTTTAAAAAAGCGTATCGTTCTTCAAAATCTAAAAGCGTAACGCAAAAGGGTTTTAAGAGTTTTAAAACGATTTGCAAATGCTCTAAAGGGATACTTCGCTCTATTGATCTTGTGAAAGGGTTGATTAAAATCTTTTTGGGGTTTTTTAAATTCATAAGATATGAAGAATGATCAAAAACATGCCCATAAATTTGAGAAAACAACTCCTGGCGGTTTTGATAAACATTTTTAATTTCTTTATTAGGAGCGGTTATGGGAATGAATGTGGCTAAAGAAGCGCTTCTAAAATCCTGTTTTTCCAAAATCAAATGTTTGATTTGATGCTTTTTAATGGCTTTTAACAACAATAAAAAATCCTTCATCGCCCAAAAAACGCCTTGTTTTTTAAGATCATAAAAAGCAGGGACATTTTCAAAAAGAGGAATGATTTCAAAATATTTTTCGCATTCTAAAAGCCTGGCGATTTTTAAAGTCAAATGAGTGCCTAGGATTTTAAGGGGTTGTTGCTGTTTGGAAGCGATTTCTTTTAAAAGGCTGAGCGTGATGAGGTTATCCCCTAAAGCCAAAAGACAAGCGATGTGCATGGTTTTTCCTGATTGTAAAATGTTTAGGGTCTTTTTTTTCTATCCCTAAATTTTTCAAATAAAATTTTTCATCAAAACTATTGTTGATAAATTGCGCAAATAGGGGCAAGCATTCCAAATCTTTTCTTAAAATTTTATGCGTTTTAAAAAGCGATTCAAAAATAAATTGCATTAAATCGCTGTTTAATAATTCCTTTAGAGCATTAGCATTGATAGGAAAATTTTCTTTTAAAACAAACATGTTCGCGCTATTTAAAAAAAGGCGTTGCTTATTATCATAAAAAAAGACAAGTTTTGAAGAAATGAATTTATACACGATTTTTTCTCTAGACTGATAAAGGCTTAAGGGAGCGACTTGCTGGCAGTCTTTTAAATCAGCGTTAATGAATTGGCTAGGGGCTTTTAATCTGTCTTTTAAAATATCTGAACCTCTAAAAATAGGAATGGTATTTTTTTCTTGTTTGGAGTGTAATTTTTCTTTATTGTTGCCTGTAACAATCCCTAAAGCAAAATGAGCGTTATTTTTTAAAGTTATATAAGGAAGGGAAAAAAGGTGGTCTAAAATTTTATTTTCTTTGCTAGAGCAATGGATATTAAAAATCTTTTTAGGGTTGTTTAAAAAAGAAGAGGGCGAGCGTTTGAACTCCCTATTTTGATAAAAGCATGAGATTTTTTGATCCTTGTTAGGGGTTTTTTTAAGCGCCAAACCCACAGCCTTAGTCATTAGGGTTTTAAAGGGTTTGTTAAAATCAATAAGGCTTCTAATTTGAAACTTCAGAGCCATTTCTCGCATTTTGCTAAACGCATCAATATTCAAACAACTTTCGGGTAATAATAGCCCCAAATGAGCGTTTTCTTTTAAGCAATTCAAACTCGCTATAAAAAAGAGCGACGCGCTATCTAGGCTTTGAGAGAGGTTGAATCGCTGTTTGAAATTTTCTTTTTGGTTTTGGTTGTATTTCTTGCCCCATGGCGGGTTAGTGAAAATGCAATCAAATTGTGGGGTGTGTTTTAAATTTAAAAAATCTTTTTGCACAATATTAGGGCAATCTAAATGATAACGATCTTTAATACGCTTTTTAGTCAAAGCGATAGCAAAAGCGTCCGTATCATAGCCATAAATATTTTCAACCTTAAACCCCAATTTTAAAGCATGCATGATAAAATTCCCGCTCCCCACAGCCGGATCGCAAAAAATCGCTTGAGAGGTGTCAAAATCTTTAGGGAGAGTGAAAAGTTGTTCTACTATTTTATTAGGAGTGTAGTAAATGCCTTCTAAATTTCTGGTGGTGTTAGAAAGCTCTTCTTCATAATAAGAACCCAACCTTTCTAAATCAGAGCTATTTTCTAATATTTTTAGGTATTTTAAAATCAATTCTTGATGGTTATGCGCACCTTTTAAGGATTTGTTAGCGTATTTGTTAAGCTTGTTTTTCCCTAAATGGTTGCGGCAAAAATCTAAAAAAGAGCTTGTTTTCACATAAATTTTATGATCAATCTCTAGTTTCTCTAAAAGATTGGTTTTGATCCAGTTATGCACGCTGCTATGAGAAACATTGACTAGGCGAGCGATTTCTTCAACAGAAAGAGCGTTTGAAGGCATTTAACCCCTAAAAACTATAAACATAACTCACATTAAACACCACAAGGCGTTTGAAAAAGAGGGAAGTGTTTAACCCTTTGCCATGCGTTTCATAAAAGGAATTTACCGCTAAAGGGATTTTTAAGCCCATTTCAAAGCCATTATGCCTATTTACATTCACACGAACCCCAAAATTCAAAGGGATTTGGAAAAAACTCGTGTGCATTTTAGCTTGATAGCCCGTCAAGTAATGGTTGATAAAATCCGTTTCACTCACCCACATGCTCAAACCACTCCCCACCCACGAACTCCCCGCTAAAGCAAAGCCCGCATAAAAACCCACGCTAGAATGTTTTTGTGAATTATCAATGAAATTATACAGATAGTCTATTCCAAGCCCATAGAGGTGGTTATTCATTTTGCCCAAACCATCAAAGCCATTACCCACAAAACCAAAATTAGTATAACCATAGTCATAGAACAAGTAATAGCGAAACCCTTGATTTTTTTTCTTGGTAAAGAAATGCTTATAACCCACATTCAAAGTTACCCCATACATGTTTGAAATGTTTTTAGAATAAGAGTTAGGATCAAGCGCGTTTAGGGAATTTGAAATTTGAGCGGTTTGAGAAGATAAAGAAGAAAGCATGCGGTTTTGGGATTGATTGAATTGCAATTCTAAATTTTTTAAGTTTTCTTCAAATTCCAAAGGGTTAGTGGTGGGTTCTCGTATTTTTTCTAACGCTTGGACTAATTGGGGGTTAGATGCAGCGCCACCACTAAGCATCACGATTTTTTCAATATTTTCAAAGCTGGATTGGAGGTAGTATTTCTCAGCTTGCATTTCAGTAGGGGTTAATTGAGAATGGTTTTTCAAATTGTTGTTGATGTATGCAAAGGTGTTAGGCATGTTGGTGATTTCATTTTTGACTTGATTGAGTTTAGAAATTTTATTTTGAGCGTTAGAAATGGTTTGGATGCGTTCTTGATTCAAAAAAGGGTTATTGTGTTGGATGGCATGACTGATAGAATATTCAAACCCCACGCTCGCATACGCTCCATTTTCTTCAGCGATGCAAAAAGATAAAAATAAAGGCAAAGATAAAAAAGAAAATAAGGTTTTTTGCATGGGTTAGTCCTAATCAAAAATAATCTCAATCATACACTAATTTTAATAGAAAAAAGTGAAACCATTTTTAAGCCATTTTTGAATACAATAAGAGTATTTTATTTTTAAGGTTAGAATAATGAGTTTGATCGTTACGCGCTTCGCTCCATCGCCCACTGGCTATCTCCACATAGGAGGCTTAAGAACAGCCATTTTCAATTATCTTTTTGCACGAGCCAATCAAGGAAAATTTTTTTTACGCATTGAAGACACGGATTTGAGCCGTAACTCTATAGAAGCGGCTAACGCCATTATAGAGGCTTTCAAATGGGTAGGGCTAGAACACGATGGAGAAATCCTCTACCAATCCAAACGCTTTGAAATCTATAAAGAATATATCCAAAAACTCTTAGATGAAGACAAAGCCTATTACTGCTACATGAGTAAAGATGAGTTGGATGCTTTGAGAGAAGAACAAAAGGCCAGGAAAGAAACCCCACGCTATGACAATCGTTATCGTGATTTTAAAGGCACGCCCCCTAAAGGCATAGAGCCTGTGGTAAGGATTAAAGTCCCGCAAAATGAAATCATTGGTTTTAATGACGGGGTTAAAGGCGAAGTGGAAGTGAATACTAACGAATTAGACGATTTTATTATCGCCAGGAGCGATGGAGTGCCCACTTATAACTTTGTGGTTACCATTGATGACGCTTTAATGGGGATTACTGATGTGATTAGAGGCGATGATCACCTTTCTAACACCCCTAAACAAATCGTTCTCTATAAGGCTTTAAATTTTAAAATCCCTAATTTTTTCCATGTGCCGATGATTTTGAATGAAGAAGGGCAAAAATTAAGCAAACGCCATGGGGCCACTAATGTGATGGACTATCAAGAAATGGGCTATCTTAAGGAAGCTTTGGTGAATTTTTTAGCGCGTTTGGGGTGGAGCTATCACGATAAAGAGGTTTTTAGCATGCAAGAATTACTGGAATGGTTTGACCCCAAAGATTTAAATTCTTCGCCCAGTTGCTTTAGCTGGCACAAGCTTAATTGGCTCAACGCTCATTATTTAAAAAACCAAAGCACGCAAAGATTATTAGAACTTTTAAAGCCTTTTAGTTTTAGCGATCTCTCGCATTTAAACCCCACCCAGTTAGATCGCTTATTGGACGCTCTCAAAGAAAGATCTCAAACTTTAAAAGAATTAGCCCTTAAAATAGATGAGGTTTTAATCGCTCCTGTGGAATATGAAGAAAAGGTTTTTAAAAAGATCAATCAAGCGCTCGTTATGCCCTTGTTAGAAAAGTTTAAACTGGAATTGAATAAAACCAATTTCAACGATGAAAGCGCGCTAGAAAACGCCATGCATAAAATCATTGAAGAAGAAAAGATTAAAGCGGGTAGTTTTATGCAGCCTTTAAGATTAGCCCTTTTGGGTAAGGGGGGCGGGATAGGCCTTAAAGAAGCGCTTTTTATTTTAGGCAAAACAGAGAGCGTTAAAAGAATAGAGAATTTTTTGAAAAACTAAAAGATTGGCTCTCTAAAATGGGGGCATAAAGTTTGCGTTTTTTGAAAAATAAGAGGGTTTTAAGAGAAAAATAAAAATATTTCTAAAATTTTTTGCCCTAACTGAAATCAAGCTTAAAAGTTGGATTCAGACAATCTTTTGGCAAACTAATCGTTTGAGGAATGACCTCATAATGGCAATAATTTTCATCTTCAAAGAGAGGTTTTATCAATAAGCGGTTTAAAAAAGGCAGATTTTCTTGATTAGGATCAATAACGCCATTGTTTAAAAAGAGAAAAGTTCGCGCGAGTTTGGTTATTTCATTGGGGTTATGGCTTACCAATAACACGCTTAAATTTTCACGCTTGATAAAATCAAGCAAACCTTGTTGCACTTCGTTTCTTAAGGCGTTATCTAGGGCGTTTAAAGGCTCATCTAAAAGCAATAAATTCTTGGCTGCGATTAAAGCTCTTGCTAAAGCGACTCGTTGGGCTTGTCCGCCAGAGAGTTTGAGGATTTTTTGCTGGCTTAGATTTTCTAAACGCATTAAGCGTAACACTTCGTGGATTTTATTTTTATCTCTAGGGTGAGCAAAGGCGATGTTTTGATACACATTTAAATGAGAAAATAGGGCGTAATCTTGAAACACAAAGCCGATTTTTCGTTGCTGTGGCTTTAAAAAAATCTTTTTTTGAGTGTCTAGCCATACTGAATGATTGACTTCAATATAGCCACTATCCACTGCTTCAAGCCTTGCTAAAATGCGTAAAATTGTGCTTTTACCCGCTCCAGATTCTCCTAATAAAGCCACAACTTCTGCTTCTTTAATTTTTAAGTCTATATTCAAATCAAACGCGCCCCTAGATCCTAAAAGGCGTTTTTTAAATCGCACTTTTATCATAAAAATGAGCTTTGTTTTTTATTCAAAAATATGGTAACAAATAAGAGGCTAAAACTGATAAGCGTGAGCGTTAAGGCGTATTGGTGGGCTTTAGGGAAATTGAGCGCTTCAGTTTCGTTAAAAATCGCAATACTAGCCACTCTTGTTTCCCCTAATATATCACCCCCCCAAGCATCATCACCACGCCAAATTCACCTATAGTGTGCATAAAAGTTGTAATGATAGCCATCAATAAACTAGGTTTAATGTTAGGGAGTAGGACAAAAAAAGGGTGTAATATTCCCTTTTACCCAAGCTATAACTGGCTTCTTTTAAAGAAGTAGGCAAGGAAATTAACGCGCTTTTAATAGGGCTTACCATAAAGGGTAAAGAAAAAATCACACTCCCCAAAATAAGCCCTTGAAAACTAAAAACAAGTTTCACATTTAACGCATCTTGTAAAAACGCTCCCAAAAAAGAAGAAGGCGAAAAAATTAAAAGGAGATAAAACCCTAGCACGCTTGGGGGTAAAACTAAAGGCATATACACAAGCGTTTCTGTCAAGCTCGTTAAAAGATTGCGCTTAAGACTTAAAAAATAGCCTAAAAAAATCCCTATAGGGAGTAAAATAAGGGTGGTAATAAAAGCTAAAGAAAAGCTCAAACGCATGGTAATCAAAAACTCCATTGTTCGCCTTTTTGATGCGTTTTAATCCACAATATAGCCGTATTCTTTAAAAATAGCTCTGGCTTTAGGGCTGAATAAAAAATCTTTAAAGACTTTAGCTAAAGGGTTATTAGCCCCATTTTTAGTGGTAATCAAGGCTTGTTCAATAGGGCTATAAAGGGCTTTCAATGATGAAATAAGAGAGGTTTTTATCTTTTTTATCAATCAAGGATAACACTCCAAAGCCCATTTTAGCGTTTTTAGTAGCGACAAATTGATGGGCTTGAGAAAGAAATAGAAGCGTCATAAACGATTTTAGATTTAAGACTGGGAGTGAGTTTTAAATGATCTAAGACTTCCATACTGGCTTTTCCATAAGGGGCCAGTTTAGGATTAGCCATAGCGATACGCTTAATTTTAGGATCTTTAAGAATTTCTAAAGAATCTATTTTTAGATTTTCGCTCCATAAAACCAACACGCCTTTAGCATAGACTTCTTTTTTAAAGCAACAGCGATTTTTAAATCCTGCGCCAACAGAGTGCTTGAAAAAATACGATTAAAAAGGCAAACGCTTTGAAAGTATTTTTCATAGAACTCCCTTTTATTATGATTGGAGTTGGTGATTATACCTAATTTGTATCTTAAAAATTTGTATTTTAAAAGTTTGAGGTGGTTTTGTAGGCGTATCCCGCTTATCCATGATTTAATCAATATTTTCACTCTAAAACCCTCAATCTTTGATAAAAAATTAAATCTTTTAGAAAAATAACCGATTTTAGGGTGTAACTTTAATTTCAACAAGAAGGATTTATTATGATTAAAAGAATTGCTTGTATTTTAAGCTTGAGCACGAGTTTAGCACTTGCTGGCGAAGTGAATGGGTTTTTTATGGGTGCGGGTTATCAGCAAGGTCGTTATGGCCCTTATAACAGCAATTACTCTGATTGGCGCCATGGCAATGATCTTTATGGTTTGAATTTCAAATTAGGTTTTGTAGGCTTTGCCAATAAATGGTTTGGGGCTAGGGTGTATGGCTTTTTAGATTGGTTTAACACTTCAGGGACCGAACACACAAAAACCAATTTGCTCACCTATGGTGGCGGTGGCGATTTGATTGTCAATCTCATTCCTTTGGATAAATTCGCTCTAGGTCTTATTGGTGGCATTCAGTTAGCCGGAAACACTTGGATGTTCCCCTATGATGTCAATCAAACGAGATTCCAGTTCTTATGGAATTTAGGCGGAAGAATGCGTGTTGGGGATCGCAGCACGTTTGAAGCGGGCGTGAAATTCCCTATGGTTAATCAGGGCAGCAAAGATGTAGGACTTATCCGCTACTATTCTTGGTATGTGGATTATGTCTTCACTTTTTAATCCGTTCTTTCATTCGCTATTCTTCATCAAATTAAACCCTAGCCGACTCTTAAAAGGTTGGGGTTCAAAAATCTTTTTCATAAATAGAAAGTTTGCCTTAGTGCAGTATAATCCTAGCGTTATAATTTTTATTTTACTAAATAGAGCGTTTGGTGTTTGCGTTTGAATATGGGTTTAGTAAGATTTAAATAATAAAATACTTATATATATTTGATAGATATTATTTTATTCAATAGTGTTATTTAATGACTCAATTTAATAGGATAGTTTTGCTTTTATTTCTTTAAAACAAATCGATTCTACTGGGGAAAGGTTTTTATGGAAAACAGCACACTTTATATTGTTATTGCTGGCTTATGGCTTGCTGTGGGCTTTGGAATCTTTTTAAAGAAATTAGACATGCCTGTTATCATTGGTTACATTTGCACAGGAACGGTCTTAGCGGCTTTTTTTAAAATTAATGATTTTAATTTGTTGTCTGATATTGGTGAATTTGGTATCGTCTTTTTAATGTTTATGATAGGCATTGAGTTTAATTTTGACAAGCTCAAATCCATCAAACAAGAAGTGCTCGTTTTTGGGCTTTTACAAGTAGTTTTATGCGCTTTAATCGCTTTTTTACTGGGGTATTTTGTTTTGGGTCTTTCACCCATTTTTTCCCTTGTTTTAGGCATGGGGCTTTCGCTCTCTTCAACCGCTATTGTGCTGAAATTCTTTGAAGATTCCAAACAGCTTAGCACGCCCATGGGAAAGAGTGCGGTGGGGATTTTGATTTTCCAAGATATTGCAGCCATTCCCATGCTTTTAATTTTAACGATTCTAGGCAGTAAAGATTCTAATGTTAATTTACTCATTCTTAAAACCTTTATTTCAGCAGGGATTATTCTAGTTCTTTTGTTATTGCCTGGAAAAAAAGGGGCTAATCTCATCTTAGAGCAAGCAAAAGACACGCGCTTGCCTGAAATTTTTATAGGCACGATTTTAGTGATTGTTTGCAGCGCGGCGGGGTTGAGCCATTTTTTTGGGTTTTCTATGTCTTTAGGAGCGTTCATTGCGGGCATGGCCATTTCTAAATCGCGCTATAAAATCAATGTCCAAGAAGAATTCGCGCAATTAAAAAACCTCTTTTTAGCCCTTTTTTTCATTACGATAGGGATGCAAATTAATGTGAGTTTCTTTATAGAAAAGTTCTTTGTTGTCATCTTTTTACTCATTTTAGTGATGGGTTTTAAGACGGCTATCATTTATGCGCTCTTGCGTTTTTTTAGAGACGCTAAAACTGCCATAAAAACCGCTCTTTCTTTGGCGCAAATCGGGGAGTTTTCTTTTGTTATCTTTTTAAATTCAGGCTCGCACCAGCTCTTTAATTTGCAAGAAAAAAAAGGGATTCTTGGTTTTTTGCACCAAAAAAATATCTTAAGTATCGCTCAAAATGACATCCACCAGCTCCTTATTCTTATGGTGGTCTTTTCTATGTTAGCAACCCCTTTTATTTTAAAATACCTAGAATCTATCGCTCAATTTATTTTGCACCAAAAGAGCCAAGAAAATGAGCCGGCTAAAAAATAATTGCGTAAAAACCAAATGATAAGTTTGCTTGTATTGTAAGTGTTATGTTAAAATACAAGCGTATTGAACTCAAACTATTAAACAAAGGGGGCTTTTATGAAAGAGCAAGAATGGGATTTAAGCGCTTTATTTGAGAATAAAGAAAGTGCAGAAGAATTTTTAAAAACCTTACAGACAGAAGTGCAAGAATTTGAGAGCACTTATCAAAATAACCTTAAGAATTTAGACATTGCAGGATTTGCCAACGCTCTTAAACATTACGAAGATTTGTCAGAAAAGATTTCTAGGGTGATGACTTACGCTCAATTGCTTTTTGCTAAGAACACCAAAGAAGCGAAGTTTTATTCGCAATGCGAAATGGCTTGCACGAATATCCAACAGCACCTTTTGTTCTTTGAAATTGAATTTAAGAATTTAGACGCCAAAAAACAACTCGCTTTCATTAAAAAATGCAAAAACCATGCTTTTTATTTGAACAATCTCATAGAAAGGAAAAAGCACACCCTAAATTTAGATGAAGAAAAGATCGCTCTAGCTCTTTCACCTATGGGAGTGGGCGCGTTTAGCCGTCTTTTTGATGAGCATTTTTCTTCTTTGAAAATCCCTTTTGAAGAGCAAAACTTGAGCGAAGAAGAAATTTTAGCCCTCTTGCACAACCCCAAACGCAAGATCCGTAAAAAATCTCAAAAAGCTTTCAGTAAAGCGTTAGAAAAATCTCGCCCTTTGCTCACTTACATTTTAAACATGGTGCGTAAAGATTTGCTCATTGAAACTAGGCTGAGAAAATACGATAAAAAAGAGAGTTTCCGCCACATTGACAACCAGATCTCCCAAGAGAGCGTGGATAGCATGCTAGAGATTGTGAACGCTAATTTTTCTTTAGTGCATCGTTACTACCATCAAAAAGCGCAAATTTTAGGGCATAAACTCAAAGATTACGATCGCTACGCCCCTTTAAGCGATGAAAATACCACCATGACTTACTCTCAAGCTTTAGAAGAAGTGCTTAACACCCTTAAAGCCTTTAGCCCAGAATTTCACAAAATCGCTTCTAAAGCGATCAAAGAAGGCTGGGTGGATTCGCACCCTAAAGATTTTAAGCAAGGCGGGGCTTTTAGCCATGGCGGGGTGCCTAGTGCTCACCCTTATGTGTTATTAAACTACACAGGAAACCGCCGAGACGCTTTCACTATCGCTCATGAGTTTGGGCATATGATCCACCAAGAATTGTCCAAAAAACAAGGCGTATTGAACATGGATACGCCCTTAACCACCGCAGAAACCGCTTCCGTCTTTTCTGAAATGCTGTTTTTTGAGCATTTAAAAAAGGGTTTAAAATCTGACGAGCTTCTTTTCATGCTAGCAGGCAAGCTAGAAGATATTTTTTCTACCCTTTTTAGGCAAGTGGTGATGACTAATTTTGAAAGAAGAATCCATGAAATTGATGAAGAATTAGACACCAAAGATTTTGATCGAATCTGGTTTGAAGAAAACCAAAGGATGTTTGAAAAGAGCGTAAAACTCACTAAAAACTACCATTTGTGGTGGAGCTATATCCCCCATTTTATCCATTCGCCTTTTTATTGCTACGCTTATAGTTATGGGCAGCTTTTAACTTTGGCGCTTTATGGGCTTTATAAAAAAAGCGACGCTAAAGAGTTTGTTAAAACTTACACGGAATTTTTGAGTTTAGGAGGGTCAAAAAGCCCCAAAGAATTAGTGTCCATGTTTGGCTTTGACATTGATAGCAAAGAATTTTGGGAGATTGGCATGCAAGAGGTGTGCCATTTGTTAGAAGAATTTGAAAGGTTGCTCGCATGCAAAGAGAATTAAGGCTTTTAAACAACAAACATTGCATGGAATACTTGCAATTTCTGTCCAAAAACCATTTGAGTTTTAACCTTTTATGCGAAAGAGATGCGATTGATTTTTCCCCCAAGCTCCCTAAAGAAATTCATGAAAAATTCGGCGCGTTGGTGCTGTTTGTTTTAGCCGGATACACCTTAGAAAGCTTGATGATTGACACACAAAGCGTGCAGTTTGAAGCCGGGTTTGGCCCTAATAATATTGGCAGCGTGGTTCAAGTGGAACTTCCTGGCATCATTCAAATCCTTATCAAAGAAAAAAATGAAAATGTCGTTTTATTCAATCGTTGCGATTCGCTTGAATTGTTTCAAAAAGAAGAGCCACTCTTTCAAGAGTCAAAAAAAGACGAGCGAGAGTCTAAAGAAGAGTTTAAAGAATGGCTGGATTCTAAAGAGGCTTTTTTTTCCAATTCCAAAAACCGTGCGATTTTAGAAAATCTGCACAAAAGCTAAAGGACTGATTGATGAGCGTTTTGAAATTGCATGTAAAAGTCTTTCGTTTTGAAACCAACAAAGATTACAACCCCGCTTATGAATCTTATTTTTTAGAATACCAAGAAGATCAATACCTTTTGGATCTTTTAAAACAACTCAAGGGCGTGAGTTATAATGAAAATATCGCGCTTAAAATCAACCAAATTGCGGTGTTTGAAGACGCTAATGTGAGCGATTTGGTGGCGTTTTTTTCTAAAGAATGGGTGCTAGATCCCCTATCCAAACGATACGCTTTAAAAGACTTGGTGATTGATGAAAAGGCGGTTTTAAAAAACTATGAAGATTTTTTCAAACAAGTCCCCTACATCACTAAAGGCGAAAAAGAAGAATTAGAAAAGTTTATCCAAATCAATTTTATCAACCCCCAAACAAACCCTAAATATCTGGGCGATGGCTTTTTCTTGTATGTTAAATGGCTGATGAAGCGCTACCCCACAGAGCGCGACCGGTTATTAGAGATGATTTCTCAGCCTGAAAGCGGTGTGATGAATTTTTTAAGCGTGGCGCATTATCTCTATAAAAACGATGACAACATTGACCATGAAATCTATGAATTGCAAGAAATCCTAACCAATTCCAAAATCAAGCCATGGAAAGATTTTTCTAAAAACCTTTTAAGCCTTTTTCAATACCACTCTAACCCCCCTAAAACGCCTAACCCCCCTAAAACTTGCACGCTCTTTAACGCTTATGCGAAGCATTTAAACGCGCAATCGCTTCTAAAAAGTGCTAAGCTCTATTTAGAAAAAATGGGGCAAAAAGTCATTGATCTGCCTTTTTGTTATGATGGAGGCTATTATGGGAAGATTATAAGCACGCATGATTTTCTCACGGCTTGCGCGTATAACCTGGCTCTAGCCAAAGCCAATGGCGTTTCGCTCATTTTTTGCGAAGAAGATGCGTATTTGAACATCTTGCATGCTAAAGAAGTTTTAGACAACAACCCTGAAATCATCGACTCCATTAATGAAAAATTGAAAAAATACCAGCTTGTTTATGAAAAAGGCGTTGAGATAGTCTATCTTAATGAGTGGGTTAATGAATTTTTGGCATGGGAATTGAAAAGCCCTTTTGATGCGTTTTTAGGGGCTGAATTTTCTCGCATCAAACAAAGCGATCATTTTTTCAATAAAATCCGTTTAAAAGCCCCCCATTTTTTAGAGTCTTTTCAAAATTACGCCCCCCTTTTAGAAGTCAATGAAGCAAGCGGCTTACTCCAGTGCGCGCATTTACGCTATTTAGGGATTGATTTAGGGGCGGATTTTTTAATCGCGCATTCCTTAGGGCTTTTTTACGCTTTTGAAAATTTAAGCTTAAAAGCTTCAAAGATTTATAAAAGAGATAATGACAACACCCCCACTTTATTTTTACCTCAAATCGCGCTAATGGCTATGGGGGAAAAAAACACGCAAGCTTTAGGGCTTGATGCACATTACCATAAGTTTACTTTCATTTAAAATGAACGCTTTTTTAAAACTTGCGCTCGCTTCTTTGATGGGGGGACTTTGGTATGCTTTCAATGGCGAAGGCTCTGAGATTATCGCTATAGGGATTTTTTTATTGATTTTGTTTGTTTTTTTTATCCGCCCTGTGAGTTTCCAAGACCCAGAAAAACGAGAAGAATACATAGAACGGCTTAAAAAAAACCATGAGAGGAAAATGATCTTACAAGACAAGCAAAAAGAAGAGCAAATGCGTCTTTATCAAGCCAAAAAAGAGCGAGAGAGCAGGCAAAAACAAGACCTTAAAGAACAAATGAAAAAATACTCATAAAGGAAAAAAATGGAAATCATTTTATTAATTGTTGCGGCGGTTGTGTTGTTTTATTTTTACAACACCCTCAAAGAATATTTGAAAAACCCCCTAAACCCTAAAACAAAAACCGAAGAATACGACTTGAAAAATGACCCCTATTTGCTGGTGCAATCTAGCCCCCTAGACAAATTCAAGCAAACCCAAACAGGCGCGTATATGCGTCTTTTAAAGTTTTTAGACATTCAAAAAAACGCTTTGGATAATGCCTTAAGAACGCTTTTTATCAATGAATTAGAGCAGCCCTTAAACAGCGAACAGCAAAATTTAGCCAAAGAGCTTCTCAATGAGCCTGTGGATAAAAAAGAAAATTTTGAATCCTTATGCCAAGAAATCGCCGACCACACGCATGGGGAATACGCCAAGCGCCTGAAATTAGTGGAATTTCTCATGTTATTAGCCTATGCTGATGGGATTTTGGATAGCAAAGAAAAAGAATTGTTTTTAGATGTGGGGGCGTTTTTGCAGATAGACAATCAAGATTTTAACGAGCTTTATGATAATTTTGAACGCTTCAATTCCATAGAAATCCCTATGTCTTTAGAAGAAGCAAAAAATCTTTTTGAAATCCAAACTCATATAACCAAGCAAGATTTAGAGGAAAAAGCTTTGGATTTGAGTGCTCTCTACTACCATAAAATGAACGACAACAAACGCTACAGCGAACAGGATTTTATCTCGTTAAAAAAGATCGCCCTCGCTTCCCAACTCTTAGAAAATGGTTTAAAAAACTCCTAAGGGGTCTTATGAAAAAGGCTATTGAATGCCCTTTTTAAAAGCCCTAGAATCTTTTGATGCGCCCTTTTTAGAAAAAGAAATTTTAAAGCGTTTTAGGGATAATTTAGTTTTTTTCAAATCTTATAATCCCCATCTTTTTAACGCTCTCAATACGCCTTTTAAAAATTACCAATTGCTTTTTGAACAAAACCACTTCAACCTCTTACACACGCCCACAAACGCTTTAAGCTACCCTAAAAATCAAATGGTAGGAATCGCTTTTAACATGGCTTCTAACCCCCTGAATAATCCCAGATGGTCATTAGACAATAACCACCTCTCTTTACATTATTTAAAAACTCAAAACAACCCCAAACTCCCCCTAACCCTTAAAGCCACGCATGCGATCTCAAACTTTTTAGATAATTATCAAACGCCTTGCTCTTTAAAAAAATTCTTACCCCCTACCATGATTTATGGCGTATTAGACGGCTTGTTTTTGGCCATTTTACAGGCTCAAAATTACCGCTTCCATTCGCTTTATTTGTTTGAAGAAAATTTAGATTTGTTTAAGATCAGCTGTTATTTTGCGCGTTATGAAGATTTGATTACAAAAGGGGCTAAACTCTTTATTCAAGGGTTTTTTAACCCCAATGAATTAAAAATGGATTTTTTGAAACGCCCTGTCACGCATTCTTTTTTAAAGCTAGAAATCATGCCCTATAAAAGCGCTTTTAATTCACGCATGAAAGAAAACATTCAAAGCTATTACAAACAAGCCTTAAGGGGTTGGGGGAGCTTTGAAGATGAATTGCTAGGATTAAAGAACACGCTTAAAAACTTACCCTTATACCAAACTCTAAAAACCAAACCTAAAAAGATTAACGCTCCCATTTGCGTGGTGGGTAACGGGCCAAGCCTGGATTTATTGTTGGATTTTTTAAAAGAAAATGAAGATCATTTCATCATTTTTTCATGCGGAACCGCTTTAAAGCCTTTAAAAACGCATGGAATCAAAGTGGATTTTCAAATAGAAGTGGAGCGCATAGACTATCTTAAAGAGGTTTTAGAAAAAGCCCCCCTAGAAGACACCCCCTTAATAGGGGCGAACATGCTCAATCCTAACGCTTTTAATATAGCCAAAGAAGCGTTCATGTTTATGCGTGGGGGGAGCGCTTGCACGTATATAAGCCCTTTAAGTATAGAATACGCAGCACCTTTTGTGGGCAATGCCGGGGTGGCTTTAGCGAGTTTGATGAGCGATGAAATTTATTTGTGCGCCTTAGATTGCGCTTATATCAAAGGGTTTAAAAAGCACGCTCAAAATTCCTATTATGAAAATGAAAAAGAAATTGACCCTTCGTCTTTAATCAGCGTAGAGGGTAATTTTAAAGGTTATGAAACTTTTAGCGACTCGCTTTTTTTGCTCTCTAAAGAAAGGATTGAAGAAGCCCTTAATTATTACCAGCCTAAAAAAGTCTATAATTTAAGTTATGGGGCTAAAATCAAGCATGCCGTTAGCCTCAATCGCTCTCAAGTAAAATTGAAACCTTCCAACAAACAAGAAGCTATCGCTCGCATTAAAAGCATGTTTAACCCTAAAAGTCATCATGCTAAGGATTTAAAAAATTTACAAAAAAATCTGATCAGTTTTAAAGAGGATTTTTTCATGCGTTTAAACACGCCTTGCAAAACCAAGCAAGAAATCTTTGAATGGGTGGATAGCTTGAGTGGATTTTGCCAAACAACCAGCGCTAAAACCCCTACTATAGGCATTTTATTTGAAGGGAGTATCGCTCATATCTTACAAAGCGTATTGATCGTTTCATTGCATCTTAACGAAAATGAGCTTGCGTGTTTTACCAACCACTCTCAAAACACCTTAAAACAATTCCTTAAAAAAGCTTGTTTGTTATTGCAAATGCAACTCAAACAACCATGATTTTTATTTTTACATTATAATAACAACCTTAAATCAAAGGGGTGATCATGCCACACAATGAAATCACAAGGGTTCAAGTCCCTGCCTTAATGCATTTAGCCAAGTTGGGCTATGATTTTATTCCCACTAATTCTAATCCTAACCTAGACACGGCCACTAATATCTTAACAGATAGTTTTACCCAAGCGTTTGAGCGATTAAACCCCACTAAAAACGCACAAGATTCGCTTACTGAAATGAAGAAACACTTGAATTATAATGATTTAGGCAAAAACTTTTATGAATACCTGCTCAAAAGCGAGCATCAAATCATAGACTTTGATAACCCTAGCAACAATCTTTATGAAATGATGGCTGAATTACCCTATAAATCCTTTAGGCCTGACGCCACCCTTTTTATCAATGGCTTGCCTTTGGTGAATATAGAAGTTAAACAGCCTTTGGCCGGACAAGGCATTAAAGAAGAAAGAGATCGCCACATCAAACGCTATAAAAACCCTGAAAACAAAGTTTTTTATAACCTTGCACAAATTTGGCTCTTTAGCGATAACTTACCCTATGATGAAAACAACCCCGATCAAGGTGCGTTTTATAGCGCTTCATATTCGCCCATTTTCCAACGCTTTGTTGAAGCCAATAAGCTAGATATTACCCCCCCCCCCCCCGAAAAAACGATCAAAATCATCAAAACCATCGATCGCTTGAAGAAATTCAAAAAAGTGTCTTAAACGAATTTAACCTTAAAGACACCGACTGCCCAAAAAGCCCTAAAGACACCCCAACAAACGCCCTTTTAACTTCGTTTTGCTCTCCCAAAAGGCTTTGCTTTATCCTAAAATACGGCATCAGTTTCTTAAAAGAAAAATCAGAGTTTAAAAAACACATTTGGCGTTATGCGCAGATGTTTGCGAGCCTGAACGTTTTAAAAGAATTGCAAAAGCATTATGGAACAAACCAAAACCTAAAAGATCCCCTAAAAGGCATCATTTGGCACACGCAAGGCAGCGGTAAAACCGCCTTAACCTACCATTTAACCAAACTCATAAAAGACTTTTTTAACCCGCTAGGGAAAAAGACTAAATTTTATTTTATTGTGGATAGGTTGGATTTATTAGAGCAAGCCAAAAACGAGTTCTTAAAAAGAGGCCTTCAAGCGCATGAGGCAGAAAATAAAGAGGATTTGAGCCAAAAATTAAAAAGCTCTAGCGTGTTTGAAAACCCTCAAGGGAATGATGAAATCATCGTTGTGAATATCCAAAAATTCAAAGCTCCCAATGAAGACCCATCCGATAGCACTCCTAAAGAAATCATTTCTAAAACAGACTTGCAAGAATCCATTCAAAATAGCCACGATTTACAAAGGGTGTTTATCATAGATGAAGCCCACAGGAGCTACGATCCTAAAGGTTGTTTTTACGCTAATTTGATAGAATGCGACAAAACAGCGATTAAAATCGCCCTCACAGGCACACCCCTATTAGAAGATAATGCACAAGATAAAGCCACTAAAAAAACTTTTGGCAACTACTTGCACACCTATTCTTACACAGAATCCATTAAAGACGCCCACACCCTAACACTCCAGTTAGAAACCATTGAAACGAGCTACAAAGAAAAACTGCAAGAAATCTATCGCCTTTTACAAGAAAGCATCACTATTGAAGACATAGAGATTAAAAAAGAAACGATTTTTAATGATGAGAAATACATTAAAGCCATGCTCTCTTATATCATTAGAGATTTATTGAAGTTCAGACAACTG
Organism: Helicobacter sp. 219-2; assembly: GCF_030053225.1. Classification (NCBI taxonomy): domain Bacteria; kingdom Pseudomonadati; phylum Campylobacterota; class Epsilonproteobacteria; order Campylobacterales; family Helicobacteraceae; genus Helicobacter; species Helicobacter sp. 219-2. The sequence goes on along the minus strand of NZ_JASGBS010000001.1, from coordinate 796,056 downwards.
AATGACAACAACGAACAATTAAAGGCTATGGTGGTTTGTTTTTCAAGCAAGCAAGCCAGATTAGCTAATTGGCTTTTTAATGAAGTCCAAGAAGAAGTCTTACAAAAAAACCCCAACCTAAAAATTTTAAACAAACTCAAATCTAGCCTGATTTTGCATGATGAGCAAGAAGTCAAAGAAAAGATTTATTCTTTCAAACATGAAGATACGGATATAGTCTTTGTGTTTAACATGCTTTTAACCGGCTTTGATTTACCCAATCTCAAGCGCCTTTATATCCACAGAGAATTAAAAGATCACAATTTACTCCAAGCCCTAGCCAGAGTGAATCGCCCCTATAACAACATGGCTTTTGGCTATCTTATAGATTTTGTAGGGATTCAAGAAAATTTTGACAAAACGACTGATGATTATTTGAAAGAATTAAACCGATTCAATCAAAGCGGTGCCAATAGCGATTCTAATATCAAAGACATTTTTGCGGATCGTGAGAATTTAGAAAAAGACATTAAAAACGCCTATAACGATCTTTTTAATTACCCCATTGATGATATAGAGGGCATGACTAGCGCCATTGTGAAAATGAGCGAAATTAACGAGTTACAAAAAGTTTCACACGCTATTAAAACGCTCAAAGAGCGCTACAATTTAATCCGCACTTCTAATGATGAAAAAATCCTTTCATTAAAAGAAAAAATTGATATTGAAAAGATCAATAAAATCTCTTCAACGCTTACTCAAAAAGCCAAACAACTCTATGCATTAAAAAATATCAATGAGCCTAAAAACCCCAACGATTTAATCATTTTAGAAGACCTCATCGCTCTTTTAGACTTTAAAATAGCGTATAAAGAAAGCAAAGAATTGCACTTTAAAGAAAGCGAAGAAATTAGCGCCAAACAAAAACAAGCTAAAGAGATTTTAGAAAAAATCCCGGATCAAAAAGATAAAGAAATCCAAAAGATTTATAAAGAATTTTCAAAACTGCTCCAAACGCCCGCAACAAGCCAGAATTTTGAGGAAATTTCTCATTCCTATGATGCGATCATTTCACAACTCAAACAACACAAAGAACAAACCACCCACTTATTAAACAAATACAATAATGATTTATCGTATGCGATCACGCACAAACGCCTCCACGAACGCCTCCACGAACGCCTTATGGAAGAAAACATTTCTGATCCAGTGGGAATTTTCACGCTTTTAAGCGCCTTAAAAAAATCTATTGATGAGCGTATTTCTAAGCGTCAAGAAATCTTAAACGAAGAATACCACCTAAAAAATGCCATAAAAATAGAATTAAGGAACGCTTTCAAAGAAAACCCCTCCTTAAAAGATTTAGAAAAAGAAAAAGAATTTATCGTTCAAACCCTTTTTAACGAGCTACAAAACCACCATCAAGGAAATTCACATGCCCAATAACGCTTTATTGCAAATCAAACAAAACACCCTAAGCCTCATTGATGATTTAAAAGTTACTTGCGCGAGTTATGGTTTAGGGAATGATGGCAACGAATACAAGATCATCACGCAATGCTTTTTGTATAAATTCTTATGCGATAAGTTTGAATTCCTTTTTGAACAAGAATTTCCTAACCAAACAATACAAGATTACAAAGACTTTAGTGAAGAAGAAAAAGAAGATTTTTTTCTTACCTTAATGGATAAAAGACTCCCCAAACTCGCCTATGATGATCTTTTAAGCTATCTTTTTGAAAAACATTTTAACGATAACGATTTACACCTAAAGCTAGATATTATTTTTAATCGTATTTCTAGCAATAATGCCGAGCTTTTTAACACCACAAGCACGGATGAAACCACTATCGCTTTATTTGAAAGCATCTCACAATACATTAATGAAGAGTCTAAAAGGGCTAATTTTACCAGAGCTTTACTAGACAAACTCAGAAATTTTGATTTCAAACAGGCTTTTTTAAACCTACAAAACCAGCAAGGCTATGATTTTTTCGCCCCCATTTTTGAATACTTGCTCAAAGATTACAATAGCAACAAAGGAGGCAAATACGCCGAATACTACACCCCTTTAAGCATCGCTAGCATCATTGCTAAGCTTTTAATTAATGAACCAACTCAAAGCGTCAAAATCTATGATCCAAGCGCAGGCACAGGAACGCTTTTAATGGCATTAGCCCACCAAATAGGCACGGATTCTTGCACCCTTTATGCCCAAGACATTTCGCAAAAATCCTTAAAAATGCTCAAACTCAACCTCATTTTAAACGATTTGACCCACTCTTTAAAATACGCCATTGAGGGAAACACTTTAACCAACCCCTACCATTCTAAAGAATGTAAAGGGAAAATGGATTACATCGTGAGTAACCCCCCTTTCAAGCTGGATTTTTCCAACGAGCATGCCGAAATTTCGCAAAACAAAAACGATTTTTTCTTAGGCGTTCCTAATATCCCTAAAAACGATAAAAGCAAAATACCTATTTACACGCTCTTTTTCCAGCATTGCTTGAACATGCTTAATAATAAGGGTAAGGGGGCTATCGTCGTGCCGACCGGATTCATTAGCGCTAAAAGCGGGATAGAAAATAAGATTGTCAGGCATTTAGTGGATAAAAAGCTCGTTTATGGGGTGATTTGCATGCCCAGTCAAGTTTTTGCCAGCACCGGCACTAATGTGAGCGTCATCTTTTTTAAAAAAGCGCCCAGCGCAAATGAAGTCATTTTGATTGACGCTTCCAAACTCGGCGAAAAATACACCGAAAACAAAAACAAAAAAACGCGCTTAAGAAAAAGCGATATTGATTTGATTTTAGAAACTTTTCAAAATAAAACCCAAAAAGCGGATTTTTGCGCTCTGGTTTCTTTTAATGAAATCATAGAAAAAAACTATTCTCTAAACCCCGGGCAGTATTTCACTATAGAAGACACAAGCGAGAAAATAAGCCAAGCGGAGTTTGAAAATTTAATGCAAAAATATTCAAGCGAACTGACAAGCCTTTTTGATGAAAGCCAGAGCTTGCAACAAGAAATTTTAGAAACTTTAAAAGGGGTTAGGTTTGAGTGAGTGGCAAACATTTTGTTTAAAAGATTTAGGAAAAATAGTCGGTGGCGCTACCCCATCTACCAATAACCCCAAAAACTATGGCAATAAAATTGCTTGGATTACCCCTAAAGATTTATCCACTTTACAAGGGCGTTACATTAAAAAAGGCAGCCGCAGCATTTCACGCTTAGGATTTAAGTCATGCTCTTGTGTGTTACTCCCAAAACATGCCATTTTATTTTCTTCAAGAGCTCCCATAGGTTATGTGGCTATTGCCAAAAAAAGGCTATGCACCAATCAAGGTTTTAAAAGCATTATCCCCAACAAAAAAATTTATTTTGAATTTTTATACTACTTGCTCAAATACCATAAAGATAATATCTCTAACATAGGGGGCGGAACTACTTTTAAAGAAGTTTCAGGGGCTACTTTAGGTCTGTTTAAGGTTAAAATACCCCCTACTTATTACGAACAACAAAAAATCGCCCACACGCTTTCTATCCTAGACCAAAAAATAGAGAACAACCACAAAATCAATGAGCTTTTACACAAAATCCTAGAACTTCTTTATGAGCAATACTTCGTTCGTTTTGATTTTTTAGATGAAAACAACAAACCCTATCAAACTAGCGGCGGAAAAATGAAATTTTCTAAAGAATTAAACCGCCTTATCCCTAACGATTTTGAAGTTAAAACGCTAGGGGAATTAGTGGATATTTTCAGCGGTTATTCTTTTCAATCAAATACATACAGCAACAACAAAAATGATTATATTTTAATCACAAATAAAAATGTTCAACATTCATTAGTTGATTTAAGTATTACAACTAACCTTTTATTTTTACCGAAAAAACTCCCTAAATATTGCCTATTAGAGCCAACAAATATTTTAATTACATTAACAGGACATATTGGACGCTGTGCCTTAGTGTTTTCAAAAAATTGTATTTTAAATCAGCGCGTCGGCGTAGTTTTACCAAAAGAAAAAGAGCTAAACCCCTTTTATTATTCTTTGATAAGAAATCCCCTATTCTCAGCTATACTACAGAGAAACGCTATAGGATCATCTCAACAAAATTTAAGCCCTATTGACACCTTAAAAATTCAAATCCCTTTCAACCATAAAATAATCAAGCAATACTCAAAAACATGCGAAAATATCATTAAATTACTTGTATCCAACATGCAAGCAACCCAAACCCTAACCGTGCTCAGGGACTTTCTGCTCCCCCTACTCCTAAAACAGCAAGTCAAACCTCAATGAAAAATTTTAAAACAAAACTTTTTAAGGGGTAAAAACCCTTTAGTTACAAGAAAGAGAAGTTTCAAAAATTAAAAGTTTGAGTCAAATCCGCTAGTAAGATTTGACCCTAGCACTCTTGCACCAGAGCCAAAATTTTAGTATAATGTGGCGTTGCGAGTGCCATTAAAACTATGATTACTAATCTCATGTTAGGTTATCTCCTTTCTGAGGTAACCACCCACTGTTACCCTCAACCCTAACATACTCCAAATACCGCAACCAAAGAGAAAACCAAGAGATTACTACTTGCGTTCGTTTATTATAGAAACAATCAACCCAAAAAACGCTAAAAAATTTTAAGCGATCTTTTAGGGTTAAATGAAGTTTTATTCAAAAAATGAAGTTTTACAAAAAAGAGTTTTTAAACAACAACTAAGCAAACTCATGCTACAATCTCTCTTTTTGATTGCGGAGTATGGCGCAGCCTGATTAGCGCGCACCCTTGGGGTGGGTGAGGTCGTGGGTTTGAATCCCGCTACTCCGACCATGACTTTTTAAAAAAGCTTCAATTACTATCATTTCATTATATAATCACACCAAGCAAAATGATTTTTAAGCATGATGATTTAAAGGATTTCTATTGAATCGTTTCTTTAACCGAGAGCTTTCATGGTTAGCTTTTAACACAAGGGTTTTAAACGAAGCCAAAGATGAGAGCTTGCCTTTATTAGAGCGCTTGAAATTTTTAGCCATTTATGACACGAATTTAGACGAATTTTACATGATAAGAGTGGCAGGGCTTAAACAACTCTATGAGCATAAAATCGCCTCTAAAGGCATTGATGGCGCAAGCCCTGAAGAACAATTAGAAAAAATCAAGCATTATTTAGCGCATGAAATTGAAGAAAGGGAGTTAGAATTTCAAAAAATCCAAGCCCTACTCTTTAAAAAAGGGCTTTGTATCACCCCCTATAATGAATTGAATTTAGAGCAAAAAGCTAAGGCTAAAACCTATTTTAAAGAGCAACTTTATGCGTTAGTTTTGCCTTTTAAGTTGGATTCTTCGCACACTTTCCCGCCTTTAGGGAATTTGACTTTTGCGCTTTTTGCCCGCATTAAAGACAAAGAAACCCAAACCATCTCCTATGCGCTCATCAAACTCCCCTCTTTTATCTTCCGTTTTGTAGAGCTAGAAAAAGGCTTGTTTGTGCTGGCTGAAGAAATCGTAGAAGCGCATTTAGAAGAATTGTTTTTAGAGCATGAGATTTTAGATTGCATGGCGTTTAGAGTAACTTGCGATGCGGATATTGCCATCACTGAAGATGAAGCGCATGATTATGCGGATTTGATGAGTAAGAGTTTAAGGAAACGCAATCAAGGCGAAATCGTGCGCTTGCAAACTCAAAAAGGCAGTCAAGAGCTTTTAAAAACCCTTTTAGCGTCTTTAAGGAGTTTTCAAACCCACTCTTACAAAAAGCACAAACTCACCGGCATGCATACCTATAAAAGCGCGATTATGCTCAATTTAGGGGATTTGTGGGAATTGGTCAATCATAGCGATTTTAAAGCGCTTAAATCGCCCAATTTCACGCCCAAAATCCACCCTCATTTCAATGAAAACGATCTTTTCAAATCCATAGAAAAGCAAGATCTGTTGCTGTTCCACCCGTATGAAAGTTTTGAGCCCGTGATTGATCTAATAGAGCAAGCCGCTAGCGATCCCACCACCCTTTCTATCAAAATGACGCTTTATCGTGTGGGCAAGCATTCCCCCATTGTCAAAGCTTTAATTGAAGCAGCGAGCAAGATTCAAGTGAGCGTTTTAGTGGAATTAAAAGCGCGCTTTGATGAAGAAAGCAATCTGCATTGGGCAAAAGCTTTAGAAAGGGCGGGCGCGTTAGTCGTTCATGGCGTTTTCAAACTCAAAGTGCATGCCAAAATGCTAGTGATCACTAAAAAAACAGACAACCAATTACGCCATTTCACCCATTTAAGCACGGGCAATTACAACCCTTTGAGCGCTAAAATCTATACCGATGTGAGTTTTTTTAGTACTAAAAATGAAATCGCTAACGACATTATCAAGCTTTTCCATTCCTTACTCACTAGCAGCGCAACTAATAGCGCATTAGAAACGCTTTTTATGGCGCCCAAACAGATCAAGCCTAAAATCATTGAACTCATTCAAAATGAAATGAATCACCAACAAGAAGGCTATATCATTTTAAAAGCCAACGCCCTAGTGGATAGCGAAATCATTGAATGGCTCTATCAAGCCTCTCAAAAAGGGGTTAAAATTGATCTCATTATTAGAGGGATTTGCTGTTTAAAGCCCCAAGTCAAGGGATTGAGCGAAAATATCAGGGTGTATTCTATTGTGGGGAAATATTTAGAACATGCACGCATTTATTATTTTAAACATGAGAATATCTATTTTTCTAGCGCGGATTTAATGCCCAGAAATTTAGAAAGGCGCGTGGAATTGCTTGTCCCGGCCACAAACCCAAAGATCGCTAATAAATTGTTACATGTTCTAGAAATCCAATTGAAAGACACTCTAAAACGCTACGAGTTAAATTCTAAAGGCCGTTACGCAAAAGTTTCAAACCCTAACGATCCTTTAAATTCGCAGGATTATTTTGAAAAACAAGCCCTTAAAACCTTTTAAGGGTTATCGTTCAAATCATAAAAGATAAGGATTTAAATGCTTTATTCGTTATTAAAAAAATATCTTTTTAGCCTAGACGCTGAAGACGCGCATGAAAAAGTGTGTAAAATTTTAAAAATGCTTTCTTCATCGCCCTTTTTGTGTCGTTTGATTGATTCTCAATGGGGTTATAAAAACCCAAAGCTTGAAAATGAAATTTTAGGCTTGCATTTCCCTAACCCCTTAGGATTAGCCGCTGGTTTTGATAAAAATATCTCCATGCTCAGGGCGTTAATCGCTTTTGGGTTTGGCTATTTAGAGGCAGGCACTCTCACCAATGAAGCACAAATGGGGAATGAAAGACCAAGGCTTTTCAGGCACATTGAAGAAGAGTCCTTGCAAAATGCGATGGGGTTTAATAATCATGGAGCGGTTTTAGGAGTGAGATCGTTCAATCGCTTCGCCCCTTATAAAACCCCTATTGGCATCAATTTAGGCAAAAACAAACACATAGAGCAAGCGCATGCCCTAGAAGATTACAAAGCGGTTTTAAATAAATGTTTAAACATTGGCGATTATTACACCTTCAACCTTTCTTCGCCCAACACCCCTAATTTAAGGGATTTACAAAACAAAGCGTTTGTGAATGAGCTTTTTTGCATGGCTAAAGAAATGACTCATAAGCCTTTATTTTTAAAAATCGCCCCGGATTTAGAAACAGACGCCATGCTAGAGGTTGTCAATAGCGCTATTGAATCAGGAGCGCATGGAATCATTGCGACTAACACCACGATTGATAAAAGCCTAGTGTTCGCTCCTAAAGAAATGGGGGGCTTGAGCGGGAAATGCTTGACCAAAAAAAGCCGTGAAATCTTTAAAGAACTGGCTAAAGCTTTTTTTAATAAAAGCGTTCTTATTTCTGTGGGGGGGATTAGCGATGCCAAAGATGCTTATGAAAGGATTAAAATGGGAGCGAGTCTGTTACAAATTTATAGCGCTTTTATTTACAATGGGCCAAATTTATGCCAAAATATTCTTAAAGATTTGGTAAAATTACTCCAAAAAGATGGATTTTTGAGCGTCAAAGAGGCTATAGGAGCGGATTTAAGATGAAACATTTTTCTGTTAAAAGACTTTTGAGGCTTAGTTCTGTCTTGTTAGTCACTTTAGGAGCGAGCATGCACGCACAATCTTACTTACCCAAACATGAGAGTATTACCTTAAAGAATGGGTTGCAAGTCGTAAGCGTCCCCCTAGAAAATAAAACCGGGGTTATAGAAGTGGATGTGCTTTATAAAGTCGGCTCTAGAAACGAAGTCATGGGCAAGAGCGGGATCGCTCACATGTTAGAGCATTTGAATTTTAAAAGCACTAAAAACCTTAAGGCCGGCGAATTTGACAAGATCGTTAAGCGTTTTGGGGGCGTGAGTAACGCTTCTACGAGCTTTGATATTACACGCTATTTTATTAAAACCAGTCAAGCTAACTTGGATAAATCTTTAGAATTGTTCGCTGAAACCATGGGTTCTTTGAATTTAAAAGAAGATGAGTTTTTGCCTGAGCGTCAAGTGGTCGCTGAAGAAAGGCGATGGCGCACTGATAATTCCCCTATCGGCATGCTTTATTTCCGCTTTTTTAACACCGCTTATGTCTATCACCCCTACCATTGGACGCCCATTGGTTTTATGGACGATATTCAAAACTGGACTTTAAAAGACATTAAAAAATTCCATTCGCTCTACTATCAGCCTAAAAACGCTATTATTTTAGTGGTAGGCGATGTCAATTCTCAAAAGGTTTTTGAATTGAGTAAAAAGCATTTTGAATCCTTAAAAAACCTTGATGGAAAAACTATCCCCACCCCTTACATGAAAGAGCCTAAGCAAGATGGAGTCAGAACGGCAGTCGTGCATAAAGATGGGGTCCATTTAGAATGGGTAGCCCTTGGGTATAAAGTGCCTGCTTTCAAGCATAAAGATCAAGTCGCCCTAGATGCGTTAAGCAAGCTTTTAGGCGAGGGTAAAAGCTCATGGTTGCAAAGCGAATTAGTGGATAAAAAACGCCTGGCTTCTCAAGCCTTCTCGCACAACATGCAATTACAAGATGAAAGCGTGTTTTTATTCATTGCGGGGGGTAATCCCAATGTCAAAGCCGAAGCCTTGCAAAAAGAAATCGTAGCGCTTTTAGAAAAGCTTAAAAAAGGCGAAATCACTCAAGCTGAATTAGACAAGATCAAAATCAATCAAAAAGCTGACTTTATTTCTAATTTAGAAAGTTCTAGCGATGTTGCGGGGCTTTTTGCGGACTATTTAGTGCAAAACGATATTCAAGGCTTGACGGATTATCAGCAACAATTTTTGGATTTAAAGGTGAGCGATTTGGTGCGTGTGGCCAATGAATATTTTAAAGACACCCAATCAACCACCGTGTTTTTGAAACCTTAAAAGAGCCTTATAACATGCAATTTCATTCATCTAGTGCGTTAATTACGCCTTTTAAAAAAGATTTGAGCGTTGATGAGGCCGTTTATGAAGCCTTGATCAAGCGCCAAATTTTTCAGGGCATGGACGCATGCGTGCCTGTTGGCACGACAGGAGAATCCGCCACGCTCACCCATAAAGAGCATATGCACTGCATTGAAATCGCCGTAGAAACTTGCAAAAACACTAAAACGCTCTCAAATTCGCGCATGAAAGTGTTAGCCGGTGTGGGCAGTAACGCCACGAGCGAGTCCCTTTCTTTAGCAAAGTTCGCTCAAAAAATCGGCGCGGATGCGATTTTATGCGTAAGCCCCTATTATAACCGCCCCACCCAACAAGGCTTGTTTGAACATTATAAAACTATCGCTCAATCGGTGGAAATCCCTGTCATGCTTTATGATGTGCCAAGTAGAACAGGCGTGTCTATTGAAGTTTCAACCGCTCTCAAACTCTTTAGAGAAGTCCCTAACATTAAAGCCATTAAAGAAGCGTCTGGCTCTTTGAAAAGAGTGACAGAATTGCATTATTACGAAAAAGATTTTAAAATTTTTAGTGGGGAAGATTCACTCAACCACTCCATCATGTTTTCAGGGGGGTGTGGCGTGATTTCAGTAACCGGTAATTTAATGCCCAATCTGATTTCACAAATGGTCAATTGCACGCTCAAACTTGAATACCAACAAGCCCTAGAAATCCAAAACAAGCTTTTTCCTTTGCACCAAGCCCTTTTTGTAGAAACAAATCCTATCCCTATTAAAATGGCTATGCATTTAGCCGGCTTGATTGAAAACCCAAGCTACAGACTGCCTTTAGTGGCCCCAAGCAAAGAAACGATTCAACTTTTAGAAAAAACTTTACAACAATATGAGGTCATTGCATGAACAATTCCAATCACATGAAAAATAAAACCCTAGTGATCAGCGGCGCGACTAGAGGGATTGGCAAGGCGATATTGTATCGCTTCGCTCAAAGCGGCGTGAATATCGCTTTCACTTACAATAAAAATGTTGAAGAAGCCAACAAAATTATAGAAGATGTGGAGCAAAAATATTTTATTAAAGCCAAAGCCTACCCCCTCAATGTTTTAGAGCCTGAGCAATACACGGAGCTTTTTAAGCAAATTGACGCTGATTTTGACAGAGTGGATTTTTTTATTTCTAACGCTATTATTTACGGGCGTTCTGTCGTGGGCGGATTTGCGCCGTTTATGCGATTAAAACCTAAGGGGTTAAACAATATTTACACAGCCACTGTGTTAGCGTTTGTGGTGGGGGCTCAAGAAGCGGCAAAACGCATGCAAAAAATAGGCGGTGGGGCGATCGTGAGCTTAAGCTCTACCGGGAATTTAGTCTATATGCCTAATTACGCCGGGCATGGCAATTCTAAAAACGCCGTAGAAACCATGGTCAAATACGCTGCTGTTGATTTAGGCGAGTTTAACATTAGAGTGAATGCGGTGAGTGGCGGGCCTATTGATACGGACGCTTTGAAAGCCTTCCCTGATTATGTGGAGATTAAAGAAAAAGTAGAAGAGCAATCGCCCCTAAAACGCATGGGCAATCCTAACGATCTAGCCGGAGCGGCTTATTTTTTATGCGATGAAACCCAAAGCGGTTGGCTTACAGGGCAAACGATCGTTGTAGATGGCGGGACTACTTTTAAATAAAGATATTTCTTGCAAAACATTATTCACATCCACCAAAACAAAGAGTTGCAATTCATTAAAAAATGTTTGTTGTGCTATTTTTTCGCCCCTTTGTGTGGGGCTATCTTGCTAGTGCTTTTTCTTGTTTCAAGCGGGGCAAAATCGTTTCAAATTTCTAACCTCTTTAATAATCAACTAGCTTATATCGTTTTATTGTCTCTTTTTTTATGCGCGCTTGGGTTTATTGCCGGAGCCATTGGTTTTTACAGGCTTTCTAAAATCACACGCCATCTGAGTTTTTTTGAAAATTTTGCTTTCAGTTTTTTGGCGGTGATTTTATGCGCCCTTTTAAGCTATCTTATCCCTAACGCCAGTAACGCTCTTTCACTAATCGGTAATGGCGTTTCTATTTTTTATTTGCATAAACTCTATAGAGAATTGAGCCTTTATACGCAAGAAAGGTTTTTTTTAAGCGGGTTTAGGTTATTGCTTTTTAGTTTCATGCTGGCTCTTTTAGGGATTTTAGCGCAAGCGTTAGTTGTCATTTTTTTAACGATCGCTGTGATTTTAATGTGTGTGGCACTGGGATTTTTAGGGCGCGCGTTTTTGAATTTTTCACAAGTCTTTTTGAAAGCATGAAAATTTTAAAACTCCTGCCTAATTTTTTAACGATTTTACGCATCGTCTTATCCTTATTTTTATTATTTTTATTGTTAAACACGCGCACTTATTTTAGTTTTTTAACCCCCTTTCACATCAACATGATCTCTTCATTGGTTTTTTTGTTTGCCGCGCTAACGGATTTATTGGACGGATACATCGCTAGAAGCTATAAAGCCAGATCGCGCTTTGGGGAAATCTTTGACCCTTTAGCGGATAAAATCCTTATTTTGAGTGCGTTTTTAGGGTTAGTCCATTTGGATCGTGTGAATGCGTGGATCCCGTTTGTGATTTTAGGGCGTGAATTTTTTATTTCAGGGCTTAGAGTCTTAGCCGCTAATGAAAAAAAGGATATTCCTGTCAATGCGTTAGGCAAGTATAAAACCGTTTCTCAAGTCGTGGCGATTGGCGCTTTATTGGCTGATGTAACTTACTCTTATGCACTTGTGGCTATAGCGGTTTTTTTAACCCTTTATTCGGGGATAGATTACACTATTAAATATTATAAATCTTAATGTTTTAGAAGAAGTTTTTAGCGTTTTTTAAAAAATACCTCAAAGCTCCGTTCTCATCAAATATTGATAAACATTAACCTTAATTCTTTCGTTTTTTTATAAATTTTATTTTCAATATTCAATTAAAAAAAATCATTTTATTTTATTTTTGTTATAATTCAAGCTATTTTTATTTTCAATCTAAGGAGGTGTCGCATGGACAATCAAAAGATAACGCATCAAAATATCGCGCAAAAACAAGGCGAGCTTAAAAGAGACATGAAAATGCGCCATCTCTTAATGATTGCCTTTGGGGGAGCGATTGGCACAGGGCTTTTTGTAGGCACTGGAGGTAATATTGCGAGTGCTGGCCCTTTAGGGACTTTGATCGCTTATTGTTTTGGAGGGCTTGTGGTCTATTGTATCATGCTCTCTTTAGGCGAATTGGCTAGCGTTTATCCCACTACGGGAAGCTTTGGGGATTATGCGGCTAAATTCATAGGCCCTGGCACGGGCTATATGGTTTTTTGGATGTATTGGCTTGGCTGGGTGATTACGGTGGCGCTAGAATACATCGCTATAGGCATGATCATGCAACGCTGGTTTGCTGGTATTCCTATCCATTATTGGGTTATTTTATGCATTGCGTTAGTTTTTTTATTGAACTTCTTTTCGGTTAAAATTTTTGCTGAAGGCGAGTTTTTCTTCAGCCTGATTAAAGTTTTAGCGGTGATCGCTTTTATAGGCATTGGTGCGATTGGGATCATTTATCAAATCTATTTGCATGGGTTTAGTTCTATTTTTGATAATTTCCATTTTGGCGATAAGGGGTTTTTCCCTAACGGAAGCGCAGCGGTTTTTAGTGCGATGCTTGCAGTGATTTTCGCATTCACCGGCACAGAGGTGATTGGGGTGGCTGTGGGAGAAACTAAAAACGCTAGCGAAGTGATGCCTAAAGCGATTAAAGCGACTTTGTGGCGGATTGTCTTTTTCTTTTTAGGCTCTGTGTTTGTCATTTCTGTTTTTTTACCCATGAGCGATTCTTCTATCACGCAAAGCCCTTTTGTGAGCGTTTTAGAACGCATCAATTTGCCCTTTATTGGCATGGGTATCCCTTATGTGGCTGATATAATGAACGCTGTTATCATTACGGCGATGTTTTCTACCGCTAATTCAGGGCTTTATGGAGCGAGCCGCATGATTTATGGGCTGTCCAAACAAAAGATGTTTTTTAAGGTTTTTTCCAAACTCAACCGACAAGGCACGCCCACTTATGCGATGTTTTTTTCCCTTTCTTTTTCTCTCATAGGGCTTTTAGTCCAAATTTATGCCAAAGAAAATGTCGTGGAAGCTTTGATTAATGTGATCAGTTTCACGGTGATTATTGTGTGGGTTAGCGTGTCTGTTTTGCAATATTCTTTCCGCAAGCAATACTTAAAAGCCGGGCATTCTTTAGCGGATTTGCCTTATAAAGCCCCCTTTCTACCCTTTTTGCAACTCATAGGGATCACTGGGTGTGTCATCGGCGTGATTGGTTCGGCTATGGATAAAGATCAACGCATTGGGATGATTTTAACGATTGTTTTTGCCATTGTGTGTTACATTGGATACTATTTTACACAAAAAGCTAATGAAAATAACAAAAAAGATTTGATATAATCTTTTTTTAATTTTGAAGTTTAGCAAATTTTAAGGAAGTAACCATGATGAAAAAAACCCTTTTTATCTCTTTGGCTTTAGCGTTAAGCTTGAATGCGGGCAATATCCAAATCCAAAGCATGCCCAAAGTTAAAGAGCGAGTGAGTGTCCCCTCTAAAGACGATACGATCTATTCTTACCACGATTCGATTAAGGATTCGATTAAAGCGGTGGTGAATATCTCCACTGAAAAGAAGATTAAAAACAATTTTATAGGTGGCGGTGTGTTTAATGACCCCTTTTTCCAACAATTTTTTGGGGATTTGGGCGGCATGATTCCTAAAGAAAGAATGGAAAGGGCTTTAGGCAGCGGCGTAATCATTTCTAAAGATGGCTATATTGTAACTAATAACCATGTGATTGATGGCGCAGATAAGATTAAAGTTACCATTCCAGGGAGCAATAAAGAATATTCCGCTACTTTAGTAGGCACGGACTCTGAAAGCGATTTAGCGGTGATTCGCATCACTAAAGACAACTTGCCCACGATCAAATTCTCTGATTCTAACGATATTTCAGTGGGCGATTTGGTTTTTGCGATTGGTAACCCTTTTGGCGTGGGTGAAAGCGTTACTCAAGGCATTGTTTCAGCGCTCAATAAAAGCGGGATTGGGATCAACAGCTATGAGAATTTCATTCAAACAGACGCTTCCATTAATCCTGGAAATTCCGGCGGCGCTTTGATTGATAGCCGTGGAGGGTTAGTGGGGATCAATACCGCTATTATCTCTAAAACCGGGGGCAACCACGGCATTGGCTTTGCTATCCCTTCTAACATGGTTAAAGATATTGTAACCCAGCTCATCAAAACCGGTAAGATTGAGAGAGGTTACTTGGGCGTGGGCTTGCAAGATTTGAGCGGCGATTTGCAAAATTCTTATGACAATAAAGAAGGGGCGGTAGTCATTAGCGTAGAAAAAGACTCTCCGGCTAAAAAAGCAGGGATTTTGGTGTGGGATTTGATCACTGAAGTCAATGGGAAAAAGGTTAAAAACACGAACGAATTGAGAAATCTAATCGGCTCTATGCTACCCAATCAAAGAGTAACCTTAAAAGTCATTAGAGATAAAAAAGAACGCACCTTCACCCTCACTCTTGCCGAAAGGAAAAACCCTAACAAAAAAGAAACAATTTCTGCTCAAAACGGCGCGCAAGGCCAATTGAACGGGCTTCAAGTAGAAGATTTAACTCAAAAAACCAAAAGGTCTATGCGTTTGAGTGATGATGTTCAAGGGGTTTTAGTTTCTCAAGTGAATGAAAATTCCCCAGCAGAGCAAGCCGGCTTTAGGCAAGGTAACATTATCACAAAAATTGAAGAGGTTGAAGTTAAAAGCGTTGCGGATTTTAACCATGCTTTAGAAAAGTATAAAGGCAAACCCAAACGATTCTTAGTTTTAGATTTGAATCAAGGTTATAGGATCATTTTGGTGAAATGATAGAGGTGGGTTGTTAGTCGCATGTCTTTGATTAGAGTGAATGGGGAAGCTTTTAAACTCTCTTTAGAAAGTTTGGAAGAAGACCCTTTTGAAACTAAAGAAACGCTAGAAACGCTTGTTAAACAAACGAGCGTTGTTTTATTGGCTGCTGGGGAATCGAAACGATTTTCTCAAACCATCAAAAAACAATGGCTGCGCTCTAATCATACCCCCTTATGGCTCAGCGTTTATGAAAGCTTTAAAGAAGCCCTAGACTTTAAAGAAATCCTTCTAGTCGTAAGCGAATTGGATTATATTTATATCAAACGCCACTACCCTGAAATCAAGCTTGTAAAAGGCGGAGCATCAAGGCAAGAATCCGTTCGTAACGCTTTAAAAATAATTGATAGCGCTTACACGATCACCAGCGATGTGGCTAGGGGTTTGGCCAATATTGAAGCGCTCAAAAGTTTGTTTTTAACCCTCCAACAAACCAGCCATTATTGCATCGCTCCTTACTTGCCTTGCTATGACACAGCGATCTATTATAACGAGGCTTTAGACAGAGAAGCGATCAAACTCATTCAAACCCCGCAATTAAGCCACACCAAAACGCTCCAATCAGCCCTAAATCAAGGGGATTTTAAAGATGAAAGCAGCGCGATTTTACAAGCTTTCCCTAATCGTGTGAGCTATATTGAAGGCAGTAAGGATTTGCACAAGCTCACCACGAGCGGCGATTTGAGGCATTTCGCGTTCTTTTTTAACCCAGCAAAAGACACTTTTATAGGCATGGGCTTTGATACGCATGCATTCATTAAAGATAAGCCTATGGTTTTAGGGGGGGTTGTTTTGGATTGCGAGTTTGGGTTAAAGGCCCATAGCGATGGCGATGCTTTGTTGCATGCGGTTATTGATGCGATTTTAGGAGCGATTAAAGGGGGGGATATTGGCGAATGGTTCCCTGATAATGACCCGCAATACAAAAACGCCTCTTCTAAAGAGCTTTTAAAAATCGTGTTGGATTTTTCTCAAAGCATTGGGTTTGAATTGCTTGAAATGGGAGCGACTATCTTTAGCGAAATCCCCAAAATCACTCCTTACAAACCGGCGATTTTAGAGAATTTGAGCCAACTTTTGGGTTTAGAAAAATCTCAAATCAGCTTGAAAGCCACCACAATGGAAAAAATGGGGTTCATTGGCAAACAAGAAGGGCTGTTAGTCCAAGCGCATGTGAGCATGCGTTATAAACAAAAACTTTAAAGGTAAGGAAGAATTGATGAAAATCTTGATCATTGAAGACGATTTAGCGCTAGCTAGGAGTATTTCGCATAATTTGCATGATTTAGGGCATTTTTGCGAGATCATCTCTAGCATTTCAGAGGAAAATAAAGAGCCTTATGATGTGATTTTGGTTTCTTCTAAAGTTTGCACTCAAGGGCGTTGCGAACATTTTGTGCGTTATAATTCCAAACAAATCATTATCATGATGGCTTCGCATGTCAATGAAGATGGCGTGAATAAACCCATTCAAGCGGGAGCGAGAGATTATATTCTAAAACCTTTTAAAATGGATGAATTGTTGCGTAAGATTCAATACCACAAAGCCTACCAAGAAATGACCGCTCGCCTAGGATTTTATGAAAATTACTTAGACTTTATCCATGCGGAATTGCCCTTGCCTAAAGATTTTTCTTACCGGCCGCCCTTTATCATCCACACGCCCTCTCAAGAGCTTGCGAACGCTTATTTATTGCAATACGCTAAAGAAAGGCAAATGGATTTTTCTTTTTTCTCTCTAAAGGATACCACTTGGAAAGAACTATACAAAATTAAAGACAAACTAGAACGCCCTTTTTACATCATGCATTTAGAAGAGCTTAAAAAAGATGAGCAATTGAAATTGTTAGAATTGGCCCGTTCATGCCCTATTGTTTTGTCCTATACCCATAAAGAACCCCTAGAATTTCCTAAAATTGTGAGCATTGAATGCGGCAACAAACCCCTATCTTTGTTCAGCAACCACACGACTTTCCTTTCCATTCAAGAATATGAAAGAGAAGCGATCAGGCATTTTTCTTCTACTTGCACCGATACAGAATTAGCCAACAAGCTTGGCATTAGCCGCAAAAGCCTTTGGGAAAAACGCCGGAAGTATAATTTGCCGCGCAAATAAAAGAAAATCCTTAAGCCCTGTTTTCATTGGGCGTTTGATCATAAAATGTAAAAATGCCCAAAGCGTTTTTACAATCAAAAGATCTAAAGCAAGCGATAACCTCTCAAAATTTAGCGTATTTAATGAGAATAGAGCTAATTATTATTAAAATAACTTATTATTTGCTATATATTTACTATAATAGTTTAGCCTTTAAAAAAGAGAAATTCAACTTAAGGATTAACCATTAGACAAGCGTTTAACAAGGCAAGATTCACGCATTCAAAAACCCTTTTACTAGACATTGATTGTGTTATCCCTAATATTGTTAGGCGTTTGCTCTCTAATAAAACGCTCCCTAAAAGATTCGCCGCTTGCAGCTTGCAAGAGGTGGGCATAATCTTTCTCACCACTCAAATTTTATCCATCATGCGCAAAACCCGTTGCTCTAAAACGCTTTTTTTTATCACTAGGGGCAGAGAGAGTTTCCGATACCAGCTGTGCGATCATTACAAACAAAAACGCCACCAATTTAATGAAGATTTTAGATCTCTTTTAAAAGCTCTAAAAATCGCTTTAGTGGAAAAATACCCCCTAAAAAAAGGGGCTAGGATCCAGGGCGAACATTGTTTTGAATATGAAGCCGATGATATTATCTCTTTTTACAAAAAGAAAGACCCCCAAAATTATGTGATAGCCAGCATGGATAAGGATATTTTGTATTCCAATAGAGGCTCTCATTTCAACCTCAAAACCAACGCTTTTTTTAATGTGAGTCAAAAAGAGGCTCATTTTTTTGCTTATTATCAGTGCGTTGTGGGAGATAAGGGGGATAATATTAAAGGGGTTAAAGGGATTGGTGGCTTCAATTATAAAGATTTTTTAAACGAAGACGCTAAAGAGCATGAGCTGTGGGAGCAGATTATTCAAGCGTTCAAAATTAAAGAAGATTTGAGCGATAGCGAAGCTAAAGAAAAGGCTCTTTTAAACATGCGTTTAGTCAATATGCACCAGATGACCCACCATGGCGTGATCAAACTATGGGAGCCTGAGTTTAAAAAAACTTTTTTCCCTAAAAAACCCCAAAGACCTGATTTTAAAAGAATTTCTTAAAACATTTTTATCTTTGATTTCTTAAAAAAAAAAGAAATTATCGCTTACTTTATTGCACAATCTCTTCCGCTATTGATTGCAAAGATGGTGTTTTTTAAAACAAAAACTTCCCAAAAAAGACAAAAGAACTATTTCCAAGACTTTTTCTCGTGGCTTTAGAATTGTAAGCATACACATACCCCCCACCCATATCAAAAGACAAACCCCTATAAGTCCAAACCCTAAAACTGCTCATTAAAGAATATTCTTGGTAATCCCCAAAAGCCACCATGGCATCTAAACGCACCCTTTTAGTCTTAAGCCCTAAAAAAACATAGCCTGAAATGCTAGAGTTTGCAAAATAAATCGCTGGCACGCCGGGCGCGTTGATCCCACGGCCATAGAATTTAGTCCTGTCATTAAAAGTCCATAGATAGCCCTTATTGTTTCTTGCCGGAACGATATAAAAACCCGTTCCAAAATTAAAAATTTTGTATTTAAAAGTTTGATCGATCAAAAACAAGCCGGCATTTTTAGCGTTGGTGGCAATATCAGTGTTGCCGTATTGATACATGCCATGCACTAGAGTGTGCGAAGTGAAACCCTTAGCTAAAGAAGCGTCATACTCCAACTTACCCCCCACTTGCACCAAAACATTTTGAGTGGGCAAAGGCAAGCGGGTATCCGTTAAAATAAAAGGAACCACTTTAAGATTTTCATGCCTGTATTCTGTGCCTAAAACAAACACTTCCCCCCCCACATACAAGCGTTTAGACACAGGATCATAAGACGCTAGAGCGTTTAGGGAAGTAGCGATCCTATTCCCTTGCTCTTTGTTGATTTGATGCCCATTATAAAGCATGCTATCCATAAAAATCCCAAAATAACGCATGGAATTTTGCTTAAAAGCCACAGAAACCCCTTGAATATTACCCCCTATCCAATCAAAATCCACAAAATCGGTATTGAAACGCCCTAAAGCTATTTTAAAACGCTGGTTAGTGTATTGAATATACGCATCAGAAACATCGCCAGCGCTCAAATAAGGTTTAACATTGTTAGGGTTACCAAAAAAATTCCCCAGACTGATGTAAAGGTTGGCCAAACGCTGTTTGTTATAAATATTCCAAGCTCCAATCGCTCCAATGCCAAAGGACCACCCATTGCTATAAGAAAAATCCACCCCAAGGCGTGCTAAAGCCCCCACATAGCTGTGAGGGTTTTTTTGCGTCCCTTGATTATACAATAGCCCCAAATAGCCAAAAGGTTTTACGGCGATTTCTAAAGCTTTCAAAGACAGACCATTTAAAAAAAGGATCCATAACGCTAAATAATAATATCTTTTCTTATTTTTCTTGTATTGCATTAAAAACTCATCGTGGATTTAAACTCAATATTTTAATTAAAATTCCTTTTAATTGCGCTGAAACGGGTTTAAAATCTCCATTACCTAAAAGCATTATCAATAAACTTGATTGACTAACACTAAAGATTTATGATAGTATTCTAATAAAACTATTTTAAAGGTGATCCATGAGCAAGAGCTTATACCAAACTTTAGATGTGAGCGAAAACGCCAACCAAGATGAAATCAAAAAATCCTACCGCCGTTTAGCCAGAAAATACCACCCGGATTTGAATAAAACCAAAGAAGCCGAAGAAAAATTCAAAGAAATCAACGCCGCTTATGAAATTTTAAGCGACGAAGAAAAACGCCGCCAATACGATCAGTTTGGCGACAACATGTTTGGCGGGCAGAATTTCAGCGATTTTGCCAGAAGCCGCAGCGCTAGTGAAGATTTAGACGATATTTTAAGCTCTATTTTTGGGAGAGGAGGCTTTTCGCAAAGATTTTCTCAAAATTCGCAAGGCTTTTCTGGCTTTAATTTTTCCAATTTCGCCCATGAAGATTTAGACATAACCACCACTTTAAACGTCTCTGTTTTAGACACCCTTTTAGGCAATAAAAAACAAGTGAGCATCAATAATGAAACTTTTAGCCTTAAAATCCCTATCGGCGTGGAAGAGGGCGAAAAAATCAGGGTTCGCAACAAGGGGAAAACGGGGCGAACGGGCAGGGGCGATTTGCTCTTGCAGATCCATATTGAAGAAGATGAAATTTACAGGCGCGAGAAAGACGATATTATCCAAATCTTTGATTTACCCTTAAAGACGGCTCTTTTTGGAGGGAAAATTGAAATCGCTACTTGGCATAAAACCTTAACCCTAACCATTCCCCCTAACACCAAAGCGATGCAAAAATTCCGCATCAAAGACAAAGGGATCAAAAACAGAAAAACTTCGCATGTGGGGGATTTGTATTTGCAGGCTCGTTTGATCTTGCCTAAAACGGAAACGCTTTCTAATGAGTTAAAAGCGTTATTAGAAAAAGAATTGTAAGGAGGAATCGTGTGCGATTATGATGAACCGCTTTATTTGATAAGCGTTGTGGCTAAAATCTTAGGCGTGCACCCTCAAACCTTGCGCCAATACGAAAAAGAGGGTTTGATAGAGCCTAGCAGGACTGATGGGAAAATGCGCTTGTATTCCCAACGAGATATGGACAAAATCAAAACGATTTTACGCCTTACAAGGGATATGGGGGTTAATCTAGCGGGCGTGGATATTATTTTGCGCTTAAAAGAAAAGCTTGATGAATTAGACAACCTGAATAAAGAATTGCAAGACACTCTGCACAAACACTCTAGAAACACCAAAACCCCAACGAAAAATTTAAACACCCCTACTAATTTTTATGAATTGATTTTATTTAAAAAATGAGCCTGACTTCGCTTTTAAACCCAAAAAGCCTAGAAGATTTTTTAGGCCAAGAGCATCTAATAGGCAAAGACGCCCCCTTATTTAAAGCCCTACAATCCAAACACTTCCCCCATGCCTTTTTCTATGGCCCTCCTGGCGTGGGTAAAACAAGCCTGGCTCAAATCATCGCCCGCATGCTAGAGCGCCCCATTCTTTTATTTAATGCGACGGATTTCAAATTAGAGGATTTACGCCTTAAGCTTAAAAATTACCAAAACACCCTTTTAAAACCGGTTGTTTTTATTGATGAAACCCACAGATTGAATAAAACCCAACAAGAATTTTTACTCCCCATTATGGAAAAAGATCACGCTCTAATCTTAGGGGCTAGCACGCAAGATCCCAATTACAGCCTAAGCCATGCGATCCGCTCAAGAAGTTTTATTTTTGAATTAACCCCCCTAAACAAGAGCGATTTAGACAAGCTTTGCGCTAAAGCTTTAACATTACTCAAAAAACAAATAGAGCCTAGCGCTAAAACCTATCTTTTAAACAACAGCGCTGGCGATGCTAGAGCGTTATTAAACCTTTTAGATTTGAGCGCTAAAATAGAAGATCCTATCACTTTAGAAACGCTGCAATCCTTACGGCCTCATAGCCTGAATGACGGATCTTATAGCGATGATACGCATTATAATCTTACTAGCGCACTAATTAAGTCTTTAAGAGGGAGCGATGAAAACGCTTCCATCTATTATCTGGCGCGCTTGATTGCTGGCGGGGAAAACCCGGAATTTATCGCCAGAAGGTTGGTGGTTTTTGCGAGCGAAGATATTGGTAACGCTAACCCAAACGCCCTAAATTTAGCCACTTCTTGCTTGTTTTCAGTCAAACAAATCGGCTACCCTGAAGCGCGCATCATTTTAAGCCAATGCGTGATTTATCTGGCTTGTTCGCCCAAGTCTAACACGGCCTATAGAGCGATCAATCAGGCTTTGGATTATATTCAAAAAGGCTCACTCTACCCCATTCCTAAACACCTGCTGCCTAACGCTAAAGACTACCTTTACCCGCATGATTATAACGGCTATGTCAAACAAGATTATTTGGAAAAACCCCTAGATTTGGTTTCTTCTCAAGGCATAGGGTTTGAAAAAACCCTTTTAGAATGGCTTGATAAGATAAGAAATTGATTTTATAAATTACATTAAAATGCGACAATGGTAATAAAAAATCAATATTTTTTGATTAAATTAAAATAATAATGAGTTTTATCTATGTTTCATCGCATTATTATTGTATAATAATATTCTAGTTATAAAAATCATTTTACGGATAAGGAAAATATTAGCATGAAAAGATTAGAAACTTTAGAATCTATTTTAGAGCGCTTGAGAATGTCTATCAAAAAAAACGGACTCAAAAATTCAAAACAAAGAGAAGAAGTGGTGAGCGTTTTGTATCGCAGTGGCACACACCTAAGCCCTGAAGAGATCACGCATTCTATCCGCCAAAAGGACAAAAACACCAGCATTTCTTCAGTCTATCGCATTTTGAATTTCTTAGAAAAAGAAAATTTTATCTGTGTTTTAGAGACTTCAAAAAGCGGTCGGCGCTATGAAATTGCGGCTAAAGAGCACCATGATCACATCATTTGTTTGCATTGCGGTAAGATCATTGAATTTGCAGACCCTGAAATTGAGAACCGCCAGAATGAAGTCGTTAAAAAATATCAAGCCAAGCTGATTAGCCATGACATGAAAATGTTTGTGTGGTGTAAAGAATGCCAAGAGAGTGAGCGTTAAAAGATTTTAAAAAAGAAGATTAGATAGGGTTATCTTTAATGGTTTTAAGGACTTCATTCAGGTTAAAACGCTTGAGTTTTAGATTTTTGATTTCTTCATCGCTCAAGCGTTTCCAAGTGAAGGTCTTGCCGACATACCCCCATTTATCATAGCTTGGAGTGAATTCTAAATCCCCGTTTGAATTTTGAGTGACTCTCACATAGTAGGTCTTGCCGTCATAAAAATTATACGCTTTACCGCCTTTATAAGATCGTTCTCCAACCTTAACCAAATCGCTTAAAAACACCACGCCTTTATCGCTGCGATCCCTTAATTTTGGGTTAGGGTTAAACTTGTCTTTTCTGGCTTTAGAGCCATCCGCATCAGAAATACCATAGGCATAGAACTTCCCATTATGCTCAAAAAACTCCACAAAAGAGCTTTTCATGTATAAAAATTCTTGAGTTTGATAAACTCCAGGCAACTCTACAGCCCCTAAAAAACAACAAAAAACTATAACAAGACTCACCAATTTCATAATTTTAATTTGATCAATCCTTTAGGTGCTTTAATGACCGCTTTAAAAATCGGCTCTTCCCTATATTTTTTAAAAGACTCTCCATAAAATCTCAACGCATGCGCATCGTTTTCAAAAAAAATAGCCA
The DNA here is from genome assembly GCF_030053225.1 of Helicobacter sp. 219-2. Taxonomy (NCBI): domain Bacteria; kingdom Pseudomonadati; phylum Campylobacterota; class Epsilonproteobacteria; order Campylobacterales; family Helicobacteraceae; genus Helicobacter; species Helicobacter sp. 219-2. The sequence goes on along the minus strand of NZ_JASGBS010000001.1, from coordinate 772,293 downwards.
GCATGCCCACATCTAAACGCAAAAAAGAAGCTTCACTGACCGGCTCATAAACGATCAAATCTTTTTTTTCATCGTAAGGGTTTTTAATGGCAGCTTGATTGATACCCACCGCTTTAGCCCCCTCAACGCCTTTGACAATCAGCTGGAAATCCACATATTTTTTGTGGCTTTCAAAAAAGCCTTTCTCGCTTTCTTTGGCATGCTCTAAACAATAACTCTGCTCTATGCTAAACATGCCATGCCCTAAAGGCACTTGAAATTCTGTATTAGTAGCGAGGTTTAAAATCCTTTGATTCGCTTTACTACCCTTTTGCATGACATCTTTTAAATACTCATGCAAAATTTCTAACGCTTGTGTTTTTTTAAACAAATGCCCAAGCGAGCTTAATTCCCCAAAAATAGCCATATCCCTTTCCTTTTTATGATAAAAAGATTTAATGTTTCAGTTGCTCTAAGCGTTCTTTTTTAGTGCCAATATCAGTGATTTGAATGCCAAAATTCCCATCCACAATCACCACTTCGCCCTTAGCGATCACCTTGTCATCTACAAGAATTTCCAAAGGGTCATTCACCAATTGATCCAGCTCTACCACGCTCCCTATATCCATAGAAACCACATCTTTTAAAATCATCTTTTTTTGCCCAATGCGCACCTTAACATTCAATTTCACGTCTAAAAGCATGCTGATATTGCGGATTTCTATGTTTTCTAAAGACGCATCATGGGTTTTAATCTCTTCAGTAGCGCTCTTTGTTTTTTCTTCTTTTTCTTCTTGATGCGTTTTTTCAAATTGGCGCTCAAAAGCCACCGTAGTCAATAAAATGATTTGGCTTTCTTTGATGGCTTCCATTTTAAAAGAAAATACCATCGCTTTAGCGTAATCTTCTTTTTTAGGAAGCTCTTTAGCGATCTCAGCGTTTATAGTGGTGAAATTGAGTTTAGGGAGCAATTCTTGAGACTTCAAGCTTGTAGCGATCGCGCCAAAAATATTAGAAGCCATTTCTTTAAAAGCGTCTAAATCGTCATTATCCATTTCTTCCTTACTCGCTCCCTCACCTCCTAGCATCAAATCGCTTAAAGCGGTAACTAAAACCACCGGAGCCAGTAATTCAATAGAGCTCTCTTCTTTTTCAATCGCACTTATCACAACTCTTGCATAAGGCACGCTGATCAAACTCCCCCAAGCCTCTTCACTATTAGAAACTTCTTTTTCTAATCCCACGCTTGGAGCCTTACCCACTAACCCTTCTAAAGTAGAAACAACCTCTTGAATAAAAATTTTAATAAAATCTTGCATTTCTCACTCTTCTTCTATTTTCATAATATCGCCCACTTTGCCTCTGCGCTGTTCTTCTAGCATTTCTAAAATTTCTTTAGTGCGTTCTTTTTCGCTATAAACCACTTCTTTAATTTGAATGGTTTTCCTATACCCTTGAAACCCCACGCTCGCTAAATAACGCTTTTTTTTATGCACATACACGCTCACTTCATCATTAGCGATCTTATTTAACCGGATAGTATCCCCCACATCTAAATCTAGCATTTCTTTCAAACTCAATTCCACCGCGCCCAAAAACACCATCATATCCACGCTCACCCCGCTCAATAGTGCTTGCAATTCCTTATTACGGCTCTTTTTGGAATTCGTTTCTGAAAGCATGAAATCCCTACTCCCCATTTTAGAAAGAATGCTCTCAATGGAAATCACCGGGTAACAAATATTCATCATCCCACGACTATGCCCAATAATAATCTCTAAAACCACCATGATAGAAATTTCATTTTGAGCGACGATCTGGACCACATTCGCGCTGGATTCTTTAGCGTCAATGGTAGGAAACATCTCCACCACGGGCGACCACACTTCTTTTAAAATTTGCATCACTTGGCGTAAAATCGTATCCAATAAATTCAATTCAATATCGCTAAATTCCCTACTTTGATCATACGCGCTCCCCTTACCCCCTAATAGTCTGTCAATCATAGGGAAAGCGATGCTAGGATTGATTTCTAAAACCCCTGTTCCTCCCATAGGCTTCATGGAAAAAACATTAAAACTCGTAGGGCTAGGCAAACTCATCAAAAATTCGCCATAAGTCATTTGATCCACGCTATGGAGCTGAATTTCCACAATAGAACGCATGATAGAAGAAACTTGACTGGAAAGATTCCTAGCCATTTTATCATGGATACTCCTAAAAGAGCGCAATTGCTCCTTACTCACACGATTAGGGCGTTTGAAATCATAGAGGGTTACGCTGCGCTGCGGGATAATATCTTTTTTTTGGACATTTTGAATATCCACATTTTCATCAACGACTTCTAAAAGCGCATCAATTTCTTCTTGGCTTAAAATATCAGCCATGATCCACTCCTAAGGATTTACGCACCTTTTTAATCACTTCTTTAATGATTTGAGAAATGCGCGATTCAGTGATGCCTAAAATCTCTTTAATCTCGCTCAAATTCAACTCTTCAAAGTAATAAAGCTGGATAAGGATTTGCTCTCTTTCGCTCATTTGATTCAGCGCTTTTTGGACATGCTCTAACAACTCTTCTGCTTCAATTTTTTTAGTGATTTCATCTTGCTCAATCGCATTGAATTGTTCGTCTATTGGCACTAACGCATAAATATCTGAAGCCGTTTTGGCTTCTTTTATTTTTTCAATATTTTCGCCTAAAACTTCCGCTAAATACGCATCGCTAGGCTCTTTCCCATGCTCATTAAGGTGTTTGGTGATTTCAATATCAATGCTTTTAATCAGCTTTCTGTTGGAGCGAGAAATCACATCTAAAGAGCGCAAATAATCTAGCATCGCCCCATTGACACGAGTTTTAGCATACCCCCAAAAAGAATCGTTTAACGCGCTCTCATAACGCCTGGCTAATTTAATCAATTCTTCAGTGCCAATAGAAACCAGATCGTTAAAATCAATAGAGCTGGGCAAGCGCTCTTTCAAGCGAAACGCCATAGCGCGCACGGCCGGTAAATACTGGATAGCGAGCGCGTCTTGATGGTGGTGTTGCTGCTTATCATAGGCGTTCAAAACCTTTTCTATATTTTTTTCGCTTGTTTCGCTTGTTTGAGTTTTTTGAATTTCTTTGGGCATTCTATTTTCCATCATCAAAATCATAACTTCTAATGTATTCTAAAATATTAGCCACTTCTTTTTCTCTGTTCTTAAATTCATGGTTGAAACGAAGCAAGCTCTCTTCAGTGCCTTTTTTGTCAAAAAGACAAATATCCAAATCCGTGCAAGCGATAAAAATAGACGCAAACAACAACGCAATCAAGTATCCCCCAAGCGTGGATAACACCGTCCATAATAAAATGCTCTCTGGCTCATTGAATTTCAACACCGAAAACACTAACCCCAAAAAAAACCCTACCACAACAGAAAAATGGATAAAATTTTGCACTTTCATCAGCCTACCCCAAATAACTCAAAAGCCTTTTAAAAAAGCTTTTAAAACCTTCTTTTGGTATTTCTAAAGCGCCGGTTTCTAATTTAGAAACCAAAAGGCCCGCTATCTGATCAATGGATTGCGAAAACAAATCATTAGGGGCTATTTTTCTCAAAATTTTGCGCTCTCTCACATAGCGTTTCAATAAGGAGCTGTTTTCAATCGCTCCTAAGTAATGCAATTCTAATGAAGCGATATTGTTTTTAGCCACTTTCAACAGCCTTTCATAAGTCGCCCTGCCCTCTTTAGGTTGGGCTACCATGTTAGCGATAAGAAACAATTCATCTTTATTTTTGGAGTTGATTTTAATGCATGCATACGCATCGGTAATCGCTGAAGGATCGGGGGTGGTAACAATCACCACGCAATCGCTCGCATTCAAAAACGCTTGCGTAGTGGCTCCAATCCCAGCGCCTGTATCAATCACAATATAATCCAAAGAGCTTAAAACCCCCTCTTCATCTACGAATTGATCTAAAGCTTCTGCGCCGCTAATGTATTTTAATATTTCTTCGCCGCTATCTCCTGGAATGAGGCAAAGCCCGGGCTCAATCTCGCAAATGATTTCTTGCAATTTGGCTTCACCTTTTAAGGCGTGCAAGATATTTTTATGGGTTTTCACCCCAAAAATAACATCTAGATTCGCTAAACCAATATCCGCATCAAACACCCCTACCTTATAACCTTTCTTGTATAAAGCATAAGCTAAATTAGCGCTAATATTGGATTTCCCTACGCCTCCCTTACCGCTTGTGATAGCGATGAATTTGGTATTCCCTTTATTGTCAAAAAAACTTTTGGGGTTTTTAATATTGATCAAATTATCTAAGCGACTCGCTTGATTGTTCATGCTTGTTCCTTATTAGGGTTACTAAAGCCATCTAGCATGCAATCCACTAAATATTCATTAGTAGCCACTTTCAAATCCATAGGCACTTCTTGCCCAACAGAAAGATAGCTGATAGGCTTTTGGCTTTCATGCACTAAAGAAAACAAATTCCCTAACCCCCTACTCTCATCTAATTTCGTAAAGATTAAAGTGTCAATCCCTAACACCCCAAAAGAATCATAAATATCTTTCATGTCTTCATACTTAGTGGTAACCGAAAGCACTAAGGACACATCAATATTATAACCCCCATCTATAAATTCCTTCAAACCGGCAATTTTTTCTTTATCGTATTGCGAATGCCCTGTCGTATCCACTAGAATAAAATCGCAGTATTCCAAAGCTTCAATTTCTTTAGCAAAATCTTTAGCGTCAATCACCGCTTCTATACTCATTTTCATTTTATTAGCATACCAGCTTAATTGCTCCAAAGCCCCAATACGATAATTGTCTAAAGTGATAATGCCCACCTTGTATTTTTTCGCTAGCATCCTAGAATAGCGCGCGGCTAATTTGGCTAGAGTCGTCGTTTTCCCCACGCCTGTTGGCCCTACAAGCATTAAGATGCGTTTTTGCCTTAAATTCAAATCTTCAGGGCGGCACAAGATCATTTTGCGCAACACTTCTCTAAAATAGCGCTTGATCGTTACGGAATTTTCGCGCATGCGTAAAGGCATCAATTCCAGGCTTAATTGCATGATTTCATCTAAATGGCTGGATTTCATCCCGCTTTGTTTGGCCAATTTGTAAATTTCGGCAAATTCTTGAGGGATATTGACAGAATTAGGGTTTTTCTCATCCCAAAACATGTTTTGAATGAGTTTCAAGCTGTCTCTGATTTTGCTTAATTGCAGATTAATATCTTTAATCTCTTCTTCTTGTTTGACTTCTCTTTTTTCTCTTTCTTTTTTATGGTTGGCTTCATCTTTTAAGGCTTGCAATAAAGCGTCTTGCTTATTAGACTCTAAAGGCGTATCCTCTAATGGAGCGTCTTTGTCTAAAAGGGTCTTATTTTTTGAAAAACTATAGTTGCGCTGATTAGATGAAACCCCGGCGAGTTTGCGCATTTCTTCTACAGTGCTTGAAAGCTGCATGACCACATCTTCTTCATTCAATTCTTCATCATACAAACTTTCTGGAATAAGGGGGGCTTTAGGGGGTTTGTTTTCGCTTTCTTCTTCAACCGCTACAACGATTTCATAAAGCCCAGAAGAAGTGAGCGTTTTTTTACGGATTTCTTGGGTTTTAAACACCAGCGTATCCACCCCATGGTGGCTTTGAGCGATCTTTAAAGCTTCAGCGGCCGTTTCCCCACTATAGGTATAGAATTTCACCACTCCCCTTTTTTAAAAAGAATTTGCTGCAAAGCCAACGGCACTAACACCGAATCCCTTTCACTCCATTTAAGATGAGGTAAAGTCAAATCCTTCTGTCTTAAAATGACTTGATTGAAAGCGATAATATCAATGTCTAAAGTTCTTGGAGCGTCTTTAAAATCGTGCTTCCTTTGGCGCCCAAAGCGCCTTTCTATATAAAAAACCAGAGCGAAAAAATGGCGCAAGCTTAAAGATGTTTTAAGAATAATCGTAGCGTTATAAAAGTTAGGTTGCTTCGTGTAACCAAAAGGCGGGTTGATATAAACAGGCGAAGAAAAAATTTTCCCGATTTTACTATGATTTTTAAAATATAAAAAACAATTTTTTAATATTTTTAAAGGATTTTTAAGGTTAGATCCCAAACCTAAAACCACCCTGTTAGAAAAATCAAGCCTTTTTTTAAAAAGGCTAGGGAAAAAGCGGCTAGTAAGGATCTCTCGCATCACAAAAGCTCAGCCCTAGAATTTTTGATCACCACTAAATCTTCAATGCGCACCCCAAAAAATCCAGGGATATAAATCCCAGGCTCTACAGAAAACACCATGCCCTCTTCTAAAATGGTTTCACTGCGCGATGAAATATAGGGAAGCTCATGAATGTCTAATCCAATGCCATGCCCGGTGCTGTGAGTGAAATATTGCCCATAACCATGATCGCTAATCACTCCCCTAGCCAAGCTATCCGCTTTTTTACCGGTCATACCCGCTCTAATGCCTGAAATAGCCTTTTCTTGCGCTTCTTTCACGATGTCATAAATCTTTTGACGCTCTTTATCCTTGAAACTCTGCTCTCTTGTGAAGACAAAATCTTTAGGGTCAAAAAAGGCGGTGCGAGTCCGATCAGAGCAATAGCGTTCGTATTTGATCCCCATATCCAAAAGAATGCTATGCTCCGCTTTTAAAAAATCCTTTGCGCTAGGCAAAGCATGGGGCTTGCTCGCATTCGCATTCAAGGCTAAAATAGGCTCAAAACTCAGATCATAAACCCCCTCTTTAGTCAAAAAGTCCTTAACCTTATGCTGCAAATACCGCTCGCTCAATGACTCTTTTTCATCAAAAACCTTTTTCACATACTCAGCAAAATTTTCAAAAGCTTCAACATTCAGCGCTTGAGATTTTTTGAGGAGTTGGATTTCATGATCGTTTTTAATGATGCGTTTTTGGCGGTGGTAACTAGGCACGCCCTCTAAAGTAACCTTATCCCCAAGCACTGAATTCAAACGCTTGTAGGTTTGTAAATTCACTTGATTGGGGTCAAAAAAGAGCTTTTTAAGCGAACTTTTAACGATCAAATCAATCGCGCTTTGCACTAAATCGCTAGATTCTACCACTTCCGCTAAAACGCCATTTTTAGGCTGAATGCTTTCTTTAGCTTCTTGAGTGTAGCGAGAATCAGTGATAAAAAACGAGCGATCCTCTAATTGCAAAAACAAAGCGTTATCGCAACTATAAGCGCACTCAAAAAACATCGCATTTTCATCAAGCGTGAAATGGGCGTCTCTCTCTAATCCACTCATCAATAGCCCCCTTTTATTTTTGATTGTTAATGGGGTTATTGGGGTTGTTTTGTTGGGCTTCTTGGAACGCTTTCATTTCGGCTAAAATATTGACCATCGCCATTAAAGCCATGTTGTAACCAAGCGGGCCAAATCCCATGATCACGCCTCCACAAGCCGCTCCGGTGTAAGAATTTTTCCTAAATTCTTCTCTGGCTTGAATGTTAGTGAGATGCACTTCAATGACGGGTTTGCCCGCTAGCATGATCGCATCAGCAATCGCAATAGAAGTGTGCGAAAACGCTCCAGGGTTAATGATAATCCCTTCATAATCGCTGCCCACGCTCTCTTGGATTTTATCAATGATTTCGCCCTCAAAATTGGTTTGAAAAAACTCTAATTCCACATCTAAATTGCCTTGCTTCACGAAAGTTTGCATGATTTCATGGATTTGGTCTAAGGTTACCATGCCATAAAGTCTTGGGTCTCTGTGTCCTAACATGTTTAAATTAGGCCCTTGAATCACTAAAATTTTCATTGTTGATTTCTCCTTGTTTAATATGGAATGAGATCGCATTATAGCATAAGTTTTTATCTTGCCCCTTAAATCCCCATAAGAACGCATCACAAGAAACTACCTCTTGACTAACATTAAACCCTTTATACTAAAAAGCGCTTTTATCCTTTTTTAAAAAAACAGCCATCATGACCATTCCTACAAAAAAACTTCCCGTAATAAAGAAATCAAAGGGGTCAAACCCAATACCAAAAATAAGGTAAAAAGTGAGTGTTGTTAATATAAAGAGTGAGATTAAAGAGTTTTGCTTTATCCCGCTCCAAAAAATCTTTACAATGACTAATAAAAAAAAGAGCCAGATTAAAAAGCCTATGATGCCCCTAGTGGCTAGAACATGAATGATTTGATTGTCGTATCTTTCATAACAAAGAATCAAGTCTTTGGCTCTGTAAGAATGCGATAAAGATAAAATCTCTTCTAACCTTTGGCATTTCTCGCTAGCGGCCATACCAAAAAAGGGTCTTAAACGCAAAACCGTTAGGGCTTCTTTCCAGCGCTCCAAACGCCACCCGATACTGCTATCAGCGTCCTTTTTAGCGTAGCGTTTCAAATCTTCTTCAAAGCTTTGGTTTTGAACCCTAGATTGCTCTATTGCCCCCTTTTTTTCTAAAGCACTACTCCCCATATACAAAGCGCTCAAAATAAGACTCACAACCACCATATAACCCAATGGTTTGAGCGATTTTTTAGCGTATAAAATAAAGCAAGAAAGGATTAGAAAAGTAGCTACAAAGGCGATTGTCGCGCTCCTTGTGGCGCTTAAAATAACGACTAAAAACCCCACAAAAACAGAAAGCGTGAAAAAAAGTTTCTCTTTTTGATTTTGCGAATAAAGCGCATAAATATAACAGCCTAAAATGGAAACGCTCACTAAAACCACATACTCTTTAACCGTGCTAAACCCTTGCGCTCTGGGCATGTTAAAATAAATTTTTTGCACCAATGAAAGCAAGCCGTTGATGAAATTTGCAACAGCCATGCTGTAAAAAAGGATTTTTTGATTCAATTTGATTCTTAAACAACTGGCAAAAAGCAAGCATAACGCCCCGCAAGCATAAGTTAAGGACATGTTTAGAGCGAATAAATTGTAGCGGAAAGTTTGGCTATCATGCATGTTAAACATGTTAGGGAAGATGCTTAAAAACACGCCCCAAAAAGCCAGAGTAAGCCATTTGAAAGGCATTGTTTTTAGATGATTAATTCTAAAAGTCTCTTTCAAAGACGCTTGGAAATAACACCTAAGAAACAAAAAAACCATTAAAACAATCAACAGAACTTGAGTTAAAGGTTTTTTAAACGAAGTGAGAAAAAAAAGGGCAAAAATTAAAGTGAAAACAGAGTCCGCACTAAAAAAGGCTTTTAAACGCTCTTTCAACACAAACTCGCCATGCCCTAAAACCGATAAAAATTATCTGTCTTTAATGCCTAACTTTTCAATCAAAACCACATAACGCGCATGATCGGTGCGTTTGATGTATTTCAACAAGTTGCGTCTTTGAGCGACTAATTTTAAAAGCCCTAAACGACTGGAATGATCCTTGGGGTTAGCCTTTAAATGCTCGGTTAAAAGTTTGATCCTTTCATTCAACAACGCCACTTGCACCTCACAAGAACCCGTATCGTTTTCTTTAGTGGCAAACGCCTTAATGATTTCTTGTTTTTTCTCCAGATTCAAAGCCATAACGACCTCCTAATTGGTAATAATTTTAAAGATCGCATTATAGCGTAAAATAAGCTTTTTTGTGTCATACTCTTAAACTTTATATTATAATAAGCCTAAAAAGACAAACCACCTACCTTAAGGCATTGATTTTAGATTATGGCAAACGAACGCTCCAAATTAGCTTTTAAAAAGACTTTCCCCGTCTTTAAACGCTTCTTGCAATCCAAAGACTTAGCCCTTGTGGTCTTTGTGATAGCTATTTTAGCGATCATTATCGTGCCGTTACCGCCTTTTGTGTTGGATTTTTTACTCACGATTTCTATCGCGCTATCGGTATTGATTATTTTAATTGGGCTTTATATTGACAAACCGACTGATTTTAGTGCTTTCCCCACTTTATTGCTCATTGTAACCTTGTACCGCTTGGCCTTGAATGTGGCGACTACTAGAATGATCTTAACGCAAGGCTATAAAGGGCCTAGCGCGGTGAGCGATATTATCACGGCGTTTGGGGAATTTAGCGTGAGCGGGAATTATGTGATTGGGGCTATTATCTTTAGTATTTTAGTGCTAGTGAATTTATTAGTGGTTACTAATGGCTCTACTAGGGTTACTGAAGTGAGGGCGCGATTCGCCCTAGACGCTATGCCAGGAAAGCAAATGGCGATTGATGCGGATTTAAATTCAGGGCTTATTGATGATAAGGAAGCTAAAAAACGGCGTGCCGCTCTAAGCCAAGAAGCGGATTTTTATGGTGCGATGGATGGCGCGTCTAAATTTGTCAAAGGCGATGCGATCGCTTCTATCATTATCACGCTTATCAATATCATTGGAGGGTTTTTAGTGGGCGTGTTTCAAAGGGATATGAGTTTGAGCTTTAGCGCTAGCACTTTCACTATCCTAACCATTGGCGATGGGCTTGTAGGGCAAATCCCTGCCTTAATCATTGCGACAGCGACCGGTATTGTCGCCACTCGCACCACACAAAACGAAGAAGAAGACTTTGCTTCCAAGCTCATCACACAGCTCACCAATAAAAGCAAAACTTTAGTGATTGTGGGAGCGATTTTATTGCTTTTTGCAACCATTCCTGGACTCCCTACCTTTTCTTTAGCGTTTGTAGGGACTCTCTTCTTGTTCATCGCATGGCTGATTAGCAGGGAGGGAAAAGACGGGCTGCTCACTAAATTAGAAAATTATTTGAGTCAAAAATTCGGCTTGGACTTGAGCGAAAAACCCCACAGCTCCAAAATCAAACCCCACACCCAAACCACAAGGGCTAAAACCCAAGAAGAGCTTAAAAGAGAAGAAGAACAAGCGATTGATGAAGTGTTAAAAATTGAATTTTTAGAATTGGCTTTAGGCTATCAGCTCATCAGTCTTGCGGACATGAAACAAGGGGGCGATTTGTTAGAAAGGATTAGGGGTATTAGAAAAAAGATAGCGAGCGATTATGGTTTTTTGATGCCTCAAATCCGGATCAGGGATAATTTGCAGCTCCCCCCAACGCATTATGAAATCAAGCTTAAGGGTATTGTGATTGGTGAGGGCATGGTGATGCCAGATAAGTTTTTAGCCATGAATACCGGTTTTGTGAATAAAGAAATTGAAGGCATTCCTACTAAAGAGCCGGCTTTTGGAATGGACGCTTTATGGATTGAAACTAAAAATAAAGAAGAAGCCATTATTCAAGGCTATACCATTATTGATCCAAGCACCGTTATTGCGACGCACACCAGCGAATTAGTGAAAAAATACGCTGAAGATTTTATCACTAAAGATGAAGTGAAATCCCTTTTAGAGCGCTTGGCTAAAGACTATCCTACGATTGTAGAAGAGAGTAAAAAAATCCCCACCGGTGCGATCCGATCAGTCTTGCAAGCCTTGTTGCATGAAAAAATCCCCATTAAAGACATGCTCACTATTTTAGAAACGATTACCGATATTGCCCCATTAGTTCAAAACGATGTGAATATCTTGACCGAGCAAGTGAGGGCGAGGCTTTCTAGGGTGATCACTAACGCTTTTAAATCTGAAGACGGGCGTTTGAAATTTTTAACCTTTTCTACCGATAGCGAACAATTTTTGCTTAATAAATTGCGAGAAAATGGCACTTCTAAAAGCCTGTTGCTCAATGTGGGCGAATTGCAAAAACTCATTGAAGTGGTCTCTGAAGAGGCTATGAAAGTCTTGCAAAAAGGGATCGCTCCGGTGATTTTGATCGTAGAGCCTAATTTAAGAAAAGCCCTTTCTAATCAAATGGAGCAGGCCAGGATTGATGTGATCGTGCTAAGCCATGCTGAATTGGATCCTAACTCTAATTTTGAAGCCTTAGGCACGATCCATATTAACTTTTAATGGATAAATAATTGATAAAAAAGGAGAATGATGCAAGTTTATCACCTTTCACACATTGATTTAGACGGCTATGCATGCCAGCTTGTTTCAAAACAATTTTTTAAAAATATCCAATGCTATAACGCTAATTACGGGCGTGAAGTCTCAGCGAGGATTTATGAGATTTTAAACGCAATCGCTCAATCTAAAGAGAGTGAATTCCTTATTTTGATTAGCGATTTGAATTTGAATTTAAACGAAGCGCAGTATTTGCAAGACAAAATCCAAGAACACCGCTTGCAAAATAGAAACATCCAAATCCAGCTTCTAGATCACCATATCAGCGGTAAGGAAGTGGCTGAGAGTTTCCATTGGTATTTTTTAGACACGAACCGCTGCGCGACTAAAATCGTGTATGAGTTTTTGAAAAAGCATTACGCTATTTTAGAGCCAAAAAACACAACATGGCTAGAGCCTTTGGTGGAAATGGTCAATTCTGTGGATATTTGGGACACGCAAGGTTATGGCTTTGAATTAGGCAAGGTGTGTATGCGCATGATTAACCAAAGCTCTGAATTGAATCGTTTCATGTTTGATGATGAGAACCGCAATTATAAATTAAAGCTTTTAGAAGAAGTTAAAAACTATTTGTTTTTAGAAAATGCCCCTGTAGCTTATGATAATGATTTGTTCAAACTTAAAAAAATCGCTTTGGGGGGTGATCCTGATACAGAAACGATGGACAATATCTCTTCAAACGCGCAAACGCATTTGCTCTCTTTAAAAAAGCATGATTGCAGCGTTTATTACCAGGATAAAAAAGGGTTTTTAAGTTATTCTATGGGGGGTATTAGCGTGTTGGCTAACCTTTTTTTAACGCAAAATCCAGATTTTGATTTTTATATGGATGTGAATTCTAAAGGGAATGTGAGCTTAAGAGCGAATGGGAATTGCGATGTGTGCGAACTCAGTCAAATGTGTTTTAATGGGGGAGGGCATAGGAATGCGAGCGGAGGCAAGATTGATGGCTTTAGAGAGAGTTTTAATTATAGGGATATTAAAGAACAAATTGAAGAAATCTTTAATAACGCTTAAAAATAAGCTGTTTGTAAAAAGCTATCAAAAACTAAAAAGAGTTTAAAAACTCTTTTTGGAAAGTTTAAAAATTTTCATTCCATCGTTTTATGGCAAAAACTCATTTTTTAAGAGAATAAGGAATATTTTAAAATAATTCTCCCCCTACAAATCTCCAACTAAACCCCCTAACCCCCCAAAAGACCGCTTAAAAATCCATCGCTTGATTAAAATCAAGCTCTTTTAATAATTTGATTGTAAAGAATGCTTTTAACATTCTTTAAGTTTTATAGTCAATATTTGACAGAGCCAAAGTTTGCATTTTTGTGTTTTGATAGGTATTTAGATCCATGAATTGATGCAAATCTATTTTAGTGTTTTTTAACCAAAATACCCTACCAATCGCAGATAAAACGATTATGCCCCTAGCTAAACACCAACATGATATGAGTGTCTCTACTATCGTTATTAAAATATCTGATTTTACCCACTCCACACCCTCATTCTAATCTATTTTTAGCCAAAACCACGGAATTTATTCTTCACACGCCGGTTTTGGGTAGCAAAAACGATAACCTCTGCGCCTTACGGTTTCAACCGTGGAAATCCCTAAGGGTTTATCCATTTTTTGGCGGATTTGATTGATAGCCACTTCAATGACATTAGGGGTAACCATTTCAGGCTCTTCCCAAATAGCGTCTAAAAGCTGTTCTTTGGAGACGATTTGATCCCTATGTCTGGCAAGATGGGTGAGCACTTCAAAAGGCTTGCCTTTAACCTCAACTTCACGCCCCTTGTAAATAATCTTTTCTTCATCGGGGCTAATAGTCAAATCCCCAATTTCAATCACATTAGAGCCCCAAAATCTCAAACGAGCCTCAATCCTTGCAACTAAAGCCTTAATGCTGCGATAAGGTTTAGCGATGTAATCGTCCGCGCCTTGCTCAAACGCATGGACTTCTTCCTCGCTTGTAGGGTTATCCGAAGAAACTAAAACAACAATAGAAGAATGCTTTTCTTTGATTCTAGAAACAAAACTTAAAGCATTTTTATCGCTAACCATAACCAAGTCATAATTCCTAATATCCATAAGATATTCCCCATCCTCCAAACTCTCTGTTACATCAGCCATAAAGCCTTTAACATTTAAGCCCTTTTCAATTTCTCCACCCAAAACAGAATTTTTTTCAATCAGTAGAACGCGCATGGTGTATGACTCCTGCATTTAAGAGTAATTCAGGCACTGATTATATCATAAATTTTAAATTAGTTTAAGAAAATATTAATAAAAGTTATCGCTTGATCAAAATCAAGCCCTTGATTATTGGTTGTAAAAAATGCCTTTGAGCGTTTTTATGGATAATTTTTAAAATCATTTGCTAAAAATCACCATTTTATTGTATAATTACAAATCCAACCATTCCTTATGGTTTGGTTGGCACCGCTAAGACTAAAGGGTCACCTCCCCCTCCTTTCCCTTTGTCTTGGCGGTTGTTTTTTATCCTTGTTTAATTCTCATTTTTAACCGCTTGATTAAGATTTTGTTTAACTAAGCTTGATTTTTAGGTAAAAGCCTAAGGTATGCGATCTCGCTAGGGGCTAAAAACCTTAAAGGAACACCCCAATACCCTGCCCCACTGCTCACATAAATTTGAGTGGTGTCGCTGTGCTTGTATAAACCATATAAATAGGTTTGCGCCAGCTTGACTAAAAGGCTAAAGGGAAAGATTTGCCCCGCATGGGTATGCCCTGAAAGCACTAAATCTACAGAATGGCTTTCTTTGAGACTTCTAATTTGTTTGGGCTGGTGGGCTAAAAGGATTGTGGGCTGACTCTCATTGCGCTTTTTTAAAGCTTTGTCAATATCAGGGGCAAAATTTTGATGCTTTCGTGCGAAATAATCATACACGCCGCACAAGTTGATCCCCCCTAGATTCACGCACTCATTCCCTAAAATCGTTAAATTAAGCGTGTCAAGAAACGATAAAATCGGCTCTATGCCATGATAATACTCATGATTTCCTGGCACATAAAAAGTGCCATGCACGCTTTTAAGGTTGTTTAAGGGCAGTAAAAAAGATTTGACTTTTTCAATGTTTTCATCCACTAAATCCCCCCCAATCAGCACCATATCCACTTCTTTTTGATTGACTTCTTCTACAATGTAATCAACAAAATCTTTTTGCAACAAACTCCCCACATGCATGTCTGTGAGTAAAATAATCTTTAATTCTTTATCCAGTTTGTCTAAATAAATAGGGGTTTCTTTGATTTTAGGGCGGGCCAACCCTTCATAAAACCCGCGCCAAAAATACCCCAATAACGCCAGATAAAACCCCAATTTTAAAAAATTTTTTAAACTTTTACGCCTTGAATGCAAAAAATCTATTTTTTCTATGGAGTAGGAAAACCCGTAAAAACTTAAAGAAAGGATAAAAACAATAAAAGTTACAAACGAACACGCCGAAGTCAAAACAAACAAATGGCTAGGCATGGTATTTCTATAAAAAGCAAAAGCCGCCTCGCCCGCACTCAAAAGGATAAAAAACCCTAAATAAGCGTGTTGAGAGATTTTCTTTAAGGTTAAAAACGATTTTAACATCCTAAAAGAACTATAATTCAAAAGACACAAAACCAATAAAAACGCTATGGAGATCAGCATACCACCCTTTTGTAGTCATAATGTTCTACTATATTAGCATATTAACGCTAATGCGCCCTTTAGGTTTCATCGTGCTATTTCCTTTTTTATCAGTCTCAATCCACACAGAAAGAGAAAAGTATCCCTCCCTTTAAAAGAGTGTGAGTTTGGATATAATAATAAAAAATGCGCTTAAAACCATGAAAAAGGAGATGCGATGCAATTAGACGAAGATTTAGAATTCGCTAAAAAAATCTTTAACCCTAACAGAGCGTTTGCCAAGCAAGCCAGGATTAAAAACATGTGCGAATATAAAGATTTAGTGCATGAAGCCAATGAAGATTATGAACATTTTTGGGGCGAGTTAGCCAAGCAAAAACTCACATGGTTTAAACCTTTTGATAAGGTTTTAAACAGCGATAACGCCCCTTTTTTCAAATGGTTTGAAAACGGCAAAATCAATGTTTCTTACAATTGCATAGACAGGCATTTAAAAGACAAAAAAAATAAAGTGGCGATCATTTTTGAAGGGGAAATGGGGGATTATAATGTCATCACTTACAGAAAACTCCACTCTGAAGTCAATAAAACAGCCAACCTTTTAAAAAACGAATTCAATGTCAAAAAAGGCGATAGAGTCATTATCTATATGCCTATGATTGTAGAAAGCGTTTATATGATGCTCGCATGCGCTAGGATTGGAGCGATCCATAGCATCGTTTTTGCTGGGTTTAGCCCTGAAGCCTTGAGGGATAGGATCAACGACACTCAAGCCAAATTAGTTATCACAGCGGATGGAACTTTTAGAAAAGGCAAACCCTACATGCTCAAGCCAGCCCTTGACAAGGCTCTAGAAAATAACGCCTGCCCTAGTGTGGAAAAAGCGCTCATTGTGATACGAAACGCCAAAGAGATTGACTATGTGAGAGGGCGCGATTTTGTCTATAATGAAATGGTCAATTACCAATCCGATAAATGCGAACCTGAAATGATGGATTCTGAAGATCCTTTATTCTTGCTCTATACAAGCGGATCAACCGGGAAACCTAAAGGCGTTCAACACAGCAGTGCGGGGTATTTGCTATGGGCACAAATGACGATGGAGTGGGTTTTTGATATTAGAGATAACGATAATTTTTGGTGCACCGCTGATATTGGTTGGATCACAGGGCACACTTATGTGGTTTATGGGCCTTTAGCTTGCGGGGCAACGACTTTGATACTAGAAGGCACGATGTCTTATCCGGATTATGGGAGATGGTGGAGGATGATAGAAGAATACCGCGTGGATAAATTCTACACTTCCCCCACCGCTATAAGAATGTTGCATGCTAAAGGCGAAAACGAACCCTTAAAGTATAATTTAGACTCACTCAAAGTTTTAGGGACGGTGGGAGAGCCCATTAACCCTACGGCATGGAAATGGTTTTATGAAAAAATCGGTAATTCAAAATGCAGTATCGTGGATACTTGGTGGCAGACAGAAACAGGCGGGCATATCATCAGCCCTTTACCGGGAGCTACGCCTATAAGGGCTAGTTGCGCGACTTTACCTTTACCTGGCATCCATGCAGAAGTTTTAAACGAAGACGGCACTAAAACAAAGCCCGGAGAGCAAGGGTTTTTATGCATCACTAAGCCATGGCCTTCTATGATAAGAAACATTTGGGGCGATGAAAAACGATACATTGACAGCTATTTTTCTCAAATCAAGTTGAATGGGGAGTATGTCTACCTCTCTGGAGATGGCGCTATCGTGGATGAAAACGGATACATCACTATTATTGGGCGCACCGATGATATTGTGAATGTGAGCGGACATAGGATTGGCACGGCTGAAGTGGAGAGCGCTATTTCTAAACATGAAATGGTGGCTGAATGCGCGGTAGTGGGTATCCCTGATGCGATTAAAGGAGAGGGCTTGTTTGCGTTTGTGGTGCTGTGCGATGGGGCTAAATGTAATCTTGGCGAGAGTTTAGAATTGCTAAAAGAAATGAATTATATCTTATCCATTGAGATTGGAAAGATCGCTAAATTAGACAATGTCATGTATGTGCCGGGTTTGCCTAAAACCAGGAGCGGGAAAATCATGAGAAGACTTTTGAAATCTATCGCCAAAAAAGAGCCCATCACTCAAGATTTAAGCACGCTAGAAGATGTGAATGTGGTCAAAGAAATAATGAGTATCGTTCAAATGGAAGAGTGAAATCTAAAAAATGCTTTTTAGCGTTTTTTAGCCAAATAATGAAAGTCTAATTTCAATCAAGCGATAATCTCTCATAAAGTGTAAGGACGCTACCGCTTTGCGTTATTTCACCACTCAAAAAGCGTTTTAACTTTCTTTAAATCTTTATACTCCACGCTTTTGATAGCATGATCTTCTAATTCAAAATCCGCACTCAAATCGTTAGCGTCTTTAAGGACAGCTTGAAAGCTTTCTTTATTTGTGAGTTTGACTTCCACTTTTTCGCCTAAAGAAAGCTTGAAGTGTTTGGGGGTTTTAAGCGTTCTTTCTAACCCCATAGAGCTCACTTCCAAAATATAAGCGTCTTGAATAAAATCGCACACATCTAATAAGGGCGAAATGATCTCACTCACTTGTTGGCAAATATCCAAACTAACCGCTCCATTAGGGTTTTTAAGGCTCACTCTTAAAACATGCTGCTCATTTTCTTTAATCAAACTCACATCATAAAGCAAATAGCCTAAACTTTCAATCACGCCCTCTATTTTCTCTTCTATTTTTTTAGTCATTATCTTTCCCTTTAGCGATTTCATTAAATATGGCGTCTAATCGGAGCTGTTTTTCTAGGCTATTGTCTAAAACAAAACTGAGTTTTGGGCATTTAAACCACCCGCTCGCCTGCAAAACAAACTGCCTAATCAAGCCCTCAGCTTTTTTTAATTTAGAAAGGATTTTATGATCTTGTGAAAGCACAAACACAAAAGCGTGGTGCTTCCCTTTAGAGCATTCCACTTTAGTAACGCTTAAAGAATTCAACTCGCTGTCGTTCAAGCTCGCTAAAGCCTCTTGTAGTAATTCTAAAAGATTGGATTCTAAGCGTTCTTTATGAGCGTTCATTAGATGGTTCTTTTTTTATGGATTTCTTTATAGGTTTCAAACACATCGCCCACTTTAATCTCATCATAATTGTCTAGCATGATTCCGCACTCATAGCCCTTAGAAACTTCTTTCACATCATCTTTAAAGCGTTTTAAAGAAAGGATTTCGCCGGTATGAATCACCACGCCATCCCTAATCAAACGCGCCTTAATGCCACGAGCGATCACCCCATCGCTCACCACACACCCAGCTATCGTGCCAACTTTAGGGATATTAAAGGTTTCTCTCACTTCCGCTTGCCCGGTATGCTCTTCTTCAATAATAGGACTCATCAAGCCTAATAACAGCGATCGCATCTCTTCAATCAAGGCATAAATCACCGTGTAAGTTTTAATGCTCACATTGTATTCTTTAGCCTTATTTTTCACATTACCAGTGGGGCGGATATTAAAGCCTAAAATCACGGCATGATCACTGCTAGAAACTAGGCTCAAATCATTCTCAGTAATGCCCCCCACCCCTGAGTGGATCACTTGAATCGCTACTTCTTCGTTATTAAGCTCTAACAAGCTGTTTTTAATGGCTTCCAAGCTTCCTTGCGTATCCGCTTTAATGACTACAGGAATGTTTTTCAATTCCTTATTAGCGACCATTTCTGAAAGCTCATCAAAAGACACTTTAGTGCTTTTACTCAAGGCTTTTTGGCGTAAATAAGTCGCCCTCTTTTGAGCTTGCAAGCGCGCGATAGAATCGTTTTCTACCCCTATTAAGACAGATCCCGCAGGCGGCACTTCGCTTAAACCTGTGATGAGAGCCACCATAGAGGGTTTTAAGCTTTGAATGCTCTTACCTTGATCGTCAGTCATCGTTCTTACTTTACCAAACGCCGTTTCAGCAAAAAAACTATCCCCCACGCTCAAAGTCCCGCTTTGGACAATCACAGTGGCTACTGCCCCACGCCCTTTTTCCACGCTTCCTTCTAAAACAACCGCTCTAGCGCTGCCCTCTTCTATGGCTTTTAATTCCATAATATCCGCTTGGATAAGAATGGTTTCTAACAAATTGTCAATGCCATCGCCCGTTTTAGCCGAAACAGGGATAAACTCATGCTCTCCGCCCCAATCCACAGGGTTATAGCCAAGCTCAGCGCATTCGGCTTTGAGTTTGTCCGGATTCACATTAGGCTTATCCATTTTATTCATCGCAAAAATCACAGGCACATTAGCGGCCTTTGCATGCTCTAATGCTTCAATAGTCTGCTGCTTCACCCCATCATCAGCCGCTATCACAATCACTGCAATATCTGTAACTTGAGCCCCACGATTACGCATCTGGCTAAAGGCTTCATGCCCTGGGGTGTCAATGAAAGACACCCACTTATCATTCTTTTCTACCATGTAAGCGCCAATGTGCTGAGTGATCCCCCCAGCTTCCGTGTGAGCGACTCTTTTATCACGGATTTTATCCAATAGTGAAGTTTTACCATGATCAACATGCCCCATGATAGTAACCACAGGCGGGCGCTCTTTTTTCACCCCCTCTAGCACTTCTTCTACCTCAAATTCTTCTAAAGTGTTTTGAACAGAAATTTCTAAATGGAACTCTTCGGCTAAAATTTCTATGCTATCCTTATCCAAAAAGTCGTTTTTAGTTACCATAAGCCCTAAATTAAAGAGGGTTTTAATCACATCAGCCAGATTCAAATTCGCTTTTTGCGCAAATTCATAGACGCGCACTTCTTCAGGGATTGAAATCGCGCTTTGGATCACTTTTTGGCTGTTATCGTTACGGAATGCGCGTTTTTTCTTGGATTGTCGTTTGATCCCACTTTCATTCATCCAAGGGTTTTTCCTTTGGACGCGCACCCTGTCGTTGATATTTTGGCGGATTTCTTTTTCTTCTTCTTCCTTATTGAGATTATCTTGTTCATGCAAATCAAACAATAAGATTTCATCGGTTTCATCATCATAAATATCATTGCCCTTAAAATCCCTCGCATCGCTCAAATCAATTTTATGGGATTTGTTGTTTTTGGCCGTGGGGGTGGGTTTGGGCTTACTGGGTTTTTTGGCTTTTTTAGCCTCTTGCTTGTCTTTTTCTTGCCATTCTTTTTTAATGTCTTCAAAAATAGCCGCCGCGCTTTGAGTGGGTTTTTTGCTTTCGGTTACGCTGTTTTCAGTTTCATTTTCTGCTTCATCGTTGCGTTTAATCACCCTAAAACCGGTGCGTCTTTTAATGTTTTCATGGCGTTTGATTTCTTGCTCTTGCTTTTTAACTTCGCTGATTTCTTTTTTAGCGTTATTAACATTATTAGCGTTATTGGCACTGTTAGCGTTGTTAGCGTTACTTTGGGTGAGCTTGTTTAGGGCTTCTCGGCTTTTTTGGATTTCTTGGAGCTTTTGCTTGGCTTTTTCTACTTGAGAGTGGCTAACCACTTTAGGGGTGTTTTCTACAGGGGGCGTTTGGTCTTCAAAAGTATTGACAATCTCTATCCCTCCTTTTTTTTTGGCAATGGGCGCAGGAGCTTCTTTTTTCTTTTCTTTAGTTTTTTTGGGTTTTGGCTGGCTTTTTGTTTCTTCTTTTTTAGGCGTTTTGGAAACCTTTTTGTTAAGGGGTTTGGGCGTAGCGGTCAAATCATCTTTATTGTCTTGTTCAGGATTTTTAGTGGGTTTATTGGCTTGTATTTGTTCTTTAATGCCATCCACAATGTATTTGTATAGCTTGCCTGCTTGCTCTGGGGTCATTTTAGAATTTGTCTTAAGCTCTAAACCAATGTCTTTGGCTTGCTTGATCACATTTTTAAGCTCTTTTTGGGTCTTACCAAGCTCGGCTAAAAATTCTTTTAAATCAACCATACTACTCATGCTATGCTTCTCTCCTTAATCCAAGTAATGATATTTTTGGTATCTTTTGGGGCGTTCTTTATTTTTGAAACCGCTTTCAACAACTTTTTTTCTCCACTTTTCAAACAATTTCCACACACATAAAAACTACGGCCTTTGCCATCAAATTCCATGATTTGATTTTCAAAGCTTTTCAAACGCAACAAATCCTTTTGAGGTTGGCGCATTCTGCACGCCACACACATGCGGATTTTAATTTCAGTCTTTCTCAATAAGAACTCCATCATTATCAAAATCTAAAACCGCTACCCTAAATTTAGGGAATTTCTTGCTCAAAACCTGCTTCAATTTAGGGGCATCCTCTTCATAACACATATTAAAAAACGACGAACCGCTCCCTGAAAGCGTGCTCATTAAGGCGTTATTTTCTAAAGCGAGCTTTTGGATCGCAAACAACACGGGATAAGTTTGCATGCGCTTATATTGATGCATCCTGTCTTTAGAGCAACAACGCAGTAAATCCCACTTACCCTGCACAATCGCCATCGTCATCAAGCTCGCATGCGAAAGGTTAAACACGCTTTCTTGCACGCTGTAACGCTTGGGCAAGAGGTGGCGCGATTGCTTGGTAGAAATGGCCCTATTAGGGATCACCATGACCGCTTTTAAAAAAGAAGGGATTGTGGTTTTTAAACTTATCACTTTCTTTTTTTCCACAAACGCTGCATTATACCCCCCAAACACCGCCGGGGTGATATTATCCGGGTGGTTTTCATAAATTAAAGCGGTATTGACAATGTTTTCTCTATCAAAAGCAAACCCTAAAAACGCAAACGCTGAAGCGACCGCCCCCACAATCATCGCCGAGCTAGACCCCATGCCCCTTGTAATAGGGACTCTATTATGCAATAAAAATTTAAATGAGCCGTCATTCCCATGCTTTTTTAAAATCTCATAAAACACTTTAGTGAAAATATTGTTGGTTAAAAACTTAGGAATCCCTTCACCCTCCCCAACCAATTTCACTGCATGAAAACTGCTAGGCTCAATAAAAAAACGATTGCGTAAATTCAAGCTCAAACCCAAGCAATCAAAACCGGGGCCTAAATTCGCACTTGTTGCAGGAACACTCACTACCAAATTTTAAACCCCTATTGTTGATACCCTTTCATTTTTTAAAACTAGCATTATTTTTTAAAACTAGCATTATACACTAAATAGGAGGCAAAATGTAAAACGGCGTGTTCAATTGGGTGAATTTGTCTTTCTCTAAAAAAGAGGGCAGCATGAAATCTTTTGGTGCGATTTTCAAATCTTTAAAATCGCTCAAGCTTTCCATTTCTTTTGAAACAAAGTATTTATTGGCATACGCTAAAATGGGCGTGTTGCCGTTAAAATCAAAGCCTGTGGTGGAATAGAGTTCAAAGTCATGAATTAAAGCCAAAGTGTGTAAGAAAACATGCGTGAGCTTTAGGCTAGTGAAACTCCCTGGCCCTTTAGCGTAATAAACCCCTTTAATCGCCGGTAAAGTAGGGTTTTTAAAATCTTCAAATAATTGCGAAAAAACTTCTACTAAAGCCTCGCTTGTTTTTGCTTTAGAAGTGTAAGAAGTGCATAAAAAATCGTTTTGATACACCCCAAGCAAGACCTTCTCGCCCAAAGAGATAAGCACTAAATCCAATTCCAAAAAATAAACCCTAATTCAGGATTAAGCGAAAGCCTTTTGCAACGCAAATTCTTTAGCCGGATCTGTAGCGATCAAAACTTCGTAATTTTTAGCGTCCGCTAAAATGGCTTTAACCAACATGGAATTGAGCTTATGACTCCCTGAAAAAGAAGTGTATTTGCCCATCACAGGCATGCCCAAAACCATTAGATCCCCCATAGCGTCTAAAATCTTATGACACACGAATTCCTTTTCGCACCTCAAACCCTCTTTATTCAAAATGCTGTTTTCATCCAGCACGATGCAATTATTCAAACTCCCCCCTTTAGCCAAACCAATGGATCGCAAGTAGTTCACTTCTTGCAAAAACCCAAAGGTGCGAGCTTTAGCGACTTGCTCTTTGTAAGCGGTTTTACTAAAGACAAAATGATGAGCCTGCTTGGCGATAACCGGATGGTTAAAATCAATCGTGAAATTCAAAGAAAGCTGGCTGTCTGGCTCAATTTTAACAAACTTATCACTCTCTCTAACCTCAACGACTTGCTTGATTTCCATCACCTTTTTAGGAGCGTCTAGTTCTTTAATCCCTGCTTCATCTAAAAGCATGCAATAAGCCAAAGCACTCCCATCCATGATAGGGATTTCTTCGTTATCCACAGAGATCTTAAGGTTGTCAATACCATACGCATGGACAGCTGAAAGCAAATGCTCAATCGTAGAAATTCTAGTATTATCCTTACCCAACACGGTTGCCATTTTGGTATCCACGATGTTTTCAGGTTTTAAGGGGAGCTTCACGCCCAAATCAGAGCGGTAAAAAACAATGCCTTGATTTTCTTCTAAAGGCTCTAAAACAAGCTTCACAGGAACGCCCTTGTGTAAGCCTATCCCTACTAATTCCACAGAGTGGTTAATGGTTGTTTGTTTCATAATACTTCCTTTATGTCTAGTATATCGTCATTTTTAGTGATTATTTTAATATTTTTATTTACCAAAAGCCGTTCAACCTCTTTTAGAGATAAAATTTTATTTTGAAAAACGATTTGAGCGCTCTTGACTTCTTTCAAAATCAAGCACTCTCCAAAGCACACAATCGCCCCTTCACAAACCCCATAAACCGACACACAGCCTTCTGAAATAATCTTGGCTCCATTGTGGATATTGCCCAAAAAAATAAGGTGGTTAGCGCTATAAATCTCTTCCCCACTCCTGATATGGCGCTCATAAATCGTTGTTTTAGGTTCTGTTTTAGAATGATTGGGTGTTGGATGATTGGTTTCTTCTTTTATAGACATGGTTTTGATATGACGCCCGTTTAAAGGGCGATTGGTTTCTAAAAACAAAAGCTGGTGTTTGTGCAAAATGGCTTTGACTTCTGGTTCAATATCATATTTAAATATAATAAGAAAATACTGCAAAAGGGCATGGTTTTTTTCTAAAAATCCTATGACCGCTTCAGGCTCTTGCTTTTCAATTTCAAACGCATGCACATTTTTTTGATTCGTTTTTAACATGACTATCCTTTCATTAAAAGCCGCTTGGCTTGCTCTATGGGGGCGATGATATTGGTTTTTATCCATTGCTCATTAAGCCATTCATTGGGCCGGACAAAAACCCCTTGCAAAAGCATCCCTAAATGCAACCCATTCCCTAATTTCAAACCACTACTCCCCACGCTTTTATCATCTTTTAAATGAGCCAAAAAAACGCACAAACCCAGCCCATAACAATGGATTAAACTATTACCATAAAAATCTAACTCCCCCTTAAAAACCCTCTTCACCGATGAATCAAACGCTAAAGATAAATCCTTGCCAGGTATCAAATCCACCCCTAAATGCAAGAATTGGAACAACACCTGATTATCCCTTAAGATACGCCGATTTTCTAAAAAATTGCTTACCATTTTAAAAGGCCCACTCAAGGGTTTTAGCGCTTGAAAATGAGAAAAATCCTTATAAAAATCCCCTTGCTCTAAAGTGATCTTGTGGATTTTTTCCAAATCTTTTGGGCGCGCGTTGGAAAATCTTTCCAATAAAGTTTGTTCAGTGTCGTTTTGGAATTTTTCTTGCTTTGCAATCTTATCTTTTAAGGCACTTAAGTCTATATCTTTTTCCCTCAAACGATGGGTTTTTCGCTTGAATAATAATGGGGTGGTATTAGAGTTATAGGCTTTATCTTTAGCGACAATGAACGCTTTAAAATCCTTATTTTTATAAGACCAAGGCACTAGAGCGATAAAAACATTACGCTGTTTGAATTCTAAAAGCCTGAAAGCTTCAAAATCCTTTTTTTTGACGCGCACAAACGCTTGAGACAAATTCTTATCCAAAGCTTCAAAGACGACTATCGCGCTCCCTCCATAAGCGATGCTTGGGGATCGAGATAAAATAGTAATGGAGGGTTTTATCGTATCAACACACACTTCTTGTTTGAAAGACGCCTTATTGCCATTGAAAAAATTAGCATAACTCCAATCATTAGCTTGAATTTCATACAAAAGACACTTGTCTTCTAGCCCCATGATTTCAGGCTTGATCAAAGGCACTTCTAAAGACTTGGGTTTATCCAATACTAGACTTTCTTTTTTGTATAAGATCAAATCATCTTGTGTGGTTACTTTTAATTCATAGCGTTTGATGCCCTTTGGGGCTACTATTTTAATCTTAATGGGTTTTTTTAAATCCCAAAAAAGCGCTCCATCATTGCCATCAAGCGCACCCTCTTTGCTAATTAAACTAAAACTTAAAGCTTTAGGTTTTGTGATTAAAGCGTTAAAGATCAAATAACCCCCTAAAATTAAAACGACTAACGCTAAAATTTTAAACCTTAACTCCAAAATCAAGCCTTAAAAAATAAACGCATAATTCACTAATAAAAAACTGGATCGCTTGAACTGGTTGTTAGCCGAAACCAACAAACGCTCATCATCTTCTTTATTTTGATAAATCGCTCCCTCTTCCACTCCCATTCTCAAATAGCTAATCGGTAATTTTGTGCCAATCTCTAAGCGGTGTTTCCTATAAAGCGTTAAACTCACGCCCACATTAAAAGTGTAATCCACTTCAATCAAAGATTTCCATAAAAAATTAGGGCTTGAATAGCCCCCCACTACCAAATCTCTCCCGTTTTGATTAGGCTTGTCTTGATAGAGCATAAGCCCTATCCCAAAACCCGCATAAACGCCTAAAAAATGCTTTTTAGTTTTAAAATCTAAAGGCATATCAAATAATAAATCCGTATTCATAGCCCCTAAAACATAAATAAACGAGCCTTGTTTGAGTGCATTCTCTTTTAACGCCCCACCCCCAAGCAATAAATCCCCATAAAATCGTGTCCCAAAATAAGGCACAAAGTATTTTTGATACCCGAATTTAACGCTAATCATAGAAACAGGAGCGTTAATATTGATATTGTTTTTAAACGCGCTAGGGGCATTTGCGCCATATCTGTCTAACATTTCCCCTTGATAAGACAAGTTAAGTTCCCCATAAGCATACCCACCCCCTAAAAAAACCCCACTTCTATCATTAGCTATGGAAAAAGATTTGAGCAATTTCTCTTTTTTCTTGGAGGAAATTTTAGGATAAGATCGATCAATATATTCTTCTTCAAACTTATCCTTATTTATCTCTTTGGGCGAAACCCCTTTTTCGGTGAGCTGTTGCTTTAAATGGTTTATTTTTTCGTCTAATTGTTGGTTTTCTTCTTCTAAATTGTCATAATCTGCCGCTTGAAGTCCTAGTATGAGTGCGATATAAATCAAACAATATTTAAATTTCAACATTTTAGCCTTTACAATAAATAGTTGTAACTAATATAATAAATATTAGTGCTTTTAAAATAATATAAAAAGGTTTGCGAAGTTTCTTTTAAGGGGGGCATTTTTAAGGCTAATTCAAAGCGGTGTTTGAGGTTAAGCGTCATGCTCACCCCTAAATTTAACACTAACCCAAAAGCGTTAGGCTGTGAATACCCTTTAATCTCTTTTAAATTTTGATACATCCCATTCCACCCCACTCCAACGCCTCCAAATATCCCTAACGCAAACCTTTTTTCTTTGTCAATAGGCTTATCCATCAACAGATCAATATTCAAGCTTGCGGTTTGATAAGAAGCTAAAGAATCGCTTTTAAACCCTTTCATCGCCCCTCCTAAATATTCCCCATAAAAGCGTAAGGCGCTAATCCCGTTAGCAAAATACTTTTGATACCCGCTCCTTAAGCCATACAACAAAGGAGAAGCTTGAATATTGCTTGAAGGTTCAAAGCTTTCATAAGATCGGGCATTAGGATGAGCGTTAATCCCTATATCGCCAAGAATGACGCCTATAAAAAAACCGCTCTTATTTTTAGCCATTTGTTGGAATAAGATGGATTCATTTTTTTCATGCAATTCCCCTTTGAGCATGTAAAGCTGGCGTTTTTTCTTATGGATTTCTTCAAGCAGGCTTTTTTCATCAATCTTTTTTTTAACTTCCTTGTTTTCTTCAAATTCTAGCGTTTGGGCGCGTTTTTCTTCCAAAAGAATGGGAGCGTCTTTGGGGGTATTTTCTTCAGTCATATTCTCTTGAGCCGTATTTTCTTCAGCATTCAAGCCTAAAATAAAACCAAAGCACAAAATGAAATTTCTTATTTTTTTAGAACACATATTGATACCCAATGCTTGCTATAGCTCCCCACCAAGTCTCTTTTGAAGAATTAGATTGCAAAAAAGGGAAATTATTTAAAATTTTAAATTCAAATTCAATGCGGTTTTTTTCTAATACCGTTAGAGCCAAACCCGCATTAAAAGACATCCCCCATTCCGCCGTGTAATTCACCCCATGCGCTACAACCCCTAAACCTAAACCCATATAACCCCCCATATAAAGGTATTTCCCCACAAAAGGTAAGGGAATGTCCAATAAAAAATCCCCATTCAGCATAACCGATTGAAACCCCACACTCCCAAAGCCCGCTTTTTTAGGGGCTCCTCCATAGTATTGGATATAAATGCGCCTGCCAATGATATTTGGCTTGACCAAGCGTGCAAAAAATGACGGCCTGAAAGTTTGATAGCCAAAACGCAAGCCATAAGCGAACAAATAATTTAAAATATTCCCCGTGATGCTAGAACTATTAGTTCTAACCATGATTTCATGGTTGTAAAAAAACCCAGTATTGATCCCTAAAATAAGCCCGCTTTTAGCGTTCGCCCTTTTTAAGTCTTTGATCAATTCTTCAACTTCTTTATCTTCATAGGCTTTATAATACTTGATATACTTATAGTATTTTGGATCTAGGGTGTCATAATCAAGCGCGTTCAATCCCGCATAAAACCCCATTAAAAACCATAAAATAACATATTTTTTAAGACCCAAAATCGCCAAATCCCTTGAATTGTTTGTTAAAAGTTTCTTTCAATTATACTAAAATAATTAAAATGACCGGTTAAAATTGAGTGAAATTTTACCCACCCTAATAAAGTCATGCTACAATGCCACTATATTTAACACTTAGGATTTTTCAATGAGCATGCAAACCGCCCCAATTAAAAAAATCACTCTCAACCACCTCCAAGCTAAAAAAAATCAAGAAAAAATCATCGCCATCACCGCTTATGATGCGCTATTTGCTCAAATATTTGATCCGCTAGTGGATGTGATTTTAGTGGGCGATAGTTTGAATATGAGTTTTTTCAATCAAAACGACACTTTAAATGCGAGTGTGGGAATGATGCTCTATCACACCAAAGCCGTGTGCGCGGGCGCTAAGACTCCTTTTATCATTACAGACATGCCCTTTGGAAGCTATAAAGATGAAAAAACAGCCCTAAAAAACGCCATTAGAGTTTATAAAGAAACCCAAGCGAGCGCGATCAAACTAGAGGGGGGGAAAGAAAAAGCGAAACTGGTTAAAACGCTCACTGATGATGGCGTTATTGTGGTAGGACATATCGGCTTAATGCCCCAATTCGTGCGTCTTGATGGAGGTTATAAGATTAAGGGCAAAAATGAAGAGCAACAAAAAAAGCTTTTAGAAGACGCCTTGAGTTTAGAAGAAGCCGGGGCGGGTTTGTTGGTTTTAGAGGGTATAACCACCCCTATCGCTCAAAAAATCACGCAAACAATCAAAATCCCCACGATCGGCATAGGGAGCGGTAAAGATTGCGACGGGCAGATTTTAGTGTGGAGCGATATGTTAGGCTTTTTTGATAGTTTTAAGCCTAAATTCGTGCGAGAATACCTTAAGGGGAAAGAATTGGTTCAAAACGCTATCAAGCAATACGCTGATGATGTGAAAAAGGGAAACTTCCCTAACGAGCTAGAAAGTTATCATTAAATGAAAGAACGGATAGTCAATTTAGAAACTTTGGATTTTGAAACTTCCCAAGAAGTGAGTTTGCGCCCTAATCTTTGGGAAGATTATATCGGTCAAGAAAAGATTAAAAGCAACTTGCAAGTTTCTATTTGCGCGGCTAAAAAACGCCAAGAAAGTTTGGATCACATGCTCTTTTTTGGCCCGCCCGGTTTGGGTAAAACTTCAATAAGCCATATCATCGCTAAAGAAATGGAAACCAATATCAAAATCACCGCCGCTCCCATGATAGAAAAAAGCGGTGATTTGGCCGCCATTTTGACGAATTTGCAAGCTAAAGACATTCTTTTTATTGATGAAATCCACCGGCTTAGCCCAGCGATTGAAGAGGTTTTATACCCGGCTATGGAAGATTTCAGGCTGGATATTATCATAGGCTCAGGCCCAGCGGCTCAAACCATTAAAATTGATTTGCCCCCTTTCACCCTCATCGGCGCTACCACCAGAGCCGGAATGCTCTCTAACCCCTTAAGAGACCGATTTGGCATGAGCTTTAGAATGCAATTTTATAGCCCTAGCGAACTAGCCCTTATCATCAAAAAAGCCGCCGCTAAACTCAACCAAGACATCAAAGAAGAAAGCGCTGATGAAATCGCTAAAAGGAGTAGAGGCACGCCAAGGATCGCTTTAAGGCTTTTAAAAAGGGTGCGCGATTTTGCGTTAGTCAAAAATTCAAGCTTGATGGATTTAAACATCACTTTGCATGCTTTGAATGAGTTAGGCGTGAATGAATTAGGCTTTGATGAAGCGGATTTGGCGTATTTGTCTTTGTTGGCTAACGCTCAAGGACGACCGGTGGGTTTGAACACGATTGCAGCATCTATGAGAGAAGATGAAGGCACGATTGAAGATGTGATTGAGCCTTTTTTACTCGCTAATGGTTATTTAGAGCGCACCGCTAAAGGCAGAATCGCCACGCCTAAAACCCACGCGCTTTTAAAAATCCCCACTTTAAACCCTCAAACTTTATTTTAATCTTGTTTAGAAAGAAAATTACACTACAATAACGATAAAATTTTAAAGGGTGTAAAAGTAGATTATTATGTTTGGCATGGGCTTTTTTGAAATCCTTGTGGTGTTGGTTGTAGCGATTATTTTTTTAGGGCCAGAAAAATTCCCCCAAGCTGTCGTGGATATGGTGAAGTTTTTCCGTGCGGTTAAAAAAACGCTCAATGACGCTAAGGACACTTTAGATAAAGAAATCAATATTGAAGAAATCAAAAAAGAAACCCTAGAGTATCAAAAGCTCTTTGAAAACAAAGTGGAGAGTCTTAAGGGCGTTAAGATTGAAGAATTAGAAGACGCTAAAGTAACTGCAGAAAATGAGATTAAAAGCATTCAGGATTTGATGCAAGATTATCAACGCAGTTTAGAAACCAACACAACCCCTAACCATTTAAACGAAGAAGTTTCCAATGAAGAAGCCCTAAATAAAGAGGTTTCAAGCGATGAATCTCCTAAAGAAGTCAAATTAGCTAACAACACCAAAGAACACGACAAAGAAAAAGAGCATGTTTGAAGATTTAAAACCGCATTTACAGGAATTAAGAAAGCGTTTGATGGTTTCTGTAGGAACGATTCTAGTGGCGTTTTTGGGGTGCTTTCATTTTTGGAAAAATATTTTTGAATTTGTTAAAAATTCTTATAAAGGTACGCTCATTCAGCTCTCCCCTATTGAAGGGGTCATGGTAGCGGTTAAAATCAGTTTTTCAGCCGCTATCGTCATTTCCATGCCCATTATTTTTTGGCAATTATGGCTCTTTATCGCTCCAGGGCTTTACAAGAATGAAAAAAAAGTGATTTTGCCTTTTGTGTTTTTTGGGAGTGGCATGTTTTTAATTGGGGCGGCGTTTTCTTATTATGTGGTGTTCCCTTTCATCATTGAATACTTAGCCACTTTTGGGAGCGATGTGTTTGCGGCTAATATTTCTGCGTCCAGTTATGTGAGCTTTTTCACGCGCTTGATTTTAGGCTTTGGCGTGGCATTTGAATTGCCTGTTTTGGCGTATTTTTTGGCTAAAGTGGGCTTGATTACCGATGCGAGCTTGAAAGCGTATTTTAAATACGCTATTGTAGTGATTTTTATTGTAGCAGCCATTATCACTCCCCCTGATGTGGTGAGTCAAATCTTTATGGCGTTGCCCTTAGTGGGGCTTTATGGGCTTTCTATTTTGATCGCCAAAATGGTCAATCCGGCCCCCAATGACAACGAAGAAGATAGCGAAAATAACGCCAAAGAAAATACAAAGAGCGAGTGATAGTTGAAAGAATTTGATTTAGAAAGCTATGATTATGATTTGCCTAAAGAATTGATCGCCAACTACCCCATTTTGCCCAAAGAAAAGGCTAAATTACTCGTATATGAAAGGCGTTCGCAAAAAATCACGCACACCACTTTTGAGCATGTTTTAGATTTTTTCCCTAAAAACGCCCTTGTGGTGTTGAACGACACTAAAGTGATTAAGGCCAGGCTTTTTGGTTCTAAGCATGCCTTTTTGCCATCAAAAACAACCGAAGTGTTTTTCCACCGCTTTTTTAAAAACAATACCGCTCTAACTCAAATCAAGGGTAAGATCAGAGTGGGGGACAAAATCTTTTTTGATGCAAATTATCACGCTGAAGTTTTGGAATTGCTTCATAACGGCCAGCGCTTGATCGCTTTTTATGACAATAAAACCCCCTTAAATCAAGCGAATATCTTAAAACTTTTAGAGCAATACGGGCATATGCCCCTACCCCCTTATATTAAAAGAGCGGATGAAAGTTTGGATACGCATGAATACCAGAGCGTGTTCGCTAAACACATGGGTGCGGTGGCTGCCCCTACAGCGTCATTGCATTTTTCTCAAAATACCTTAGAAAAATTATTGAAAGATTTCAAGCACGCTTTTTTAACCTTGCATGTGGGGGCTGGGACTTTTCTTGGCGTAGAAACTAAGGATATTAGAGAGCATCAAATCCATACAGAAGTGTTACGCATTCCTAAAAAGAGTCAAGAAATTTTGCAAAAATCCCAAGAGGTTTTATGCATCGGCACGACCGCTTTAAGGAGCGTGGAATACTTTAAGCGATTAGAAAACCCTAATCAAGAGGCGTTTGAATGCGATATATTCTTGCATCTTGCTAATCCTATTTTGCATGTTAATCATTTGCTCACTAATTTCCATTTGCCCAAATCAAGCCTTTTAATGCTTGTAAGCGCGATGGTAGGCTTAGAAAAAACCAAAGAAATCTATCAAATAGCCATAGAAAAAAAGTATCGTTTTTATTCTTATGGCGATGGGATGCTGATTTTATGAACCCCTTATTGCAAGACTATGCGCGCATCCTTTTAGAATGGAACCAGACGCACAACTTGAGCGGCGCGAAACATTTAAGCGAGTTAGAACCCCAGATCACAGACGCTCTAAAACCTTTAGAATTTATCAAAGATTTTAAAAGTTGTTTGGATATTGGAAGCGGAGCGGGACTTCCTGCTATCCCTTTAGCCCTTGAAAAACCTGAAGTCAAATTCATTCTTTTAGAGCCAAGAATAAAAAGAGCGGCTTTTTTAAGCTACCTTAAAAGCGTTTTGCCTTTAAAAAATATTGAAATTGTTAAAAAGCGTTTAGAAGATTATCAAAATCTTTTACAAGTGGATTTAATCACTTCTAGAGCGGTCGCTAGCTCTTCTTTTTTGATAGAAAAAAGCCAACGCTTCCTAAAAGATAAGGGGTATTTTTTATTCTATAAAGGCGAGCAGTTAAAAGATGAAATCGCTTGTAAAGACACTGAATGCTTTATGCATCAAAAGCGTATTTATTTTTACAAATCAAAGGAAAGTTTATGTTAAGAATTTTAATCCCCCTACTCATTATTGTGTGGGTTTTATGGCGTTTGTTTTTGAGGCAAAAACCCCTTAAAGGCAACCATAAAGACAGCCACTCTTATACGCAACAAACCCCTAAAGAATTAGAAGATCACATGATTGTATGCTCTAAATGCCAAACCTATGTTTCTAGCAAAGACGCTATTTATAGCGGAGCAGTGGCGTATTGCAGTGAAACTTGTTTGAATAATAAAGGATAAATATGCTTATTTTAGGACACCCTTTAATCCCTAGCGATCGTTTTATTTTCATTAAAAACACCGATGGCATCCATTCTAGCGCCAATAACGATATAGTGTGTTTTGAAGCAAACCCAAAAAATTTGGAATTAGCCAAATATTGCTGTGAAAATAGCGTCCATTTTGGCGTGATCTTTTTATCGCACAAAATAGAAACAGACACCTTTTTTTTATTCAACGCTTTCAAACCGCTCTATTGTATTTTTAAGGATATTAAGCAAGCTACACTCGCCCAACAACACGCCACTAATTACTTATTAGATAGCAAAATTTTGTTTTCTATGGATTTAAACGATACAGAGTTGTGGGAAATTTGCGCTAAAAGTCAGATTGATGGCGTTATTTCTAAGGATTCACTCCTTTTAAAATAAGCCCTTTTTAAACAAATCTCAGTTATAATAAACCCTTTTTAAGGGGAGATGTCCGAGCGGTTGAAGGAGCACGCCTGGAACGCGTGTAAGGTGCAAGCCTTCGAGGGTTCGAATCCCTCTCTCTCCGCCATTTAAAAATGCCACGAATGCGAAACAAAAAACAAAAAACTCCTTTCAAACAAGCTACGCCTTTCAGGGGTTAGAAAGATTTTCATGCCAATTTCCACATCCACCTTATGATACAAAACGATCGTGCGAAACTGCACCCCAAATTTCCCGATAGCCCTGAAATAAGTGTTATGAAAATTGAAATCTTTTAATGAATCCCAAGTATTCACCACCAAATCTTTGACTTTATTGTTGAGTATCCATGTGTTAGCGGCCAGTTGCAAGCCAAAGAAAAAAGCCCAGCGGTTGATAGGGTTTTTAGCGTAGGCGACCATAAAATCCCCTCCCACCCCATAAGTGAACATGTTCGCCTGTAAAGTAGAGTCATTATTAAAAAGCACATTACCATAATCTATAAAGAAATAATACCTAGAATAAGCCCAATCGTTTTTAGGATTCACTTCATAGCCTTGAAGGATTGAAGCCCCTTGTAAAAGCTTGTTGGTGTTTAAAGGGCGCATAAACACCGTGCCTATTTGATAAGAAGAAGACATATAACTCAAATTTTCAGCATTTAAAATATTTAAAAAACTTATACTCAGTATTAAAATTCTTAAATAATACACTTACTTGTAAAATCCTTGTCTTTCTTTTTTCAAACCATCCAATGACCCTTTATCGCCCTCAAAGAGTTATTTTATTATTTTTAAACGATTATCATAGCAAACAAACTAAATTTTTTTACAAATAAGAACGCTCATTGAACGCTCCATTTAGCCAATGATTATTGTCGGTCAAGGTAATTTTAATCAAAACATGCTATTATTTGGAATGGTTTATTATTATAAGGCGTTAGAGACGCTTTGGCTGTTTAAAAAGAGCCTAATTTAAATGCAATCTTAAAAGGAGAAGCACTTTGAAACTACTGGTAGTAGATGATAGCTCAACTATGAGAAGAATTATTAAAAACACACTTTCACGCTTAGGCTATGAAGATGTTTTAGAAGCTGAGCATGGAGTGGAAGCTTGGGAGAAACTAAACGCTAATGCGGACACTAAGGTGCTTATTACAGATTGGAACATGCCTGAAATGAACGGCTTGGATCTCGTTATAAAGGTGCGTGCGGATGAGCGGTTTAAAGAAATCCCTATCATTATGATTACCACAGAAGGCGGTAAGGCTGAGGTCATTACGGCTTTGAAAGCGGGCGTGAATAACTACATTGTGAAGCCTTTTACCCCCCAGGTTTTGAAAGAAAAATTAGAGGTTGTTTTAGGGACAAACGATTGAGTGTTAAAGCTAATGTATTATGAGTTTTTCTTTATCTTCCCTAAGGAGCAAGAGCTTTTTGAGAGCTTTCTTTTAGACACCACGCATCTAGCCTTAGAAGAATCAAGCCTGGAAAATTTAAAAGCGTTTGACGATAAAGAGACTATTGAATTTATAAGCCAATCCAGTTGGCATTATTTCACCACTCATGACCCTTTAAAAGAAAATTTAAAAGAAAAACCCCCACACCTCAAAAATTTCGTTATTTTACGCTCTCAAAAGGATTTGAACGACTCGCTCATTCCAGCATTAGAAGCGTTTTGTTTGAGCTTGCAACAAAATCTGCAAAGTGGGTTTGATTTTTTCTATCTTTCACGCAATCTGGCTTCAAAAGACTGGCTAGAAGCCTACAAACAAGCTATTTTGCCGGTGCAATGCACCAAGTTTTACATACACCCTAGTTGGCATCAAAAACCAAGCCATATCGCTACAGATGATAGCATAATGATTGATCCGGCTCTTGCCTTTGGATCAGGCCATCATGAAAGCACTTCTATGTGTTTGGAATTGCTCTCTAACCTTGATTTAAAACGCAAAAACGCTTTAGATGTGGGCTGTGGGAGCGGGATTTTAAGCATCGCCTTAAAAAAACAAGGCGTTAGCGCTTTAAGCGCTTGCGATACGGATAGTTTAGCCGTTGAAGAAACCCTAAAAAATTTTAGTTTGAATCAAATACCCCTATTAGCGCAAGATAAAGTCATTCATGGATCTACGCAAAAAATTAAAGGGTGTTTTGATATTATTGTGGCGAACATTGTCGCTGATGTGATTAAGAGTTTGTATAGTGAATTTGTGCGGCTTTGTAACCACACTCTTATTTTATCAGGGATTTTAGAAACCCATTTAAACTCTGTTTTACAGATCTATTATAATGGATTTGAGGTTTTAGAGCAACGACAGCGTAACGAATGGGTCGCTCTAAAATTGCTTAAAAAACAATCAATAAATTAAGGATTATAATGAAACCAACAAACGAACCTAAAAAACCTTTTTTTCAAAGTCCCATTATCCTTGCGGTTCTTGGAGGGATTTTACTCATCTTTTTCCTACGCTCTTTCAATTCTGATGGCAGTTTTTCGGACAATTTCTTAGCTTCTAGCACCAAAAATGTGAGCTACCATGAAATCAAACAGCTCATCAGCAATAATGAAGTGGAAAATGTGAGTATCGGTCAAACTTTGATCAAAGCTAGCCATAAAGAGGGTAACAATCGTGTGATTTATATCGCTAAACGAGTACCTGATTTGACCTTAGTGCCTTTGTTAGACGAAAAAAAAATCAATTATTCTGGTTTTAGCGAGTCTAACTTTTTTACGGACATGTTAGGGTGGCTCATGCCTATTTTAGTGATTTTAGGGCTATGGATGTTTATGGCAAACCGCATGCAAAAAAATATGGGTGGGGGTATTTTTGGCATGGGGAGTGCGAAAAAACTCATCAACGCTGAAAAACCCAATGTGCGTTTTAATGACATGGCAGGCAATGAAGAAGCCAAAGAAGAAGTGGTAGAAATCGTAGATTTCTTAAAATACCCCGAACGATACGCCAATTTAGGGGCTAAAATCCCTAAAGGCGTGTTATTAGTAGGGCCTCCAGGAACCGGTAAAACCCTTTTAGCAAAAGCGGTAGCCGGCGAAGCGCATGTGCCATTTTTCTCTATGGGAGGGAGCAGTTTCATTGAAATGTTTGTGGGCTTAGGGGCAAGCAGGGTTAGGGATTTGTTTGAAACCGCTAAAAAACAAGCCCCTAGCATCATTTTTATTGATGAAATTGATGCCATAGGTAAGAGCCGAGCGGCTGGAGGCGTGGTGAGCGGGAACGATGAAAGAGAGCAGACCTTAAACCAGCTCTTAGCCGAAATGGATGGCTTTGGGAGCGAAAACGCGCCTGTGATTGTCTTAGCCGCAACGAACCGCCCTGAAATCTTAGACCCAGCTTTAATGCGTCCAGGGCGCTTTGACAGGCAGGTTTTAGTGGATAAGCCTGATTTTAATGGCAGGGTAGAAATCTTAAAAGTGCATATTAAAGGCGTGAAACTCGCTAATGATGTGAATTTGCAAGAAGTCGCCAAACTCACCGCAGGGCTTGCAGGAGCGGATTTAGCGAATATCATCAATGAAGCCGCGCTTTTAGCAGGAAGAAACAACCAAAAAGAAGTCAGGCAACAGCATTTAAAAGAAGCGGTTGAAAGAGGGATTGCAGGGTTAGAAAAGAAAAGTAGGCGCATCAGTCCTAAAGAAAAGAAAATCGTCGCCTACCATGAAAGTGGGCATGCCGTGATTTCTGAAATGACTAAAGGGAGCGCTAGGGTGAATAAAGTTTCTATCATTCCAAGAGGCATGGCGGCTTTAGGCTACACCCTTAACACGCCTGAAGAAAACAAATACTTGATGCAAAAACACGAACTCATCGCTGAAATTGATGTGCTTTTAGGTGGGAGGGCGGCTGAAGATGTCTTTTTGGAAGAAATTTCTACCGGTGCGAGCAACGATTTAGAAAGAGCGACTGATATTATTAAAGGCATGGTGAGTTACTACGGCATGAGCAGTGTCAGTGGGCTTATGGTGTTAGAAAAACAACGGAACGCCTTTTTAGGAGGTGGTTATGGAAGCAGTAGGGAATTTAGCGAAAAGACCGCAGAAGAAATGGATCTTTTCATTAAAAACCTGCTAGAAGAACGCTATAAGCATGTCAAACAAACCTTAAGCGACTATAGAGAAGCGATTGAAATCATGGTCAAAGAATTGTTTGACAAAGAAGTCATTACAGGCGAAAGGGTGCGTGAAATCATCAGCGAATACGAAGTTGCCAACAATTTAGAAAGCCGTTTGATTCCTTTAGAAGAGCAAGCGAGTTAAGAGTGCGAGCTTACAAACGGATTTTTGATAAGGGTTTAAAGCCTTATTATAAACATTCTGTTTGTTTAAAGCTTTTTTTTAGATTTTGTTTTCTAAAAACTCATGCTTATCAACAGCGTTATAAAGCGTTTTCTCTAACGCTCTTTTCTTGTAAGTTTTTTAACGCTTGTGAGATTTTTATCTCAATAATGGATTTTAAAATCGTTTTTATTCCTATTCTTTCTAAAAGACAAGTTAAAAAGAGTTTCTAATGCCTATTAACCCTCTCTATCTTTTCCCTAATCTTTTCACCGCTAGCAGTATTTTCTTAGGCATGATGAGTATTTTTTACGCTTCCAGTTATCAATTTGTCATGGCATGCTGGTTAGTGGTAGCGAGCCTTATATTAGACGGGCTTGATGGGCGTGTCGCAAGGCTTACCAACACCACTAGCAAATTTGGTATAGAATTTGACTCTCTGGCTGATGTGGTCGCTTTTGGGGTGGCCCCAAGCTTAATCACTTACTTTTATGTGGGGTATAACTTTGGGCGCATAGGCATGGCGGTGAGCGCGTTGTTTGTGATTTTTGGAGCGATACGATTGGCGCGATTCAATATCAGCACCAACACAAGCGACCCCTATTCTTTCATCGGTATCCCTATTCCTGCTGCGGCGGTATTGGTGGTGCTTTGCGTGTTATTGGATAACAAATACCATTTTTTAGAAGGAAATACAGAAAAGTTATTTTTAGGCTTCATTGTCTTATTGGGGGTGCTTATGGTGAGCAATATCCGCTACCCTAATTTTAAAAAAGTCAAATGGAATCTCAAGCTTTT
Source organism: Helicobacter sp. 219-2 (assembly GCF_030053225.1). Classification (NCBI taxonomy): domain Bacteria; kingdom Pseudomonadati; phylum Campylobacterota; class Epsilonproteobacteria; order Campylobacterales; family Helicobacteraceae; genus Helicobacter; species Helicobacter sp. 219-2. The sequence goes on along the minus strand of NZ_JASGBS010000001.1, from coordinate 733,253 downwards.
CATCTTAGTGTTGATTTTTTTATCGTTAGTGTTTGTGCGCCCTTTAGAAGCTTTAAGCGTGTTTATGGGGTTGTATTTGATTTATGGAATCATTCGGTGGCTTTTTTTAATGGTAAAAATTATTTTTAATAAAAATAAGAGCGCATGAAAGAATCTTTTTATATAGAGGGAATGACTTGCACGGCGTGTTCTAGTGGGATTGAACGCTCTTTAGGGCGTAAGAGTTTTGTGAAAAAAATAGAAGTGAGCCTTTTAAATAAGAGTGCTAACATTGAATTTGACGAAAACCAAACCAATTTAGACGAAATTTTCAAGCTCATTGAAAAGCTAGGCTATAGTCCTAAAAAAACTCTAGCAAAAGAAAAAAAAGGATTTTTTAGCCCTAATGTTAAATTAGCGTTGGCGGTTGTTTTCACGCTTTTTGTGGTGTATCTTTCTATGGGAGCGATGCTTAGTCCTAGCCTTTTACCTGAAAGTTTGCTTACGATTGATAATCATAGTAATTTTTTAAACGCTTGCTTACAGCTTATAGGCGCGCTCATTGTCATGCATTTGGGGAGAGATTTTTACATTCAAGGGTTTAAAGCCTTATGGCACAGACAGCCCAACATGAGTAGCCTTATCGCCATAGGCACAAGCGCTGCCTTAATTTCAAGCCTGTGGCCATTGTATTTGGTTTATACAAACCAGTGGTCTTATGGGCATTATTATTTTGAGAGCGTGTGCGTGATTTTAATGTTTGTGATGGTGGGCAAACGCATTGAAAATGTTTCTAAAGACAAAGCATTAGACGCTATGCAAGCCTTGATGAAAAACGCCCCCAAAACCGCCCTTAAAATGCAAAATAACCAACAGATTGAAGTTTTAGTGGATAGCATTGTGGTGGGGGATATTTTGAAAGTCCTCCCTGGAAGCGCTATTGCAGTGGATGGTGAAATCATAGAGGGCGAAGGGGAATTAGATGAGAGCATGTTAAGCGGCGAAGCGTTGCCGGTTTATAAAAAAGTCGGCGATAAAGTCTTTTCAGGGACATTCAATAGCCACACGAGCTTTTTAATGAAAGCCACGCAAAATAACAAAAACAGCACCTTATCTCAAATTATAGAAATGATCCATAACGCTCAAAGCTCAAAGGCAGAGATTTCTCGCTTAGCGGATAAGGTTTCAAGCGTGTTTGTGCCAAGCGTGATAACTATTGCTATTTTAGCATTTGTGGTGTGGCTCATCATCGCGCCTAAGCCTGATTTTTGGTGGAATTTTGGAATCGCTTTAGAAGTGTTTGTATCGGTTTTAGTGATTTCTTGCCCTTGCGCTTTAGGGCTGGCTACGCCTATGAGCATTTTAGTAGCGAACCAAAAAGCGAGTTCTTTAGGATTATTTTTTAAAGACGCTAAAAGTTTAGAAAAAGCAAGGCTAGTTAATACGATCGTTTTTGATAAAACCGGCACGCTCACTAACGGCAAGCCTGTCGTTAAAAGCGTTCATTCTAAGATAGAATTATTAGAGTTATTGAGTTTAGCGGGCAGTATTGAAAAAAGCAGCGAACATGTCATTGCTAAAGGGATTGTAGAATACGCAAAAGAGCGTAACGCTCCCTTAAAAGAAATGAGCGAGGTTAAAGTGAAAACGGGTTTTGGCATTAGCGCTAAAACGGATTATCAAGGTGCTAAAGAGAGCATTAAAGTAGGTAACAGCGAGTTTTTTAACCCTATTAACACGCTAGAAATTAAAGAAAACGGGATTTTAGTGTTTGTGGGCAGAGTGATTAGTGAAAAAGAAGACGAGCTTTTAGGGGTGTTTGTTTTAGAAGATTTGCCCAAAAAAGGCGTGAAAGAACATATCGCTCAAATCAAAAATTTAGGCATTAACATCCTTCTTTTAAGTGGGGACAATAGGGAAAATGTCAAAAAATGCGCGCTTGAATTAGGGATTGATGGCTATATCAGCAACGCTAAACCACAAGACAAGCTCAATAAGATTAAAGAACTTAAAGAAAAAGGGCAGATCGTTATGATGGTGGGCGATGGCTTGAATGACGCTCCTAGTCTTGCGATGAGCGATGTGGCGGTGGTGATGGCTAAGGGGAGTGATGTGAGCGTGCAAGCAGCGGATATTGTGAGCTTTAATAACGATATTAAATCGGTTTATAGTGCGATCCAATTAAGCCAGGCGACCATTAAGAATATCAAAGAAAATTTGTTTTGGGCTTTTTGTTATAATAGCGTGTTTATCCCTTTAGCTTGTGGGGTTCTTTATAAGGCTAATATCATGTTAAGCCCAGCGATTGCGGGTTTAGCGATGAGCTTAAGCTCTGTGAGTGTGGTCTTAAACTCCCAAAGGCTAAGGAATTTTAAAATTAAGGATCATTGAATGAAAGCAACTTTTCAAGTGCCAAGCATTACTTGCGACCATTGCGTGGATAAAATTGAAAAATTTGTGGGCGAAATTGAAGGCGTGAGCTTTATTGATGTGAGCGTGGAAAAAAAGAGCGTGGTTGTAGAATTTGACGCTCCAGCGACACAGGATTTGATTAAAGAAGCCTTATTAGATGCTGGGCAAGAGGTAGTGTGATACAGAGGTAGTGTGATACAGAGGTAGTGTGATACAGAGGTAGTGTGATACAGAGGTAGTGTGATACAGAGGTAGTGTGATACAGAGGTAGTGTGATACAGAGGTAGTGTGATATAGAAGTGGTGTGATATAGAAGTAGCGGATTGATAATAAAGGTGGTGTGATATAAAGATAGTTTTAAAGACCGCAGCATTCAAAAGGGTTGTTGTCTATTAATGCTTTGTTTGGGTGTTTTTACGCCCTTCAATTGCGATCTATCATAACCATAAGAGAAAGAAATTATCGTATTTTCCTTTTCTCATTTCAATTTTTTCAAGCCGCTAATCACACCACCCATAAAAGAAAGGGAGTTGCGAGATAGATTGCTTTTGAATTGCGAACGAATGAGTTCAAAGATTTTAACAAACAATACGCATAGATCAATCAGGTTTCATATTGCCAAGCAATAAGCCCTTTATGTGTCCAATAGGGACAAGAATACGAGAGTCATCATCTTTTAAGTCATTGTCTAATCGCTGTATTAAGCCATCCATGCCCTTTTTGGATTATCTCATGCATTCTTTCTAAAATACGATGTTCCCTTGCTAAAAAAGAATAAGATGAACGCATGATATAAAGTCTTCTGCTTATTTTACACAGCCTCTCTGTTAAATTAGGTAATGATAAATAAAGATTTCTAATGTCTAGCATAACTATCCTTTATTTGCGACTATGATATTATATCAGGCGTTGCCTTAAAACGCTATGAACTCTTTTGGTAAGTCTTATCCATTCTACACAAATTTCACTAAAATCATGCCACTAAACGCGTTGTTTTTATAAAATTCTATGCGATAGATCCTTTCTTGCTTGTCTAATGAAAAGCGTTTTTGAAAATCTTTAAATTTAATCGTATAGCCCGCTTCATTAGGCTTGCTTTCATTAGAAACGCTAAAGCCAATCACATTCGCGCGGATATTGTCCATAGCATGGATATAAAAACTCTCTTTCACTTCAACCACGCTCCCTATTTTAACCATTTGATCCTTATTGTCAATTTGCATTTTCACTTCTTCTAAAGAATGATCAAACTCTATATAAAAGGGCGATAGTCGTGTCATGAGCTTGTTGCCGTATTTCAAAAACACTTCTTGTTTATTTTTGACTAGCCCCACAATGTAAGCGTTGCTCTCTATGGGGATTTGTGGGATTTTAGTGTTGTGGGGTAAGGGGAAATGGTTGAGTTTGGGGCGCAAGTTAAAAAGGGGCATTTTAGGCAGAGAGCTGATTTTTGCCCACAAGCTTTTATTATTGATTAGGGCATGCACGCTGCTAGGGTTAAGCTCAAAATCGCGCTTAAAAGGGATATTGAGTTGGTTGAGTAAGCCCTCAATGGCTTGCAAATGGTAAAACACCCTTGATGCTAAAGGGAGTTCTTTGCTGGCTTCATTGGCAAAAGCGCTCTTTTTTTGATTGATCGCATAAAAAGTTAGGGCTTTTTGCATTTCTGTATCGCCTTGCGCGGTGCGCGTGTTTTTTAAATGATACTCTTCAATGGGGTGCAATAAATGGGCGTTGATGCTCTCAATCGTATTGTTTGCAAAAGCAAGCAAGTTAGGGAATTTCGCCCCCTTAACCTCATCTTGATCAATAATAAAGCAATTCCCCCAGCGCTTAGGATTGAGCATCGCATCAACATAAATAGGGCGATAATACCCACCGCCATCATGCAAATGCAAGACGGCATCTATATTGGGTTTTGCAATCAAGGATTTGATTTCTTGGATAGTGGGGTATTCAGGGTCATTCTTGTCTAAAGCGGCAAATTTGCGGTTCATATCTCCATACAAGCCCCTATGATTTCTCAACATGGAAGGCTTATTCAATACCGGAACCACTTCAACCAGGCCTTTTAAAACGCTATAGTGCATCAAAAACAAATTAGCCGCATTAAACCCTCCAGGCTCATCGCCTTGAATCCCTGCTAAAAGCAACAAATGGGGGGCTTTGTCTTTATCCTCTACATTTGTAGGGACTTTTTCTATCGTTTCTATCGCATGCAAAAACGAATACAAGCCCCACACTAAAAGCCATATTTTTTTCATCCAATCTCTCTACTATTGAAACTAAAAGATCGCTAATTATACCTAAAAACCTTTTTAAGGATGTTTTTAAAGTTCTCATAAAAAGGAACGAAAAATGCTTATGAATAGTTAATTCTATTTAAAGGTTTTTTATGGATATTTTAAAAACTCTTCAAAAGCATTTGGGCGATGTTGAAACAAGCGATTTTAAAACCAATGCGGTAGAAAAATCCCAACAAATCGCCAAATTCAGTAGGGACATGAAAAATATAAACGAGAGCGTTGGAGCGTTACAAGTCTTGCAAATCGCTTGCAAAAAGCTTTTTAATAAGAGCATGGGATTAGAAGATAAAGACGCTTTGCAAGCTTCTATCATTAAACAGGAATTGCGAGAAATTGTAGAAAATTGCCAGTTTTTAGCCTCCCCTTTGTTTGACACTCAGCTCAACATTGCAATCAATGATGAAATTTTTTCCATGGTTGTGGATAATCCGTTGGATTTATTGGAAAATGCGGGCGAATTTCAAGCTTATTTGGAAGAAAAATTAAACGAAATTAAGGAATTATTAGGTTATTTGAGCGAAAGCCTTTCAAACCCTAAAGCCTTTATGCCAAGTTTTTCAAATAAAAGCCTTAAAGATTTATTAAGCGATAATTTGAGAGCTTAAATTTTAGCCCTCTAGTTTAGAAAACTTGATTTTCCATAAAAAGAATGAGCCTAAAAACGCTATTACAAATAAGCCCACCAAGTAATAGCCCAAGTCTGTAAATTCCAGGCTTTGTAAGGCGTTTAAAAGGCGGTTTTCAAATTTTAAATGGAGTTTCTCGCTAACGACTTGAAAAAGCTCAATCAACCCGATAAAAAGCGCGATAAACACGCTTAAGGCCGTGATGGAGATATTGTAATAGATTTTTCTTAAAGGGGTTTTAAACGCCCAATCATACGCCTTAAGCATGAACGCCCCATCTAAAGTGTCAAACAAACTCATGCCAGCGGCAAAAAGAATGGGTAAAGAGAGCATGCCCACCACACTCACTTTAATCGCACTGCTAGAGAGAGCCAAAAGCGCGATTTCACTAGCGGTATCAAAACCTAATCCAAAAAGAAACCCGATAGGATAAATATGCCACGACTTGGAGATGAAATTAAACAAGGGTTTAAAAAAGCGGTTGAGTAAGCCCCTACTCGTTAAAAGCCGCTCAATCTCTTCATTTTGTTGCTGGCTTAGGCTTTCATTAGAATGCGATTTTTTGAAGATTTTTAGTAAATCCACTAGAATAATAGCATTCAATAGCCCTATAATGAGCAAAAAAAGCCCAGAAACTAAAGTCCCCACTACCCCCCCTATTTCTTCTAGCATCGGCGTATGCTCTTTAGCCCAAGCGATCGCAAACGCGCTGATGATGGTCATTAAAATCACCACGCTTGAATGCCCCATAGAAAAGTAAAAACCCACACCATAGGCGTTTTTGCCTTGTTGGGTGAGCTTTCTAATGGTGTTGTCTATGCAAGCGATGTGATCCGCATCAAAGGCATGCTTTGCCCCTAGCATGTAAGCCATAGAAGCCGCCGCATAAAACGAAGCGTTATTGGCCATAAAGAGCAACGCTAAACCTAATGCATGCAAGAACACAATCGCTAAAAAATAAGGAAACCACAATTTCATAGCACACCTTTTAAGAAAATAATACTTTTTGGGTAATTTTAATATATTTTGTTAAATTAGAAAATTTTAGGATTTATTTTTGATTATTTTCTACAGATCTTTCTAAAAAATTTTTAAGGGGAACGAGAGATTTTGAGTCAAAACCAATCACTCCTTGTAGTTTCTCATAGTCTCCTTTATATTGATCCTTTACTTTACCTTCTGTATCAAAAATATTTTTTTTGGTATATAGATCCTCTAATCCAAGCGCTTCTAAATAGGCATACAGCATATTTTTTCTGATGTTTTTAATCGGTTTGTAATGTTCTTTCTTTTTAATACAATCTAAATAGCTTTCAAAACAATTTATGAACTCTTTGTGGTTAGCAATCTCTAATAATAGGGTTTCTAAATCGCCATCATCTTGATTGTTAGGGAATAAAAAAATTTGTTCTCTTGGAAAATCAATCCTTTTTTCTTTGAGTTCTTTACAAATATGCTCAAGCTTATTATCAAAACCAGCATCACTTTCTTGGCTCTCTTTCTTGTCTGCATCAAAAATAATACACACTTGTTTATATGTTTTATGTTTATTATTTAAAATTTTGTCAATCTTTTCCAGAAATTCATCTGAAATTAGCTTATCTTTACCTTCTATATCAAACACATCAAAATGATTCTTGCATTCAAAATGATTCTTGCATTCCAAAAAATTAAGATACCAACCCAGAAAGTTTCTATCGCTTTTTCCTTCTGTATAAATAAGTATCTTTTTACTCATAATTATTTTCCTTAAATCTTTCTTTACCTCCAAAAAGATTGGCATGATTTTTGAAATAAAGAGATAGATTTTCTCCATAATAAGGCTCTGCAACGATTGAACTGCTGCTTTTTTCTAAGCAAAACAATTTAGTCTGATTGGTAAATTTTTTTTCTTTGATAACTTGGTCTAAAATTTCTACAAATTCTTGGCTGTGGGTAGTCATAAACACTTGCAAATTACGATCTTTGTTTTTTTAATAAAATTAATAATCTTTTCTAACAATAACCTCATGCAAGAAAAATGCAAGCCATTTTCCACTTCGTCAATATAGATCGTTGTTGCGTTATTGGCAATAAAAGCGCTCACAATATGCAAATACTTCATCAAACCATCGCCAAACATAGATAGGGGGACTTTTTCTTTTATATTTTTCACCTCTAATTTGAGTTGGTTGTTAGCATTAAATCTAATAGCTTGAATGTTTTTATCAAATTGGTTAAGGCTTTGATTCAGCCTTTTTTCTAGTTGATTGTCATCAAGAACCTTACCCACTGCTTGAATAACATTGGGATCCATAATATGGATAGCATTAGGATTTATAACATTTCGCTTGCGAGCAACATCGCTAGGGGTTATGATGGTAGCGCTTTCAAAGGGTAAAAGCTTCCGTGATAGATTAGGTTTGAAATTATTAAATTGCCTGTTGTAGCTTGATTGATTAGGAATTGGTGGGAAATTGGGAATTCTAGCGATCTTTAAATAATCGTTATAGATTTCTTCTTCACCTTTTTTAAAAATGAACTTAAGTTGTGAGAATGCTTGCGCTTGTTCTGCTGTGGGTATTATTTGCGACTCTATTGTATTTTGATATTCACTGGCTATGAATTTTATTTGCAAGTCCAAGGTCTGATTGTTATCTAAAGTTGTAACAATTTGTATTTCTTTCTTTGTGTCTAAAGCATAAAACATCAAGTTTTTTGATTCTATTGTTAAAGGCTCTTTGCGTATATCGTCATAAATTTCTAATATATTGGCGCATGGGTGCATGGATTTTCCCACTAAACAATATAACGCCTCTAACAAATTAGACTTTCCCGCATTGTTTTCACCAGTGATAATATTAAGCTTGGTAAAACCATCAATTGTGGTGTCCTTAAAATTCTTAAAGTTTTTGATGCGAACAGACTGAATCATTGAACCCCTTTATCTAAGCAGAAATTTGCACTAAATTCTTGTATTATAACACATGCAATTACGACAAAATTTTAAAAGAACTTGAGGGCAAACGATCTGATGAGATCGGTTCATCTCTTTCCACCCAAAAACCTAACCCATTCGTCTCTGTCAATCAAAATCACTTCGTTAGCTTGAGCTAGTTTTTGAGCGGCTTGCGTGAAATAGCTGTTGGTGATCACGCAAGCTTTTTCGCAAGCGTAGTAAGCTTTAGAAGAGACCACCTCCTGAATAGCTTTGGGCGAAACTTTATGCGAGTAGCGTTTGGCCTGAACCGCCCACTTGATGCCGTCTTTTTCTGCAATCAAATCCGCTCCATAATCGCCGCTTTTTTGCGTGATGCTCACTTCAAAACCCTTTGAAGTGAAAAAGATTTTGGCGTATTCTTCAAATTCAAAGCCGTTCATGGCGTCTATTTTTTGTAAAGCGCGTTTGAGTTGGCGCTTTTTATACGAAGAAATAACGCCTTGAAAAAGCACTAACATTGAAAAAACGCCAAGAAGCGCTAACAATTTTAAAAGCAAATCGTTAGCTGAGGTTGCTAATTTCAATTCTAGGGCTTTTTCCAATAAAACATGCCACGCTAAATAAATCCCTACCGAAAACAAAATGACAAAAATAAAAAATACAATCTTTTTCATGCCTTAAAGCCACTCTGCATTTTCTATAGCGTTCAAACGCTTTTCTAAACCCTCCATAAGAGAATAGTAAGCCTTATTAAGGGCTTTGATTAAAGCGTTGTGATAGGTTTTATCTTCTTGGGAAAAAAGAGAGGGGTTATCGCCCAAATGATTAGCGTAATAAACAGGCACGCTGAAAGCGGTGGGGATTAAAAGGGTGTCAAACGGGCAAGTTGTCTGCGGGGCGCATTCTAAAATCAAGCTCGCTTGAAGGTTTAAAAAACGCATGACGGATTTTGGGTCAGCGTTAGGCTCAATCGTCTTTTTAAGCCTTTCTTTAATGCCTTTTAAATCTTTAGGACTCTCTTCAAAAGAGAAAAAAACATTGCCTGAAACATTGAGAATAAAAGCGCTTTTATCTTTTAAAAAATAAGCGATTTGTTGGATGATCGCTTTTTTAAATTCTTTTTGGTAAAAGGGCGGCACAAAATGGGCGTTAAAAAAGATTTTAGGGGGGGTTAAAGTGAAAGCGGTTTTTAAAGCGCTATTTTTGGGGTAATCTTTATATTTTAAATGGAGTGTCATTTTGTTGAAAAACTGACACCCTAGTAAAATAAAAATAACACCAACGCTTAAAACCCTTAACATTCTATCAAACGCCCATGCTCTAATTTCACATGCTTAGTGGCTAATTTTAGCGTGCTTGGGTTGTGCGAGATGAGAATGATTAAGCGATTTTGTTTCAATTCTAAAATGCTTTGTTTAACGCTCTCTTCTGTGTTATTGTCCAAAGCGGAAGTGGCCTCATCAAAGATTAGAACTTGAGCGTCTTTATACAAAGCTCTTGCAATGGCGATTCTTTGGCGTTGGCCACCGCTAAGATTAGCGCCAAATTCATCTAAAACACTCTCTATCCCATGAGGCATTTTTTCCACAAAATCTAAGGCTTGAGCTTTTTTCAGGCATTCTTTGATTTTTATCTCATCAATTTCTAAACCATACGCCACATTTTCAGCCACGCTCCCATTAAAAATAAACACCCTTTGAGTGACAACGCTAATCTTTTCTCTCAAGGATTTTTGAGTGATGCTCTCTATTTTTTGATCGTTGATGAAAATTTCGCCCCTGCTTGGCTCATAAAGGCGTAAGATCAGATTCACTAATGAGCTTTTACCGCTCCCGCTTTCGCCTTTTAAAGCGATGATTTCATTTTGTTGGAATTTCAAACTAATATCGCTTAAAACATAGTGCTCTTGATTATCTAGCGTATAAGCCAGCCATACCTTTTTAAATTCTATGGTGTGTATAGCGTCATCTAGCGTTAATTCCCCATCAACAATAGCCGGCTCTCTTTCTAAAATCTCATGGATCCTGTCGCTAGCGACAAAGGCTTCTTGAAAATTAGAAACGATCCTAGTTAGGCGTTTGATCGGCGTATAGAGCATAAAAAGGGCCGTGATGAAAGAAAAAAACGCCCCCACGCTAATATGACCCCTAATCACTTCATTCCCCCCCAAATAAATCACTAGCGCTATAGCGATAGAGCCTAAAAACTCCATTAAAGGCGAAGAAATTTCAGCCACGGCGATGTTTTTGATACCGATTTTAAAAAACGCTTCATTTTCTTTCACAAAAGCCTTATGCTCTAATTTTTCGCCATTAGAGATTTTAATCGCTTCCACATTGTTAAAGACTTCACTCAAACGAGCGGTGATTTTGGCGTTACTCTCTTGATGGGATTTAGCGAGTTTTTTAACCTTACGAATGATTTTACTGATAGGAATAGCGGCTAGCGGCATGATCACTAACCCCACTAACGCTAATTTAGGGCTTTGATAAACCACCACCCCCACTAACCCCACAATCGTTAGCCCCTCTCTTATGCTCTCTGAAAGGTAATTGGACAAACTCGCTCTAATCAAACCTATATCATTGGTGATCCTTGCGATCAATTCGCCCTTTTTAGTCCTGTTAAAAAAATCCATTTCCATTTTTAGAAGGCTTTCTAACATGGTGTTGCGTATTTTTTTGACAATATCAAGCCCGATAAAGTTAGTGAAATAAGTGCCTAAATACATGCCCCCACTCTTGCCCAAATACGCCAAAATCACTAAAAAAGGCAGGATTTTGAGCATTTGAGTGTCTTTATTGATAAAAATTTCATCTAAAGTGGGCTTGACTAAATAAGTCCCCCAAGCCGTACTTAAAGCCACCACTAAAGAAGAAAATAAAACCACTATAAAACTTTTATAATGCTCTTTAAGATATTTAGAATAACGCCTGAAAAAGAGTTTCAAATGTTTAACCTTATGGATTTGATTAAACTCGTATTATAGTGTTTTTATTATAGGGATTTTTAACGCTTTAATAAACAGCTTAAAGCGATTAATTAGAATTTAGCGCTAAGAGTTGTCATCAAATGACTCCTGTCTGAATAAAGCGCTTTAGAGCCGGGCGTGGGCCTGTAACTCCCTACCATAAAGCCTGCATGCGTCATCACGCCCAAATATTCTAATTTCACGCTCGCTGTCAAACTCTTACTGATCTTATAGCCCACATTAACAGCCGCGCTCGCTTCATTGGCTAAAGTGCCGCTAGTCCAACGCCATAAAGTCCCCCACAGCCACTTTTTATGCACGCCCCCACCAAAAACCCAGCCAGAGATGGCATCAGCGGTTACCACATGGCTTATCGCTTGCCCTATATCATAAACGCTATTGGTCCAAAAATCAATGCCTAAAGGGTTTCCTGTCGTGCCGATGTAAGCGTTTGCGTTTTTCCATACTTTATAAAACGCTCCTCCAAAATTAAATTCATTGTAATCAAATCGTTGTCTAATGAGCAAGCTTTGCCCAGCGGTGCCAGCCTTTATGGCGTAACGATAAGTATCCCTTTTTAAGGGGGCATGGACAGGGAGCAAAATATAAGCTTTTGTTTCTGATCTAAAGCCCACGCCATCAAAATTAGGGTTACTATCATAGCCTACAACCACCCCAGGGCTATAATAAGTCCCTGGCGAAAATTGGAAAAAAGGGCTAACACTAACCCCTTTTCTTTCATAAGTGTAATTCACTAAATGGATACCATAATTCAAAGTGCGCCCGTTTTTAATCACGGTTCTTGGAGAGTAAAAATCATAAATCCACTCCCCATAAGCGAACGCCCTACCCCATGAGCTAAACCACCATAATTTGTGGATCCCTTCACTTTTATCCTTGACTTTAGCGCTGATTTCAAAACCTTGCGTGTAAGAGCTCATGTAAGGAGCGCTAGATTGGTAACGCCCTCCTTTAGCTAAAAAAATATCCTTATAGCGGTATTCTAAAAAAGCGTTATTCATCAAGTAATTACGGCGGATTTTATTAGCCCTAGCGTTCCCGCACGCTATAGAATCAATCACTTTGCCATCCGACCCAAGCGCGCACTCATGGATACTCGTGCCATCAAGCAAGGCTCTTTTACCCCCTAAATAGCCATCCCAATAACCAATATAGTTATAAATAACCGATCCGCCTTGATTGAATTTCGTGCTATCATAAGCGACCCCTCCTAGCGTGCCACCGACTTTTCCCTCTAAAACATGCCCTTGATCTTTAAGGCCTTTGGATAAAAAATCCGCATAGATATTGCCCTGCCCTACAGCGGTTACAAAGGTTTCTGTAGGATAAATCCCTCTAGAAATATCAATCTTTTTTTTATTAAAGCCAACTTTAGAAAAGGACTCCGCTAAAACTTCAATTTTATAATCAAACGCTTGCAAAGGAGCGCTTAAACTTAAAACATATAACCCACAAAAAACTTTATTCTTTAAAGGCGTGCTATTTTTCATTTTTTTCCTTTTAATAGCAAATACATCTTAAAGATTATGACTTAAAGACTATACAATTCTTAACTGATCTAAAAACAAAGAAGCGTAATCAAGCTATTTATTTACTTTTAATTAACCCAACTATTTTAGATTATAACGAAGTTTTTTTAGTTTCATACTAAAATGAGATGAAGTAAATCAAAATCTGATCAAAGTGGGATTTTTGTGCCGTTTTATAACAAAACCCATTTTTTTAATATGAAAGTTATCATACGAAAGCTCTTGTATTGATTGTAAAAAATGCCAAAAAGCATTTTTTAAGTTTGACAATCAATCTAATAGCAAAAACTCCAACACCGCCATGCGCATCGCCACGCCATTTTTGACTTGCTCTAAAACTTTAGATCGCTCATCTTCTAACACCGCACTTTCTATATCAATATCCCTATGCACCGGGCCTGGGTGTAAAATAATCACCTCTTTATTTTTAGCATGAGCCTCTAGGCGTTGTTGGGTGATGCAATAAGCGTTGCCATAATCTTTCAAGCTCGCAAAAATGGGCGCGTTGTGCCGTTCGGTTTGGGTCCTCAAACTCATTAAAATGTCTGCAAATTCTATCGCTTCTTCAATGTTGTGCGTCGTTTTTAAAGAAACGCTAGGGAGCATGGAGCTTGGAGCGCACAGCATGATCTCAAGCCCTAGTCGTTGGAGTAATTTAATGTTACTATTAGCCACTCTGGAATTTTTCACATCGCCTATGAAAGCGATTTTTTTCCCTTTTAAATTTTCTAAACTGCCAAAATGCTGATAAAGGGTGAGCAAGTCCAATAACGCTTGGGTCGGATGAGCGCTTACGCCGCTTCCTGCGTTAATCAAGGGGCATTGTGAAAATTCGGCTAATTTAAAAGGCGCGCTTGAAAAAGCATGCCGTGTGATGATAGCATCAGGCTGCATGGCATGGATATTTTTAAAAGTGTCTGTTAGAGTTTCACCCTTTGAAGCGGAGCTTGTTTGCATGTTTAATTTCACGATTTTTGCCCCCAATCTCAAGCTTGCGATTTCAAAACTAGACACCGTTCTGGTGGAATTTTCAAAAAATAAAGCCACGATGATTTTATTTTGCATTTTTTCTTTCGTTTCTAAAGATACGGCGTTAAAATCGTTCGCATAAACGCTCGCTTTTTCTAATAAAAGCTTGATTTCATCTAGGCTTAAATCGCTAGTTTGGAGCAAGTGTCGGCATTTTTTTGGCATAAAACCCCCTTTTAGTTATAATATAGATTTTATTTTAGCTAAAAATGGCATGGGTTTTAGCAAGGAATGGGCTTGAAAAATCTCTCAACGCTTCTGGTGTTTTTATTCTTTTGTTTAGGGTGTGTGAGCAATTTTAATGAAGACACTTACACGCCGGATCTCATTTTAGAAAAAAAGATCCAAGCCAGCAGGAAGGGCGAAATCACCCAAAATAATGTGCCTATCATCACGGCTATCGCTACGCATTTAAACGATGTGGATAGCGGCGCTTACTATGACCATGAGTATTTTTTAGTGGAGATTTTCACGCAAAATAACGATTGGATTGATGATGGCTATATTTCTTATGAACTTTTTGGCACAAAACCTATAGGAAAAGAGCCTTTATGGGTGCGAGAAATCACAAAAGATGAATTTGATGGCATTTTAGAAACCACGAATCGCTGGAGCAGAGCCTTTTTACTCGCTTTTGACAAATTGGATTATTTAGCGGTGCAAGAAGCCAAACTAGAGCTTGATGCCTATAGTTTAGGCAAGATTGTTTTTAATTTCGCTTATCAAGTCCCCTTACCTCAATTTTAATGCGCTTAGATTACGCTTTATTCAACCAGCATTTAGTGAATAGCAGAGAAAAAGCTAAAGCGTTGGTTTTAAAAAATCAGGTTTTAGTCAATAAAATGGTGGTTTCTAAACCCTCTTTTATGGTGAAGGAGGGCGATAAGATTGAGCTCATCGCTACAAATCTATTCGTTAGCAGGGCTGGGGAAAAATTAGCGACTTTTTTAGAAAATCACTTTATAGATTTTACAAAAAAGGTGGTTTTAGATGTGGGAGCGAGCAAAGGGGGCTTTAGTGAAGTGGCTCTTTTAAAAGGGGCTAAAAAGGTGCTTTGCGTGGATGTGGGGAAAATGCAATTAGATGAAAGTTTGAAACAAGACAAGCGCATAGAATGTTATGAAGAATGCGATATTAGAGGGTTTAAAACGCCAGAAACAATTGATTTAGTGCTTTGTGATGTGAGTTTTATTTCTTTATATTGTATTTTAGAAGCGATTGTGCCTTTAAGCGATGAATTTTTAGTGCTTTTCAAACCGCAATTTGAAGTGGGTAGAAAAATAAAACGCAATAAAAAGGGGGTGGTGATGGATAAAGAAGCCATTTTAAACGCTTTAGAAAACTTTAAAAACCATTTAAAAACAAAGAATTTTCAAATCTTAAAGATCCAAGAAAGCTTAGTGAAAGGGAAAAACGGGAATGTTGAATTTTTTATCCATTTCAAGCGAGCCTGAGATTAAAAGCTTAGCTATCGGTAAATTTGATGGCTTGCATTTAGGGCATCAAGCCCTTTTTAAAGAATTAAAAGATCCCAAAGCCCTTTTAATCATAGAAAAAAAACATTACACTAAAGGCTATTTAACCCCCCTAAAATACCGCGCTAAACTCGTGGGCATGCCTTTATTTTTTGTGTATTTAGAAGAGATTTCGCCATTAAACGCTTTAGAATTTTTAGATCTTTTAAAAAAGAAATTCCCCCATTTAGAACGCCTGGTCGTGGGCTATGACTTCAGGTTTGGGCATGAGAGGCAAAATGACGCTTTATTTTTAAAAGAGTGTTTTGAAAAAACCATTATTGTGCCTGAAGTGAAAATAAAAGAGATTAGCGTGCATTCTAAAACCATCAAACTAGCCCTAAGCCATGGCGACTTATCTTTAGCTAACAAGCTTTTAGGCAGGCCTTATGAAGTGTGCGGGGAAGTCATTAGCGATCAAGGCTTAGGGCATAAAGAATTAGCGCCTACTTTAAATATAAAAACTAAAGATTTTATCCTCCCTAGTTTTGGGGTGTATGCGAGTTTGGTGAAAATAAAAGATCCAATTTATCAAAAAAGCGTGAGTTTTATAGGCAACCGCTTAAGTACGGATCAACATTTCGCCATAGAATGCCATGTGCTTGATACCATCATAGAAAACCCGCCCAAAGAAATCGCTTTGCGTTTGGTTCAAAAAATACGAGATAACATGCGTTTTTCTTCGTTAAAAGAGCTTAAAAATCAGATCCAACAAGACATCTTAAGAGCCAAAGAGATTTTGAGATAATTTGTGTTAAAATGGCTTTTAAAAACCTTAAAAATGGAAAAATTTGATGCGATTGAGTAACGCTGACTTAGAACGATTAAAAAACATGGCCAACACGCTGCGCTTTTTGTGTGCGGACATGATAGATAGGGCTAATAGCGGGCATCCGGGCGTGTGCTTGGGATTAGCCGATGTGATGGTGGTTTTAAGCTTGCACTTAAATCTAAACCCCACCAACCCTAAATGGCTTAATAGGGACAGACTGGTTTTTAGCGGAGGGCATGCGAGCGCGTTAGCGTATAGTTTGTTGCATTTGTGGGGCTTTGATTTGAGCTTGGAAGATTTAAAGCGTTTCAGGCAATTACACTCTAAAACCCCAGGACACCCCGAATTGCACCACACCGAAGGCATTGAGATCACGACCGGGCCTTTGGGGCAAGGTTTTGCTAACGCTGTGGGCTTTAGCATGGCGAGTCAATACGCTCAAAACCTTTTAGATAAACAAGCCATTTCTCATAAAGTCTATTGTTTGTGTGGGGATGGGGATTTGCAAGAAGGCATTAGTTATGAGAGCGCTTCTTTAGCCGGGCACCTCAACCTAAACAACCTCATTGTGATTTATGACAGCAACCAGATCAGCATTGAAGGCGCTATTAATATTAGTTTCAGCGAACAGGTCAAGATGCGGTTTTTAGCGCAAAATTGGGAAGTGCTAGAATGCGATGGGCATGACTATCAAGCGATTCATAACGCTTTAGAAGAAGCCAAAAAATCCACCAAACCCACGCTTTTAATCGCTCATACGATTATTGGTAAGGGGGCTATTGGCTTAGAGGGGAGTGAAAAAACGCATGGCTCGCCTTTAAATAAAGAAGTGTTAAAACAATCCAAAGAAAACGCTCAAATCAATCCTAATGAAAGCTTTATCATTAGCCCAAAAAACAAAATGCATTTTGAAGAAGTGAAAGTTAGGGGCGTTAGTTTAGAAGCCTTATGGGAAAAATCCTTAAGCCCTAAAGCAAAAGAAAAGATCCATGCGTTGAAGGATTTTGATTTTAGTGCCATCCATTACCCCGTTTTCAAAAAAGGCGAATCTCTAGCCACGAGAGTGAGTAACGGCATGATTTTAAACGCTATCGCTAAAGAATGCGAGGGCTTTTTGGGGGGGAGTGCGGATTTAGCCCCGTCTAATAACACGCAATTAAAACACTCTGGCGATTTCCCTTTAGGGCAAAACTTGCATTTTGGGATCAGAGAGCATGCCATGGGGGCTATCACTAACGCTTTAGCGGCGTATGGCTTGTTTGTGCCTTTTTGCGCGACCTTTTTTGTGTTTAGCGATTACTTGATGCCTAGCATTCGTTTGAGTGCTTTAATGAAACTAAAAGCCCTTTTTATTTTTACGCATGACAGCATTGGCGTGGGCGAAGACGGGGCCACGCACCAGCCCATAGAGCAATTGAGCCATTTACGCGCTTTGCCCAATTTCTACGCTTTCAGACCCAGCGACGCTTTTGAAAATACCGCTTGCATGCAAGTAGCGTTAAGTTTGAACGCTCCTAGCGGGCTTATTTTATCGCGCCAGAATTTACCCGTGCTTGATGAGGTTTCTAAAGAGCAGGTTTTAAAAGGGGCGTATGTTAAACACCATTCTAAAGATCCCATTATCACGCTCGTTGCGAGCGGGAGCGAAGTTTCCTTGGCTTTAGAGAGCGCTAAAATGTTAGAGCGAGAAAATATCCCCACTCAAGTGGTGAGCGTGCCATGCTTTGATTTATTAGTGGAACAAGATGAAAGCTATCTTAAAGAGCTTTTTAAGGGTAAAGTTTTAGTGATTGAAGCGAGCCGTGCGATAGAGTGGTATCGTTTTGCGGATAAAATCATTGGCATGGATTCTTTTGGGAGTTCAGCAAAGGGCGATAAACTCTTTGAAAAATTCGGCTTTAGCGTTGAAAACATCACCGCTCAAGCTAAAAGGTTACTCCACGCATGAACTTAGAAAAACTTTTTTCACAAAAACCCCCCCTATTTGTTTTTAGCTCTACCAGGCGTTTGAAACATTTCTATTTAGAGCAAGGCGAAGGGTTTTTGCCTAACGCAATGAGCATGGGGAGTTTTTTTGAACAGGCTTTTTACATCCCCAATAAAAAGAAAATCCCTAACAGCGTGCGGCTAATTTTAATGATAGACACCATTAAAGCTATCGCTAAAGAAAAAAAATCCATTCTTGAAGGGCTTTTGCTTTTTGAAAACAGCTTTTTGGGGTATTTGGAAAGCACTTCTTTTTTGTTTGATTTGTTTGATGAGTTGGGTTCGGCTTGTATCAAACTCAATGAACTTTCTTCTAAAGACATTTATTTGGATTATGAAAAGCATTTAGAAGTCTTAGAAATGATTTATAAGTGCTACATTAAAAAGCTAGAAGAATTAGGCTTTTATGACAAAATCATGCAAGAAAAGCCCACCATTTTAAAAGAATTTTTTGAACATTTTTCCTCCATTGAATGGCATTTAGACGGCTTTATGAGCGTTTTTGAAAGGCAATGCCTATTAGAAGTGGCCGAGTTAGTGCCTATCACTTTACACCTATCTTGCGATAAATACAACCAAAAATTTTTGGAATTTTTGAATCTCAAGTTAGAGACAGATTGCGATTATTCCATTGATTTTAAAACCCAAAAGATTCTCTCCCAAACGCCCAAGCGCCAAAAAATAGAGCCAAAGCTTTACGCCAACTCCAGTTATTTAAAACAAAGCGCTTTAGTTTTACAAACCATAGAAGAATATTTGCAAAAAGATAACGACCCTAATAAAATGGCGATCATCACACCTAATGCGGATTTTTTACCTTTTTTAAAACTCTTAGACAAAAACAACAATTTGAATTTCGCTATGGGATTAGGAGCTAGAAACAGCCCTTATTATACAGAGCTTCTCAAAATCTCAGAAGATTTAGAAACGAGCGGTTTTGATTTGAGCGCATCGCCTTTATTGGATTTGGAAAACCTCACGCTCGCGCTTTTAGAACAACAAAGCTCTAAAGAAAAAGCGCCATTAAAAGAAGCGCATTCTCAAATCATGCACCAGTATCATCTTTTAAAAGACACGCTTAAAAACTACAGCCTTAAAGATTTGTTGCATTTGTATTTGCAAGAATTTGAAGCCAATTTCCGCTTAGACGATTCTAGCGGAGGCAAAATACGAGTCATGGACACTTTAGAAACAAGGGGCATGCAATTTGATAAAATCGTTATTGTGGATTTCAATGAAACTTGTGTGCCAAGCCTTAAAGATTGCGATTTGTTTTTAAACTCTGCTTTAAGAAAATCACTCAACCTCCCCACTTTATTAGATAAGAAAAATTTGCAAAAACACTATTACTACCAGCTCTTTAAAAACTCTAAAGAAATGGTGCTTTCTTATATAGAGAGCGAAACTTCAAAAGTTTCTAACATGCTTTTAGAATTGGATTTGCATATAGAGCCTATCAAAGATGCTTACACGCTTTTTGAATCAACCCCTTTAAAAGACTACCAAGAAGAAGAAATCAAAGCCGCTATCCCTAAAGATTTTAGCTTTAGCGCTAGCTCATTGAACGCTTTTTTAACTTGCAAACGCCGTTTTTACTACCACTACATTAAGCGATTCAAAGAAAGCCCTAAAGATGAAAATAATAGTGCTATAGGCAGTTTGCTCCATGAACTTTTAAAAGAAGCTTATGAAAAAGATAAAAACCCCTATGCGTTAGAAGAAAGGCTCATTCAGCTCTTAGAAACAAAAGGAAACATTACCCCTAAAGAGCGTTTAGACACTCTTATAGCGCTTAAAAAAATCCAGGCTTTTTATGTTAAAGAAAAAGAACGCTTTCATGCAAAAATCAAAATCCTTGATCTTGAAAAAAGCTTTGAAACGACCATTCAAGGCGTTGCGTTTAAAGGGCGTATAGACAGGATTGACAAAACGGCTGACAATGAGATTATTTTATTGGATTACAAATTCAAAAGCGAGTTGAAATTAGACAACATGAGTGAAAAACAAAGAGGAAGTTTAAGCCCCATAGAAATCGCTCAAATAAGCGCTGATTATCAAATGGCCATCTATGCGTTTGCCCTTAAAAATTTGGGTTACAAAGGGCCTATAAAAGCCTTTTTTTATGACTTAAGAAAGGGCAAGTTATTAGAAGAAGAAGAGCCTATTTTGCAGGCTAAAATGGATTATTTAAAATCTTCTCTTATCCCCGAGCTCAAACAAGAAATTGATTTTGAAAAAACTCTAGAGATTAAAGATTGTGAATATTGCTCTTTTAAAGACATGTGCAACCGATGAAATCTAAAAAACTTTATTTAGCTTTAATCATAGGGGTTTTATTAGCGTTTTTAACCCTATCTTCATGGCTAGGTAATAGCGGTTTAGTGGGGCGTTTTGGGGTGTGGTTTGCCGCAATCAATAAAAAATATTTTGGGTATCTTTCATTGGTTAATTTACCCTATTTAGCGTGGGTTTTATTCCTTTTATACAAGACTAAAAACCCTTTTACAGAAATCGTTCTAGAAAAAACTTTAGGGCATCTGCTTGGCATTTTATCTTTGCTCTTTTTGCAATCTAGCCTGTTGAATCAAGGGGAAATCGGCAACAGCACGCGTTTGTTTTTGCACCCTTTTATAGGGGACTTTGGGCTTTATGCGCTTATAATGCTTATGATAGTTATTTCTTATTTGATTTTATTCAAACTGCCCCCTAAAAGCGTTTTTTATCCCTATATAAACAAAACACAAAGCCTTTTAAAAGAGATTTATAAACAATGCTTACAAGCCTTTAGCCCTAATTTTAGCCCCAAAAAAGAGGGTTTTGAAAACGCCCCATCAGACATTCAAAAAAAAGAAACCAAAAACGACAAAGAAAAAGAAAATCTCAAAGAAAACCCTATTGATGAAAACCACAAAACCCCTAACGAAGAATCGTTTCTAGCGATCCCTACCCCCTATAACACGACTTTAAACGCTCTAGAGCCGCAAGAAGGCTTAGTCCAAATTTCCTCCCACTCTCCTACCCATTACACCATTTACCCTAAAAGAAACCGATTTAATGACTTATCCAACCCCACTAACCCCACTTTAAAAGAGGTTAAACAAGAAACTAAAGAAAGAGAACCCACGCCTAAACCTGCCACGCTCAAACCTGTCATGCCCGCATCTGCGCCCAACACAGACAATGACAACAAAACAGAAAACCACAAAGCCCCAAACCACCCCATAAAAGAAGAAAATGTGCAAGAAGAAATGATAAAAGAAATGATAAAAGAAGAAGAAAACGAGGTGCAAAACGCTCCAAGTTTTAGCCCAATAACCCCCACAAGCACTAAAAAACCCGTTATGGTTAAAGAATTGAGCGAAAATAAGGAGATATTAGACGGATTGGATTATGGCGAAGTGCAAAAACCCAAAGATTATGAGCTTCCCGCAACGCAATTATTGAATGCGCTTTGTTTGAAAGACACTTCTTTAGATGAAAACGAGATTGACCAAAAAATCCAGGATTTATTGAGCAAACTGCGCACCTTTAAAATTGATGGCGATATTATCCGCACTTATTCAGGCCCTATTGTAACCACTTTTGAATTCCGCCCAGCCCCTAATGTTAAGGTGAGTCGCATTTTAGGCTTGAGCGATGATTTAGCGATGACTTTATGCGCTGAATCCATTCGCATTCAAGCCCCTATTAAGGGTAAAGATGTCGTTGGCATTGAAATCCCTAACAGCCAAAGCCAAACCATTTATTTAAGAGAAATTTTAGAGAGCGAATTGTTTCAAAAATCCAGCTCGCCCTTAACTCTAGCTTTAGGCAAAGACATTGTGGGTAACCCTTTCATCACGGATTTAAAAAAGCTCCCCCACTTGCTCATCGCTGGCACGACAGGAAGCGGTAAGAGCGTGGGCGTGAATGCGATGATTTTATCCTTACTCTATAAAAACCCCCCCGATCAACTCAAATTAGTGATGATCGATCCCAAAATGGTAGAATTTAGCATTTATGCGGACATTCCTCATTTACTCACGCCCATTATCACCGACCCTAAAAAAGCTATCGGGGCTTTACAAAGCGTGGCTAAAGAAATGGAGCGCCGATATTCTTTAATGAGTGAATACAAGGTTAAAACCATTGATTCTTACAATGAACAAGCCCCAAATAACGGCGTTGAAGCGTTCCCCTATTTGATTGTAGTGATTGATGAATTAGCGGATTTGATGATGACAGGGGGCAAAGAAGCGGAGTTTCCTATCGCTAGAATCGCTCAAATGGGGCGAGCGAGCGGCTTGCATCTCATTGTAGCGACCCAACGCCCAAGCGTGGATGTCGTAACCGGCTTGATTAAAACCAACTTGCCTTCAAGAGTGAGTTTTAGGGTAGGCACTAAGATTGATTCTAAAGTGATTTTAGACACCGATGGGGCGCAAAGCTTGTTAGGAAGGGGCGATATGCTCTTTACCCCCCCAGGAACGAATGGGTTAGTGCGCTTGCATGCCCCCTTTGCCACTGAAGATGAAATCAAAAAAATCGTGGATTTCATTAAAGCCCAAAAAGCGGTGGAATACGATAAAGATTTCTTGCTAGAAGAATCGCGCATGCCTTTAGACACCCCTAATTATCAAGGCGATGACATTTTAGAAAGGGCTAAAGCAGTGATTTTAGAAAAAAAGATCACTTCTACGAGTTTTTTACAACGCCAATTAAAAATCGGCTACAACCAAGCCGCTACCATTACTGACGAATTAGAAGCTCAAGGCTTTTTATCCCCAAGAAACGCCAAAGGCAACAGAGAAATTTTGCAAAACTTTTAGGTTTTGTTTTCATTGGATATTGGCAAACATTATTTTTAATTTTTAAAAAACTTTTCTCAATGATACAAACGATACCAACCCTTCACCTATTAATCAAATATTATCTGTGTATTCCCTAACTCCTAGTAAAATCACCTAAAAATTTCATATTCAAGGATAGCCATGAACCCCCAAACCCAACTAGCCACCAAAAAACCCTTAAAATCCCTTTTAGCCGCTAGTTCAGGCAATTTAGTAGAATGGTATGACTTTTACACTTATGCGTTCTTGGCGCCTTATTTTGCTAAGGAATTTACCCACACTAATGACCCCACTTTAGCGCTAATCTCAGCTTTTTTAGTTTTCATGCTAGGGTTTTTCATGCGTCCTTTGGGGAGTTTGTTTTTTGGTAAATTGGGGGATAAAAAGGGGCGTAAAACTTCTATGGTGTATTCCATTATCCTTATGGCGCTAGGCTCTTTTTTGCTCGCATTGCTCCCCACTAAAGAAATCGTAGGGGAATGGGCGTTCTTGTTTTTATTATTAGCCAGGCTTTTACAAGGCTTTAGCGTGGGAGGAGAATATGGCGTGGTCGCTACTTACCTCTCTGAATTAGGCAAGAACGGCAAAAAAGGTTTTTATGGCTCTTTTCAATATGTAACTTTAGTGGGAGGGCAACTCTTAGCTATTTTTTCACTCTTTATCGTTGAAAATATTTACACGCATGAGCAAATCAGCACGTTTGCTTGGCGTTATTTATTCGCTTTAGGGGGTATATTAGCCTTGCTCTCGCTCTTTTTAAGAAATATCATGGAAGAAACTATGGATAGTCAAACAATTTTTAAAACCACTATTAAAGAAAAAACCCAAAGAGGCAGTTTGAAGGAATTACTCAACCATAAAAAAGCCTTAATGATAGTCTTTGGGCTAACTATGGGAGGGAGTTTGTGTTTTTATACTTTTACGGTGTATTTAAAAATCTTTTTAACCAACAGCTCATCATTCAGCCCTAAAGAAAGCAGTTTTATCATGCTTTTAGCGCTCTCTTATTTTATTTTGTTGCAACCCTTGTGCGGAATGCTGGCTGATAAAATCAAGCGCACCCAAATGCTGATGGTTTTTGCTATCGCAGGGCTTATTGTAACGCCCATTGTCTTTTATGGCATCAAGCATGCTAGTGGCGTGTATGAAGCCCTATTTTATGAAATGCTTGCCTTGAGCGCGATGAGTTTTTACACTTGCATTGCTGGGGTCATTAAAGCGGAATTATTCCCTGAACATGTGCGAGCGCTTGGCGTGGGTTTAGCCTATGCGATTGCGAATGCGCTTTTTGGAGGGAGTGCGAGTTATATAGCGTTGCAATTCAAACAACATGGTTTTGAATGGGGGTTTGTGGGCTATGTCATGTTTAGTATTATTATCTTTATGGTTATGGTTATCATATTTCCTAAAAAAACCTATTTGGAATAAATCTTTATTTAATTTTTGCTATAATTTTTCCTTTTAAAAGGATTCTTGCATGCAAAATGGGTATTATGCGGCCACTGGAGCTATGGCGACACAATTTAACCGCTTGGATTTAACCTCTAATAATTTAGCTAATTTAAACACCAATGGCTTTAAAAGAGACGATGCGATTACAGGCGATTTTTTAAGGCTTTACCAACAATACCAAGAGCAGCTGCCCTTAGAAGATCAAACCAAAGCGAGTGCGAAGTATTTAAACCGCAATCTCAATCGTGTGCCTATTCTATCAGAAATCTATACGGATAGGAGTCTTGGCGCGTTTGAAGAAACGCATAACCCCCTGGATTTTGCCCTAACAAGCCCCAACCTCTATTTTGCGATACAAACTGATGAGGGCGTCGCTTATACCAGAGATGGGCATTTTAGCGTGGATAAAGATGGCTTTTTGGTAACTCTTAATGGCTTTAGGGTGCTTTCTCGCTCAGGCTTGAACGAAAAAGGAGGGATCATGCTCATGCCTGACGCTGAAATTGAAGTCAATCAAAACGGCGAAATCACTTTTAGGGATAATGAAGCCCCCATTCAAGCAGGCGCGTTAGCTTTAGTGAGTTTTAGCGAACCTAAAAATCTTAAAAAAATAGGGCAAAACCTTTATACCTATCAGGGCGAAGGCGTTCATCAAGTCTCTGACTCTGGCGCATTAAGGCAATACATGCTAGAAAAAAGCAATGTCAATGCGGTGCGCGAAATGAGCGCTTTGATTGGAATCAACCGCTTTTTGGACATGTATTCTAAAGTGCTAAAAACCCACCAAGACGACATGAACGCTGAAGCGATCAACAAACTCGCCTCAAAAGCTTAAAAACGAATGATTTAGGATTATTTTCAACTTGTGAGTCTGTAAGAATTTCTTTTGTCTCTTTGACTTGTGAAAAATTTTCATGTGCATGTGTTTGCATGTTTATTTTTTCTTTTTTATTGTTTAGTTCGTTGTGGTTCTTGTGTTTTAAGCTCGTTTGTAGTAAGATTATCCCCATTAAGGTTTGAGATGCTATAGTTGATGCCATCTCTGTAATCGTTAGAGAGTGTCGACTTGGTCTCTAATTCCCTTAATGTTTTTATCGCCCCATTAAAGCTTTTTTATTATCCACTTTATTATCAGCGTCCATTTTAAGATAGAACCATTCCAAAAGCTTGTAAAAAATTTCTTTCTGCTTCCACTAATCTTTAGCAAATCATTCTTTTGTAATTTGATTACGCCCTTTTAGCATGACCAACACCATATCTAAAGAGATCTTTTTTTATTTATAAATGTAATTTTATATTTTTACTCCAATTATTTATAAATGTAATTTTATATTTTTACTCCAACGCCAAGTCAATCAAAATTTGCCAATTCTCTTTATAGTGTTGGAGTTGCGACAAACTCTTTGTAAAGCTATTTTATTTGCCCTATTAAGTGGTATTCTAAAATGCTTTTTTGCTTTCTCTTGCATGCCTTAAACTCTAAATGCTTTAAGGGGTTAGCAATGGATAAAAGATGGGGTTTTTCACTTAAATTCAATACCACCACAAGCACATAATCATGGCTATAAGTTTGTGCTTGCTCATATTCTTTTTGGGTCAATCTCAATGTCCCTTGCTTTTCTCTAATCCCCTTAACTTCCACTAAAAACGCTTGCTTGTTGGTTTGAATATAGAAGTCATACCCATCGCCAAAAAGACGCATGTCTTTTAAATGCCCACAAGAAAATATTTTGATGTTTTTATAGTGGTTTAAGAAATACAATTCGGCTTCTAAACCTGTTTCTTGCATGCTTTTATAGCGGGTTTTGAGGTAAGCGTTAGGGGTAATGCCTAAATCTTTGACGCCGTATTGTTCTTGCAAAAACAATTTCACAATATAGCTAAAACCCTTAACGCTTTCATTTTCAAACAAACTATCAATCCATAATTTCCTATGGATATAGGCATCGCCTTTTTGCCACCAACCTTTGCGTTTGTTAGGAAAAAAATAATCAAATAAATCCATGCGATTTTTGATAACTCCAGTCGTGTCAGCTAGGCCAATTTGGACGCAATATTCAAAAAAAGCATTTTTAGTAGAAAAGCCAAATTCTTTAATAAAGTCATTATCAAATTTTGCCAAAGCATAGCCTATGAGATTTAAAATTTCATAGTTCTTATGTTTTGCCATAGAAGCTAAACGCCCTAATCAATCTTTAATATCGCTAAAAACGCTTCTTGGGGAAGCTCCACCTTGCCGATAGCTTTCATGCGTTTCTTGCCCTCTTTTTGCTTTTCTAAAAGTTTTCTTTTTCGTGTAATATCGCCCCCATAGCACTTAGCCGTTACATTCTTACCGACAGATTTAATCGTCTCTCTGGCGATGATTTTATTCCCCACGCTCGCTTGGATAGCGACTTCAAAAAGCTGTCTTGGGATAAGCTCTTTCATCGTTTCCACTAAAGCTCGCCCCTTTTCATACGCCTTGTTTTTATCTATGATGATAGAAAGCGCATCCACCACATCGCCTGCCACCCTCACATCCAACTTCACTAAATGGGCCTCTCTGTTTTCTATCGGCTCATAATCAAAGCTCGCATACCCTTTAGTGCAAGATTTGAGCTTGTCATAAAAATCCATCACAATTTCATTGCTCGGCAAGGAATAAGTGAGCATGACACGAGATTGGTTCAAATATTCCATTTTTTCTTGAATGCCTCTTTTATTATTCAATAACTGCATTAAATTACCCAAAAATTCACTCGGCGTGATGATCGTCGCCCTCACAAAAGGCTCTTTGATGCAAGCGATATGGTTTTCAGGGGGCAATTCGCTAGGGTTTTGGACATATTTGATGCTATTATCCGTTAAATGCACTTCATACACCACCGTGGGAGCGGTAGCGATGAGGTTAAGGCCAAATTCCCTCTCCAGCCTTTCTTTAATCACTTCCATGTGCAATAGCCCTAAAAAACCCACCCTAAAGCCAAAGCCAAGCGCCACAGAGCTTTCAGGCTCAAAATTTAAAGCGCAATCGTTAAGCTGGAGTTTCAATAACGCTTCTCTTAAATCTTCAAACCTGTCCGTTTCTATAGGGTAAAGCCCCGCAAAAACAAAGGGTTTAGCCGGCATAAAGCCTTCAATGGGTTTAGGGGTAGGGTTTTTAGCGTCTGTGAGCGTGTCGCCCACCGCAATATCCGTAACGCTTTTTAGCCCTAAACTCACAATGCCAATCTCACCGCATTCTAAACTTTTAGTTGGGATTTTTTTCAAAGGGTTAGGGTAGTATAGCCCTAAAACGCCGTGTTTTTTACCTGTTCCCATCACTAAAATTTCTTGCTCTGTGTTGATGCTCCCATCCATGATGCGCACCAACGCTAGCGCCCCTAAATAATTGTCAAACCATGAATCATAAATGAGCGCTTTTAAGGGAGCGTTAAAATCACCGCTAGGGGCAGGAATGGTCGTAATGATTTTTTCTAACAAATCTTTAATGCCAAGCCTGGCTTTAGCGCTCACTTCATTAGCATTAGAGCAATCAATCCCTATCGTGTCTTCTATATCCTGTTTGACTTCTACAACATTCGCATTAGGCAAATCAATTTTATTAATCACCGGTAAAATTTCTAAATGGTTATCTAAAGCGATATAAGTGTTGGCGATGGTTTGCGCTTCCACGCCTTGAGTGGCATCTACTACCAATAACGCCCCTTCGCACGAACACAAAGAACGCGACACTTCATAGCTGAAATCCACATGCCCTGGGGTGTCAATGAGGTTTAAAACATAATCCTCCCCCTTAAGCGTGTAATTTAAGCGCACGCTTTGAGCCTTAATCGTAATGCCCCTTTCTTTTTCAATATCCATCGTGTCCATCACTTGGCTCTTCATTTCTCTGTTACTGATAGCGTTGCACTCAGAAATCAAACAATCCGCTAAAGTGCTTTTACCATGGTCAATGTGAGCGATAATGGAAAAATTACGGATATTTTTCATTGGCACTTTTGGTTTCATCTCTCTTGTCCTAAATCTTTTAAAATAGCGTCAGTCAAACTCTCTGTGTCTAAGCCTAAGGATTTTTCCACTAAAGCGGTGTTCCCATGCATGATAAATTCGTCAACGATTTCAAAGCTTTTAACAGGCTTTAAAATATTTTGTTCGCTCAAAAACTCTAAAATTGCGCTAGCCACCCCCCCAAGCTTGTAATTATCGCTAAAAACATAGAGCTTTTGATAAGGGGCAACGATGGCACTTAAATTTTGATCTAAGGGCTTTAAAAACCTGAGATCCAACAGCGCGCACTCTATGTTTTTTTCCTTTAAAGCCAGTTGGACTAAATGCGCCCGCCCCACGCCATTACCATAGCCAATGAGTAAAATTTCGCCCTCTTTTTTCAATAATTCGCTTTGCCCTAAAACAAAACCGCTAGGCTCAAAAACCCCCTCTTTTAACGCAAACGACCCCCTAGGATAGCGGAACGCGCAAGGGCTTGAATCGTGTTCATTGGCAAAATGCACGGCGCTTTTTAAAGTCTCATTATCTCGTGGGGCAAAAATGACCATGTTGGGGATAGAGCGCAAATACGACACGTCTAAAAGCCCTTGGTGCGTTTCGCCGTCTTCGCCCACAATCCCAGCCCTATCAATGGCTAATTTAATCGGCAAGCTAGAAATGCAAGCGTCATGCACAATGGAATCATAAGCCCTTTGCAAAAAAGTAGAATAGATACTCACAAAAGGTTTAAACCCCTCTTTAGCCATAGCGCTGCTAGAAGTTAAAGCGTGTTGTTCAGCGATAGCGACATCAAAAAAGCGCAAAGGGTAAGCGTCAATGAGTTTGTCTAATCCTGTGCCGCTAGGCATAGCAGCGGTTACGCCTACGATTTTTTCATCTTTTTTGGCTAATTCTAAAAGGGTGTTAGAATACGCTTCAGTGGGCGATAAAATCGCACTTTTGGATTTTTTAGACAAGCCGGTATCCAAATCAAAAGGCCCCACCCCATGCCATTTTTCATACCGCCCTTCAGCGATTTTATAGCCTTTGCCCTTTAAGGTTTGTGCATGAATTAGCACTGGCTCTTTAAGCTCTTTGGCTAATTTTAAGGTTTCAATAATCGCGCTCAAATCATGCCCATTAATAGGCCCTATATAGTTAATGCCTAATTCTTCAAAAAACACGCCCGGGGTGATGAGTTTAAAAGATTCTTCAAAACGGCTCGCTAAGTAATTCACGCTTTCAGGTAAGGTGCTTAAGATTTTTTTAACTTTAGAGCGGAAAGACTGGTAAAACGGGCCTTTCATCAGCTGGCTAAGGGCTTTAGATAAGGCTCCAATAGGCGTGCTGATACTCATTTCATTATCGTTCAAAATCATGATCATGGGGTATTTCCTATCGCCCAGTTCATTTAAGGCTTCATAAAAAATCCCTGCGCTAATGCTCCCATCGCCCAATAAAGCTATGGGCATGCCTAGCGCTTGTTTCAAACAAAAAGCTTTAGCCACCCCCACGCCTATAGACACCGAAGTGGAGCTATGCCCGGCAATGAAATAATCGTATGCGCTCTCGCTGGGTTTAGTAAAGCCGCTCAAGCCTTTAAATTGCCTTAGAGTGCTAAAGCTTTCAAAACGCCCGGTTAAAAGCTTGTGAGCGTAAGCCTGGTGTGAAGTGTCAAAAATGAAAGGGTTTTTTTGGCAATCAAATAAGGCATGCATGCTTACAATCAGCTCCACAGCCCCTAAAGAAGAGCTTAAATGCCCCCCATTAGCGCTCACCACTTCTAAAATACGACTCCGTAGCGTTTGGCACACCAACTCCAAGCCTGCAATATCGTTAGGGTTTAAATCAAAAGTTTTATTTTGCAAAATCACACCTTAAAATTTTCCAACACGCTTTCTTTGAGCGTTTTAAAGCGCTCCATTAAATTCCCATCAAGACTCCCGTTAGAGCTAGTGATCATAACGCCTCCCTTAGAAATAGCCTCATTGCTCTCTAATTTGATTTTAGAAGCGTTTTGCAAACGCTCGTTCAAATAAGGGTAATCCAAGGGATTGACTTTTAAATGAATATCCGTTGCGTCTAAAACATTTTTTAAAAGCTCTTCAGCCAAAGCTAGGGCCACTTTTTGGCTGTTGTCTTCCACTTCTTTAAGGATCACTTCTTTAGCTATATCTATCGCAATCGCGCTCAGTTCCTTTTCCAAAGCCATTAAATGATCTTCTGATTTTTTCATTTTTTCATCTAAAGCGCTGATCGCATGCAAAAGCTGGTTTCTTTCTTCATTCACGCTATGAGTGAGTTCGTTACGCATTTTTTCTTCGCCCTCTTTAAAACCGATTTTATAGCCATCGTTTTTAGCGTTTTCAATCAAAACTTTGCTTTCTTCTTGGGCTTTTTCAAATTGCATTTGCAATTTCACTAAATGGCTTGAAAGCTCATCGGTTTTTTTCAATAAGCAATCAATCAAATCGTTTTCTATCGCTTTTTTTTCCAAAGGCTCTTGGGGGTGGTTAGGCGTTTCTAAAGACGCACCATTAGGATTAATTTTAGGGGGTAAATTTGCCATGCTCTTAAATTCGTATTTTTGAATGTCATGCTTATTCAAATGGTCTTTTTGGATCAAATTTTTGCGGCTATTCAATGACATCTTCCTCTTCACCGGTTTGGATCACGCCTTTTTCTTGCAAGCTCTGCACGATTTCAATGATTTTCCTTTGAGCCACATCCACATCTTTGATTTTGACTGCCCCTAAATATTGCATTTCTTCTACAAACTGCTCTGCTGCCCGACTGCTCATGTTGTTTAAGAATTTATCGGTTAAATCTTGGGTGGAAGTTTTTAGCGCCAAAGACAAGTCTTTTTTATCCGCTACTTTTAAAATCTCTCTAATGGCGAAATTGTCTAGTTTGGCTATATCTTCAAAAGTGAACATCATTTCTTTAATCGCGCCGGCGAGCTTGTTATCCACGCTTTCAATGCGAGCGAGCGTGGTTTTAGCGCTCTTTTGGCCTAAGCGGTTAAAGATTTCAGCCACCGCTCTCAAGCCGCCTACTTCAATTTTATAGCTGGTGAGCGATTCTAGCTTGTTTTCTAACACCGTGGAAACCCTTTTAACCACTTGGGGCGATATTTCGCCTAAATTCGCCATTCTAATAGAAATCTCAGCTTTCATTTCATCAGGGAAATAGCTCAAAGTCTCAGCCGCATTAGGGGCTTCCATGTGGGCTAAAATCAAGGCAATGGTTTGAGGGTGTTCATTAATGATGAAATCAGCGAGTTGTTGGGGCTTGATTTTGCCTAAATAAGCGAAGTTTTTTTGCGTTTGCAAGCTTTTAGTGAGTTTATCCATCACTTTTCTGGCTTCTTCGCTCCCTAAAGTCCTGGTTAAAAGCTCTCTGGCGTATTCTAAACCGCCGGTATTGATGTATTGGTTAGACTGAAAAATCGCAAAAAATTCCTCTAAAACCGCCGCGCCGATTTGCTTGTCTGTGCCGTTTAATTGCACGATTTGCTTAGAAATCTCTGTAATGGAGTCAATGTCTAAATGCCTTAAAATCTCGCCTGTGGCGTCTTCGCCCACTTGAATGAGTAAAATAGCGATTTTTTCACTCATGGAGAGTTCGTCTAATTGGGCCTTTTGTTTGGGGGTAAGCTTGGTTGCCATTTTTAACCTTTTATCTTTTTAGCCTTTCGTGCTGTCTGAAGAGATTTCATCTTTGATTAGGAGCTTAAAGAGCATTGCGATTTCATCAGGGCGCTCTTTAAGGGTCCCTCTAATCTTTTCTAAGACAATTTCATATCTTACTTCTTCTTCGCTAAAGGTTGCATTAAGCCCTAATTGATCTTCTACTTTTTTTCTCAAATCGCCCAGTTTGTTCAATTCATCTTCTTCTTCATCCATTTCTTCAAACATGGATTTCACTTCCTTATCTTCATCAGGCACCACTTCAAGCATGCGTTCGCTGAAAGGCACAATCACTTTTTTATAGAAAATAAATAGCACTATAAACACCAAAATATACTTGATTAAAGGCGTGAATGAGCCTAAGACTTTTTGAGTCTTGTGCATGATTTTTTCGCTCAAAGTAGCGTTATCAAGCATGGGTGCCATAGGATTAAACTCAAAATTACTCACCGCTACATCATCGCCTCTATTTTGATTATAGCCAATGGCTTGTTTCACTAGAGCGTTGATTTTTTTAAGCGATTCATCGCTCAAAGGCTCGTATTCTAAAGTATTCGCCCCATCTTTAAGCGCGATTTTATACTTGCCATCCACCACAACCGCCGCATTCAAACGCACTAAAGTGCCAAACTCGCCCTTAATCTCGCTAATGGTTTTACCCACTTCATAATTGGTCGTGTTTTGAGACTTTTCGTATTTTTCTGGCTCTTTATTGTCTTTCAATCCTTGCACAGGCCCGATATTGCTCACAACCCCAGGCACACCGCCGACTTGTTTTTTAGGAGCGCCTTCTTTTTTTTCTTCTAAATTCTGCTCGCTCCTTACGACATTATTGGGATCAAAAGTCTCTTTAGTACTTTTCTTTTGGCTGAAATCAAACTCCGCATTAACCCTTGCGACCACCTTGTTTTTACCCCCCACAATAGGGGCTAAGATATTGACAATCTTATTTTCTAAAATGTTTTCAAAATTTTGTTTATAACGCAATTGCTCTAGGGCTAATTCTTTGGAGTTTTCTAGTATATCGCCTTCGCCTATTGATTCGCCGTTTTCATTCACGATTTTCACATTTTCTGTCGTGAGTTTAGGCACAGCTGCAGCGATTAAATTTTTAATCCCTAAAATTTGAGTGGGTGAAAGCTTCATGTCAGGCTTGAGTTTGAGCATCACTGAAGCGCTAGGAGGGACTTCTTTAGCCACAAACACGCTGTCTTTAGGGATTGCAATATGCACATTGGCTTTCAAAATGGGGTTTAAACTTTCAATCGTGCGCGACAATTCCCCCTCAATGGCGCGAATGAGTTTGATATTTTGATCAAAATCAGTCGCTCCAAAGTCTTTAGTGTCAAAGATTTCAAAGCCCACTTTACTCGTTTTAGGGATCCCTTGAGAAGCCAGCGTGATCCTTTCTTCATACACTTTATCTTTAGGGATAAGAATGGTGTCGTCTTTTAAGATTTTATAAGGGATTTGGTTTTGCTGGAGGTGTTGTAAGATTAAAGCGTTATCGCTAGAGTCCAATCTTTCAAATAAAACCCCATAGCCCCCTTGCGCGTAGTCTTTTTCTTTAAAAGGATAGAGCAATAAAAACACAAGCAAAGCGGTGATTAAAACCCCCGCTGCGATTAGGGCGATTTTTTGCTTTTTATTGAGCTTGATGAAAAAATCAACAATCCGTTGCAATAATACCTTTAAATCCAATATTAAAACCTTGATAAAATTTTCATTCTTTTAAGCCGTTCGCTTAGATTTTTTGAAACACGCTCAAATAAATCCCTATGGAAAAACAAGCCCCTAACGCCCCTAAACAAAACCCTCCTAAAACACTGCTAAAAGACACCCCTAAAACAATCAGCGCTAACCCTATTAAAAGAATCAGACCAAACAAACTATAAAAAAGAATGTTTTTAAGCGTTTGATGCGTGATCAAATGGGGTATCAATAAAACAAGCAACCCATAAAATAGCGTTAAAGAGAGTGCAGTAGCGTTAGGGAAATTAGCGCTACGCGAAAGCCACTGAATGGAATACGCCAAAAGGTGTTTTAAAGATTCTAAAAGGGCTTCAAACAAAACCACGCTTAGTACAAACCACACCCCAAGCACTAAATTTCTGCGATAAAGGCTTAAAAACACCCCCACTAACAAGCTCAAAGGCAACACGAATTGAGAAGAGCCTAAAAAAACAATGCGTTGGAGCGTTTGATCTAAAATAGGGTTAGAAGAGTTTGAACGCATCAAGCTAAAAATGGCATTGTCCATTGAATGAGCGTAATCAAAAAAAACCAAGCCAACCATAAGGATAAAAAACGCGCTAAAAACGCCTCCTAAAAGAAACAGGGTTTTAACTTGTAATAAGAAAAATATTTTGGGTTGTGCAGAAACATTTTTGAAAGAATTTTCAGCCATTATTTAAAACCCTTTTAGTTAGTTCATTCAAACTTGATATTATACGCCAACGAATTTTAAAATTGCTCTTAAAAGTTTTAAGACAATGAAGTTTAAACACATAAAATCTTTTTATTCTAATCAAACCTAACTAATAAGAAACTGAAATTGTTTTTTTTTTTTTTGAAATCGCTTTAATTTTTGCCCTCTTTTAAAGCTTTTTAACCCTTTTTAGACTACAATGTAAGAAGCAAAAATCAAAGGAACGCAATAACTTATGGATAGAGCCAAATTTATATTCGTTACAGGGGGTGTGTTAAGCTCTCTAGGGAAAGGGATTTCATCTTCTTCGATCGCTACGCTTTTACAGCATTGCAATTATCAGGTTTCTATTTTGAAGATTGACCCTTATATCAATATTGATCCAGGCACCATGAGCCCTTTAGAGCATGGGGAAGTGTTTGTAACTAGCGATGGCGCTGAAACGGATTTAGACATAGGGCATTATGAACGCTTTTTGAACAGGAATTTAACAAGGTTGAATAATTTCACTACCGGGCAGATTTTTTCAAGCGTGATAGAAAATGAAAGGAAAGGGGAATATTTAGGCAAAACCATTCAAATCGTCCCCCATGTAACCGATGAAATCAAAAGGCGCATTAAAAGCGCGGCTAAGGGGTTGGATTTTTTAATCGTGGAAGTGGGCGGAACCGTGGGCGATATGGAGGGCATGTTTTATTTGGAAGCGATCCGCCAGCTTAAATTGGAATTAGGGAATGAAAAAGTCATCAATGTGCATGTAACCTTGATCCCCTATATCCAAACCACTAACGAGCTAAAAACCAAACCCACGCAACACTCCGTCCAAGAATTACGGCGTCTTGGCGTAACCCCTCAAATCATTTTAGCGCGATCGCCTAAGCCTTTGGACAAAGAATTGAAAAATAAAATCGCTTTGAGTTGCGATGTGGAGCAAGACAGCGTGATTGTGGCTACAGACACTAAAAGCATTTACGCATGCCCTATTCTTTTCTTGCAAGAAGGCATTTTAACCCCCATTGCCAGACGCTTTAATTTGAATAAACTACACCCCAAAATGGCGGCTTGGAACACTTTAGTAGAAAAGATTATCGCTCCTAAACACAAAGTCAAAATTGGTTTTGTGGGCAAGTATTTAAGCTTAAAAGAATCTTATAAATCCTTGATTGAAGCCTTAATCCATGCGGGTGCGCATTTGGACACGCAAGTCAATATTGAATGGCTAGATAGCGAGAATTTTAATGAAAAGACTGATTTAGAGGGTGTTGATGCGATTTTAGTGCCTGGGGGCTTTGGAGAAAGGGGGATTGAGGGCAAAATTTGCGCCATTCAAAGAGCAAGGTTAGAAAAACTCCCCTTTTTAGGGATTTGTTTGGGCATGCAATTAGCGATCGTTGAATTTTGTCGCAATGTTTTGGGTTTAAAAGGGGCTAACTCTACAGAGTTTAACCAACGCTGCGAATACCCTGTGGTGTATTTGATTGAAGATTTTATCGATCAAAACCATCAAAAACAGGTGCGCACCTATAATTCGCCTTTAGGAGGCACCATGCGATTAGGCGAATACGAATGCGAAATCGTGCCAAATAGCTTGTTAGAAAAAGCTTATAAAAAGCCTAGCATTAAAGAAAGGCACCGCCATCGTTATGAAATCAACCCCAAATACCGCCAAGAGTGGGAAAATAAGGGCTTGAAAGTGGTGGGTTTTGGAGCGAATCATTTGATAGAAGCGATTGAATTAGAAGATCACCCGTTTTTTGTGGGGGTGCAATTCCACCCGGAATTCACCTCCAGGTTGCAAAGCCCTAACCCTATTATTTTGGATTTCATTAAGAGCGCTCTTCATAAATCCTAATCTAAAAAATGAAACAAAAGCTTAAAGCTCAAATCAAAGAGCGAGTGGCTTCTATCGCTTATAATGAAAAAGGGTTTCCTAGCCCCTTTTTATTTAAAGACTTGAAAAAAGCCGCGCTCAAAATCATAGAAGCCATGCATGCAAACACAGAGATTTTAGTGGTGGGCGATTATGACGCTGACGGCGTGATTAGCTCTACTATCATGGCAAAATTCTTTGAAAGCCTGAATTATAAGCATGTTCGCATTATAATCCCTAATCGCTTCATTGATGGCTATGGGATTTCTAAAAAATTTTTAGAAAAACACCACGCCCCTTTAATCATCACGGTGGATAACGGGATTAACGCCTTTGAAGCCGCGCGATTTTGCAAAGAAAAAAACTACACCCTTATCATCACAGATCACCATTGCTTACACCATGATGAAGTCCCAGACGCTTATGCGGTGATCAACCCCAAGCAGCCGGATTGTGATTTTATCCAAAAGGAAGTGTGCGGGGCGTTGGTGGCGTTTTATTTGTGCTATGGCATCCACCAGCTTCTAGGAAAAGAAAAAAGCCATTCTAGCGAGTTACTGTGCTTAGCGGGCGTGGCGACTATTGCTGACATGATGCCTTTGACTTTTTTTAACCGCTTTTTAGTTTCTAAAGCCTTGTATTTTTTGCAAAAAGAATCCTTAGGAGCGATGGGGTTTTTGCGCCAAAGAGAAATTTTTAGAAAACGCTCTTTAAAAGCGAGTGATATTTCTTTCAGTATCGCTCCCTTAATCAACTCCGCAGGGCGCATGCAAGATGCGAAAATGGCTTTAGATTTTTTAAGCGCGAATAATTTTCAAGATGGCTATTTTTTGTATGAACGCTTGAAAGCATGCAATATGAAGCGTAAAATGATCCAACAGCAGGTTTTTGAAGAGGCTTTTAAGCATGCAATGGTTGGCGAAAAAATTATTGTCGCTTTTAAGGAGGATTGGCATGAGGGCGTGTTAGGGATTGTGGCTTCAAAATTAGTGGAAGCCACTCAAAAGCCAAGCCTGGTTTTTACCTTTAAAGAAGGGGTGTATAAAGGGAGCGCTCGTAGCTCTCAAAATATTGATTTGATTGACGCTTTGAATGGGGTTTCTTCTTTGTTGCTCGGCTATGGAGGGCATAGGCAAGCGTGCGGGTTGAGCGTTGGAAAAAACAATATCATCTCGCTCTTTGAAACTTTAGAAAATTTTGATTTTAAAATCCTACCTTTTTGTGAAAAAGAACCCCCTTTAACGCTCACATTAAAAGACATTGACAGAGAGCTTTTAGAGATTATAGAAGCGGGTGAACCTTATGGGCAAGAAAACCCAGAGCCGCTCTTTCAGGCGCAAAATTTAGAAGTCATAGAAGAAAAAATCATTAAAGAAAGCCACCAGGTTTTGCGTTTTAAGGATAAAGAATGCGTCAAAGAGGCTATTTATTTTAACACTGAGCGGTTTTTGAAAGCGGGCGAAAAGGTGAGCGCGATTTTTAGCGTGGAATTAGATGAGTATTCTAATGAGCCTAAAATGTTTGTTAAAAGTTTGTTGTAGTGCCTTTTGTTGAAGAAGAATTTGAAATTTTAAAACCCATTAAAGCCTTGTTTTTTGTGCGCAATGTTTTAAAATGCTCTTTAAAAGAAGCCCAGCGCCACCTTGACAAACAACGCCTAAAACAAAACCAACAAGCCGTGCGTAAATCTCAAATGATTCAAGGGGTCGTTAGCTTGATTCATTTCAAGCCTAATAAAAAAACTCAAGCACTTGTTTTTGAAACGAAAGATTTTGGCGTGTTTGACAAACCCCCTCAAGTCTATACCCACCCTAAAGGCTATTTTTACCATGAAAGCTTACTGGATTGTATCCAGTCGCATTTTGGCAAAAACGCCCACCCAGCCCACAGACTGGATTATGAAACGAGTGGGTTGGTTTTAGCGGGCAAGACTTTACAAAGTGCTAAGGATTTAAAAGCGCTTTTCATGCAAAAAAAAGTGAAAAAAACTTATTTGGCGCTAGCGCATGGGTTGGTTGATAAAAATATCGTCATAGACAAACCCATTCTAACGCCACAAAACATTCAAAAAGATTTGCGTATTAAATCTAAAATTTCTCCTTTAGGCAAGCCTTCAACCACGCTTGTTGAGCCTTTAAGCTATAATCCTTTTTTGGATATAAGCTTACTCAAAATAACCCCACTCACTGGGCGCACGCACCAGATCCGCTTGCATTTGAGCAGCGTGAATCACAGGATCGTGGGTGAGGGGCTTTATGGGGTCATAGATGAAAACGCTAGAGAATACCTCCAATTAAAGCGTGAAAATAACGCCCCATTACTCATGCTCCATGCCACTAGTTTGGAATTTGAATTTAAGGGAGCGATCTATAAGATCACCTCCCCCATGCCCAAACGCTTCATGCCGTTTTTAAAAGATTGACCCCTTTTTTATTGATTGTTCTTTTGATTATTCTCTTTAGGGGTTTATTTGAGTTTTTCCACATACGCTTTAACGCTTATTGTTTCTATATTTTTTAAATCCTTTTGAAATTCTTGGCTGAATTTGGTAATGCTGTTATCAAAACTAATTTTGTAGCTTTCTTTCAGATTTTTTTTCATTTCATTAATGTTGTTCAAAATTTCTTTTTTGAAATCATCTCTGTGGAGCCATTCATCAATATAATTAAAAGCCACATCAGCCCCAAGAGTTGATAAGACGCCACCCACGGCTATGCCAAACTTTGCGAGGAATTTAGCCCCTAATTTAGTGCCAAGCTTTTCCACAAGCTTTGGGACTAGCCTTTTCATAAGCTTACCAGCACCCACGCCAGCCGTTGCCCCTATTGCCGCTGCGAAACCCATTTTTAATTTCAAATCTCTTTCTGTTCTGTCATCAATATTTTTTAAAGATTCCACAACTTGAGGAATATCAGTCACTCCTTGTGTGGCGATCTTTTCTGTATCCTTTTTGTGCTGGCGCAACAAGCTTATAAAAGCATCAGAAATGTTGTCTGTCATCGTTTTTAATCGTTGTTTGTAATCAGCCCCTAAAAATTTTTCCTGTAATTTATTGAATAATGCGTCTTCTACGCTCAAGCCGAGCTTTTTAGCTACAAAAAGGGCAAGCTCACTATAATTTCCCTTGAGAGAGTAGTGCCAGTCTAAGAACTTATCCACATTGTTTTCTATTGGATCAAAAAGATTGTCTATTTGAGCGTCCACCTTGCTATACATTTTATCCTTACTGCTGCTCAGCAAATCGCTTATTTCTTGTTGGTGGCTATCAAGATTATTTTTTATTAGATCTGATATTGGATCTGGCAAAATTTCGAGGATTGTTTTTGTATGAGCTGTTTTAATTGCTTGACTGGGTTCATCATATGTGATGCTACTTAAAATAGGATAAAGCATGAATAAAATAATAATAATAATAATAATGTAAATATACTTTCTTCCTTCCTTTTTTTTAATCTCTTGTTCTTTTTCTTGTGTTAGTTTTTCTAGCTCTTGCTTTTGTTTTTCTAGCTCTAACTTTGGTCTTGCTTGCTCTAGATCTTCTTTAACATCATTTTCCACACTCACCCCTAAAATATTTTGATAAACAATAAATGATTTGAGCGCTCAACCTGCTGATGGCTATCCCACTAAGAGCGTTATAGATGATAAACACTACCCAGCCCGCAACCATAAACCCCTTATTCATGCCCATGCTCTCTGCTTTGAACATGGCCCACCAAGCAAATCCCTCTAACATCTTTTTAGCCTTCAAAAAATAATCCGTGCAGTCGCAGCTAGAATAGATGGAATCACTCGCTGCCTTAATTGTGTCTATCAAAGCTGGTTTCAAATAACCGGGTATGTTGTTAGTATAAATCACATAGCAACTCAAGCCAATGAAGAAAAGAGCCCCCACAAGAGAGCTTGCTTCTCTAGACATCAGCATCAAATAATCTTCTTTGATAATACCCTTGAGCATCTTTTCAAACACGCCAAACACCGCAGTGCAAACAACGATAGTTAAAAAAACAAGCCCCCACATCATCCAATTATAGTCTAGCACGCTATAAGCGATGGATATAGATGTGAAAATTGAAAAAATAAAATAAAAGCAAGACACCATTATTGGGGAGTTTAGCATCGTGAACAAACAGGATTTTTTATTCACAAAACACTTGGTGAAGCACTTCCTCTGATGCATTTTTAAAGAAACATAGCTGTAAGCGACAATCCCTAGTATCAGCAGCACAAAGACCAACGAGAAGCAGGACTTATCGTAAGTCCAACGCCACAAACCCAACAACACCCCCACAATCACGCTTGTGCGTAGAATGGTTTTAAAACAACGAAACATTATCTTTTATCCTTCTTATTGTTTTTGAAGCGTTTGTTAGGGTTATCTTTGAGGAGAAAGATCTTAAACGCTACCAGTATTAAGGATAGTGAGAATATCGTTAGCGCTACTATCCAAAAAAGATCCTTGCTGGCAAAATAAAGGATCGTGCTCTCTATCAAGCAAATGAGCGAAACGCCGTATTTAAACTCAAGCTTTAAAATCTTATGGCGGGACACAACCATAGCGACTAAAAACCCGACAGACCCGCCAAGGAGCGATAAAACCCACAAAGCTTTTTCAGGAATACGCCACATTTTTTGCTCAATTTTTATCCACCAGCATGAGAACAAAAATCAAAATATTGACTATGAGCAACCAAACGATAGAAACAAATTCCATGCCTTTCAAGAGCGTTTTAACAGCCCTACCACTTGGCTTTTTAGAGAGAGAAAAGGCAAAATTTTAAGATTGATTCTCAAATCCATTCCTTTACAAAAATTAATCCTAGGTGTTCTAACATGATTTTTAGCATGATCGCATCAAGCCTTTTTTAAAATATTCCTTAGCTTGAGAAAAATCTTGCGTAACTCTTTATACCCAAAAGGACAAGCTCTTTAGGGTTTGGCTCTGGCCATAATCCCTCACCCCCAATAAACCCAACACGCCCAAGCACAAAGCCCTAAAAAAGGCTTTTTAAAAACTTTTTAACATGGCACTCTTTCTTATTCTCCAAGCAAAATACAGCCCTCATTCAAATATTCTTTCAAGATTTCTCGCCCTTTAGGGGTTCTCATCAAAATAAATATCACCTGTTTTCTCAACCTCTCAGGCTCTTCTCTGTTGGCGTTTTTGGTCAGATCGTATTCGTTGAAAAAATACGGCATGACGGACTTTGATTTGAGTTCAAGCCCCACCTCTTTGATGACTTTTTCTATCGTGTATTTTTTCTTACAATGTTTTTCGCAACCCCCCAATTTCAAAATCTCCATATTCCTTGACGCTCTTTTTCTCACTTGATTGAAATACGGGCTTTTTTGCAGCCTCTCCACAGCCAGAGCGTAATTCTTATCCTCTATGGCCTTGATGAATTGCTTGAATTTGAATAGCCCACTCAAGCCTAAATTATAGCTCAAATCCAAGATGACCATTCTCCTCATTGCGTCCAAATTTTTATACCACCCATAAGAGAGGAGGGCCTTATGATTCTCTTTCAATATGCGGTTTGGTGATACGCTTACCCTCATAAAAATAAACGCTCAAATTATAGCCATAGCCAATCGTGGGATGCCCCGTCTTGTCGGTATAAATGGAAGGCGAAAACCCCTCTGAATCCACTATCAAAAACGACGCCACTAGGATCAATTTGCTAAGACAGAGCATATAACCCTCCTCAATCGCTTCTTTCTTTCTTGCTCCTCAACTCTTCTTGTTTTTTGAGAATCATCTCTTCAGTAATGCTAGAGAGCCTCTCATGCGTATCCTCTGGGGCTTCTTGGCGTTGGGTTTCTTCTTGCTTTTTGGCGATAATTTCTTCAGTAACGCTAGAGAGCCTTTCTTTGGGGGGAGTTTTACTTTCTTTTTGGTGGGAGCGCTTTTTCAGACTCTCTCTGATCTGTCTTTTTTTTTGGATGAGCGCAAACATCTTTTGGCTGAACTTATAGCACTGGCGCGCACTTATGACAATCACGCCCCACTTGATTAACAAAGCGGCTAAAAGCAGAATGGGTGAGCTGGCGGTATCTAGCAAGAATTGGCGCACATCGCTATACACCCAAATATCCACCAAAATCACTAGCAGAGTGATCAAAATAGAAAACGCAATGCTTTTAAACCGAAAAAGCCACGCCACGATCACAAACCCTCTCGTGTGCCTATGGGCTAAGAGCCAGCGCTCATTCTTTTCGCTAAAAAACCCCATCACGCTAGAGATGAAACTATCTTTCTTGCTCATTATCGCCTCTCTCCCAAACTTCTTTGAAATGCTTGGCGCTCTTTTCTTGGTTTTCTTCAGATTCTTTGGCGTGGATCTGCTCCAAGAGTCTCTTTTCTTCCGCTTCAAACATGATTTTTAATTCCTCTTCATTGAAATCGCTCAATTTCATGCCCTCTTTTTTCAAGCGTTTTTCCACGATCTTAACCGCTTGCTCTCTGATCTTTTGAGATTTTTCCTTGAAGAACGCCCGCTTGGTCTTTTGGAGCGCTTCGTTAGAATTTTTTTGGATGGTTTGTTTGCAAGAATCTAAAAAATCCATAACTTGATGCATGATTTTCATGATTGTCCGTTTTTAAAGGTATTGAGTCCGCTTATTATCACCCTAAAAGAATACCAAAAAAAGATTAAAAACTCTCTAGTAAAATGTCTTCTTAAGAAAATAAGAGAGCGTTTGACGATACCCTAACCCCCAAAATAAGGCTTTTGTGCGATAATTTCTAGGTGAGATTATCGCATGTTTTTTGTCCCTTATCTCAATAGTTTGAGCATCTCGCATGCTTTTTTATATCCTAGTTTGCATGCTTTTTCAAACAAAGCGGCAGCTTTTTTTGAGTCCTGTTTCACCCCATCCCCATTATAATATAACCCCCCTAAAGCACCGCACCCATCACCCTCTTTTAACTCGCATGCTTTAGAATAAAGATAAGTGGCTTTTATTAAGTCTTTTTCCACTCCTTGACCATCTTTATATAGAACCCCTAAACCATTACACCCCCCACCATTATTCAAACCACACGCTCTTTCAAAATACTTCCTAGCTTTAGAAAAATCTTGCTTTTCGTAACTCTTTATACCCAAAAGGACAAGCTCTTCAGGGTTTGGCTCTGCCATTAACCCCCCCCCCCAATCAACGCACAACACAAACACAAAACCCTAAAATGGCTTTTTTGAAGTTTCCTAGCATGACGCTATTCTCCCTTTTAAAAAAAATTAGACTTTATTATAATCAAATTGCAATCAAATCTAGCGCTTTTTTAAAACCTGCTGGCAATAGCGCTCCAAGATCCTGCAAGCGCTCAAAGAGTCTAGCCGGCCGTCTTTAATAGCGAGCCGCTTGTTTTTCTTGCCCAAATGCTCTAAATTTTCATAGGCTTCTATGCTGGATCTGTCTTCATTAATAAAAACGATTTCGCCCTTAAAATCCAAAAGCTTGATGAAATG
Source organism: Helicobacter sp. 219-2 (assembly GCF_030053225.1). Classification (NCBI taxonomy): domain Bacteria; kingdom Pseudomonadati; phylum Campylobacterota; class Epsilonproteobacteria; order Campylobacterales; family Helicobacteraceae; genus Helicobacter; species Helicobacter sp. 219-2. Next base: position 689,479 of record NZ_JASGBS010000001.1, on the reverse strand, counting down.
TTCAATGCGCGCGTTCGTGTCCGCATAGCTTTCATTGGGCTTGCCCACCACCAGCACCTGAATGTTTTTTTCCCTCAATAAATCGCTCAAATCCCTAGAGGCCTGATTCCTGTTGTGGCGCAAAATCGCTTCTAAAGGCAAGATAACGCCGTTTAAAAGCGCAGCGATCCCAATGCGTTTTAATCCTACATCGCATGCCAAAATCACACTAACACCACGATATGATTGATGCGTTTAATCTTACCCAACAGCTCATATTCTAAAAGCTTGTCCCCAAATTTGAGATACGCCTCTTCATAGCTAGGGTTTTTGGCGCAATATTCTAAAAATTCATCTTTGATTTCAGGCATTTCTTTTAAATGGTGGTCTTTTAAAAGGGTGTTTATAAAATTTTGAATATTAAATATCCCTTGAGCCTGCCCTTTTTCTAAAAGCTCATTAGTGCCATCGCTCTCATTCAAGTGCTGGGGTAAAACAAATAAAGGCTTTTGGTATTTTTGAGCTAATCTCGCACTACTCATAGAGCCGCTTTTTAAATCCGCTTGGGGGATAATCACCGCATCGCTTAAAGCGATCACTAGGCGGTTTCTCGCTAAAAAAGAGCCTTTAACGGGCATGAAATCCTTTTCATATTCGCTTAAAATCAAGCCGTTTTGCGCGATTTCTTGGATCACTTTATGGTTGTTCGTGGGATAGATAAAATCCAAACTGCAAGGCGAAAGCATGATGGTTTTTGGTAAGGCGTTTTCTTGAGCGATAATATCCACGCCTAACGCTCCTCCACTCACAATAACCGCACCATTTTTAGCAAGCTCTCTGGCTAGAGTGATGGTGTGTTGCTTGCTGTAAGGGGTGGGTCTTCTTGTGCCGATGATAGCCACTTTTAAAGGCGCGTCTAAAAGCTTTATATCGCCCACACAATAGAGCTTTTTAGGGGGGTCTTTGAGAATGTCAAAGGCTTTAGGGATATTCTCTAGCGTGCTGTATTGGAAGTTGCTTTTCATTCGTTGATCAACTATTTAGGCAATATAATCTCCACTTCAATCGTTTCCACGCTTTGATTGCCATCAAGGGTTTTGAAATGGATGTCTGAAGATTTAGTGTATTTTTGAATGACGGCAATGATTTCTTTACGCATCTCTTCCATGTAGGGTAAATTTAAAGTGCGCTCTTTGGCTAAAATCAATTTTAATCTGTCTGTTGCGGTAGCCGCGCTCCCTTTGTTTTTAAAGAAATCAAACAAACTCATGAAAATATCCCTTTTAACGCGCTAAAAAAGCCTTTTTTAGCCTTAAATTCCACATACTCCACTTCTTCGCCTAAAATCCTTCTGGTGATGCGCTGGTAAGCTTTCGCGCTCTCGCAATCCGTGCGAATCACCGGCTCGCCCTTGTTGGTCGCTGAAATAATATGGTGATCTTCTGGAATGATCCCAATTAAAGGCAGGCATAAAATCTTAAGCACTTCTTCTATGGAAATCATTTCGCCATTTGCCACTAATTCGGGTTTTAAGCGATTGATTATCAAATGCTTATGCACCTCCATGCCCTTTTTGGCCCGATTAGACTTCGCATCAATAATGCCAATCACTCTGTCGCTATCCCTTAAAGAGCTTACCTCCGGCGTTACCACCACTAACGCCATGTCCGCATGCAAAATCGCATGCTCAAAACCGCTTTCAATCCCAGCCGGTGAGTCAATCAAAATATAGTCAAAATCCGCCCTTAAAGCGTTGATTAAAATCGCTACTTTTTCCTTATCTAAAACATTTTTATCCTTGCTTTGTGAAGCCGCTAAAAAAGAAAGGTTTTTGGTCTTTTTATCCGTGATTAAAGCCTGCGAAAGGTTGCAATTTTTTTCCATCACATCCACCACATCATAAACAATGCGGTTTTCTAAGCCTAAAATCATATCCAAATTCCTAAGGCCTATGTCAAAATCAACCGCTACGACTTTTTTACCGCTCTCAGCCAAGCCAATCGCTAAATTAGCCGTGGTGGTGCTTTTACCCACGCCCCCCTTACCTGAAGTGATAGTAACTACTATTGCCATATAATTCCTTTTAATTTAATTGATTTATTTTTTATGATTGAATGGGGCGCGTAAAATTTCCCCAATTTGTTCTATTTTAGTCTCTTTAAGGGCTTTCCTCTCTGTGTTTAACCTGGGGTAATTCAAACTCTTTTCCAGTAAAAAATCCTTAGCGAATGAGCCGTTTTGAATCTTTTTTAAGATTTTTTGCATGCGTTTTTCTAACAGATTTCCCATAGGCTCTCTAGCTTTAATCGCTCCAAATTCAGCGGTGTTAGAAATGTGTTTCCTTAAGCCCTCTACCCCCTTATAATGCAATAAATCCGCTACTAACTTCACTTCATGCACGCATTCAAAATAGGCTAATTCTTCAGGGTATCCTGCCTTAATTAAAGTTTCAAACCCCATCCTCACAATCGCTTCTAACCCTCCGCACAAAACCGCTTGCTCGCCGAATAAATCGCTCTCGCATTCTTCTTTAAAGCTCGTTTCTAAAACCCCCATTCTCCCCCCACCCATTGCTTTAGCATAGCTTAAAGCCACCGCTTTAGCGTTATTTTTTGAGCTTTCTTGCTCTATGGCGATCAAATGGTATAAGCCCCTATTTTTAAGGTATTCTTCTCTTAGAGCGCTCCCGGGCCCTTTTGGCGCGACTAAAATTGCGCCCACGCCTTTTGGAAGAACAACCTGATTGAAATGCACGCTAAAACCATGGGCAAAGCCCACAATTTGCCCCTCTTTTAAAAAAGGGATCACTTCTTTTTCTAACACTTCCTTATGCAATTCATCTGGGAGTAGCGCCATGATCAGATCAGATTGTTGGACTAGTTCTTTGACTTCTAGCACCTCAAAGCCCTCTGCCTTTGCTTTTGAAGCGCTCAAACTCCCTTGATACAAGCCAATACATGCTCTTACTTTAGAGTCCCTCAAATTGAGCGCTTGGGCTTTTCCTTGTGCACCATAGCCAATAATGCCCACTTGTAAGGATTGGATAACGCCTAAATCAATGTCTTTATCATAATAAATGGGTAATGCCAAAATCAAATCTCCTAGCGTGTTTAAGCAAGTATTTATTTTACCATAATGGGAGCGATAATGTTTAAAAACATGCAGAATATTAAGAAATGGTGTGCTCGGAGGGATTCAAACCCCCGACCTACAGGACCGCAACCTGTTGCTCTATTCAGCTGAGCTACGAGCACTTTTAAAGAAGTGAAACGATGATTATAGCAAAAAAAGCTAATTTTTCACTTAAACGATGTGTTTTTTCTATTATAATTTAAGGCATGCAAAAAGATTACCAAAAACTCATCGCTTATTTATGCGATTTTTTAGAAAAAGAAGCGCAAAAACGAGGCTTTAAAAAAGTCGTTTACGGGCTGAGTGGGGGGCTAGATAGCGCGGTCGTTGGGGTGCTGTGTCAAAAAGTTTTTAAAGAAAACGCTCATGCCCTTTTAATGCCCTCTTTGGTTTCTATGCCAGAAAGTAAAACAGACGCTTTAGATTTGTGCGAAACATTTTCTATCCCTTATACAGAATATTCCATCGCTCCCTATGACGCCATCTTTAGCTCTCATTTTAAAGACGCAAGCCTTACCAGAAAGGGGAATTTTTGCGCAAGATTGCGCATGGCATTTTTATACGATTATTCTTTAAAAAGCGATTCTTTAGTCATTGGCACGAGCAATAAAAGCGAAAGAATGCTAGGCTATGGCACTTTATTTGGGGATTTGGCGTGCGCGATTAACCCGATTGGGGAATTATTTAAAACCGAAGTTTATGAGCTCGCTTGCCATTTGAATATCCCTAAAAAGATTTTAAATAAGCCCCCTAGCGCGGATTTATTTGTAGGGCAAAGCGATGAAAAAGATTTGGGCTATCCTTATAGCGTGATCGATCCTTTATTGAAGAATATTGAAGCGTTGTTTCAAAACAAGCCCATTGATGCAGAAACGCTCACCCAATTAGGCTATGATGAAATTTTAGTGAAAAACATCACAAGCCGTATCCAAAAAAACGCTTTCAAATTAGAATTACCCACCATCGCCAAACGATTTAACCCTAAATGAAAAGCGATAAACCCTTTTTAGAACGCTATTTTTATGACCCCACTCTTTTGCAAAAGGGGTTGATTTTTGCGCTCTATCCTTTTTCTTTAATCTATCAAGGCATCGCCACCTTAAAAAGAAAAATGGCGAAAAAACATGATTTTAAAATCCCCCTTATCAGCGTAGGCAATTTGATCGCTGGGGGGAGCGGTAAAACGCCCTTTATTTTAGAGATCGCTCCAAGATACCAAGAAGTGGCGGTTATTTCTAGGGGGTACCAACGAGATTCTAAAGGCTTAGTGGTGGTGAGCGTTAAAGGAAATATTTTAGTTTCCCAACAAACAGCGGGCGATGAAGCCTATCTTTTAGCCTTAAAATTAAAACAAGCGAGCGTGATTGTGAGCGAAAAAAGAGAGCTAGGCGTTTTAAAAGCCCTTGAATTAGGGGCAAAGATCGTGTTTTTAGACGATGGTTTCAGGTTTAATTTCAACCAATTCAATTTGCTTTTAAAGCCTAAAACCCCCCCCTACTACCCCTTTTGTTTGCCTAGCGGGTTGTATAGAGAAAGCATCAAAAGCTATAAAGAAGCCCATTTAGTCATTACAGAAGATAAGGATTATAAAAGAATCACCTCTATTTCTCACCCCACCAAACGCATGCTTTTAGTAACGGCTATCGCTAATCCTAGCAGGCTTGATGCGTTTTTACCTAAAGAAGTGGTTAAAAAATTGTATTTTAGAGATCATGCCCCTTTTGATTTGAAGCTTTTAGAAAAAGAGTTTTATCAAAATAACGCCACTTCCTTATTGGTTACTTCAAAAGATCTCGTCAAATTACAAGATTGCAACTTGCCCTTAAGCGTATTGGACTTAAAGCTAGAAATTTGCCCTAAAATTTTAGAGCAGATCGATCATTATATCCTTTCTTATCCTTGTAATACAAAAGAACATCTATAAATTCCTTTTCTTTAGAGATGAAGCCTTTCAAACGCCCCTCTAACTCATAATGGTTTTTTTCATAAAAAGCGATCGCTTTGAAATTGTTTTCCATCACTTCTAAGTGCAAAGAATTTAATTGGAACTCTTCAAAAGCGATGCGTTCTAAAGCTTTTAAAATAGTTTCTCCCCTATTTTTCAAAAAAGGGTTTTTATAAATCCCCAAATACCCATGCTTATGAAAAAAATTGATTTTAGTGATAGAGCCAACCCCTAAATAAACGCCCTCTTCTTTAAACAAAAAATAGCGGTGGTTGGGCGAGTTTTTTAAATCTTCTATGAATTGCAAATGCGTTTTTAAAGAAATAAAAGCGCTATACATCCATAAGGCAGTGTTTGGATGGTTACGAAACTCTAAAACCAACAACTTTTCTTCATCGTTTAAATGCACAAAATCAATCGCTTGGATATTTCCATAAGAATAATTTTTTTTCAAATTTCTAAAAACTCCCTTAATGCGCCCTCTAGCTCACTCCCAAAGGCCAGGTTTTTTGCCCAGGCTTGATTTTTTTGAATTTGTAAATTTTCAAAATCTTTCGCTAAAGTTTTCAAACTCGTTTGTTTGAAAATACCCAAGCTTTCAAATTCTTGGCTTTGAATGATTTGATTAGAAGCAATGGGAATGATAAGAGAGGGCGTTTGAGAAAGGGCTAATTCATAGAGAGTTTGGCCTGCAGCGCTAATGGCACAAGCGCAAAATTTCATCAAAAAACTGAACTCCAAAGGGTTCAAAGGGCTGTAATAATGCGTGTTTTTGGGAGGATTTTTGGGGATATAAGGTGAAATGATATGCAAATGCATGCCCTTATTTTCTAAAATTTTGACTATCTCTTTGAGTGTTTTTTGCTCGCTCCCCCCTAGAGTGATCAGCACTTCTTTATTTTCTGTATTGATAGGGCGCTCATAGACAAAACGCATATCAACAGGGTAAAACCCCACCCCCAAATAATACTGATAATCTTTTGATAAATAATGATAATGTTTTAAAGCGTTCAGCGTGAAATTTAGGATCTTGGTGTTTTTAGGGTAAAACCCCTTAGCATGTTCTTTATCTTCTATGACCATAAGGCTTTTAGCTTTTTCTTTTAAAAGATAAAAATCCTTTGAATTTAAACAATAACTATCTATAATCAAAAAATCATCATTGCCAACGCCCTCTAAAAAAGCGCTTATATTATTGTGCTTATATAAATAAAGATCCGCTTTAACCTCTAATTTTTCTATACAAGAAAGGATTTTTTCACAACGCCTCACATGCCCTAAACCGCTTGTTAAAAAACAATCGCACAAAATTTTTACTGGCATGCGTTTTTCAAACGGCTGTATTTGAGCTTGGCTAATTCTAAATCTTCTAAAGTGTCAATATCTTGGACTTCTAAGGGCGATAATTCTAAAGCGATAGAATTTTGACTAAAAATAGGCCGCATTTCTTTAAAGGCTTGAGCCTTCCCCATATAAAGCAATCCTGCGTCATGATAGAGCGTTTTTAAATCTTGCGTGCGCGTGTTTAAATGCTCTTTAAAAGCCATTTGAACGCCGTTTTCAAGGCTAAAAGAACGATAGGGCGAAGCGCTGAATGGAGAGCATGTGAAAACATAATCCGTATTTCCTTTTAACATTTCAAAAGCGTTTTTTAAATGCTTTTCTTGTAAAAGCGCTGAAGTGCCATACAAGCAACACGCAATATCTTCATCTTTTAACTCTAATTCTTTCATGTGATAGGCCATCACTTCTAAAGTCGTGGCTCTATCGTGTGCTAAAACTTTAGGGCGCAAATTCAAAAAACTCGCCCCATAATTTTTAGCTAAATGAACATACTCCATGCTATCGCTAGAGATAAACACCTTTTCAAAGAGCTTGGAATTTAGCGCCGCTTCAATAGGGTAAGCGAGCATGGGTTTATTGAAAAAATCAATGATATTTTTATTTTTGATTCTTTTACTGGAACTTCTGGCTAAAACAATAGCAATCGCTCTCATGCTAGGCTTTGCTCTTTTTAATAAGGCATTTGGGTTTCCATCGCATCAGCAGCGAATTTCTTTTTATTGGAATCGCTCAAATGCCCTAAATTCGTGTATTCAATCTTAGCGTCAGCCAAAAACTTGGATTGGATGGTGTTGTTCCTTTCAATATCATAAGGGCGGATCACCCCACTCACCTTAAGGATTTGCTTTTCCCCATCCACTAGCACTTCCTTATTCCCATAGATGAAATAATTCCCGTTTTCTAGCACTTTAATGATTCGAGCGCTCAACACAATCTCTAAATCTTCGCTCTTTTTTTGCGAGCCACCGCCTTTAAAATTCGTGTTATTGCTGGATTTGGTGAAATTGTAATTATTCTTATCGTCTAAATACTGCGCTTCTTGTTTCTTTCTTTCATCTAGCCCGTTATAAGTGAGTCTTGGGGGCGTGGAATTACCCCCTGAAGCGCTTTTATAATCTTTAGAGCTGGAATAATTCGCGCTCGCTTTTTCAGAAACAATGATTGTGATCAAATCGTTAGGCTTCATCGCCCTCCTGTCCGCAAATAAAGGGCGCTCACCCTGCCCAAACAAACTCCCCAACTTGTTCAATTCAGGGATAAATTCTTTAGAGGGGGTCTCTTCTACATAACTAGGAGGGTTAAAATCAATTTTTGGCTCATTGGCTGATGCCATGCTGAATGCAACGCTAAACGCAACAGCCCCTAAATAAAGTGCTTTTTTCATCCATTAGCCTTATTTGAGTTATTTTAAGCCTCAAATTATACTCTCTTATAAAGAATAAATGCTTAATTTTGAGTAAGTTGTTGTAAAATTTAGATCTTTATAATGAAACTTAACTTGCAGGAGATAATATTGAGAACCTTGTTAAAAATGTTAGTTGGTGCAAGCTTGCTGACACACGCCTTAATAGCTAAAGAAGAAAGCGCAGCGCCTTCTTGGACAAAAAATTTGTATATGGGAGTCAATTACCAAACAGGTTCTATCAATTTAATGACTAATATCCATGAAGTTAGAGAAATCACTAACTATCAAACCGGTTACACCAATATCATAACTAGCGTTAATAGCGTTAGAAAACTCACCAACATGGGATCTAATGGGATTGGATTAGTCATGGGCTATAACCACTTTTTCCATCCGGATAAAATCTTGGGCTTGCGCTATTTTGCTTTTTTAGACTGGCAAGGCTATGGCATGAGATACCCTAAAGGCTATTATGGCGGCAATAACATGATCACTTATGGCGTGGGCGTGGATGCGATGTGGAATTTCTTCCAAGGGAGTTTCTATCAAGATGATATTAGCGTGGATATTGGCGTTTTTGGGGGGATTGCGATTGCGGGGAATAGCTGGTATATTGGCAATAAAGGGCAGGAATTATTAGGCATCACTAACAGCAGTGCGGTTGATAACACCTCTTTTCAATTCCTATTCAACTTTGGTTTCAAGGCTTTATTTGTAGATGAACATGAATTTGAAATCGGTTTTAAATTCCCCACCATTAATAACAAATACTACACCACTGATGCGCTCAAGGTTCAAATGCGTAGGGTCTTTGCCTTTTATGTGGGGTATAATTACCACTTCTAAAGGGCTTTAAAACCCAACGCAACTTCCTAACATCTTTTGGTAGTAACTCTTGGCTTTGAGGATCGTCTCTGTGTCATCGGTTTTTAAAAGCACTTCGTAATTGTTTTCAAAAGCGTTTTTGCTCCAATTCGCTGAGCCTAAAAACACGATCTTATCATCAATGATCGCTATTTTTTGGTGCATGATGCCATGATAATTCCCGTTTTTAGCCTTAAGCCCTTTCAATAAGCACACTTTCGTGTTAGGGTATTTGTCCAAATAGCCGATAGTGGATTGATTATTGCTATGATTGCTCCCGTAATCATAAATGATTTGCACCTTAATCCCCTTACTCGCTACGCTTTTAATCGCTCTTGCAATATCTCTGTGCGTGAAACTATAGATAGCGATTTTCACGCTTTCTCTGGCGTTACTAATGCCAGAAATTAAAGAATTGAGAGCGTCTTTTTGCTCATAAGGTAAGACAAATAAGCTGTTTTTAGCTTGTAAAACCCCTAAACAGCCCACCAACACACCCACGCCAACGATTTTTTTAAACTTGTTTAACATCAAATGATCCTTATTTTAAATTACACTCATGATAAAAACAACCAACCAAGTGGATTTTTGATTATAATAAAAGATTTAAAAAAAGCGATAAAAATTGATAGGCTTAAAGAAGCGTTTCTTATCAAATAAGGAGTCCCTAAAATGAAAATGATTCTATTCAACCAAAACCCCATGATCACAAAGCTGCTTGAGAGTGTTTCTAAGAAATTAGAATTGTCTATGGAAGATTTTAACCGCTATCAAGAGCTATCCACACGCCTTAAAGAAGATCCAGAATGGATTTTGATAGCTGATGATGAATGTTTGGAAAAACTAGACCAAGTGGATTGGCTAGAATTAAAAGAGATCATCTCTCAAAATAAAAACAGCGTGTGCATGTATAAAAAAGGCAATGAAGCGCAGCCCTTCTTAGAGGGCTTTGAGATGAAAATCAAAAAACCTTTTTTACCCACTGAGGTTTTAAAAGTCTTTCAAAAAAAGCTTGGTTCTAACGCAAGCGAGCTAGAGCCTAGCCAGAATTTAGACCCAACTCAAGAAGTTTTAGAAACCAATTGGGACGAATTAGAAAATTTAGGCGATTTAAAAGCCTTAGTGCAAGAAGAGCCTAACAACGAAGAGCAACTGCTCCCCACTTTAAACGTGCAAGAAGAAAAAGAAGAGGTTAAAGAAGAAGAAAAAGAAGAGGTTAAAGAAACTCCCCAAGAAGAAGAAAAACCTAAAGATGATGAAATACAAGAGAGTGAAACCCAAAAAAATGAAGAAGTTTCTAAAGAGTTGGAAACGCAAGAAGAATTAGAAATCCCTAAAGAAGAAACGCAAGAGCAAGTCAAAGAACAAGAGCAAGTCAAAGAACAAGAGCAAGTCAAAGAACAAGAGCAAGTCAAAGAACAAGAGCAAGTCAAAGAACAAGAGCAAGTCAAAGAACAAGAGCAAGTCAAAGAACAAGAGCCAATCAAAGAAGAAACGCAAGAAAATAAGGAGGAAAAACAAGAAAAAACACAAGATTCCCCAAGCGCGCAAGAATTAGAGGCCATGCAAGAATTAGTCAAAGAAATCCAAGAAAATTCTAACGGCCAAGAGGATAAAAAAGAAACGCAAGAAAATACAGAAACCCCACAAGAATTAGAAAAACAAGAGTTAGAAAAGCAAGAAAAAACCCAAGAGAGTGCAGAAACACCGCAAGATGTAGAAACCCCACAAGAAAAAGAAACGCAAGAATTAGAAACCCCACAAGAAACCCCACAAGAAAAAGAAATCCCACAAGAAAATACAGAAACACCGCAAAAATTAGAAACCCAAGAAGACCATTACGAAAGCATTGAAGACATTCCTGAGCCGGTGATGGCTCAAGCGATGGGGGAAGAATTGCCCTTTTTGAATGAAGCCGTTGCAAAAACTTCTAATAATGAGAACGACACAGAAACCCCTAAAGAGAGCGTTATCAAAACCCCACAAGAAAAAGAAGAAAGCATAGAAACCCCTAAAGAAAGCGATAAAACTTCCAGCCCCTTAGAATTGCGCTTGAATTTGCAAGATTTATTAAACAGCCTCAATCAAGAGTCCTTAAAAAGCCTTTTAGAAAACAAGACCTTAAGCATTAAAATCACTTTAGAGGATAAAAAACCTGATGCATAATGATTTTAATTTACTCATCCTTTCAGGCCCTAGCGGAGCGGGTAAAAGCACCCTTACAAAGTATTTGCAAGAAAAAATCCCAAAAACCCATTTTTCCCTTTCCACCACCACACGAAAGCCCAGAGAGGGCGAAGTTGATGGCTTGCATTACAATTTTGTCAGCGAAGAAGAATTTAAACAAGGCATAGAAAAAGGGCAGTTTTTAGAATGGGCGATCGTGCATAACCACTATTATGGCACTTCTAAAATCCCTGTAGAAAAAGCCTTAAAAGAGGGCAAAATCGTCATTTTTGATATTGATGTGCAAGGGCATGAGATCCTTAAAAAGCATTACCCCAACGCATGCTCTGTGTTTATTAGCACCAAAAACCAAGAGATTTTAAAAGAGCGCTTGCTCTTAAGGGGGACGGATTCTAAAGAAACGATAGAAAAACGCTTGATCAACGCTTATAAGGAAATGCAGTGCTTGGAGAGCTTTGATTACCTCATCATCAATGAAGATTTGGAAAAATCCAAAGAAATCATCTTAAGCATCGCAAAAACTTTAGTCTATCGCTTAAAAGCGTTTAATTTTGAAAAAATATGCAAGGCTTGGAAAAACGAATCCTTATAAAACCTATCAATTATTTTTTAAAAAAGCTATAATTCAAAGAAAACCAACTAATAGATTAAGGAGTAAAGTATGGGCGGATTCACAAGCATATGGCATTGGGTCATTGTTTTATTAGTGATTGTGTTGTTATTTGGGGCTAAAAAGATCCCAGAGTTGGCTAAGGGTTTAGGCAGTGGGATTAAAAATTTCAAAAAAGCCGTGAAAGACGATGAAGAAGAGGCTAAAAACGAGCCAAAAACCCTAGACGCTCAAGCAACACAAACCAAAGTGCATGAAACTAGTGAGATTAAAAGCAAACAAGAAAGTTAAACATGCACACTCTCATTAAGGGCGTTTTAGAAGAGATTTTAGAAGAAGAAGTCATTATTGAATACCCTAAAGACAGAGAGCATGGGCATTACGCTACGCCCATTGCTTTCAATCTCGCCAAAGTTTTTAAAAAATCGCCCTTAGCTATCGCTGAAGAATTAGCCCTTAAAATCAGCACGCATGAAAAAACTCAAGGGCTTTTTGACAGCGTAGTGGCTTGTAAAGGCTATATCAATTTCACGCTTTCTTTAGATTTTTTAGAGCGTTTCACCCAAAAGGCTTTAGAATTAAAAGAAAAATTTGGCTCTCAACCCAAAAGCGAATATTCTCAAAAAATCTTTTTAGAATTTGTGAGCGCTAACCCTACAGGGCCTTTACACATAGGGCATGCTAGAGGGGCGGTGTTTGGCGATAGTTTGGCTAAAATCGCTCGCTTTTTAGGGCATGAAGTTTTGTGCGAATATTATGTTAATGACATGGGATCTCAAATCCGCTTGCTAGGGCTTTCTGTATGGATCGCTTACAGAGAGCATGTTTTACAAGAAAGCGTAACTTACCCAGAAGTCTTTTACAAAGGCGAATACATCATTGAAATCGCTAAAAAGGCGAACAACGATTTAGAGCCAAGCCTTTTTAAAGAAAACGAAGAGACTATTATTGAAGTTTTAAGCGGCTATGCTAAAGATTTAATGCTTTTAGAAATTAAAGATAATTTAGACGCTTTAGGCATTCATTTTGATTCCTATGCGAGCGAAAGAGAAGTTTTTAAACGTAAAGATGCGGTGTTTGAACGATTAGAAAAAGCGAACGCCCTTTATGAAAAGGATTCTAAAATCTGGCTCAAATCTTCACTCTACCAAGATGAAAGCGATCGGGTGCTCATTAAAGAAGATAAGAGCTACACTTATTTAGCCGGCGATATTGTCTATCATGATGAAAAATTCAAGCAAAACTACGCCAAATATATCAACATTTGGGGGGCAGACCACCACGGCTATATCGCTAGAGTGAAAGCTAGCCTTGAGTTTTTGGGCTATGATTCCAACAAGCTTGAAGTCTTGCTCGCTCAAATGGTGCGCTTGCTCAAAGATAACGAGCCTTACAAGATGAGTAAAAGAGCGGGTAATTTCATTTTGATTAAAGATGTGATTGATGATGTGGGTAAGGACGCTTTAAGGTTTATTTTTTTAAGCAAACGGCTTGACACGCATTTAGAATTTGATGTCAATACTTTAAAAAAGCAAGACAGCTCAAACCCTATTTACTATATCCATTACGCTAATTCGCGCATCCACACCATGCTAGAAAAATCGCCTTTTTCTAAAGAAGAAATTTTACAAACCCCTTTAACCCATTTAAACGCTGAAGAAAAATACCTGCTTTTTAGTGCTTTAAGCTTGCCTAAAATCATTGAATCTTCTTTTGAAGAATACGGCTTGCAAAAAATGTGCGAATACGCAAAAACTCTCGCTTCAGAATTCCACCGCTTCTATAACGCTGGCAAGATTTTAAACACCCCTAAAGCTAAAGAGCTTTTAAAGATTTGTTTAATGGTGAGCTTGAGTTTAAGCAACGCTTTCAAACTTTTAGGCATAGAGATAAAAACCAAAATTTCCGCTAAAGATTAAGCTAATATTTAATTTTTTGTTATAACATTCCCCTTATTTTTTGAAACTAAGGAGAATATTTTGCTTAATCGTATTATAGCACACATGAACGCTCACCATGTAGAAGACATGAAAGGTTTGTTGAAAAAATTCGGGCAAGTCCATCACGCTGAAAATGTCGCCTTTAAAAGCGTGGATTCTCAAGGCGTTGTGATTGGTTATAACAACAATCAAACCTTAAGGATTGAATTTAACCACGAAGTCAAAGACCCTAAAGACTACAAAAACGCTATCATTGAATTGTGCCAAAGCGTAGAAAAAACCCATGATTTAAAAGGCGTGGAAGAAGAAGTTAAAGCCTTTAAAGAAGGCTTTGATTCTGTTTGTTTAGCGACCTTACACCCTAATGGGCATGTGGTATGCTCTTATGCACCTTTAATGAGCGATGGCAAACAATACTATATTTATGTGAGCGAAGTGGCGGAGCATTTTGCCGGCCTTAAACACAACCCACACAATGTGGAAGTGATGTTTTTAGAAGACGAAAGCAAGGCTAAATCAGCTATTTTGAGAAAACGCTTGCGTTATAAAACCAACGCTCGTTTTATTGAAAGAGGGGCAGAGTTTGACAAAGCGTTTGATTCTTTCATTGAAAAAACCGGCGGAGCTGGGGGCATTAAAACCATTCGCACCATGCAAGATTTCCATTTGATCGCATTGGATTTCAAAGAAGGGCGTTTCGTGAAAGGCTTTGGTCAAGCTTATGATATTTTAGGCGACAAAATCGCTTATGTTGGGGGTAAAGGCAACCCACACGATTTCGCTCACAAGAAATAAACTTTCTCACTCATAAGGGGTGAACGCCCCAAAAAGACCGCTTTTTAGAGGGGTTATGGCAAAGTCAAGCCCTTTACCATCCACTCTTAAAAAATGCTAAAGGTCTTTTTATGGGCTAACACCAAACAAAAAGCATCAAAAGCAAAAAATGACAAAATTTTTCCAAAATGACAAAAGAAACGCTTCCATGCTATTCAGTGATGCTCTTTTTAAGCCTAGCCCATAGTTGTTAGCGTCTTTTCAGTAATGATACCGCAAAGCCTTATTCTAATAGAAGCCTTGTTTTTATGAAGCGCTTTTGAAGCAAGCTCTATAGGCGCTAATAACCACCCTTTTTTGCTCAATCGTGGGATCTCTTTAATAATACGGGTATTGATAAAGGACGCTCCTTAAATTTATTCTTATCATGCTTTCATTATGCGCTATCAATTAACAAGTTTCAATATAATATAAGATCTTGTTTTTTATAACTTTGTTAAGGATCAAAATGCGCGTGTTTGTTTGCTTTTTAGGGGTTTTTGTGTCTAACGGCTTGGCTCGTTTTGGCTATGTGGTTTTAATCCCCCTACTCATTTTATCAGGGAGTTTAACCCCAAACCAAAGCTTCCAACTGGGTATTGCGGTGTTAATGGGCTATGTTTTTGGGAGTTTTTTAATCCAATTTTTAAGCCCGCTAATGTCATTAGAAAGCATCGCTAAAATCAGTTTTGGTTTGATCGCTTTGAGTTTTTTAATCTGTTATTTTGATAGTATCCCTTTCTTTTGGCTTTGGATCTGGCGTTTTATCGCCGGTGTGGCTAGCAGCGCGTTAATGATTTTAGTCGCCCCTCTCTCTTTGCCCTATGTCAAAGAAAATAAAAAAGCCTTAGTGGGGGGGTTTATTTTTAGCGCTGTAGGCATTGGATCTGTCTTTAGCGGGTTTGTTCTGCCCTGGATTAGCTCTTATAATATCAAATGGGCATGGATTTTTTTAGGGGGCAGTTGTTTGATAGCCTTTATTCTTTCCTTGGTTGGGTTAAAAAACCATTCTTTAAAGAAAAAATCCGTTAAAAAAGAAGAAAGCACGTTTAAAATCCCCTTTCATTTGTGGTTATTGCTCATTTCTTGCGCGCTCAATGCGATTGGTTTTTTACCGCACACGCTTTTTTGGGTGGATTATTTGATCCGCCATTTAAATATCTCCCCCACTACCGCTGGAACTTCATGGGCGCTTTTTGGTTTTGGGGCCACGCTTGGCTCTTTAATCAGCGGCCCCATGGCTCAAAAACTAGGGGCTAAAAACGCCAATATCTTTATCCTTATTTTAAAATCTATCGCATGCTTTTTACCCATTTTTTTCCACCAAATCCCTTTACTCAATTTAAGCATCTTTATAATGGGAGCGGCCACAACCGCCAATATCAATTTATTCAGCATGATGGCTTTAAAAATTGCAGGCGCAAAGCATTTCGCTAAAGCGTCTTCGTGGGTGGTGTTTTCTTTTGGCATTTTCCAAGCGCTTTTTTCGTATCTTTTCACGATCTTTTTAGGGGATTTGGGCTATCTTTTGATTTTTGTTATTTGTGGGGTGTGTTTGGTTTTAAGCTTTATCGTTCTTTTCCCTATCAAAATGCAAACAGCCATCAATAAATAGAAAAATTATTGGGTTTCAAAACCCTTAATGCCGAGAAAATCCTTAAAACCCTTTAATGAATTTAAGATTTTTTCACGCTCTAAATGGCGCATGATAAAAACGAGGTTAGAGCCGTTTTGATCCTTTAAAATGTGCTTAGGCGGGTAAATGATATGCATCACGCCGTTAATGCTCACCAAAAAGCCGCTTCCAGTGTCAATAATCCCCTTGATTCGTAAAATCTGTGTGCCGTATTTATGCAACAACAAACTCAGCCAAATCCCAAACGCGCTCCATTCCATCGCCCCTTCAAAATTAATGCTCAAAGTTTCAAAGCCTTGCGAGTGCGAATCTTTTGGCATTCTTGGCATGAAATTTCGTGCCCTATTTTTGCGTGAAAAAAAGCTTTCGTAATGGATATTTTTCTTGTCAAAAATTTCTGCATTAGGGTTAATGGCTTGCAAGCGCTCTTTTAATTTGATTAAAGCCACGCTGTCGTTTTGCAAATCCGTTTTGGTCAATAAAACGCTATCAGCAAAAACGATTTGCTCTTTAGCTTCATTGTTTTTTAAATGCATTCTAGCATTCAGTGTATCCACGCAAACCACCACGCTTTGAATCTCAAAATGCACCCCTAAAAAAGTGTCGCTCAAAATCGTCCATAAAATCGGCGCCGGATTGGCTAAACCGGTGGTTTCAATGATGATGCACTTTAAAGTTTCGCCGCGCCATTCATAGTTATTGAGCGTGGCTTTTAGAGATTCCACTAAATCCATGCGTTTGTTGCAACACACACACCCTGCGTTAAGATAGAGCATTTTTTCACCGCAATATTGAACGCTTAAGATGCGCTGATCCAAGGCGGCTTGACCGATTTCATTGATGATAAGCGCAACGCCTTGGTGATCTATTTGGTTTAAATATTCGCTTAAAAAACTCGTTTTACCGCTGCCTAAAAAACCGGTGATGAGCGTGATAGGGATTTTGGGCATCAGTGAATGGCGTTTGTATTTTGATTTAAAAACGCTAACAGATGAGAATCTAGCGCATCCATCTCTTTTTTGGCTAAGTTTTGCGCCTTATCCCATAAATCGCCTAAATCATTCACGATCACGCTTTGCCCTTTTTTATCGCATAGCACAAACTTCGTGCCTTGCCAATCATCAATTTTTAGCCCATAAAACGCCAAGATTCTATTGAGCAATCCCACTCGTTTGAGTCGTGCTCTTTTGCGCTCTCTGGCGTTTTCATTGGCACTAATAAGCACATTTTGCCCCTTCAAATTTTCATCATTCTCATAACTATCAGTCCAATGAAAAGAACGGATAAGCTCCCCGCATAAAACACACATCTTTCAACCTTTTAAATCTAAATCATGCTACAATTTTACTGAAAAAACAAGAATAAATCTCGTGCTGTTTAATTGTTTATTGATTAGGAAATTTAATGCAGGATTATAGAACTCTCACGCTAGAAAATATTTATGCACCAGATGAGATAACAGATGCGCTTTCATTGTTACAATCTTGCGGTATTGAATCGATTGTTAATCCTTCAAATATCACGCTTAATTTTGACATTGTGGATTTAAAAATGCTTGAATCTACTACACAAAATACGCTGGTTCAAAAGACATTAGAAGAGTTATATAAAATTCGCTCATTTTCTAGTCAAAATGGCAAAATCGTGTTTAAGAGCTTCAACAAAGCCAAAAAAGTCGCTAACAAAAAGCAAAACGCAAAGGCAAGATTGGCTTACGAATCTTACAAAAAAGAGTTTAGCAAAGAGACAAATGAGATTCAAAGCTGTCTGAATCAAATTTACTGCGAAGATAGCTTGGAGTTTTTAAAAAAACTCCCAAATAATTGCATAGATATAGTGCTAACTTCGCCACCTTACAACTTTGGCATCAATTACAACGCAACGCAGGATACAAATCTTTGGCAAGAGTATTTCAACACGCTTTTTGCCATTTTTAAAGAGTGTATTCGTGTATTAAAAAGCGGAGGGCGAATCATAGTCAATATCCAGCCTATGTTTAGCGATTATATCCCTACACACCATTTTATCAGCAAATTTTTCATTGATGAAGGGCTTATTTGGAAAGGCGAGATTTTATGGGAAAAGAATAACTACAACTGCAAATACTGCACTTGGGGAAGTTGGAAAAGCCCTGCTGCACCCTATTTAAAATATTCGTGGGAGTTTATTGAAATTTTTTGCAAAAATAACCTTAAAAAAGAGGGCGATAAAAACAGCATTGACATAACCGATGATGAGTTTAAAAAGTGGGTTTATGGCAAGTGGAACTTTGCCCCAGAACGCAACATGAAACAATACGGGCATGATGCAATGTTCCCAGAAGAATTAGTAAAGCGGTGTTTAAAACTATTTTCCTATCAAAATGATATTATACTAGACCCATTTAATGGTGCAGGGACAACGACAAAAATCGCCAAACAATTAGGACGCCGTTTCATAGGCATAGACATTAGCGAGAAATATTGTGAAGTAGCAAGAGCAAGACTAAAAGAAGTAACAAATTTATTTAATTGAGAGATATGATTTGAGTTCTATAGAAGATATTATACAAGTTTATAATAGCGTGGTTAAAGATATTGATAAAGATGCTCTAGAGCAACATGACAGGGCGTATGGCGGAGTTATAAGAAGCGCTAAAGGCAAATTACTAGAACACATCAGCGAAGAGATTGTAAAAATAGCGTGGCAAAATATTGGCACTAAAGCTAATAGGCTTGAAATAAATTCTAATAAAATAAAGATTCCTATCAAAGACAGCTACATAGAAAATATAGCCAACAAACAAGTAAGGGCATATATATTAGAGCGTAAGAAAGATTATTATTACGGATTGAGCGTTGATAAACATATATTTGTGGATAATCAATTGGTTATGGGGATAGAATGTAAAGCCTATACGGAAAACGCTATGCTAAAGCGAATATTAGTAGATTTTCATCTCCTTAAGACTTTATATCCAAATATATCTTGTTATTTATTTCAGCTAGAAAGTCAATTGGGAGGGGATTATTCAGCTTTGCCAGAAACCCTATTAGGATCAAAACCCACGCATTCTATAATGAGCTACTTTGAAAGCGTGAATCTAAATATAGTAACCTTACTCAAAGGCGAAAGAGACATAAACCAACCTATACACAAAAATTTCAAACCTTTAGATGAACAAATTCTCAATAAAACAATCAAACTAATGGAAAATGAATTGAGAGTTTATTTGTAGCAGGTGGTGTGAATCCCACTAAATTCACACCAACTTAGATACAATTCCAACCGCTATTTTTTTCTAGGGTTTCGTTTTAAGAAATCGTCAGCGATTTCATTGAATGTTACCCAACGCACGCCCTCGTGCTTGTTGATATGCTCAATGATTTTTTCATGCATGAGCAACACTTGCGGGCGGGCACTCACATCAGGGTGGATTGTCATGCTAAACACCGCATAATCCATCTCACGATAAACCCAATCAAATTGATCGATCCACATTTGCCCTATATCGTGCGGGCTTACAAAACCAAAACTATTGGGGGATTTTTTGATGAACATCATCGGCGGTAAATCGTCCAAATACCAGTTCGCAGGGATTTCCACCAAATCGGTTTCCACCCCACGGATCAAAGGCTTCATCCAATCCTTAGCTTCCAAACTATAATCAATCTTGCTCCAACTATCCCCCACGCGCACGAAATAGGGCGTGAAATCATTGTGCATGAGCGAGTGGTCGTATTTGAAGCCGTGTTTTAAAAGCAATTCATTAGTGATATTAGAAAACTCCCACCACGGCGCCACATAGCCTGTGGGGGCTTTGCCGGTGAGATCTTTAATCAACTCAATGCTTTTTAACAAAACATCTTCTTCTTGCTTAGCGCTCATAGCGATAGGGTTTTCATGCGAATACCCATGCGCACCCACTTCATGCCCTGCACCCACGATCATTTTCATTTGCTCAGGGAAAGTTTCAATAGAATGCCCAGGCGCAAACCAAGTCGCAGGGAGATGGTATTTTTTAAACAATTTCAAAAGCCGTGGGATCCCCACTTCACCCGCAAAAAGCCCGCGCGAAATATCATCAGGCGAATCCTCCCCACCATAGCTCCCTAGCCAACCAGCCACCGCATCAATATCCACGCCATAAGCCACTAAAATTTCTTTTGCCATAATCGCTCCTTTTTAAGTGAGTTTTCCAAACCCCTTTTTGGTGAGTTTGGTGTCAAAATCTTGTAAATAAGGGATTTTTTGGCGTTGCAGTGCCGCTTCGTTTAAATCCATTTCAGCGATAATGACTTCATTAAGCTTGGTGGCTTGCACGATGATTTTCCCATTGGGCGCGATGATTCTTGAATCGCCGGCAAACTCTAGCGTTTGTTTTAATTGAGCGTTAGTTTCTTCCCCACTATGATTGCACGCGCACACAAAACAGCCATTTTCTAACGCTCTAGCCTTGCTCAATAAATCCCAATTATAAGCCCTAGCCTTGCCAAACGCACTAGGATAGATTAAAACCTCAGCCCCTTGTAACGCTAAAAGATTCGCGCCCACGCCAAAGCCGATTTCATAGCAAATTTGCAAACCCACTTTCGCGCTAAAATCCCCAAAATCCAGCGTAAAAACCTCGTATTTTTTACCCCTTCTAAAGCGCGATTTTTCATCGCCCCACAAATAAATCTTGCGGTGTTTTCCAACGATCCCGCCTTTTGGCGGAATGATATAAGCGCTGTCGTAGAGTTTTTTATCCGTTTTTTCAATGCTGCATGCCACGATATGCGTATCGCTAGATTTTGCAAAATCGCTTAACGCTCTTAACGACTCGTTTTTTAGCTCGCCATGCTCTATCGCTTTAAAATCCAACCCAAAATCCGCATCCTTATCATTCACACAATAACCGCTATCAAACAATTCCGGTAAAACAATGAGATTCGCACCTTTGTCGTGGGCTTCTTTGGCTAGGTTGAGCGCTAATTGCAGGTTTTCATTTAAGGCGTAGGGTTTGGATTGCATTTGAATCACGGCGGTTTTTAGGATTCTCTTAGCGGAATTTTTTGTTTTCAAGATCCACTCCCATTTTTGTTTTTATTGTATAGGATCAGAAATTAAAAGAGGATTAAAGGGGTTAAAATCCATACGAGTTTGTGTCAAAATTTACCATTATTATTCAAAAATCGTAATAACGCGCTAGAGAGCGAGCTTACAAACACGCCAATAAGAAAGATTAACCCGTTAAAAAGATGCAAGAATAAAAGCGCTCCTAAAATGCCTAGTAAAACCCCATACCCCCCTAAACGCCACACATTAAAAGACATTTCCAAGCCCAGGGCGAATTTTTGGAATTTTTGCTTTTCTTCTTTTTCTCCTGAATTTTGTTTCCTTAAATCCAAACGCTTTTTAACGCCGTAATACGAAGACAACGCCACGATAAAAAACCCCAAAAACCCCCCCTCAAAATTCAAAACCCCTTGAAATGCTTGGAAAAAATAAACGATGATCGCGCTGACTATATTGATAGAAAGTAAAATAAGCAAGCATTTGATTTGGCACATGGGCTTTTATGGGATTTATTTTGTTTTGTTTTGTGTGTATTTATGGTCTTTGGCTAGTTCTTCATAGTCTTTTTGCATGTTTTTATAAGCTTTATAGACATTGAGAAAGCTCGCTAACACGCCCCAAATAACCCCAAGCCAAAAAAGCCACGAAACATGAGTGAGCTTTTTAAGCCCATAGCCTATAGCCACGCCCATAAGGATCGCTACCACCATAGAAAGCCCCAAGCTCAAATAATTCGCCCCCTCTATGAATTTATAATACTTTGGCTTTTTCAAAAATTCACACACCTTTTATGATTTCATCAAAACTTTCATCGGCTTTTGCAACCGCTAAATCAATCATCTCTTCAGTCATAGGCTCACAAATAAAGCCGGTTTCAAAGCTTGAACATGCCAAATACACGCCCTTAAAGAGCATTTTTTGGTGGAATTTTGCAAACATTTCCGTATCGCTTTTTAAAGCGTCATCAAAATCACGCACCGCATTTTTGTTAAAGAAAAAGCCAAACATGCTCCCCATGTTGAGCGTTTCTAAAGCGATGTTATAGCTTTGAGCGCTCTTTTTTAAACCTTGAGTCAAACGAACGGCTAAAGCGTTTAAGCGGGTATAAAGGGTTTTATCTCTTTTGATTTTATAAAGCGCGCTCAACCCCGCACACACCGCTAGGGGGTTACCGCTTAAGGTGCCTGCTTGATACACACCTCCAATGGGCGAAAGCAAGTCCATAATTTCCGCACGCCCCCCAAAACACGCCAAAGGAAGCCCAGCGCCTATCACCTTACCAAAGGTTACCAAATCCGGCACCACGCCATAAAATTCTTGAGAACCGCTCAAACTCGCTCTAAACCCGCTCATCACTTCATCTAAAATCAGCACCGCTTGGTATTTTTCACACAAAGCCTTTAAACCCAGTAAAAACTCTTTTTGAGCCGGCACTAACCCCATGTTCCCAGCAATGGGTTCAATGATGACACAACCCACATCACCTTTTTTAAAGCATTCTTCTGTGGAGTTTAAATCGTTATAACGAGCCACTAGAGTGTGTTTGCTAAAATCGTTCGGCACGCCTAAAGAAGAAGGCGATCCAAAAGTCGCACACCCACTACCCGCTTTCACCAATAAGGAGTCGCTATGCCCATGATAGCACCCTTCAAACTTGATCAAATCGTCTTTTTGGCTATAAGCTCTAGCGAGTCGTATCGCACTCATGGTCGCTTCTGTGCCGCTATTCACTAAACGCACCTTATCTAAGCCTTCATAACAAGAAATGATTTCCTTAGCTAAAGTGGTTTCTAATTCTGTGGGAGCGCCAAAAGAAGTGCCTTTTTTTAATGCATTAATAATATTTTTTTCAATCTCTTCATCAGCATGCCCAAAAATCAAAGGCCCCCAGCTTTGCACAAAATCTATATAATGGTTGTTATCCACATCATAAAGATACGCTCCCTTACCTTTCAAAATAAAGGGTGGAGTGCCTTTAACGCTCTTAAACGCCCTCACAGGTGAATTGACCCCCCCAGCGATCACCTGCTTAGCTTCATTAAAATCATTGATGCTGTGCAACAACTCCATGATTTTTAATTATCCCTTAATCATGCTTTCAAATTGGATTTCCACTTGCGACCAAGTCAAGCCCTCATGAAAGCTCTCGCATCGTTTAGCCAAGCTCGCTAATTCGTTTTTCAAGCCAAAACTCAATAGATCCAAGACCCCTTTAACCACGAGCTTATCCTCAGCAATCGTGTATTGCATAGGCACTTTTACCAGCTTTTCATTCATCCTCACATAAGCCGTAAGAGAACCTGCATGATCGCCTTCTATCACATTCCTGAAAGTTACTTTGATGTTAGTGTTTTTAAAAAGAGCGAAAAAAGCTTCTTTAACATTTTTATTTTTCAATTCATCGCCCAAATTGACTTTTAAGCTATCCATGCTCGCGCTCGCTCCCTCTAAAAGGGTTTTTAAACTATCTTGAGATTTACCCAATTTATAGGTGATGCTTTCAAAACTCCCATTTACTGGTGTTTTAGCCTTAGATTTAAAGGCTGTCCATGTTAGCTTAGCCGAAGATAAATCCAAATTCACCGCTTGCAAAAACCCTGCTAGTAAAACCGATACCAAAACCATTTTTTTCATTCATTATCCTTTAATGTGGTCTTATCAATAACGCTTATTATTTTAGTGTAAACAAGCACGCTTACAACTAAAACGATTCGTTTTGATAATCATTTGCACTCTAAAGACGACTCAAGAGATACAATTGCGTTTATTTTAAACTCTTTTTGTAAATAATGCTGACTGAAACAAACTTTCTCAATCATTCATAAAAAGGTTAAAGCGCATGGCTATCCTTAAGACTATAACCTTGAATACAGAAAAATTCACAGCGATCGGAGTTTCAGCCTGAAACCATCTTCGTGTAAATCGCCTTGCTTTAAAAGCTCATCCGCACTAGGGCTAGAATAATGCTTGGCTAAAATAATGAAATAGGCGTTGTTATGCACCCCGATAAGATTAGGCTGGAAATAAGGGAAAGTTTCAGGGTTTAAAATCCATGTTGCGGTTTTGTTATACGCTACAGAGAGCCTTTTCCCGGCTCCACTACCCCACAAATCATACCCGTTTTCAAAAAGCAATTCGCCTGATACAGTTAGCGCAAGAAGCGCAAAATTGGTATAAGCTATCCCTTTAATGCCCTTTGTAGGGCCCCCATGATAATCGCTCGTATCGCTCCTAGTGATCGCACTAGGAATAACCCCATTCTCATCTATGGCTTTAAATACCCACTCTTGCCACCGATTAGCACTGTTTTGCAAAAGGGCATGATCATCTAACGCTAACGCAGAGCTCACATCAAAGAGAATGCCCCACGCCCCATGGTTAGTGTTAAGAGCTGATTGAGAATACTGCTGCATCCGCTTAATAAAATCTTCATATTCTGGGCTAGGAAACGCCTTTTTGACAAACCAATAAGCCATGTTCATATAGGGCATGTAAAAATTGATATTATCCTCGCTCTGATAAGTATCCACGCTTTGAAGCTCTTTAGCCCAAGCGTTTAAGATTTCTATAGCTTTTAAGCCATATTGTTTGTTTTTGCTCACTAAATAGCCTAGCGCTAAGTCATAAGACATAATAGCGGATTTTTTAAAACTCTTTGTGCATGCATCAGGCTCTCTAACCCCAGTAGAAGTGTAGTGTTTTGATGCGTTAAGTTGCGTGCATGGCTGTATTGTTTGGGAGAGCTTTTTATCAAGATGGAGTTTTTGGGGCAAGTCTGTAGATTTAAAATCCCTAAAAAAGTAATCCTGATCGGCGTGAGCTTGAACGCAAACGCAAACACACATGAACAATAAAAACAAAACAATTCTTTTCATTTCTCGCCTTTATTTTTAATGGATTGATCTAAAAATAGCGTTTTATAGTAACGCTTCCAACAACACAAATTTAAGTGCATGCACATTAAGAGCGCTAACCGCTGAAAGGGGTAAGACAAAGAGCGCTGATTTTTCATCAGGGTTATTTTCAAAATCGCTGGTTAAATGGGGGTGTAAAAACCCTAAATACGGCTCTAAACCAAACGCCTCTAATTTTTGCGCTTCTAAGTTTAAAAAGGCGCAAAAATCCTTAGTCATCTCATCAATGTTTTCTACAACATCGCATTTATTGAGCAGCACCCCAAAAGGCTTATTGGCCAAAGCGGGTGAAAATTTTTCCAATTCCAATCTCAAGCGTTGGTATTGCTCTTTAATACCCAAGTCTAGCCTAGAAGCGTCTAAAACAAAAGCTAAAACTTTGGTGCGCTCAATATGCTTTAAAAAGCTAATCCCTAAGCCTTTTCCCTCACTAGCTCCTTCAATGATGCCAGGAATATCAGCCATTAGAAATTCGCTTTTTTCATCCACGCTCACAACCCCTAAATTAGGCACTAGAGTCGTGAA
The DNA here is from genome assembly GCF_030053225.1 of Helicobacter sp. 219-2. Lineage (NCBI taxonomy): Bacteria > Pseudomonadati > Campylobacterota > Epsilonproteobacteria > Campylobacterales > Helicobacteraceae > Helicobacter > Helicobacter sp. 219-2. The sequence goes on along the minus strand of NZ_JASGBS010000001.1, from coordinate 664,148 downwards.
TTCATAATTAGCGATTCTAGGCTTAGCGTTAGAGATTGTGGAAATGAGCGTGGATTTACCCACATTAGGGAAGCCCACTAACCCTATATCAGCGATGAGTTTTAATTCCAAACGCACGCATTTTTCAACCCCCTCTAGGCCTTTTTGCGCGTAAGTGGGTTGTTGTTTAGTCGCACTTTTAAAATGTGCATTCCCTAACCCCCCCTTGCCTCCTTTTAAGGCTAACACCCTTTCTTTAGGCTCCACCAAATCAAGCCACAACTTATCATCTGCAAAAACTTGCGTTCCTGGCGGCACAACAATGATCTTGTCTTCGCCCTTTTTGCCCGTGCAATTTCGTGTGCCTCCTGGAGCCCCATTTTTAGCCTTATGGTGTTTGGTGCCTCTAAAACTCGCTAGAGTGTCGGTATTGTTATCCACTTCAAAATACACATCGCCCCCATCGCCTCCATCGCCCCCATCAGGGCCTCCCTTGATGACAAACTTTTCTCGCCTAAAACTCACCATTCCAGGCCCCCCCTTACCCGAAGCGATGATGATTTCCACGCTATCTACAAACACAGCTTAAAAGTCCTTTCTTTTATTCAGCAAATCTTTGCATGGATTTTTCCAAATGCGGCACCGCATTGAGTAATTTCTGCGTATAAGGGTGCTTGGGAGCGCTTATCACGCTATCCACATCTCCCGTTTCTACGATTTGCCCTTGATTCATTACGATGATTTTATCGCTTATATGCTCCACCACCCCTAAATCATGGCTGATAAAAATATAAGTCAGCCCCATTTCTTTTTGCAAATCCAAGAGCAAATTCAACACTTGCGCTTGAATGGACACATCTAACGCAGACACAGGCTCATCGCAAATCACCACGCTAGGATGCAAAATGAGCGCCCTAGCAATGCCGATTCTCTGCCTTTGACCGCCTGAAAATTGGTGGGGGTAACGATCGATCCATTCTAATTTCAAACCCACTTTTTGCATGATCTCTAGCACTTTTGTTTTGATTTCTTTTTTTGAAAAATGAGAATTTAAAAGCAAGGGTTCAGCGATGATCTCGCCCACTTTCCACCGAGGGTTTAGGCTAGAATAAGGGTCTTGAAAAATCATTTGCACCTTTTTGCGGTAATCAAACCAATCCTGTTTGCTAAAATGCAAATGGCGCTTACCATTGAAATAAATCGCCCCGCTATCTTGCCTTTCAATCCCGGCTAAAATTTTGGCTGTCGTGCTTTTCCCGCAACCGCTCTCCCCCACAATGCTTAAAACTTCATTTTGTTCCACTTCAAAACTGATCCCATTGAGTGCATGGATGATTCTCTGGGGTTTGAATAACCCCCTGTCTATCGCATAGGATTTTTTCAGTTCTTTAATTTCTAAGAGCTTCATCGTAACTCCTTTTGAAAACTCAAATAATCTATATTTTCATCCACGGTTTCTAAGCGTTTTTTGCGGTATTCTTTGCCCGGTTTAGGAATCGCGCTTAAAAGAGCTTTCGTATAAGGGTGTCTTGGATCAGCAAAAAGTTCTTTGGCACTCGCTTGCTCCACCACATGCCCTTTATACATCACCACCACTTCATCAGCGATTTGTGCCACCACGCCTAAATCATGGGTGATAAACAAAATAGAAGTGCCTTTTTTTTGTTGCAACTCTTTCATCAATTCTAAAATCTGTGCTTGAATGGTTACATCTAACGCTGTCGTAGGCTCATCAGCGATCAAGATTTCAGGCTCACACACCATAGCCATAGCAATCATCACCCTTTGACGCTGCCCTCCACTGAGATTGAAAGGGTATTCATGGTATTTGTCCCCTGCATGGGGAATGCCTACGCGTTCTAACTCATAAACTACCCTTTCTAAGCGTTCTTTTTTATTAAGGTTAGGGTGGTGGATTTTCAACACTTCATTGATTTGAAACCCCACTGTGTAGGAAGGGTTCAAGCTTGTCATAGGCTCTTGAAAGATCATACCAATCTTTTTACCCCTGATTTCTTTTTGCATCTGCTTTTCTTTGAGTTGCAACAAATCCTGCCCTAAAAATTGAATGCTCCCTCCCACAATTTGACCCGGTTTTTCAATAAGCCCTAAAATAGAAAGCGAAGTGATACTTTTACCGCTCCCGCTCTCCCCTACAATGCAGAGCGTTTGAGACTTTTTCAAGCCAAAACTCACGCCATCTACGGCTTTATTCACGCCCTTATCGGTGAAAAAATAAGTTTTTAAATCTTTAACTTCTAAAATCATGCAAGCTCCTTTTAAGAGGCGCGTTTAGGATCTAAAGCGTCCATGATGCCATCGCCTACCAGATTAAAACTCATAACCGTTAAAAAAATCATCACCCCAGGGAAAACAAGCATCCAAGGAGCGGTAGCGATATATTGCATGGAGTTCATCAGCATCGCTCCCCATTCAGGTTTGGGAGGTTGGGCCCCAAGACCTAAAAAGCTCAGCGCGGCCGCTTCTAAAACCGTGGAAGCAAAACCCATTGTCGTTTGCACGATTAAAGGGATAATGCAATTAGGGAAGATCACCTTACATATCAAACGAAGATGCGAAGAGCCATTGATTTTAGAAGCGATCACATATTCTTTTTCTTTTTCGCCCAACACGGAACTGCGCACCAATCTTGCAAATCCAGGAATCCCCACAAACCCAATAGCGAGCATGGCGTTAGTGAGTGAAGGCCCTAACACAGCGACCACAATCACGATCAATAAAATAGAGGGCAAAGCGAACATAATGTCCATGATACGCATGATAACCGCATCTGTTTTCCCTCCAAAATACCCCGCTATTAGCCCTAATATCGTGCCAAAAAACACCGCAATCCCCATAGAAACAATCCCTATGGTTAAAGAAATCCTAGCCCCATAGATCAAGCGGCTCAAAATATCGCGCCCTAAATCATCGGTGCCTAAAAGGTATTTAGCGTTCCCCCCATGCTCCCATATAGGCTTTAAAAGGCGATCTTGCGCGTTTTGCACATAAGGGTCATGCGGGGCCAAAAGGGGCGCAAAAATCGCGCAAACCACCAATAAAAGCACAATCCATGCGCCAACTACTGCCGCTTTATTTTTTTTGAATTGTTGGATAAATTCTCTAAAAGACTCCATTATGACAACCTTATTCTGGGATCAATAAAAGCGTATAAAATATCCACTAAGAGATTAGCCCCAATATACATCATGGCAATAATCAAAGACATGGACTGGATAATCGGGAAATCGCGCTGGTTGAGTGCATTAACGATCCACTTACCAATCCCAGGCCATGAGAAAACCGTTTCAGTTATCATGCTCCCTCCTAAAAGCCCGGCTAGCATCAAGCCTGCGATAGTCGTTACAGGGATTAAAGCGTTACGCAAAGTGTGCACAAAAATCACCCTAAAGGAGCTACACCCCTTAGCTTTAGCGGTGCGCACATAATCTTCTTTAGACACTTCAGCCATGCTCGCGCGAGTCATTCTGGCAATAACAGCGGTAGAAACCGTAGCTAACACAATGCTAGGCAAAATCAAGTGCTTAATGGTATCCACAAACGCCCCATAATCCCTTGCGATCAAGCTGTCTATCAAATAAAAACCTGTAGGGCCATCTAAATAATACACATCGCTCAAACGCCCAAAAACAGGCAACCACCCCAATTGCACGCTAAAAATATAAATCAGCATGAGTCCTAGCCAAAACACGGGCATAGAAATCCCGGCTAAAGCGAAAGTCATGCTGGAATAATCAAACACGCTATAGCGTTTGATTGCGGCTAACACGCCAACACTAATACCCAAAACAAGAGCCATAAACAGAGCGATCAAAGCCAATTCCACCGTAGCCGGGAAGCGTTGCAAAAATTCATGCATCACGGGCTCACCGGTCATGATAGAAGCGCCAAAATTGCCATGCAACACATTATTGATAAAGAAAAAATACTGCTCTATCAAAGGCTTATTCAAGCCAAATTGCTCTCTTAAAGCGTCAATAGCGGCTTGATTGGCCTTTTCGCCTAAAATCACTAACGCCGGATCTCCTGGCACTAAATGCACCATCATAAACACAATGATACTCACCCCAAACAGCGTGGGAATCGCCCACAAAATACGCTTAATGATAAAACTCAGCATACAACCCCTTTTACTTTTCTAAATACACCTTAAAGAAGCGATTCACGCTCACTCCGGTCGTTTTATAGCCTTTCACTTTAGACAAATGCGGCACCACCGAATAAGGATAAGCTAAAGGCACATAGGGCGCATCTTTATGGATAATTTCTTGAGCCTTTAAATAAAGGGCTTCCCTCTCCTTTTGATCAGAAACCCGTTTAGCCTTTAAAAGAAGATCTGAAAAGGCGTCACTCTTATAAAAGGAACCATTTTGAGTGGGTATGGCTGAAGCGGCTTGCTTGCTCCATAAGGTGTATAAGAAATTATCCGGATCCGCAATGTCTGCCATCCAGCCTGCAAACGCCATTTCATGCTCGCCTAAGCCCGTTCTTTTCAAATAAGCCCCCCATTCATACACTTCAATTTTCACATCAATGCCAATTTTAGCTAGGCTCGCTTGTATGAACACCGCTCCTTTTGGGTTACGAGTGGAAGTGGTAAAAATGGTGGTTTTAAAGCCGTTAGGATACCCCGCTTCTTTCAATAATTCTTTAGCCTTTTTCAAATCGTATTCATAGGGTTTGATGTTGTAGTTATAACCCCATATAGTGGGCGGGAAAGGATTGACCATCTTTTGGGCAAAGCCTTCATAAATCACCTTAATGTAATCATCCACATTAATCGCATGGTTGATAGCCAAACGCACCAAAGGGTTATTAAAATACTTTTTTTGCGTGTTCAATGAAAGCCAACTCGCCAACAACCCGGGGCTTTTATCCACCACGACATTAGGAAGTTTTTCTAACTGCTCCACTTCATTAAGGTTAGGCCCGGTCATGAGCATGATTTCACCGGTGCGTAGCGCTAAAGCGCGAGTGGAAGAATTAGGAATGGTGCGCACCACCACCTTATCCAAATAAGCTTTAGGCCCCCAATAATCCTGATTTTTTAGAAGAATGATTTTCTCATCTTTATTCCATAAAAAGAATTTGAAAGGCCCTGTCCCAATAGGTTTTTTAGCCAACTCGTCTTTTTTATTATTTTGTTCTAAATAATCAGCGTAATCCTTACTCAAAATGCTCAAAAAATCCATGCCTAAATTGGCTAAAAACGGGGCTTCTGGCCCATTAAGCGTGAATCTGATCGTGTAATCATCTAAAGCTTCAATGCTTTTGATAATATGAGACATGCCCATGCCTTCCCAATACTTATAGCTTTTAGCCCCTGGGCTATAGTATCGTTTAGCCTTATCCATCTGGCGCTCAAACGAAAACAGCACATCTTTAGCGCTAAACTCTACTTTTTTATTCCAATACTTCGTCTGGTGGAAATAAACCCCTTTGCGTAAATGAAAGGTATATACAAGACCATCTGGGGATATTTCCCAGCTTGTTGCTAATCCGGGTTCAATTTCTGTGGTGCCGTATTTGAATTGCACGAGCGTGTCATAAATATTGCCCGTTGCCACATAGCTTTCGCCATCAGTTACTAAGGCAGGATCCATGCTTGAGCCATCAGCGCCTCTAGCAAAAACTAAAACGCCTCCAAAACGCTTTTGCTCTTCAACGGAAACATTTTCTTTAGATGGATTAAGAGTAGCGTTTGGGCTTTCTGAGGCTTTCAAAAAAAACCCAAACAACAAAAGAAAAAAAAACAAACCCTTAACAAAAACATTATTCATAAGCCAATCTCCACAACAAATTCTATAAAGGATAGAGATCTAAATTATAAATATTTTATGGCGTTTATAGGTGTTTAACAAACACCTAAAGGTTTAATTGACCTTTAAAGGTTACCCTACTCCCCAAAATTTTGACTAACCACAGAAACCTTTTTGCGGTTTCTGTCTTTATGCTCAAACTTCACAACGCCATCTATGAGCGCGTATAAGGTATGGTCTTTCCCCATGCCCACATTATTACCCGGATGTATTTTAGTGCCTCTTTGGCGCACGATAATATTCCCTGCTCTCACAAATTCTGAGCCAAATTTTTTCACGCCTAAGCGCCTTCCTGCAGAATCTCTGTTATTCTGCGTACTCCCTTGACCTTTCTTGTGTGCCATTGTTTAATACTCCTTTATGCTACAATTTTAGTGATTCTCACACGAGTGAAATCTCTTCTAAAACCACGCTTGGTTTTGCTGTCTTTTCGGCGGCGTTTTTTGAAAGTGATGACTTTTTTGCCGCGCCCTTCATTGATCACTTCCGCTTCAATTTTAGCCCCATTCACAAAGGGCTTCCCGCAAGAGAGTTTGCCCTCTTTGGATACAGCTAACACTTCCACTAATTCCACTAAAGCCTTAGGCTCTTTATTTATTTTATCCAATAAAACAATATCGCCTTCAACGACTTTATATTGCTTACCGCCATGCTTGAATATTGCGTATGACATTTCTATTCCTTAAAAATTGAACGCTCTTTTTAAAATAAACGCTTATTATAGTGAGTATTTGCTAAAATTTAACTTTAAATTTAGATTAAATTCCTATTAAAAGAATTTTTTTACTCAAAATAACCCCATTTAACCCCGCATTATTACCCCACCAAACCGCTCACAATTGTTATTAACTTGTTTTGGAATACTTTTAGCTTGTTTGTTAAAAAACCAATAAGGATTTGATCATGCGCGTTACCTTTGGCTCAAAATACAACCAAATGAATAACTATCAAAACGCTTTACAAAATAAAATCAACGACGCTAACACGCAGATCGCTTCAGGGCTAAAAATCCGTTATGGCTATCAAAACAGCGACATTAACAATCAGAATTTAAAATTCCAATACGAAGAAAACACCTTAGATCAAGGCATTGATGTAGCTCAAAACGCTTACACTTCAACACTCAATACTGACAAAGCCTTGCAAGAATTTTCTAAAACGATGGAGACATTTAAAACCAAGCTCATCCAATCCGCTAACGATGTGCATTCAGAGACTTCTCGCGCCGCTATCGCTAACGATTTAGAACGCTTGAGGGAGCATATGATGAATGTCGCTAACACCTCTATAGGGGGGGAATTTTTATTTGGGGGCAGTAAGGTGGATAGACCTCCCATTGATAGTAATGGGAAATACCATGGCAATGGCGAAGATTTAAACGCGCTAATCAGCTCTGATAACCTTGTGCCTTATAATATCAGCGGGCAAGATTTGTTTTTAGGCGCAGATAAAGACAAGCACAAACTCATCACCACCAACATTAAATTACTCAATCAAAACAAGCTCCACCCTGATGTGATGGACGCTTTAGAGCATTCTTCATTACCTGAAGAAGTTTTTATTAAACCCGGTGATACCTTGCGAGAACTCATCGGCGATAACGATAAAGACCCCACCAACGACCCTAAAGAGTTTTTTTATTTGCAAGGCGTTAGGCCTGATGGCTCTAGTTTTAAAGAAAAATTCGCATTGGATAAAGCCTACCAGAACAAAGAAAGCGCGACTAAAGTGAGCGATTTGTTGGATAAAATCGGTCATGCTTACGGGAACACTTCGCAAAACAAAGTCGTGGATGTGAGTTTGAATAATTGGGGGCAAATTGAGATCAAAAACCTAACGCCTGGCAGTGAAAATTTGGATTTCCATTTGATTTCTAGCGATGGGGATTTTGATGATTTAGACGCCTTGCGTTCAAGCGGTAAAAGGGTTACTGAATACGTCAAAAGCGCGTTTGTAACGGATAGGAGCTTGAGCCAAGTTAAAGCGGTGCCTAACATGTATAATCCTAAAGTGCTTGAAATCCCTAGCGTGTTTGTAACTAAAGACAATGTTTTAGCCAACAAAAACACTAAATTGAGCGAAATTTTTGGCGACAGCGTGGAAACTTTAAAAATCAACGCCAGCCGTTTGGGCGAAACAAGCGCTATTAAAATCCCAAACCTCCCTATTAATTTGGATATTCCCATTCTTTTAGACGTGAAAAATTCTACGATTAAAGATTTGAAAGATGCGATTAAAGAACGCTTTAATGATGAAGTGGATGTGGAAATTGGAACAAACGGGCGTTTGAGGATCATTGACAATTCTTCTAACCAATCGCCTATTTCTTTGACTTTAAGCACTCTAGATCAAAAAGGGCTAGAAGTGGCCGGCATTCCTACTAATAACGCGAGCGAATACCAAAAAACCTATTTCAATAAAGAAGGGGCAAAATTAGAAAGCAATGTCGCTCAAATCGCTCAAAATGGTGCGGCTAATGGCTCTACTAAACTGAGTGAAGCCGCTAAGGGGAGTTTAGAAAATAGCGTTTTTAACATGAAATTAAACGATGTGAATGGTTCGTTTTTAAAAGCGCAAATGATCTTGGATAATAATGGGGCTTTTTTGAGTTTGCCTAATGGCATTAAAATCCCGCTTTATGACCCCACAACCGCTGATATTCAAGCTTCCAAACCCAATGAAGTAACTTACAGGCAACTTATGGATGCGATGAGTATCGCGCTCAATTACAGCAACACTGACCCCGCCATCTACCAACAAATCAGCGATAACCCTACTTCCAAAGAAAGCAAGGAGCGCTTTATTGAATTGTTAAAACAAGCTAAAGACAACCTTTCTATTAATTTGAATGAAGAGGGAAAAGTCATCATCCAAGACAACATGCATTCAAACACCAAAATGCAGTTCATGCTTTTTGATAAAGACGCGAATGATTTTTCTCAAAACGCCTTGCACAGCGACAAACCAAGCCTTAAATTAAACGCTAATAACGCCCTCATTATTGACAAGCCAAGCGTGAATTTTTTTGATCAATTAGAAAATACCATCACTTCTGTAAGAAAAGGGATTTATCGCCCGGACGCTTTAGGGGATACTTACTCTAGCGACATGCGTAATTTAGGCATTCAAAACGGCATCACCCTTATAGATCACTTGAGCGATCACATAGAAAAAATGATCGCTAAAAACGGCGCTCATGGTAAAGCGTTTGAGAACATTATCAGGCGTAATGAAGTTTTAAAAACGCAAGTTCAAAGCATTCGTGGGGAAACGACCGGCACAGATATGGCAGAAACTTATAACAAGTTTTCCAATCTCACTAACAATTATAACGCTGTTCTGGCTTCCACGAACAAAATCAATAATTTGTCTTTAACGAAATATTTGTAACTTTTTGGTGGTTTTTAAGCGTTCTAAAAAAAGATATTAAAAACGCTTTTAAGCTTCTATGAAGCCCCCCTCCTTTTGCCCTTTATTTCGTGGGCAAATCGCCCACAGGACAAGCGGCCACACCCACGCTTGGGCGAGTGATTTTTTCTACATTTTCTTGAGCTTTTTTGGGGTCATTAACCCAAGTCTTATAGAACTCAAAAGGGCATTCCGCCACACCCTTATCCCCATCACCACTAGCAAAAACCCCACTATAACCTCTGTGTAAGAGTTTGAAGAGTTGGTTTTGGCTTTGGTCGTATTTCCTCGCATCACGGATTTGTTGCACAGAAAGTTGAGCGTATTGAATACCATTTTCTTCTTCCCCGCATTCGCCCAAAGTATGCCCGTCAAAACCAATAATGCTAGAATGCCCAAAATAGGAATACACCCCATCAAAGCCGGTCGCATTCGCTACCGCTACATAACATTGATTAGCCCACGCCATAGCTTTCACGATCGCAATTTGTTGCTCCTTAGCCGGATACATGTAACCCTGACAGCGCACAATGAGTTCTGCCCCACGCATCGCGCAATCGCGCCAAATTTCAGGGTAGTTACCATCATCGCAAATAATCAAAGAAACTTTCAAGCCCTTAGGCCCATCAACCACATAAGTTTTATCCCCAGGATACCAGCATTCAATAGGGCACCAAGGCAAGATTTTGCGGTATTTTTGCACGATCTCACCCTTATCATTGACAAGAATCAAAGTGTTATAGGGATTCTTTTTAGCTTGCTCGTGTTTTTCCCCCGTCAAAGAGAACACTCCCCAAACCTTGTTTTTCTTACAAGCCTCAGCAAAGATTGCGGTTTCTTCTCCAGGAATACTTGCGGCTGTGTCAAACATTTCTTGTCTGTCATACATAATCCCATGCGTGCTGTATTCGGGGAAAATAATCAGATCCAACCCGGGCAGACCCTGTTTGACCCCACCAATCACCTTAGCGATATTGCGACAATTTTCCAACACCTCATTCTTAGTGTGGAGTCTAGGCATCTTATAATTAACTACCGCTACACCCACAGTATCTGGGCTGCTACTAATATCTCCATGTCTCATGTTATGTTCCTTATTTTTTGATTGAGAGTTCCTACAAACCCTCTATTTGAATTTATAAAATAGTTGTGTAAATGGATCTATAATGAATATGAAAACTTTAATCATTATTGTGGGCGAGTTTTAATTTTTTGATCTATTTAGTAACCTATTTCTAAAAAATGAGGTTTTAGCCGCTTTATGGTTGTTTGATTTTCACTTCCACTAAGCCATATAGCGCATTGATGCAATAGATTTTAGCCGCTCTTTGCAAGTCTTGTAATTTTAAAGGGGCATGCCCAACAAGACCCTTTCTTAACAATCCCATCACACCCGTCCCATTTAACGCGCCCGCACTAAAATAAGGGGTTAAAAGCCTGTTATGGATTTCTAAAATAAGATTGCTCCTAGCGCCTTCAGTGAGTTCCAAATCCTGGTTATAAAAGATTTCATCAAAAATAACGCCTTTTTTAATGAGCACTCGGGCGTTTTGATAAAAAGGGGCATAAGTGGTCTTATGGTATAAAAAATCATTATGCTTATCAATGGGGGCTTCACTCAAACGAATTTCTAAGCTTTTTAAAGGCTCTAAGGCTTTGTATTCTTTAATGAGCTTGCCCTTTTTATTGAGTAAAACCCTTAAAACCCCTTCTTTTTCTAATTCAAAGTCTAAAAGATTTTCATCATGTTTGAAATTGAAATACTGGGCGCTATTCATTAAGCGTTCTTTATGGGCGTTTTTATTGTTAATCTCTAATTTTTGATCCCTTTTGACAATTTTCATCGTTTCTACAATCTCAAATTCTATTTTGGGCATCACAAAAAAGGATTTTAAAAAGCTCTCTTCGTATTCTTTGGGTGCTTTACTTTTATAAGTTACCCCACTCCCTACCCCCAAATGCAAAAAATCTTCGCGCGCTCTTTTTTCTAAAGTGCGGATAGGCACGCTAAAAAGGGCTTTTTTTTCTTCAACCACGCCTATCGCCCCGCAATACACCCCCCTAGGGCGTTTTTCTAAACTTTCAATGATTTGCATGGTTTTTATTTTAGGGCATCCGGTCACAGAGCCGCAAGGGAACAACGCCTTAAAAATCTCAAACAAGCTGGTTTTTAGGGGCAATTTCGCTTCAATCTCGCTTATCATTTGATACACGCTAGGCAAGCTGATGATTTCAAACAATTGATTGACTTTCACGCTATTTTTTAAGGCTAAACGGCTCAAATCGTTACGCAGTAAATCCACAATCATCACATTTTCACTTCTATTTTTGTCATCATTTTGCAAAAACAATCGGTTTTTTTCATCTATTAAGGGGTTATTTGAGCGAGCGATCGTGCCTTTCATAGGTTTTGTGACAATCTTAATCGCTGTATCTAAAAACTCTAATTCAAAAAACAATTCCGGCGAAAAGCTTAAAACGCTCCCAAATTCATTTTCTATAAAAGCCTTAAAAGGCGTGTTTTGGTTGTGTATCACTTCCTTAAAAACGCGCTCCAGCTTGGCTTTAGTGTCTAAAAATAAATCCATTGTGAGATTCACTTGATAGGTATCGCCGTTTTTGAGATATTCTTTGACGGCTTTAAACTGCTTGAAATAAGTTTTTTGATCTAAAGAGCTGTGGATTTTGGGGTAAAACGCATGCTCTTTTAAAGGCTCTAAAGAATATTTTTTTCTTTCTAAAAATTGTTCAAAATACAAAAAAGGGGTTTGGCTTTGAAAATTTTCATCTAAAAACGCTAAGCGCGCTTCGTATAAAAGATACCCCACAAAATACCCATTCCCCCTATTTTGAGAGATGAAATCCAGGGCGTTTTTCAGCTCATTAAGATTGGTGGCTGTGAGTTTTTTAATCCTTTTTTGATATTTAAAATCCCCAAAAATCATTTAATTTTTAGCAACGGCTTCGTATTTGTCTATCAAAAACACCGGGTTATAGCTCATTTTAGCCCTTCTCAAGCCCTCTAACCCCAGATCTTCTTCTCTGTTAGCGTAAGTCAAATGGCTAAATTCATTCAAAAGCAATTGCTGGTTGATGATTTGATACGCGCCTGCAATATCTGCGCGGGCTTTTTCAATGTGAATGAGCGCGGTCTCTTCGTTTAAAACTTCTCCAAAACTAAACGAAACTATTTCTCCATTAACCCTAACTAACCCCCCTTTCACATCCAAGCTTTCATAATTTTCTAACACGCTTTGAATGCCCTTATTTTCATTGATTAGCCCTATATCATCTGTCTGGCTTTCTAAAAACCATTCTTTAGAGACTTCTAAAACTTCCTTTCTGTTTTGAGAAGAAATTTTTTCATAAACAAAATTCGCGCAATTGGTTAAAAACTGGTTTAGGTGGTTTTTTTTCTTATGGTATTTTTTCCCTTTTAAAGCGATCAATTCTTCAACAGAATAAACATAATCGCTCCTGTCTCTGTTGTAAGTGAAATCAAACACCCCTATAAAATTGTCTTTCAAATCGTCTCTTTGCTCTAAAGTCAAAGAGTGGAATCTTAAATTTTTTTCTAATTTCAAAAGCTCTTTTACGCATTCATGCGCATTCTTACCGATAGGATAGAAATAAAAGGGTTTTTGATTTTCATAAGTGGTTTGAATCACCAAACAATCCCTAATCACCGCCACTTGAATAAGCCTTGCGTGCTGCCATAAAAAGCAATTGGTAAAACTCACATCCGATAAAACGATTTTTTGAGTGCTTAAAAACCTTGAAAACAAGTCCTTATGCGCTAGGGTAATTTTTTCAAACATGGCAACTCTCTTTTATTTCTTTAACTCTTTTAGGGCGTTTTCTTGAAATTTTCTAGAAATCTTAAAAACCTCTGTATAAAAACCCGTAAGAATTTCTCCATTCAAATGCTTGAAATCCCTTTGGCTGAGTCGTTTTAAAATTTCTCGCTCTCTTTTAGGGCAATAAATGGGGCTTTCTTGTTTGATGAGAGCGATTTTTAAAGCGATTTCTAAGCGTTTGTCTAAAAGATCGCTCAATTCATTATCCAACGCATCAATTTCAGCCCTTAAATTTTCTAAAAGACTATCCAAATTCTTTTGCATCTAATCAAACCCCTTTTAAGCCTTCTTCTTCTAACCGCCATAAATCTTCTAAAGCCTCTCTTTTTCTTATCACTCTGATTTTGTGATCTTCTAGGGCTAATTCTAAAAGTTTGGGGCGTGAATTGTATTGACTGGCCATGCTAGAGCCATAAGCCCCAACCTTTTCTATGACTAATTTATCGCCTGGCTCTAATTCTGGCAAATTGGCGTCTTTTAAAAAAGTGTCGCTGCTCTCACACACAGGCCCTACCACATCGCAAGGCGAGATCTTACGCCCCTTAGATGGCGTTATAACCCTTATAGCATGCTTAGCATGATACAAACTGGGGCGTAAAAAATCATTCATGCCCGCATCTACAATCACAAAGCGCTTGTTTTGAGCCTTTTTTTCATACAAAACCTGCGTGATCAATTCCCCACTCTCAGCCACGATGGATCGGCCCGGCTCACAAATAATGGTCAAATCCAAGCCTTGAAGCACGTTTAAAATCCCTTGCGCGTAATCATAAAGCTTAATCGTTTCCTCATTTTCATAGCTCACGCCAATCCCTCCGCCCACATCAAAAAAACGCAAATCTATCCCTAGCGCGATCAAAGATTTAGCGATTTTAGCCACCTTTTGGCTCGCTTCTATAATCGGCTCTAAATCTAAAAGCTGTGAGCCGATATGAAAATGCACGCTAACAGGCTCTAAAAACGCGCTTTTTTTAGCCCAAAGAAACATTTCTAAAGCTTCTTTTTCTCCCACGCCAAACTTATTTTCTTTCAAACCGGTAGAAATATAGGGGTGCGTTTTAGCGTCAATATTAGGGTTGATTCGAATGGAAATCCTAGCCTTTATCCCTAAAGATTGAGCGATTGTTTCAATCGTTGTTAATTCCATAAAACTTTCTACATTCAAAAATAAAATGTTGAGTTTTAGGGCTTGTTCTATTTCAAATGCACTCTTACCCACCCCGCTAAACACGATCCTATAAGGCTTGATCCCGGCTTTTAAAGCCCTGTGTATCTCGCCTATGGAAACGCAATCCGCCCCGCTCTCTAAATGGGCTAATAAAGAGAGGATACTCAAATTGGAATTCGCCTTTAAAGCGTAGCAAATCAAAGATTTACGCCCCTTAAACGCTTCTTTATAATTCAAAAAAGCCTGTTTGATTTTGTCAAAATCATAGAGATAAAAAGGGGTTTTGTGAGTTTGAAACAGCTCTTCATAATTCAACATAGAAAAACCTAACTATAAAATTTGAACGAGGCATTATAGCAAAAAAGCTAAAACGCCACTCGCATGCCCACATTCCCGGTTATATTAATGTCTTGGTATTGCAAGCCCATATTAAGCCCCACCCCCGCATTCACATACATCAAACGCCACAAATGCATTTCGCCCCCTGTAATCACGCTCGCAAAAGTGTTAAAAACTTCCCCCTTGCGATACAATAAAGTGTTTTCGCCCACAAAACGCACCACATTGCCGCCTTTAGATTTGATCAAAAGATCCCTACCTAGTCTCGCCGTTACAAAATAATAGGAATTTTTACCAAAATATTTACGGCTCTCCAACCCCATGTTGAGCGTTAAAACCGATTCGTTAGAGGGGTTTGAATGCATGAGAAATTGTTTGTAAGCGGCATCATTGCCTTTCATCCCACTCAAGCCTATGAAGTAATAGCTCAA
This sequence comes from Helicobacter sp. 219-2, assembly GCF_030053225.1. NCBI lineage: Bacteria > Pseudomonadati > Campylobacterota > Epsilonproteobacteria > Campylobacterales > Helicobacteraceae > Helicobacter > Helicobacter sp. 219-2. The sequence goes on along the minus strand of NZ_JASGBS010000001.1, from coordinate 649,126 downwards.
GCCTACTTGAGGTTTTAACACCACGCTTTTTTGTTTGAACATGAAATCATAGCCATAATTCCCGTTCACGCTCGTTGTCCAGGTGTTGTAACTATAGCGTTGGTTCAACACAGAAAGCAAGGAATTAGAAGAATTGATATTGCTTGCATTGCCCCCATAAGTTTCATTCGCGCTCAAAGTGAATTCGTTTCTTTTTAAAAAAGCCCTCGCATACATCCCCACATCCACATTATTAGCCAAAGAATGCATGATATTCCCATTAAAACCGCTATACCCATAAGCCACATAACCCCCAAGGATCACATTTTTAACCAACCTGTCATAGCCCACATTCAAGCCATAAAGCGTGCCATTGCCCCCAGAAATAAAGCTCGCTCCCCCAATCCCTTGAACCCAAAGGTTATTTTGGTGTTTGCTAAGTTGAGAGTGTTTGACAAAAACCTCTCCAGGGTTAGGATCGCTAAAACGCTTGTTTTTAAGCTCTAACAAAGAAAAATCAGACTCTCCCTCTCTAGCCCTAAAATCAGAGAGTTTTGTCAAACGGCTGGTTTGTTGGGTGTAACTCGCCAATTCTAAAAGATTGGTAGCGTTATTTCTAAAATTAGGGTTAGAAATCAAGCTCGCGGTGTTTAAAAGATCTTTAGCCACGCCTAAGATTTCATTCAAAGAGTGGTTTTTTAAATAAATCGGCGCAAAAAGCGGGTTTTCTTTAGTCTCCATCATCAATGTTGAAAGCCACTTGATAGCGTTCCCCCCAACAGCTTCAATTTGATTCAATGCGCTTTGCCCTTGAATGCCCACAATGTAATCTTGTAAAGTAGGGGGGGTAAAATCCATCACTTTATCGCCGTAAGACATTTTAATCTGGTTATGAAGAACAGAAAGGCTTAAAATGTTGTTTTGGGAGGCGTTGTTTGAGTCAGGCAGCGCTACACTCAATAATAACCCCTTATCTTGCAACAAAACCCGTTGGCCCAAATAAGTCAATGCGCCGTTTTTTTCCTCTATGTGGTTTCCGTTGATATTGATTAAGGTATAGAGTTTCAAATACGATTGCAAGCTGTTGGGGTTGATGTTGTAATCAATGTAACGGCTGCTTTTCAATAAAGTGTAAGTCGTGTTATTCGCTATGCTGTTATTAATATTCATAAAAGGCGTTTGGGTGGTGTTGAGATTAATGATCCCCTCTGCTTGAATGAGTGGCGTTGGCGTTTGGATATTTTCTAAATTAAAATGGATCGCTCCAAAATGATTCAAAGCCCCCCCTACTCCTAACCCATAAATCCCGGTGCTTAAAGAAGCGTTTGAAGCGATCACTAAATTTTGAAGCACCTCTATTTTTTGCGTGGCGTTATTGTTAAACGCCCCTTGAATGTTTAAATTATTGGCTGTAAAGCTGGCGTTTTTTTCTAATACCGCTTGATTGGAAATAGTGAGGTTGTTGGCTTGGAATTGAGCGTTATTGTAAAGATACAGGTTTTTAATGTTTGCAGAGCCTTTAACTTTTGAAAAATCAACCACCCCATTAGCGTAAATATTGCCTGAAAAATTGAAATCATTCGCCGTAACCATCAAGCTCTCATCGTTATTGTTCAAGGCGATTGGCGCGTTATTTGACGCATTACTAGAAGAAGCGCCATTTGCGCTTTGGGCGTTAAGTGCGCAAGGGTTTGCAATATTAGCTGTAGTTGGATCGCTTTGTTGTGCGCAGCTAGCGTTGATAAACAGATTGCCTTGAGACACCAAAACATTGTTATTAGCGGCGTTAATCTTAAGGCCGTTGCTAGCGTTAAGCGTGGTGATGTTAATGTTAGAAACTTGATCGGACAATAATTGAAGCGTTCCAGCGTGGTTAGTGAATGAAATATGATTGTTTCCGGCAAAAATGAGCGAATTTCCTGCGTTAAAACTAAGCGTGCCTCCATTAGCGTTAGAGAAAGTGGAATTTTGCACAAAAACATTGCCTTGCGCATTGAAATTAAAATCCCCTTTTTGCCACACTTGGCTCAAGCCATAAGGAGCGAAAAGCCCTTTTTTACCAAGACTAGGTATCAAATCCCCCAAGCCTTGTTCATAAATAGACCCCAAACCTTTAGCTGCTAGGACTTTGTCTAAAACGCTTTTAATCTGCTGGTTTTGCAGCAAGCTTTCTAAAGAATTGAGCGTGTCTTGGCCTAAAAATTCGCCAATCATTTGTTTGCCTAAAGCGACTACATCGTTTTGTAAAGCCTCGCTCGGTTTGACAATATCTTGCAATATCACGCTTATCACTTGCCCTATATCGTTAGCGGAAATAAAGCCGGTGATTTGATTGAACAACCCTTTTTTACTCAATAAATCATTGATGGACATGCTCCCTATAAGCTTTTCAGGGTTTTGCAAATCAATGCCCCCCAATCCGGCTAATCCCCCCACTAGCCCGGTCCAAAAGCCTAATTTTTGTCTGATTAAATCCTTAATCGCTGCATTCAAACCGCTATCGTTCATGAGGTTATCAAAATTATTCTGCCCCAAAAGCTGGCTTAGGGTTTGATTTTTTTGTTCAGGCGTTAAATACCCTCCAATCACGCTATCACTCCCTAACATATCCGCTATCAAATTCCCTAATCCCCCGGCTTTGTTAATGGATTGCATCGCCACTTCGCCTAAAATATTAGCAAGCCCGGCTTGATTGAAAACCTTATTAATACCCTCTTGACCCAGCATGCTAAAAATCCCATCAGTTTGCGAGCTTACGATATTAGCCTGATTGAGAATGAGCGAAGTTTGGCTGTTAAAAGTTACGCTCGCGCTCCCCCCAGTCCCCCATGCATTCCCACTCCCTAAAGTGCCGGTAAGATAAATTTCTTTAGCGTTAAAAGTCGTGTCAATATAGCCCAAATCAGCCGAGCTGGACTCTAAAAGCTGCCCTAAATAAGTGCCTCTAAATTTTTGGCATACAATATCGGTGTAATCGCAAGGCTTTTGATAGCCTAATCCCCCAAAAACAACCGCGCTATTGGTGTTTGTTTGCCCTATTTTAGTCGCTCCTACAATCAAAGCGCCGTTATTGAAATTTTGCACCACCGAATTATTTGCATTATTAATCAACTCGTTAATGTTTTTCCAATCGTTAGGCGTGATGAGTTTGGTAAGCTCATTTAGCGCATCAGGGTTTAGATCGCTCAAACTTGAGAGCGAAAAATCATTCCCTAATATCTTTTTGATTTCAGGGTAGAGTTTGAGAGCCATTTGCCCTAACGCTTTGATATTATTGAAATTATAGCCCTTGTTATAGACATGCAACGCGCTAATAGGGTTGCCTTGCGCGTTATAGGTTTGCGAGATGATAGAAGACTCAGAGATGAGATTATTATTTTTCGTGGTGTTATTGCTGCCGTTAGCTTGATAGGATTGGTTGGGGTTGTAATAGCCTTTCACATTGCTAGCGAGATAAAACACGCCTTCTGCATCATCGCTATAAGAATACACGCCATTAGCGTTGTTATAAACTTTTTGGTAGTTAAAGACTTCAGAGCTAATGTTATAAAGCGTGTTTTTAATACCCGGAATTTGAGAAAGCGTAACGCTTAGTTGGTTGTCTTTAAAGCTCTCGGTGATTTTTAGGGCGTTATTAAGGGGGTTAGTGAAACTATAAGTCTGGTTAATAGCATCATAGATCCCATCATTGATGCGCATGCCAAAGAAGTTGATACGCTCATACCAATTACTATTCATACCCGCTTGAATGATGTTATACACCCGATTTTTATTATCGTTTAGATCGCTTAGTAAATCAATGTTAGCGATATTCAAACTCCCTTGATCGCTGAAAACAAGCTGGCTGTTTTTTAAATTCAGCACGCTGCTGTTGTTAGGGGTTAAGAGGTTGCCTCCCAAACTTAAGGGCGCTTTAATGTCAAGGGCTTGATGGAAAGTGATCGGGCTTTGAGAAAAAGCGTCATCATAGAAATTAAACGCCGTGTTAGAAGTGATAGCGCTAGAGCCTTGAAAATCTAAAGAAGAGTTATTGCTTAAATTAAACTGCCCTCCTAAAGAGATCGCTCCCTTAAACACGATAGAAGAATGATTCAAACTCGTAGTGATATTTTCTGAATTGAAATTGGTTGTCCCGTTAAAATTAAGGCGTGAGCCATCATTCACAATCAAACTCGCGTAATCGTTGATCGTGGCGTTATTGGAAACATTGATGACGCTTTGGTTGAGGTTGAGCGAGCTGGTGTCGTTCAAATTCAAATCGCCTTGAAGCTCTAAGGTTGAATGGTTGCTCGCATTGATAGAGGCGTTTTGAGAAAGATTGATCGCACTAGCTTTAATACTGCTTGTCCCCACTGAAACGCTTAAATTGGAATTGTCAAACAACACGCTTTTAGCTTGCATTTGATACAAACCAGAGCTTAAATTCGTGCTGTTGGTGAAACTGATCGCATTCTTGGCATTGAATTTAAAAACAGATTGCGTTTGCCCCACATAGCCCCTAAAAGAGCTGTTAGAAAAATCCAGATTCAAAGCGTTGAAACTGAAATTAGGGTTGCCTTTATTTTGCGCGGTATCGTCTATAAAATAGGAGTTTTGAGCCTGAATGTTCGCGCTGTTAGAAACAAAATTCATAGACGAGCTTTGCGTGCCAGCGGCACGGTTATACAAAGTCGCGTTCGTTAAAAGAATGCCTTGAAGCCCGTTAAAATTAAGACTCGCACCCCCACCGCTAGAAATGCGGTTCCCGCTTTCAATACTACCGGTGATGTAAATCTTTTGTGCTTCATAATGCCCTGTAATAAAGCCTATGCATTGCAAGTTCCAGCAATGCCCGCTCGCATCATTACTCCCTGCTCCCTTATTGTCCCCAAAGCGAATGATCACATTAGACTGCGGCGCATCGCTTAAGCTCGTCCATATATTTTTAGCCCCAAAAACGATCGCGCTGTTTTGCCCGGTGAATGTTTGAGAAAATTCCGCCTTAGTGAATAGAGTTTTCCCGATCGCATAAAAATCAATGCTGTTGTCGTAATAGTAAATGGTGTTGTTTGCATTCCCTAAATTATTGTTATAGCTATTAGGCATGTAGGTCATAAAACCGAGAGCGTTTTGATAATATAAGTGATCCGATTTTTCCATATCCATATAATCAAACACCATGCCAACGCCCAAACGCCGGATAGAAATGCTGTTTTGTGAAAAAATCTCTTGGAAATTGTAGGTTTGGTTATTGAAAGAATACACCACATCATAAACGCCATTACCCACGCTAGAGACGAGTTTTTCACTGCTTGCCCCATGCCCTTGGTAATTGATGAGCTGCCATAGATTTTTGCTAAAAGCGTTGTTGTATTCAATTTCTTTAGAAGAGCTTACAAGGGTGATAGGGTTGCCATTAGTGATAGCTTCACCAATATTAATCACCGAATGAGCGTTAAAACTAATCGTCCCATCGCCAAAAGACAAAGGGGCGTTCAGGTTTTTTAAAGTGATATTATTTAAAGTAACCTGCCCTTTCACGCTCGTGTTCGTAGGGCTATTAAACACCACATTATCAAAAGCTGCATTCCCTGAAATATTAACAGAGCCGGTATTATTAAAATTAGCGTTATTTTGAGAGCCATTATTAGAGTTCCCAAAAACAGCGTTCCCGGCGATTTGCAAATTTGAATTAGCGTTAGTGAAATCCCCCACAAACGAAGTGGTTGCACTAGAATTATTGAAATTAAAAGAAGCGCTATTATTAAAGTTAGCGTTATTAAACGAAGCGCTTTTTGCGCTAATCTCAAACGAACCGCTATTAAACTGGTTGTTGTTTGAAAAATTCAAGCTATCGCCGCTGAATTGATAGCTCCCTCCATTAAAGTTGGTGTTTTCAAAAACTGCTTGCCCTGCATTGAAAATGAATTTCCCGTCTTTAGCGTGGTTAGTGAAAGTGGTGCCATACACCAAAAGCTTGCCGTTAGAATTTAAACCCTTCAAATTCTGCGAATCATCCATGCTTTGCGTGGAAAAAGTCATAGAGCTTGAATAGATTCCGGCGTTATGTTGCGTGATGGTAGCGTTAGCGATATTGACGCTATCTACCCCATTAAAGATTAGATTAGCTGCCCCACCCGTGCCTATGCGATTGCCAGAACGCAGATTCGCTGTGATATACACATGATAAGCGCTATAAGTTCCATTAGTCGTGCCTGTGCATTGATAATAGGGCCAAGGCCCGCAATGCCCATTAAGAGCGCTCCCTGAAGTGTCCCCAAAAGACACCGTGCCGCTAGAAGAAACATTATGATCAGTCCAAGTTGCGTTATACCCGATCACCAGATTGCTATTACTCGCGCTAAAGGTTTGTTTGAACGAGTTAGTATAGCTCCCCCATATTTGAACGCTCGGCAAGTAATAAGTCCCGCTCTCTGTAAAATTTTGGGATTTGGGAATGTAAGATTTATGATCATACCAAGGCATGTCAGAATTAATATAATTTGAAGCGGATAAGTCAAATTTGGAGCCGCTAATAACAGGGGGTGGCGTGTAAGTCCCGCTCTCTAAAGTTTGAATAATGATGGAATTATGGCTAAAAGTTTCTTGCAGTTTGTAGATAGTATCCCCTATTTTATAGCCCACTTGATAGACTTGCGTAGGGTTTGTAGAGGATTTAGAGGGCGAAGAGTCAGCGGGTTTAGAGGCCGCGATGTTTTCATTCAAAAGCTGTCCGGTAACCCCATTGTAAGTGATCATATCCCACAAACCTTGAGCGAAACTTTGCGGATCTGAAGAGTTTTCGTTCGTTTTTAAGGCGTTTGTCAAACCATTGATTGCATGGTTTAAAAGATGATTATAAGTGATCCCACCGCTAGAATTTAAAATCGTTACGCTCTTCTCACTGCCTAAACTTGTGAGGTTGAAAGTCGTCCCTTGAGTGAGAGTGATTTTAGAACTCCCAAAATCAAGGGTTGAGCCATTTTTCAAATCATTCTTACCGCTTAAAGTAACGCTACCGGTAATAGTCATGTTGTTTGTATTAATAGAAGTGTTAAAAGTCGTGTCGTTAAAACTCGCGCTCTCATTAATGGTGATTTTACCGGTATTGTTGAAAGTGGCGTTATTAAAGGAAGCGTTTTGCATTGTCAGTTGGTGGTTTGAATTGTTAAAGGCTTGCTGGAAATCCACAAAGCCCTTAAGAGTGGTAGCATTACCACTAAAAGAGCTGTTTTGAATTTGGGGGTGCTGGGTGCTGTTAGCTTGATTGGTTTGGTTATTAAAAGTAAAAGTCCCCCCATTAAAAGAGCTGTTTTGGAAAGTGGCTTGATTCTCAAAAGTATAGGAAGCGTTACTAAACGAAGCACCGTTAAAGGAACTTGCGCCTTTAAAATTAAAACTACCGCTGTTAAAGGCGGTGTTATTGGTAGCGTTAAACTCTTTATTAAAAGTATAAGTCCCCCTATTCCATTTCGCCCCGCTAAAAGTGGCGTTCTCTTCAAAAGTGAAACTGCCGCTTGCATTACTAAAAGTCGTATTCGTAGCGTTAGTCGTCCCTTTAAAAGAATAGCTAGGCCCAGAAGTGGAGCAATTAGCCCCTACGCCCACACGAGCTAAAGAACTGCAAACATCCCCACTTAAAGAAACCGAACCGATAGTAATAACGCTGTTAGCATTGCCTACATTCACTTGCGAAGTCTTAAACGCGCTGATATTGGAATTGATATTGACCTTATTAGCGTTCAAGTTTAAAGTGGCTGTGCCGGTGTGCGTGCCAGCTCCCGATCCCACACGATTGCCCACTTCTACGCTGTTATTCACATTGATAGTCCCAGCGCTAAAAGTAATATTAGTATGCCCGTTAGGATACCAAGAAGTGAAACTATTCCCACTATGAGCACCCAAATCAAAAGTAGCGTTACTGCCTAATTCAATATTTAAATTCCCCCCATTATTTTCCCCTCCGGTGTAGTTATACAGACCGCTTAAAAAATAAGTGCCGTTATCATTTTTTAAATTGGCTGTGATGTCTTGGTTGTTTTGAGAGTGGTAGTAGTTAGCCGCATTACCCCCTGCCCAAGTTTTTGTAATGAGTTGGTTTCCTGTGAATTGTTGTGTTTTTTCCTCCCATTTATCGCAACTCCATATAGCATACCATGGATGATGCACGCATACCTTTTGGCTTTTTTCCCCCCAACTAAGCCCCAAAATATCTGTTCCATCAGCATACACCCCACTAGCAAACCCACCGATTAATAAAGGTGCAAGCCATAAAGGACGCTTTAAGATTGTTTTTTGATGCGATCGTTTGATACTTTTTGGTTTCTTTTTAAACTTTTTCATTAAATGCTACCCTCTCATTTCCTAGATAGTAAATCCTCCCCTTTAAAAAATCAAAGCGCATTTTTTCCAAGCAAACGCCAAAAAAACAAAGCGCACACCAGCACAAACAATTCTTTGAACAGCCATTCGCTTTGAGCGTGCGAGCGGGCAAATTCAGCGCTTTGGAGCGCGACTTCGCCCACTTTTTGAGCGTTTAAAATATAAGGCGTGTAATAAAAAACAAAGAGCAAACACAACGCCCCTATCGCCACGCCAAGGATCAAATACACTAACGATCTTTTATAATAAATAAACGAAATGATTTCATAAAGTAACACCACAAAACCGATCGCGCCTAAAACATAATTGAAACGCACAAAGATTTGTGCCATGAGTTTCCCGCTCTCAAAGGGAGTTAGATTCAATTCAGGTAAAATGCTTGAAGCTTTGAAAACAATGGGCGCAACTATCGCTCCTAGAATGATCAAAGAGCCGCCCAAAATACCTAAAAGAAGCAAATACACCCCTAAACCAAATTTTTTCATCTTCCACCTTTTTTAAGATTTTTGCAACAAATGGTTGCAATCCTTAAACTGCCACACTTGAACTAAAGGCATAAAAAATTCTAAAAGGGCCTGAATGTCAGTGATCCTGTCTTTTAACCCGATAAACGTTTCAACCTTCACGCCTTTTTCTAATAAAAACCTAATTATAGAATCACTATACTTGTAATTCAATAAAAATTCTAACTCTTCTAAAGAACCCTCTTTTTTAAAACGCTCCATTTTAGCGCTCAAGCCCACTTCTTGATAAAAGTTATCCATGTAGCTTTGCGGGTCTTTTTGGAACGAAGAAAGTTGCAAGCGTTTGAACGCCAAACTCTTATGCGCTAGCATGCAAGGCGAAAACAATAACAAAGAATTGATACGGCGCTGTTGTAAGATTTCATTATAAGCGTATTCTATCGCCTTAATCGCCCCCATAGAAAAGCCTGACACATCATAAGCCCCTTTTAAAAGCCACTCTTCAAACAAAACGCTTTCATTAATGAACCCAAAACCACTAAAAAAACGCATTTTCACCCGTTCAACCAATCATACAAATTAGAATGTTCTAAATATTCTTGCTCCAATAATAGAGCGCTCAAGCGCTTGCAAGCTGCAATTTGCGGCTTTAAAAACTCCAGTTGCTCTTCATAAAGAACGCTTAAAGACTCTTTTGTAGGGGCTAAAAGAAGCTCACTAGCCATAAATTCATTCAAAAATTTCGCTTTTTGCAAGTCTTGTTTAGACAGACTATAACGCTCTTTATAGAGCAACTCTAAAATAATCGTCCCGCTCAAATACACTTTAATGTAATTTTTAATCTCGCTCTCACTATGGATTTTATTTTCATTAAAAGCGATAAATTCCCCCAATAAAGGCGCTTTATCAAATTCAATTTCTAGCCAATACGCGCTCAAGGCTTTCGCGCTTTGATACAAAGCGACCAATTCTTTTTGGTTTTCGTCTAAGGTTTGGGGCTTTTTCTTGCCATAAGCGATCTTGTCTTTCACTTCTAAAATGTCGCCCTCAGTGATTTCAATTCGTTGGTGTTTTAGGGCGTTTAAAGCGCTTTCATTGATTAAAGTCGCCAACATCGCCCCGCTAAAACCCACGCAAATTTTAGCGATCTTAAGATAATTGAGCGCATGCTTTTTGTTTTCTAAAAGCTTTTCTAAAATGCTTTGTCTTTCTGACAAATCCGGTAAAGAAATGAAAATGCGCCGATCAAAACGCTTGCTCCTTAATAGCGCTTCATCCATCACTTCCATTTGGTTAGTCGCTCCTATCACCACCACCTCATCGTTTTGCAAAAACCCATCCATTTCGGTTAAAAACTGGTTGAGCGTGGCCTCTCTTTCATCGCTCCTATGCCCTCCCCTAGCCTTACCCAAAGCGTCAATTTCATCAATAAAAATAATAGAGGGGGCATGCCTTTTAGCATGCATGAAAAGTTCATGCACTTTTTTAGCCCCAGCCCCCACATAAATTTGAGAAAACGCGCTCCCGCTTTCATAAAAAAACGGCACTCTGGCTTCACTCGCTAAGGCTTTAGCGATCATGGTTTTCCCCACTCCAGGAGGCCCGATTAACAGCACGCCTTTAGGGAGAAAAATCCCTAAATCCTGGTATTTTTTAGGGTTTTTTAAATAATCTATCACTTCTAACAATTCTTCTTTAACTTCATCCACCCCTGCAATATCTTCAAAACGCACCCCCAACGCATCGTATCGCTGGAACGAATTTTCTAATTCGTTTTTGTGCGCGCTTTCTAAATTCATTTTAGTGTCCAATCGTTTAGGCAAGCGCCAAAAGATCCCAAAAAGCATGCTAGAAATGAAAAAAAGCAACGCTAAAAAGATTTTAGAAACCTTGTTTAAATTTTCTCGTTTTTCTATGGGCATGCTTTCTGGGATTTTATAGGCTCTTAAAAAGGCTTCTTTGTTGGTTTTATAAAGACCCTTGTTAGCATAAAAATAATTTTCATCTTCTGTTAGAGTTTGCTTAGGGTGAGATTGGATCACATAAAAAAAGTCCTTACTGGATATGAGCCTAGAAACATCGCTCAAGACTAAAAAAAGAAGCAAGCAAAAAGTAAGGATCAAAAACCCTAACGCCAAAACAAGCGAGCGGTTTTTGATGCGTTTAAAGGGAGCGATGAGGTTTTCTAAATTTTTAGAAAACGGCATGGTTTTCCCTCTCCTTAATTTCATAATCCCTAATTTCTAAAAAACTAGCCCTTAAAGGCTTATCGCTTTTGATTTTAATGGGGTTGAAGAATTGATCTAAGGCTTTAAATTCGCCATCTTTTTGCGTTTCCACTAAAGCTTTTAGGGGCGTATTGAGCTTGAGTTGCAATTGCCTGAACGCCTTATTTTTATGTGAAATCAAATCTTTGATCGCATTCAAACGCTTTTTAGAATCTTCCAAGCTCACGCTATCAGTCATCAAACTAGAGGGGGTGTCTTTTCGTTTGCTGTAAATAAAAGGGTGGATGTGCGTTAAGGGTAAGCTTTCTAAATTCTTAAACGCTTCTTCAAAAACGCTTTCGCTCTCGCCCGGATGCCCTACAATAAAATCCGTGCCGATAGCAAAATTCTTAGAAGCGATGACCTCTAATAATTCCCTATCGCTTTTTGTGCGGTTTCTTCTGTTCATTCTTTCTAGCATGAAATCATGGCTGTGCTGTAAAGCGATATGCAAATGTTTTTCTAAAAAATCCTCTTCTAAAAGCTCTAAAAATTCATCGTTGATTTGGTTAGGCTCTAAGCTCCCAATCCTTATGCGCTTTAACCCAGTAATCTGGCTTAATTTTTTAATCAATCTTGCGATATTGCTTCCTTTATCTTTCCCATAGCTCCCCACATTGGTGCCGGTTAAAACCACTTCTTGAACCCCTTTAGAGCATAAAAGGCCCACTTGCTCTAAAATTTTCCTCTCTTCAAAACTCCTAGCCCTCCCTCTCACGCTTGGGATAATGCAATAATTGCAATCAAAATCACAGCCTTCTTGAATCTTGATAAACGCCCTAGTCTTTCCCACAAACTCGCTCACCATCGTGGTGTCTAAGTGCTTGTTTTCTAAATTGTCGTCTATAAAAAAACGCTTTTTTTCTTGTAAAAGCGCGTTAATCTTTTCTTTATTGTCATGCCCAAAAACGCCCTTTAAAAGCCCTTTTTCAAAAAGCTCCTTGCCTTGGGTTTTCACCCCACAGCCAGTAAATAGCACTTCCTTATTTAATTGCGCCATTTTTTTAGCGTAACTCCTTACTGCGCTATCGGCCCCATTGGTTACGGTGCAAGAATTGATGATAATAATATCGGCTTCTTGTTCTTCTAAGGTTACGCTAAAATCCTTCAAATTCTCGCCCATCACTTGCGTGTCAAAAAGATTCGTCCTGCACCCAAAAGTTTTGAAATAGACTTTTTTCATTTTTGTTCCCTTTTATTCCCAAAGCCATCGCCTAAGGCGTCGGCATCCACTTTAAGCAGCTTGCTGGTCGTATAAGCGATATGGATATTTTCTTCTTTCAAAAAAGCTTCAACAATTTCAGCCACAATCTTGCTCCTTAAAGACAGGGTCGCATACGAATTGGTTTGATACCACACTGAGATTTTTATCCCGTTACTTTCAGGCATCAAAAAGCATCGAGGCTTCACGCTCAAACTCCTTAAAGAATACCGGTCGCGCATTTTATTGAGCTGTTTATAGGTAATATCCGTGTATTCTTTAGACAATTCTGTAGCGATATTGAGCGCAATTTTAGAAGCTTTTTTAAAATCAGAATCAAATGTAACGCAAAAATCCACGCCATCCCAAACCGTTTTCATCCCAAAATGGCTGTAATTAGCAAACATGGTGGTGAAAATATAATTATTAGGCACAAAAATAATCCGGCCCGCTCTCCTGTTGTTCGTATAAGTTGTAAAGGTTACATCTTCTAAAATCGTAATGTGCAGCATAGAAATATCCAACACATCGCCAATAAAAATATCCGTCCCCTTAGCGATACGCACCCTATCGCCCACATGCACGCTCCCCCCAATCAAAATAATAAACCACCCAAGCAAGCTCATGAACAAATCTTTCATCGCAATCGCTAAGCCCGCGCTCGCAAAGCCTAAAACCGTGACCAAGTAAGTAACATTTTCTAAATACGAAAAAAGAAAGATTAAAACAATCACGCTCACATTCACGAAGTTAATGGCTTTATTCACGGTATAGACGCGCTCATTATTTTCAATGTATTTACTGGAAATGATTTTTAAAATCCAAGCAAACACCACGCTCAAGAGGGCTGCTAAAAACACATAAACCAATTTAAAAAGCTGGTTTTTAACTTGAGATTTGACAATGCTTATAGCCTCATCGCTGTCTTTTTGGAAAATCCCAATCGTGGTTTTTAGAATGTTTTGAGCCCCTTGCAATTCTAGGCGTTTGGCTTGAGTTTGATAAATCTCATCGCTTAATTTCGCGCTTTTATCCAAAGCGTGCCACTGATTTAAAAGCTGGTGTTTTTGATCTAAAAGCCTTAAAACTTCTTCTAAAGAAGTCTGGTTGTTTTTAAGACTTTCATGCTTTAAATGCATGCTTTTAATGAAAGAAATGCCATCAATGATCGCAATAGGGTTAGCGATATTAGGGATATTGGGGATATTAGGGCGCTCTATCAAATCCTTAAAAGGATTGACCCCATAGCTTTCAAACATTTTTTGCTGGGACTCTAAAGCCTTTAAGGTGTGCTCTAAGGTGCTAATCTTTAATAAATCCTTACTTTTTTTATTTTTTAAACGCCTTAATTCCTGCCTCACGCTCTCTTTTTCGGTATAAATTTGATTGTAGATCTTATAGTTTTCAAATTTTTTCAACCACACATTATCGTCTTTGGCGAGTTTTTTATCCACCAAAGCCATTTGTTTTTGTATGGACGACAGCTCTTGGCTTTTATCTTCTGCTTGTAAAAACAAAAAACAAAAGAATAATAATACCCTTAATGCCATTCTTCTAACACCTTTATGATCGTTTCTTTAGGGATATGAGAGGCAATTTCAAACGCTCCAACGCCTTTGGGCAGAATGAATTTGATTGTCTCATTCTCGCTTTTTTTGTCTAAAAACAAGCGTTCGTAAAATTTTTGAATATCTGTGATTTTGTAATTAAATATCAAATCAAATTTTTTCAATAAATCTTCTATGCGTTCGTATTCTTTTAGAGTGAGCATGCCTAAAGAAAGGGCTAAATCATTAGCCATGCGCATGCCAATAGCGATCGCTTCGCCATGCAAAAACCGCTCATAATCAGTCTCTTTTTCTATTGCATGCCCAAAGGTATGCCCGTAATTGAGCCCAGCCCTGATATTTTGCTCTTTTTCATCTTGCGTAACGACTTGAGCTTTGATACTGACGCTTTGAAAAACCACTTTTTCTAAACAATCTTTTAAATCCTTTGTTTCTAATATTTCTACCAGGTTTTTATCAAAACACACCGCCATTTTAATGATTTCAGCAACCCCTGCTTGAAATTCCCTTTTTTTAAGGGTTTTTAAAAAAGCCAAATCAATATAAACCGCTTTAGGCTGGTAAAACGATCCGATTAAATTCTTGCCATAAGGCGTATTGATCCCTGTTTTCCCCCCCACGCTCGCATCCACTTGAGCGAGTAAGGTCGTAGGGATATTAATAAAATCAATCCCCCTAAAATAAATACTGCTCGCAAACCCCACCATATCGCTTATCACTCCCCCACCAAGGGCTATCATTAAAGAATGGCGGTTTAATTGCATTTCAAAGGCGTTGTTTAAAATGCGCTCTAATGAATTAAAATTCTTGTATTTTTCTCCGGACTCTATCACGCACACTCTCACTTCTAATGCTTTCAAGCGCTTTAATAAATACGATAAATGCAACCCGGCCACGATGCTATCGCTAACGATGAGGGCTTTTTGTTTCAATTCAATTTCAGGCAGTTCCCCCAAAAACACTTTATAGCTTTTTTCTTTTAAAGGGATTAAAATTTCTTGCATTCTTTCTCACTCCGCTATGGGGATAAAAATTTGAGGGTTATCATCGTTTAAAAACGCTAATTTTTCCACTTTAGTGGATAAAAACCACCAAAAGCGCGTGTGCGTGATGCACTCTTCAAAAGGCATGAAATGCAAAATGGGATTTCTTAAAGAATTGAGATACATGATAGGATTTCTAATATCGGTTTGAAAAATCTCAATCTTGCGGTTGAGCGTGTTGGCTAAATTTTCATAATGATTGACAATCTCGTTTTTATAGCGCTTGTTAGGGTCAAAATCATAGAGCAACAAGCCCAAATCCATCTGCATAGACACATCAAAGATCACTGAAGACATGTCCTCATTAATATCCAAGCTTTCATTCAAAACCACCACACTTTGAGAGGTTTTAGACAAGCCGGAAGTGTTGGTTTTATAAACCGGGGTGGCTGTTTTATACAAGGCTTTTCGGTGTTTTTTAGATAAAAAAAGCTCTCTGCCCACCACAATCAAACCCATTTTTTTCTGGTGGTCTTCATGGAGTTTTTGGATAAAACTTTTCCCATAAAAATCAAAATTCACTTCAATGCTTTCGGTTTCTAGCGATAAAAATTTATGATAAAACTTAGGGCTAGTGGGGTGTAAAACCTGGATATAGAGCTTGTAGCTCTTTAAATGTTTGTGCAAAAACAAGGCTTGATACACATCGCGCATCATCGCTTTTCTGCTCTGTAAGCGCATATCAATGTATAAATAAATGCTCTTGCCAAAGGGGGCTGGGAACTGCCCCACATTGCTTTTGACCTGGAGATACACCGCGTTTAAAATTTCCGGATTGCCTGCCACTAAGAGAATGTCTCGCGGCTGGATAACCAAAGATTTAGTGGAGAGCAACAAAACATCGTTGCGATAAAGCCCTACAATCCTGTATTCTTTTTGCCTGATAGAGCCAATATGCCTGTAAGCAAAAATACTCCCAAAAGGCACATCAATCTCCATGATCTCGCCCTTGCCTAACCCAAACTCTCTAGGGGTGCTAGGGATATTAGGCAAACGAGAAATGAATTTATTGGCTAAAACTTCAAATTCATCAATTAAAATAAGCTTCTCATCTTTATTTTCTTCATTATTTTCTAAAGTTTTTTCACCATCTCTTTTCACGCTCAAAACCACGCGCATGCGTTTGAAATGGGTTTGAATGATTTTGTGAATGATGTGCTGTTCTTTAAAATCTTGTATGATTAAAAACGCATCGCTCACCTCATCGTTTAACACTTGCAAAAGCCTGAAACTAGAAGTCGCATCAAAACAATGAAAAGCGAAAGTGCTCGGGTAGTTTTTAGGGATAAGGCTCTCATTTTTGACAACCACTATATAAAAATTATGATTAGAATAATGCCTTAGCACCAAGTCTAAAAAATTTTTTGCTACAATGCCATCTAAAATAAGGGCGATTTTTTTCAATTCCAAACTTCCTAAAAAATGATTACGCCATTATATCCAAGATTAAGGCTTAAACGATGGATTTTCAACTCCAAGCGACGGACAATAACGCGCGAGCTGGTCTTTTAAATTTAGCCCATTCTCAAGTGGCAACGCCTGTTTTTATGCCAGTAGGCACGCAAGGCTGTATCAAATCTTTAGACGCTACTGACATGCAAGACATTTTAGGCGCTAAACTCATTTTAGCCAACACCTATCACATGTATTTAAGGCCGGGCGAAAAGATCGTTGAGGAGTTAGGGGGCTTGCATCGTTTCGCTCAATTTCATGGGAGTTTTTTAACCGATAGTGGAGGGTTTCAAGCCTTTAGTTTGAGCGATAATGTCAAATTGCAAGAAGACGGGATTGTTTTTAAATCCCATATTGATGGGAGCAAGCATTTGTTCACGCCCACTAAAGTTTTGGACATTCAATATTCTTTAAATAGCGATATTATGATGGTTTTAGACGATTTAGTGGGCTTGCCCGCTCCCTTAAAACGCCTTGAAGAATCCATTAAAAGAAGCGCTAAATGGGCGAATCTTAGCCTAGAATACCACAAGCAAAAAAACCGCCCCAACAACAACCTTTTTGCCATTATCCAAGGCGGGACGCATTTGAAAATGCGCAGCCTCAGCGTGGGATTAACGCATGAGGGTTTTGATGGCTATGCTATAGGTGGGTTAGCGGTGGGGGAAAGCGCTGATGAAATGTTAGAAACCATCGCGCACACCGCCCCCTTGCTCCCCAAAGACAAGCCTCGCTACTTAATGGGCGTAGGCACGCCTGAAAACATTTTAGACGCTATCGGTTTAGGGGTGGATATGTTTGATTGCGTGATGCCCACCAGAAACGCCAGAAACGCCACCCTTTTCACGCATTCTGGCAAAATTTCTATCAAAAACGCACCCTATAAATTGGATAATACGCCTATTGACGAAAATTGCACCTGTTATACTTGCAAACGCTATTCTAAAGCCTATTTGCACCATTTGTTTAGGGCTAAAGAACTCACTTACGCCCGTTTGGCTAGCTTGCACAATTTGCATTTTTATTTAGAGTTGGTTAAAAACGCCAGAAACGCCATTTTAGAAAAGCGGTTTTTGAGTTTTAAAAAAGAATTTTTGGAGGAATACCACTCCCGCTCTCATTGAATGATGGAAGTTTTTTTAAAACAAAACCCTATCTTTGATAAATCTCAGGGTGGGTGCTTTTAAAACGCCTGTGGAACCAAAAATAACTTTCCGGATGCTTTCTAATCACTTCTTCGCACAAACTCGCTTGCGCTTGCGTGCATTCTAAAATATCGTTTTCAGCGTTATCGGTGATTTTAGATCGGATACTTGGGTAATAGGTCGCTGTGTAATGCGAATAATCGTCATTAAAATCAATGAATACCGGCTGGATGTCAATATTGTAGCGGCGCGATAAAATAGAAGCGATCGTGGTGTGCGTAGCGTCTTTATTGAAAAATTTCACCACCACCCCATCTTTAGGTGCAACATTTTGATCCACTAAAATCCCCACAAGGCCATTGCCTTGATTATACATTTTAATGAGTTCTTTCATCGCTCCCACTTTATTGACAAAACGCACCCCAAACGCTTCTCGCCTGCTCATAATCATGTGATTGATGGGGGCGAATTTAGTCAAACGCCCCAAACACCCCCTACCATAATCCTTATAATATTGTGCTAAAGTCGTGCCTACCGCTTCCCAATAGCCAAAATGCATGCATAAAGTGATCGCTTGGCCTTCCTTGTTTAAAGACTTCCACACGTTTTCTTCATTGATGAGCGTGAAACGAGCGTCGTATTCATCTTTAGGGATAAAAATCACTCTAATGGTTTCTAAAATAATGAAGGCAAAATTTTCATAACCCTTTTTAATAATCCTTTTTTTCTCTTCTTCGCTTTTAGAATCTCCAAACACAAAATCCAAATTGGCTTTAGCGTCAAAATAACGATGTCTATCAAAAGTTTTCATCAGCCACGCCACAGCTTTAATACACCTTAAAAACCACGAATGGGGCATTTTAGCTAAAATAAACCCTAAAATATTCACTAAAAATTCCACGATAAAAACGCTCAAAATGCGCAATTCTGTTTTAAAACCCTTATCGTCTTGTTTTAATATTTTTTCGTGTATGAGTCGTTCTTTATAAGTCATTCTTTTTCCTTTAAAATGTTTAAAACGCATTCTTTAATTTTTTTAGGCTCTATGTTTTGGATAGAAAAATCCTTTTTATGGTAGTTGGCGTTTGAATTACCGGTGAGCGAAACATTGATCGGGCTTTCTAGTTTAAAACGCTCCATGGGCGTGTTGCCATAAAGGGTGATGCTGGGTTTTTGCAACGCCCATGCTAAATGCGTAATACCCGTATCGCCCCCAATAATCAAATCCATTTTAAAGAGCAACGCCTTAACCTCGTTTAAAGTGAGTTTAGGGAGCAATAACACATCGCGCTGGTTTTTTAAAGTGTGATAAAGCGCAGTGGCCTTATCTTCACTAGCATGCCATAACAAGCAAATTTGAAAATTTTCTAACGCTAACGCTAACTCTTTAAAACGCTCTATGGGGTAGGTTTTATTGATTTTAGAGGTTTCTAAAACAAAAAGGATTTTTGGCTTGTTTTCATTCAAACTTAACGCATCAATTTTTGGAGAATCTTGATAAGAAAACACTTTAGATCTAGAGCTTAAGCCCTCTGAAATTTCTTTTTGGGGCAAGTTTAGGGCATGGAATAGGAGCGTGAAATTGCGCTTTAAAACGGGCTCATTATAAGCGATAGAAACTTTTTGCGAGTAAAAAAACGCGCTCAAACCCTCCCTAGCCGAAGTGCAATCAAAGCCGACTTTTTTAGGGGCTTTTAACATTTGAGTGATGAGAGCGGATTTGATCAAACCTTGCATGTCAATGACTATATCGTATTCATAAGCCCTTAAAGATTTAAAAAGTTTGAAAATCTTCAAAGGGTTAAAGGTCGTAAGAGTGCTTTTTAAAGCGATGGGGTGTAATTTATCAATATAAGGGGAATGCTCTAAAATCGCGCCAAATCTTTCATCCACGAACCATTCTATTTGAGCGTTAGTAAAACGCTCTTTAATCAGTGCTAAAAACACCGCGCTCACGATAATATCCCCAAGCGCTGAAAGCCTAACAATCGCTATCTTCAAGCAAACTCTATCGTCAAAGGAATGGGTTTAACGAGTTTTGGGAGCATCTCTTTAGCCAAGTAAAGCGTGTCATTAGAATGGATCACAAGCTTGTTTTTTTCTAGCGTGTATTTTAGATGGTGGTTGTCTGTCAGGCACAGATTTTCGGCTAAAGAAAGGATGAAACTCAGCCATTGTAAGGTTAAAAGGCTTGGCATCATCGTGCTCATGTGGGCGATAGCGTTGTCTTTAGGGATTTTTTTATGGCTGAATTGCGCCAATAAGCAAATGATCGCTCTGTCTTGGTGGCTAAAGCCATAACTCAAAGCGTTTAAGATAAAATACGCGCTGTGCTTGTGGGCTAAATAGACGCTTAAAATCTTACCCATGCTCGCTAATTCCCCCGCAATCTTTAAATGGAAAAGGTATTTTTCATCTATTTTATGCAAAGGCGATAAGGCTTCAAACAATTTCACGCATTCTTTTTTGACCTTTTGGCTGTGCTTTTCATGGGGTAAAAAGCGATCTTTTAAAGAGATCAGAGAGGGGTTGATATTGGGGGGGAATTTATGGTAATGATGGCGCAATAAATCGCTTAAAAACACGCCTTCTCTCACCCCTACGCCGCTGGTGATCATCAAAGAAGTTTTTAAATGCTCCAAAACGACTAGTAAAATCAACGCCCCGCTCCTGATACTATCCAAACGCTCTTCATTCACCCCTAAAAGCCGTAATTGATCTTCTTTGAGCGTAACAATTTTTTCAATGAACACTAAATTTTTATGTGCATCTATTTCATAACCATGCAAAGAATCAATGGGGTAATCAAAGCGTTTCATCAATACCTTACTCAACGCCCTAATCGTCCCCCCCACCCCAAAGGCGTTTTTATGCTTAAAGGGCAGTTTAGAAACCTCTTTTTGGATAAAAGCTTTAGCGGTTTTGGCATCTAAGTCTTTATCTAAAAACATTTCTTTAATGCGAATCGTGCCAACATCAAGCGAGATGAGATCCTTAATCTTGCCTTTTTCAATCAACGCGCACTCCGTGCTACCCCCTCCAATATCTATCGTGATCCCTGAATTTTTATGCAACAAATTCGCGCACGCAATCCCGCCATAGAGCGCTTCTTTTTGCCCGTCAATGATTTTGATTTGCAAACCGCAAGCCTTTTTCACTCTCGCCACAAACTCCAGCCGATTAGGGGCATCGCGCACCGCTGAGGTCGCCACGCATAAGATTTTTTTGCTTTTGTATTTAAGGGCGATTTCTTTAAATTCGCTCAAGGCTCTAATGGCTCTTTGCATGGGGATTTCTTGCAAAACTCCATCAAACGCATAACAGCCCTCTGAAATCCTAACCCTAGATTTGGTCTCAAAAAGCAAGTAAAACCCAAACTGGCTCGTCTTTTTAAAGATAGCCAAACGCACCGAATTGGATCCTATATCAATCACGGTTGTGATTTTAGCCATTACTAGCCTTTAATCTTGCTCTTTTAAGCTTTCGTATTTGTATTTCAATTCCTCTTTGCTCTCTGCATTGTTAGGATCCGGTAAAATCGCATCTACAGGGCATACGCTCACGCAACGCGGCTCATCATCATCATACCCGTAACACTCTGTGCATCTGTCTGGATCAATATTATAAATGGGATCGCCCTCTTCAATCGCCTCACTAGGGCATTCTTCTCTGCAAGCATCGCACGCAATGCATTCATCATTCACCAATAATGACATGACTAACTCCTTTTAAAAGTTTGAATACGATTTTTACTCTAAATTAGCTTAAAATTCAATCTAAAAAAACTATTTTTTTTTGATTTTGTTGAGAATGGGGGACTTTTTCTAGCACGCCTAAAACCCCTAAATCTTTTAAATGGGTGTAGTCTTTTTTGTGGGTTTCTACAAACACGCTTAAGCCCAAACGCCAAGCGAATTCTGTCATGCCCTTTAAATCTTCTTTCAAAAGCTCTTCATCTAAAATGACCCCATCAGAGCCTTGAACAAGCGATTCTAAAAGCTGGTAATGGCTGATGAAAAGATCCTGATGGACAATCAAAGAACTCGCATGGCGGCGCAATAACCCTAAAACTTCTAAATCAAACACGCTTGGCGTGCCTATTTCGTATAATCCTTTGAAATTGACAATAACGCATTCTGTGCGGGTATTTTCTTCCAAAAGCTTTCCTAAAACCTCATCAGGGGTTACAAAAACACAATCTTTAGTTTGAGGAATGACTCTAGGCAAGTAAGGGTTATACGATAGGCTTTTACCTAGCATTTCATAAGAAAGCATGCCCTCTTTTAAGGCCAAGCTTTTTTGTAAATTTTCTAAAATCCTTATTTTTTGCATTCTTGAATGATTTTATTGTGTTCTTTTAATTCGGGTTCGGCTTGAATAGACTCTTTAGCGATGCTAGAAAAGATTTTTTTAGCCTCCAAACAATTCCCTAATTTGTAATAACCCCATGCTAAAGAATCCAAATAAAGCACTGAGCCAGAATCCAACGCTAAGGCTTTCCTCACAAAATCCATACCCCTTTTAATATCTAAGTCATAATCTATTAAGGAATACCCTAAAAAATTATAAAAGAAAGCGTCTTGCGCGTCTTCTTTGTCTTTAGTTTTAGCGAGGATTTGCTGGCGCTCTTTGGTGGCTTGCTCTAATTTTTGAATGATAGGCAGCATCTCTTGTTTGGTGAGTTTTTTATTTTTTGCGCTCAAGCTCTCATAATGATAAATAGCCTCTAATCCTAAGAATTTAGGGTCTTTTTTTTCTTGATAGATCAAAGAAGCCTGTTTGGAAGCTTGAGCGAATTTTTTTTGTGCGGTGTATAAGTCTAATAACAAACGCCTATCAAATGGGAATAATTCTGCGATTTGCTGGGCCTTATCAAACTCTTTTAACAAGATTAATACCCCTATATAAAATTGGGCGTTTTGAACAATAGGGTTTTTTTCATACAAACGAGCAAAAGTCGTTTTAGCCAAATCAAGCTCGTTAAATTGCGTGAAAGTGTTGAGCGCTTTTTGGCACAATTGCTCTGAGCAACCATACCTGTCTATATGAGATTGCAACAAATCCAAGCCCTCTTTTTTACGATTTTGCAAAAAATAGATCGTAATGAGTTTTTCTAGGCTGTCTTCATCATGCACTTGGTTATAAAACTTATTCAACAACGGGAAAGCCTTATCCAAACGCTTTTGAGTCAAATACAAAGTCCCTAACACATTGTCTGTGGCTATGGTCTTTTCTTCTTTACGGATTTTGTGTAGCAATTCAATCGCTTTATCAATCTGCCCCATTTGCGCATAGCCATCCACTAAAATCTTATTGATAGAAACATCATTACGATTATTGGTGATTTTTTGATAGAGCATGGCTAAATGCATCGCGGTTTTAATATCCCCTAAACTCGCCGCTGAAATGGCCGCTTCTTTAGCATACACCACCTTATTGGTTTGCTTATAGAGATTCATATAGCCTTTTTGAGCACTAGCAAAATCCCCTCTATGGAAAGCGTCTGAACTCAACAGGATTTGATGATCTTCTGAAAGGGTTTCAGCCTTAAGGCAAAACAGGCTAAAAAGCAATAAACTTGCTAAAAATCTTTTCTTTGTTTGAATATTCATTATTTTATTTCCTTTTTTGTATCACTATAGTGAATTTTAGCGCACTTTAGTTTCTTTGGTTTTTTGTGTAATGCCCGGACAGCTTTGACAAAAAGCTTCTTTTTGCTCTTTAGAGAAAGTTTTCACGCCCTCCCAAAAAGGAAAAGTCTGGCATTGTTTAGGGCGCACGCTATAAATCTGGCATTTTTTGGTTTCTAAATCCAAAAACACGCACGCCAAACCCAACTCTTTAGCGTCTTTTTCTAGTAAAGAGAACTTATACCCCACCTTTTTAACGTATTTTTGACTGAATTCTTCTAATTCTAATTGTAAAAAAGCGCTAATTTTTTGCATTTCTTAGATATTTAAAAAAATATACCCGCTTTCCCCCACGCAACACTTTGCCCCACAACCCTCGCATGCCTTAGGATTAAAACTAAAATCAAAATCTTGCATTAAACTACCCCTAATCCTATTGGAGATCAATACTCACGCTAAATTGCACCAACAACCCTTCATCATCTTTAGAGATTTTTAAGGGCAATTGGCTTTGAGCGCTCGGTAAATACTTGTTGATTAAGGTGAAAAAAAGATAGGTCTTTTCTAATTCGCTCGCTCTGGCCATGATAAAAAATTGGGTTTTTTGAAGGGGGTTTTGAGAGAGTAAGGGTTTGATTTTATAGGCATCAAAACATTTTTTTAAAATCTTTTCTAAAATCCGCCTGGACTCTTCATCATTAAAAATCTTTAATAAGGATTCGCCTGTTTCTTTTTGATTGCGGTAATTGGTTAAAGCTGTTTCAAAATGCCTTTGTGCGTATTCTAAAACGCTTTTTTTACGATTTTCTTCTAAAAGGATTTTTTTCAATTCCAGCATGCTAGGCCATAGAAAATACTCGGTATTCAACCAACCAAATAAGGAAAAAACCCCTAAAAAAACGAGGTTTTTGATGATAAACCCCACATCGCCTGATTGCTCTCTGTCCAGGTGTGAAAAATGCAATGGCTTCATTTAATAGACTCCGGGTTTTTTATCAGTAAGGAATTAGAAAAGTTGGTGGAGACAAAATTAAACCACCCATCGCTTAAGGGGAAAAATTCCGCCCTAGAATAATCAAACATGGGGTTTAGTTTGTTTTGAAACAAAAAATAAAAGGCTTCTTTAGAAGGGGTTTTACCACTAACCACCACGCTTTGCTGGTCTATTTCAATGCTATTAATAGTAATGAGATCCGGCACAATGTTTAAAAGCCCTTGCAAAACATCTCGTATATCATCATTGTAATTCAAACGCTTTTTGGCTTCTTTAATGAGTTTTAAGGTTTCATCAGTTTTAACCTGCAAGCGGCTGATTTCATGGCGATAAAGCCTTTCTTGGATCGTCAAATCAGACGCATTATTTTGAGTGTTTTTAATAGCGTTATGCATAAACCACACTAACCCCCCTATTACCACAAAAGATAAAAAAATGTAAAAAACCCAAATTTTGGAAAGCTTGCTGATAAGGTATTTCGCTCTTGGCTCAATGTAGCTAAAACGCATACTTTTCATTCTCCATGCACGCTAAAATATTCAAGCGCTCCACTAAAGAAAAATCAATCCTATCCACTTCTATCATCAAAGTTTCTTGCAAATGCATTAACGCTTTTTGGTGGATTTGACAGCTGTCTAAAACAACCACTTTTTCTACAAAGTCCATATCTCTAGAATGATAGACGCTGCGCAATCCCTCTTGCAAAACGCCTGCAATTAGGGGGATATTCGTCATGCCTTCAATCAAACTATAAGCGTCCTCATTTTTTTCGCTATTATCCTTACTGCTATCTAGGCCTATCGCTTCTTCAAGGCTGTCAATATCTTCTTGGATTTCACTCAAAAACAAATTCACAGCTTCATTATCCATCTCCATAGAATCCTCCTCCTTGCTCTCTATAAACTCTTCAGGTTGCTCTTCTAAAAACACGGATTTGGCTAAAAAAATCTCTTTTTTATCCGCAATCAAAAAATAGAATCTTGAACGCTCCAAAAGCAAATACAACAACGGCTTTTCTTCTAAATTATCGCGCACAAAATCATAAATAAGGCTAAAAGGCGAAAACAAAAAATCCACATCCTGGATTTTAAAACGCTTGAAATCCTTTAAAAAATCCTTAGATTCCACATAAACGCAATACTTTTGATTGACTTCACAAGCCCGATAATCTTGATTTTCTCGTTTGATTTGTTCAAACGCCTGCTTTTCGCATAAAACCTCTTTAGCTTTACTCATCGCGCTAAAATAAGTGTAGGGGTATTTTTGGCTATAAGTTCTGGCGATTTTTAAGGCTTGAATGGGGACTTCACCATTTTTAGTCTCCACTTTAGTTTCAAAAGTTTTAAAAAATTTCTCTTTAATGCGGTGGTTTTTGATCCTTAAAATTTGAGCGGATAAAAGATTGTGATCCACATTAAAAGAAATATACACTTGAGAGCAAAACCTCTCTTTGAACGCTTTTTTTAACCCTTTAAGCACCCAAACCCCTTTGAGATTCTTCAAATCCAACAGAATCCATGCGCGTCTTTAAATATTCTTTAGCCTTTGAAAGCTCCCATTCTTTAGGGATGATTACAGATTCTAGCATGTAATAATACACTTCGCTAAAAGGCTTAGGGATTTCAAATTGATCCCAAGTGTTCAATCGCCATGCGTTTTTACAAACCACCCGACAAGCGCTAATCCCCACGCCTGATTTTTGAGCCAAAGCGATCACCCCATCCGCTATGCTGTGTCGTGGGCCTTTGGGGCCATCAGGAGTGATAGCGACATCGCAACCTTCTTTCAAACGCTTAAGCCCTTCTATCAAAACCTTAACCCCCCCTTTTTTGCTAGAACCTCTAATGTTTTTAAAACCAAAGCTTTCAAACAAACCCGCCGCAATAGAGCCGTCAAAATGCTGGCTTGCGATCACATAAACAGAAGGTTTTTGAAGCCTTAAATACGCAAACCCAATCATGCCAAGCTCCCCATGCCAACAGCTTACAATAAAGGGTTTTTCTTTTAAATTTTGAGCTAAAAAATAGCGGTTTTTACAAGTTTTATGCAACAACCAAAGGACTCCAAACGCCAAGCGTGGGACAACCTTTAAAACGATATTTTTCCTGAAAAATTTTAAGCTCAATTCTCGCCTTTAAACCCGCTTTTTCATTGGTTATTTTTATTAGTTGCCTTTAGCGGTCGCTATCAAGCGCCCTTTAGAATGAGAAACAATCTCCACTTTTACAAGCTCGCCCGGACTTCTTTTTTCTTTACACGCTACTTCAATGAATTTCCCCGTATCGCTACGCCCTTCAAAACCCACGATTTGATTGTCAATTTCACGCCCATTTTCCACCAACACCACATGCGTTTTACCCACTTCTAGCTTGGCTTTTTCTTCTAAAATTTCTTTGTGCTTGTTTTGCAACCTCTCCAACCTTGAAGATGAAACCTCTAATGGCACTCTTTCCTTCCAAGCTCCCGCTTCAGTGAAAGGGCGTGGGGAGTAAATGAAACTATAGAGCGTGTCAAAGCGCACTTTTTCTAGCACTTCCATCGTGTCTTCAAAATCCTTATCGCTCTCATTAGGGAAGCCTACGATAATATCCGTGCTAATGCCCACTTCAGGCACTAAAGCCTTTAACCTCTCCACCCTATTTAAAAACCACTCCTTACTATAACCCCTTCGCATCATCTTTAACACCGCGCTAGATCCGCTCTGTAAGGGCATGTGGATACTCTTGCACACTTTAGGGTTTTTGGCAAAGCGCTCTAAAAATGCATCATTCATGTGTAAGGGGTGAGGCGAAGTGAATCGTATCCTTTCAATGCCTTGGATTTCGCTCAATTTATCCAACAAATCGCTAAAATCCACTTTCGCATGCTCGCTACTGAAACGCACGCCGTAATTATTCACATTCTGCCCTAAAAGCATCAGCTCTTTAGTGCCGTTACTCGCCAATTTCTCAGCTTCTTTTAAAATCAAATCCATAGGGATAGAAATTTCTTTTCCCCTAGTGTGCGGGACAATGCAATAAGCGCATTTCTTATCGCAACCTATAGAAATATTTAGTAACGATCTGATTTGAGCCTTTTTTTCAAAAAATTCAAACGCATACGCGCTTTCATCATAATCAATCGCCACTTCAACCGCTTTTTCTTTATGGATCACTTGAGAGATTTTAGACACATTCCTAGCCCCTAACACAAAGCTCACGCTCGGGGCTTTTTTCAAAATATCCGCTCCCATGTGGCTTGCAGTGCAACCGCAAACCCCGATTTTGGCGTTGGGTTTTTTGATTTTAGCGAATTGACCGATTTCTGAAAACAATTTCCGTTCGGGTTTTTCGCGCACGCTGCAAGTGTTGATTAAAATCAAATCCGCTGTTTTAGGGTCGCTAGTTTCTTTATAGTCTAGTTTGGAGAGCTCGCTCAACAAATGCTCGCTATCCCTAGAGTTCATGGCGCAACCCATGGTTTCAATATAAACTTTCAATACAAGCCTTTAAATAATGTGCAATTCATAAAGAAAATCTTTTTCATCGCTGCTGACCCTCACCTCATCTAAATAAGCCGTATGGCCTTTTTCTTTGAAAAAATCCACCGCTTTGAGCATGTCTTTGTGGGCGTTTGTGGGGGCAAAATAGAAAATAGAACGCTTGTCTTCACTAAATTTGTGATACAAATCCTCTAATTCCACGCTCTTAGCGTCTGATTTTCTTGTATTCTTGGCTAAAACTAATTTCATTGACTCTTTCCTTAATTGATTTAGATTTCTCATTTTAACGCATTCTGTCTTTAAAACAAATTAGATCACCCTTTTCCCCCCCAAAAACAAGCGTTCCACTTCTTTAGCATGCAATAAAAATTGCAAAATCGCTTGCTCTTTAATGAATTTTTCACCAAAACCAAACACGCTCAAATCCGCTCTTTTATTAGCTTCTATCTCGCCATTATTTAAAGCTAAAGCTTTAGCCCCATGCCTAGTCGCTCCTAAAAGAGCGATCTTGGCTAATTTTAATAACGGCATGTTATGGGTGAGCAAGAACGCCCTTAATTCGTCTAAAAGGCTCAGCGAAATGTTAGAACTCAAGCCATCAGTGGCCACGCTCACGCTCAAACCGGCCTCTTTGATTCTTTCTAAATCCAACGCTTGCCCGCTCAATAGGCGGTTAGAAAAGGGGCATGTGATTAAAAAAGCGTTTTTGACTTGAGATTTAATCCTTTTTAACGCTTCCAAAGAAGCGAACTGGTTATGCACGAATAAAGTGTGCGTGTCTTCAAACATGTCAATGTAATCGTTCGCGCCCTTATAGAGCGATTTGAAATGAGACTCCTTTAAAAAATGCTGGTAAAAATTTTCAAACCACCCTTTAGAATTTTCCACCCATTCTAATTCTTCAAACGATTCTAAAAAATGCGTAGAAAGCAGGCTTTGTGAATCTTTGGCTAATTGGATGACGCTTAAAGCCATGTCTTTTTGAACCGAATAAGGGGCATGCACAGCAAGAGCGGCTTTAAGCTTTTTGTCTTCTGAATCTTTTAACTCTTTGAATTTTACCTCAAACGCTTTTAGTTTTTCTAAAGAATAGCTACTCCCTAAAAACTCTAAAAACACGACAGCACTCAAGGGGCTTTCTTTTAACAAATTAACTTCTATCAGGTGGTTAGAAATCGCTCCCACGCTCCCCACACCGCTTTTTAATTGCGTAATGATAGCGTTTTGAATAGCCCCTTGGCAATTTTCTAAAATCGCTCCCCCATTGTTTAACACGCTCCCTAACCAGCCAGAAAAACTCCCGTAATCAAAACTCGCCTTGTTGTTGGAAAATTCAAAATGGGTATGCGCGTTGATAAAAGCGGGCAACAGAACGGAATTTTCAAAAAACTGCGCCTTTAAGTGGGGGTATTTAAGCGTTAAACTTTTATAATCGCCCGCTTCAACAATCTTTTCATCAAAGACCACGCCATAATCTTCTAACACTTCGCATTGTTCATTGCATAAAAAAACTAAAGACGCTCCTATGATTTCTTGCATGCACTCTCCTTAATAAATATGGTTTGCCCTTTTAAGATCATTCTTTGAACTTCGCCATATAATTCTAAACCATAAAAGGGCGAATTTTTATTAATAACTCTTGTTTGGGCGCTCAAATCCACAATCATGAGATTGGCTAATTGATTTTTTTTAACCTCACCTGCATTGAGTTTTAAAAATCTCGCTTGATTAGTCGCCATGACTTTAATGAGCTGTTGGAAGCTGATAACCTTTTTTTGAACTAAAAAAGTATAAGCCACGCCAAAAGCGTCCTCTATGCTCTCACACCCAAAAGCGCTTTCTTCAAAAAGCTCTGCGTTAGAGTTTTTAAAAACATGGAGGCTTGTGAGCATGGCGATTTCATCATTCTTTAGGGCTTCTTTTAAGGCGTTTTGGCTTTCTTTATCCCTTAAAGGAGGGGCGATTTTAAATCTAGGCTCATAATCTTCATACACGCTCTCATCTAAGATTAAATGGCTTAAGGGCGTTTGGGCCTGCAGGTACGCTCCTAAATTGTTAAAGGCTTTGATGAGTTTGAGCGTGGCGGTGCTGCTCACTTTATCTAAAAGCATAGGGATTTGTAACGCTCTAGAAACTTCCATAAAACGCACCAAGCGCGTGTTTTCAAACGCATTTTCTACAAAATTCTGCCCCAATTCATAGGCTAACACCCCGCTATTTAGGGCTTCAAAAGAATTTTCTAAAGAGATTAAAAGAGGCAAGTTGTAGGATTTGGCGTAATGGCTGATGAGTTCTAAAAAAGCGTCAGATTGCGCGATTAAAATTTCCCCTCCTTTATTTTTAAGCGTAGCGATGTCGGCTAGCTGGTTGTTTTTAACCGCCATAATATTTTTAATGCCGCTTTGATCGCAATTAAAAACATTGAGTAACCCTACCCCCCCTTTAAAAGCCTTTTGCTTTAAATTTTCATAACCCTCCAAACCAGTAACGCTCAAATCAATGAAGCTTGGCAGCACGAATAAATTCGCGCACTCAATTACTTCTTCATTTTTAATAGGGCTTAAGTTTTCTTTAATCTCTGCAATGAGAGAATCTTTTAAGCGGATATCCGCTCTTTTTAAAACCTCACCATCATAAAACGAAGCGTTTTTTAACAGCATCAAACCCTCCTATTTTTGCAAGAAATCCGTCAAGCTTTCTAAAGAATTTGTCATGATCAATATCCCCATTAAAATAAGCACCAATCCTGAAACAATTTCAATCGCGCGGTTGTATTTCTTTAAGGATTTTAAAAACAAAAGCGCTCTTTCTAGCATTAAAGCCACCAATAAAAAAGGGATCGCCAAGCCCACCACAAACACCACCATAAGCATTAAGCCATAAGCGTCCTTACTTGCGCTCATGATCACTATAGAAGTGAATATCGGCCCGATGCATGGCGTCCAGCCCAAAGCGAAACTCATGCCTAAAAGAAAGGGGTAAAAGCGCTGCATGCTATTAGATTTGCTCGCTAAACGAACGCTTTGGGTTTTATACAAAAATGCAAAACGAAACACGCCTAAAAAATGCAAACCAAAAAGGATCACAATCCCCCCAGCGATATAATTCACCCAAGAAAACGAAAAGCTATGGATAAGCTTGGCCATAGACATGCCCACGCCCAAAAACACGAGCGAAAACCCCACCACAAACATCAAAGATTTTAAAAAAACCGAAACCCTTTTAGCCTTGCCATCTTTAATATCCTCTAAAGAAATTTGAGAAATATAAGACATATACGCCGGGATTAAAGGCAACACGCAAGGGCTTAAAAAAGTTAAAATCCCGGCTAAAAGCGAAGTCAAAAGAGGCGCTGTGTCAAAGAGATTAACAAGCGTGTTATCAAACATCATTGAATCCTTTTTTAAAAATAATCATTTCTTGTCTTTTTTAGGATAACAAAAGCTCACTTAATCTTAGGCACAATTTCGTTATTTTCTACCACAAACGCCACGCTGTCATTCTCTTTAACTTTATCCTCTAAAATGAGTTCAGCGAGCTTGTCTTCTACCATTTCATAGAGCGCACGCTTCAAGGGTCTAACGCCATAAAATCTGTCAAATCCCACTTCAGCGATCAATTCTTTTGCCTCTTCGTCTAGGGTTATATTAATGCCTCTTTCAAGCGCTTTTTTTTGAATGTTTTCAAAGAGTATCCCCACGATATTAGCGACAGCATGGCTATCTAGGGCGTTAAAGGAGATGATTTCATCTAAGCGGTTTAAAAATTCCGGCTTGAAGAATTGCCTCAAACTCTCTTTAATCGCTTTTTGTTTATCAGCTTCACTCAAACTCTCTTCTAAAAGCGCGCCGCTAGCCACATTGCTGGTTAAAATCAAAATCGTGTTTTTGAAATCCACCCTCACGCCCTTACTATCGGTCAAATGCCCTTCATCTAAAACCTGCAACAAAAGGTTAAAAACATCCGGATGGGCTTTTTCCACTTCATCTAACAGCACCACGCTATAAGGTTTTCTGCGTACCGCTTCGGTCAATTGCCCGCCTTCTTCATAGCCCACATACCCAGGAGCGGCCCCAATAAGACGGCTTATGGCATGTTTTTCCATGTATTCGCTCATGTCAATTCTTATAAGATTTTTATCGCTATCAAACAAGAATTGCGCCAAGGCTTTAGCGCTCTCGGTTTTACCCACGCCCGTTGGCCCTAAAAAGAGAAAGCTCCCTATGGGTTTATTGCTATCGCTAAGCCCGGCCTTATTCCTTTTAATCGCTTTAGCGATCGCTTTGATTGCTTTTTCTTGCCCCACCACTCTTTTTTGCAACTCGCTTTCAATGTTTAAAACCCTATTTTTTTCGCTCTGGAGCATTTTTTGGACCGGGATATGCGTCCATTGGCTCACGATCTCAGCGATGTTGTTTTCGGTTAAAGCGTTTTGCAATAACGCTCCGTTTTGTTGCATCGCTTCCCATTTGTGTTGCAATTCTTCTTCTTTCTTTTTGTTTTCAGGGATTTTAGAGTATTCAATTTCACCCGCTTGCTGGTAATCCCCATTGCGCTTAAACCTCTCAGCCTCTTTTTTCAAGCTTTCCGTTTCCATTTTCAAGCGTGAAATTTCTCTAAACACTTCTTTTTCGTTTTCAAATTGCGCTTCTAATTGGATTTTTTCTTCTTTTAAATCGCTCAATTCTTTAAGGATTTCTTGCATGCGTTTGGCATTGCTCTCTTTTTTTTCCATTTCAAGGGCTTGTTTTTCCATTTCTAATCTTTGAATGGAGCGCTTAACGCTAGAGAGTTTTGCCGGCTCGGATTCCATTTGCATTTTTAATTGAGCCGCCCCCTCATCAATCAAATCAATCGCTTTATCGGGTAAAAACCTATCAGTGATATAACGGCTAGAGAGTTTAGCGCTCGCTATGAGCGCGGAGTCGTTGATGGTGATATTATGGTGCGTTTCTAAAGTTTCTTTTAACCCCCTTAAAATCTGTAAAGCCTCATTGATGCTAGGCTCATTGAGTAAAATGGGTTGGAAACGCCTTTGTAGCGCCATGTCTTTTTCAAAATACTTGCGGTATTCTTTCAAAGTGGTCGCTCCAATCGTGTGCAATTCCCCCCTAGCGAGCGCGGGTTTTAAAATATTAGCCGCATCCATGCCCCCCTCACTCGCTCCAGCCCCTACAATCGTGTGGATTTCATCAATGAATAAAATCACATTCGCGCTTTTTTTAACCTCTTCAATCACCTTTTTCAAGCGCTCTTCAAACTCGCCTCTGTATTTGGCTCCAGCCACCAACAAACTTAAATCTAAAGCGACGACTCGTTTGTTTAAAAGCGTTTTAGGCACTTCCTTATTCACAATGCGTTGGGCCAAACCCTCCACAACCGCCGTTTTCCCCACTCCAGGCTCACCCAATAAAATAGGGTTATTTTTTGTTTTTCTTATCAAAATTTGCATCATGCGAATGATTTCTTCATCCCTCCCAATCACCGGATCGAGCTTATTTTCTAAGGCTTTTTGCGTCAAATCAATGCCAAATTTTTCCAAACTTTCCAAATTAGAATCATCGTTTTTATCTTGGATAGTCGCGCCTTTTCTTAAAGCCTCTAAAGTTTTTTGCAATTCCTTAGTGTCTAAATAAGGTTTTAGAACGCTTTCAAAAAGGCTCATGTTCGCCAAAAGATACACATCTGTAGCGATGAAAGAATCGCCCATTTTAGCCATCAAGCCTTGAGCGTTTTCTAAACTTTGGATTAGAGCTTGGTTTAATTGGATATTTTGCTTGTTGATTTGTGAAACTTTAGCCAACTTATTCAACTCGCTTTGAACGCTAAGCCTTAAGGCTTGAATATCCACAGACATTTTTTGTAAGGCTTGAATGAGGATGCCTTGGGAGTTATTGAGCATGACAAAAAGCATGTGCAAGGGCGTTACTTCAGCGTTTTTATGGTGTAAGGCTAGAGCGAGCGCGCTGTCTAAAGTCTCATGCAATTGGTCGGTCATTTTTTCAAATAAATTCATTATCAATCCTTTTTGAGTTTTAAAATCTACTATTTTACACTATTTTGACCCTCAAAGGTTTTTTAAAACGCTCGCACTAATGATAAACTCTCTAAAATACGCTTTTTAGACAACTCGCAATATTCTTTTTCAATCTCTAAACCCACGCTAAAACGCCCTAAAGCGTTCGCCTCTAAAATAGTCGTGCCCGATCCGCTAAAAGGATCAAAAATCGTGTCTTCCAAAAAAGAAAACAATTTAATGCAACGCCTGGGTAATTCCCTTGGGAATGGGGCTGGGTGTTTTAAGCGCTTTTTGGATTCGCCGCTAAAACTCCATAGCCCATTCGTGTAGAGCAAAAACTCCTCTTTACTGATTGTAGAAGTTTGCTTTTGGCGTTTGTATTCGTTTTTATAAAAAACAACGATCAACTCCACAGGAGCGATAGCATAAGGCGCGCTAGCTTGCAACCAACTCCCCCAAGCGGTGCGTCTTGAGATATTACTCTCATTCCAAATAATCGTATTTTGGTATTTCCAACCGCATTCTTTAGCTATTGCAATCATATCAGCCCCTAAACTTTGCTTGCCATGTTTATTCGTGTCTAAAGGGACATTCAAGCACAATCTCGCATGCTCCTTGCCCCAAAAATAGCAATTTTTAAGCCAATTTTTGCACCAATTTAAATAATCATCATAAACTCTAAAATCATTACTCCCTTGATATTCAATACTCAAATTATAGGGCGGTGAAGTGATACACAAATCATAAAAACCTTTTTCAAAAGTCTCTAAAACGCTGGCATCGCCATGGTATAAATCCAATTTTTCCAAACTGAAATAAGGTTTCATAAAAGCCTTCTTAAATCTTCTAACAAACTTTCTATACCCTTAATTTTAGAGCTTTGATCAAAATGGCTTTTGGCTAAATAGAGGCCGTTTAATTCATGCTCCATCATGATCCTGGCTTTTTTAGGCCTGTCTTTAAAGCTGATTTCATCATCGTTATCCGGCGTTATCATAAAGACTTTAATGTGAGAAGTTACGGGCGATTGCAGAAGTTTTAATTTACATCTGTAACTCTCTAAACGAATTTTTTACCGACAAGATCGCTAGGATTTTGACATTATCCTTGTTGGTTTGATAAAGAACAATATCTGGCAAAACGCTATATTCTCCAAAATGCACCAATAAAGCCCGTTTGACTTTATCTAGCTCGTCATTAATGCGCTTAGCCCTTAAGATTTTATCGTTCGTCATTTTTACATTGTTTTTAATACAAAAATCTTTTAATAAAAGTTCTATGATTTTTTCTAACACCCTTCCTATGGTGCTGACAAAACCTTGTCTGGCTAAAATACTAGCTTCTTCCTTGCCTTTATTTTGCTTAATATAATCGTTCATTCTATCATTTAAAAAGCGTTCTTTTTCTTGTGCGTAAAAAACTTGCAAAAACTTGTAAGGCTCAGGTTGTTCTCTCATAAAATCTTTAAAACGCTCTAAAAAAATATCGGCTAAACTCAATTCAAACACCTTAATCAATAGAAATCAGTCAAATTATAATACAAAACTTTTTGATAATGGCTGGTGTTTAAACAAGCTTATGATAAAAATGAAATGCAAATTTTAGATATTCTGCTTAAAAGTATTGCTAATGAATAATATATTTTCACTAAAATAATATTGACAGAATTTAATCAAAGGGCTAGATATGCAATTTTTAAATCAATCTTTGGGATTTTTTAATAAAGGACACTTTGAGCCCATTGATAGAAACTTCATTGCAGAAAGCTATCAGGCATTAAAGCCGATTGAAGAAATTCAAAATAAATACAATAAACATGACAACGATTCATTTTTGAATGAACTAAGAGACAGCATGGTGGCTCTATATTTAGATTATGAGCTTATCAATATTCAAAAGCATGGTCTTGATGCCAAAAGAAGTTCAAGCGATGAATTTTTAGAAATCAAACAAGTATCCTTTCAAAGTAAAACTTGGAGCGCGACTTTTAATGACACCACTTTAGAAAAAGCCAAAGTTTTTTGCGATATTAAAACGACTTTAGCCGTGGGCGTTTGGAATAATATTTCTAATCTTTTATTCATTGTTTATGGAAAGCACCCTAAAATTGGCTTGTATTTAGAACAAAAAGTAAAAGAGTGTCATAATGAGAGCAGGCGTTCAACTCAAACGGTAGGAATTAGTAAATTAATTAAAGAATTTGATTTTAAAATGAAACCCATTGATTTAAAAGAACAAGAGCTTATCAATCTCTTTTTAATCTTAAATTTGGTCATTTTTCTTGGGAAAACCATCTTGCATAAAGTTTTTATTATGGAAGCTTTGGAGTGTTTGAAAAGAATAGAAAAAGAAAGTATCCAAACTATCTATATAGACCCCCCTTATAACACTAAGAGTTCTAACTTTGAATATGAAGACGCTCATGCTGACTATGAAAAATGGATTAAAGAACATTTGATTTTAGCAAAGGCTGTGTTAAAACAAAGTGGTTGTATTTTTATCTCTATAGATGATAATAAAATGGCTGAAGTTAAAATCATTGCCAATGAAATTTTTGGAACGCGCAATTTTTTAGGCACTTTTATCACTAAACAAGCCACAAGGTCTAACGCTAAACACATCAATATTACCCATGAATATGTTTTAAGCTACGCCAAAAATAAAGCGTTCGCTCCTGGTTTTAA
This sequence comes from Helicobacter sp. 219-2, assembly GCF_030053225.1. Taxonomy (NCBI): domain Bacteria; kingdom Pseudomonadati; phylum Campylobacterota; class Epsilonproteobacteria; order Campylobacterales; family Helicobacteraceae; genus Helicobacter; species Helicobacter sp. 219-2. Next base: position 612,838 of record NZ_JASGBS010000001.1, on the reverse strand, counting down.
AATCTTACGAACGCTTTTGCCCATTTATGCTAAACCATTAAAAGATTTAATGCGAACGATTAAGAATGTTTTTAAACAAAAAGGACAAGCTCAAGCCCAACTTGTCTTAAAAAAACAAATCAAAGAGTTATCCCAAAAAGAACATTTTAATTTTTTAAAAAATTATAATTTAGTGGATGAAAAAGGTGAGATTTATTTCGCTAAAGATTTATCAACGCCTTCAAACCCACGCAGTGTAGCGATACAAGAAATCAATCTTTTTTTAGAACCCCTAAAAAGCAGAGGGTGGAGCAGTGATGAAAAGCTTAAGGAATTATATTATCAAAATAGACTTATTTTTAAGAATAATCGCCCTTATGAAAAATATTACCTAAAAGAATCACAAGATAATTGTTTGAGTGTGCTGGATTTTTATAACCGACAAGGCACAAAAGATTTAGAAAAATTAGGCTTAAAGGGGCTTTTTAAGACGCCAAAACCTGTAGAACTGATTAAATATTTATTATTATGCTCCACCCCTAAAGATTCTATTATTTTAGATTTTTTTGCAGGTAGCGGGACAACAGCGCAAGCGGTTATAGAAGTTAATAAGGATTATTATTTGAATTGGTCTTTTTATTTGTGCCAAAAAGAAGAAAAAATTAAAAATAACCCACAAGCTACTAGCATTTTAAAAAACAAGGGGTATAAAAACACGATTTCAAACATCATGCTGTTGCGTTTAGAAAAGATCATCAAAAGCCATGAGTACGAAATATTAAAAACAAAATCTATTTTATTTTAAATATTCTTTTTCAAACCCCTACACCCTATCCACGCTTAAAATAGTAGCGCTCGCTCTAGCTTTTTCATCACTCAATTCAATTTTATCGCCTCTTTTTAATGCCTCTAATTCTATCGCTTGGTTATTTTTGCTCACAAACGCCCCAAATTGGGGCAATTTCAAATTTGCATGAGCGAGTTTAAGGGCGTTTTCTAGTGCGTTCAATCGCTCTGTTTTAGTTTGTAAAAAAGGGCTTGTTAATGTTTGAGTAGAGATTTTTTCTAAAAGCGTTTTTTTGAAGCGTAAAAATTCTAGGGTTTTATTTTCTAGAGCGATTTTTAATTTCTCTAGTTTTAAAGCGTTTAAATGGTGCTTGTTTTCAAAACTCAATCGTTTTAAAGAAGCCTCTAAATGTTCTAAATGTGCCTTTTTTTGATGGAGCAAAATTTTAAAAGAGCGGTGCAATTTCACATTAAACCCATCAAGTCTTTGCCGCCATTCATCGCTATTAGGGAGTAAAATCTCCATCGCGTTTGAAGGCGTAGAAGCCCTTAAATCCGCTACTAAATCGCTCAATAAAAAATCGCTCTCATGCCCAATAGCTGACATGCTGAAAGTTTTAGCCAAATGCAATGCATCAGCGATTTTCTCATCATTGAAAGAATACAAATCCTCCATGCTCCCCCCACCCCTAGCCACCACAATCGCATCAAAAGCATTTTTTGTGCCATGAAAGCTATCCGCATAAGCGATGCTCTCCACCACGCTTTGAGCGCAGCCCTCCCCTTGCATTAGAGTGTTGATGCAAACCAATTCACACATCGGCCATCGTTTGGAAGCGATCTTTTGCATGTCCGCCCAAGCGGCTGAATTTTGAGAAGTGATGACTGCCACTCGTTTAGGAAAATGCGGTTTGGGTAATTTATTGGCTTCATCAAAATAGCCCTTAAGGCGTAATTTTTCTTTCAATTGCTCTAAAGCTAGGGTTAATGAACCTATATCTTTAGGCTCTATTTCAAAGCAATTGATTTGATAATCCCCCCTTGGAACATACGCGCTAATGCCCCCAAAAACAACCACTTCCTGCCCTTCTTTTAAAGCGAATTTGAGCTTGTTAGCGTTCCCTTTAAACAGCACGCATCTGATGACTGACTGGCTGTCTTTGAGCGAAAAATACGCATGGCCGCTCACCTTATGGATAGTCAAATTGCTCACTTCCCCTTGAACCCTAACTTGCAAAAAAGTCGCTTCTAAAAGAGCTTTGATTTGTGCATTGATTTCGCTCACGCTCAATACATCCACCAATTCCCCCTTTTATAGCAAACGAGTGATGTCATTGAAAAGCCCTAAAAACATGATAAAAACCAAAAACCCCACACCCGCTAGCCACAACGCATTTTGCATAAATGCTGGCAAAGTGATCTTAAAAATATTTTTAAAAACAACCCCTAACATTTGTGCCCCATCTAGCGCTGGAATGGGTAATAAATTTAAAATCCCTAAATTGATAGACAAAAACGCCCCAAACAACAAAAGCATGCTCAAACTACTCGCATGGCTTAACGCTCCCACAATGCCTACCACCCCGCTCAATTCTTTAACTGAAGCGCTTCCCATAATCAAACGCCTTAAAGAATCCACAATCAAAACAACGCCCTCTTTAAACCGACTCAAGGCCTGCTCAAACGCTTGAAACAAGGAATAAGAGACAACGCCTGTTTTTTGCATGTCCGGTTTAATGCCTATTACTTTATATTTGATGATTTCATTAGGATCGTTAGAATCGCTTATCACCGCCACGATTTTGGGGGTCAGTCGTTTTTCTAAAATCTGATGGTTGCGCTCTATTTCTAAAACCAACTCGCCTCTAGCATGCGCCACTACGCTTCTAATCTCTCTAAAACTCGCTATTTTTTTGTGGTTGATAGAAAGGATTTTATCCCCCTTTAATAGCCCGGCTTCTAGCGCGTTTTTTTCTAAATCGCCAATGATGGGCAGTAAGACTTTTTCCCCACCCAATGCCAGAAAAAAATACACTAAAATCGCAAAAAGAAAATTAAAAAACGCCCCCCCAAATAGTATCCATAGCTTTTGGAAAGGGCTTTTTTGCGCGTAACTATCATTCGCACTTTCATTCGTTTCATTTTCTTCTTTATCCATGCCCTTTAATTTCACATAGCCCCCAAGCGGGATCAAAGACAAAGCGAATTGCGTGCCAAAAAGCTTAAAAAAACAGAGTTTTTTACCAAAACCAATGCTAAATACTTCTACCTTCACCCCACAAATCCTAGCGATAGTGAAATGCCCTAATTCATGGACAAAGATTAAAAACGCCAGCATTAAAACCGCTACAATGAACATCATACCCCTGCAGGCTCTTTGGCGTTAGGATCTTTTATCATCGGCTCTTTAGGAGGTGTGGGTGCTATAGGAGGCGTGGGTGGTATGGTTTTTGGGCTTTCTTTATTTTCTCGTGGGGGTTTTTGCCACAACTCTGTCAAAGCCGCCGCTTTTTTAGGATCCATTTTGGCTAAAATTTTACCTAATTCTTGGGGTTTTAGCGCCATTAAGATTTCTAAGGCGTTTTGAGTGGGTAGATTTTCTAAAATCAAGGCGGACTTAGAATCTTTCATTTTAGAATAAGTCTCGCCAATCTTGCTGTCTTTAGCCTGCTTGATTTCTCTTAAAATGCCTTCGTTTTCTTCTATCAAATTTTTAAGGCGTTTTTTTTCTTCCGTTTGTAAGGTTTTAAAGGCTTCTTCTTTAGCGGCTAAATTTTTCAGTTTTTCTTCCACTTCTTTTTCTTTTTTGTTTAACAGATCGTTTTTTTCATCTAAAAGGCGGGCGTTTTCGGTTTGCAAGATCCTTAAAGACTGCTCTTTTTCGCTCAATCGGCGCAAATCGTCTTTCAATTCGGCTTTTTTGGATTCAAAAATCGCAGAGCATTGCAACAATTCTTGCGTAGCTTCTTCGCCAAAGAGCGTTTGTAAAATCAGACCCATTAACAAGATTTTACGCATGCAAGCCCTCTTTTTGCCAGTGTAAAATCATGGCGTTTTCGTCTAAAAGAGCCTGCTCTTTTTTTTCCAAAACTTCCTTTTCTTTTCGCTTTTCATTTTCTAAAATGATTTTAGCTTTTTCTAATTCCTGGTTAGCCAAAAGACAATCTTTTTCTAAAATTTTTAAATCCTTAATTAAATTCTCGCCCTGTTGTTGGTAATATTCTATCTCCATTCTTAGAGCGCTTTTTAATTGCTGGGTTTGTAAAAAAAGGCTCATTCCCCCCAATTCAGGGTTTTTAAACGCGCTCAGTTGGGCTTGTTTGTCCAAAATTTCTCGCTCATTTTGCCGCCATTCTAAACGCTTGCTTTCAAGCTTTTGCTCTATTTTTTCTAACGCAAGGGCTTTTAATTGCACCCATACAGAAGCGAATTTTTTCATAGAAAAATCGTGTCTTCTCTTTCAGGGCTTGTAGAAATAAGACGGATTTTTACACCCACTTCTTTTTCAATAAAATGGATATACTCTCTAGCGTTTGGCTCTAAATCGTTCAATTTTCTCACGCCCGCGCTTTTTTCCCAGCCTTTAAAAGTTTGATAGATCGGTGTGCAATCTTTCAGATCGCTAGGGAAAGCCTCTAATCTTTCGCCCTTTCTTTCATAAGCCACGCACACCTTAATCGCATCAATCCCGTCTAAAACATCTAATTTCATTAAAGCCAATTGCGTGCAACCATTCAAAGCGCAAGCGTATTTTAAAGCCACCAAATCCAGCCACCCGCAACGCCGTGGGCGCTTGGTTGTCGTGCCAAACTCCGCACCCCTAGTCCTTAAATGATCGCCCATGGGTGTAGTGTCTTCGCTAGGGAAAGGCCCATTACCCACACGAGTAGAATAGGCTTTCGTGATGCCTATCACTTCATTGATCGCTTTAGGGTTTAAGCCGGTGCTCACGCATGCGCTAGCGCTCGTGGTGTTAGAGCTTGTTACAAAAGGGTAAGTCCCTAAATCAATGTCTAAAAGCGTGCCTTGCGCCCCTTCTAGTAGGATTTTTTCACCCTTTTGGTTCGCTTCTATCAGCATGCTTGTCGTGTCTTTGATAAAGGGGCAGATTTTTGGAGCGTAAGTTTTAAAATACTCTCTCAAATCTTTTTCGTAATTCTCGCCCAAATCATACGCTTCCTTAAAAGGCTCAATAGCTTTGAAATGAGCGTTTAGCCTTTCTTCTAAGATTTTATCGTCTAATAAATCCCCCATTCTTATCCCGCTCCTCGCCATTTTATCCTCATAGCAAGGGCCTATGCCTTTTTTAGTCGTGCCGATGTTTTGAGATTGTTCTTTAAAAGCGTCTTTTTTGGCATGATAAGGCAAGATCACATGGGCTCTGTCGCTGATAAACAAACGATTTTCTAAATCCTCAAACGCGCTGATTTCTTCGCACAAATCCTTAATGCTCACGACCACTGCGCTAGAAATGATGTTCTTGCATTGGGGGTATAAAACCCCTGAGGGCATTAAATGCAAAGAATGCTTAACCCCCTTATGCACAATGGTATGCCCGGCATTATGCCCGCCTTGATAGCGCACCACAAAGTCATAATCTTTAGCGATCCTATCAACAATTTTTCCCTTCCCCTCATCTCCCCACTGAATCCCCACAACGACATCTGCCATAAAATATTATCCTTAAAACAAAGTAGATTGGATGGTTTAAAAGCTTGTTAGAATACCAAAAAAAAGTAAAGAGCCTCTTTATAAGCCCTAAAAAGAGCTTAAAAACCTATCGTGTAATTGATATAGAACGCATACAAACGCCTGTAATCCACATCAGCCCCATTCGCTTTCAAATACCTTTGATTGATAGCTGGGATTTTCACGCCAAATTCCATACCATGCTGAATGCTTTGAGACGCGCTCAAAAACCGGCGGTGCATGGTGCTGGCAAAATGAGCCCTTAAGCCCAAATTGAATAAAAATTGGAAATTCGTGGGAGTGGGGTATTCTTTAAACGAGTTTTCAATTTGACCTCTTAAAGAGCTATCCCAAGTGTTACCCGCTATTTGAATGCCCCCAAACACCCCCACATTCAAGGACTGATCGCTAAAAACCCTCCTGAAGATATTCCATAAAAAGTCTGTGCCAGCGCCATAAGTAAAGATATTCGCTTTAACAGCGCTGCTAAGACTGCCCAATTGCGTAAAGCCATAATCAAAGAAAGCGTAATATCGTAAGCCTATATTCCTCTTTCTCCCAAAAAATTGCTTATAGCCCATTTGAATGCCAAAGCCATTAATAACCCCATGCTGAGAGCTTTTGCCTGGCCCAAATTGGGGCAAGTAGGGCTCATCGTAATGATTCAGCATCCCTCCTAGCTGTTTTAGATTCTCTTGGTAAGTAGCGATTCGATCCGAGATGGTTTTCACATCCTTTTGGAGCATTGATCCTGCACCACCGCTCTTATTCAAGCCTTCTGCGATCTGGCCTAGCTTTGTTGAAGAAGTGTCATTAAAAAGCTGCATTTGGGCTAAGAGCCCTTTTAAAAACACCGAATTACTATCCAAATTCACCCTTGTAAGCGCGTTTAAAAGCGCCACGCTCTCCGTGGCTAAGAGACTGAATTCATTTTGAGAACCATAGAGAACCTTTATAATCCCTACATATTCAGGAACCACTCCATTAATACTGCCATTATTACTATTATTAACCAAGTTATAAAGCACATTACTCAAATACACTTGCAAGGCTTGAACGCTATAAGCGTTTTTATTCGTCTCAAAGCGTTGCTCAATTTGGGGGAGTATTTTTTTAAACTGGGTTAATTCTGCGTTGTTGTTGCCAACAGCTGTATTAGTATTGATAATTTGATTACCTATCCCTAAAAGAGCGTCCATGGTCGTGTTTGTCGCTAAGGCTAAAAGCCCATTACTCCCTGCCATACCCACTCCCACTTGGCGGAAATCATCAATGACATTATTCCTTAAAGTGCTGCCTTTGTTATTGATGTTTTGTTGCGCACCGCCGATTTGATAGCCCACTCCCATATAAAAGCCATTATCTTCAGCTAACGCCATGCTTAAAGGAAGGCTAAAAAGCAGAGCGGTTTTTAAAAGCCCTTTTTTGAGCGCGTGGTATTGACTATAACCTTTTTTCATTCTTATATTCTTTATCTCTTTTATATTGGTATTTTTCATCAAGAGCCTTCCTTAAAAACCGACTGAATAGCCCACATAGAAGCTAAAATTCCTCATATAGCTCGCGCTTGAGCCTTGGGTTGCGAAATATTTATGAGCGATAACAGGGATTTTCACCCCAAATTCTATCCCTTGGTCTAGCTTGTGCTTATTGAAATTGGTTTTTGCAAAGTTGGTGCGCACGCCCAAATCAAACAAGAATTGGAACGAACTGGACTTCACATCAGGCCTTTGCCCGCTCAATAAATTCGTTACATTAGTGCTCCAAGTTTGCCCTGCAATTTGAGCACCAAAGAAAAGGCCGATTGTAGTCCTTTCTCTCCTTCTAGAGCGTTCATACACGTTGTATAAAAAATCCGTTCCTACCCCATAAGTAACAAGATTCGCTCCCACTTTTAAATTCGTATCGCCAAAATTCGCATAGCCATAATCCAAAAACCCATAATACCTTAAGCCGATATTTTTCTTATGGGTGAAAAATTGTTTATAACCCATCTTAGCCCCAAAGCCGTTCATGCTCGCTGACTGGTAATCTCTGAGCGAAAAGAGATTAGGGATATAAGAAATCTTATAAAGAGAACTAGCCGAATATTCAAACTGACCTAAGCTCGCACTGATGATGTTTATGACTCTATCTAGCCCTTTCTTATAGATAAGCTGATTCCCACTAAAACAAGACGATGCGCTGCTACAGATATTTTTTTCAATAAAACTCCCTAACCCCAAAGTCTCACGATCTAAAGAAATCCCGCTCTTAATCAAAGCGTTGATCTCGCTAACCGTAGAATTAGCCCCTATCAAGCCCGTTTGCGAAGAAAAATTTTGCATGCCTGTGGCAATATCGCCCACACTCACGCCATTATACGCTCCATTAGTCCCGCCTGCACCTAAAAGCATGACTTTCACAATGTTTTCGTATAGCTGTTTGTTATTATTGTTTTGTTGGATTTTGCTCAAATCCACTTGCCCTAAAGCTAAAACGATGTTTTGAGCCACTGAGAGCATGCTGTCAGTGATACCGATTTGCTCTTTCCCTACATCCACCACCAAAGGCTTAATGACACCCTGATTAGCGTATTGTTGGGATAGATCCAATAGCTTTCCTAAAATCTCTAGAGATTGCTCTAAATTGACTAAGGCTTGGTGTGATGGTCCGTTTTGCTGTGATGCTTGCGCATTGCCTTTCATGCTTTCACTCAAAAGAGTTTTTGTTTTATTCCCTAAAATATCCAAGTAGTAGGATAAGGGAATGGCAGAAGTTTGCAACCTCACAGCCCCATCTCTAATCAACTGCTTTAATTCTTGCGCTTGAGTGAGGCCTGGATTTTTCAATTCCTGTCTGGCCAAACTCGTTTGATAATCTATGACAAAAAACGCCCCATCTTCTTCAGCGTTACACAAAGACATGCTCGCTAGCAAGGAAAGAGCGATCGTTTTTTTAAAGGAGTGGTTTTTCAAAAATATCCTTTTTGCTTTGGCTTTGATAAGTGATTTTACTTAATCCATAAAAGAAACTTCCTAATTTTAAGATAATCATTCTTAATTTGCTATTAAGCGTTTCAAAAAAGCATCAAATTGACATCTTTTAAGCAAAATGTTATAATGCTCGCTTAATTTTAGTGGGGTGTTAGCTCAGTTGGGAGAGCGCAACGCTGGCAGCGTTGAGGTCAGGGGTTCGAACCCCCTACACTCCACCATTAATTATTACGCTTATCATCTTTCTTTATGGATCAAACCCATTTTCTTGCTAGTATTACCCATAATTAATTATAATCTTAGGAATTGTTTTTCATCAAGGGAGTTTGAGCGTGAGCAGTTTGTTTAAAATGCGCATTCTTAGTTTTAAAAAGAATAAGCGGGCGGTGTTTTCGCTCTATCTTTTTATCGCTTTATTAGCGCTTTCTCTTTTAGCCCCCTTATGGGTCAATGATCGCCCCTTATTCATCTATAAAGATAATAAAGCGTATTTCCCCATATTCAAAAACTATGCGGAAGTGGAGTTTGGAGGCGATTTTTTCACCCCCACAGATTATAACGATCCTTATGTGAAAAACACGCTTTTAAAAGACGCTTTCATCATCCATGCGCTCATCCCCTATAGCTACGATACGATCATTATGGATTTAGACTCGCCTGCCCCCACCCCCCCAAGCTTCAAACACTTTTTAGGCACAGACGATCAAGCCAGAGATGTGTTAGCCAGACTGGTTTATGGCTATCGTGTTTCGTTAGTGTTTGGGATTTTACTCACCCTTTTTAGCGTTCTTATTGGCGTGAGTTTGGGAGCGTTTCAAGGGTATTATGGAGGGTTAATAGACTTAGTGGGGCAAAGGTTGAGCGAGATTTGGAGCGCGATCCCTATGCTTTTTTTACTCATTGTGATTTCTAGCGCGTTTAATTCTAATTTCTGGATCATTTTATTTCTAGTCTTGCTCTTTAGCTGGATGGGGCTTTCTCAAGTCGTGCGCACGGAGTTTTTAAAAGCAAGAAACATGGACTACACCAAAGCCGCTAGAGCGCTTGGGGTGAATGATTTAAAAATCATTTTCTACCATGTTTTACCCAACGCTTTAGTAGCGACGATCACTTATGTGCCGTTTTTAATGGCGGCTAGTATTTCTACTTTAGTGTCTTTGGATTTCTTGGGTTTTGGCATGCCTATAGGGAGCGCGAGTTTGGGAGAATTAGTCAATCAAGGCAAAGATAATCTCACCACGCCCCATTTAGCCATCGTTGCATTTGTGGCCATTAGCTTGTTGCTTTCTGTTTTGGTGTTCATTGGCGAAGGGGTGCGCGATGCTTTCAACGCTAACATGCTCAAATAAGGGGGTTGCATGCTAGAAATCAAAAACTTGAACTGCGTTTTAAACGCGCATTTTTCGCTCCAAAACATCAATATTTCGTTAAATCCTAGCGAAAGGGTGGCGATCGTGGGCGAGAGCGGGAGCGGGAAAAGCTCTATCGCTAACATCATCATGCGTTTAAACCCTAGATTCAAGCCCCATAATGGGGAGGTGCTGTTTGAAACAACCAACCTTTTAAAAGAAAGCGAAGAATTTATGCAGCATTTAAGGGGTAATGCGATCGCTTACATCGCTCAAGACCCCCTATCCAGTCTAAACCCCTTGCATAAAATCGGCAAGCAAATGAGTGAAGCCTATTTTTTACACCATAAAAACGCTTCTAAAACGCTCCTTAAAGAAAAGGTTTTAAACGCCATGCAACAAGTCCAATTAGATGAAAAATTTTTGAATCGTTACCCTTATGAATTGAGCGGAGGGCAGTGCCAAAGGGTGTGTATCGCTATGGGCATCATTAATGCACCCAAACTGCTCATTTGCGATGAGCCTACCACCGCATTAGATGCGCAAATCCAAAACCAGATTTTAGACTTGCTCAAGCAATTGAGCGTGGAAAAAAACATCGCCCTTTTATTCATTAGCCATGATTTGAAAGCGGTCAAACGCTTGGCTGATAGGGTTTATGTGCTAAAAAAAGGCGAGATAGTAGAAACCAATGCCACTAAAGAGCTTTTTAATGACCCCAAGCACGAATATTCAAAACTCTTGATTCAAGCTTCAAACTTGCCCGCTAAAAATTTAAAAGCGCTAGATGAAACGCTTTTAGAGGTGAAAGATTTTAGCGTTTATTACTTGCAAAAACGCTTTTTTAGGCCTTCTTTAAAAAAGCCCCTTATCGCATCAGTCAATTTTTCCCTCAAAGCCAAAGAAAATATCGGCATCATTGGCAGAAGCGGGAGCGGGAAAAGCTCTTTAGCGTTGGGGCTTTTAAAACTTGCGTTAAATAGCGGGGAAGAAAAGATTTTAGGCCAAAGCGTGGGGCTTTTAAATTCTAAGGCGTTCAAACCCTACCGCAAGATTTTGCAAATGGTGTTTCAAGACCCTTACGCATCACTAAACCCTCGCTTAAGCATTCAAAGCATTTTAACAGAGGCTTTGCGCTTTGCTTACCCCAAAGCTTCCAAAAAAGAATGGCACCATCTCGCAAAACTTTGTTTAGAAGAAGTGTGTTTAAACCCTGAATTGCTTAACTTTTACGCTTATGAACTCAGCGGTGGGGAGCGCCAAAGAGTGGCGATCGCTAGAGCGATTGCCTTAAAACCTAAAATCATTCTTTTAGATGAGCCCACTTCTGCTTTAGATAAAAGCATTCAAAAAAGCGTGTTGGAATTGTTGTTGGATTTACAAGAAAAGCAGGATTTGAGCTATTTGTTTATCAGCCATGATTTAGATGTAATCAAAGCGTTTTGCGATAAGGTGTTAGTGATAAGCGAGGGGAAAGTCGTAGAAACAGGCGCTATTGAAGAGGTGTTTGAAAACCCAAAACACGCTTATACGAAGCGTTTGTTAGAATCCAGGCTTTAAAAACGCTTTGTTTTAAAAATTTATGTTTTTTAGCGTTTTTAACCGCTTTTATAATGAATGTTATCTCGGGCGTTATCTTTTAGCTTTCTACAAACAAAACAAAGAAACTTGATAGGGGGCTGTTTTTGAATAAGGGTAGTTGTCAATAAAGAATGAAAAAACCTTGGATTCTTCAGGCAAAATCCTTTCTTTAAATGTTTTTTCATAGCTTTTTTTGACAAACCATTTAAACGCATGCTCTTCTACAAAATTGTGAGGGTTTTTAAGCACTTCTAGGCGTAAAACGCATTTGTTTAAAGTAAATTTGGAATTGTTTTTGACTCCCACTTGCAAAGAAAAAGCGTTGCTATAACTTAAAGGGTTAGCGTGCAAGATGCGTGTTTCTATGGGGTAAATCGTTTGAGTGAGTAAAACCTTCAAAACAAAAGGCATGCTTAAAAACGCGCCCAAAAAAGCCGCTACCGCTATGTATCTGGCCAAGCGGTTCCTTAAAAGCAAAGCCAAAAGGAGCAAAATCGTGCAAAAAAGGATTAAAACGCTCGCTATTAAAACGCTAATTAAAGTCGCTTGACTTAAAAAGCCCTTAAAAGACTCCAAAAAAACTTGGATAAAGGCAAGAGACGCCATGCGTTTTTAAGGCTCTTTAGTCTCGGCAATACTAGATTTAACCTTACTTTTAGTGTCAATCCAAATATTAGGCACAGCCCCACCTGGAGTGAGCATGATTTGAGCGTTATTGTTCGTTTTTAACGCTTCATTAAACTGGCCTTGAACTTCAATTTGGCGCAGTCTTAAAAGCTTGTCGCTCAAGCTTTGCGAAATGCTTAAATTAGCTTGAGATTTCGCCTTAGCTTCAATCACGATCGCATCCGCCACGCCCTGAGCCTTAATCCTGTTAGCGTCCGCTTCCCCTTTAGCCAGAGCGGCTTGCTTTTGAGCTTCTTGCTTGGAGCGCTCCACCTCGTATTTCACCCTTTCTGATTCTTGGCGCGCGATTTGGACTTTTTCAATTTGCTCTTTAATCTTAGCGGGCAAGACGATCTCTCGCAACTGGATAGAGCTTAATTCCACAGGGGTGTTGGGGAGCTTAGAAACTTCTTTATTGATACCGCTATTGATCAAAGCGGCGATTTCATTGCGTTTAATGGGTAAATCTTCAGCCGGGTAGCGCCCCACGACAGAGCGCACCACATCGCGCACCACAGGGTTGATGATTTTTTGCTCCCAAGATAAGCCATAAGTAGCGATCGTTTGGGGGGTGGTTTGAGGGTTTAGGCGGTATTGCACGGTGAGTTCAATAGAAACGGTCAAACCCCTACTATCCATCACATTAATAGCGTCGTTTCTAAAAATCCCTTGGTTTTTACCCGCCACGCCCATGTCTTCAGTGCGTGAAAAATTGATATTTCTGATCCTTGTATCCACAATGAGGATGTCTTGAATGATAGGCACAAAAAAGTGGATCCCTGGCTGTAAGGGGGTGGGTTCGTATTTCCCGGCGGTGATTTTAATGCCAATTTCTCCTGAGCTAATCACTTCAAAAGGCTTAGCCAAAAAAGCGATAACGCCTAAAAGGACAATGACAATTAAAACCGATAGTTTTTTAGAATTAAAAGAGTTAGACGGCGGGATGAAACGCCCCCCATTATTAGGCGTATTAGGCGTGGGGGTTTCTCTTTGAGAATTTTTCTTTTTTAAATGTTCGTTCAAATCAATGGGCATGAATTTCCTTTTTAAATATTTTAACGGCGTTTGGGTTTTTTAGAATGGTGGTTCGTTTTAGAGCCTTTTTCTCTGTAATGGCTCTTTTTGAAAGAACGCACTGGCTCATGCGGGTGCGTTTTTTTGTTAGAGAGTTTTGGCGTTTTCTCTTTAGGGTTTTGAATCGCATCAATTTCTTGCTGGTTCAAGCCGATTTTGCTGGTTTCAAACTGCAAACTCAAAAGTTTTAAAACCAATTGAGACGGCTCAAAAATTTCGGTAAGCTGTTCATAAAGGCTGATGATTCCTTCAGACACTTTAGCGTCATGCAAGGTTTTGATGATCTGATTTTCGTTAATGGTGGGGATTTCAAAAAGTTCAATCTCTGAATCAATTTCTTTTTGCATGCGTAAAAGCTCTTTGTATTCTAAGGGGGTTACTAAAGTGATCGCCATGCCTTTTTTGCCCGCTCGCCCGGTTCTCCCGATGCGATGGATATAGCTTTCGGTATTTAGGGGCAAGTGGTAATTAAACACATGGCTTACACCGCTAATGTCTAGCCCACGGCTCGCCACATCTGTAGCCACCAACACATCAGCGTCATTTTTTTTAAACGCCATGATAGAAGAGCGCCGATCCCTTTGATCCATATCCCCATGCAAGGCGGTGCTTTTGTAATTTTTAGAAGCAAGGAATTGGTGCAATTCATCGGCTTCTTTTTTGGTGCGCGTGAAAACAATGCTCTTTTTGGGCGCTTGGGTGTCTAAAAGGCGCATGATCGCTTCAGCCCTCTCATGCTCATTGATCACATAAAAGCGTTGGGTGATGTCAGTGTTAGTGATATTAGAGGGGGCGATATGGATTTTAATAGGGTTTTCTAAAATCTTATCCGCTAGTCTTTTAATCGGCTCTGGCATCGTGGCTGAAAAAAGCAAAATCTGCGCTTCGCTAGGGAGGTAGTCAAAAATCTCTTCAATATCGTCTAAAAACCCCATATCCAGCATTTCATCGCTTTCATCTAAAACGACCACTTTAGGCACAAATTTATGGATGCGTTCGTTTTTTAAATGATCCAATAGCCTTCCTGGTGTAGCGATCATCACTTGGGGGTTTTTCTTAATAAATTCGCATTGCTTTTTAACGCTCTGGCCTCCATACACGCACACGGTTTTAGTCCTGGTGTGTTTGCCCAATTTGAAAATCTCATCGCTAATTTGCATGGCTAATTCTCTGGTGGGCGTGATCACTAAGGCCTCTATGGTGTGGTTGTTTTTAAGGTTGTTGATAATGGGCAAAGCGAAAGCGGCGGTTTTTCCTGTGCCTGTTTGGGCTTGCGCGATGACATCTCGGCCTTGCAAAACAGCCGGAATGGCCTTTTCTTGAATGGGGCTTGGGGAAGTGAAACCGGCTTCATAAACGGATTTTAAAACCGATTCTTTTAAGCCCAAATCATTAAAACTCGGCTTATGGTAAGCGTCATCATCAATTTCTGTAGGGAGTGGTGGTTGGTTAAATTCCATGGGAGATTCATACCTCAATTTAATTTGAAACTTTATAAAAAGCTAATAAAAGGCTAAAATTAAAATCTTTGATTTAAAGTTTATAAGATTTTTGAGTATAGCATAAAAATACGCTCAATTAGGTTTAAAGTTTTTATAAAAGGCTTATGCTAAAATAATTAGAATTTAAGGAATAAGAAAGGGTTTGATTGAAACGGGTGTTTTTGTGGCTTATTTTTGTATTAGCCTTTCACAAGCTTTTCGCCGAAAAAATAGGCGATATAGCGAGCGTGGTGGGCGTAAGGGATAACCAGCTGATTGGTTATGGGCTTGTGATTGGCCTAAATGGCACAGGCGATAAATCCGGCTCAAAATTCACCATGCAATCCATTTCTAACATGCTAGAGAGCGTGAATGTCAAAATCTCTGCAGATGATATTAAATCTAAAAATGTCGCTGCAGTGATGATTACAGCCTCCTTGCCCCCCTTTGCAAGACAGGGCGATAAAATTGATGTTCAAATTTCTTCTATTGGGGATGCAAAATCCATTCAAGGAGGGACTTTGGTGATGACCCCTTTAAATGCGGTAGATGGGAATATTTACGCCCTCGCTCAAGGGGCTATCACTTCGGGTAATTCTAATAACTTGCTCTCAGCCAATATCATCAATGGAGCGACTATTGAAAGGGAGGTTTCGTATGATTTGTTCCATAAAAACGCTATGGTTTTAAGCCTAAAAAATCCCAATTTTAAAAACGCTATCCAAGTGCAAAACACTTTAAATAAGGTATTTGGCAATAAAGTAGCCATAGCGCTAGATCCAAAAACCATTCAAATCACTCGCCCAGAGCGTTTTTCTATGGTGGAGTTTTTAGCCTTAGTGCAAGAAATCCCTATCAATTACAGCACGAAAAATAAGATCATTGTAGATGAAAAATCAGGCACAATCGTTTCAGGAGTGGATATAATGGTGCACCCGATAGTGGTTACAAGCCAAGACATCACGCTTAAAATCACTAAAGAGCCTTTAAGTGATTCTAAAAACACGCAGGATTTAGACAATAACATGTCCTTAGACACCGCTCATAACACGCTGAGTTCTAACGGGAAAAATATCACCATTGCCGGGGTGGTAAAAGCCTTACAAAAAATTGGCGTGAGCGCTAAGGGGATGGTTTCAATCTTGCAAGCCCTAAAAAAAAGCGGCGCGATTAGCGCTGAAATGGAGATACTATGATAAACAACAATAAAGCCATGTTAGAGCAATACAATGTTTCTAAATTAGCGAGCGAAGAGAAATTAAAAACGCTAGCTCAAAATAAAAACGACAAGCTCCTCAAAGAACAAACCGATTCTTTTGAAGCATTGCTTTTAAAATTCATGCTAGATAGCGCTATGAAAATGGATAACCCTTTGTATCCTAAAGCCCCAGGCGATGAGATTTACACTTCCATGTATAAGGACACCCTTTCTAAAGAATTGAGCGGGAATTTTGGCTATAGCGAAATGCTGTTTAATTTCTTAAAAGAGCAAGAAAAACAAAAACCATGAAAAAATCCAAGCGTTTAAAACGCCCTTATTTAAAGCGTTCCCATTTGAAACACTCTGATAAGGCTTCTTCTTTCAAGGGGTTGTCAAAAAAAGAGGATAATGTGATTTCATTAGAAAATTTTAAATCTAAAGAGAGCGAAGATTTATTAGAAAATTTTTCCAACAAAAAAGACATGCAAGAATTGCTAGGGCTTTTAAACCAATTTATTTTACAAAGCTACAAGGTAGAAAAGGAATTTAAGGATTATAAAGCCCTTTATGAATGGGTCATAGAGATTTTACCGCAAGCCATTTGGGTGGTGAATGAAAACGGGAGCTTTTTTTATAAAAATTCTTTAGCCAATCAAAGCCATGAGGTGTTCAATAAGGCTAAATTAGAAAATTTTAACACTGAAATTGAACATGAAAATAAAAGCTATTTAGTCCAGCAAAACAGCATTCAAGGCAAGCAAATCATCACCGCAACCGATATTAGCACTCAAAAACGCCAAGAGCGGCTCGCTTCTATGGGGAAAATCTCAGCGCATTTAGCCCATGAGATCAGAAACCCTGTAGGCTCTATCTCTCTTTTAGCTTCGGTGTTATTAAAGCATGCGAACGAAAAGACTAAGCCCATTGTTATAGAATTGCAAAAAGCTTTATGGCGCGTGGAAAGAATCATTAAAGCCACCTTGCTTTTTTCTAAAGGCATTCAAGCCAACCGCACCAAGCAAAGTTTAAAAACGCTAGAGAGCGATCTCAAAGAAGCCCTAAATTGCTACACTTACTCTAAAGACATTGATTTCCTTTTTAATTTTAGCGATGAAGAAGGGTTTTTTGACTTTGATTTAATGGGGATTGTGCTACAAAATTTCTTGTATAACGCCATTGATGCGATTGAAGCCTTAGAAGAGAGCGAACAGGGTCAAGTGAAGATTGAAGCGTTCATTCAAAACGAATTTATTGTCTTCACCATTATTGATAATGGCAAGGAAGTGGAAAACAAAAGCGCTTTATTTGAGCCTTTTGAAACCACTAAATTGAAGGGTAATGGCTTAGGGTTAGCCCTGTCTTTACAAGTGGTTAAAGCCCATGAAGGGAGCATTGCGCTATTAGAAAATCAAGAAAAAACCTTTGAAATTAAGATTCTTAACGCTTCTTAACTTTGATAACCATCCCCCTTAAAAAATGAGTTTTACTATAAAACAAAATTTTAAAAAGATTAAATAATATTAAATTGAATAGGGTTTATCAATATTTAACAAAAATAAGATCAAAAAAATTTTTCATTAACTCTTTTGGTATAGAATGGCGGTCAAGGTTTTTATGAAAATAAAAGCCTAAAACAATTTTAAAAAAAGGATTTTTGATGAAAACATTTGAAATTTTAAAACATTTGCAAGCGGATGCGATCGTGTTGTTTATGAAAGTGCATAACTTCCATTGGAATGTGAAAGGCACGGATTTTTTCAATGTGCATAAAGCCACTGAAGAAATTTATGAAGAGTTTGCGGACATGTTTGATGATCTCGCTGAAAGGATTGTTCAATTAGGACACCACCCCTTAGTCACTTTAACCGAAGCACTCAAACTCACTCGTGTTAAAGAAGAAACTAAAACGAGCTTCCACTCTAAAGACATTTTTAAAGAAATTCTAGAGGACTACAAACACCTAGAGAAAGAATTTAAAGAGCTCTCTAACACCGCTGAAAAAGAAGGCGATAAAGTCACCGTAACTTATGCGGACGATCAATTAGCCAAGTTGCAAAAATCCATTTGGATGTTGCAAGCCCATTTGGCTTAAACTCCCCAAAAGAAGCCAGCATGAGAGATTACAGCGAGCTTGAAATTTTTGAGGGAAACCCCTTAGACAAGTGGAATGACATTATTTTTCATGCGAGTAAAAAGCTTTCTAAAAAAGAGCTAGAAAGGCTTTTAGAGCTTTTGGCTCTCTTGGAAACTTTCATAGAAAAAGAAGACTTAGAAGAAAAGTTTGAATCTTTCGCTAAAGCTTTAAGAATTGATGAAGAGTTGCAACAAAAAATAGAGAGCAGAAAAACAGACATTGTGATCCAATCCATGGCGAATATTCTCAGTGGGAATGAATGAGCTTATCCGCTATGGCTTGATATTTCTCTTTTTTTTAAAGGCGTTTGGGCTTGATTATGGGATAGATAAAACGCTAGAATTAAAAAAAGATGAAGTGTTTAAAGCGGTTATCAAAGACACTTCAAACGAACAAACCAAAGAAATCACGCTCTATTGGACGCTATATGCAAATAAAGGTTTAGTCATCAACATGCGTTTTAACCATTTCCCTTACCAGTTTATTTTATACACCGATCATGCGAGAAACACCTATAACCTCAAAGTTTTTGAAGAAAAATTTTCTTCTAACAGCACTCTGTCGCTTGTGTTTAAAGACTTTAAAGAAGATAAAGCCACTTTAAGGCTTTTAGCCCTTATACCCCTTGTTTTTTCTCCTAAAGAGCCTTAAGGAATTTGCATGCAAGAAAAACAACTCAAAGCCATTCAAAATAAGATCGCTTCTTGGATCAAAGAAATAGAAAGTGCCTTTATAGATGAATTGTTTTCTAAGATTGGCCCTTCAAAAATGCTGCGCTCCAAACTCATGCTCGCTTTATTAAATGAAAAAACGGACGCTATTTTATTGGATAAAGCATTCAATTTGTGCGCGATTGTAGAAATGATACAGACCGCTTCTTTATTGCATGATGATGTGATTGACAAGGCGACCATGCGCCGAAAGCTCCCCAGCATTAACGCTCTTTTTGGTAATTTTAACGCCGTGATGCTTGGAGATGTGTTTTATTCTAAAGCCTTTTTTGAACTCTCTAAAATGGGTGAATTAATCGCTCAAGCCCTCTCTAATGCGGTTTTAAGGCTCTCTAGGGGCGAGATTGAAGATGTGTTTGTGGGGGGATGTTTCAATAGCGACAAACAAAAATACTGGCGTATTTTAGAAGACAAGACCGCTCATTTCATAGAAGCGAGCCTAAAAAGCATGGCGATTCTTTTAAATAAAGACGCAAAGATATATGCGGATTTTGGATTAAATTTTGGCATGGCGTTTCAAATCATTGATGATTTATTAGACATCACTCAAGACGCCAAAACTTTAGGTAAGCCCAATTTTAGCGATTTTAAAGAGGGCAAGACCACTTTACCCTACTTGCTTTTATATGAAAAATTAAATCAGCATGAACAAGGGCTTTTAATTTCTTATTTTAAACAAGATAGTCATGAAATCATAGAATGGACTAAGGAAAAATTCAAGCAATATGGTATCATAGAAGAAACCCTTAAAACCGCTCAAGTTTATTCTAAAAAGGCCCTTGAAGCCATTAAAGGGGAAAACAATTTGATTTTAGAAAAACTAGCACAAGATGTCATCTATAGGACTTTTTAATGGAGTTAGAAACTCATTTGTCAAAATATTTCACCCTAGCCTTTACGCATAAGAGCATGAGCTTAGAAATGCGAGAAAAACTCGCTATCAATTCGAGCGCAACGCTTAAAGAATTTTTACAAACCATTAAAAACCATTGCCCTAACATCAAAGAGTGCATGGTGTTATCCACATGCAATCGCTTTGAAATCTATGCGAGCCTAAAGCATGGCGCTCACGCTAACGAGCAAAAAAGCGCGTTATTAAAAATTTTGGCTCAAAATAAAAAAATGAGCGTGTCTGATTTAGAAAAATGCGCTCTAATGAGCGTTGATGAAAGCGCAGTCCATCATGTCTTTAGCGTGTGCAGCAGTTTGGATAGCCTAGTGGTGGGGGAAACTCAAATCACGGGGCAGATGAAAAACGCCTATAAATTCGCTTTTGAAGAGAAATTTTGCTCCAAAGATTTAACCCGATTGCTCCATTTTGCTTTCAAATGCGCCGCTAAAGTGCGCAATTTAACCGGCATTTCCAAGCAAGGGGTTTCCATCTCTTCAGTGGCGGTCAAAGAAGCGCTTAATATTTTTGAAAAAGAAAGGATTAAGGATAAAAAAGCCCTTGTGATAGGGCTTGGCGAGATGTCTCAATTAGTCATCAAGCACCTTTTAAACAAGCAATTTGAAACGCTTATCTTAGGGCGTAATGCGGCTAAATTTGAAGATTTCATCAAAGAATTAGAAGAGCCTAAAAAAGTGAGCTTTCAAAATATAGAAAATTTAAACGCTTATATCAATGAATGCCAACTGCTTTTTTGTGCCACTTCTTCGCCGCATTTTATCGTGCAAAATTGTATGTTAAAAGAAACGATTTTCAGGCGTTTTTGGTTTGATTTGGCCGTGCCACGGAATATTGAAAAGCCGGTATTGGATAATATTTTCTTATACAGCGTGGATGATTTAGAGCCTATGGTTAAAGAAAATGTGGAAAACAGGCAAGAAAGCAGAACGAAAGCTTATGAGATTGTAGGGCTTGCCACAATGGAGTTTTACCAATGGATCCAAAGCTTAG
Source organism: Helicobacter sp. 219-2 (assembly GCF_030053225.1). Lineage (NCBI taxonomy): Bacteria > Pseudomonadati > Campylobacterota > Epsilonproteobacteria > Campylobacterales > Helicobacteraceae > Helicobacter > Helicobacter sp. 219-2. Next base: position 592,292 of record NZ_JASGBS010000001.1, on the reverse strand, counting down.
AAGTAGAGCCTGTGATTAAGGATTTAAGGGAATTGGCTAGGATTTCAGCCCAAAAGGAATTGCAAAAAGCGCTTAAAAAACGCTATGTGCCTAAAGAATGCGAAAGCAACATTGAAAAGATCTTGCACAACGCTTTCAATACCTTTTTACACCACCCCACCATTGCCTTAAAAAAGAACGCTCAAAAAGAAGAATCCGATGTGCTTGTGGGCGCGATTAAAAACCTGTTTAATTTGGACAAATCTAACGCTAACCATGCTCAGAATTTGAATCTCTATAAATGCGAATATTACGAGGAATAATGCATGCTATTTTCAAAACTCTTTGCCCCCACCCTCAAAGAACCCCCTAAAGATGCCGTGTTAAAAAGCCATAAACACTTAGCTCAAGCAGGATACATTTATCAAGTAGGCAGCGGGATTTATAATTTCTTGCCCTTAGCTAAAAAAGTGCTAGACAAGATAGAAAACGCCACGCACAAACGCATGCAAGAGCATGGGGCGCAAAATATTTTAATGAGTTTTGTCGTTTTGGCGAGTTTGTGGGAAAAATCAGGCCGTTTGGATAAATACGGCAAGGAATTATTGGTTTTTAAAGACCGAAAAGACAATGATTTTGTTTTAAGCCCCACTTTAGAAGAAAATATCACCGAAATTGCCGCTAATTTCATTAAAAGCTACAAGCAATTACCCGTCCATCTCTATCAAATCCACACGAAATTCCGTGATGAAATCCGCCCACGATTCGGGTTAGTGAGAGCGAGGGAATTTATCATGAAAGATGGTTATAGCTTTCATGAAGACGCTGAGAGCTTGGATAAGGAATTTTTAAACATGCAAAGCACCTATAAAGAGATTTTAAGCGATTTGGGTTTGGATTTTCGCGTTGTGGAAGCGGATAGCGGGGCGATTGGGGGGAGTAAAAGCAAGGAATTTGTCGTTTTAACCGAATGCGGGGAAGACACGATCGTAGTGTGTAAAAATTGCGATTATGCCGCCAATATTGAAATCGCTAAACGCTCTAAAAGGCCTGAGCCTTTAAATGTCCCAAAAGCGCAATTAGCGAAATTCCCTACCCCTAATACCACTAGTGCGCAAAGCGTGGCGGAGTTTTTTAAAACAGAGCCTTATTTTGTTTTAAAAGCGGTTGTTAAAAAAGTGATCCATAAAGATAAAGAAACCCTAGCGTGCTTTTTTGTCAGGGGTGATGACAATTTAGAGGAAGTTAAAGCCCTAAACGCCTTGAACATTATAGGGGCGAACGCCTTAGAATTGAGAGAAGCGAGTCAAAAAGATTTGGATAATGCGGGGTTAATAGCGGGTTTTATAGGGCCTTATGGCTTGAAAAAGCATGTTTCTTACATTATTTTTGATGAAGATTTAAAAGAGGGCGATTGCTTGATCGTTGGGGCTAATGAAAAGGATTTTCATGCGGTGGGTGTGGATTTAAAAGGGTTTGAAAATCTTGTTTATGCGGATATTGTCCAGGTTAAAGAAAGCGATCATTGCCCTAATTGTCAAGGAGAATTGAAATACCATAAGAGTTTGGAAGTGGGGCATATTTTCAAACTCGGGCAAGGCTATGCTAAAAGCTTGAAGGCTAGTTTCTTGGATAAGAATGGTAAGGAGCGATTTTTTGAAATGGGGTGCTATGGGATAGGCATTAGCCGATTGCTCAGCGCGATTTTAGAGCAAAAAAGCGATAATCTAGGCTGTGTATGGACGAAAAATACCGCTCCTTTTGATGTGGTGATCGTGGTTTCTAATTTAAAAGATGAAGCGCAAAAAAAACTCGCTTTTGAAGTGTATGAAAGGCTGCGTCAAAAGGGCGTTGATGCACTGTTAGATGACAGAGACGCTCGTTTTGGGGCGAAAATGAGGGATTTTGAATTGATTGGGGAACGATTGGCACTCATTGTTGGGAAGCAAACTTTAGAGAGTAAAGAATTTGAATGCATCAAACGCGCTAATTTAGAAAAACAAACGCTTAAAGACACAGAATTAGAAGAAAAAATTTTAGAAATGTTAGAAAGCGAATAAGGGGGAGTGAGTGGGAAATTTAGTGATTGGCTCTAGGGGGAGCGAATTAGCCTTATGGCAAGCGAATCACATTAAAGAACGCTTGAAAAAAGAATGCCTTATAGAAAGCGAGATTCAAATCGTTAAGACTAAGGGCGATAAAATCTTAGACACCCCTTTAAATAAGATTGGCGGTAAGGGGCTATTCACTAAGGAATTAGAAGAATTGCTTTTAAAAGGCGAAATTGATTTGGCAGTGCATTCTTTAAAAGATGTGCCGGTCGTGTTTGAAAAGGGGTTAGACTTGGCATGCATCACCAAAAGGGCTGATGTGAGAGACACTTTTTTAAGCGTGAAATTCCCTGATTTGATGAGTTTGCCTAAAGGGGCAAAGGTTGGCACGACTTCTTTAAGGCGCTCCATGCAGCTCAAACTGAAACGCCAGGATTTGGACACAGAAAGCTTAAGGGGGAATGTCCAAACCCGTTTGAAAAAGCTTGAAGGCGGAGAATTTGACGCTATCATTTTAGCTGAAGCCGGGTTATGCCGCCTAGAAATTCAAGGAGCAAAATACCGCAAGGCTTTTAGCGTGGAAGAAATGATTCCTAGCATGGGTCAGGGGGCTTTAGGGGTAGAAATGCTCAAAAACCACAAGCATTTTATTACGCTTCAAAAACTCAACGATGAAGAAAGCGCGTTTTGTTGCCATTTAGAAAGGGAGTTTATCAAGGGGCTTAATGGGGGGTGTCAGATCCCTATAGGCGTGCATGCGAGTTTAATGGGCGATAGGGTTAAAATCCGGGCGGTTTTAGGCTTGCCTAACGGGAAAGAAGTCATCACTAAAGAAAAGCAAGGGGATAAAACTAAAGCGTTTGATTTAGTTCAAGAGCTTTTAGAAGAATTTTTGCAAAGCGGGGCCAAAGAGATTTTAGAAAAGGCGCAGTTGTTTTAATGCGTTTGTTTATCGCGCTAGTTTTGTTTGGGTGGTGGTTAAGTTTGAACGCTAAAGAAGCGGATTTCATCTCTGATTTAGAATACGGGATGGCTCTTTATAAAAACCCTAGGGGTGTTGCGTGCGCGAAATGCCATGGCATTAAAGGCGAAAAACAAGAAATCACCTTTTATTATGAAAAAGGCGAGAAAAAAATCCTCTACGCCCCTAAAATCAACCATTTAGATTTTAAAACCTTTAAAGACGCTCTGAGTTTAGGCAAAGGCATGATGCCTAAATACAATCTCAATTTAGAAGAAATCCAAGCGATTTACCTTTACATCATCTCTTTAGAGCATAAAGAAGAGCGTAAGGATTCTCCTAAGCCTTAATCAAAGCGCTTGATTTATGCTAAAATGGAGCGTTGCATTTTCTGTTTTGATTGAGGAAAGGTTCTAAAAATCAGAATTTAAAAGAAGGTAAGAATGAGTGTCAAAATTTTAAAAATATTAGTTTGTGGGTTATTTTTTTGGTGCTTGAATGCCTATTTATGGGGGAAACAAGACAATAGCTTTTTAGGGGTTGCTGAAAAAGCCTATAAAAGCGGGAATTATTCTAAAGCTGCATCTTATTTTAAAAAAGCATGCAACGATGGGGTGAGTGAAGGTTGCACGCAATTAGGAATCATTTATGAAAACGGGCAAGGCACTAGAATAGATTATAAAAAAGCCCTAGAATACTACCAAAGCGCATGCCAGGCTGATGATAGGGAAGGGTGTTTTGGTTTAGGGGGGCTTTATGATGAGGGATTAGGCACGACTCAAAATTATCAAGAGGCCATTGACGCTTATGCTAAGGTGTGCGTTTTAAAACACCCTGAGAGTTGCTACAATTTAGGCATTATTTATGATCGAAAAATCAAAGGCAATGCCGCTCAAGCGGTTACCTACTATCAAAAAAGCTGTAATTTTGATATGGCTAAGGGGTGTTATGTTTTGGGCGTGGCTTATGAAAAAGGCTTTTTAGAAGTCAAACAAAGCAACCATAAAGCCGTCATCTATTATTTGAAAGCGTGCCGATTAGATGATGGGCAGGCTTGTCGTGCGTTAGGGAGTTTGTTTGAAAATGGCGATGCAGGGCTTGATGAAGATTTTGAAGTGGCGTTTGATTATTTGCAAAAAGCTTGCGGGTTAAACAATTCTGGTGGTTGCGCGAGTTTAGGCTCTATGTATATGCTAGGCAGGTATGTCAAAAAAGATCCCCAAAAGGCTTTTAATTTTTTCAAACAAGCATGCGATATGGGGAGCGCGGTGAGTTGCTCTAGGATGGGCTTTATGTATTCCCAAGGGGACGCTGTTCCAAAAGACTTGAGGAAAGCCCTTGATAATTATGAAAGAGGTTGCGATATGGGCGATGAAGTGGGTTGCTTCGCTCTAGCGGGCATGTATTACAACATGAAAGATAAAGAAAACGCCATAATGATTTATGACAAGGGCTGTAAGCTAGGCATGAAACAAGCATGCGAAAACCTCACTAAACTTAGGGGGTATTGAAAATTTAACCAACCCCCTAAATTATCATCGTGTTTGACTCAAAACTTTTCAAAGATTTGGCTCTGTTTTAAGAGCTAAAGCAGAAACCCACCCTATTAATTTTTAATCTTTAGTGTTTTTGGGGATTTGTCTATTTTCAAAAAGAAAACTTTTTGAATGTTTTTTGCGGTTGTTTGGTTGTGTTTGTAGTGTATTTTTATGGTGTAAATTTTTGTTAGGTTAGCTTGAAGTGGGTTTTAGGTTTAAAAGTCCTACAAAAATGTTTTAGCGTGTTTTTGCGCTATGGATAGATATGCGTTTGGTTGTGTTTTTCCAATGGCTTCAATTTATGGCTTTTGCGTGGTTGTTATTATAAGCACGCTACAAACACGAATCACACAATAATAGAGCGGTATGCGCACGCTATAAAAAGACTTGATAAAAATAACGAAAAATAGTTAAATTTCAAGCGTTCTTTTAAAAAATGTTGTCAGATGAGACAGATAAAAACGCTTTTAGTTTAAAGATAGAGTTTTAGGGGTTTGTGGGTTTAGTTATTCTTTAATTTTTTAAAAAATAGGGTTTTTAAAACTCATAAAAGGATAAGGGGTATTTTGAAATCATTCCCCTACAACCCCCTTTTTTAAAATCCCCCTAACCCCCTAAGAACGCGTTATGAGAAATTATCGCTTACGCAAGCTTTTTTATTTTGGTTGTCAAAACGCCCAAAAGGTATTTTTTAGATTTCATGACCAATATCCAAAACAGAGCTGATATTTTAATCCTACAAAGACCAATAGATCGCTCCAAAGAACACCACACTCCCTATCAAAACGCTTACAAACATGCGTTTAGTGTCCTTAAAAGCCACCATTAAAAATGCGCTCAAATAAAACAACAATAAAAACACGCAAAAAATCCCCGAAAGCGCCTTAAACACAACGCCCGCCTTAGCCTTATGCAGCATGATGAGTGCGCCCAAAAAGCCCCTTTCAATGGTTTTGATTTTTGTTTGAGCGCCTTTAGTTTCAAGGTTGATTTCATACAAAGGCGTGCCAATAACCAACGCTCCCCTATACTCTCTAGGCTCTATCTTTTTAGGCATAGCGACATGGTTTTCTTTTAGAAAGTCTTTCAAAAAATCCAATCGTTCTTCTTTTTTTAAGGATTTTTCTAAAACCCACTCTTTGATAGTAGCGCCAGTGTCTTGGCGCACCCCAAAGAGCAATGAAAGCCCGCTAACCGCAAAAAGAAGCGCCAAAGGGAAGAAAAAAGTGGTCGCATAGATGTGGAAATAACGCATCATTGCAGTCATTACTGCAACCTGTGGCTCACGAATTTAGAAAAATTATCCAAAATTAACCCCCCTTTTCTAAACCCTAACGCACAAGATTCATAAGCAAAAAACACATTAGGCTGATAATACAACCCGTTATGCGAATTGAGCTCGTAAAATTCTTGATAAATGGGTTTGTGGTTAGAATAAACGCCATCCGTTTTTAAAAGCGATTGCATGGAAGCTTCAAAAATTTCACTATTCGCCCCTTCCCTACCAAAAGCCACTTTTTTGATTTGCTTTTTATTGGCTAAAGGCTCATAACTCGTTTCTAACAATAAGGGGTGGTTGGGGTATCTGTCCCATAAAAGTTTTAAAAAACGCTTGGATTGGAAAAGGATCGTATAAGCCGGGTTTAAAAAAATCGTGTTTTTATTCTCCATCATGCCTTGCATCAAAAGGGCTAATTCTGGCTCATCAATAGCGATATTTTCCCATGGGATCAGTTTGAATAAAAACTCATAATTCAAGCCGTTTTTAAACACGCCCTCTTCTATATTAAATTCCACCTCATCAATGTAAGAAAAATCCGTTTCAAACCCCACGCTCTGAGCAACATCTTGCAAAAAACGCATGGTGCGCTCTTCTTCAATATTCCCCCTAACGCTTGAAAAAAGGATTTTCCACCCCTCATACATTTCCTCAAAACGGCTCGTGTCTTCGCCTAAAGTTACCATGCGTTTAAAATTCTCGCCAAGCGCTTCATAAAGGTTATTGAATTGCTTGTTTTCATCATAGCCATTCGCTTTGAGTAACGCCCATTGAATTACCGCCGTTTCATAGAGCATGGTGGGGGTATCAGCGTTAAATTCTAATAATTTAATAGGCTTGCCATCAAGCCCCCCGGCTAAATCAAAACGCCCGTAAATATGCCAATGCACTTCTTCTTCAAAACTCTGTTTGATCATAGGAATGAGCACGTTAGGAATATCCAATTCAAAAAAGCGATCGTTTTGAATGGCCCATTCAGCCGTCTCTACAAACATGTCATAAAGTTCATTACAAGCGTCATAATAAGCGTCCGCTTCTTTTTGAGAAACAACCACCATTTCATCAGCGATATAAGATGACATGTCGTCATTAGTGTGCCAATCTAAGCCGATTTCTTCTAAGGTCTTATTGTCTAAAGGTTTTAAAGGAATCACTTGCATTTTTTAGCCTTAAATAGATTAAATTATGAGTTAAAGCCCCTTGTCCCAGAGCTTACCGCAGGCGAACTAGTAGGCCTACTAGAGCCAAAAAACCCGCTCTGTCCCTTACTCGCTCCTCCCATGCTTGAAGCGCTAGGTGCGCTTTTAGAAAAGGAATTTTGAGAGCGTTGGTAAGCTTGTGGGGATTTGTAGGTCCGTTGGGCGTTTTGCTGATAATTAGGGTTATTGAAAAGCTTATTGCCAATATAACTCCCTAAAATCGCCCCCGCCGCACTCCCTAAAATCGCGCTCCCCAAGCCAAAGCCTGAGCCTTCATTACTCCCACCTCCATTATTAGGCTGAATAAGCTTGCTCGTGCCGTTATCAATTTTGGCTTCTTCTTCTTTGATGAGCTTTTGAATCTCTTCATTGCTTAACACTCGTTCATTGCCTTGCAAATCGCGCACTACAATGTGGGTTCTTGAGCTGGGGTATTCTTCAACAACCTTATAAGATTTATCCTTTTGCTCTTCTAAAATCACAAACGCGCCTTTTTGAACGCTTTGACTTAAAGAGCTTTGTTCTTTTGGTTTGTCATCGGCATTGCTCTTACACCCCACAATGCTTACCATCACTAACGCGCTCAAACCACCCACGATCGCATAATCAGAAATTTTTCTGTAGGGTTTTTTCATGAGAGTAACCTTATATCATGCCTTATAATGGTATAAGAAAGGTACACCCTTAATCATGCCAGATTCAAAAATCTTTTTAGTGGTATTTTCCACTTTAGTGCGTAAATCTTCAGGCTCTTTTTGAGCGTTAATATCGTATTGGGTGGAATAAATCTTTTCAAGGATAGAGATTTTATCTTCCACGCTCGCTCCCCTAGCCCTAGCTTTCGCCATTTCTTCTTGGATCAAAGCCGCTTTTTTAGCTGAATTGACTCCAAGCCACCCCACCACAACCATTCTCACGGTGTTTTCTTTCAAGTGATCCCTGAGTTTAGTGAGCTCTTTTTGGCAATGCGGGCACATGGGATCAGAAACAATATAAAGGATTTTATCCTTATTTTTAGCGTTAGTAGAGGGCAACTCTATCGCATAATCAGCCGGTATTTCATTAAAAATAGCGTTCAATTTCGCGCTATTTTGCTGGGTAGCGTTAAGGGCTTGGACTTTTTGATTGGTTTCTGCGACTAATTGCACATCTTCGCTTTTATTGCTAAAAAAGATATTGCTAAGCCCTATGATTAAATTGCCATCCTTACTCACCACAAGCGGGATATTGTATTTAGTGTCCGGATCTTCAATAACGACCATTTTTAAATCCTGGCTGGATTTTAAAGGTTTGATTTCTAAAATACGCACCTTTTTATTGGTCTGTTTTTCAATCACGCTCACTAAATTATCCTGCATCCGTTTGTCATTGGCTGAAACTGAATGTTTAGGGGCTGCCCCTAAGCCTACAAGAAGTAACGCACTCAACACACTCGCTCTTAATATCATTAAAACTCCTAAAGTTCAATAGCCTAAACCCTTACAATAAAAGGAATAAGCTTTTAATGGGTATAATACCATAAAAATCCCCTATTTTCATAAGGCTTAAAAAGGTTTAAAGATGATTATCATTCCTGCTAGATTAAAATCCAGTCGTTTTGAAAATAAAGTGCTAGAAGATATTTTTGGCTTGCCTATGGTCGTGCGTTGCGCTAAAAATGCAAATCTGGTAGATGAATGCGTAATCGCTTGCGATGATGAAAGCATCATGCAAACATGCCAAAAATTCCACATTAAAGCGGTGCTAACCTCCAAACACCATAATAGCGGCACAGAACGCTGTTTGGAAGCGGCGCAAATTTTAGGGTTAAAAAACGATGAAAGGGTTTTAAATTTGCAAGGCGATGAGCCTTTTTTAGAAAAAGAAGTCATTTTAGCGTTATTAGAAGCCACCAAAAACGCCCCTTTCATGGCGACTTGCGCTAAAATCATTGATGAAGAGCAAGCCAAAAGCCCTAATTTAGTCAAGGTGGTTTTAGATAGCCAAAATAACGCCTTGTATTTTTCGCGCTCCCTTATCCCCTTTTTACGAGACGCTGGTGCGAAACGCCAAACCCCCCTTTTAGGGCATATCGGTATTTATGGCTTCCACAATAAAGAAATATTAGAAGAATTGTGCGCTTTAAAACCTTGCGTTTTAGAGGAACTAGAAAAATTAGAGCAATTAAGGGCTTTGTATTACCAAAAAAAGATTGCAGTCAAAATCGTTCAAAGTAAAAGCGTGGGCATTGACACCAAAGAGGATTTAGAAAACGCTTTGAAAATTTTTAGCCCCAATCTCCTTTGAGCGCTAAAATTTACTCAAAACATTTTCACCATCAAAAACCTCTTTTTAAATCCAAAAAAAAGCAAAATTTCTTAATTTTTGCTCAATTTTATTAAAAATTCAATAAATTTATGGCATAATTTAAACGCATTGTAAATAAAGTTTCAATTTGATACAATTTTACAAATAAAACATTACTTTAAGGAACATTTTATGAAAAAAACGATTTTACTTTCTCTTATGGTTTCATCGCTCCTCGCTGAAAATGACGGCGTTTTTATGAGCGTGGGCTATCAAATCGGCGAAGCGGTTCAACAAGTGAAAAACACCGGCGAAATCCAAAAAGTCTCCAACGCTTATGAAAATTTGAACAATCTTTTAACCCGCTATAACGAACTCAAACAAACGGCCTCTAACACTGATTCAAGCACCGCTCAAGCGATTGACAATCTAAAAGAGAGCGCTAGCAGATTGAAAACGACCCCTAATAGCGCTAATCAAGCCGTGTCTTCAGCGCTCAGCTCTGCGGTAGCCATGTGGCAAGTGATAGCCTCTAATTTAGCCAGTGGCACGCTACCCACTAGCGAATACGACAAAATCAATGCGATTTCTCAATTGCTCCAAAATACCCTAGAAAATAAAAACAATAATCTCACGATTGCAAATGACTACGATCAGCTTTTAACTCAAGCTAGCACCATTATTAGCACCCTTCAAAGCCAATGCCCAGGAATAGACGGAGGCAATGGCAAACCATGGGGCATTAATGCAAGCGGGAACGCATGCACTATTTTTGGCAACACCTTTAACGCCATCACTAGCATGATTGATAGCGCTAAAGAAGCCGCCGAGCAATCCCGAAGAACTAGCCCAGAAAGTCCAAACCAACCAAACACTTTTACCAACGCTGATTTCAATAAAAACCTTAATCAAGTCTCAAGCGTTATTAATGACACTATCTCTTACCTCAAAGGGGACAATTTAGCAACCATCTATAACACCCTTCAAAAAACGCCCGATTCTAAAGGGTTTCAAAGTTTGGTGAGCCGATCTAGCTATAGTTATTCTCTCAACGAAACCCAATATTCTGAATTCCAAACTACCACCAAAGAGTTTGGCCATAACCCTTTTAGAAGCGTGGGATTGATTAATTCTCAAAGCAATAACGGAGCGATGAATGGCGTGGGCGTGCAATTAGGCTATAAGCAATTCTTTGGGAAAAATAAATTTTTTGGGATCCGTTATTATGCCTTTTTTGATTACAACCATGCCTATATCAAATCCAACTTTTTCAACTCCGCTTCTAATGTTTTCACTTATGGCGCAGGCAGTGATCTTTTATTGAATTTCATCAATGGCGGATCCGATAAAAACCGCAAAATCTCTTTTGGCATTTTTGGAGGCATCGCTCTAGCCGGCACAACATGGCTTAATTCGCAATTTGTGAATTTAAAAACCACCACTAGCATCTACAGCGCTAAAATCAACAACACCAATTTCCAATTCTTATTCAATACCGGTTTAAGGCTTCAAGGGATTCACCATGGCGTTGAATTAGGCGTGAAAATCCCCACCATCAACACGAATTACTATTCTTTCATGGGTGCTAAATTAGCATTCCGAAGGCTTTATAGCGTGTATTTCAATTATGTTTTGGCTTATTGATACTAAATCGGTTCTCATTAATTAATGAGAATAAAGCCAACTTTTTGGCTCTCAACGAATAACGGCACATTTTACTTGACTTTTTACAAAAAACACACTAAAATTTCTTTTTATCTTTGAGCGAAATTCCAGATTAGCTCAGCGGTAGAGTAGGCGGCTGTTAACCGCTTGGTCGTAGGTTCGAATCCTACATCTGGAGCCATATTTTTAACTCATCTTTTTTTATAGCAAAATTTCACGCAATCCCTTTTGATTTGATCCATAACGCATTGACTAAAACCCCCACCACAACCCCTATCGCTAAATTATGCGTGTATAAAACCACCGCCACGACTAAGAGCATGTTCAGCGTGTCATAGGGCTTGATTTTTTTAATGTTAATAACAGATTGGAAATTAAAAGTGGTGAAAGAAATCATCACCATCACCGCCACAACCGCTACAATGGGGATCTTAACTACATATTCATTAAACACTAATATTAGCACCATTAAAGAAAAGCCGGCAAAAAAAGTAGAAAGCCTTGTTCTGGCCCCGGATTTTGCGTTGATGATAGACTGCCCCACTAAAGCGCACCCTGTCATTCCCCCCAAAAGCCCTGAGATGATATTCCCCAAGCCTTGCGCTTTAGTTTCTTTATTTTTATCGCTCACGCCGTCTTTTAAAATAATATCTAAAGTTTTAGCGGTCAATAAACTTTCTATCGTGCCTACTAGCGCTAAAGAAAGAGCGTAAGGCAACAATCCTATCATTATTTTAAAATCCAAATTTTTGGGGATAATAATGAAATGAAATCCTGAAACCCCTTGCTCAATACTCCCCAAATTCGGCGCATGCGTATCAAAAATTAAAGCGATCGCGCTGATTGCAAGGATACAGATTAAATTAGAGGGGATTTTTTTAGTGATTAAGGGGAAGAGGTAAATGATCAATATCCCAATAAAAAGCAAGATAAACACCCCTAAATTTTGGTTTTGAAGGAATTTGAATTGCTCCATTAACAGCAAAATGCCTAGCGCGTTCACAAAGCCATACATCACTGATTGAGGGATAAACCTCAAAAGATTCCCTATTTTCAAATAGCCTAAAAGAATTTGCAACACCCCCGCCATAAGAGTCGCCACGCCCGCATATTCAAGCCCATAATTTTTGACCACGCCCACTAAAATGAGCGCCACTGAGCCGGCCGCTGCGCTAATCATCGCCTTTCTAGCCCCAAAAAAAGACAAAACAAAAGCCATATAAAAGGTCGTATAAAACGCCACGCCCACATCTAAACCCACCATGATCGCAAAGCCGGCCGTCTCTGGGATCACCGAAAGCCCCACCACAAAACCAGACAACAAATCCTTTTGAATGTTACTCAGCCATTCTTTTTGTATCTTTTCAAACATGCCTTTCTTTCTCATTAGAATGGCTTGATTGTAACCAAAGATTTAAAAACCAATTTCAAACCAGATAAAATCCCTTTTCTTAGCGTTAAGCTTTCTTAAAATATTTTATGGTAAAAAATACTTAAAATCGTTTTTTTTTTTTTTCAAAATATAAATTTTAAGCTAAAAATAAGCATTTTATGGTAAAATGGCGCTTTCATAAACATGACTATCATGGGAATGTCATGGGAATGTGAAACTAGCAAAAATCTATTAAAAGGAGAAAACATGAAAATCAAAAAATCCCTCTTACTTTCTCTTTCTCTCATGGCTTCATTATCAAGGGCTGAAGACGACGGATTTTACATGAGCGTGGGCTATCAGATCGGTGAAGCGGTCCAAAAAGTGAAAAACACTGGAGCATTGCAAAATCTTGCGGACAGATACGATAATTTAAACAACCTTTTAAACCAATACAACTACCTTAACTCTTTAGTCAATCTAGCCAGCACGCCAAGCGCGATTACCGGTGCGATTGACAATCTAAGCTCAAGCGCGATCAACCTCACTAGCGCTACCACCACTTCCCCAGCCTATCAAGCTGTGGCTTTAGCGCTCAATGCGGCTGTGGGCATGTGGCAAGTCATAGCCCTTTTTATTGGCTGCGGCCCTGGCCCTACCAACAATCAAAGCTACCAATCGTTTGGTAACACACCAGCCCTTAATGGGACAACCACCACTTGCAATCAAGCGTATGGGACAGGCCCCAATGGCATTCTATCCATTGACGAATACCAAAAACTCAACCAAGCTTATCAAATTATCCAAACCGCTTTAAACCAAGACCAAGGAGGCGGAATGCCTGCCTTGAATGACACCACCAAAACAGGGGTAGTCAACATACAACAAACCAATTATAGAACCACTACACAAAACAATATCATAGAGCATTATTATATGGAGAATGGGAAAGAGATCCCAACCTCTTATTCAGGCGGATCATCATTCTCGCCTACAATACAATTGAAATACAACAATAACGCTGAATACCTTTTGCAACAAGCCGCTACTATCATGCAAGTCCTTATTACTCAAAACCCGCATGTGCAAACGAGCAATGGCGGTAAAGCGTGGGGGTTGAGTTCTACGCCTGGGAATGTGATGGATATTTTTGGCCCTTCTTTTAACGCTATTAACGAGATGATCAAAAACGCTCAAACAGCCCTAGCAAAAACCCAACAGCTTAACGCTAATGAAAACGCCCAAATCACGCAACCCAACAATTTCAACCCCTACACTTCCAAAAATAAGCAATTCGCTCAAAAAATGCTCAATAGAGCTGAAGCTCAAGCAGAGATTTTAAGCTTAGCCCAACAAGTTGCGAACAATTTCCACAGCATTCAAGGGCCTATCCAAGGGGATTTAGAAGAATGTAAAGCAGGATCGGCTGGCGTGATCACTAATAACACTTGGGGTTCAGGCTGCGCGTTTGTGAAAGAGACTCTCAATTCTTTAGAGCAACACACCGCTTATTATGGCAACCAGGTCAATCAAGAAAAAGCTTTAGCTCAAACCATTTTGAATTTTAAAGAAGCCCTTAGCACTTTAAACAAAGACTCTACAGCAATTAATAGCGGTATCTCCAACTTGCCTAACGCTAAATCTCTTCAAAACATGACGCATTCCACTCAAAACCCTAATTCCCCAGAAGGTCTGCTCACTTATTCTTTAGATACCGACAAATACAACCAGCTCCAAGCCATCAGGCAAGAATTAGGCAAAAACCCTTTCAGACGCTTTGGCGTGATTGACACACAAAGCAACAACGGCGCGATGAATGGGATCGGTATTCAAGTGGGTTACAAACAATTCTTTGGCCAAAAAAGAAGGTGGGGCGCTAGGTATTACGGCTTTTTTGACTATAACCATGCGTTCATCAAATCCAGCTTTTTCAACTCGGCTTCTGATGTATGGACTTATGGTTTTGGAGCGGACGCTCTCTATAACTTCATCAACGATAAAGCCACCAATTTCTTAGGCAAAAACAACAAGCTTTCTGTGGGGCTTTTTGGCGGGATTGCGTTAGCGGGCACTTCATGGCTTAATTCTGAGTATGTGAATTTAGCCACCGTGAATAATGTCTATAACGCTAAGATCAACACCGCTAATTTCCAATTCTTATTCAACATGGGAGTGAGGATGAATTTAGCCAGGGCTAAGAAAAAAGGTAGCGATCATGCGGCTCAGCATGGCATTGAACTAGGCGTGAAAATCCCCACCATCAACACGAACTACTATTCCTTTATGGGGGCTGAACTCAAATACCGCAGACTCTATAGCGTGTATTTGAATTATGTGTTCGCTTATTAAAACCCTCTTTAAAAAAGGGGGGGCTTGGAAAAGGGGGCTTATGTAAAACGCTTGAAGGCATTTTAAAATTAAGCACTTTAAAGAGAGCTTATCTCTTGCAATCGCTCTCAAGCTCTAAAACTAAAGTAATCAAAACCCTATTTTTGCAATCATTAAAGAAAGATTTTTTAAAGATTATCACTCTTTTTTGATAAAGTAATAATTTAGAATTTAGGGAGTTTTTATGGAAGAATCAACAGCGTTTATTTTGGCTCTTGTGGGGCTATTCACCGGCATTACCGCTGGGTTTTTTGGGATTGGTGGGGGGGAGATTGTCGTCCCTAGTGCGATTTTTGCCCATTTTAGCTATAGCCATGCGGTGGGTATTTCGCTCATGCAAATGCTTTTTTCTTCAGTGGTCGGCTCTATCATCAATTACAAAAAGGGCTTATTGGATTTGAAAGAAGGCTCATTTGCCGCGTTTGGAGGGCTAATGGGGGCAATTTTAGGGAGCTTTATTTTAAAAATCATTGACGATAAGATTTTAATGGCGGTGTTTGTGGTGGTGGTGTGCTACACCTTTATCAAATACGCTTTTTCTAACAACAAGAAACCAGAACATTTTGAAGAAATGCATTTTGATTTGCATGCGAATAACAAAACGCCAGAAAAAAAACGCCCGATCCCTTTTGTGTCTATGGACAGAACGCATGGGGTTTTGATGCTCGCCGGTTTTGTTACCGGCATTTTTTCTATCCCGTTAGGCATGGGTGGGGGGATTTTAATGGTGCCGTTTTTGGGCTATTTCTTGAAATACGATTCTAAAAAAATCGTGCCTTTGGGGCTGTTTTTTGTGGTGTTCGCTTCTTTATCCGGGGTCATTTCTCTTTATAACGGGAGGGTTCTTGATGATATAAGCGTTCAAGCGGGGGTGATTACCGGTATTGGAGCGTTTTTAGGGGTGGGCATTGGCATTAAGCTCATTGCTTTGGCTAATGAAAAGGTGCATAAAATCCTGTTGCTCCTCATTTATGCTTTAAGCATTTTAGCGACTTTACACAAGCTCATCATGGGGTAATCTAAAAACGCTTCAAGGGCATTTTTAAAGATCAAACAGCAAAAGAGCTTGATTTAATCAAAGGATAGCTTTTAAAAAAGCTTTAATTATCCCTATTTATTTTAAGTGAAACCGCCCCTTTCTAAAAAAGGGGCTTCCTAACTAAAGCATTCCATTGAATGCTAACACGAAAGGCTCTTTATAGTCTGCATGGATATTTCCTACCCCAAAAAGACTAGGGGAATTTTAACCTATTTTAGCTTGAATATAGCCTAACGGCTATGCGCTTGCATCTTGCGACCTAAAGGACAGAGTTTTTCGTGCTGTTGGGATAAAAACCATTGTATAAGGCTCTTGCTTTTTTAGCGCGTTTGTGGTAGGATTAGGTTCAGTGAGTTTAAGTGAGTTTAGGGGGTCCAACCCTACCTCTTGTAATTGGGCTATAGGGCGGAATGGTAGCCCACTCTCACTATTATAAATTTCATAACTGCTTATTACCCACTTATTCTCTAGCTTTTGATTATCCCACTTATCATTAAGCCCTACTCGCATGCACTTGTATAGGGTTTTTTTTGAATAAGAATAGTTAAAAATAAATCAGCGAGTGGGTTTTAGCGTTTTTAGGATAACGCTTTAACCCCCATTAGGGGGCACTAGTCATTACCCCTTAATGCGTTTTTTTATCCTGGATGTATTTTTTCAATTCACCCTTTTTGATATAGGGGATAAACTCACCATAGCCCTCTTTTTCCATGTCTTTTAAGGGGATAAACCTTAAAGCCGCGCTATTAATGCAATACCTTAAGCCCCCTAATTCTTTAGGCCCATCGTTAAACACATGCCCCAAATGCGCCTTGCCAATACGGCTCAATACTTCAATGCGTTTCCTATTAAGGCTCTCATCGTCTTCGTATTTCACCACATCTTTATTGATAGGCTTAGAAAAGCTTGGCCACCCGCAACCGGAGTCGTATTTATCCGCTGAAGAAAATAACGGCTCGCCTGTGGTAATATCCACATAAATGCCCTCTTCTTCTTTGTTGTAATACTCATTTTCAAAGGGTTTCTCAGTGTGTTTGTTTTGCGTCACCTCATACTGGAGTTTGGTGAGTTTTTTCTTTAAAACTTCATCGCTTGGTTTGGTGTATTTATCGTCATCCACAATCACTTCATCCGCCTTTTTCAAATCAATATGGCAATAACCACCAGGATTTTTCTTCAAATAATCTTGGTGGTATTCTTCAGCCCTCACATAATTTTTTAAAGGCTCTACCTCAATAGCGATTTTGCCTTTCACTTCTTTTTGTAACGCTTTTAAGGCGTGATCTATCACTTCTTTATCCGCGCTATTGACATAATAAATCCCTGTGCGATACTGCCTGCCCACATCATTACCCTGCTTATTCACACTCACTGGATCAATCACCTTAAAATAGTAACGCAACAATTTGTCCAAACTGATTTTTTTAGGATCATAAACCACTTTCACGCTTTCAGCATGATCACTCTGATGCAATTTTTCATAATTCGTGCTTGAAGTCTTGCCGTTAGCGTAACCAGAGCTTGCGTCTATAACGCCATAAATCCTCTCCATATACGCCTCTAGCCCCCAAAAGCACCCCCCAGCCAAGTAAATCACTCTTTCATCGGTTTTTTGGTGTTTAGATCCCATGTTTTCATTCGCTTGCATAAACGCTCCTATTAGTAGAAAAAGATAAAAATGTTTCAAGTAAGATAATACTTTCATTGAATAACCTTTGTTTTAATTTTAATGGTGTCCGCCATTATAACTAAAAAAATGGTAATTGTTCTTTAAATTGAGTTTAAATTTCAATAAGGCTCTGTTCTATTAGGTAACAAAAGTTCCAATCACATCCATTCAACAATCTTGCCCACCGCATTGGCTTCATAGCATTTGATCGAGGTTTTTTGGCTGGGTTTTTTAGGCAAAATGGCTTTTAAAAAGCCGTAATTTTCCATTTCTTTCAATCTAGCGTTCAAATTGGGGGCTTCTAAAATCCTGCCATTCAAACTCACTTCGCCCAAAAACGCCGTTTTATTGTCAATTTTTCTGTTTTTAAAGCTTGAAAGGATACTGGCAATGACCGCTAAATCGCAAGCCGGCTCGCTAATCTTA
Organism: Helicobacter sp. 219-2; assembly: GCF_030053225.1. Lineage (NCBI taxonomy): Bacteria > Pseudomonadati > Campylobacterota > Epsilonproteobacteria > Campylobacterales > Helicobacteraceae > Helicobacter > Helicobacter sp. 219-2. The sequence goes on along the minus strand of NZ_JASGBS010000001.1, from coordinate 574,440 downwards.
ATCCCTCCGCTCACATTGATGAACACATCATGGCGGTTTAAGGGGATTTCTAGCTTTTTTTCTAACAAAGCGATGAGCATGTTAAGGCGGTTGGTGTCAAACCCGTTCGCTAATCGTTTGGGCGCTCCAAAACTGCATTCGCTCACCAACGCCTGAATCTCTAAAATCAACGCTCTTGAGCCTTCTAAAGTGATGGTAATGGCACTCCCCTCCATAGGCTCTTCTTTAGAAAAAAACAGGCTTGAAGCTTCTTTTGCGCTCACCAAACCCTGCTCTTTCATCTCAAACAAGCCGATTTCACTCGTAGGGCCAAAGCGGTTTTTAAAACTCCTTAAAATCCTTAATTCCCTACTGGGATCGCCTTCAAAATACAGCACGCTATCCACCATATGCTCTAGCACTCTAGGCCCTGCGATGCTCCCTTCTTTAGTGATATGACCGATGATAAAAACAGCAATATCTCTTGTTTTGGCCAAACGCATGAGCTCAAAAGTGATCTCTCGCACTTGCGAAATAGAGCCGGGCGCTGAAGAAATCTCTGGCGAATAAAGCGTTTGAATGGAATCAATCACGCAAGCAAAATAATTTTCGCTTTCAATATTAGCCTTAATCACAGGCCAATTGATTTCATTGAGCAGATACAATTCTTTTTCTATGCAATCCAATCTAGTGGCGCGCATTTTAATCTGGCTCAAGCTCTCTTCCCCGCTCACATACAAAACCTTTTGCTGGTTTTTGGCTAAACCAGAAGCCACTTTTAAAAGCAGAGTGGATTTCCCTACCCCAGGACTCCCCCCCACTAAATACAGCCCCCCTTTAGCGATCCCCCCACCTAAAACAATATCCAACTCGCTTTGAGTGGAAGAAAACTTGATCACTTCTTCATGTTCAATTGCAGCGATAGAAACGCTTTTTTGCGCTTTTGGGATCGGATTTTTAAGCGCGATTAAAACTTCCTTTTGGGTTTGGTTCAATTCTATAAAACTCTCCCATGCGTTGCATTGAACGCACTTTCCTAGCCACTTAGGGCTTGTAAAACCGCAATGCTGACACTCAAATAAAGAAGTTTTTTTAGCCAAAATACCACTCTTTTTTAAAATCACACAGCTAAAAACTGGATAAAAACGGGGTTTTGGTTTTGTTCTGTAGCAAAACTCGTAAAGCTAAACTCAAAACAAGTTAAAAAGTTATCAAGCACCATTTTGCTCTATTTTTCTTAAAGCCTTCAAAATATAGCGTTTGATATAAGATCCCACGCTTTCTTCTTCTTCGTTAGCCATTTTCTCTAGTTTTTGGTATTGCTCATCAGAAAAATACAAGCTTACAGCGCGAGTTTTTTTATTAGCGTCTGCTTTTGGTTTGCGCCCTAGTTTATTTTTAGTGCCCCTTAAGCGAGTTTCATCTGTGTTTTCTGTCGTTTCCATCAAGTTCCTTCAATCATCATCGCAAATCGCTTCAAAATAGCATATTAGCATAAAAGTAGCGTATAATGAATAATGTTGCAAGCGCTAATCATTCCTCATTCTTAAGTTTATTAGCACTTCGCTTAAAAAAGGCCTCCACCCCCTAAAAAGTTCAAATCAAATCGGTAACACCCTGATACTGCGATCCAATAATTCCTGTAAGGCGTTTTCAATGGCAAATAAAGTCCCGGTAGTCGCACTCATGCACCCATCGCATGCCCCCATGTAGCGGATATACACATCAATGTAATCATCGCTTTCTTTAATGTCTAAAATCTCTAAATCCCCTCCATCCATCATAAGCATCGGGCGGATATTTTCATCAATGACTTTATCCACGGCTTTAATCTTTTGAACCATAGTCATTTCCCTGAAAGCCAATTCCCCGCTTTGGGATTTGTCAGCAGTGGCTTTGAGTTTTTCAGCTTCCATTTCTTCGCGCACTTCTTTAAGAATATCCACCAGGTAATAATCCCTTTTTTCATGCCCTCCAGGCCTCACACAGCTTTTACAAAAAGCACCGGCTTTGGTGTAGTTAGTGATTTCTTCAACGCTTTTTAAATCATTGAGTTTAATCACTTCCTTAATCGTGCCTAAACTCACCCTAGCACACTCGCACACGATGATTTCTTCTTCAAAATCTTCAGCGTTTTTCCCCAAATACATGCCGGCAGCTTTTTTGATCACATCATACGCCATCACAGAGCAGTGCATTTTTTGCCCAGGGACAGCCGGCGTGTCCGGTTCATCTCTCAAGCCTCTTTCCACATCTAAATTCGTGATTTTTACCGCCTCTTGGACTCTTTTATTCAAACACAATTCCACCATCATGTCTGAGCTTGCGATCGCTGTCCCGCAACCAAAGCTTTTAAACTTCGCATCAACAATCTTATCCGTGCTTTCATCTACAAGCCAATACAATCTCACCGCATCACCGCATGCCTCTGCACCATAATCTGCCACAATGAGCTTAGCGTTTTTAGCCTTAGCCTGCTCTTCGGTGATGACCCCTAAATGCGTAGGGTTATCCATGCGCCTTTGAACTTCTTTAGAATACGCATCCCAAAGAACTGATCCCACTAAATCATGTTTTGCCATTTTGATTCCTTTATATCCTTTTTAATAAGAGCTTGAAATGTTTCTCAATCTTATAGCCGCTTGAGAGAAAACTTCAATCGTTTTATCAATTTCAGCTTCCGTGTTAAAACGGCTCAATGAAAGCCTGATAGCGGTATGAGCTAATTCCTTACTCGCTCCAATCGCTACCATGACAGGATTAGCCTCTAAATCCTCACTCGCGCATGCGCTCCCTGTGGAAGCGGCGATATTAGAGCGATTCAAATCCCACAGCATAGCCTCTCCTTCAATCCCTCTCACGCTGATTAAAGTCGTGTTAGGCACACGATGGATTCGATCCCCCACCACCATCACATCAGGGATTTTCAAAAGCGCTTCTTCTAATTTGTCGCGCAACTTCCCTACCACTTCTTTTTCATAGTCTAAATGCTCTACGGCTAATTTCATCGCTTCGCCCATTCCCACAATATAAGGCACATTCAAAGTCCCGCTGCGCCTGCCATTCATATGCTCCCCACCATGAAAAAGAGGGGTCAATCCCACCCCACTTCTAATATACAACCCCCCAATGCCTTTAGGCCCATGAAACTTGTGCGCACTAAAAGAAAGGAAATCCGCATTCGCTTTTAACACATCTACAGGGATTTTACCAATCGCTTGCACCGCATCGGTATGGAACAACACGCCCTTTTCTTTACAAATAGCCCCAATTTCTTCAATAGGGAAAATGAGACCGGTTTCATTATTCGCCCACATCACGCTCACTAAAGCGGTTTTTTCTGTGATCGCTTCTTTGACTTGCTCTGCGGTGATACTCCCATGCTCATTAATGGGCAAGTAAGTAACCTCCACCCCCAAGCTTTCTAAAAAATTGCAAGTGGATCGCACCGCCGGATGCTCTGCAACCGTGGTTACAATATGGTTTTTGCCTTTTTTCAAGCATTCATCAAAATACACGCCCTTTAAAACCCAATTATTGCTTTCTGTCGCGCAAGAAGTGATAATCACATCATCTATATCCCTAGCGTTAATGCCCTTATAGAGCTTATCTAGCGCTTCTGCAATGGCTGGGTGGGTTTCTGTGCCAAACTGGTGCAACGAGCTAGGATTCCCGTAATGATCCCTTAAAAAAGGATCCATGATCTCTTTGACTTTAGGGTCAATCCTAGTTGTAGCGTTATTGTCTAAATAAATTCGTTGTAACAAATGAGTGTTCTCCTTAAAATTTTACATAGATTTTCTTATCTAGGTCTAAATTATGATTAAATACAAGATATTTTCTTAATTTTAACTTAAAATAAGATGAATTTTTGAAAACATTTTGAGAAATGCGAACATCCTCCTATCAAAAACCAACAACAGCCGCTACCAAGTCGCTTAAGATTTTTTAGGGGGTCTCCCACGCCTGTCTTTTAAAGCGTCTATCCCTCCTTGTTGGTAACGCTTCTCCCACACATAGAGTTTTTGCAATTGCTTCGCTACTTCTTTTTTAGTGGGCTTAATGCCCTTAAGGTTATAAAGAGCGGTAACTATAATGGGCTTTGGGACATTAAACCTTTGGATAAATTCCAAACAATCTTTTTTGAGCTGGGAGTCTTGCTTGTTTTTAGTAATATCCACATGGCTTAAATATTGCAACACGTAAAGGCGTTTTTCTTCATCTTCTTGCGCGATTTCTGGGGCTAACTCCATCCCTTGACTAACGCTTTTAAAAAACTTATTTGAAGCCTCTTGGGTAGGATAAACGCTAAAATAAGCTTCTAGTAAAGAAATCACTCTTTTTTGCTGTTCCAATAGTGCGTCTATCTTGGCGCTCAAACGATTTATTTTACTTTCCATGCGTTCAATACTAACCACTAAAAATAAATAGCTATTTAATCATTAAAAATGATTGTTCTAATACCATGCTCCAAATTAAGATGTGTTTTTATGATCATGCTACAATAAAAACGCAAAATGATTTCAAAGAAAAAGGGCTTAAAATGAAAACTTTTGAAGTAATGATTCAAACCGATTCAGAAGGGTATTTGGACGCTAAATTTGGCGGTAACGCTCCTAGAGGGTTTCTCAATCCAAACGGCTTACCCACTTATTCGCCTAAAATCTCATGGCAAAAAGTAGAAGGCGCTCAAAGCTATGCGTTAGAACTCATCGATCATGACGCTCAAAAAGTGTGCGGCATGTCGTTTGTCCATTGGGTCGTGGGCAATATTTCTTATAATGTTTTAGAAGAAAACGCTTCCATGATGGATAAAAGGATTGTTCAAGGGGTCAATTCGCTCACTCAAGGCTTTATCCGTTCTTCTCTCAATGAAAGCGAAAAACAACGCTCCAACCTCAATAACAGCACCTATATCGGCCCCATGCCCCCTAATGGTGATCACCATTACTTAATCCAAGTGTATGCCCTAGACATTCCTAAACTCGCCTTAAAAGCCCCTTTCTTCTTAGGCGATTTGCATGACAAAATGCGCGGGCATATCATCGCCATAGGGAGAAAGGAATTTCTATACAAGCAGTTTGTGAGAAAATAGGCTGCATGCTTGTAGCTATTCTTTCGCTAAATTGAATTTTTGATACATTTCTAAAATTCTCTTTTCATCTAGCATGCTTTCTTCAATCCTTGTGCCTATCAAATCGGCATGGTGCTTTTTAAAATCTTTTAAAGGGATTAAATCATTATAAACAAGAGCGTTTCGCCTCTTTTTAGCTAAAGGGAAGTGCCATTGCACGAGTTCTTTATCCTTAATATGATGTTTATCCTTAAGCTTTAAAGTTTCATAAGCATCACCATGATATTGCCAAATTTCAAAAGGCTCACAATCGTTATAAAATAACCAATGATCTCCCCATGCGTCTAAAAACCCAAAATCCCCATCATTACGCATAAACACTTCAAAATCTTGCACCACAAAATTAATGCGCGAATACATCACAACCTCTTTAATGCTCTTAGGGATATAAAAACTTTCATAAAGTTTTTTAGCGTCATAAATATGATCACAATCAATTTTGATAACCCACTCATTTTTAGGGATAAAAGAAAGCGTATAATTACAGCAATGATAGAATTGGTGCCACAAACTTGGGCAATCCTTTAGTATAACTTCATAAGGATAGCTGATAGGGATAAATGAGGGGAACTTTTTACAAAACTCTAAAATCACTTCTTTAGAGCCATCATCGCAATCATTAAAACCAATGACCCCCCTTTGAATGGCAGGAAGCATAGAAAACAAACTCTCTTCTAAAGTAACGATTTCATTTTTAACTCTAATAAAAGCCCATGGGTTTAGAGGGCTTTTAGGGTTTTGACTTTCTTTATCATAGTCAAAATAACCTGAATGCGTGGGATTGGGTAGAGTTAAAGTGGGATGGATAACCCTATCTTCTAAATGCCCCCCCCCCCCCATAATTATAATTAAGAGAACTATTTTTATAAATACTCTTATTGCGTTCAATGAAACTTTCATTACTTAAAGAAGCGATAGCCAAAAACACGCTTTCTTGATGGTCATGGTTGAATAAAGCTTTTTCTTGAAGAGAATGAAGTTTTTTAGCCTCTAACATTTCCTTAATTTCATGATTGATTTCATCATAAATATTTTTGGTCCCTTTTAAACTACGAACATATCTGACCACAAAAGGCATTCTCTCTTTAATAAAACCCTTGATTTTATTTTTTAACCCCATAAAAACTCCTGATTGAAATAAAACGCTACTAATAGCAAAATCTTATTATACTACACTCTCGCTACATTTCCAAAACGCTCCCTAACTTCCTTATCTAGCGCCAGCACTTCATCTAAATTAGAGAGCTTGAAAGGCGTTTTAGCGTATGATTCTAGGGCTTGAGAAATGGTTTTGATAAGCCCACCAAAAGCGATCTCTTTGTTCAAAAACTTCTCTATCGCCACCTCATTGCTCGCATTCAGCACCACGCCAAGCTTTGGGTTTTCCAACAACAAGTCTTTATAACGCCACAAAGTGTAGCGCTCCATGCTAATGGGTTCAAATTTAATTGCGCTTAAAGCGTATAAATCTAGGGGCTTGATAGACGCGCTCAAAGAAGCTAATTTAGGGTTAATGGCATAGCTTATGGGTAATTGCATGTCCGCGCTCGCCAAATGCACGATGATAGAGTTATCTTCAAACTCCACCAAAGCATGCACGATAGAACTCCTTTCAATCAGCGCATCAATCTTTAAAGACGCGCCAAAAAGCCAATAAGTTTCTAGGATTTCAAAAAGCTTATTGACCATGCTCGCTGAATCAATGGTGATTTTAGATCCCATGCTCCAATTAGGGTGCTTGAGCGCGTTTTGCGCGTTTTGAATAGGAATGAGTTCTAAAGGCGTGTCCCTGAAAGCCCCCCCACTCGCACTAATGATTAAGGATTTAGGCTTTAAAGCCTTGTTTTGCAACAACGCCCACAAACCAAAATGCTCGCTGTCAATGGGCGTGATTTGTGAAATGTCTAATAAATGCCCCGCGCTCACCAAACTTTCTTTATTCGCTAGGGCTAGTTTTTTGTTAGTTTGTAAGCTTTTAAAGCTCGCCCTTAATCCTGCCACGCCCACAATGGCGTTAATGACTAAATTTGAAACACACTCTTCTATCATCGTATCAATGCCCTCTAGCCCTACAAACACTTTCGCGCCCAAAGGCTCTAAAGCATTCAAATCGTTAGGATCTAAGATTGCCACTTTCTTGGGTTTGAAAACTTTGATTTGCTCATTGATTAAAGCGATATTTTTCCCACAGCTCAAGGCTTCTATTTTTACCTTGAATTTTTTTGCGATTTTTAGGGCGTTTTTCCCAATAGAGCCAGTGCTTCCTAAAACAACCATTCAATCCCCTAAAAACACCGCCGTTTCTTTCCAAACTTCTAAAAAATACAACAACACATGCAAGCCTAAAGCCCCAAAAAGCATGGAATCCAATCGGTCTAAAACGCCCCCATGCCCGGGCAAAATCTTACCGCTATCTTTGATCCCGACCTTTCTTTTCAAATAGCTTTCATACAAATCCCCAAACACCGCCACAAGAGCGATTAAAAAGCTGAATAAAAGCGCCATAAAAAAGCCTCCGCTCAATTTCCCCATGCCCACAAACGATCCTAAAACGCTCGCCAAAACCACGCCAATCAACGCACCCTCTAAGGTTTTATTTGGTGAAGTGGGTGTGAAAGAGGTTTTGCCTAAAAGCTTGCCTCCAAAAAACGCCCCCACATCGCTTGCAACCACCACGACTAAAAGCCAAATGATCGCTACTGCACCAAAATCCTTATAAACCCCAAAAAGCGCAAAAAACCCAACGCCCGGGTATAAAAAGGGTAAAATGGCTTCGCTATGGTGCGCTTTTTGATAAGCGATGATGCTAGCCATGACCATCGCGCTAATAAGAGCGCATTCTATAGGGTGCCCGTTAAAATACGCTGCTACCCATGACAACACTAAAATGAGATACAAACTAAAGCTCGCTTTAACTTGAAATAGTCTTAACGCTTCAGAAAACCCTGCCACATAAACCCCCCCTAAAACCGCCCAAAACAACAACAAATTGTCCGCATACAAAATCAATCCTGCCACAATGATTAAAACAAACCCTGTAATGTAACGAGATTTTTCTTTAAATAACTCTTCTTTCACTTTTTTCCTTAATCAATTAATCAATTAAATACCAGCGAAACTAAAAAATAACTAAACGCGCTAATCAAAACAACTCCTACCAGATTAAGCCACAAACCGGCTTTAATCATGTCCGTTATTTTAACATACCCAGAGCCATAAGCTATCGCATTGGGTGGGGTGGCTACAGGGAGCATGAACGCGCAAGTCGCGCTCAAGGCTACAGGAATGGTCAATAACAAGCTCTGATGATTTTCATAACCCATGCCCATCGCAACCCCTCCAATCACCGGTAAAAACGCCGCAGCGGTGGCGGTGTTAGAAGTGATTTCGGTTAAGAAAATGACCATTAAAGTTACCATGAAAATAATGAATAAAATCGGTAAATGCGAAAAGCCAGAAACTAAATGCCCGATCCACAAACTCAACCCGGTTTTAGAAAATTGCGCACTCAAGGCTAACCCGCCGCCAAATAAAAGCAACACATCCCAAGGGAGTTTTTTAGCAACACCCCAATCAATGAGCCTATCGCCCTGATGATTAGCGGGCAAAATGAATAAAAGCACAGAAACCCCCATAGCGATCACTGAATCAATTTTATCTATTTTAATGCCCCAAGATTTTAAGATCGTATCTAAAAAAATCCACCCTAAAGACGCTAAAATAAAAATAACGCCCACAGAGATTTCCGCCCAACTCAAACGGCCTAATTTTTTTAACTCTGCCCTAATGACTTCCTTACCCCCTGGGATTTCTTTAATCTTTAAAGGGAAAATCACATAAGTGAGCAAGAGCCACGATAAAATGAGCATGATGAAGGCTAACGGCGTCCCAAACACCATCCACCGGGCAAAATCAATTTCAATATTGAAAGCGGTTTTCATATAGCCGGCTAATAAAGCGTTAGGCGGCGTGCCAATAAGAGTGCCTAAAGAGCCAATAGAAGCCGCATAAGCGATGCCAAGCATCAAGCAAATACTGAAATTCGTGCGATAAATGATGGTCTTTTCTTGAATGACTTGAGAAATATCTTTGCCCTTATGCACGATATTTCCCATAATACCCCCATGCACTTTGGTGATTTCTTCTTTTTGATGCCATGAATTAGAGGCGTTTTCTTTGCCCACAAGTTTAGCGACTAATTGCAAAACGCTCATGCCAATAGGGAGCATCATCACCGCCGTTGCGGTATTGCTCACCCACATAGACAGAAAGCCTGTAGCTATCATGAAACCTAAAATCAATCTCCTAGGGCTTGTGCCTACTAATAAAATAATGCTTAAAGCGATGCGTGTGTGCAAGTTCCATTTTTGCATACTTAAAGCTAAAATAAACCCTCCCATGAAAAGAAAGATAATCGGCGATGCGTAAGAAGAGCTAACGCTAGAGAATTGATCCACGCTAAAGACGCTAAAAAGCACTAAAGGTAAAAGCGCGGTTGCGGGCAGGTCAATGGCTTCAGTCATCCACCATATCCCCATTAAAACAGCCACCCCAGCCACAACAGGCATCGCTTTATAATTTAAGGAATGAAGCTTGGGGATTTCTTCTACAATATGAGGCAGTTGAGCGTTTAAAGCGTAATAGATAATGAGCGCGATTAACACTCCCCCTATTAACCCCAACAAGCGCACGATCTTAGTGCTTTTATCATCGGTGCGCGTATCTGTATGCGTATTGGCATGCGAATGATTTTCCATTTTATTTTACCCTTTAAAATTACTAACCTCCATGCTACAATAAAACTTTTTCAAAACTAAGATTTTAGAAAAATCATATTAAAATAGGAAAAAGAGTGGTAAAAGAAAGTGATATTTTAGTGATTGGTGGGGGGCATGCAGGCATTGAAGCGAGCTTGATTGCAGCCAAAATGGGGGCTAGAGTGCATCTAATCACCATGCTCATAGACACGATCGGTTTGGCGAGCTGTAACCCGGCGATTGGAGGCTTGGGTAAAGGGCATTTGACTAAAGAAGTGGATGTTTTAGGGGGGGCTATGGGGATTATTACGGATAATAGCGGTTTGCAATATCGTGTGTTAAACGCTTCTAAAGGGCCGGCAGTTAGAGGGACTAGAGCGCAAATTGATATGGATACTTACCGCATTTTTGCAAGGAATCTTGTTTTAAACACCCCTAATTTGAGCGTCTCTCAAGAAATGACTGAAAGTTTAGTCATTGAAAATGATGAGGTAGTGGGCGTAACCACGAATATTAACAACACTTATAAAGCTAAAAAAGTGATCATCACCACAGGCACTTTTTTAAAAGGGGTGGTGCATATTGGCGAGCACCAAAACCAAAACGGGCGCTTTGGGGAAAACGCTTCTAATTCTTTAGCCTTGAATTTAAGAGAGCTTGGCTTTAAGGTGGAGAGATTAAAAACCGGCACTTGCCCAAGAGTGGCGGGCAATAGCATTGATTTTGAAGACTTAGAAGAGCATTTTGGGGACACAAACCCTCCCTATTTTAGCTATAAAACCAAAGATTTTAACCCCACCCAACTCTCTTGTTTCATCACTTACACCAACCCTATTACCCACCAAATCATCAGGGATAATTTCCACCGAGCCCCCCTATTTAGCGGTCAAATTGAAGGCATAGGCCCAAGGTATTGCCCTAGCATTGAAGATAAGATCAACCGCTTCAGCGAAAAAGAACGCCACCAGCTGTTTTTAGAGCCTCAAACCATTCACAAAAGCGAATATTATATCAACGGCTTAAGCACCTCTTTACCCCTAGATGTGCAAGAAAAGGTCATCCACTCTATCAAAGGCCTAGAAAACGCCCTCATCACGCGCTATGGCTATGCGATAGAGTATGATTTTATCCAGCCCACGGAATTGACCCACACTTTAGAAACCAAAAAAATCAAAGGGCTTTATTTGGCCGGGCAAATCAATGGGACTACCGGCTATGAAGAAGCAGCGGCTCAAGGGCTTATGGCTGGGATTAATGCGGTATTAGCCTTAAAGAATCAAGACCCCTTTATTTTGAAACGCAATGAAGCTTATATCGGCGTGTTGATTGATGATTTGGTTACTAAAGGCACGAATGAGCCTTACAGAATGTTTACCAGCCGAGCCGAATACCGCTTGCTTTTAAGAGAGGACAACACGCTTTTTAGGTTAGGCGAACATGCCTATCGTTTAGGGCTTATGGAAAAGGATTTTTATGAGGGATTAAAAAAAGACAAACAAGAAATACAAGACCATCTCAAACGCCTTAAAGAATGCGTCCTTACCCCCAGTAAAGAAGTGTTAAAACGCTTGAATGAATTAGACGAAAACCCTATCAATGACAAGGTTGATGGCGTTAGCCTTTTAGCACGCGATAGTTTTAATCTAGAAAAAATGCGCTCCTTTTTCAGCTTTTTAACGCCTTTGAATGAGCGGGTTTTAGAGCAGATTAAAATTGAATGCAAGTATAATATTTATATTGAAAAGCAACACGAAAATATCGCTAAAATGGATAGCATGCTCAAAGTTTCTATCCCTAAAGATTTTGTGTTTAAAGGCATTCCAGGCTTAAGCTTAGAAGCGGTAGAAAAGTTAGAAAAATTCCGCCCCAAAAGCCTTTTTGAAGCCTCAGAAATCAGCGGAATCACCCCGGCGAATTTAGATGTTTTGCATTTATACATCCATTTGCGAAAAAACTCTTAAAGGATTTTAATGGACGCTTTAGAAATCACCCAAAAGCTCATCAGCTACCCCACCATCACGCCCAAAGAATGCGGTATTTTTGAATACATTAAATCGCTTTTTCCTAATTTTAAAACTCTAGAGTGTGGGGAAAATGGCGTGAAAAACCTTTTTTTATACCGCATTTTTAACCCCCAAAAGCATACAAAAGAAAAGCATGCAAAAGAAAATGTTAAGCCCTTGCATTTTTGCTTTGCAGGGCATATTGATGTCGTGCCTCCTGGAAATCATTGGCAAAGCGATCCCTTTAAACCCATTGTTAAAGAGGGGTTTTTATACGGCCGTGGGGCTCAAGACATGAAAGGAGGCGTGGGGGCGTTTTTGAGCGCGAGTTTAAATTTTAACCCTAAAACCCCTTTCATGCTTTCTATTTTACTCACAAGCGATGAAGAAGGGCCAGGGATTTTTGGCACTAGGCTTATGTTAGAAAAACTCAAAGAAAAAGATTTGCTCCCTCACATGGCGGTTGTGGCTGAACCCACTTGCGAAAAAGTCCTAGGCGATAGCATCAAAATCGGCCGAAGAGGCTCCATTAATGGCAAACTCATTTTAAAAGGCACTCAAGGGCATGTAGCTTACCCGCAAAAATGCCAAAACCCCATTGATGCGCTCGCTTCTGTTTTGCCCTTGATTTCAGGAGTTAATTTAGACGATGGCGATGAATATTTTGACCCTTCAAAATTGGTTATCACCAACTTGCATGCAGGGTTAGGAGCGAATAATGTAACGCCCGCAAGCGTAGAAATTATTTTTAATGCGCGCCATTCTTTAAAAACCACCAAAGAAAGTTTGAAAGAATATTTAGAAAAGGTTTTAAAAAGCGTGCCTTACACTTTAGAATTAGAATCAAGCAGTTCGCCTTTCATCACGGCTTCTCATTCAAAGCTTGCCAGCGTTTTAAAAGAAAATATTTTAAAGACATGCCATGCCACCCCCCTTTTAAACACCAAAGGCGGCACGAGCGATGCACGATTTTTTAGCACTCATGGCATAGAAGTGGTGGAATTTGGCGTCATTAATGATAGGATCCATGCCATTGATGAAAGGGTGAGCTTGAAAGAATTAGAGCTTTTAGAAAAAGTGTTTTTGGGGGTTTTAGAGAATTTAAGCGAGAAATAAATGGGTATAATAATGGTTTTGGCGTAAGGATTTTTCTTTTAACACCAACGCCTTTTTCGCTGATACAATCACCAAACCAACTCAAGCCTTAGCACGCTTGCAATCCCATTTATTGTAACCTTTATAAGAGTGGGGCAATGCTTGACAAAGTAACCAAAGCTTGCTATAACCCAATTCGCCCTTTTTTTGTTTGAAATGCTCCTTTTGTTTTTAGTTAAATTTCTTAAGGGCTTTTACCAAAGCCACTCTTAAAAGGGTGGCGGTTCAATCAATTTTTTAAAACAAAATCTTTTAATACAGCTTTTAGAAGTATCCCTTTTAGCATAGCAATCCAATTCAAGCAGCACGCAGTCATTAAAAAAATAATTTTTTCTTTATCTCATCAAAGGTTCAATAAGGCTTTAATCGTCAATATTTGATTATAATTATAAAGGATTACATTTTTTTAATAGGAGATATATCATGCTAGGAAGTGTTAAAAAAACCCTTTTTGGGGTCTTGTGTTTGGGTGCGTTGTGTTTGAGAGGGTTAATGGCAGAGCCAGACGCTAAAGAGCTTGTTAATTTAGGTATAGAGAGCACAAAGAAGCAAGATTTCACTCAAGCTAAAACGCATTTTGAAAAAGCTTGTGAGTTAAAAGATGGCTTTGGGTGTGTTTTTTTAGGGGCGTTCTATGAAGAAGGGAAAGGAGTGGGAAAAGACTTGAAAAAAGCCATTCAATTTTACACTAAAGGTTGTGAATTGAATGATGGTTATGGGTGCCGCCTGTTAGGCAATTTATACTATAACGGGCAAGGCGTTTCTAAAGACACCAAAAAAGCCTCACAATATTACTCTAAATCTTGCGAACTAAACCATGCTGAAGGGTGTATGGTATTAGGAAGCTTATACCATCATGGCGTAGGCACGCATAAGGATTCAAGAAAGGCTCTTGATTTGTATGAAAAAGCTTGCGATTTAAAAGATAGCCCGGGGTGTATTAACGCAGGATACATATATGGTATAGCAAAGAATTTTAAGGAGGCTATCGTTCGTTATTCCAAAGCTTGCGAGTTGAATGATGGTAGGGGGTGTTATAATTTAGGGGTTATGCAATATAATGGACAAGGCACAGCAAAGGACGAAAAGCAAGCGGTAGAAAACTTTAAAAAAGGTTGTAAATCAGGCGTTAAAGAAGCATGCGACGCTCTTAAGGAATTAAAAATAGAACTTTAGTTTCAATGAAGTTAAGCTAAACTTTAGCTGGCTTTTACGCTTTTTAATGTTTTAATGAAAGCATAAACCCCACGAATTAATCTTTTAATCATAATAAGCTTTTATCGCACCCATTCATTGCCACTTTTAGATTAGCGCTTGAAGGGTTTAAAGCGTTTATTCAAACCCTTAAAAGGGTTTTAACCCTTACAACGCTTTCAATAGCACGCTATTTAGGCGTTCGTTAAAGCTTTTAGCGTCTTTTAAAGCCCCTTTTTCTAAAAGCTTCGCCCCATCATAAAGCAACCAGATAAAAGCGCTCAACTGCTCTTTATCTTCGCATTTTAAGAGTTTTTGTAAAATCGCATGGTTAGGGTTTAATTCTAGCGTTTTCTTGCTTTCAGGCACGCTTTGGCCCATTTGACGCATCCAATTAGCCATCATCGCATTTTGTTCATCGCCTATTAAAGCCACCGCTGAAGTGAGATGGTTAGAAAGCTCTACGCCTTTAACCTCATCTTTAAGATTTTCTTCAAACGCTTTCATTAAATCTTTAAACTGATTCTTTACTTCATCGTTGATTTCTTCCAAACCAAGCTCTTTTAGGCTCTCGCTATGGCTAGCGTCTTTAAAGGGCGTTTTATCGTATTCATTCACGCCTGGCATCACAAACGCATCAATTTCATCGCTCAATAACAAAACATCATAGCCTTTTTGAGCGTATTTTTCTAAAAGCGGGGACGCCTTTAGCAAGTCTAAATTTTCGCCTAAAAGGTAGTAAATGCTTTTTTGATTTTCTTTTAAATTTTCTTTGTATTCTTTTAAAGAAACCAATTTTTCTTTGTCTTTAGAATAGAATCTTAACAATTCTAAAAGTTTTTCTTTGTTTTCAAAATCCCCATACAAGCCTTCTTTTAGCACTTTCCCGAAAGGCTCATAGAATTTATGGTAATTTTTTTCATCCTTGCTCAAGCGTTCAATCTCGCTTAAAATCTTTTTTACTGAAGCCGAACGGATATTGGCTAAAATCTTGTTTTGCTGTAAGATTTCACGGCTCACATTCAAGGGTAAATCTTCGCTGTCAATCACGCCTTTAACAAACCTCAAATAAGACGGCAGCAATTCTTTGTCATCGTCAGTGATAAACACCCTTTTAACATAAAGTTTGACCCCGCTTTTATAATCCACCCTAAACATGTCAAAGGGTGCTTTGCTAGGGATGTAAAAAAGCGTTGTGTATTCTAAAGAGCCTTCCACTTTATTATGGATATAGCTCAAAGGTTCGCTGTTATCATGCGCAAACGATTGGTAAAACTCTTTGTAATCTTTGTCTTTCAACTCGCTCTTATTCATTTTCCATAAAGCGCTCGCTTGATTGATCTGATCGCATTTTTCTTCTTTAATTTCTTTTTGATTATCCCCTTCGCCCTCGTATTTCGTATCGGTGTAAGTTAAAAAAATAGGGAAAGGGATATGCTCAGAATACTTTTTAACAACGCTATCAATCTCCCAACGGCTCGCAAAATGAGAATCTTCATCTTTTAAAAAGAGGGTGATTTCTGTGCCTTGCTCCTCTTTGATGCACTCGCTGATTTCAAACTTGCCCTTACCATCGCTCACCCATGCATAAGCTTGCTTGCTATTTACCTTTTTGGTTTGAACGACAATCTTGCTCGCTACCATAAACGCTGAATAAAAGCCCACGCCAAATTGGCCAATCAGCGCGCTATCTTTTTTCTTATCCCCACTCAAAGCGCTTAAAAAACTCTTCGTTCCTGATTTAGCGATCGTGCCTAGATGCTCAATGAGATCGTTTTTATCCATGCCTATACCATTATCTTTGATCGTTAAGGTTTTTTTCTGGCTATCAAAACTCAAATGAATGCTAGGCGTGATATTCAGCCCTTTTAATTTCTCATCAGTCAGCATTAAATAATTCAGCTTGTCCAAAGCGTCGCTCGCGTTAGAAATCAACTCTCTTAAAAAAATCTCTTTATTAGAATACAAAGAGTGGATCATCAAATCCAAAAGCTGGTTGATTTCAGTTTGGAAGGTGTATTCTTGATTAGACATTGATCTTTTCCTTTAATAAAATTTTTAAGATTATACAATAAAAGCGCGCTTAAAAGGGGTATGACATGGCTTAAAAAATAACATGAAAGAATGTTTAATTTTTTAAAAACGATAGCTCATAGAGCTCATAAAATAGCTTCTATCTTGAATGGTTTGAGCGAAATCAGGGTTGTAGCCGCTTGTAAAAAACCCTACCTTATAACCCTTATGCATCGTGATTTGATAGCCATTAAACATTAGCATTAAATAGATATGTTTTTTAATGTTATATTTAAAAGTAACCCCTAAGCTTTGCGAATTGGCCCTTGGGGAATAGGTCAATTTCCCATACAATTGCACCAAAAGATTCTTAATACTCTTCCCTATAAAAGCGTTAATGGTCATGGAATTAGCGTTGTAAAAATTGGAATAAGCGTCTTCATAAGGGGTGTCATCTTTAGTGTCATAAAAAGGATCAATTGGTGAGCCGTTCCAACCTAATTGAGCGCTCCCGTTCCCAAAATTCTTATACACGCTCCAGCCAAAAAGATAAGATCGAAAATGCACCCTTTGAAACACAAACAAACTTGCGCTTTTTTTCCCTATTAACGAAGCTCTGTAATAATCTTTAGACAAATAATCGCTATAAAGGGGGAACCATGCGTAAAAAGTCGTTTGGATGCGCCAATCAGATTTCCAATAAGATTTTGTATCATGGGTGATTTCAAATCCAGGAGCGTTAAAATTCTTAGGGTAAAACCAAATAAAAGGCGCGACCCTAATGTATTTATTTTCGTAAATGAGGTTTAAATTGTGCATGCCGTAGTTGGTTTTTTGCTTGTAATTGACAGGAGCGTAAAAATCTCTAATATATTGCTCATTAGCTAAAGCCCTTCCAAAGGTGCTAAACCACTCTATCCTAAACTTTTTCCACCTATAAAAAAGCTCAAACCCTTGATTAAACCCACTCAAAAACAAAGCTTTAGAGGGGTAACGCCCTAATTTAATCCCAAAAATATCCTTATATTGATAATCTAAATACAAATTGTATAACACATAGGGCCTGGCGTTTTGCGCCTTTTGCTCTCTGGTCCAATTTTGGCTGTGTTGCATCAAATAGCCCTCCCATCGCCCCATATAATACCAGTTCGCCGGCTGAAACCCTGCCTTAGGGTCGGCTTCATCCATCAAAAACTTCGTGGAATCATAAGCTAACGATCCTATTTCGCCCCCCACCCCAAAACCCAGTTTGTGGTTTTCAATCCCTTTAGGGAGCAAACTAGAATCAACTTGTAAAGCCCCAGTAGTGGTTACATAACTCCCTGTAGGATAAATCCCTTTTTTGGAATTGATAACCGACTGATTGAAAGCGATGCGCGAAAATGATCCCACTCTCGCGCTGATTTGATACTCAAAAGCGTTGAGAAAAACCCCATTCAAAGCTAAAAACCCTAGCCAAACTTTTTGATTAAGCACCCTTTTATCAAACACCTTTTTATTGAAGTCTAATATTATGCCATAAAACAAACTCGCAAGTCGCTCGCTCCTCGCTCATTGTAGAAAAAAAAAAAAAAAACGATAAAATCACAAAAACCCCCCTTTTTTTAGCGGGTTCAATTAAAGATTTAAGGATTGTGCATGCAAGAGATTGTCCCTATTGTTGTGGCTTTTGATAATAATTATTGTATCCCTGCTGGCGTGAGCTTATTTTCCATGCTAGCAAACGCCAAACGAGAGAGAGAGTAAAACTCTTTTATAAAATCCATTGTTTGGTGGAGGGTTTAAGCCCAGAGAATATAGACAAATTAGAAGAAACGATCGCTCCTTTTAGCGCTTTTTCTAGCATAGAGTTTTTGGATATTACTGATGAAAAATTAGAACCACGCCATAATTACCGCAAACTTGACCCTTTAATAGCTGGTGGAATTAAAAAATTGCATTTAAAACTCAATTCTTTTTCTCAAAAACGCTTTTCTAAAATGATCATGTGCCGTTTCTTTTTCGCTTCCCTTTTCCCCCAATACGATAAGATGATCATGTTTGATGTGGATACTTTGTTTGTGGGCGATATTAGCGAGAGTTTTTTTATCCCCCTTGATGATCATTATTTTGGGGCTGTGAGAGAAAAAGATTTGATCGCTATGAACAGGAATTCGGCTAAGGATTTATACGAATTACGCCAAATGCACGCAAAAAGCATTGGTGTCGCTGACGCTTTCCCTAATTTAAAAGAAGCTCAAATCCTTTTTGACAACTACTTTAACGCCGGGTTTTTAGCCTTAAATTTAAAATCATGGCGTAAAGAAAATCTTGAAAACCAATTGATGGGATTTGTCCTTTTGAAAAATGAAAAACTTTTATTTAGCGATCAAGATGCTCTGTGTTTTGTGTGCCGTGGTAGGATTTTAGAATTGCCTTATTCATACAATGCCCACCCTAGTTTCCTTGATACGCCCTCATTCCCTAGCGTTAAAGAAGCGCGCATGCTGCATTTTTGGGGCGATAAACCCTGGAAGCTCTTCAGCGTCATTGGCGCGAAAAAATGGCATGAAGCGTTGATTCAAACGCCTTTTAAAGACGCCTATTTTAACGCTCCTTTTTTGGATCACCTTTTTGAATCCTTTCAAAACAGGGATAAAGAAATCCACGCTCTTAATAAAGTCCTGTCTTTTTCAGACAAACGGCATTCTTTTGAATCTCTTCTGCCTAGGCTTTCTTCTAAACTCCTTATAGAATTTTTGCTTTTTAAAGCCAAACAAAAAGTGAAGCGATTGATTAAAAGGGTTTAAAAAACCCTTTCAAAACTAATGCGAGCAAGCATGGGTTTGTGTGGGCTGGATGTCTTTGTTATCGGCTAATTTTTCCTTTTCTACTTTTTCTAAAAAAGCGTTCAAATCTTGCGCCATTTTTTCAAAAATCTTAGCACTCACGCTATTAGGGTGAGAAATCACAATCGGTTCGCCCCTATCCCCCCCTAAACGCACTTTAGGCTCTAAAGGGAGCTTGGCTAAAATCTGCGTGTGGTAAGCTTCTAGCAACTCATTCATGGAATTTGATCCAAAAATCTCGCTCTCTTTCTTGCAATGCTCGCACACAAAACTCCCCATGTTTTCTACAATGCCCGCAATAGGAATGTGTAGTTTCTTAAACATGTCCAAACTCCGTTTCGCATCATCCAAACTCACGATTTGAGGCGTAGTAACGGTGATTCCTGCGCTCAAAGGCACAGCTTGGGCTAGCGTGAGCTGCGCATCGCCTGTTCCTGGGGGCATATCCACCACCAAAACATCTAAATCCCCCCAAATAATATCGCTTAGCATCTGCTCAATCGCTCGCATGAGCATGGGCCCTCTCCAAATGAGACTCTGCCCCTCATCATACAAAAGCCCCATGCTCATCACAGAAACGCCAAAAGCTTTTAAAGGAATGAGTTTTTTACCGCTAGGATCCATGATCACATCAGCGTTTTGTAAGCCCATCATTCTAGGGATATTAGGGCCATACACATCAGCGTCTAGTAGCCCCACTTTTTGGTTTAAATTCGCTAGAGCGATGCTTAAATTCACGCTGGTAGTGCTTTTACCCACACCACCCTTACCCGAGCTTATCATCACTACATGCTTGATATTTTTCGCCAAATTTTTAGTGGTGGGCTTTGGGGCTTGCGGTTTAGGCGGGGTTTTAATATCCAAATTCAAAGCCTTCACGCCCATTTTTTGCATCGCTTTGGAGATATTTTCCCTTAAAATCGCGCTCGTTTCTTCAGAGCTTGAGGGGATTTCTATTAAAAGCCCTAATTGGTTGTCATGCAAAGCGATGTTTTTGACAAAACCAAAGCTGACAATATCCTTTTCAAAATTAGGGTAGATGATCGTTTTTAACGCGCTTAAGATATCTTCTTGGGTGAGCATTTTAATCCTTAAAATGATAGTATTTGAATTTTCTTTATAGCATGTTTTGTTTAATTTTGCATTATAAATTGAGTTTGAGTTTTTAAAAAGGATAAGGCATGAAACTTTATAAGCGTGTTTTGAAATTGCACCAATTTAGGAATTTGGGTAAAAAATCGCCTACGGAGTTGCTTTTAAATTCAAGTTTTGAAAAGCATGGAGAGTTGGTGATCTTGGTGGGGGAAAATAATGTGGGCAAGAGCAATATTTTAGAGGCCTTGAAGGCGTTTAATGATACAGGTATCAAACTCTGTAATGAGAACGATTATTTCAAAGCCCATGAATTTGAAGACGCTGTTTTGAGCCTGGAAGAAGAAACAAGCCGTAACAATGAAACCATAGATTTTTCTTGCGTGGATTTGAAGATCCAAACTAAAGAGATTGGCGAGGGTTTAAAAGAATTATCAAAAACGCTAATCAGTTATCCTTTTAGTGTTTTTATAGGGGGTTTTATCAATCTTATCATGTCTTATGGTGTATTAGATTCGTTTTTAAAATTCTACAAAGAAAAATTAAAATTGAGCACATTTTCAACTAAACAAAACCACAATTTACTTTTCAAAAAATTAATCAAACATTTAAATGGCAGTAGCGAACTTATTAAAAATTTTTGTCAGTGTGTAAGAGAAATCATAGAGTGCAATACTCCAAATAAAAATCACAAACCCAATCAATTTTTTATAATAGGGAAAAACAGACAAAATCAATTAGCAGAAATTTATTCTCATTTTGAAAAACTTAGTGCAAGTGAAGTTAAATCACAAGATATGGGAGACATCTTAAAAAAGCTAAAGAGTTTAGATAATCTTTTTAAGACTATTGACTTTAATACAGAATTCATACCAAAAACTGAAGTGAAAGATATTATTAAAAAAATAGACGAAAAATACCCTATCAATGAAAATTTTAAAAAACAATTTGAGGAGTTCGAATCACATGTTAAACACCTTAATGAAATGAGAAAGGATTTTGAGCGAAAAAAAGAGTCGCTGATTCAAGAGATTGAAGATTACTGCAAAAATCAAAAAACGCTAGAGTTTAATTATGATGTTTTGCTAGACAATATCCAACAAATATGCAAAGAGTGTGCAGTAAGTCATGCTATTAATGATGAGTCTAAAGATATGAAATACATGATGTGCCAGTTTTATTTGGAAAAAATGGAATTGTTATCAAATTCAAAAATTAGGCGATACCAATACGATGATCTTTTAAAATCAGCAAGAAAATCTCTGTGGGAGAGTATAAAAACTTTAGATGAAAAGAGTGGCGTTCATTTGTTCCCCAAAAATATTGATGAAATCAAGCAAAAATTTGAAGCAAACAAGGAAAAATTCCAACAAAGTAAAAATTATTCTGAGTTCGCAGAATATTGCCGAAAGTGTAATCCTTATACAGCGTTTCAAGGTTTAAGAAACAGAGTTAATTTTCCTTTGAAAAATCACTCATTGGATAAATTTGTGCCAACCATGAAAGAATACAAAGAGCTAAAAATCACAGATAACGATCTTAAGACTGCATTATTGACTTGCCTTGATTATTCTTCCCCTTCTGAATTTGACCAATCGGATTGGTTCTTTAGAAATTCATTATTTAGAAAAATGGATTTTCATCCTAATACAATTTGGAATACTTTTGGGAAAATTTTGAATTATAAAAATTTTGATCAAAAAGACTTGAAATATGAACAAGCGTTAGAAATAATGTTTGATAAAAATAATGATTTAGAAGTTTATTCTATTTATAATAAATTGTTCAATATCCCTAAAAAATACTTGCAAAAAATCAACCAAGAATCACTAAAAGAGATCAAACAATCAAAATATCCTTTTAACATTGAAGCAAAAGGCGAATACAATAATAATGTATGGCAACTTGAATTTTTTAATGATAAAAGCTCTCTTTTATTTAAGGTAAATTTTACAGAAACATTAGAAAATATTGCAGAAATCCTGGAATACAGCATGCAATCAAGAATAGATTCTTTAATCGCAAAAGAATTTAATGAGCTTTTAGCGATCACTCAAGATAGTCCTCAAGATAATTACCAATTAAAAATTCGTGTCCGACACAACAATAAGTTTTTTAGAGAGAAATGCACGGCATATGAAATAAAACTTGAAATTTATGATTGCAGAAAATCCGACAATCAAAAACCAATCATTTTGAGCCAGCAAAGCACCGGCTTCCAATGGGCGTTTAATTTCATGTTTGGTTTTCTCTACAATGTGGGATCAAATTTTAGTTTTAACAAGAATATTATCTATGTTATGGACGAGCCAGCTACCCACTTGAGCGTGCCAGGAAGACGAGAGTTTAGAAAGATCTTAAAAAAATACGCCCACCAACATAATACCACTTTTGTTTTAGCCACCCATGACCCCTTTTTGGTGGATACGGATCATTTAGATGAGATAAGGATTGTAGAAAAAAAAGAAGAAGGCTCTGCGATTGAGAATACCTTTAATTATTCCCTAAAAAACGATGCAAACAGAAACTCCGATGCCCTAGATAAAATCAAACGCTCTTTAGGGGTGAGTCAGAATGTCTTTCACAACCCCCAAAAACACCGAATCATCTTTGTGGAAGGCACCACCGATTATTGCTATTTGAGCGCTTTCAAATTGTATTTCAATGAGCGAGAATTCAAAAACGACCCCATTCCTTTCACTTTCTTACCCATTTCAGGGCTTAAAGCTAATCCAAAAGACATGCAAAAAACCATTCAAAAACTCCGCAAATTGGACAACAACCCTATTATTTTGATAGATGATGACAGAAAAGATGGCTCTGACCCACAAAAAGCAAAAAGCAAACAATTCAAAAGAGCTAATGAAGAAAGGCTTGATCCTATCACAATCTTACAGCTCTCAAGTTGCGATGAAAATTTCAAACAAATTGAAGATTGTTTCAGCGCAAACGATAGAGAAAAATACGCCAAAAACAAACGCATGGAATTGGTCATGGCGTTCAAAACAAGGCTCTTGTATAGCGAGAAAGATGATGTGGTGGGTGAAGAAACAAAAAAGAATTTTCTAAAATTATTTGAGTGGATAAAAGAAAGAGTAAAACAACCCAACGATTAGAAAAGGGTATATCAAATTTGATTATAATACCCCACAAATATTATAAGTGAAAGGATTTTGATGTTTAAAAAAATGTGTTTGAGCTTGCTAATGATAAGCGGTGTTTGTGTGGAGGCAAAGGATTTGGACTTCAAGCTGGATTATCGTGCGACCGGGGGGAAACTCATGGGGAAAATGACGAATTCCAGTCTTTTAAGCATCACTTCTATAAACAATGAACCAGTGGTGATTAAAAATCTTATTGTTAATAGGGGAAATTCATGCGAAGCGACTAAAAAAGTGGAACCCAAATTGGGCGATAAGTTTAAAAAAGAAAAACTCTTTGATCATGAATTAAAGTATTCACAACAGATATTTTACCGCCTAAATTGCAAGCCCAACCAATTGTTAGAAGTTAAAATCATCACGGACAAGGGCGAGTATTACCACAAATTTTCTCAGTGAAACCGCCCCTTCCTCAAACAAGGGGCTTTCTAGCTAGATCGCTCCGTGAGAGCACCCCTTTCTAAAGAAAGGAGCTTCCTAACTAAAACATTCCATTGAACGCTAACACGAAAGGCTTTGTTCTTTAAAGTCTGCATGGATATTTCCTACCCTATAAAAGACTAGGGGGATTTTAACCTATTTTAGCCTAACGGCTATGTGCTTGCATCTTGCGACCTAAAGGACAGAGTTTTTTGTGCTAGTGGGATAAAATTTAAAAAAGAGTTTTGCCACAAAGCGACCAAAACCTCTCATGGAGTCTTTTGTTGGGACTGCTCTAAAGCCATTTGCGCATGCTTGCAATCCTTTTTAAAAGACTTTGTAATAAAATTAACCTTAAGAGTCGAATCAAAGGCTTCATGGCATTTTTTAAGCTTGTGATCGCGCTCTTGTGGGTCTTGCAAGTAATATTTCACTGAATGCACAAAACTAAAATGAAACCCCATAGGAGGGATACGGCTATCTGGAGTGCCTTCGCAAAAATCGCTGCAATAACTGCTTTGCGACTTTAACCCCCCCAACACCACTAAAAATAAAAAAATCATCTTTTTCATCAATACTCCTTCAATCCTTTTTACCCTCCAAAATACACCAACGCTGAACCCCAAGTCAATCCCCCACCAAAAGCGTCTAAAAGCATTAAATCGCCCTTTTTCAAACGCCCCTTTTCATAAGCTTCACACATGGCCATAGGGATACTGGCTGCTGAAGTGTTGCCGTATTTATGGACGGTTAAAACCACTTGCTCATCTTTAAAATCCAAATGCTCCCGCACCGCTTGAATGATCCTAAAATTAGCTTGATGCGGGATAAACAAACGCACATCTTCAGGTTTGAGAGCGTTTTTTTCTAAGATCATTTCCACATCTTTTAAAAGCGTTTTTACCGCTAGTTTAAACACTTCATTGCCTTTCATGTGCAAAAAAGGCTCTAAAGCTTCTTCTTTAGCGTTAAAGGGCGTGGGTTTTAGAGTCCTTGGCGTATAAAGATAATTGGAAAAATTCCCGTTCGCTGAAATTTGCACATCTAAAACGCTCTCTTTTAAACACTTGGTTCTGCCTATCACGCACGCCCCAGCCCCATCGCCAAATAAAATACAAGTCCCCCTATCTTTAAAATCTAACACGCTGCTCGTTTTTTCTGCCCCCACAATCAGCACATTTTCACACATCCCGCTCTCAACATAAGCCTTAGCCACCGATAATAAATAAATAAAACCCGTGCAAGCGGCTGAAATATCAAACGCCGGTTTGTTTTCAATGCCTAATTTCGCGCTCAACACGCAAGCGGTTGAAGGCATGGCTAAAAAATCAGGGCTTAAAGTCGCTACAACCACTAAATCAATGTCTTTTGGGGTTAAATGCGCTCTCTCTATGGCTTGTTTAGCCGCTATTACCCCTAAATCGCTACTTTTTTCTCCATCGTTAGCGAAACGGCGTTCTTTGATACCGGTCCTTTTTTCTATCCATTCATCGCTGGTATCCAAAAATTGCTGAAACTCTGCATTTTTCACACGCTCGCTTGGAACATGCATCGCAATGGATTTAAGAGAGGCGTAAAATTCCATTCAATCCCTTTACATAGTTATTTTTAAGCGTTTTGCTGATCACTTTGAGGCACAGAAACGCTAGGCTTCAAGCTCTCAAACGCCTTAGTGATTCTCAAACAAACCTGACTTTCAACAGCACTAATAGCCTGATAAATCGCGCACTCAATCGCTCTAGCGTTGCTCTTGCCATGGCTAATGATCACGCTTTTATTCACGCCTAAAAGCGGTGCTCCCCCATATTCAGCGTAATCGGTTTTTTGTTTTAAAATATCAAACGCATTCTTAAGCATCAAAGCCCCCATTTTAGATTTAAAAGAGCTTTTAATTTCATCTTTAAAAATAGAGCCTATCGCGCTAGCGACCCCTTCTGTTGTCTTTAAGACCACATTCCCCATAAAGCCATCGCAAACCACTACATCCACAACCCCTTTGAAAATATCGCTCCCCTCCACATTGCCATAAAAGAAGTCATAAGCTTTCAGCATTTTATGCGTTTCTTTAACGAGCATGTTCCCTTTAATATCTTCTTCGCCATTACTCAAAAGACCCACCTTAGGGCTATCATAGTGCAACACGCTTTTAGCGTATTCATACCCCATAAGAGCAAAATCAATCAAATATTCAGGCTTGCAATCCGTGTTCGCTCCTGCGTCTAATAGCACGCTAGGGCGTTTGCCAACGCTAGGCATTAAAGTGCAAATGGCAGGCCTTTCAACCCCTTTGATACGCCCTAAACGCAAGGTTGCTAAACCCATAGTCGCCCCGCTATGCCCCGCTGAAATCAAAGCGTCAGCCCCATTTTTTAAAATATCCATACCCAAGTAAATGGAAGATTCCTTACGCTTGATCGCCTCAGTGGCGGCTTCTTCCATTTTAATGTAATCTTGCGTGTGGATCATTTCCACTTTGCTGGCTAACTCTTTAGAAATAAAAGGGGTTGCTTTGTCTTTATCCCCCACTAAAACCGCACTAAAACTCTTATTTTCTAAAGCCCTTGAGACTCCCTCAATAACGGGTAAAACCCCATGGTCAGCCCCCATTAAGTCTATTACAATTTTCATCATGCGTCCTTAAAAGGCTTGTTGCAATCCGTTGCAATCCTTTAAAATACTTTCTATCACTAAAGATAGCTTTTATACTAGTATTCTTTAGTAAATTTGTTAATATGGTGGGGAAGCTTCCAAGTGCCATCTTTAGCTTTTATAGGCTTAGCCAACTTAACGCTATAATGCGTGCGCCTTTTTGCCGCTCTTGTCTTACTCACTCTTCTATCAGGTACTGCCATAAATTCTCCTTAATTTCAATCTGCATAATGGTAGTCCAATTTAATAGACTCCACTTCAGAGCGTAAAATCTCGCTCAAATCAATAAAACCATTGAAAGATTCAATAACATCTAAATTATCAAAATCCAAACTTTGGCTTTGCGTATCCCACAACCCGTCTGAAATATGCAAAACCAACGACTCATCAAGGCTCTTTTTAAACTCTTTACCGCTTGTATCGCAAACAAGAATCAATTCACCCTTAAGGTGTGCTTTCAAGCGGAACAATTTCACCCCCACCCGCCACAACTTCGCCCTCTAAAACCACTCCCTCATGCTCTAAAGAAAACGCTTTAGGCGCATTAAAAGCGATTTTACGCATTTCAAATTGCATGCTTATTTAAAACGCCCTTAAATCTTAAAGATCCCTAGCGGCAAAAAAGAAAGCGATTTCATTGTGTGCGTTTTCTAAGCTATCGCTCCCATGCACCGCATTAGCGTCAATGCTTTCAGCAAAATCCGCTCTGATAGTGCCTTTTTGAGCGAGTTTGGGATCAGTCGCTCCCATAAGATCTCTGTTTTTAGCCACCGCATCTTTGCCCTCTAAAACCATAACCACCACCGGACCACTGACCATAAATTCTATTAGATCTTTAAAAAAGGGTCTCTCTCTGTGGATCGCATAAAAATTTTCAGCGTCTTTAACGCTCAAATGCAAGCGTTTCATAGCAACCACTTCCAAGCCGTTACTCTCAAAACGATCAATGATCTTGCCTACCACTTTTTTCTTAAGTGCATCCGGTTTAATAATAGACAGCGTTCTTTGTTTCAATTTAAACTCCTTGTGAATTGTTGATTATACAAAAATTTTTTAAAATATTACCCTTAAAGTATTTTTTTAACGCTTAAAGAACGCTTTAATCTCTTCAGCTTTGTTGGTTTTTTCCCAAGTGAATTCCTCTAATTCGCGCCCAAAATGCCCATAAGCTGAAGTGAGCGAATAAATGGGTCTTAATAAGTCCAAGCTTTCAATAATGCCTTTTGGCGTGAGTTTGAAAACCGCTTTCACGCATTTTTCCAACTCCGCGCTTGAATACTTGCTCGTGTTATGCGTGTTCACATAAATAGACACAGGCTCTATCACCCCAATCGCATAAGCAAGCTGCACGGTCGCTTTATCGCAAACCCCACTCGCTACCAAATTTTTAGCCACATAGCGGGCCGCATAAGCCGCGCTCCTATCCACTTTGCTAGGGTCTTTCCCGCTAAACGCTCCCCCCCCATGCGGGCAACTCCCCCCATAAGTGTCCACGATGATTTTTCTGCCCGTTAAGCCCGCATCGCCTTGCGGCCCACCGATAACGAATTTTCCTGTAGGATTGACAAAAAACTTGATATTATCATGCAAATATTCTTTGGGTAAAACCTTATATACAATCTCTTCAATCACAGCTTCTTTTAAATGTTTTTGCGAAACTTCTGGGGAATGCTGGGTAGAAATGACAATCGTATCAATGCTTACAGGCTTGTTGTTTTCATAACGCACGCTCACTTGAGATTTGCCATCAGGCCTTAAAAAAGGCAGAGTGTTGTCTTTTCTTTTTTGAGCCAGAGCGAAAGTGAGCTGGTGCGCTAAATGAATGGGTAAGGGCATGAGCGTTTCAGTCTCCTTGCACGCATAACCAAACATAAGCCCTTGATCCCCTGCCCCAATCTCGCCATCTTCTCTATCCACGCCTTGATTAATATCAGGGCTTTGCTCGCCAACGCCATTTAAAACCGCCGCGCTTCTATAATCAAAGCCATAAAGAGCGTCTGTATAACCAATCTTTTTAACCACTTCTCTTGCAATCTCTTGCATAGGGGCATAGACAGAAGTTTTTAACTCGCCAGTGATCATGCAAAACCCGTTAGAAACTAAAGTCTCGCATGCAACTTTGGCTTTTTGATCGCGCTCAATAATGTAATCTAAAACCGCATCGCTGATTTGATCAGCCATTTTGTCAGGATGCCCCTCGGTTACTGATTCAGAAGTGAAAAGAAAACTATCTTTCATTGATTGTCCTTATTAAAATAATCATTCGTATTCAAAATGGGCTTATTATAGCTCATTTCATTCTTTAAGACTTAAAAAACCCTTTAGCTTTTTGCAACAAACTCGTTTTTTGCTGTTTTCTGAAATTCGTTCGTAAATAAGCCAGGAAATGGTGCCATTCATGGATTTCCATAGCAGGGATCGCTCCGGCAAAATTAGTGTTAGGGGGCAAGTCTTTACCCACCGCGCTTTTACCCCCAATTTGAGTGAATTCGCCCACATGCAAATGCCCCCCAATGCCCACTTGCCCGCCAAAAACCACATTACGGCCAGTGGTTGTAGAGCCGCTCAAGCCCACTTGAGAAACGACGATGCTGTGCTCGCCTAAAACGCAATTATGCCCGATTTGAACCAGGTTATCAATCTTAACGCCCTCTTTAATCAAAGTCTCACCAAACACCGCCCTATCAATCGCCGTGTTAGCCCCAATTTCTACATTTTTTTGAATCCTAACAATCCCCACATGCTCAATTTTGACATGCTCTCCTAAAGCGGTGTGCGCATAACCAAAGCCATCGCCTCCAATCACACTGCCTGCATGGATAGTAACGTTGTCTTCTAAAATCGTGTTTTGATACAAAATCACACGAGGATACAAAACACAATTTTTACCGATTTTGACCCCATCAGCGATCACCACGCCCGGATAAATCAAAGAGTTTTCGCCAATTTCTACGCTCTCTCCAATCACAACATTAGGCATGATCGTTACTTTTTCAAAATGTTTAGGCTCATTCACGCTTTCTGGGTTTTTAAAAAAAGGGATTTTAAAGGCATGCGAAGCTTTAGCAAAGGCTAGATGCGGGTTATCCACGATTAAAGCTTGCATGTGTTTTGGCACTTTAGAAGATTCTTTTTTACGGATAAACACCGCCCCGGCTTGTGAATCTTTTAAAAGTTTAAGGTAGCGCGTTTGATCAATATAGCTAATATCATTAGGCGTGGCCTTATCCAATTCCGCTAAAGCATGCACTTCAAAATCGTTTGAAAATTCCGTTTCAATAGAATAGGCGCTTAACAATTCGCTTAACTTCATCAATACCCCTTATTGTTCTTTATGCAAATCCCACGATAGCGTAGCTTTATTATCTTTTTCTTCCACAGCCCCCATGCCCATAACATGATAGCCAGCATCCACAAAATGCACTTCCCCACTCACCCCACTAGACAAGCTAGAGAGCAGATACATCCCGGCATTGCCCACTTCTTCTAAACTCACATTTTTTCTTAAAGGAGCGTTGATTTCATTCCATTTTAAAATCATTCTAAAATCAGCGATCCCGCTAGAAGCGAGCGTCCTGATAGGCCCAGCCGATAGGGCATTCACCCTTATATGATGCTTGCCTAAATCCACCGCTAAATAACGCACCGCGCTCTCTAGGGCCGCTTTAGCCAACCCCATCACATTGTAATGTGCCATGTATTTGGTGCTGCCTAAATAGCTTAAAGTCAAAACAGACGCTCCGTTATTTAATAAAGGTTTTAGGGTGTTTGTCAGTTCTATTAAAGAATAAACAGAAATTTCCATAGCGGTGTTAAACGCGCTTTTAGAAGTTTCCAACAAGCTCCCCTCTAAAGCCTCTTTAGGGGCAAAGGCCACGCTATGAACGATAAAATCCAATGAGCCTAAATCCTTTTTAACGCTATCATATAGCGGCTTGAAATGCTCTTCTTTGCTCACATCTAACTCATACACATAGGGGCTATTCAATTCCTGCGCGATAGGCCTCACGCGCTTTTCTAAGCTCTCATTCAAATAAGTGAAAGCCAAAGTAGCCCCTTGATTGAAACAAGATTGAGCGATCCCATAAGCGATGGATTTATTGTTTGCCACCCCTACAATAAGCCCTTTTTTACCTTTTAAAAATCCCATGATTTTCCTTTATAAAAATGAAATGATTGTTTTAAAATTTTCTAATTCCAAAGACGCGCTCCCGATCAACAAGCCATCCACGCTATCAATCCCTAAAATTTCTTTAGCGTTTTGCGTGTTCACGCTCCCCCCATACAACAAGGGCGTTTTTTGATTTAAAACTTGCTTTAAAAAACCATGCGTGAGATAAATATCTTCTAAAGAAGCGCTCTTTTTTGTGCCAATCGCCCAAATAGGCTCATACGCTACCACTAAATTAGGATAATTAAGATCAATATTTTCTAATTGCTCATTTAAAAATTCCTTTACAGCCTTAAAACCCTTTTCTCTGGTCGTTAATTCTTCGCCAATGCAATAGACAATTTTAAAATTTTTACTTTTAAAGAAATCAAACTTTTCTCTCAAAAAGCTAGGGCTTTCCTTTAAAAGTGCTCGCCTCTCGCTATGCCCTATTAAAAGCGTGTTGATTTTCAATTCTTCTAAATGCTGTGAAGTGATTTCACCGGTAAAAGCCCCACAATCTCTAGGGTAAGCGTTTTGCACTCCTAAAGTGAAATGCAAAAACGAATTAGGCAATAACCCCAAAAAATCAGGGAATACAAACACCCTATCAAAATGCTGCGGTTTTAAAGTCTTTTCTAATTCTTCTAAATACGCATGGCTTTTAAAAATAGGCATAGCGGATTTAAAATTAGCCATAGCAATTTTTGTCATTGAATGATCCTTATTTTATAGGTAGTAACTATCCCTTATTATATCTAATAGCGTTAAAAAATGTAAATTTTAAACAATAGCCCCCTTGAATTGCATTTTTTCTCAATTTAGGTTTTGTTTATAAGAAAAATTATTTCAAATGTAGTAAAATTAGGGCAGTGTTTTTGCGTCAAGCGATTCAGGTTGATTTTAGAGTTTTTAGGAGCAGTTTTATGCAACAAGAAGAGATTATAGAGGGTTATTATGGTGCTAGCAAAGGGCTTAAAAAGAGCGGTATTTATGCTAAGCTGGATTTTTTACAGAGCACTACGGGCTTGATTCTAGCGCTCTTTATGATAGCACACATGTTTTTGGTCTCAAGCATCTTAATTAGCGATGAAGCCATGTATAAAGTGGCGAAATTTTTTGAAGGGAGCTTGTTTTTAAAAGCAGGCGAGCCGGCTATTGTGAGCGTGGTTGCAGCAGGGATTATTCTTATTTTAGTCGCGCATGCTTTTTTGGCGCTAAGGAAATTCCCTATCAATTACAGGCAATACAAGGTTTTTAAAACCCATAAGCATTTGATGAAACATGGCGATACGAGCTTGTGGTTTATTCAAGCCCTCACCGGGTTTGCGATGTTTTTCTTAGCGAGTATCCACTTATTTGTCATGCTCACAGAGCCTGAAAGTATTGGGCCTCATGGCTCAAGCTATCGTTTTGTAACGCAAAACTTTTGGCTTTTGTATATTTTCTTATTGTTTGCCGTAGAATTGCATGGCTCTATCGGGTTGTATCGCTTAGCGATTAAATGGGGGTGGTTTAAGAATGTGAGTATTCAAGGCTTGAGAAAAGTCAAATGGGCGATGAGCGTGTTTTTTATTGTTTTAGGGCTTTGCACCTATGGGGCTTACATTAAAAAAGGTTTAGAGAATAAGGACAATGGCATTAAAACCATGCAAGAAGCCATAGAAGCTGATGGGAAATTCCACAAAGAATAAGGGTAGAAAATGAAAATAACATATTGTGACGCGCTAATTATTGGAGGCGGACTGGCTGGGTTAAGGGCTAGTATCGCATGCAAACAAAAGGGTTTAAACACCATCGTTTTAAGCCTAGTGCCTGTCAGGCGTTCGCACTCTGCAGCCGCTCAAGGAGGCATGCAAGCGAGCCTTGCGAACGCTAAAAAAAGCGAAGGCGATAATGAAGATTTGCACTTTTTAGACACGGTTAAGGGGAGCGATTGGGGGTGCGATCAGCAAGTGGCTAGAATGTTTGTAACCACTGCTCCTAAAGCCATTAGGGAATTGGCCAGTTGGGGGGTGCCTTGGACTAGGATTAAAAAGGGCGATAGGCCTGCGGTCGTCAATGGTGAGCATGTTACGATTACCGAAAGAGATGACAGGCATGGTTATATTCTAAGCCGTGATTTTGGCGGCACTAAAAAATGGCGCACATGTTTTACGGCTGATGCTACAGGGCATACCATGCTTTATGCGGTCGCTAATGAAGCCTTACACCACAAAGTGGATATTCAAGACAGAAAGGACATGCTCGCTTTCATCCATCATGATAGTAAATGTTACGGAGCGGTGGTAAGGGATTTGATCACAGGCGAAATTTCAGCGTATGTTTCTAAAGGCACGCTTTTAGCTACTGGAGGTTATGGGCGCGTGTATAAACACACCACTAACGCCGTGATTTGCGATGGAGCCGGGGCGGCGAGTGCTTTAGAAACCGGCGTGGCTAAATTAGGCAACATGGAAGCGGTGCAATTCCACCCTACCGCTTTAGTGCCAAGCGGGATTTTAATGACTGAAGGTTGTAGGGGCGATGGCGGGGTTTTAAGAGACAAGTTTGGCAGACGCTTCATGCCCGCTTATGAGCCGGAGAAAAAAGAGCTTGCGAGTAGAGATGTGGTCTCAAGACGGATTTTAGAGCATATCCAAAAAGGCTATGGAGCCAAATCGCCTTATGGGGATCATGTGTGGTTGGATATTGCTATTTTAGGGCGTAACCATGTGGAAAAAAACTTAAGAGATGTGCGCGATATTGCCATGACTTTTGCAGGCATTGATCCGGCTGATAGCGAAGAGCAAACCAAAGACAACATGCAAGGAATGCCCGCAAATGAGCCTGAATACGGGCAAGCGATGGCTAAGCAAAAAGGCTGGATCCCCATAAAACCCATGCAACACTATTCTATGGGGGGGGTTAGGACAAACCCTAAAGGCGAAACCCATTTAAAAGGCTTGTTTTGTGCGGGTGAAGCGGCATGCTGGGATTTGCATGGGTTTAACCGCTTGGGGGGTAATTCCGTGAGTGAAGCGGTGGTCGCTGGCATGATCATAGGGGATTATTTCGCTTCGCATTGTTTAGAAGCACAAATTGAAATCAACACGCAAAAAGTTGAAGCTTTCATTAAAGAAAGCCAAGATTATATGCATTTTTTATTGCACAATGAAGGCAAGGAAGATGTGTATGAAATCAGAGAACGCATGAAAGAAGTCATGGATGAAAAAGTGGGCGTTTTTAGAGAAGGCAAAAGGCTAGAAGAAGCCCTTAAAGAATTGCAAGAGCTTTATGCACGCTCCAAAAACATTTGCGTGAAAAACAAGGTTTTGCACAATAACCCTGAATTAGAAGACGCTTACCGCACCAAAAAAATGCTCAAACTCGCGCTTTGCATCACTCAAGGAGCGTTACTGCGCACTGAAAGCAGAGGGGCTCACACAAGGATTGACTACCCTAAAAGAGACGATGAAAAATGGCTTAATCGAACTTTAGCGAGCTGGCCTAGTGCTGATCAAGACATGCCCACGATTGAATACGAAGAATTAGATGTGATGAAAATGGAAATCAGCCCTGATTTTAGGGGCTATGGCAAAAAGGGCAATTTCATTCCCCACCCCAAAAAAGAAGAGCGCGACGCTGAGATTTTGAAAACGATTTTAGAATTAGAAAAACTCGGAAAAGACAGGGTAGAAGTCCAACACGCGCTCATGCCTTTTGAATTGCAAGAAAAATACAAGGCCAGGAACATGCGTTTAGAAGATGAGGAAGTGAGAGCTAGGGGGGAACATTTGTATTCTTTCAATGTCCATGATTTATTAGACAAACACAACGCTAACCTAAAAGGAGAACACCATGAGTGATAATGAACGAACGATTGTAATTAGAGTGCTAAAATTTGACCCCCAAAGCGCGGTGAGTAAGCCGCATTTTAAAGAGTATCAATTGAAAGAAACCCCATCCATGACGCTCTTTATCGCTTTAAACCTCATCAGAGAGCATCAAGATCCGGATTTGAGCTTTGATTTTGTGTGCCGCGCTGGGATTTGCGGCTCTTGTGCGATGATGGTTAATGGGAGACCGAGATTGGCTTGTAAAACCCTAACTTCTAGCTTTGAAAGCGGGGTGATCACGCTTATGCCCATGCCCAGTTTTACGCTCATTAAAGATTTGAGCGTGAATACAGGCGATTGGTTTGGCGATATGACTAAAAGGGTGGAGAGCTGGGCGCATTCTAAAGAAGAAGTGGATATTACTAAGCCAGAAAAAAGGATTGAGCCTGATGAAGCCCAAGAAGTCTTTGAACTAGACAGGTGTATTGAATGCGGGTGCTGTATCGCTTCTTGTGGGACTAAACTCATGCGCCCTAATTTCATTGGAGCTGCTGGCATGAACAGAGCCATGCGTTTTATGATTGACAGCCACGATGAAAGAAGCGATGACGATTTTTATGAATTAGTGGGCGATGATGATGGCGTTTTTGGGTGCATGAGCTTGATCGCTTGCCATGACACTTGCCCTAAAGAATTACCCTTGCAAAGCAGTATCGCTACTTTGCGTAATAGGATGTTGAAAGTGGGTAAAAGCCGCTAATTTCTTTTTAGTGGGTCGTTTTTGAAAATCTTTTTAGTCCTTTTAAGCGTCTTTTTTTTTAATGGGTGCTTTGGGTTAGTCTACAAGACTCCCATTTCAAGCCCCCCCATCTCTTATGATCCCTACACTACTGCCATTGGGAGCTTGTATGCTGAAAAATTAAAAGAAAACCCTAACCATAGCGCGGCCATTCTTTTAGAAGACGGCTTTGACGCCCTGTTGCATAGAGTGGGCCTCATTAGAATGAGCCAAAAAAGCATTGACATGCAAACTTATATCTATAAGAACGATCTCTCTTCTCAAGTGATCGCTAAAGAACTTTTAAATGCGGCCAATCGTGGGGTAAAAGTGCGCATTCTTTTAGACGATAACGGATTGGATTCGGATTTTTCAGATATTATGCTCTTAAATTTCCATAAAAACATTGAAGTGAAAATTTTTAACCCCTACTATATCCGCAATAAAGGCTTGCGTTATTTTGAAATGCTTGCGGATTATGAGCGCATTAAAAAACGCATGCACAACAAGCTTTTCATCGTGGATAATTTCGCTGTCATTATAGGGGGGCGCAATATTGGGGATAATTATTTTGATAACGATTTAGACACGAATTTTTTAGATTTAGACGCTTTGTTTTTTGGGGGGGTTGCTTCAAAAGCCAAAGAAAGCTTTGAACGCTATTGGAGATTCCACCGCTCTATCCCTGTTTCATTACTAAGGACCCATAAAAGACTCAAAAATAACGCTAAAGAAATCGCTAAACTCCATGAAAAAATCCCTATCAGCGCTGAAGACAAAAACCAGTTTGAAAAAAAAGTCAATGATTTTATAGAACGCTTCCAAAAATACCAATACCCTATTTATTATGGGAATGCCATTTTTTTAGCTGATTCACCCAAAAAAATTGACACGCCCTTGTATTCGCCCATCAAAATCGCTTTTGAGAAAGCCCTTAAAAACGCTAAAGACTCCGTTTTTATCGCTTCATCGTATTTTATTCCAGGCAAAAAGATGATGAAAATCTTTAAAAGTCAAATTTCTAAGGGGATTGAATTGAATATTCTTACCAATTCCCTTTCATCTACTGATGCGATAGTGGTCTATGGGGCGTGGGAAAGGTATCGCAACCAATTAGTGCGAATGGGTGCGAATGTCTATGAAATACGAAACGATTTTTTCAACCGCCAGATTAAAGGGCGCTTTAGCACCAAACATTCCTTACACGGCAAGACGATTGTTTTTGATGACAATTTGACGCTTCTAGGGAGTTTCAATATTGATCCGCGCTCTGCATACATCAACACTGAAAGCGCGGTCTTGTTTGACAACCCGTCTTTTGCTAAAAGGGTGCGTTTGTCGCTTAAAGATCATGCCCAACAATCATGGCATTTGGTGGTGTATCGGCATAGGGTTATTTGGGAAGCGGTGGAAGAAGGGATTTTAATTCATGAAAAAACTTCGCCTGATGCGTCCTTCTTTTTACGCTTGATTAAAGAATGGTCTAAAGTCCTTCCTGAAAGAGAGCTTTAAAACTTTTAATGCCCTTTATTATTTTGCGAAAAAGCGATGTTATTGGTAACGGCGGCTAAAAGCGCTGAACACACAAACACCAAATGGATCACCACTTGCCAAAAAATGGGGTTATGCGATAGGGGCGCATCCTTAGGAATGCTGGATAAAACATCTTCCAAACTCATGTAGCGTTTGAGCAAAAAAATCGCCGAAATTGCTACAATGGAGAGCGAAACCTTTAATTTTAAAGCGTTAAAATCCGTGTGCTTTAGCCAAGTGATTTCACTAGTATCCACCTTGTCTAATTTAGAAACAAAGCTTTCATAGCTGGCGAGCAACACCATTAAAACAAGCCCGGCCATAAACAATAAATCCACTAATCCTAAGGCTGATAAAACCAAATCCGTTTCGCTGATCGTGTCTAGGTGGCTTAGCATGTGCCACAACTCTTTCATGAACACATAGCCTAAAACCACCAGCACTAACGACATGGCAATGCATAAAGGGGCTAGCAACCAACGAGTGGCAAACAACACTCTTTCAATCAATTTTTCTAACATGTTCAAACTCTTTTTAAGGATTATGTCTTTTTTAAACCATTATAGCTAATAAAACGCCCCGAGTGGCTAATAGAACGCCTTGATGGAGTGAAATCTCAAGCCATTCTTATGGTGTTTATGGTATAAATTTGATTACTGCATGCAACAAAGGAGAAGTGAATGAAAACCACTATAAAAGAGATCTTTCAAGCGGAAGGATACAGCATCCCCAACTATCAGAGGGATTACGCCTGGAAGGACAAAAACTTTAGAGATCTGTGGGAAGATTTAGAAGAAGCGATAGAATACAACAAAAAGGGTTAGGGGCATTTTATAGGCACCATGGTTGTCGCTAAGAATGAAGACAACAAAAAATTGTATGACATTATTGATGGCCAGCAACGAACGACCACCATCTTCATGCTCTTGCATGTCTTGGTGAACGAGCAAAATGAGAAAGACAAGCAAGAAACAAGAAAATATCTATACCAAAAGGGGGAATTAAAATTAGAAGTCGCCCCTCAAAACCAAAGCTTCTTCAAAGTGCTCTTGGAAGCGGCAGAAAAGGGGAATATCAGCCATTGTGAAAAAGATGCAGACACCGAGGGTAAGCAAAATCTCTTTGAGGTTTTGAAGGCCATCTTGGACAAAGTCAGCAAATTGAATAAAGAAGAAGTGAATGAGCGTTTGGAGGTGCTGTTGGAAATGGTTTTGATGCGGCTTGAAGAGCCCGATCCTGGAAGAGCTATCAGAACCTTTCAGAGCGTGAATGACAGAGGCGTGCCTCTCCTCTTGCTGGACAAACTAAAACCCCTCCTCATCTATTATTCCAACACTTTTTGCGATGGGAAAAGGGGGCTAGACCAGTTCATCAACGATCATTTTGGAGAGTTCTTTAAGATCTTTGCCAAGATCAAAAAAAGCAACCACATCTTTAGTGTTGGAGGCTCAAATAAAGGCGACATCTTCCGCCACCACGCAGGGAGCCAAAAATTTGATGGGATCAAGTTTTTAGGACACCACGAAGCAAGCACAGAAAAAACATACGAGAAACTCAAGGATGAACTCAAAAAAGTTAAAAAGGATGAATTAGAGAACTTTATCCGATCCTATGTCAGCGATTTGAAAAATTTCTATCAGGCTTTCCTTGATCTATTAAGCGAGATTGACACCAACCCAACCACCCTTAAGGCCATGCTCATCAACAAGATCAACACGCGTTTTTTCAATTCGCTCATCCGCCTGAAAATCAACGACGAACTAGACGATGAAACGATGAGACTCTTTGCCAAAACCAATATTGTGTTTTTCAAAGTTGGTAAAACAATGCAAGCAACGGCCTGCAACTTGATTAATGAGTATCTTAAAAAGGGCAAAGAGGGATTGAAAAGCAAGAT
The DNA here is from genome assembly GCF_030053225.1 of Helicobacter sp. 219-2. Classification (NCBI taxonomy): domain Bacteria; kingdom Pseudomonadati; phylum Campylobacterota; class Epsilonproteobacteria; order Campylobacterales; family Helicobacteraceae; genus Helicobacter; species Helicobacter sp. 219-2. The sequence goes on along the minus strand of NZ_JASGBS010000001.1, from coordinate 535,879 downwards.
GATCGCCCAATGCAGAAATGATATAGAGCAGGCTTCTTGGAGGCTTGTAAAGAACGCACCCGACCTATCATGCTTCCACTATGTCTTCTTTGAAAAGAACTGCCAGGAGATGGGTTTTGCCGATCTCAAAAAATTGATCCAAGAGAAGCAATTCTCTCAAGAAAAAGAGCACATCATCCCCATCAATTTATTAGAATTGGACAATGAAATTGAGATCCAAAAACTTGGTTTTGAAGGCAAGACAGATCTTGAAGACTACATTAACACATACGGCAACCTCATCTCCCTAGAAAATTCGCTCAATCGTAAGGCAAGCGATAAGAATCTGTATGGAAAAGATGAAATCTACAAAAGTAGTGAGATCCCTTTTAATAGGCGGTTTAATGTAAAAGGTTTCAACAAAAAGGCCTTAATAAAAAGGAATGATGAAATGCGAGAGTGGCTGATCAACACCTTTTTTAAGGATTTCGCCGCCCACTAAGCGTGAGACTAAAGAAGCGTGAGCGTGCTTGCTCTCTTGCTTCTAGCCCCACCATCGCACCCCATCGCACCCATAAGACTAGTTTCAAACCGCTCTCTTCTTGGAGAGTTAGGGGGGTTGGAGAGCGTTGCTTTAAGCACCACTCTGTCTTTTGCCAACACACCCAAAGAAGCGTTTTTAAACTCTCCATTACTTATTCATGAGATAAACTTTGCTATCGTAGGGGCTTTTCCTACAATTCAATGAAGGAATGTCCTATCTAAAAAGTCTATAGCTAAAAACCCAACAAGTATAGTAATCAAAATTGTGTAAGGATTGAATAACAAGAAATAAATAAACACGGCAGTTATCTAGACTCTACCCCAAAAACTTTCTTCAATTTTCGTGAAGAAGCTTATCGCAACACTTATGACAAAAATAATAGGAAATGATAATAATACCGATAAGCCACCAAGAAAACACCCCATTGCGGTTTTTTCTATTCCGTCAAATAAGCTAAAAGAGATCCCCCCTCCTAGCTCAAAACCCCTAGCGCACTTCTATGACAACCGGCTTAGTCATCTTTTTGCTGACTTCATCAGCATGCATTAAGGCTTCTTGCTTGCTCTTATAAGGGCCTATGAGATAGCGCTTCGTCGCTCCCCTATCTTCAATCTTATGGGGGAATTGGTTAAACACTTGCAAAAACGCTTTATTGGGCGTGTGCGCAAAAACCCCCACTTGCAAATAATGCCCTTTAGTAAGATTGGTTGAATTGGCTTTTTTAGGAGCTTCTTTGTGAGCTTCTTTTTTGGCTTTTGGCTCTTTAGCCGCATGCTTAGCTTTATCTTTATGAGCTTCCTTATCTTTAGGGGTTACCTTAGGCTTTTTATGGGGGGTTTCTTTTTTAGCCACAGCTTGAGATTCTTTTTGAGCGCTCATGGGAGCGTGCTCAACAGCTTTTGATTCTTTTTTAGCTTCTTGCGTTTCTTCTGTTGTTTTCATCTCTGTTTGAGTTTGATTGGTTTGAATGGGCATTTTAAACGCATCGCTTTCTTGTTTTTTAACATTATCCGCTACTTTGTCCAGATCGCTTTCTTGTTTGGAAGGATCCAAATTCAAGCTTTCAAACGCATCGTCTTTTTTCTCGTCTTTAGTGTTGCCTATTTTTTGCATGCCGCTATCGGTTTGTAAAAAAGTCTCTTTAGGAGCGACTCTCGTGCTTTTCCAAAACACCATTAAAAGCACCGCTAAAATGATAATGGCTATAGCCACGATCAAAAACACTTTTTTAGTGCCACCCCCATTATTTTCTTCTTCTAAGATCACTTCATTCAGTCTTTCTTTTTCTGACATCAAAAATCCTTTCAAAAATTGTTATAAATGCTTCGCCCAAGAGCTCCCTCGCTCTTTTGCAAACACTTCATAAGGTAAAGCTAAAATATTAAATTCCTTAGGCCATTCATTGCTAGGGAAGACCCTCCATTCTTTAGGCAACCCTTGCGCTAATTTCATAGACAAAGTTTTAACCAACCTTTCACCCTCGCCCAATTCCGTATGCCCCTTATGCACATACAAATGCAAATGCCCTGGCGTCTTCGTGTTATAAGCGGTAAAATTCATAAAACCTTCCTCACGAAGCAATAACTGCGCCTTATGATAAAAACGCTCCGGGTTCCTCCCATTATAATCAAACACAATATTTTCCACCTTATCGTTACGCAAGATGAGGTTGTGCGCGATTTCTATTTCTTTTTTCAAATGCTTTTGAATGAGCGAGCTTGTGAGCATGGCATTCACTCTTTGGAATTTATTATAGAAGCAACGCCCCGCATAATCCACCCTCTCCCCCAAGCCTGGTTTTTTTTCAAAATAATGGCTTGTGTCTATCTTAATGAGCTTTAATTCCATTTCTGTCATCTTGACTGCCTTAAAAAATAGGTTGTTGATACACAGGGAATTGGCTAGCCATGGCCTTCAATTCTTCTTTCACATGCAATTGCAAACTAACATTATTAATATCATTCAAAATATCTGATATTTTATTCCCTATGATTTCAAATTCTCTAGCTCCCATGCCCCTTGCACTCAATGCCGCTGAGCCAATCCTTATCCCGCTCGTTACAAAAGGGCTGCGCGTTTCGCCAGGAATGGTGTTTTTATTCACGGTGATTCCGGCATTCCCTAATGCAATATCAGCGTCTTTCCCGCTATAAGGCTTATCCAAGAAATCCATTAAAAGCAAATGGTTAGAAGTGCCACCACTCACTAACTTATGGTTTTTTTCTTGTAACGCTTTAGCGAGAACTTGCATGTTAGATTTCACTAATTGTGCATAAGCTTTAAATTCTGGTTTTAGATTCTCTTTAAATCCCACCGCTTTAGCAGCAATTACATGCATCAAAGGCCCGCCTTGAGTTCCTGGAAAAATCGCTTTATCAATCTTAGCCGCTATCTCTTCATCATTGGTTAAAATAAGCCCCCCTCTAGGCCCTCTTAAGGTCTTATGAGTGGTACTTGAGACCACATGGCAATGCGGGAAAGGATTAGCATGCTCACCGGTTACCACAAGCCCTGCCACATGGGCTATATCGCCTAATAGTAACGCCCCCACTTCATCAGCGATTTCTCTAAATTTCTTAAAATCAATCTCCCTTGGATAGGCTGAAAACCCGCACACAATGATTTCTGGCTTAACGCTTTGAGCGATTTTTAGCGCTTCTTCATAATCAATATAGCCATCTAAATTCACGCCATAAGAAAAGCTCTGATAATGCTTGCCGGTTAAGCTCACTTTAGCACCATGCGTTAAATGCCCCCCGCAGCTTAAATCCATGCCTAAAATCTTGTCATAAGGCTTTAAAAGAGCGTGATAGACAGCGTTATTGGCTTGTGATCCTGAGTGCGCTTGCACATTAGCGAACTGGCAATTAAAAAGCTTTTTAGCCCTTTCTATGGCCAAGCTTTCTATTTTATCCACCACTTCACAGCCTCCATAGTAGCGCTTGTTAGGATAGCCTTCAGCGTATTTATTCGTTAAAACGCTCCCCATAGCCTCCATAACGCTTGCAAAAGTGTAATTCTCGCTCGCTATCATTTCTAAATGCTCGTTTTGCCGCTTGTATTCTTCAAAGATAAGCTCAAAAATTTCACTATCCGTTTGTTCTAAAAAATACGCCATTATTCTTCACTCTCCACATTAAAATCGTTTTTAACAGGACGCATCGCTGGGAATAAAATCACATCTTTAATGCTTTTAGCTCCAGTGAGTAGCATCACTAATCTATCAATGCCTATGCCTTGCCCTGCAGTGGGGGGCATTCCATGGGCTAACGCCCACACATAATCTTCATCCATGTATTGGGCTTCTTCATCGCCTTTTTCTTTTTCAGCCACTTGATTTTTAAAGCGTTCTAATTGATCTAAAGGATCGTTCAACTCGCTAAAGCCGTTAGCGATTTCTTTCCCTGCAATAAACAATTCAAACCTATCAGCAATATTAGGGTTACTATCGTTGCGTCTAGCTAGGGGGCTAATCTCAATGGGGTATTGGGTTACAAAAGTGGGGTTGATGAGCTGGTGCTCTACAAAATGATCAAACGCTTCAGCGAGCAATTTACCATAAGTGAGATTTGGCTCTACTTTAATGCCTTGCTCTAACAAATAAGCCAAAAGCCTGTCTTCTTTTTCTAAAATATCCCTACTAATGCCCCCTATTGTTTCTAAAGCGTCCAAATAAGAAATCACGCTCGTTTGGTTGAAATCCACTTCCATATCGTTATAAATGATTTTTGAAGGTAAGTTCAAAGTTTTTAGCAAGTAGTCAAATAGCCTCTTACTGAGTTCAATCAAATCTTCATAAGTGTGATACGCCCAATAAAACTCAATCATCGTAAATTCGGGGTTATGGCTGTGATCCATGCCCTCATTCCTAAAATTACGATTGATTTCAAACACCGCTTCAAAACCCCCCACAATCAAGCGTTTGAGGTATAATTCTGGAGCGATTCTTAAATACCTTTCAATTTCTAAAGCGTTATGGTAAGTGATAAAAGGCCTTGCGTTCGCCCCGCCAGGAATGGGGTGCATCATGGGGGTTTCCACTTCTAAAAACCCTTCCGTTTCAAAGAATTTCCGCACGCTAGAAACAATCAAACTGCGTTTTTTAAACACATCTTTAACGCTAGGATTGACTATCAAATCCAAGTAGCGCTGGCGGTAACGCAATTCTATATCGCTCAGTCCATGGAATTTTTCAGGCAAAGGCACAATGGTTTTGCTTAAAATATGAAATTCTAGGGCATGAACGCTTAATTCACCGGTTTTGGTAGCAAAAGGGAAACCTTTCACCAACACAATATCGCCCACTTCTAAATGCTTTTTCAGGCTTTTAAACTCATCGTTCAATTCATTTTGCGAAACATAAGCTTGCAAAATCGCACTTTCATCTTCAATTTTAATAAAACAAGCCTTACCCATTAAACGCAAAAGCTTGACCCTCCCTACAATACTCTCGCATTTTTCCTTGTCTTTAGGCTCTTCTAAACCCTTAATATAAGCATATTTTTCTAAAAAAGCGGCGTTTGTAAGGCTTCGTTTCAAGCCGTTTTTATAAGGGTTTTTCCCTTCTTCTCTCAAGCTATTGGCTTTATGGATGCGTTGTTGGATGTATTGGTTGGAAAACATGTTATGCCTTTATAGGGGTTCTTTATTAGATGGGGTGTGGTTTGGTGGGGTGTGGTTAGCTTTTGGATCTCGCATGTTTTTAGGCAAGTCTTTAGCCTTTTCTTTTAAAGCTTCCATGCCCTTATCCATCGCTTTATCAAAAGACTCTTTAGCTTTATTGGAAGATTCTTTATTTTTGACTTCATCGCTCATTTCTTCAAGGTTGTTTTTAAGGTTTTGCTCCACATGTTTGACGCCATCAAGGCACATGATTTTACTAGCAACGCTTTTCATGGTAGGAAAAAAAGCGCTTTTTCCTTGCAAGTAGGCGTTAGCGTCTTTCATGACCTCCATTTTAGAGAGCGCATAAAGGATGAAAGAAAGCACTAAAAAAGTCTTCAAACATGAAAAAATAAACCCTAACGCCCTGTCTATAATGCCTAACCCGCTAAAGACTAACACCTTGCCTAGCAACACTCCAAAAGCTAAAAAAAACACCCAAATAGACGCCAATACCAGTAAGAAACCAACAAGATTCATCATGGTCTCATTCTTTAGATCATACAAATGTTGTGAAAATAAATGCCCAACAGCCACAGAATAGCGAGACGCTAAATAAACGCCAAGCACAATCCCTAAAGTCCCCGCTACTTCACTCACGAAGCCATGATAAAATCCCCTAATCCCAAAGGCTACCACCACCACAAGTAACGCCAAATCAATATAATTCAAACCCAAACCTTTCTCTCATGTATCTCGCATAAAGATAGTGAGCGTTCAAAAACGCCCCAAAAAACGCTCATAATTTTTAAACGCTATCAATCCACGCTCTTTAGACTTGAAATTTGAAAATAATAACACAACTTAAAAAAAACTACCCTTAAAAAAATCAATCTAAAATTCTTAAATTAAAATATAGCTATAATACACCAAAACAATCTCAAGGTTTCAAAATTTAGCCATGCGTCTTATTTTATTCAATCAAAACGCTTTTTTATTAGCGTGTGCGTTTGTTTCAAGCGTGTATGTGAACGCTGTTTTAGACGCTTATGCGATTGAAAACCCCTATATTTCTATCATACTCACAAGCCTATTAGCCCCTTTAAGCATGCTAGCGTTTTTAAAAACCCCAAAAAACAGTGCTTTTGCTTTGGGGTTTTTTGTGGGAGCGTTATTGTTTTATTGGTGCGCTTTAAGCTTCCGCTACTCGGATTTCACTTATTTATTACCCTTAATCATTGTTTTAATAGCGTTAGTTTATGGGGTTTTATTTTATTTGTTGCTCTATTTTGAAAACCCCTACTTCAGGCTTTTGAGTTTTTTAGGCTCTAGTTTTATCCACCCTTTTGGATTTGATTGGTTAGTCCCGGATAGTTTTTTTTCTTATAGCGTGTTTAGGGTAGATAAATTATCGCTAGGGCTTGTTTTTTTGGCTTGCATTTTTTTGAGCGCTAAACCATTGAAAAAATACAGGATCATAGCGGTTTTATTGTTACTGGGCGCGTTGGATTTTAATGGTTTTAAAACAAGCGATTTAAAAAAGGTTGGAAATATTGAATTAGTCTCTACAAAAACGCCTCAAGATTTGAAATTTGACTCAAATTACCTTAATAATATTGAAAACAACATTCTTAAAGAAATCAAGCTCGCTCAAAGCAAGCAAAAAACCTTAATTGTTTTTCCAGAAACCGCCTACCCCATCGCTTTAGAAAACTCCCCCTTTAAAGCTAAGCTAGAAGATTTAAGCAACAATATTGCTATTTTAATAGGGACATTACGGACTCAAGGCTATAGCCTTTATAACAGTTCGTTTTTATTTTCTAAAGAGGGCGTTCAGATCGCTGATAAAGTGGTTTTAGCCCCCTTTGGCGAAACAATGCCTTTACCGGAGTTTCTTCAAAAACCCCTTGAAAAGCTCTTTTTTGGCGAGAGCGCTTATTTATACCGCAACGCTTCCAATTTCAGCGATTTTACATTAGACGATTCCACTTTTCGCCCCCTGATTTGCTATGAAGGCACTTCCAAACCCGCTTATTCAAACAGCCCTTCAAAAATTTTTATCGTGATGAGCAATAACGCATGGTTTAGCCCAAGCATTGAACCCACTTTACAAAAAACGCTTTTAAAATACTATGCAAGGCGTTATGGTAAAATCATCTTGCACAGCGCGAACTTTTCAACTTCTTACATTTTAAACCCTAGTTTATTAGGCGATATTCTTTTTAGGAAACGATAATGATTAAAGCGATTAATATTTCTCATGCTTTTGAAAAGCCTCTTTATAATGGCGTGAATTTGCACATCAAGCCCAAAGAAAGCCTAGCGATTTTAGGCGTGAGCGGGAGCGGTAAAAGCACGCTTCTAAGCCATTTAGCCACCATGCTAAAACCGGATAGTGGGACGATTAGTTTGTTAGAACACCAAGATATTTATGCCTTAAATTCCAAAAAGCTTTTGGAATTACGGCGCTTAAAAGTGGGCATAATCTTCCAATCGCATTACCTTTTTAAGGGTTTTAGCGCTTTAGAAAACTTGCAAGTCGCTTCCATCCTAGCCAAGCAAGAAATAAATCATTCCCTTTTAGAACAATTAGGCATAGCCCACACCCTAAAACAAGGCGTGGGCGAATTGAGCGGCGGTCAGCAACAACGCTTAAGCATCGCCAGAGTGCTTTCTAAAAAACCCAAAATCATTATCGCTGATGAACCCACCGGGAATTTAGACACCACTAGCGCTAATCAAGTCATCAGCATGCTGCAAAATTACATTACAGAAAAAGAAGGGGCGTTAGTTCTAGCCACGCATGATGAGCATTTGGCTTTCACTTGCTCTCAAGTCTATCGCCTAGAAAAAGAAGTTTTGATTAAGGAAAAATAAAATGTTACAACGCCCTAAAATTGTCGCTGAATTGAGCACTAATCATAACCAGGATTTAAACCTCGCCAAAGAAAGCCTTCATGCCATTAAGGAAAGCGGCGCGGATTTTGTCAAGCTCCAAACCTACACGCCAAGCTGCATGACTTTAGATTCTAAAGAAGATCCTTTCATCATTCAAGGCACTTTATGGGATAAAGAAAATCTGTATGAATTGTATCAAAAGGCTTCTACCCCCCTAGAGTGGCATGCGGAATTGTTTGAGTTGGCTAAAAAACTTGATTTAGGCATTTTTAGCTCGCCTTTTAGCTCAAAAGCTTTAAAGCTTTTAGAGAGCCTGAATTGCCCCATGTATAAAATCGCTAGTTTTGAAATCGTTGATTTAGACCTGATTGAAAAGGCCGCTCGCACACAAAAGCCCATTATCCTTTCTAGCGGTATCGCTACACACACCGAATTGCAAGACGCTATCTCATTGTGCAAAGGCGTGAATAATTTTGACATCACCCTTTTAAAATGCGTGAGCGCTTATCCCAGTAAAATAGAAGACGCTAACTTATTGAGCATGGTTAAATTAGGCGAAACCTTTGGCGTTAAATTTGGCTTAAGCGATCACACGATTGGCTCTCTTTGCCCCATTTTAGCCACCACTTTAGGAGCGAGCATGATAGAAAAGCATTTCATTTTAAACAAATCCTTACAAACCCCAGACAGTGCTTTTAGCATGGATTTTAACGAATTTAAAAGCATGGTTGAAGCCATCAAACAAAGCGTTTTAGCCTTGGGCGAAGAAGAGCCTAAAATCAATCCAAAGACTTTAGAGGAACGGAGATTCTTTATGCGCTCTTTATTTGTCATTAAGGATATTCAAAAAGGCGAAGCATTGACTAGCGATAATATCAAAGCCTTACGACCCAACCTTGGCTTACACCCTAAATTTTATAAAGAAATTTTAGGCCAAAAGGCATCAAAGTTCTTAAAAGCCAACACCCCTTTAAGCACTGATGGTATAGAGAAAAGAAATTTTAAATAATTTTTAATCACAGATTTCACACACGCTTTAAATAAAGCTCATTAAACAAAGTCCAAATAAGGGGCTAACACCCCTTATGACAAAAAAGCTGTGTCTAAAGCGCTAACTCAATAAAAAAATAATCTCACTTCACCTTTTCAAGATACTCTTCTGTTTCCGTATTGACTTTAATGATCTCACCCTCTAAAACATGGAAAGGCACTTGCACGACCGCACCGGTTTCTAAAGTCGCTGGTTTTTTGCTCGCGCTTGAAGTATCGCCCTTAAAATTAGGGGCTGTTTCTACAATCTTTAAAGCCACAACTTGCGGCACATCCACTGAAATTGCCTTGTCATTATGCAATAAAACCTGCACTTGCATGCCGTCTAGCATCCATTTAGAAGCCTCGCCCACTTGAGAGTCGTTCAAAGCAATTTGCTCATAGCTCTCTATGTCCATGAATTGGTATGTATCGCCATCGTGATAAAGGTATTGCATCGTTTTTTCAACCAGATTAGGCTCTTCGCACTTATCCCCCGCATGGAAAGTTTTCTCAATCACCTTACCATCTAAAAACGACTTGATTTTCGCGCGCACAAAAGCCGCACCCTTGCCGGGCTTGACATGCTGGTATTCCACGATCCTATAAGGCACACCACCCAATTCAATTTTCAAGCCCTTTTTGAGCTCACTCATCCCAATTGCCATGTTACACTCTTTCCTTGTTGGTTAAATTTTATTAGCGCTGCCCAAAAGTTTCATGCGCTCTTTGACCACATTTTTAAGCGCTAATTGGGCCGGAGAAAAAAACTTCCTCAAATCAAATTGGCTCTTATCTTCATTAGCCACCTTGCGCACTTCCGCGATGAAAGCGATCCTTAAGTCCGTGTCGGTATTGACCTTATTGATCCCTCCCTTAATGGATTCTTGTAAAAATTCAAAAGGCACGCCCTTAGAGCCTTTCAAATCGCCTCCAGCGTCCAAATAAGATTTCCTCACATCATCTGGTATCGCACTCGCTCCATGCAAGACTAAAGGGATATTAGTGAGCCTTTTGACTTCTTGCAAGCGTTCAAAATCCAATTTGGGCTCGCCCTTAAACTTAAACGCTCCATGGCTTGTCCCAATGGCTGGGGCTAAGTAATCCACTTGAGATTCTTTGACAAACTGCTCCGCTTCTTTAGGATTCACTAACACCGCATCTTTTTCATCCACTGAAATATTGTCTTCAATCCCCATTAAACGCCCCAACTCCGCTTCCACGCTCACTCCAGCGTTATGCGCCATTTTGACCACTTTAGAAGTCAATTCTAAATTTTCTTCAAAAGCATGATGAGACGCATCAATCATCACAGAAGTGAAACCCGCTTTCACGGCTTTTTCGCAACTTTCAAAAGTCGTGCCATGATCTAGGTGTAAGGCTACAGGAATATGCGGGTAGCGTTCGCACATGATTTTCACCATGCCCACCGCCATATCAATCCCCATGTATTTGATCGCTCCTTCACTCGCTTGAATGAAAAGCGGGGAATTTTCCTCATTTCCTGCTTCAAAAATAGCGTTTAGCATTTCAAAATTCACGAAATTAAACGCCCCTACCCCATAACCTTCTTTATGGGCTTTCAATAAGATTTCACTGCCTTTAACTAACATAAATAACACCTCATCAATTACTTGTTGATAACAATTTTAGCGTGCTTTCTTAGTTCCTCAATGCGTTGATTCATGCGTTCTTGGAAAAGCTTTTCTTGTAACATCCCCTTAATGGTGGGTTTAGCCTGCTCATAAGTGTAAGTTACAGGGCTATCTTTAGAAATCAAATAGATGATATGATAACCAAACTCCGTTTTAACAGGGGTTTTAGTGTAATTCCCAGGAGTTAAAGCGAAAGCGGCTTTAGAAAAATCCGGAGCCATTTGGTTCTTTTGGAATTTCCCCAAATCACCGCCATTTTGTGCGTTCTTGCTGTTAGGATCAATCGTATCCCGATTGGCTAACTCAATGAATTTGGCTTCTTTTTTAGTCTTTGGCTGTTTGTCAATCTCAGAAATAATCCGTTTAGCCTCATCTTCGGTTTTTACTAAAATATGTCTAGCATGGGCTTCTTGCTTGACAAAAAGCTGATCTTTATTAGCGTTGTAAAAATCTTGCATTTCTTTTTCTGGGATTTGGATTTTTTTCACTTCTTCAGCCTGTTTTTTAGCCCAAAATTCCACCAAAGCCTGTTTTTTAACCGCTTCCATCATTGCCTTAAATTCTGGAGTGCTGTCCAATCTCTCGGTTTTAGCTTCATTTTCTACAAGCACGGTGCGAATGGCTTGCTCAATCAAGGCTTCTTTTTCTTTCTCTTTAAGCTTGTCAAAATCAAAATTAGGATTTCGTTGCTTAATCATATCAAAATCGCTTTTGGTGATGGGCCTGCCATCCACTGTAGCTAACACGCCTGCTGAAGAATCAGTCGTTTTTTTCGTGTTATGTGCAGCGTTATTTGCGTTATGAGCCGGCTTAGCCATCAAAAACGATGCGCTCAACGCGCCCACTAACGCTAAACTTAAGATATTTTTTTTCATCTGTGTGTTCTCCACCTTAAACTAATTTTCATCATTAAATTTACATTATAGCAAATTTAAAACAAAATCAGCTATCATGATTACAGAAAACTCACATTAAGGGGTAAGAAACGCTTAAAGTTATTCATTCCGTTAAAAGTGGGTAAAAGTGTTCGCTGCAGATATTGTAATAATATTTATTGTATTTATTGGTGTTAGTTACATTCTTTTTGGAAAGAAAAAAGGATATTAAAGAAGATTCAAAATTTTATAAGACAATGATGAATATTATATTTACCATTGGTTGCTACAATCATTTTGTGCCCTTGGATACTGATGGCATTATTTTACCCCATAATGTATTTACTACTATATGTTATTCCATATTAAATAACTCCTATATTCTAATTCTTTTAGTCAATCTCGTATTTATAAGCTTACTATGTAAGATTAAGGGACTTTGCGCTTAAATTACCCTAGCAAAGTGAGTGAAGAAGGATTTCAAGTTATGGTTTTGTCTTTATCTATCCTTAAAAAAAGCTTTAATGATTTTTTAAGCGCTAGAATGCTTTTAATCAATCTTGGTCCTATCCTTTTGAGCTTGGCGTTTTTTGGAGCTGTTTTTTACTACAATGGCACAAATATTGTGGGTTATTGCCAAACCTTATTACCGCAATCTTTGAATGGCTATTCCCATTCTCAAGGCTTTTTTGCTGGCGTGTTCGCATGGGTTTTTAAAGTGTTAGTGTATTTTCTTGTTTTTTGGATCGTGATTCTTTTGAGTTTAGTCATCAATATTTTTGCGTCTGTTTTTTACACCCCTTTGGTGGTTTCTTATTTGCACCAAAAACATTATCCCCATGTTGTTTTAGAAGAATTTGGCTCTATTCTTTTTTCTATTAAATATTTTTTAAAATCGCTCATTTTTATGCTTTTATGGATGGCGGTTTTAACGCCCTTTTATTTCATTCCCTTTATAGGGGTCTCTGGGGTCTTTTTTTCTATAATCCCGCATTTTCTTTTTTTTAAAAACACCATGAGTTTGGATATAGCCAGCATGATTTTTAATCATCAAAGCTATCAAAATTTACTCAAACAGCACCGATTGAAGCATTATCGTTTCTCGTTTTTTTGCTATCTTTTTTCCTTAATCCCTTTTTTTAATTTTTTTGCCACTTTATTGCAAACCCTAATGCTAACACACTACTTTTTTATCCTTAAAGAAAAAGAATGCTAGATTTCATTCAAGAGCTTAGCACCCCCCATGTTAGGGATTTTTTCTTGTTGTTTTTAAGGGTTAGCGGGGTGTTGTCTTTTTTCCCTTTTTTTGAAAACCATTTAGTGCCTTTGTCGGTGCGTGGGGCTTTGAGTTTGTATGTGAGCGCGATTTTTTACCCCACTTTAGAATTTTCAAACGCCGCTTACACGCCAGAGGGTTTTATTATTGCTTGCTTGTGCGAGCTGTTTTTAGGGGTGTGCGCGTCTGTCTTTTTACAAATCGTCTTTGCAAGCTTGGTGTTTGCAACCGATAGCATCAGCTTTTCTATGGGGCTTACGATGGCGAGCGCGTATGATCCTATTTCAGGATCGCAAAAACCCATTGTAGGGCAAGCCCTTTTATTGTTAGCGATTTTAATTTTATTGGATTTATCGTTCCACCATCAAATCATTTTGTTTGTGGATCACAGCTTAAAAGCCGTCCCTTTAGGGCAATTTGTCTTTGAGCCAGCGTTAGCTAAAAACATTATCAAAGCCTTTTCGCACTTGTTTGTCATAGGGTTTTCTATGGCGTTCCCTATTTTATGCTTGGTGTTATTGAGCGATATTATTTTTGGCATGATCATGAAAACCCACCCTCAGTTCAACCTGCTCGCTATCGGGTTTCCGGTTAAAATTGCGATCGGGTTTGTGGGCATTATTTTAATCGCTTCGGCTATCATGGGGCGTTTTAAAGAAGAAATCAGCCTAGCCTTTAGCGCCATTAGCAAAATCTTTTAAAGGATCAATATGGTTAGTTTTAAAGAAGCTCTAAAAATCCATTCTAGCATTCCCCTAAAACCCTTAGAAATAGAGGTTATTTCTTTGCTTGAAAGCATAGGGTGCATTTTAGCAGAGGATATTATTTGCGCTCGTGCCCTGCCTAAATTCAATCAAAGTGCAATGGATAGCTTTTGATTCTACCCTTATTGGAGCGCTTATCCTTAAATAAAGATTTTAAACTAAAACCCTTTAAGGCTCAAATCAATGCCCCTTTAAAGCTTAAAGGCGAACGCACGCATTTAATTTTAGGCAACTATTTAAACAACCAATTCATTCCTTACAACAACAACCGCTATGACTCAGGAGCGATTCAAGCCCTTGTGCAAGTTGATTCTATCGCTTTAATTGATGAAGGAGTTAGATTGGTTCAGGGCGAAATTGAAATTTTAAGGTTTGAAAATTAAAATGGCTTTTTGCTATAATGATAAGCTTAAAACCCCACTCATAAAGGTTCTGTTTGTGGATAACTACACCTATAGCGAATTGTTAAAAAGCTTGCAAAACAAATGCGATAATATTGCTTTAATCATCAAGCCTGAAAAGATCAAACAAGAATTAGAACGCATTGAAAAAGAGCAAGAAGACCCTAATTTTTGGCAAGATGTCTTAAAGGCTAGAGATACCAATAAAGAAAAAGTGCGCCTAAACCGCTTGCTAGAAACCTATCAAAAAACCAAAAATTCTTTAGATGAAAGCACAGAATTGTTTGAACTCGCTCAAAACGATAACGATGAGGTTACTTTATCCTTGCTCTATGAAGAGGCTCCTATTTTAGAGCACAGCGTCCAAAAAGTAGAAATTGAAATCATGTTAAGCGGTGAAAATGACGCTTCAAACGCTATTATCACCATTCAGCCTGGAGCTGGGGGGACGGAGAGCCAGGATTGGGCGAGTATTTTGTATCGCATGTATTTGAGGTGGGCGGAAAGAAGGGGCTTTAAAAGCGAGATTTTAGATTATCAAGATGGCGAAGAAGCGGGCATTAAAGGGGTTGCCTTTATCATTAAGGGCGAAAACGCTTATGGTTATTTGAAAAATGAAAATGGGGTGCATAGGCTTGTAAGGATTTCGCCCTTTGATGCGAACGCCAAACGGCACACGAGTTTTGCGAGCGTGCAAATTAGCCCTGAATTAGACGATGATATTGATATTGAAATTGATGAAAAAGATGTCCGTTATGATTATTATAGAGCCAGTGGGGCGGGCGGTCAGCATGTCAATAAAACAGAAAGCGCAGTTAGAATCACGCATTTTCCTACCGGTATTGTGGTGCAATGCCAAAACGACAGGAGCCAGCATAAAAACAAAGCGAGCGCGTTAAAAATGCTTAAATCCAAGCTTTATGAATTGGAATTAGAAAAGCAGCAAAGCAGTGCCAAAAATGAAGAAAAAAGCGAGATCGGCTGGGGGCATCAAATAAGAAGTTATGTCCTAGCCCCCTACCAGCAAGTCAAAGACGCGCGCTCCAATACCGCTTATAGCAATGTGGAAGCGATACTAGATGGCGATATTGATGCGATTTTAGAGGGCGTTTTGATTGCTAAAGCTTAAGTGCGCTAAAATGACAGCTAATAAATTATGGTTACTATAAAACGCTTTTTAAAACCAATTGGCAAGGAACAACAATGACACAAGAAGAATTAGACGCTTTGATGAATGGTGGTGATTTAGAAAATTTGGAAGCCCTAGAGACTAAAGAAGAAACTAAAGAGGAGCCTAAAGAGAGTAAAGAAAATTCCAATCATAGTGAAAAAATGACCGTCAAAAAAGAAGACGCTGAAAAATACGGCAAGATTAGCCCCAATGAATGGCCTCCCCCTCCCCCCACTGAAGAGCATAAAGTCGTGCATCAATTAGATGATGTTACAAGAGATTCTGAAGTGAAAGCCACGCAAATTTTTGATCAATTGGATTTGATCGGGACTAGTGCTGAAAAGATCGCTAAAATGGTTAAAAAAATCCAAGAACCTTTGCAAAAACACCAAGAAATTTTTGACAATTTGCATGGCCATTTCCCCAATATTGAATCTTTTAAAACCGTGCTCAATGAGCAACAAGAAATCCTAAACGCCCTTAAAAGCATTGAAGAAGAAGCCGCTAATTGCTCTGATAGCTCCATGCAAGCGATGGATATTATGCAATTTCAAGATATTCATCGCCAAAAAATTGAGCGCGTGGTCAATGTCATGCGAGCGCTCAGCCAATACATGAATTCGCTTTTTGAAGGCAAAATTGATGATTCTAAGCGCGTGAGTTCAGCGACTTATATCACCGGCGATGACGATAAAGATTTAGCCAGCGCTGATGATATTGAAGCCTTGATCGCTTCTTTTGGAGCCAAGTAGTTTTGAGTCAAGTTGAATTACTCTCTCCAGCCGGTAATTTAAAAAAACTTAAAATCGCCCTCAACTATGGGGCTGATGCGGTTTATGGGGGAGTGAGCCATTTTTCTTTACGCAATCGTGCAGGCAAGGAATTCACTCTAGAGACCTTTAAAGAAGGGATTGACTACGCCCATGCGCTAAATAAAAAAGTCTATACCACGATCAATGGTTTCCCTTTCAATTCACAGCTCAAGCTTTTAGAAGAACATATTGATAAAATGGCAGAATTGAAGCCAGACGCTTTTATTATCGCTGCACCTGGGGTAATCAAACTCGCACAAAAAATCGCCCCGCATATCCCTATCCATTTATCCACGCAAGCGAATGTCTTAAATTTGCTGGATGCGCAAGTGTTTTATGATTTAGGGGTTAAACGCATTGTGTGCGCTAGGGAATTGAGCCTGAATGATGCGATTGAAATTAAAAAAGCCTTACCCGATTTAGAATTAGAAATCTTTGTGCATGGGAGCATGTGCTTTGCCTTTTCAGGGCGTTGCTTGATTTCGGCTTTACAAAAGGGGCGCGTGCCTAATAGGGGGAGTTGCGCGAATGATTGCCGGTTTGATTATGAATATTATGTGAAAAACCCGGATAACGGCGTGATGATGAGGTTGGTTGAAGAAGAGGGCGTAGGCACGCATATTTTTAACGCTAAAGATTTGAACCTCTCTAGCCATATCGCTGAAATTTTAAGTTCAAACGCCATTAGCGCGCTTAAGATTGAAGGGCGCACCAAGTCCAGTTATTACGCCGCGCAAACCACGCGCATCTATCGTTTAGCGGTTGATGATTTTTACCATAACACCTTAAAGCCGAGTTTTTATGCTAGCGAATTGAACACGCTTAAAAATAGGGGTTTCACCGACGGCTATTTGATGCGAAGGCCTTTTGAAAGGTTGGATACCCAAAACCACCAAACAGCCATTAGCGAAGGGGATTTTCAAGTCAATGGCGAAATCACAGAAGACGGGCGTTTTTTTGCATGCAAATTCACCACGACCACTAACATTGCTTATGAAATCATCGCTCCCAAAAATGCGGCTATCACGCCCATAGTCAATGAAATTGGCAAGATTTACACCTTTGAAAAACGCTCTTATTTAGTGCTATATAAAATCCTTTTAGAAAATAACACCGAGTTAGAAACTATCCATAGCGGGAATGTGAATTTAGTGCGACTGCCCGCACCCTTACCGGCTTTTAGTTTTTTACGCACCCAAGTCAGAGTCTAAAAATGGCGTTTAGAGATTAGGTATTAAAACGATTAAGAGGAACGCATGCCCTTAGAAACGATCACGCTCGCTAGTATTTATGAAGAACAAGGGTTTTTTGAAGAAGCGTTGCAAATTTATACTAATATTTTAAAAAAAACCCCTGACCATGCAGAGGCGTTAAAGCAAATGAAGCGTTTGGAAAAAATCCAAAAAAATCTCGCTCCTTTCAAACACGATGCATTGTTGGAGCGGCACTATTTAAATTTTATCAAAGGGGATTATTTGAGCGTTGAGAATTTAGAAAAATGGCTGGTAGAATGGAATTGAAAAACATTATTTCAGAAACCCTTAACGAAATTGAAAAAATGGCTAAAACCATTGATGATGGTTTTAATACGGCGCAAAAAACGCCCTCTTTTTTTAAAACGCCCCCCCATTTGCAAAACACCCCAAAAAACGCTAACACTTCTTTAGAGTCAAAAAACGCTGCTAAAATAGAAACGCAAGAAAAAATCACAGAAGAAAAAGAAGAAGAAATTCCAGAAATCATTACAGAAAAAATCACAGAAGAAAAAGAAGAAGAAATTCCAGAAATCATTACAGAAGAAATCGCACAAGAAAACCCCACGCAAGTGTTAATTCCAAACGAGCGGGTTTTTTTAAAAGGCTTATTAGAGAGAACCTTAGTGTTGTTTAAAGGCATACAGGCTTTAGAAGAAAAAGAAGCACTGAAGCGTTTGGATTTAGTGGCGCGTTTCTTGCAATACCAATTGAGCGTGCTTGAAAAACGATTAGAATCTTTGGAGCGAGAAAACACAGAGTGAAAAAGGAGCAAAGGAATTTTTTAAAAACATTAAAAAATAAGACTTTAATTTTCAATATTTTATGAAAACAAAGCCTTAAGTTTCAATTAATAACTATGATAATGTTTTGAATTTTTATTTTTAAGATATTTTCAAGGTATCTTTAATAATAAAATGCTAGAATTAGTTCCCTAAAACATTAACAAAGTTAATCGTTTTATAAAGTTGCAAAAATCATTGAAGGAGTTAATTGAAGTATGATAGAAGTTTTAATGATAGAAGATGATATAGAATTAGCCGAGTTTTTGAGCGAGTTTTTGCTCCAACATGGCATTCATGTAACCAATTACGATGAGCCATATACCGGCCTTAGTGCGGCTAACACACAAAATTATGATTTGTTGTTGTTGGATTTAACTTTGCCTAATTTAGACGGGCTTGAAGTGTGTAGGCGCATCTCCAAACAAAAACATATCCCTATTATTATTTCTTCAGCAAGAAGCGATGTGGAAGATAAGATTAAAGCGCTAGATTATGGGGCTGATGATTACCTCCCTAAACCCTATGATCCTAAAGAATTATTAGCTCGCATCCAGTCCTTACTCAGGCGTTCTCATAAAAAAGAAGAAGTGAGTGAGCCAGGCGATGCGAATATCTTTAGGGTGGATAAGGATAGCCGAGAAGTGTATATGCATGAAAAAAAGCTAGACTTAACTAGGGCTGAATATGAAATCCTTTCGCTTCTCATTAGCAAAAAAGGTTATGTGTTTAGCCGTGAAAGCATTGCGATTGAGAGCGAGAGCATCAACCCTGAAAGCTCCAATAAAAGCATTGATGTGATCATTGGCCGTTTGCGATCTAAGATTGAAAAAAACCCTAAACAACAGCAATACATCATCTCTGTTAGAGGGATTGGTTATAAATTAGAATACTGATATTCTAATAAGGAGTTAAGGGGTTTTGCGTTTCTCTATCTTTTTTAAAGTTGTCGCTTTGTTTATGATAACGCTCTTTAGTTTTGGAGCGTTCGCTTACTATTTCGTGTCTTCTCAAATCAATCACGAAAACTATCAAAACGAAATGCGCCATTATCAGTTTGTTACCACCATCAATGAAATTTTAAATAATTACTCTGATTATAGAGCCATAGAAGATTACCTCTATAAAATTGGTTTTAGAGAAACCACAATAGAAAATTTAGAAAAGGTTTTAGCCAAAAGACGCCACCAGTTGCACCACAGGAATATTGGGTATGCGGAAGTGTTTAAATTCAGTGATATGGTTTTTATCCTTTTAAAAAAGGATGAGCATTTTGTGCTTTATAAAGATTTGCATTCGGTTTCTTACAGGAATTATTTCTTAGCTATTACGGTGGGTTTATTATTGATTTTATTCCTCTTTTTATTTGTTTTGCAGAGTTTATTGCCCTTAAGAGAGTTAAGATCCCAAGTGAAACGCTTCGCTCAAGGGGATAAAAGCGTGAGTTGTAAAAGCAAGCAAAAAGATGAAATAGGGGATCTGGCTAACGAATTTGACAATTGCATCCAAAAAATCAATGCGATGAATGAATCTCGGGTTTTATTTTTGCGCTCTATCATGCATGAATTACGCACCCCTATCACTAAGGGCAAGATACTAAGCTCTATGCTTAAAGAAGAGCTGTCTTGCAAACGCTTTTCATCTATATTTGATCACTTGAACATGTTGATTGAGCAATTTGCCCGCATTGAGCAGCTCGCTTCCAAAAATTACGGGAGCAATAAAGAAAAATTTTTAATGAGCGATTTGATCAATAAAATTGAAAAAATGCTTTTGATTGATGAGGATAAAAAAAGCCCTATCCATGTATCCTCTTCAAATTACATCATTGAAGCGGATTTTGAATTGTTTTCTATAGCGTTAAAAAACATGGTAGATAATGCGATTAAATACAGCGATGACAAACAGGTGTTTTTGGATTTCATAGGAAATAATTTAGTGGTGTCCAATAAAAGCAAACCTTTAAAAGAAGATTTTGAAAAATATTTGCAACCCTACTTCAAATCTTCTAACCCCAGCCAAGCCCATGGTTTTGGGTTAGGCATGTATATCATTAAAAACGCCTTAGAGGCTATGGGATTGAATTTGAGCTATCATTACAGCAATGGAAGAATTTGTTTCACTATCCATGATTGCGTTTTTAATAGTTTTTACGATTTAGAAGAAGATGATGAAGAGCTACCCCCCCCCCCCGAAAATCTGAAAGAGGTGAGCGGAATGAAGGGGATAGAAAAAGCCAATTATGGGGTTAAAGAAAAACAATAAAGAGAGAACATGTTCAAACGATTGAGAAGATTACGAAGCAGCGAAAATTTAAGAGCGATGCTAAGAGAAACGCATTTAAATATTGATGATTTCATCGCTCCCTTATTTGTCATAGAAAGCGATAGTTACATTAAAAATGAAATCAGCTCCATGCCTGGCGTTTATCAAATGAGTATAGAGCCTCTTTTAAAAGAATGCGAAGAATTAGTGGGTTTAGGCATCAAAGCCGTTTTATTGTTTGGCATTCCTAAAAATAAGGACGCTACAGGAAGCCATGCGTTAAATAAGGATCACATTGTCGCAAAAGCCACCAAAGAGGTTAAAAAACGATTTAAGGATTTAATCGTTATAGCGGATTTGTGTTTTTGTGAATACACCGACCATGGGCATTGCGGGATTTTAGAAAACGCTTCTGTGTCTAACGATAAAACGCTAGAGATTTTAAACCTTCAAGGGCTTATTTTGGCTGAAAGCGGTGTGGATATTCTAGCCCCAAGCAACATGATGGATGGGAATGTTTTGAGCTTGAGAAAAACGCTAGAAAGGGCCGGGTATTTTTACACGCCCATCATGAGCTATTCCACTAAATTTGCGAGCAGTTACTATGGGCCTTTTAGAGATGTGGCAAACTCTGCGCCGAGTTTTGGCGATCGTAAAAGCTATCAAATGGATTACGCTAATAAAAAAGAAGCGCTTTTAGAAAGTTTAGAAGATGAAAAACAGGGCGCGGATATTTTAATGGTGAAACCGGCTTTGGCGTATTTGGATATTGTTAAAGAAATCAGAGATCACACTTTGCTCCCTTTAGCGCTCTATAATGTGAGTGGGGAATACGCCATGCTCAAACTCGCTCAAAAACACAACCTGATCAACTATGAAAGCGTTTTATTAGAAACGATGACTTGTTTTAAAAGAGCGGGAGCGGATATGATTATTAGCTATCATGCCAAAGAAGTGGCTAACTTATTGCAAAGGAATTGAATGGGACGAGCGTTTGAATACAGAAGAGCGGCTAAAGAAAAACGATGGGATAAGATGAGTAAGGTTTTCCCCAAGCTCGCCAAAGCGATCACTCTAGCGGCAAAAGAGGGCGGGAGCGAGCCGGACACGAACGCCAAACTACGAACAGCGATTTTAAACGCTAAAGCGCAAAACATGCCTAAAGACAATATTGACGCAGCGATTAAAAGAGCGAGCAGTAAAGAGGGGAATTTGAGTGAAATTACTTATGAGGGTAAGGCGAATTTTGGCGTGTTAATCATTATGGAATGCATGACTGATAACCCCACTAGAACCATTGCTAACCTTAAAAGCTATTTCAATAAAACGCAAGGGGCAAGCATCGTGCCTAATGGCTCTTTAGAGTTTATGTTTAACCGAAAAAGCGTGTTTGAATGCTTGAAAAATGAAGTGGAAAATTTAAAACTCAGCCTAGAAGATTTGGAATTCGCTCTCATTGATTATGGTTTGGAAGAATTAGAAGAAGTGGAAGACAAGATTATTATTAGGGGGGATTATAATAGCTTCAAACTCTTAAATGAGGGGTTTGAAAGCTTGAGATTACCCATTTTAAAAGCGAGTTTGCAACGCATCGCCACAACGCCTATTGAATTGAATGACGAACAAATGGAGCTTACCGAAAAATTACTGGACAGGATTGAAGACGATGATGATGTGGTCGCGCTTTATACGAATATTGAGTGAAATGTAAAAGGGCTCAAAGTATTTTTTTTAAACCACCCAAGCAAGAAATCCTAAACACCTTTAGCGTTTGGGATGAATGCCGCTAATTTGTCATAATACCCCCATACATTTGTATCTAGCGTAGGGAGCGTGCAAAGTTACGCCTTTATAAGATATGATATGCGAGAGCTGTAGGGAATGCGTTGAAGATCAAACTCTGTAAAATCCATTAGGGACACAGAGCAAGAACCAAACTCTCCCCCAACATCAGGAAGCCCAATCGCTTTAGCGTTTGGGCGCTTCACCAATGAAAACCAACAAAAAGTTTTGTTGTTATAAGCTTGTAAAATCCTATAAAGAGTTATAAAACTCCTTTTTTATTGGATTTTAACCTTATTTTGATTGAATAAAGGTTTTTGTTTTGATCAAATATGAATAGCTTTTTCAATATTCTTTTTTAAAAACTTGTTTTTAAGCTTTTTTATAGTTAATTTTTATTCTGTGGTAAAGTTATTTTTTAAAGCGGATAGGGGATTTTGAAATAATACCCCCTTTAACCCCATTAAATCCCCTAAAGAGCGCTTTAAAAAATTATCGCTTGTGTCTTGTGTAAGCTCTTTTATATTTGTTTTAAAACGCCTTTGAGTGTTTTCAATATGAGAGCGAATCCAAACCCTAGATTTTTAATCTCAATACCCATCAATAGAAACGCTCAATCCCCATTTGATAGCACAAAAGTAGAAAGATTTCTATAAGATGAGTTTTAATCATTAGCCCCTTAAACTTTGGCTTATTGCGTATCATCTTGCGTGTCGTTTTGCGCGTCATCTTGCAAATTATCAGACTTATTGCCAATCACTTCTTCTAATATTTTACAACTACCACTAAAGCCTAAAGCGCACCCTTTCTTATAATATAAAGTGGCTTTATCCAAATCCTTTGGAGCACCCTTACCCGTGTAATACATCACCGCCACATTATGACAACCGCTCCCTTCTTTTAAAGAACAACCCTTTTTATAAAGATTCAAGGCTTGTTCTTCATTTTGTCTGACATAAAGACCGGCTTCATACATGTATCCCAAGCTCACACAGCTCGCTCCGTCTTTTAGATGGCACCCTCTTTTAAAATTTGTAAGGGCTTTTTTCAAATCCTTCTCCACGCCTTTTGCGTTCCTATACATATACCCTGCAAAGTTACAACTAATGCCATAATCCAAACTGCAAGCGTATTTAGAAAGAGAAAGGGCTTTGGCATAATTTTGCTTAACGCCGCCTATGCCATTAAAATACATAAAACCTAAACTACCGCAGCTCACCCCACCCTTTAAGTGGCACCCTCTCCTATAATAATAGATAGCCTTTGGAAGATCTTTTTGCACGCCATCGCCATCTTCATACATAGAGCCTAGACTCGCGCAAGCGAGATGAGCCCTTAAATTGCACCCTCTTTTGTAATAAAAAACGGCTTTTGGAATACTCTGATCCACGCCGTCGCCATCTTCATACATAGAGCCTAAACTCGTGCAACCAACCCCCACCCTTAAATTACAGCTCCTCTTATAAAAAGCCACCGCTTTATGGTAATCCCCTCTCTTAAGGGCTTGATTAGCCATCTTAAAATATTTCTCACCGGTTGTAGCCACCAAATAACTGAAACAACTTGCCATTAAAAATAAAATCAAAAACCACTTTTTAGTCCAACTCTTTATCATCTCATTCCTTATAATTATAAGCCAAAGCTCACACAAAGAAAAATCAGTAAAACCCCAATCTAATTGGTTATTATAGTATAATATTGTCAAAAAATAAATTCAACTTTGGATTAAATTTAATTAAAAAACCTATTTTAGGAAAACAACTTAAAATGAGTATCATTATTCCTATTGTCATCGCCTTTGACAATCATTATGCCATGCCGGCTGGCGTGAGCTTGTATTCCATGCTAGCTTGCGCTAAAACAGAACACCCCCAATCACAAAATGATAGTGAAAAACTTTTTTATAAAATCCACTGCCTGGTGGATAACTTAAGCCTTGAAAATCAACGCAAATTGAAAGAAACTCTAGCCCCCTTTGATGCTTTTATGAGCGTGGATTTTTTAGACATTTCAGATCCCAATAACCCTACTACTACCCTAGCAGAACCTTCTGTGATTGATAAAATCCATGAAGCTTTTTTGCAACTCAATATTTACGCTAAGACTCGCTTTTCTAAAATGGTCATGTGCCGCTTGTTTTTGGCTTCTTTATTCCCACAATACGACAAAATTATCATGTTTGATGCGGACACTTTGTTTTTAAACGATGTGAGCGAGAGTTTTTTTATCCCGCTAGATTCTTATTATTTTGGAGCGGCTAAAGATTTTTCTTCTCCTAAAAGCCTTAAACATTTCCAAACAGAAAGGGAGAGAGAGCCTCGCCAAAAATTTTTTCTCCATGAGCATTACCTTAAAGAAAAAGACATGAAAATCATTTGTGAAAACCACTATAATGTTGGGTTTTTAGTCGTGAATTTAAAGCTGTGGCGCGCTGATCATTTAGAAGAACGCTTACTCAATTTAACCCATCAAAAAGGCCAGTGCGTGTTTTGCCCTGAACAGGATCTTTTAACGCTCGCATGCTATCAAAAGGTTTTAATCTTACCCTATATTTATAACACCCACCCTTTCATGGCCAATCAAAAACGCTTCATCCCTAACAAAAAAGAAATCGTCATGCTGCATTTTTATTTTACAGGGAAACCTTGGGTTTTACCTACTTTTTCATATTCTAAAGAATGGCATGAGACTCTTTTAAAAACCCCTTTTTATGCTGAATATTCCGTGAAATTCCTCAAACAAATGACAGAATTTTTAAGCCTTAAAGACAAACAAAAAACCTTTGAATTTCTTGCCCCCCTACTCAACCCAAAAACCCTTTTAGAATATGTCTTTTTTAGATTGAATAGGATTTTCAAACGCTTAAAAGAAAAATTTTTTAACTCTTAGCGTTCTCGTTTGGGCAACACGCTATAAGCGAATTTGACATAAATCGCCAAACTGATCAAAAGCACTGCCACACCAACAGCCAAATACACCGCATAAGTGATTTTATCCGGTTCGCTCACGCTGAATTTAAACACTAACATCAACGCTTCAATGGCTAATGCGATAATGATAGAGCCTAAAAACCTGATCATCGTGCGGTGGATCGCATGGTGGTTGTCCCCGCTATTTTTACCCAAAACTTCCTCTTCAAAAATCGCCTTGACTAGATCAAAGGTGGCTAAGGCTAGGGTTAAAAGCACAATGGGGTGGAACACTTCTTTAATGTCAAAACTGCTAAAATTCACAATCGCTGTCCAAAAGCTAGAAATGCATTTCACAAATAAAAGCAACGACACCAAAGTGAGCATGATAGAAATCATAAAATACATGACCATGCTCCCTTCGCTAAAGGTTCTGAAATACTTTGAAGGCGAACTGATTTCAATCGCCACCCTCAAAGGGATTTGCAAGCACACCACAAACGCTAGATCATTATTTTGATCATACACCGGGTAAGACGCGCTCACTACCAAATGGTTTCCTTTTTTAGAAGGATAGGGGTCCGTTAAAATGCAACGCTTTTCACTCACGGCTTGATAAAAATAATATTTATCGCTAAAGCTGACATGCGATTCTAATTCAATCCCTTCTGTTAAATCATGCTCTAATATCCCTTCCTTATGCCCCTGTTCTTTAAGTTGGCTTGGTTTAAGAATTAGCATGCCTTTAGCGTCTAAAACAAAAAAACTTTTTGCCATTTTGATTTCAGCATGCATTTTTCTGATCTGTTTGTTTAAATAATCCAAAGTGATTTCAGGGAGGTGGTTGCGGATATTGTGCGAAAACAAATAGGTAAGATAAGCGTATAGCTCGGTGCGAATCTTGGAATATTGGACAATGTCTCTACTCAACATCAAAAGGCCTTTAAAAAAAATTTATGCGATGAATTGTAGCACTTGTTTTAAAGAATTATTTAAACCACCCCTTGCATCAATGATAAAAGAGGCGTTTTTTTCATAGAGGGCTTGGCGTTTTTCAAAAAGCTCTTTGGCTTGAGTGAGATCATTTAAAAGGGGGCGTTTTTCCCTTTCTTTTTGATTCAAACGCTTAATCAAGGTCTCAAAATCCATTTTGAGATAAAAAGTTGTGCCTAAACCCTTAAGGTTATCATGCATCACAATGCCCCCACCGGTAGAAATAACATGGGGGGTTTTGAGCGTTTTTAATTCATCAATCAGATTTTTTTCAAACATCCTGAAATTGTCTTCGCCAAGCTCTTCAAAAATCCCTCTCACGCTCAGGCCCACCCTCTCGCTAATGATCATATCCGTATCCAACACTTCTAATTTCAAAGCAAGCCCCAATTCTTGCGCTAAAGAGCTTTTACCGCTCCCCATAAAACCGATTAAGACCAAATGCCGCATGCTTTTATTTCAATCTTAATTCATACGCTCCGTTTTTTTCTTCCAAAAGATAGCGGTATTTCCCGTCTAAAACGAGCGTGATGCGGTAATAATCTTTGTGCGTGCCGACTTTAATTTGAGAAAAAAACTTCTGGTTTAAATCCCTATTTTGATAAATATCCAAAGAACCTTTTTGCGTGTCTAACACGATTCTATAAGGATTGACCAGCACAAAAGAGCGCAAAATTTTATAAGGGGATCGCAAAATCATCGTGTTGTTTGCCATGGAAAAATCAAAATCTTGGATCTGGTAGCGTTTTTCAAAGGCGGCTGGATCAAGGGGGTGTTGGGAAAGCTTTAAGGGGTAATGCCAATCAATGCTTTTATCAATGCCCACGACTTTAGAATGGATAGAGCCATCAATATCTTGGTAAGTGAGCGTGATTTGTTTTAAAATCCTAGCGCTCGTGGGCAAATCCACATGGATTTCTTTAAAATAACTATCATAGATCCCATTAAAGCCCCCTTGCAAATTCTTGGAATTGATTTCAGGCTCAAAAGGGTTGTCTCTGGCTAATAAAACGCTTAAAACCACCACCAAACCTACCATCTTTTTTAACACGATCATTCCTTAAAACTAATCTCTAGGCCGTAATTCCCTCAACTCAAACAAACGCTTTTGCAAACGCACATTTTTGCTTTGCAATTCGGTGATTTCTTGTTGCAACCGTTCATGCTTATCTCTTAAATCCAAATAAACTTCTAAAGAAGAGCCCCCAAAAAGCAACTTCCCTAAATAATACCCAAACCAAAGCAGTAAAAGGAAAAAGACAATCAGGGAGCTATGGCTATAGAAAAAATCTCGTGCTTTGTTGTCTTTGATTTCATCGTTTTCAAAAAGGCCACTAGCCATGCTTAAACAACTCTTTACCGATATAAACCCCCCCTTTTAATTCATGCTCAATCTCTAAAAGGCGGTTGTATTTAGCGATCCTTTCGCTCCTTGCGGTGGATCCGGTTTTGATTTCTCCCGTATTCAATGCGACTGCAAAATCAGCGATAAAGCTGTCTTCACTCTCCCCGCTTCTATGGCTCATCACGCATTGATAGGCATGGTGTTTGGCTAATCTTATGGTTTCCAAAGTCTCACTAATAGTGCCGATTTGATTGGGTTTGATCAAAATAGCGTTTGCGATGTTTTTTTCAATGCCTTTTTGCAAGAGACTTGCGTTCGTTACAAACAAATCATCGCCCACTAACTGGATTTGACGCCCTAATTCCTTGCTTAAAAACGCCCAACCCTCCCAATCGTCTTCGCTCAAACCATCTTCAATAGACACAATCGGGTATTTTGCCACCAACTCTTTATAATAAGCCACTAATTCATGCGAATCTAGAATCTTATTTTCACCCTTTAAATGATAATTGAAATTTTCATCCACCAATTCGCTGCTCGCTACATCTAAAGCGAGCGCTATTTCTTCGCCTAATTTATAGCCGGCTTTTTCAATGGCTTGAGAAATGACTTCAAGGGGTTCTACATTGTTGTTAAAATTAGGCGCAAAACCCCCCTCATCGCCCACGCTTGTGAGTTGATTCTTCCCATCTAAAAGTTTTTTAAGCGTGTGATAGACTTCCGCGCTCGCTCTTAAAGCTTCTTTAAAACTCTCAAACCCTAAAGGCATGATCATGTATTCTTGAAAGTCTATGGAATTATTCGCATGCGTTCCGCCGTTAATGATATTGAGCATCGGCACAGGCAAAGTCAAAGCGTTAGCCCCCCCTAAATAGCGGTATAATGGCAGATTTAAAGCTTTCGCGCTAGCCCTTGCTAACGCCATAGAAACGCCCAAAACAGCGTTCGCCCCTAAATTAGCGTAATTAGGCGTGCCGTCTAAAGCCCTTAACCTCTCATCCACAAAGGCTTGATTGATCGCTTCAAGCCCTATTAAATGGTGTTTGATCACGCTATTGACATTTTCGCATGCCCTTAAAACCCCTTTACCCAAAAAACGGGTTTTGTCATTATCCCTTAATTCTAACGCTTCCCTTTTACCGGTGCTCGCCCCACTAGGCACAATCGCACTCGCTTTAGTGTTATCGCTTAAAATCACGCTGGCTTGAATGGTAGGATTGCCCCTACTATCCATCACTTCTAAAGCATGAATATCTTTAATGGTTAGCATCAAAATCCTTTCTATTCCATTTCTTCTAAAGGCTCATCTGGTAAGGGCATGATCTCTTCATTAGAGCCAATACTCTCTTTAATCTTAAGAGTGATTTCATTCGCTAGGGCTTTGTCTTCTTTCAGTAAGGCCTTAGCGTTTTCTCGGCCTTGCCCTAGCTTTTTATCCTGGTAGCTAAGCCATGCCCCACTCTTATCCACAATGTCTAATTTCACGCCATAATCAATGATTTCGCCCTCTTTAGAAATCCCCTCCCCAAACATGATGTCAAATTCCGCTTCTCTAAAGGGCGGAGCGACTTTATTTTTAACCACTTTGGCTTTAGCCCTATTGCCAATATGCTGTTCGTTTTGTTTTAAAGCTGCAATCCTTCTAATATCAATCCTAACGCTCGCATAGAATTTTAAGGCATTGCCCCCGGTTGTGGTCTCTGGACTCCCATAACCCATCATGCCAATCTTCATTCTGATTTGATTGATAAAGATTAAAGTAGTGTTCATCTTGTGCAAAACACCGGTGATTTTTCTTAACGCATGGCTCATAAGCCTTGCTTGCAAGCCCACATGCTGATCGCCCATATCCCCATCAATCTCCGCTTTAGGCGTAAGAGCCGCTACGGAATCCACCACCACTAAATCAATCCCTCCGCTTCTGGTGATCGTTTCTAAAATTTCTAAAGCTTGCTCGCCTGTATCAGGTTGGGAAACGAGTAAGTTTTCCGTATCCACGCCTAGCCTCTTAGCATAATGCACATCTAGGGCATGCTCAGCGTCAATAAATGCGCACACGCCGCCATTTTTTTGGCATTCTGCAATGATATGCAAGCTTAGAGTGGTCTTTCCGCTTGACTCTGGCCCATAAATTTCAATGATCCTGCCTTTTGGAACGCCCCCAATCCCTAAAGCCAGATCCAACCCTAACGAGCCTGTAGAAATAGAGTCAATCTTTTCTACTTGCTTATCCCCAAGGCGCACCAACGCCCCCTTACCAAAAACCTTATCAATTTGTTTGATCGCTAAAGAAATCGCTTTTTGTTTGTCTTCATCTATTGCCATTAAATTACCTTATTGAATTTGATTTGTTTATTCTATCAAATCCTAGCCTAAAATCTATTATAATAAAAGGACTTACCCTATCACAAAAGGATTTTACTTTGATTAGTGTCGCTCATAGCCCTGATGCTGATGATATTTTCATGTATTATGCGATTAAGTTTGGTTGGATAGATTGCCCCATTAACAATAAAACATTCCACAATATCGCCCTTGATATTGAAACCCTAAACCAAGAAGCCCTAAAAAACACTTATGATGTGAGCGCAATCAGCTTTGCGCTATTCCCTAAAATTGCGAACGATTACGCCCTGCTCCCTACAGCGACGAGCTTTGGGAATGGCTATGGGCCTAAATTAGTGAAAAAAAAGGGCATGAAATTGAAAAAAGATTTTAGAGTCGCATTAAGCGGGGAGCACACCACCAACGCCCTTTTGTTTAAGATCTATTACAAACATGCGCGCATCACCTACATGAATTTTTTAGACATTGAAAAAGCGGTTTTGGAAGAAAAAGTGCATGCGGGCGTGCTCATCCATGAAAATATCTTGGATTTCCATAATGAATTAGAAGTGGAAAAAGAATTGTGGGATGTTTGGAAAGAACTCATTGAAGTGGATTTGCCCTTGCCTTTAGGGGGCATGGCGATTAGGCGATCTATCCCCTTGTATCGCGCGATTTTGATTAAAAAGGCTTTGATTAAAGCGGTTGAAGTCGCGCTAAAACATCAAAATTTGCTCTCTGGCATGCTGTTAGAGCGCTCGCTCATTCGTGTCAATAAAGAGCGCTTACGAACTTATTTAAGCTTGTATGCGAATGAAACTTCAACGCGCTTAAGTGAGGTTCAAATTCTCGCCATAGACAAGCTTTTTGAATTAGGCTATCAGCATGGGTTTTACGCTAACTTGTTAAAGACTAAAGATTGCTTGCTCACTGATGAATATTTGCAATACCGCTTTTCTTAATCCAATTCTAATTTATGCATAAGCAAGTAACGGATCATCGCATACAATAAAAGGATTTTTAAAAAATCCACCCCCCATAAAAGGTAGTATTTGTTTTCTTGTAATTCTTGTTGTTGCAAGAAATAATAAAACCCCTCATTGACGCTTAAACTAGAACTCATTAAGGGCAGTAACGAATTAAACGCTAATTCCAAAACAACCCCCACAAGAATGAACAACAGCCCCCCTAGTAAAAAACGCGCTTTTTTAATCCTAACAGCGTTTAAAACGCTCAAAACAAATAAAAATTTCATTAAAACAAGCCCTAAAAACAGCGCGATACCTAAGGTTTTAGTGGGTTTTAACACAAAGGTTTTTAAAGCGGTGTGCAAGATAAACAGCACGCTAGATTGCGCGTTAAAAAGAGAATAGCCCAAACGCACGCTCGCCACAAACCAGAACAAACTGAAGATAAAAAACACCATAGGGAGCAAGATTTTAGGGAGCAATAAAGACTCTAAACTAACGGGTAAAGAAAAGCTTAAAACCCCCCTTTTAGAAAAAAGCACGTTGAGGTTTTTGATCGCTCCCACACTGATTGCAATCAGTAAAAACGCCCCTAAGACAAAAAAAAGCGTGTAGCTTAGGGTGAGCATGGTCGTTTCTTCAGTGCTTTGAGAGGAAAAACAAACCGCTAAAATAGTGAGCGTTATTAAAAAATTCCCCACAACAACATTCCCTAATTGCCCCAAGGCGTCATGCTTAAAAACTTTTAAAAAACCCATAGCCTTATTATACCCGTTTGGATAGAAAATTTAGGCTTTTTAATGATTGCATGTTAATAAAAAACGCTAAAGGCATTTTTTAAACGCGCTACTTGAAAAAAGCCAGTTGCTCTAAAATCAATTCTTCTTTATTTTTAAAAACAAATTTAAAAAGAATCTTGTAGCGCCCCATTTTATCGCTCTCTAACAAATCAAATTTTAAAGGCTCGCATGCGATCTTGCAATCAAGCGTTCCTAACAATCTGGGCTGTGATGGGCTGGGATAAAACGCTAAATACACTTGAATATTTGGCGAATCTAAAGCGGGTTTGAGCGGTTGCAATTGCGCATAAAGCGTGTTGGATTTTTCCAAAATCAAAGCGTTGTTTAAAAGGGTTTCTTGGAGTTTTTTATCCCCATGCGTGCCTTTAGAAAAATAGGGCAAAATGGGGGTTTTAGGGCTTTTAGTAAGGGGTTTTAAACCCACTAAAAAACGATAATTAGACTTAAAATTTTCATAAGTTTTAAGCATAGCGTTAAAGTTTAAATCCACTTCGTTATGCCCTTTGAAATACACTAAATCGTTTTTAGGCGAATTTTTTAGGGCAAACACCACCAAAAACACCACAATCCCAAGCCCAAGAATGAGCACGCTCATGATCCCTAAAGGCCAAAAGTTTTTTTCTTTCATTGGTTTCTCTCTTAAGATTTTTTAAAAAAATAAAGCCCCAAAAACGCGCCTAAAAGCGTCAATAACAAAATATAAATAACCACCTTTACAAAAGTTACTCCTTTAGGAGCGTTAAAATTTTGTGTGATATTCACACGATATTTTTGCGCTAAAGCATCTACTGCGACCGAATAGCCGTTAATGAGCATGGCTGAAATCCTTTGGGGCGTGTATTCTTTAGCGTTTGTGGGGAGTAAGGGAGCGATTTTTTCAAAAAAGATTTTATCAGTGTCTAACAAATCTTTAGGGTTAGCCACTAATTCTATTTTTTGAGCGTCATGGTAGAAAAAGAATACCACAAAAGGGGGCTTGAGCTGCTTTAAAAAGCCCTCTTGATAATTTTGGCGTTCATTTTTAGCCGCCAAAGCGATGGGATTTTTTTCAAAATCCGTCATATCAATCACAAAACGCACGCCTGTTTTAAGATAAAGCTCTTTAGAAACGCCCTCTACAAACGCAACGCTTTTTTCTACCAAACGCCCCTTAGAATTATTAAAAACATAATCATCAGCCCCCAAACAACAAACAAAGGCTATTACAAGCCATAAGATTCTCATGTGCTAAACAAAAACAAGTTAGGCACAAAAGAAATAACAATCGTCATTAAAATGGTCGCTACTACCATTAAGGCTAAGATTTTTTCTAAAGTTGTGAATTTCATTTTTTACTCCCTTGATTGACTAATTCATAATTAGCCCGGTTTTGGGTGTTTTTTGTCTCTAAAGCGTTAATATCCTTATAGCGGTAATAATTAGTGGCTTGCTCTTTTTGGATATGGATCGCTTTGAATGTAAAAAAAACGACCACACACAATAAAATAACCACAATCAGTAAATTCCCTGCTAATCCGTTTAAAAATTTCATCTCTTTTCCTTTAATCTTCTAAGGGTTTTAGCGATTGGATAAATTCGGCTAACGCTTTAACTTGCAAATCGCTAAAGTTTTTATACTTGAACGATGGCATATGCCCTATATTGCCCTTTTTGCCATGCGTTAAGATATTTCTCAAAAAATTCTCTGTGCCGTAAGTGGTCAAATCGGCTGCAAACACTTGATTTTCTTGCAAGCCCCTACCATCATTGCCATGACAGCCTGTGCAGCCCATGCTTTCAAACAGCTCCTTGCCTTTATCAATGAGTTGAGGGTTTTTGGTCTTTTTAACGCTAGAAATTTCTGCCATCACATAGCTTGCGATCGCTTTAGCGTCTTTTTCGTCTAATTCCATAGCGGGCATTTCCCCAGCGAGATAATCCATGCCTTTAGAGCCATGCTTAATGGTGTCCATAATGCCCTCTTCTTTACCCCAGCGCACCAGATTTTGAGCGCTCCCATGCAAGCCCTCAGCGGTGATGCCATGGCATTGCGAACAGTGGACTAAAAAGATGCCTTGACCCATATCCACCAATTCCTTTTGACCCAAATGCTTCCATTTGGTTTCAAATTTTTGGTTGTGCACTTTAACCTCTTCATTATATTGCCCGATTTGAGAAAAGCTATTCAGCGGATACCCAAAGAAAAAATACCAAAAAGCCCACACAATCGTGCACATAAAGCTTGCGATCCAGCCTACTGGCACATTATTGGCAAACTCCCCTATCCCATCAATCAAATGCCCATTTTCCATGAGCTCACCTTGGGATTTGCTGTCGCGCATTTCTTTAATGAGCGAGCTGGATTCATAGATGGTTAAAACTAAAATCACAAGCGCTGCAATCAAGCCAAAAACATTTATATGGTCGTTTAAAAAATCCATTTCAACTTTCCTTTATGCCATTATCATGAGCGTTTTTATGGCGTGGTTCAATCAACTCATCTTCTAAAGCATCATTTAACGCTAAGTATCCGTATCGCTCATAATCCACGATGCCCTTTTTTTGTTTTCTATACATACTAAAAATATAAGCGTATAAAAAGAGCGTAAAAAGAATGGTAAAAAACGCATACGCAAAACCTCTCAAACTTTCTAAATCCATCATTCACCCCTTATTTAGCGTTTTGATTGGTGCTAATCCTGGAATTACCCAAGCTATTCAAATAAGCGATCAAAGCCACAATTTCTAACACTTCACCTCTCTCAATCGCTTCTAGCACCCTCTTGTCTTTCATATCGGCTGTGATTTTTTTAGCTTCTTCTAAATAGGCTTTTTTCGCTTCTTCTACGCTCCCTAATTTCACGCCGTTTTCTGTGTCATAAGGCACGCCAAAAACCTTTTTTTGCGTCAAAGCTTCTGCATAAGCAGTGTCAAAGTCGCTCTTTTTTATGAATAAATGCTTATAGGCGGGCATGATGCTGTGCGGCACAACGCTTTTAGGATCAAACATGTGTTTTTCATGCCAATCGGTTGTGCGATAATCCCCCACCCTATGCAAATCAGGGCCAATCCTTTTAGAACCCCATAAAAATGGCCTGTCATACGCATATTCCCCGCTCAAACTATACGCGCCGTATCGATCCACCTCGGCTTGGAAAGGGCGGATAAGTTGGGAATGGCAATGATAACAACCTTCTTGAATATAAATTTGTCTCCCTGCTGTTTCTAAAACCGTGTAAGGCCGTAAGCCTTCAATGGGGCGAGCGGATTTAAAGAAGTTGGGCAAAATCTCCACCAAGCCCGCAATCGCAAACACAAAAATAAACGCAAGAGTGAAAAAGAACGGGTTTTTTTCTAAAAAACTAAACATTTCCAACCTCCCCTAATCTAGACATAGGCGTGGCGTAATTGGGCTCACGCTCTAATTTTTTGCCTGCTGTAATTGTCATAAAAATATTGTAGGCAAAAATAATAAATCCGGTAAAATACATAAGACCCCCAACGCCTCTAATATTGTAATAAGGGATTAGCACCTTAACCGTATCAATGAATTGGTAAGTGAGATTCCCATACTGATCCACATCCCTCCACATCATCCCTTGCGTGATCCCTGCAATCCACATGGACGAAAAGTAAAGCACAATCCCTAAAGTCATGATCCAAAATTGGAAATCCACAAGCCTGCCTGAATAAATCTCTCTTTTGAAAAGCCTAGGCGTCATGTGATACATGCTCGCAATCAAAGTGAAGCCTACCCACCCAAGCACGCCGTCATGCACATGCCCTATAATCCAATCGGTGAAGTGGGCTAAGGCGTTCACGCTCTTAATGGCTTGAATAGAGCCTTCTAAAGTGGAAAGCATGTAGAAAGTTGAAGCCAAAACTAAGAATTTGATCAAAGGGCTTTCTTTGAGCTGGTGCCACTGGCCTCGCATCGTTAAAAGCATGTTAATGGCTGTCCCCCACGAAGGCAAGATCAACACCACTGAAAACACGCTAGAAAGGGTTTGCACCCAATCAGGTACGGTGGAATAAATCAAATGGTGCCCGCCTGCCCAAATATAAACAAACATCAAGCTCCAGAAAGAAAACAAAGTGAGTTTGTAGGAAAAGATAGGCTGGCCGCTCTCTTTAGGCAAGAAATAATAAATCGTGCCAATCACCCCACTTGTAAAGACAAAAGCGACCGCATTATGCCCCCACCACCATTGAATGAGCGCATCATTACTGCCTGAATACATAGAAATAGAATGCCAAACGCTCCCCATATCAGCGACAAAATAGGTGGGGACAGAAAGGTTATTGAAGAGATACATCACCGCTATGCCCACATAAGTAGCGATGTAATACCATAAAGACACATAAATGGTATTTTCCCTCCTAACGCTCATGCTCCCAAACATATTAACCCCCCATAGCACCCATGCCACAACCACAATAATATCTAAAGGCCACATCAATTCAGCGTATTCTTTAGATTGAGTGAGACCAGCAAACAAGCTAATAACCCCTAGAATCAAAAGAATAATCCAGAGCCAAAAATGCAATAACCCTACAATTTTCAAAAAGGGGTGTTGGTGGTAAGTGATTTTAAGCACCCTTTGACCGATATAATACCAACTCGCCCAAATCCCCCCAAGGGTGAAACCATAGATCACCGCATTCGTGTGTAAAGGGCGCAAGCGGCCAAAAACGCCATACTCCCCTGCAATATAATTCAAGTTAGGGAAGGACAATTCAAAGGCTAGCACAATCCCTATTAACATGCCTATTATCCCAAAGCCAACCATCGCATAAAGAAACAATTTGCTAATGGAATAATCATAACTCAAAGGCACATTTTCTTGCATGCAATACTCCTATTTGTAGTAAATTCAACAAAGATAAACATAATTATAAAATTTTATCTTTTTCAAAAAGCTTAATTTTTAATCTTTTTCTGTAACATTGTAATAACTCAATCCAATTTGAATGACAAAGCCAACCCACTACTATCTTTGGCTAAAGGCTAAACATGACTAAACCAATTCTCTCAATCCTTGCCCCTTTTTTTATTGCAACGCTATTGTATTTTTTAGGCGCACCAGATGGGTTAAACCCTAGCGCATGGCTTTATTTTTGTATTTTCATAGGCATGATTATAGGGCTAGTTTTAGAGCCGGTGCCACCAGGTTTAATAGCATTGAGCGCGTTAGTGTTGTGCGTGGCGTTAAAAATTGGAGCGAGTGATAAAGTAGCGAGTGCTAATAAGGCTATTTCGTGGGGTTTGAGCGGGTATGCGAATAAAACGGTGTGGCTTGTGTTTGTCGCTTTTATTTTGGGTTTAGGGTATGAAAAAAGCTTGTTAGGGAAACGGATCGCTCTTTTACTCATTAGGTTTTTAGGGCAAACCCCTTTAGGTTTAGGCTATGCGATTGGTTTGAGCGAATTGTGTCTGGCCCCCTTTATCCCTAGCAATTCCGCTAGAAGTGGGGGCATACTCTATCCAATCGTTTCATCTATCCCGCCTTTAATGGGATCTGCTCCAAATGATAACCCTGACAAAATCGGCGCGTATTTGATGTGGGTCGCTTTGGCTTCAACTTGCATCACTTCGTCCATGTTTTTAACCGCGCTCGCTCCTAACCCCCTAGCAATGGAAATCGCTACCAAAATGGGCGTGAATGAAATCTCATGGTTTTCGTGGTTTTTAGCGTTCTTGCCTTGTGGGGTGGTTTTGATCTTGCTTGCGCCTTTATTGGCGTATAAAACCTGCAAACCCACCTTAAAAGGCTCAAAAGAAGTGAGTTTGTGGGCTAAAAAAGAATTAGAGGGCATGGGGAGGTTTTCTTTAAAAGAAATTTTAATGCTCAGCCTCACTTTACTAGCTTTATTGGGTTGGATTTTGGGCAAACCTTTAGGCTTGCATGCGAGCGCGACGGCTTTGATTGTCATGGTTTTAATGGCGTTTTGTAAGATTGTAAGCTATGAAGACATCATCAAAAACAAGAGCGCGTTCAATATTTTTTTATTGCTTGGATCGCTGCTCACGATGGCTAGCGGGCTTAAAAATGTAGGGTTTTTAAATTTTATCGGCAATACGGCTAAAAATTTTTTAGAGTATGCCAACTTGGATCCGTTAATAGCGTTATTGTTTATTATAGCCTTCTTTTATCTGTCGCATTATTTTTTCGCCAGCATCACCGCTCATGTGAGCGCGTTATTCGCGCTTTTTGTAGGGATTGGTTCACACATGCAAGGGGTCAATTTGCAAGAATTAAGCTTGTTTTTAATGCTTTCTTTAGGGATTATGGGGATTTTAACGCCCTATGGCACAGGGCCCATCCACCATTTATTACGGGAGCGGGTATATTCCAAGCAAGGATTTTTGGAAATGGGGGTTTATTTTTGGCGTGGTGTATTTGATTGTGTTTTTAAGCGTGTGCGTGCCTTGGGTCAAACTCATCGCTTACAGGTGGTTGTAGCTGGAAACTTTACACAACGCCCTTTTAAAATGGTATGAAGAATTTGGGCGAAAGGATTTACCTTTTAGGAATTTAAAGGGTATTAACGCTCCTTATGAAGTCTATATCAGCGAAGTGATGAGCCAACAAACCCAAATCAACACGGTAATTGAGCGTTTTTATTCCCCTTTTTTAGAAGCTTTCCCCACTTTAAAAGACTTAGCGAACGCTCAATTAGAAGAGGTTTTATTGCTCTGGAGGGGGCTTGGCTATTATTCAAGGGCTAAAAATTTAAAAAAAAGCGCTGAAATTTGCGTTAAAGAGCATGACTCACAATTACCTAATGACTATCAAAGCCTATTAAAACTCCCCGGGATTGGCACATACACAGCTAATGCGATTTTATGTTTTGGCTTTAGAGAAAAGAGTGCATGCGTGGATGCTAACATCAAACGAGTGCTTTTAAGGCTTTTTGGTCTGGATCCAAATATCACGGCTAAAGACTTACAAATTAAAGCGAATGACTTTCTCAATCTTAATGAAAGCTTTAATCATAACCAAGCTCTAATTGATCTAGGGGCTTTAATCTGCTCCCCTAAACCCAAATGCGCACTTTGCCCTTTAAACCCTTATTGTTTAGGTAAAAACCACCCAGAAAAACACACGCTTAAGAAAAAACAAGAAATCATTCAAGAAGAGCGTTACTTGGGCGTTGTGATCCAAAATAACCAAATCGCTTTAGAAAAAATAGAGCAAAAACTCTATTTTGGGATGCACCATTTCCCTAATTTAAAAGAAAATTTAGAATACAAACTCCCCTTTTTAGGCACAATCAAACACAGCCACACTAAATTCAAGCTCAATTTAAACCTCTATCTCGCTGCGATAAAAGATTTAAAAAACCCTATTCGTTTTTATAGCCTTAAAGACTTAGAAACCTTACCCATAAGCTCTATGACGCTTAAAATTTTGAATTTTTTAAAACAAAAAAATTTATTTGGGGGTTAAACCCTGCCAAATCCAAAATGGCTCTACTTTATCGCAGGCACCACTTCAGGGATCAAATACGCAATCGCGCTAATCACGACTCCCATGATCGCTACAAAAATAAGGGAGTATTTGACCGTGAATTTGAATAAATCGCTCTCTTTCCCGGCTAATCCCACTGCCGCGCAAGCGATAGCGATGCTTTGAGGGCTTATCATCTTGCCTAAAGTGCCACCCACGGTATTAGCCGTTAGGGTTAAAATCTCAGGGAGGTGCAATCGTTGGGCGGTGAGCTGCTGTAAAGAGCCAAATAAAAGATTAGAACTCGTATCGCTCCCGGTTAAAAACACGCCCACCCACCCGATCAAGGGCGAGAAAAAGGTGAAAGCTAAGCCCGTATGGGTGAGCGCTAAGGCTAGAGTGGAAGAAATCCCGCTGTAATTAGACACATAGGCAAAGCTTAAGACTAAACCAATGGTAAGAATGGGGTAGCGCATTTCTTTTAAAGTCTCGCCAAAGACGCTCAACGCATCGCTCACTCGCACCCTTAAAACGAGCATGCTAATGAGAGCGGCCAAAAAAATGGAAGTGCCAACCGTGTTGATTAAGAAAAATTTAAACACCACCGGAAAACTCGCGCTTTGATCGGATTCTACAAAAGGCGGGCTTTTAAAGATATGATTACTGATGTTATTGAATTCAAAATAAAAATTAGAAAAAGCTAACAAGCCGTCTTTTTCAAATAAAGCCTTAAAAAAAGGCTGTATCCATAACACAATCACTAAAACCAAAATCACAAAAGGAGACCAAGCGACATAGATCTTACAGATATGATGGTTACTCTTAGTGAATGAAGCCGCTTTGCCATCGCTTCTAAAAATCACTTTAGGCTGCCAAAATTTCAAAAAGAGCGCTGTTGCAACGAGTGAAACAAGGGCTGAAATAATGCCGGGCAATTCTGGCCCCAAATAATTAGAGCTTAAAAATTGCACGCCAGCGAAAGAAAAAGCCGCGATAAAAACGGCCGGAAAAGTTTCTTTAATCCCCTTAAAGCCATCCATTAAAAACACAATGAAAAACGGCACGAACAAGCTCACAAAAAAAAGGATTTTACCCGTCATGGCTGAAATCAAAATCGCTGGCACCCCTACCGCACTCGCCATGGCACTTATAGGGATACCCACCGCGCCAAAGGCTACAGGAGCGGTGTTAGCGATTAGGCACAATCCAGCAGAATATAAGGGGCTTAACCCTAAACCCACTAAAATCGCTGCTGTAATGGCAATAGGCCCTCCAAAACCGATCGCTCCTTCTAAAAACGAGCCAAAACAAAAGCCAATCAAAATCACTAAAATCCGGTGATCTAAAGTGATGGACTGAACGCTTTCTTTTAAAATTTCAAAATAGCCGGATTTAACGCTGAGTTTGTATAAAAAAATCGCCGCAATAATGATCCAAGCGATCGGCCATAAGCCATAGAGGAAGCCATAAAGAAAACTTGAACCCACCATGCTAACAGGCATTTTATACACTAAAACCGCAATAATGGCTGACAGGACCACGCTCAAAAAGGCCGCCGCATAACCTTTGAGTTTAAAAACCATTAAAGATAAGAAAAATAGCAAAATCGGTAATAAGGCCACAAGAGCGCTCAACCAAATATTACCCAAAGGGTCATAAATTTGATGAAATTCTAGCACTAAAAATCCCTTTTTAAAATATTCTCTTACTCCCCTAAACCCCCTCCATTAAGTAGGAGTAACCGGGATAATAAAGGGGAAGACATAAGCAATAAGAGTGAAGACAATCCCCATAATGATCGCCAAAGCGATAGAATATTTTACTGTAAATCTGAATAATTCGCTCTCTTTCCCCACTAGCCCCACCGCCGCGCAAGCGATAGCGATGCTTTGAGGGCTTATCATTTTACCCACAACACCCCCTGAAGTGTTTGCTGCCAAGAAAAGCACTTCAGGCAAGCCAAGCTGTGTAGCGATGAGCATTTGCAAAGAGCCAAATAAAAGATTAGAACTCGTATCGCTTCCGGTTAAAAACACCCCAAGCCAGCCTACAACAGGCGAAAAGAAAGTGAAAACATGCCCAGTATCCCCTAACGCTAAAGCGAGCGTGGCGCTCATGCCGCTATAATTAGCCACATACGCAAACGCTAAAACCACGCCAATGGTTAAAATCGGCAAACGCATTTCTTTTAAAGTAGCCCCAAACACCCCTATCGCATCGCTGATTTTCACGCGCAACAAAAACACGCTTAAAAGAGCGGCTAAAAAAATGGAAGTGCCTGTCGTTAGGATCAAAGGGAATTTGAACACGACAGGAAAATTGGTCGCTTCAGTAACAATGGGAACGGTTTTAAAAATCTTTTGACTGATAGAATTAAATTCAAACGCAAAGCTAGAAAACGCCAAAGCCCCGCCTTCTTTAAAGAGCGCTTTAAACCAGGGTTGCGTCCATATGATAATCGTAATAGTGAGCAACACAAAAGGCATCCACGCCACAACCACCTTACAAATATGGTGTTTTTCTGTGCTGATTGTAGGCTCTTTGCCATTGCTGGTGAAAATGCGCTTGGGCTGCCAGACTTTTAAAAATAAAGTGGTAGCGATCAATGACACCAAGGCTGAAATAATATCCGGGAGTTGCGGCCCTAGATAATTAGAGCTTAAAAATTGCGCGATAGCGAAACTAAACCCGGTAACAGCCACTGCAGGAAAAGTCTCTCTAATCCCTCTAAAACCATCCATTAAAAACACGATGAAAAAAGGAATACCAATGGAAAAAATGGGTAACACTCTGCCCACCATTTGAGAAATCTCTAACTCAGGGATACCCACCACGCCAGCCATTGCCGTAATAGGAATACCCACCGCGCCAAAAGCTACAGGAGCGGTGTTAGCGATTAGGCATAATCCGGCAGCGTATAGGGGGTTTAGTCCAAGGCCGACTAAAATCGCTGCGGTGATCGCTACCGGGCCTCCAAAGCCAATCGCTCCTTCTAAAAACGAGCCAAAACAAAAGCCAATCAAAATCACCAAAATCCGGTGATCCGGCGTTAGGGTTAAAATGCTTTCTTTTAAAATCTCAAAATACCCGGATTTCACTGAAAGGTTGTAAAGAAAAATCGCAGCGATCACAATCCAAGCGATCGGCCACAGGCCATAAAGAAAGCCATAGAAAAAACTCGCGCTCACCATTTGAGCAGGCATTTTATACACAAATAACGCAATAATGATTGAAAGCACTAAGCTTAAAAACCCAGCGCTATACCCTTTAAGTTTAAAGACAATAAGAGAAATAAAAAAGAGCACAATAGGCGATAGCGCCACTAAAGCGCTCAGCCAAATATTGCCTAATGGGTCATAGACTTGATAAAATTCCATAAATTTTCCTTGAATAATTAAAAGTATTTTTAATTATCTTACTTAAAAGAAAAAACTAATTTTAAGTAGCATTTAATATTAAGTCAAATTTAATGGGTTTGTGGTTTATTTTAGTAACAATGTTTGAGCGAGTGGGTTTATCAACTTGTGATTACAATCTTGTTAATTTTGAGTATTATACTATCTATGTTTGAAACTCTTAATTTGGAATTTTAAGGAGCCTTCTTTGAAAGTCAATTTCTTTGCTACTTGTCTAGGAGCAGCCATATACAGCAACGCATCGCTTAACGCTATCAAATTACTCCGTAAGGAAAATTTGGAAGTGGTTTTTAAAAAAGACCAGACATGTTGCGGTCAGCCAAGCTACAACTCAGGGTATTATGAAGAAACAAAAAAAGTCGTTTTATACAATATCAAACTTTATTCCAATAACGACTACCCTATTATTTTACCGAGTGGTTCATGCACAGGGATGATGCGGCATGATTATTTGGAATTGTTTGAAGGGCATGCGGAATTTAACATGGTTAAAGATTTTTGCTCTAGAGTGTATGAATTGAGCGAGTTTTTGGATAAAAAATTGCAAGTCAAATATGAAGATAAGGGCGAACCCCTTAAAATCACATGGCATTCTAATTGCCATGCCTTAAGGGTGGCTAAAGTGATTGATTCGGCTAAAAATCTTA
The DNA here is from genome assembly GCF_030053225.1 of Helicobacter sp. 219-2. Taxonomy (NCBI): domain Bacteria; kingdom Pseudomonadati; phylum Campylobacterota; class Epsilonproteobacteria; order Campylobacterales; family Helicobacteraceae; genus Helicobacter; species Helicobacter sp. 219-2. Next base: position 492,958 of record NZ_JASGBS010000001.1, on the reverse strand, counting down.
TCAGACAGCTTAAAAATGTGGAACTCGTTGAATTGGAAAAAGAAGAAGAATGTTGCGGGTTTGGGGGGACTTTTTCAGTCAAAGAGCCTGAAATTTCAGCGGTTATGGTCAAAGAAAAGATCAAAGACATAGAAAGCCGTCAAGTGGATGTAATTGTTTCAGCGGATGCTGGGTGTTTGATGAATATCAGCACCGCTATGCAAAAAATGGGCTCTCCCACAAAACCCATGCATTTTTATGACTTTTTAGCCTCAAGGCTTGGGCTTTAACATTAAAGAATTATTTTAAGGAATAATCATGGAAAAATATCACAGCGACCAAGAATACGAAGAAATCATCACCGACCAATTAGGCGATATGCAACTAAGGGAAAATTTGCGTTCTGCAATGGATACCTTAAGGGCTAATCGTAAGAATTTGATTAAAAATCGTTACAGCGAGTGGGAAAATTTAAGGGAATTAGGCAAAGAAGTCAAGCTTAAAATTTTATCCAGGCTTGATGAGTATTTGGAATTGTTTGAAAAAAACGCCACTCAAAACGGCTTTAAAATCCATTACGCTAAAGACGGCGATGAAGCTAATGAAATCATTTACAACCTCGCTAAAGAAAAGAATATCAAGCGCATTTTAAAGCAAAAGTCCATGGCGAGCGAAGAAATTGGCTTGAACCATTACCTCAAAGAAAAGGGCATTCAAGCGCAAGAAACAGATTTGGGCGAATTGATCATCCAGCTCATTAATGAACACCCTGTGCATATTGTCGTGCCGGCTATCCATAAAAACCGCAAGCAAATCGGTAAGATTTTTGAAGAAAAACTCAACGCCGCTTATGAAGAAGAGCCTGAAAAGCTTAATGCGATCGCCAGAAAGCACATGCGCAAAGAATTTGAAAGCTTTAAAATGGGGATTAGTGGGGTTAATTTCGCTATCGCTAATGAGGGCGCGATCTGGTTAGTGGAAAATGAAGGCAATGGTCGCATGAGCACCACCGCATGCGATGTGCATGTCGCAATTTGTGGGATTGAAAAATTAGTAGAAAGCTTTGATGATGCGGCGATTTTAAACAATCTGCTCGCTCCAAGCGCTGTGGGTGTGCCTATCACATGCTATCAAAACATTATCACAGGCCCCAGAAAAGAGGGCGATTTAGACGGCCCTAAAGAAGCCCACATCATTTTATTAGACAACAACCGCTCTAACATTTTGGCTGATGAAAAGTATTATCGCGCTCTTTCATGCATTCGTTGCGGGACTTGTTTGAACCACTGCCCTGTGTATGACAAGATCGGTGGGCATGCCTATCTTTCTACTTATCCTGGCCCTATAGGCGTGGTGGTATCCCCCCAACTCTTTGGCCTGAATAATTACGGGCATATCCCTAATTTGTGCAGTCTTTGTGGGCGTTGCACTGAAGTGTGCCCTGTAGAAATCCCTTTAGCCGAGCTTATTAGAGATTTACGATCGGATAAAGTGGGCGAAGGCAGAGGCGTAGTTAAGGGGGCTAAAAGCACCCAACACAGCGGGATGGAAAAATTCTCTATGAAAATGTTTGCCAAAATGGCAAGCGATGGGGATAAGTGGCGTTTCCAATTGAAAATGGCTCAATTTTTCTCGCCTTTAGGCAAGCTTTTAGCTCCCATACTGCCTTTAGTCAAAGAGTGGGCGAGCGTGAGAACCTTACCCAATATGGACACAAGTTTGCATGCAAAAGTCCAGCATTTAGAAGGGGTGATTTATGAGTAAAGAGCTTATTTTAAAACGCATTAAAGAAGCCAAAGCCAAGCATCCCATTCAGGGAGCAAACCCTATTTACAGGAATATCATTAAAGTGGAGTTTGAAGACTTGGTGGAAGAATACAAGCATTTCCAAGTGTTGAATAAAGCTGAAGTCATTGAAAGCGCTAAAGAAAATTTAGAGCAAGCAATTTTAAAGGCTTTAGAAAATTTTAAAAGCAAAAAAGTCTTACACTCTACAGATTTGAATTTGAATTTTGAAGCGTTTAAGGATTTTACTTTACAGCCTTATGATAAAGAAATTGAAGCGATGCGTGAAGAGCTGTTTGAGATTGATACGGCTTTATTGCATGGGGTTTGTGGGATTTCAAGCTTGGGCATGATTGGAGCGGTTTCTTCGCATGCAAGCCCAAGGTTGCTTTCGCTCATCACCCTTAATTGCATTATCTTATTGAAAAAAGAATCCATTGTGCGCAATTTGAGTGAAGGCATGCAAGCTTTAAAAAACCAAAGTAAAAACGGCGTATTACCCACAAACATGCTCCTTATTGGCGGGCCTAGCCGGACAGCCGATATTGAATTAAAAACCGTTTTTGGGGTGCATGGGCCTCAAAAAGTCGCTATCATTCTCTACTAAAGGATAAAAATGGAAAAATTAGAAGTGGGGCAATTAGCCCCTGATTTCAGGCTGAAAAACAGCGATGGCGTAGAGATTTCTTTAAAAGATTTGCTCCATAAAAAAGTGGTGCTGTATTTCTACCCTAAAGACAACACCCCCGGATGCACTCTAGAAGCACAAGATTTTAGTGCTCTGTTTAGTGAATTTGAAAAGAAAAACGCTGTTGTCGTAGGCGTAAGCCCTGATAACGCCCAATCGCACCAAAAATTTATCAGCCAATGCTCTTTGAATGTGATTTTGCTCTGCGATGAAGATAAAAAAGCCGCCAATCTTTACAAAGCTTATGGCAAACGCATGCTTTATGGAAAGGAGCATTTGGGGATTATCCGCTCCACTTTCATCATCAACACGCAAGGCGTTTTAGAAAAATGCTTCTACAATGTCAAAGCGAAAGGTCATGCTCAAAAGGTTTTAGAGAGTTTGTAGTTTAACCCTCAAGCTTTCGCCCGTTTTAATTTGAGATTTTTAGCCATTCTCTCACTTTTAAAAAATTGTTTTTTTTAAATTTTGTTTGGTAACAAAATTCATAAGGGATAGGGAGTGTTTTGAAACCATTCCCCTTTAATAGCCCTTAAGATCGCTTTACAAAAGACGACCACCCATTAGCTTTTTTATTGCGTTTATTTTAAAAAATGCTTTTGAGTATTTTTACAATTTTTATTTTTGTTCAGGCTGCCAAATGGTTTTTTCTGAAGGGGTGCTATCGGCTTCGTTTCGTAAAATTTGTTTTTTGGTTTCATGGCAAGCCACAAATAATAGTGCTAAAATTACAGCTAAAAAAGAAATTCTCATTTCAAGCTCCTTTGGATATTAAAATGCTAACGATAATTATAAAGAAAAAGAGTTAAAAAAAGATTAATCTCTTTTTAATTAAGTGCGCTGTTTTTTGAGCATGCCAGCGATTAAAAAAGCGAGTTCTAGGGCTTGGGTAGCGTTTAATCTTGGATCGCATTGCGTATAGTAATGGCAGCTCAAACCCTCTTCAGTGATCGCTTGCGAGCCACCGATACATTCTGTAACATTCTCACCTGTCATTTCCAAATGAACCCCTGAAGCCAAACTCCCTTCAGCCCTATGGATTTCAAAAAAGCTTTTCACTTCATCTAACACGCTATCAAAAGCCCTTGTTTTAACCCCCAAACTGGTTTTAACCGTGTTGCCATGCATGGGATCAATGCTCCATAAAATATGGCGTTTTTCTTTCAACACCCCTTGTAAAAGCTTAGGCAAACGCTCTTTAATCATCTTAGAACCCATGCGCACGATCAAATTCAAACGCCCCTTAATGTTGTGAGGGTTTAAAACATCGCACAATTCTAACACTTCGCTCACGCTCGCATTAGGCCCGATTTTCACGCCAATAGGGTTACAAACCCCCCTTAAAAACTCCACATGCGCGCCCTTAGGATCTCTTGTCCTTTCGCCAATCCACAGCATGTGCGCAGAGCAATCATAAAACTGGTTAGTCAAACTATCCTTACGCACCAAAGGTTCTTCATAATGGAGCAGTAACGCTTCGTGGCTGGTGTAAAATTCCACTTCCCTAAGAATAGGCGTTTTTTCTATCTCCACCCCGCATGCTTGCATAAACCCTAAAGCTTGCGTGATCCGGTCAGCGATTTGCTGGTATTTTTGCCCAAAATCGTTGTTTTTGACAAAATCCAAATTGAAACGATTCACTTGCTCTAAATTTGCTAACCCGCCTTGAGCAAAGGCTCTGATAAGGTTTAAAGTCGCTACGCTTTGATGGTAGGCTTTAAGCATTCTTTCAGGCTTTGGCTCTCTTTCTTTTTTGGAAATCCCGTTGATAATATCCCCCCTATAACTTAGCACTTCTTCATTATCCAGTATTTCAGTCGCATTAGAGCGAGGCTTGGCAAATTGCCCGGCAATGCGCCCCACTTTCACGATCGGTATAGAGCCAGCAAAAGTGAGAACAATCGCCATTTGCATCACCACTTTAAACATGTCTTTAATCCTGTTAGCGCTAAATTGAGAAAACGACTCCGCGCAATCGCCCCCTTGCAATAAAAACGCCTTATTGTCAATGACTTGGGCTAAGCGCTCTTGCAAGTTCCTCGCTTCGCCAGCAAACACTAAGGGAGGGTAGGAGCGTAATTCTTTTTTGACCCTTTCTAATTCTTGCTTGTCTTTATAAGTGGGGTGTTGCTCTATCTTAAAAGAATGCCATGAAGCGGGCGACCAAGTTGTGTTTGACATTTCTACAATCCTTTATTAATCTTTTTTTAAGCGTTATTATAGCTTGTGCGGGTTAAATCGTGGATTTTAGAAAATAAATGCGTGCCCAAAACCACCCCTTAATCTCAAAAAACCCCAATCATAAAAAGCTTTATGCTACAATGAAAACTCTTTAACATGATAAAAGGGCGGTTTAATAGCATGGCACAAGAAAAAGCGCTTATAAGAGATCCTAAAAAACTCAACGCATTTGATTTGCGTTGGATGGCATCCTTATTTGGCACAGCCGTTGGGGCTGGGATTTTATTTTTGCCTATTAGAGCCGGTGGGCATGGGATATGGGCTATTGTGGTGATGAGCGCGATTATATTCCCTTTAACTTATCTGGGGCATAGAGCCTTAGCTTATTTCATAGGATCTAAAGATAAAGAAGACATTACCATGGTCGTTCGCTCTCATTTTGGCACTCAATGGGGTTTTCTTATCACTTTGCTTTATTTCTTTGCGATTTATCCTATTTGTTTGGCTTATGGGGTGGGTATCACTAATGTGTTTGATCATTTTTTCACTAATCAGTTGCATTTAGCGCCTTTCCATCGGGGCTTATTGGCTGTAGCGTTAGTTTCTTTAATGATGTTGGTGATGGTTTTTAACGCTACGATTGTTACGCGCATTTGTAACGCTTTAGTGTATCCTTTATGCTTGATTTTATTGCTTTTTTCTTTGTATCTTATCCCTTATTGGCAAGGCGCTAATCTTTTTGTGGTGCCGAGCTTTAAAGAATTTGTGTTAGCGATTTGGCTAACCTTACCGGTGCTTGTGTTTTCGTTCAACCATAGCCCCATTATTTCAACCTTCACCCAAAATGTGGGAAAAGAATACGGCGCTTTCAAAGAGTATAAGCTCAATCAAATTGAATTAGGGACATCGCTGATGCTTTTAGGGTTTGTGATGTTTTTTGTGTTTTCGTGCGTCATGTGCTTGAATGCTGATGATTTTGTGAAAGCAAGGGAACAAAATATCCCCATTTTAAGCTATTTTGCTAACACTTTAAATAACCCTTTAATCAATTATGCGGGGCCTGTGGTGGCTTTTTTAGCGATTTTTTCATCTTTTTTTGGGCATTATTATGGGGCTAAGGAGGGTTTAGAAGGCATTATTATTCAAAGTTTAAAATTGAAAAAAGCTTCTAAAACCTTGAGTATTAGCGTAACGATTTTTTTATGGCTGACTATCACGCTTGTGGCTTATATTAACCCTAATATCTTGGATTTTATTGAAAATTTAGGCGGTCCCATTATCGCGCTCATTCTGTTTGTGATGCCTATGATAGCTTTTTATAGCGTTTCTAGTTTGAAGCGTTTTAGAAACTTTAAAGTGGATATTTTTGTGTTTGTCTTTGGGAGCTTGACGGCTTTGAGCGTGTTTTTAGGACTATTTTAATGGCTAGTTTTTCTATTTTATCCATTTTTAAAATCGGCGTGGGGCCTAGCTCTTCACACACTATAGGGCCTATGGAAGCTGGAGCGAGATTTTGCGAGTCATTAAAAGGCGTTCTAGAGCAGGTTGTGCACGTTCAAATCACCTTGCATGGCTCATTAGCTTTAACCGGTAAAGGGCATTTGAGCGATGAGGCGGTTTTAATTGGCTTGCATGGTATTTATGCTAACGAATTAGAGGTAACAACCAAAAAAGCCTTATTGCATGAAGCGCTTGAAAACAAAGTTTTAAAACTCGCTAACCAACATCGCATTCATTTTGATTACGCTAAAGATTTGATTTTTGACAACAAGCCTTTAGCCAGACACCAAAACGCTCTCATTTTAAAAGCTTTTAACGCTAAAAATGAGGTTTTAAAAGAAGAGACTTACTATTCTGTTGGTGGAGGGTTTGTCTATACTGAAAAAGAATTAGACAACTTGTCTGAAGAGGGCGGGAATGGAAGTATTGCCTATGATTTTTCAAGCGCTAAGGAATTGCTAGAATTATGCCAAAAACACCAAAAAAACATCGCTGAAATCGTGCGTTTGAGAGAAAATGCCCTGAAAAACTGCCCTGATGCAACGATGGCTAAAATTTATCATGCGATGCTTGAGTGTTATGATAATGGGGCTAATTCTAAAGAAATGTATCTGCCTGGTTCTTTGAGAGTAACACGATTAGCCCCAAGCATTAAAACGCGTTTAGAAAAACACCCCACAAGCGGGAAAGATCCCTTAGCGTTGATTGATTACATTTCGCTTTACGCTCGTGCCATTGCTGAAGAAAACGCTAGCGGAGGAAAGGTGGTAACCGCTCCCACTAATGGAGCGTGCGCGGTGGTGCCAAGCGTGCTTTTATACGCTAAAAACCATTTGTTTGAAAATTTATCGCAAAAGGCCATCAATGATTTTTTACTCACCAGCGCGGCGATTGGCTATCTTTACAAGAAAAACGCTTCCTTGAGCGGCGCAGAAGCGGGGTGTCAGGCTGAAATTGGCGTGGCAAGCTCTATGGCTGCGGGGGGGTTAGCCTATTTGTGCCAAGCGACCACGCAACAGGTTTTAATCGCTAGTGAAATCGCTATGGAACACCATTTAGGATTGACATGCGATCCGGTGGGGGGCTTGGTGCAAATCCCTTGCATTGAACGCAATGTTTTAGGAGCGATCAAAGCGATTAGCGCTTCTAAACTGGCTTTAGAAGATGAATACAAGCCTAAAGTGAGCCTGGATGAAGTGATCGCTACGATGTATGCGACCGGAAAAGACATGAATGAAAAATACAAAGAGACTTCGTTAGGGGGGTTAGCTAAGACTTTAGAATGCTAAGGGATAGATCTAATCTTTAGGGGTTTTATTTCCTAAAAAAGGCTTTGTTTTTAACAAATACGAATAAGTCTTATCCAACTTTAATGTCTTTCAAAAATTTTAAACAATAGGGTTTTAAAGCGTTATGCCATCGTTTTGGATTCCATTTTATAGTGAAAAGTTTATTCAAGCTCATAAGGGGATAGGAGGCCTTTTGAAATCATTCCCCTAACCCCCCAAAACTCCCCATAACCCTATAAAAGCGCGTCATGAGAAACTATCGCTTGGCTTAGCTCTTTTATTTTGATTGTAAAAAACACTCAAAGGCATCAATTTGATTACCAACACTCCATTAAAAAATTTTATAGGCTTTATAAAATGCGTTGGAATGTCTGAGATTTTAACTCTATCAATCGCTATATTTCAAAGATTTTTGCGTGACAAAACCTTAAGCTTACCGCAAAAAAGCCAAAAAGCTTAAAGTCTAAAGATTTTAAAAAAGTAATGGTTTTTAAAAAAGATAGTCCTACACAAGACAGAGCGATAGGGAGCTATAAAGCCTAAAAGGAATGCTTAAGAAACTTATTGAAAGCCCCCTACTAAAAGGTAAGCTTAACTATTTTACTATTTTTCAGACTTACTGGAGTCACTAATTTGCCTTTCAAACTCTTGTTGCAAGGCTTGTTGTTGCCTTTCTTTCTTTGAAAGGCGGCGTTTTTTCTTAGACTTTTTCTCTTTTTTTGAAGAAGCCTCTGGCTCTTTTGAAGCTGTTTCTTTGAGCGCGTTAGCATTGGTCGTAGGATCTAGATCCGAATTAGAAGCGTTCTGTGTCTTCTTAGAAGAGCTTATAAATTCATGGCTATCAGTATGGCTTTCAAGCTCCCCACTACTCCTCTTTTGAAACGCTGCTTTAGTGTCTTTCTCAGCCTGATCTTCCATTTTTTTAAGAGTGACTGCGTCCAGTTTTCTAGCCTTTTCTTTTTGGCTTATTCTAACCATGCTGATCAAATATTTGATATACCCATCATACATATCCCCAAACTGCTCATGCAAAGCCCCAAAATCCGAGCCTTTGTAAAGCCAGTTAAATAAAGGGAGTGAAAGCTCTGTCCCTAAGTCTTTAAGCACATGTTTATAAAACTTCTCCCTGTCATTCACCACAAAAGAAACCTTGCCATTTTTATGCTCATAATAACAAATCTTTTGATCCACACAACTTTCCAAACTCCCCTTAAAGAAAGCTCCAAAAGCGGATAAGTCGCCTTTACTCATCTTGGTTTCAGAATACTGGTTAAAATTCTTCACGCGCTCTTTTTCCAAATTAACCATATTCTTTAAAACCCTCTTGCGATCTTTTTTCATATTCCCTGTGGAGCTTTCAGAAAACATAACATTGGGATCAACTGTAGTGTTAATAGTGGCAGAATCCGTTTCTGCTCTCAACAAAAAAGTCGTAGCTACTAAAAAAAATAAAATCCGTTTCATACCAAACTCCTAATTTATATAACCGCAACAAAAATAGATACTGTTCTTCATAAGCTCTCTTTTAAAATTTCTTCTATTGATAAAAAACCACCTAGAATTCAAGCCATTTTAGTCGTTTTAAATTACAGACTTTCAAAGGGTCTTTGTTATTGGGTATGATACTATAAATATCCAAAAAATACAAACACTCCAAAAACTTTAACTCTAAAAAACTGGCATGCCCTTCACAGCTAAAGGATTTAGAATCAACAAAGCCCGCCCACCAAGCAGGTAGCCTCTATTTTAAGTGCCCAAACGCTATGATAGAATTATAACACAAAAACGCCTTATATCCCCATAGCCAAAAGCTAGAAACTTACGGCGTGGTTTTACAAAAATCAAAAAAAGTTAGCACACCCTAAAGCGCTAATGCTGATGATGGCTTGATTTTTTGCCTTTTTTTCCTTTTTTTTCATGATCATGAAAAGGGCCTTCACATGTGCAATCATGCAAATCTAGTCCCTCTTGGCGGTATTCTTTCATCGTCATTGTTTTCTTTTTGTTAGCAATCGCTTCAAGGATTTCTTTTTTACGCTTGTTGCGATCTTCTTGGCTTAAAGAAGCTAAATTTTTATCCATCGCTTTCTTAAAATCCGCTTTATAATTTTTACGCTCTTCTTCTTTCATCGCCGCTAATCGCTTATTGACTTCTGCGCGAAACTCTGGAACTTCGCTAGGAGCAACTTTCCCTGCTTGCTCTAATAGCTGCTTATTATCCATGCTCTTAAAATCGCTCGCATTCAAAAAAAGCCCCAAAAAAGTCCCTGTAAATAATAAAGAAAACGCCAATTTTTTCATCAAATGCTCCCAAATTCAAAAATAAAAGACAAATTCTATCATCTGATTGATTAAAGATAACTTACAGCGTTTTAATGGCCAATTGATTTTTAGATTTTATGATCAGCACTCCATTAAAACAGCTAACCTATATCCCCTATTATTATTTTCAAAAACAATTAATTCATTTTTGATTTTTCAAAGACTTGTTTGTGTGCTGTTGTTGGTAAGTTCAATTGTTTGTAAGGATTGTGTTTTAATTTTTGCCAAGTAGCCGTATTGATTTTCTAAAGCCTTTGATACAAGAAAATCATAAAAGGCCACAAAGAGCAAAAGCCCTTTTCTATGCCCCCATAAGATCAATTCTAAAACACCTTAAAAGCTTACAATGTAACGCCAATAAAAGGCATAGGGGCGGTGGAAGGTGAATCTATAAGTAGTCCCTTCAGGCACATTATCCGCACTAGCGGTATAATAATTGTTGCGAATGGTTTGGATTTTCAAGCCAATTTCAAAACCTTGGTGTTTAGTGCCTAAGCGAATCCCGCCATTCACTAAGACCTGGAAATTTGATGGGTGGAAACTCCCTCTGTATTCATCAGCTAGGTCCTTAAAATAATAGTTTGTTGGACCCCAAGAAGTGCCACCAATCGCAACGCCAACAAAAAACCCAAAATGCAAGTTCTCACGATTGAAAATAGCCGGGTTAAACAACACATCTGTGCCAGCCCCATAGCCAAACATGAAACTTTGAGAACCCTTGCGAGCGTCTCTCATGCCATAATCATTATAAGTGTAATACTTATAATAAGAGCTTGCAAAATCAAAGAATCCGTAATAACGCATTCCAAATTGCGGGGATTTCTTAAAAAAATGCTTATACCCTACAACAAAACCAAAACCATTGATAGCGTATTGTTGGTTGCTTAAGCCCTTATACCCACGAGTCCCTAGAGCGCCATGAGTAAGACCTCCTGTTGGGTTTGACGCTGTAGGCATGTTAGGCGTATTAGAGCCATAAGCCCCACTTTGATTACCATTACAATTCCCATGGGAACAATTTTGAGCGGTAGTGCTAAGCATACCCAACTGGTAATCAATCCCTATAAAAGCAGCATTTCTTTCACCTTTTTTGGTAGGGCTAGTCTTAATAGCTTTTTCTTGCTTAGGGGTCTCTGCTGACAACAAGCTTGTCATTGCTAGAGAGATAGCACCTACTATAACAGATTTCTTCATGTATTCCTTCCTTCTACATTTTCTCTACTTGAGTTCTAAACGCTACATTCTACTATAAAATTGCTTTCTTTTTGATTAAATGTAGCGATTGAATGAGAATAAATTGAAACAAAAATCAATTTTAGGAACTTTTTAGTAAAAAGTCCTAAATCCTCTCACCTTTTTTAGGCTAAAACTAAAACCTAACAGCCAATAGAGATTAAAGATGCTCTTTCACGCTCTCTAACACGCTCTCAAAAGCTTGCATGTCATTCATCGCCATGTCTGCTAAAATCTTGCGGTCTAACTCCACGCCAGCCACTTTTAAGGCATGCATGAAGCGCGAATAACTTGTATTGTGCATTCTGCAAGCCGCATTGATCCTTACCACCCACAAACTCCTGAATTCTCTTTTCTTTTGTTTGCGATCCCTAAAGGCGTAATACATGCTTCTTTCAAGCTGTTCTTTAGCCTTTCTAAAATGCTTTCTTCTGCCACTATAAAACCCTCTAGCGAGTTTTAAGACTTTTTTATGGCGTCTTCTGCGCACAACGCCTGTTTTAACTCTCATTTCTTTACCTTTCTTTTTAAAATATTTTTAGGTGCGTTTTTACAACGACTTTCCCTTAAACAAGGGGATTAACTCCACTTTCTAATGAGCATTCTCAAGCCCTGCAAAGCAACGACATGACAGAATGCGCGTTAGTGTGATGCACATGTTTGGGCGCGTTTAAATTAGCTTTGCGTTTGGGGCTTTTTTTAGTCAAAATATGGCTTTTAAAAGCACTGCCACGCTTAATCAAGTTTTTTTTAACTTTGAAACGCTTAGACGCGCCGCGATTAGTCTTCATTTTTGGCATGATTTTCTCCTTTCATAAGGTTAATACGATTAAAAGGCGGGTTATTTTCTTTGGTTTTCTTTTCGTTTTTGGGGGCTTCTTTAGCCTTAGGCACAAACATCCACGAAACAAAACGCCCCTCGGTTTTTGGCTCTTTTTCAGGGTTGGCTAAATCTTGCATCATCGTTTGGACTCTAAAAAGCACATCAAGCCCGGCTTTTGAGTTTTGTCTCTCTCTACCTTTTAAAACCACTTTGAATTTGACATGCTTATTGGATTCAATAAATTCTCTCGCATGCTTGACTTTGTAGTTAATATCGTTTTGCGCGATTTGAGTGGAAAGCTTGATCTCTTTGATTTCAATTTGCTTTTGCTTTTTCTTGGCTTCCTTGATTTTCTTTTCATTCTGGTAGCGGAATTTATTATAATCCATCACCTTACACACGGGAGGTTTCGCGCTCGCTGAAATCAAAACCAAATCCAAACCTAAATTTTGAGCGATATTGAGCGCTTCTTTGGAGGAAATGATCCCATACACTTCGCCATTATCGCCCACGCAACGCACTTCTTTAAAATTAATGTCTCCGTTTAACAACACTTCGTTTCTACTCAAAAACTAACCTCTTGCATCTTAGATTCAACCATGTTTAAAAACTCCTTTAAGGGCATTTTATATTGAGCTTGTTTTTCTCTGTCTCTAATGGATAAAATTTCTGTTTCCACTTCTTCATTCCCTAACACTAAAATCATAGGGATTTTTTGCTTTTCGGCTAAGCGCACTTTTTTATTCAAGCTGTCGTTTTTATCCAGCACTTCTACAAAAATATCGCACTTTTTTAGTGCCTCTTTTAATTTCAAAGCAAAAACATGATGCTCTTCATTAATAGGAATGAGAGCGATTTGAGTGGGCGCGACAAAGAAAGGGAAATTCCCCCCAAAATGTTCGCTCAAAATCGCAATAAACCTTTCAAACGAGCCTAAAATCGCTCTGTGGATCATCACCGGCTGTTCAGCGTGATTATGCTCATTAGTGAAAGCGAGCTTGAAGCGTTCAGGCAAATTCATATCCACTTGAATCGTGCCGCACTGCCATTTACGCTTTAAAGCGTCAGTGATTTTAATGTCAATCTTAGGCCCATAGAAAGCCCCTCCCCCCTCATCAATCTTATAATCAATGCGGTGCTCTTTTAGGGCTTCTTTTAAAGCGTTAGTGGTCTTTTCCCAAACTTTATCATCGCCTATGGATTTAGCCGGCCTTGTGGATAATTCCATTTCATAGCTAAAATCAAACGCTTGCATGATCTTATGCGTAAAATCTAAAATCGCGCTCACTTCGCTTTGGATCTGTTCAAAAGAGCAAAAAATATGTGCATCATCTTGGGTAAATTCCCTAACCCTTAAAAGCCCATGCAACACGCCGCTTTTTTCGTGCCGATGCACCACGCCGTATTCATAAAACCTTAAGGGCAAATCCCTGTAGCTGTGCAAAGCGCTTTGATAGACTTTAATATGCCCCACGCAGTTCATAGGCTTTATGCCGTATTCTTGCTCATCAATCGTGGTGAAATACATGTTTTCTTTATAGTTGTCATAATGCCCGCTGATTTTCCACACATCGCTCTTTAAAATCTCAGGGCCTTTAACCGGCTCATAGCCTCTTAAAAGTAACGCTTTACTCAATAAATCTTCAATGCGTTTTCTCAGTCTTGCCCCTTTAGGCAGCCATAAGGGTAAGCCTGCCCCTATCTCATCATCAAAACTAAAAAGCCCTAGCTCCATGCCTAGCTTTCTGTGATCTCGTTTTTTCGCCTCTTCTATTTGGAAAAGATAGTCTTTTAAGCCCTCTTTGGTGGCAAAAGCGATGCCATAGATTCTAATGAGCATTTCATTGTTTTCATCGCCGCCCAAATAAGCCCCAGCCAGTTTAGTGAGCTTGAAATGGTTTAAAAAACGGGTGTTTGGGAGGTGCGGTCCCTTACACAAATCTTCAAACTCGCCTTGTTGGTACACGCCAAATTTATCGCCACTGATTTTACTCATGACCGCATGCTTTAATTCATCGCCCTTAAAACGCTCCAAGGCTTGCTCTCTGGTTAAAACCTCTTTAGTGATAGCGAGCTTTAATTTCGCAAATTCTTTCATTTTCGCTTCAATTTTAGGTAAATCCTCTTCGCTGATTTTTGAAGCGGTTTTAAAATCGTAATAAAACCCCTCTTCTACCACAGGGCCTACAAAAAATTTTGCGTCCGGATAAAGGGCTTTCAAGCTTTGTGCAAGCAAATGCGCGCATGAATGCCTGATCACTTCTAAAGCCAAAGGCGAATCATCAAAATATATCGGCTCTGTCCCGTTTAACGCTTTAATCCCATCGCTCAGCCCTAAGACTTTCGCACTCTCTAAATCTATTATTTGCTCGTCTTTATAAACAGCAATCAGTTCCGCACTCATTCTTTAAAACTTATGTTTCCTTTCTTATAAACCTTAAAATTTAGCAATCTTTTGAGCCAAACCCGCATTGCACTTGCGAATCCACTTTCTCAGCTTTAGGGTCGCTCATAGGCTTCAAACACGCTTGTAAAAATACCATACAAAACAAATTCAATAATAACCGCCTATACAAAAACACCCTTTCTATTCAAAAATACTGCTTATTATACAATAAAATCATAAACCAAAAAGAATACACCCCCTTATTAAAAAGCTTAGTAATACAAACTAGCTAAAACTAAAGCTCTATCATGCTATCATTATTATATTTTTGTTTTAAGAAACTTAATGATAATTTTAAGGGAGTTTTGTGCGATATATCAAGTTTTTCAAAGAGTTGAACAATAAGAATGTGAATCTGGTTGGGGGCAAGAACGCTAGCATTGGTGAAATGTTTCAAGAATTAGTGCCTATTGGCATTAAAGTGCCTGATGGCTTTGCGATCACAAGCGAAGCGTATTGGTATCTTTTAGAGCAAGGGGGGGCTAAACAAAAAATCATAGAGCTTTTAGAAAATGTTGATGCCACGGAAATTGATGTGTTAAAAATCCGCTCCAAACAAATCAGAGAGCTTATTTTTGGCACGCCTTTTCCTAGCGATTTAAGAGATGAGATTTTTCAAGCTTATGAAATTTTAAGCCAGCAATATAACATGAAAGAAGCCGATGTGGCTGTAAGGAGCTCCGCTACTGCAGAAGATTTGCCGGACGCTTCTTTTGCCGGGCAGCAAGACACTTATTTAAACATTAAGGGTAAAACAGAATTGATCCACTATATCAAATCCTGTTTAGCGTCGCTTTTTACCGATAGAGCGATTAGCTATAGAGCGAGTCGTGGGTTTGATCATCTAAAAGTCGCTCTAAGCGTGGGGGTGCAAAAAATGGTGCGAGCAGATAAAGGCAGCGCGGGCGTGATGTTTTCTATTGACACCGAAACCGGTTTTAAAGACGCGGTGTTTATCACTTCAGCGTGGGGGTTAGGCGAAAATGTGGTGGGCGGCACGATAAACCCTGATGAATTTTATGTGTTTAAGCCCACTTTAGAGCAAAACAAACGCCCCATTATCAAACGCCAACTCGGCAATAAAACGCAAAAAATGGTCTATGCTCCAAGGGGTAGCGAACACCCCACCAGAAACATTAAAACCACCAAAAAAGAATGCCAATCCTTTTCGTTGAGCGATGAAGATGTGCTGATTTTAGCCAAATACGCCATTGAAATTGAAAAACATTACTCTAAAGAAGCCAAACAATACCGCCCTATGGATATAGAATGGGCTAAAGATGGCGATAGCGGGGAAATCTTTATCGTTCAAGCGCGCCCAGAAACCGTTCAAAGCCAAAAAACCAAAGAAGAAAGTCAAGTCTTTGAAAAATTCAAATTCAAAAACCCTAACGAAAAGAAAGAGATTATCTTACAAGGCAGAGCGATTGGGAGTAAAATTGGCTCAGGGAAAGTGCGTATCATCAATGATTTGGAACACATGAATTCTTTTAAAGAGGGCGAAATTTTAGTTACGGATAACACCGACCCAGACTGGGAGCCTTGCATGAAAAAAGCGAGCGCGGTTATCACCAATCGTGGAGGGCGCACTTGCCATGCCGCTATTGTGGCGAGAGAAATTGGCGTGCCAGCCATTGTTGGGGTGAGCGGAGCGACGGATAGCCTTTATACCGGCATGGAAATCACGGTTTCTTGTGCTGAGGGCGAAGAGGGCTATGTGTATGCGGGCATTTATGAGCATGAAATTGAAAGGGTGGAGCTTTCTAACATGCAAGAAACTCAAACAAAAATTTATATCAATATTGGAAACCCTGAAAAAGCCTTTGGTTTTTCTCAGCTCCCTAATCACGGCGTAGGGCTGGCCAGAATGGAAATGATTATTTTAAATCAAATCAAAGCCCACCCCTTAGCTTTAGTGGATTTGCACCACAAAAAAAGCGTGAAAGAAAAAAATGAAATTGAAAACCTTATGGCAGGCTATGCTAACCCTAAAGATTTTTTTGTAAAAAAAATCGCTGAAGGCATTGGCATGATCAGCGCAGCGTTTTACCCTAAACCTGTCATTGTAAGGACGAGCGATTTCAAATCCAATGAATACATGCGCATGCTTGGCGGCTCTAGCTATGAGCCTAATGAAGAAAACCCCATGCTTGGCTATAGGGGGGCTAGTCGGTATTATTCAGAGAGCTATAATGAAGCGTTTTCGTGGGAGTGTGAAGCCTTAGCGTTAGTGAGAGAAGAAATGGGCTTGACGAACATGAAAGTGATGATCCCCTTTTTGCGAACCATTGAAGAGGGTAAAAAAGTCTTAGAAATCTTAAGAAAAAACAATCTAGAATCCGGTAAAAACGGGCTTGAAATCTATATCATGTGCGAATTACCGGTGAATGTCATTCTGGCTGATGATTTCTTAAGCTTGTTTGATGGCTTTTCTATTGGCTCTAATGATTTAACCCAGCTCACTTTAGGCGTGGATAGAGACAGCGAATTAGTCAGCCATGTCTTTGATGAAAGAAATGAAGCGATGCTAAAAATGTTTAAAAAAGCGATTGAAGCTTGTAAAAGGCACAACAAATATTGCGGGATTTGCGGGCAAGCCCCAAGCGATTACCCTGAAGTAACAGAGTTTTTAGTCAAAGAGGGCATCACTTCCATTTCTTTAAACCCTGATAGCGTGATCCCCACTTGGAACGCTGTAGCTAAGTTAGAAAAAGAATTGAAAGACCATAGCTTAACTGCGCGTTGATAATGAAGGGGTTGATCTAACTTGAGTGGATTTTTTCGTATTGGTTTCCATTGATATAGTTTTGATGGGTAAGATTGTTTTTAAAAAAAAGGTTGGTAATGGAATCAGTGAAAATAGGAAGAACAAATAAAGTTGGCAAAAACGCAGAGACAGCTAACACAAAGGCAAATAAAGAGACTCATTTTAAACGAGTGGGTGCTATTAAAAATATGTTCAGATCAATTGGTGGGTTTTTTACAAAAATTGTAAAGAAAGTTAGAGAACTTATAAAAAAACATCCCGAGAAAAGCAGTGCGGCATTAGTAGTATTAACCCATGTTGCATGCAAGAAAGCGAAAGAATTAGACGATAAAGTCCAGGATAAATCCAAACAAGCTGAAAAAGAGAATCAAATCAATTGGTGGAAGTATTCAGGATTAACCATAGCGACAAGTTTATTATTAGCTGCTTGTAGCGCTGGTGATATTGATAAACAAATAGAACTAGAACAAGAAAAGCAAAAGACAGAACAAGAAGAACAAAAGACAGAACAAGAAAAACAAAAGACAAGCAATATACAGAAAGATTTGGTTAAAGAACAGAAAGATTTGGTTAAAGAACAGAAAGATTTGGTTAAAGAACAGAAAGATTTGGTTAAAGAACAAAAAGATTTGGTTAAAGAACAGAAAGATTTGGTTAAAGAACAGAAAGATTTGGTTAAAGAACAAAAAGATTTGGTTAAAAAAGCAGAACAAAATTGCCAAGAAAATCATAGTCAATTCTTTATTAAAAAATTAGGAATTAAGGGTGGTATTGCTATAGAAGTAGAAGCTGAATGCAAAACCCCTAAACCTGCAAAAACCAATCAAACCCCTATCCAGCCAAAACACCTTCCAAACCCTAAACAACCCCACTCTCAAAGAGGATCAAAAGCGCAAGAGCTTATCGCTTATTTGCAAAAAGAGCTAGAATCTCTGCCCTATTCACAAAAAGCTATCGCTAAACAAGTGAATTTTTATAAACCAAGTTCTATCGCTTATTTAGAGCTAGACCCTAGAGATTTTAAGGTTGCAGAAGAATGGCAAAACGAAAACCTGAAAATACGCTCTAAAGCTCAAGCTAAAATGCTTGAAATGAGGAATGTAAAACCATACCCACAAGCCAACCTTTCAGCCTCTCAAAGCTTTTCAATCCTTCAAAACATCGTTGCTGATATTAATAAAGAAATAGAAGTAGCGGCTAATACTGAAAAGAAAGCAGAAAAAGTGGGTTATGGTTATAGTAAAAGGGTGTAGGCATAAGAAATAAGAACACCATAAAATCGTTTTTATATTCTAGGAGGCATCAGTCAGTTTCTTGCCATAGAAAAATCGCTTATTAGCTTGCTCCCTTTAAAAGGGCGTGAGTTTGGGTATAAAGAAAACTTGTATCAAGTTTTATTGGAATGGATTAGAAAAATCTGATTGGATTGACCCTTACAATTTTTCAAACCAATTGTTTAATAGCGATTAAATATGACTATATATACTACAATAATAAGATCTTGATGGGTAAGATTGTTTTTTGAAAGGATTTAAATGCCTGTTATAAGAGTTTTAGTAATGCTTGCAACAATGATGATGAAATTAGTGAAAACGGCAAAAGAAAAGAAAGTTTTTAAGAATGTGGGAGTGTCTATAATGGGGATTACTTTTTGGGAAGCGATAAAAGACTCAATAAAAAAACAAATTAAAAAAAGCGATTGGATATGTGGGAATGTTAAGACTGCGGATGATTATTTAAAAACGCATCCTAACTCATGGTTTAATTCAGCAATAGGTGTAGCAACGATAACAACCATGCTTATGAATGTGTGTTTTGCTGATGACCAATCCAAAAAAGAAGTGGCTCAAGCTCAAAAGGAAGCTGAAAACGCTAGGGATAGAGCGAACAAGAGTGGGATAGAACTAGAACAGGAAAAACAAAAGACAGAACAAGAAAAACAAAAGACAGAACAAGAAAAACAAAAGACAGAACAGGAAAAACAAAAGACAGAACAGGAAAAACAAAAGACAAGCAATATAGAGACTAACAATCAAATAAAAGTAGAACAAGAAAAACAAAAGACAGAACAAGAAAAACAAAAGACAGAACAAGAAAAACAAAAGACAAACAACACACAGAAAGATTTGGTTAAAAAAGCAGAACAAAATTGCCAAGAAAATCATAGTCAATTCTTTATTAAAAAATTAGGAATTAAGGGTGGTATTGCTATAGAAGTAGAAGCTGAATGCAAAACCCCTAAACCTGCAAAAACCAATCAAACCCCTATCCAGCCAAAACACCTTCCAAACCCTAAACAACCCCACTCTCAAAGAGGATCAAAAGCGCAAGAGCTTATCGCTTATTTGCAAAAAGAGCTAGAATCTCTGCCCTATTCACAAAAAGCTATCGCTAAACAAGTGAATTTTTATAAACCAAGTTCTATCGCTTATTTAGAGCTAGACCCTAGAGATTTTAAGGTTGCAGAAGAATGGCAAAACGAAAACCTGAAAATACGCTCTAAAGCTCAAGCTAAAATGCTTGAAATGAGGAATGTAAAACCATACCCACAAGCCAACCTTTCAGCCTCTCAAAGCCTTTTGTTCGTTCAAAAAATATTTGCTGATATTAATAAAGAAATAAAAGTAATTGCTAATACCGAGAAAAAAGTAGAAAAAGTGGGTTATGGTTATAGTAAAAGGGTGTAGCGGTTAAAAACATTAAGTTTTTAATTATCTGTCGGCTTTTGAGATCGTTTTTTATGGTATTGTGGCGTTATTTGGTAATAGGTTACAAATGGAGGTTAAAACGCACAATAAAACTCCAAAGAGCCGACTTTTTTAATCGTAATTTGCTTATGGTTTAATAAAGTTTCTAGATGCTTAAAAGCGTTAGGATCTAGTATTAGGGGGGCTTCTTCTGCGCTTAAAGGGCGCCTGGAAATTAAAGCGAGCAATTCGTCTATACCGCAAGAAATCAATTTTTTGGCTTGAGCAATGGATCGTTTAGGCAAACTCACGCAAAGCCCTTCAAAAAATAAAGAGCATTTTAACAATTCATCTTCGCTCAATTTAGGGGCTTTAAAGCTTGAGGGCCTGTCTATGGTGCTTAAATCCACTCTAGCGGTATTGATTTTTTTTAAAAAGTCAGCGATGAGTTTTAAGTTGTTCGCGCTATCATTCACGCCCTTAATTAACAGCACCTCAGCCACCAGTTGCCCTTGATAAATTTGAGAAAAGCTCAAAATCCCTTCTAAAATCTTGTTAATGTCTTTAGAATAGGGCTTATCCACTCTTTCAAAGGCTTTCAAATCAATAGCGTCTAAAGAAAATTTAACGATGTCAAATTCCTTTAAGGCTTGCTGGACTTTTGGCTCATAAAATAGTGAGCCGTTGCTTAAAATCAAAGTTTTAACACCCTTTAAAAAAGGCTTGATGCTTTGGATAAGCTCTAATAAATGAGGGTATAGAGTGGGTTCGCCATTGGCGGTAATGGTTAAAACATCAATGGGGGTAGCAAGGTTGTTTAGGGCGTTTTGAATGGCGTTAATCAAGGTTTCCACTTTGATCACTTCTTCCATGCGTTCAATGGGCTTGGCTTTACCCAACTCGCAATAAATGCAATTGTAATTGCATTGTTTTTTAGAGGGCGATAGATCCACGCCCAAAGACTTCCCAAAACGCCTGGATAAAACAGGCCCAAAAACGACAGGCGGATTTTCTTTAGCCATCATCTTCCTCTAAAAACACGCGCTCTTTGCATTGGATGCATTCATGCGCCTTTTTTTTGCGATAGATTCTTTCACTCATCAAATAATGGCATTTTTCACAACGCTTGTTGATGGGCTTATGGTTGGATAAAAAACGGCATTTAGGGTAATTGTTGCAGCCATAAAACGAGCCTTTTCTGCTCCTTTTTAAGGCAATATCCCCCCCGCATTCTGGGCATTTCACGCCTTCTATTATTTCGTTTGCGTTAGGGGTGTTTTTTAACGATTTGGTGTTTTTGCATTCAGGGTAGTTGTTGCAAGCTAAAAACGCCCCGTTTCTGCTGAATTTTTGCACCATTTCCCCACCGCATTTTTCGCACAATTCTTGCTTGGCTCCATCATTGGCGCTTTCAGTTTGTCTGACATATTTGCATTTAGGGTAATTATTGCAAGCGATAAACTCCCCATAACGGCTATTTTTTTTGACCAATTCCCCACCGCATTTAGGGCATGATTGGCCGGTTTTTTCATGCACTTTTTGAGAGATGATATTCTTTTTCCCGGCTTCAATTTTATCCATAAAAGGGTAGTAAAAGTCCTTTAAGACTTGCTGATAGTCGGCTTTATTTTGAGCGATATTGTCCAGTTCCTCTTCTAAAGAAGCGCTGAATTTGGAATCCACGATTTCTTCAAAATGCTTTTCTAAAATTTCCATCACCTTAAAAGCGCTCTCTAAAGCGCTGATTTGCTTTTTTTCTACCTTGATGTAGTCTCTGTTTTGTAAGAGGGAAATCGTTGGGGCGTAGGTGCTAGGCCTGCCTATGCCTAAACTTTCTAAAACTTTAATCAAGCTCGCTTCTGAATAGCGCACTGGAGGTTCTGTAACATGGGCGTTGCTCTCTAGTTTTTCTAATTTAATGGGGTCGTTTTCTTTCAAATTGGGGAGCAATTTGTCCTTATCGTCATTGCCTAAAATTTTATAATAGCCATCAAAAAGGAGTTTTCTGCCACTGGCTTTAAACTCGCCTTTTTCGCAAGCCACAACCACGCTTTGGCTTTCAAAAAGAGCGTCTTGCATTTGAGAAGCTAAGAAGCGTTTGTAAATTAAGGTATAGAGCTTTAATTCTTCAGGCTTAAGGTAGTCTTTTAAAGCGTTTGGCTCTAAAACAATAGAGGTGGGCCTGATCGCTTCATGGGCTTCTTGGGCGTTTTTATTCTTGCTGGAATAGACTTTGGCTTTAGGGGGTAAGTAGTCTTTGCCATAGTCTTTTAAAATCTTATTCCTCGCTTCTTCTAAAGCTTCTTTAGCGATATTCAAGCTATCGGTCCTCATGTAAGTGATCACCCCCATAACCCCTTGCGGGGTGGCTACGCCTTCATACAATTTTTGAGCGATGCTCATGGTTTTTGTGGGCGAAAAGCCTAAAAGACTGGAAGCGCTTTGCTGTAAAGTAGAAGTCATGAAAGGGGGCGGTGTGGGGGATTTTTTAGATTTTTTAATAATACTAGAAATAGTATAGCTTTCTTTTTCTAATTCGTTTTTAATCTCTTGAGCTTTTTTTCCATCAATAAGCTCTTGGGCTTTGAGTTTGTTGCCCTTATAGCTAATGAGTTGCGCTTCTAAATGCGACTCAAAATAAGCGTCTAGCGTGAAGTAGGTTAAAGGCTTAAAGGCTTTGATCTCCCTCTCTTTATCAATCACAAGCTTTAAAGCTGCACTTTGCACCCGCCCAGCACTCAAACCTTTAGTGATTTTTGATGAAATCAACGAGCTGAGCTTAAACCCCACGATCCGATCCAAAAAGCGTCTGGCTTGTTGGGCATTGACTTTTGACATGTCAATTTGTCGTGGGGTTTTTAGAGCGTTTAAAATCGCATTTTGCGTGATCTCATGAAAAACAATCCTAGGATAGCTCTCTAATTTCCCCCCAATCAAGCACGCCACATGATAGCCTATCGCTTCCCCTTCTCTGTCTTCATCGGTAGCGATGTAGGTGGTAGATGCCTTTTTAGAAAGCTCTATGATCTGTTTGACAAGCTCTTTATGGTCTTTATCCACGACATAATTAGGAGTGAAGCCTGTTTCATCAATCTTAATGCCTAAAGCGAATTTGGATAAATCCCTAACATGCCCTTTAGAGGCGATGACTTCGTAATTTTTATCCAAAAAATTTTTAATGGTTTTGGCTTTTGCGGGGGACTCTACAATAATAAGGTGCTTCATGGAACGCCTTTAATGAAATGTTTATACCTATTAATGAATGATTGTAGCATAGAATTTTGACTAAACGCCCTATTAAACCATAAAACCCATAACAGCGCTAAAAATCAAAGAGTTGGAACACCCTTTGCTTGAATAACAGCAAATATCTATGCAAAGGATGCAAACATGAGTTTTAGGATAAATACCAATATCGCCGCTTTAACTTCTCATGCGGTAGGGGTTCAAAACAATAGAGACCTTTCAAGCTCGCTTGAAAAGTTAAGCTCAGGGCTTAGGATCAATAAAGCCGCTGACGATTCTAGTGGGATGGCGATCGCTGATAGCTTAAGGAGTCAAAGCGCGAATTTGGGTCAAGCGATCCGCAACGCTAATGACGCTATTGGTATGGTTCAAACCGCAGATAAGGCGATGGATGAGCAAATCAAAATCTTAGACACCATTAAAACCAAAGCCGTTCAAGCCGCTCAAGACGGGCAAACTTTAGAAAGCCGAAAAGCGCTCCAAAGCGATATTCAAAGGTTGTTAGAAGAACTAGACAATATCGCTAACACCACAAGCTTTAATGGCCAACAAATGCTTTCAGGAAGTTTTTCTAACAAAGAATTTCAAATTGGCGCGTATTCTAACACCACGGTTAAAGCGTCTATTGGTTCCACGAGTTCGGATAAAATTGGGCATGTGCGCATGGAAACCTCTTCTTTTAGCGCTGAAGGCATGCTCGCTAGTGCGGCGGCGCAAAACTTGACTGAAGTGGGATTGAATTTCAAACAAGTCAATGGCGTGAATGATTACAAGATTGAAACCGTGCGCATTTCTACAAGCGCTGGCACTGGGATCGGAGCGTTAAGCGAAATCATCAATCGTTTTTCTAACACTTTAGGCGTTAGGGCTTCTTATAATGTCATGGCTACCGGTGGCACTCCCGTGCAATCAGGAACCGTGAAAGATCTTACCATTAATGGCGTAGAAATTGGGACCGTGAATGATGTGCATAAGAACGACGCTGATGGGAGATTGATTAATGCGATAAACTCCGTCAAAGACAGGACCGGCGTGGAAGCGAGCTTGGATATTCAAGGGCGCATTAATTTGCACTCCATTGACGGACGCGCGATTTCTGTGCATGCAACGAGCGCGAGCGGTCAGGTTTTTGGGGGAGGGAATTTTGCAGGGATTTCTGGGACACAGCATGCGGTTATTGGGCGCTTAACTTTGACCAGGACCGACGCTAGAGACATTATCGTTAGTGGTGTGAATTTTAGCCATGTGGGCTTTCATTCCGCTCAAGGGGTGGCAGAATACACCGTGAATTTGAGAGCGGTTAGGGGCATTTTTGATGCGAATGTGGCTTCAGCAGCTGGAGCGAACGCTAATGGCGCGCAAGCTGAAACCAATTCTCAAGGTATAGGGGCTGGGGTAACAAGCCTTAAAGGGGCGATGATTGTGATGGATATGGCGGATTCAGCGCGCACGCAATTAGACAAGATCCGCTCGGATATGGGTTCGGTGCAAATGGAATTGGTTACAACCATCAATAATATTTCTGTAACCCAAGTGAATGTTAAAGCGGCTGAATCTCAAATCAGAGATGTGGATTTTGCTGAAGAGAGCGCGAACTTTTCTAAATACAATATTTTGGCGCAAAGCGGGAGTTTTGCTATGGCGCAAGCGAATGCGGTGCAACAGAATGTCTTAAGGCTTTTACAATAACAGCCCTTTTAATCCAAGGGGGCGTTAGCCCTTTTTATCAGTTATTTTTATAAGTTAGAATGATGGATATTTATCAAAAAAACTTGCAAGCTCTTTTTAAAAAAGACCCTCTCTTGTTCGCACAACTCAAAGCCATTGAAGAAAACAAAAAATACGAAGTGTTTTTAGGGAATGATAGTGCGAATTTCAATCTATTAGATAAAGAAACAAACACGCCCTTATTTGAAAAAAGCCCGCTAGATTCAAGCTTAGAGCTATACAAAAATAGCGAAATTTACATGCTTTATCCTTATTTGTATTATTTTGGTTTGGGTAATGGGGTGTTTTATCGCTTGCTTTTAGGCAATGAAAATTTAAAGCGCTTGGTGGTCATTGAGCCTGAAATAGAGGTTATTTTCATTGTGCTGAATCTCTTGGATTTTTCCACTGAGATTTTAGAAAATCGTTTGATCTTATTGCATGCGGCTTTTTGTAATTACAACATGATCGCTTCATTATTTGATATGGATAAAAAGTCTCGTTTATACGCAAGAATGTATGATTTAAAACTTTTTAACGCTTATTATGAACGATACTCTCATCAAATGATAGAAATCAACCAGCATTTCACGCGCGCTTTAGAGCATGGCGCTATTAGCGTAGGCAATGACGCTAAAGATGCGCTTATAGGCATCAAACAGCATGCCGCTAATTTGCCTGAAGTCATCAAAAGCCCTAGTTTAGTGGATTTTGTGAACACTTTAAAAAACAGAGATACCGCTATTATTGTTTCAACCGGGCCCAGTTTGAACAAGCAACTCCCCCTTTTAAAAGAAATCGCTCCCTACGCCACGCTTTTTTGTATAGACGCTTCTTTCCCTATTTTGGCTAAAGCCGGTATCAAGCCTGATATTGTGCTGTCTTTAGAAAGGGTGGATTTAACGGCGAAATTTTACGAAGAAACCCCCTTAGATTTTCAAGAAGGCGTTATTTTTGCTCTGACTTCCATTGTGCATAAACGATTGATTCAAGCGATTAAAAAGGGGGTTAAACAATTCAGTTTCCGCCCCTTTGGTTATACCAACCTTTTTGGTTTGCACCAGTATGGCTATGTGGGCATAGGCATGAGCGCAGCGAACATGGCGTATGAATTAGTGGTGCATTCTCGTTTCAAAAGATGCGTGTTTATCGGGCAAGATTTGAGCTTTTCACAAAGCGGTAACAGCCACGCTAGTGGGGCGATTTATGGCGATAGAGAGATCAAGCCTAAAAAAGATAAAGACAAGATCTTTACAGAAAAATATGGGGGTAACGGGGAAGTAGAAACCACTTTAGTGTGGAAACTTTTCTTAGAATTTTTTGAAAAAGATATTTTTAACACGCCCTATAAATTAGAAGTCATTAACGCTACTGAAGGGGGGGCTAGGATCAAAGGGACTAAAGAAATGCCCTTTAAAGAAGTGTGCGAAAAAATAGACAAATCCAAGCCAAAGCCTCCTATCAATCTTATTTATCCCACCCAATCAGAACAGGCTAAAAACTTAAAGATCGCTAAACAAAAATGCGAAGAGATCATCCAATACGCCAATGAGAAAAAAACTCAAGTTGAAGAAGTGTTTTTGAAAGTGGCACCATTTTTAGAAGAAGTGGAAAAGCTTCATGAAGAAAAAAAATTAGAAGAGTTGGATTTTAAAAAATTAGAAAATTTGAGCGCTGAAATTGATAATATTAAAGAGCTTTTTGATGACAAGCAATTCAATTCGTATTTTATGGATGCGATACAATCTTACATCTTCCACCAGGAATTGCATATCGCTGAAATCGTGTGTAAAAAAACGAATAATGAAGACGAATTAAGGGCTAAGCAATTAGAATACATTTACGCGCACAAATACTGGCTTTTTAGTTTAGCGGGTGGGATTGATTGCGTGATTGAAGCGATCAAAATGGCTTTAAAAGAATGGTAAAACCCCCTTTTAAATACATATGTCTTTAGGCGTATGTGTCTAGGCTGGAATAAATTTCAGGGGTATTTTCGCCACCAACAAGGTTT
Source organism: Helicobacter sp. 219-2 (assembly GCF_030053225.1). Taxonomy (NCBI): domain Bacteria; kingdom Pseudomonadati; phylum Campylobacterota; class Epsilonproteobacteria; order Campylobacterales; family Helicobacteraceae; genus Helicobacter; species Helicobacter sp. 219-2. The sequence continues at coordinate 466,291 of NZ_JASGBS010000001.1, read as the reverse complement.
TTTACAACTTGGGATTTATCTTTAATCTCGCCGTCGTTATTGATAGCGTTTAAAGCTTGTAACCTGTCAAAATCAGGGGCGTTTTGCGTATTATCTTGGCTGAAACCATTTTGAACGCTGCTTTGTTGTAAATCTTGCTCTACTTGATTCCTGTCCTTTATGGTTGCGTCGTTATTGATATTGTTTAGGGTTTGGAGCTGTGTGAAATTAGGGGTGTAATGGGTGTTGATGGTCATGTTTTATCCTTTTTAGTTTTTTACACGCTCAATCGTGGATCATCATTATAGCAATAATCCATTAAATCGCCCAGTCGTAAAACCTTGCATGAGTTTTCAATCAAATCAAAAACTTCCATGAGTTTAGAAAGCTCCCTGTGGTAGGCAAAAATCCCACACCCCTTAATGAAAACAAAATATTTTTTGCTCTCTTGCAGTTGGCGTAAAATTTCTGTATCCGCTCTTTCTTGCCAGCTGTCATAGTCTTTGGGGTTAAAAATGGAAATTTCTTCGCCCAAAGAACGATACCCTAAATAATCCCTAGGGAGCAATCGGTTGTGGCGCAAGGAATACGCCAAACTATAAGGAGGGCGCGCATAAGCGATGAATTTAGCGTCCAAAAACTCCCTATACACGCTCGCATGAATGGGCGAATCCAGGCTCGCTTCTTTCCAGCGATAATCTATTTTGTCATGCAAAACCAACAAGGTGTTTTCATTCAATTGATCAAAAACAGCGTTTCTTTTATTGATCACAAATTGATTCGTGCCAATGCGCGCTGAAATAGAGCCTTGATAAAGCCCAAAAAAACCCTTTCTAAACATGGATAATGAAATGCTTTGGAGCGAATGAATCAGATTGCTGTCAATACCTCTTGTGTGTGTGTTCATGTTTAGTATGATAACAAGTTTTGTCAGTTTTGTCTAATAGGGGGCATAAGTTAGGGGATCGTTAAAATTAAATTAACTCTATAAAAAATCCTAATTTAATACTAGTAAATAAATTTAGTGATACAGACTAAACTTTAAAGAAAAATCGGGTAATTTTTATCACTTTTTTAAAACAAGTGATAGATTATTAACTTTTTATGCTATAATGCGAGAGTTCTTTCATCAAGAATGGTGATTGACGAGATTTTTCAAATAATGATGTTAAGAAGAATTAAAGTAGGTTCTAATTTGGATAAAAAAGAGAGTTTGTTAGATGCGTTTGTTAAAACCTATCTGCAGATTTTAGAACCCATTAGCTCTAAACGCCTAAAAGAGTTGGCAAACTTGAAAATATCTTGCGCGACGATCAGAAATTATTTTCAAACCCTTTCTAAAGAGGGCATGCTTTATCAAGCCCATTCTAGCGGTGCTAGATTGCCCACTTTTAAGGCGTTTGAAAACTATTGGCAAAAGTCGTTGCGCTTTGAAGTTTTAAAGGTAAATGAAAAACGCCTAAAAAGCGCGAGTGAAAATTTTGGGCTTTTTACGCTGTTAAAAAAACCCAGTTTGGAGCGTTTAGAAAGAGTCATTGAGTGCGAAAAACGCTTTTTGATTTTGGACTTTTTGGCGTTTTCTTGCACGCTAGGTTACAGCGTTAAAATGGAGAACTTTTTATTAGAGCTTGTGGGTAGAAGCGTTAAAGAAGTGCGCTCAATCGCTGCTTCTGTCAATGCGTTGAGTTTGGCTAGGCAATTAGAGCGTTTGGAGTATTCCAACACGCAAATCACACGCTTTAATCTAATGGGGTTAAAAACGCTTTTAAACAGCCCTTTATTTTTTGACATTTTAGGGGGTAAAGTTTTAGAGCGTTTGAAAAAGCCTTTGCATTTTATAGAGCCTGATTGCATGCTAGTAACACGCCCTATAGAATTTCAAAACAAGCGGATGCAACTGCTTTGCGTGGGGAAATTGGAATGCGATTATGAAGGGTTTTTTCAAACTATTTCTAAGGAGGAATAATGAAAGATGAACACAACCAAGAACACGATCATTTAAGCCAAAAAGAGCCAGGATCTTGCGAAAAGGCTTGCGCTTGCAACGAACAACAAGGTGAAGAAATGCAAGAAGCGAGCGAAAAAGAATGCGAGATCAAGGAAGATTTTGAGCTTAAATACCAAGAAATGCACGAAAAATACTTAAGGGTGCATGCGGATTTTGAAAATGTGAAAAAGCGCTTAGAAAGAGACAAGAGCATGGCGTTAGAGTATGCGTATGAAAAAATCGCATTGGATCTATTGCCGGTGATTGATGCGCTTCTTGGGGCTCATAGAAGCGCTATAGAAGTGGATAAAGAGAGCGCTTTAACCAAGGGCTTGGAGCTTACGATGGAAAAGTTGCATGAAGTTTTGGCAAGGCATGGCATTGAGGGGATTGAATGCTTAGAAGAATTTGATCCCAATTTCCACAATGCGATCATGCAAGTCAAAAGCGAAGAAAAAGAAAACGGAAAAATCGTGCAAGTTTTGCAACAGGGCTACAAGTATAAGGGTAGGGTTTTGAGGCCGGCAATGGTGAGCATTGCTAAAAACGATTAAAAACATTTATTTTAAAAGAAAGGATAACACATGGGAAAAGTTATTGGAATTGATTTAGGGACAACCAACTCCGCAATGGCGGTTTATGAAGGCAATGAAGCAAAGATTATTGCTAATAAAGAGGGTAAAAACACCACTCCTTCTATTGTAGCCTTTACGGATAAGGGCGAGATTTTAGTGGGCGAGAGCGCCAAAAGACAAGCGGTAACCAACCCAGAAAAAACCATTTATTCTATTAAAAGAATCATGGGTTTGATGTTTAATGAAGATAAGGCTAAAGAAGCCGAAAAACGCTTGCCTTATAAAATTGTGGATAGGAATGGGGCTTGCGCGATTGAGATTTCGGGTAAAGTTTATACCCCTCAAGAGATTTCAGCCAAAATTTTAATGAAGCTCAAAGAAGACGCTGAAAGTTATTTAGGCGAGAGCGTTACTGAAGCGGTTATCACGGTTCCGGCTTATTTTAACGACAGCCAAAGGAAAGCGACTAAAGAAGCCGGCACGATTGCAGGGCTTAATGTTTTAAGGATCATCAATGAGCCTACAAGCGCGGCGTTAGCTTATGGCTTGGATAAAAAAGAGAGCGAAAAAATCATGGTTTATGATCTGGGTGGGGGGACTTTTGATGTTACCGTTTTAGAAACAGGCGATAATGTTGTAGAAGTTTTAGCCACAGGGGGCGATGCGTTCTTAGGGGGCGATGATTTTGACAATCGTGTGATTGATTTCTTAGCGAGTGAGTTTAAAAGCGAAACGGGTATTGAAATTAAAAACGATGTGATGGCGTTACAACGCTTGAAAGAAGCGGCTGAAAACGCTAAAAAAGAATTGAGCTCTGCGATGGAGACTGAAATCAATTTGCCCTTTATCACTGCAGACGCTACCGGGCCTAAACACTTGGTTAAAAAACTCACTAGGGCTAAATTTGAAAGCTTGACAGAAGATCTCGTGGAAGAAACGATTTCTAAAATTGGAAGCGTGATCAAAGACGCAGGGCTAACTAAAAATGAGATTTCAGAAGTGGTGATGGTGGGTGGCTCCACTCGTATCCCTAAAGTCCAAGAAAGGGTGAAAGCCTTTATCAACAAAGAGTTGAATAAAAGCGTCAATCCTGATGAAGTCGTGGCGGTGGGCGCGAGCATTCAAGGGGGCGTGTTAAAAGGCGATGTGAAAGATGTGCTTTTATTAGATGTTACGCCTTTGAGCCTTGGGATTGAAACTTTAGGGGGCGTGATGACTAAAGTGATTGATAGAGGCACAACTATTCCGGCGAAAAAATCTCAAGTGTTCTCAACCGCTGAAGACAACCAGCCCGCTGTGTCCATTATGGTTTTACAAGGTGAAAGAGAATTAGCAAGGGATAATAAATCGTTGGGTAAATTTGATTTGCAAGGCATCGCGCCCGCTCCAAGAGGCGTGCCGCAAATTGAAGTAACCTTTGATATTGACGCTAACGGGATTTTAACCGTGTCAGCGCAAGATAAAAATACCGGTAAAAGCCAAGAGATTAAAATTTCTGGCTCTAGCGGGTTGTCTGATAGCGAAATTGAAAAAATGGTTAAAGACGCTGAATTGCACAAAGAAGAAGACGCTAGGAAAAAAGAAGTGATTGAAGCGAGAAACCATGCCGATAGTTTGGCACACCAAACCCAAAAGAGCCTTGATGAGCATAAAACGAATTTGAATGAAAACGACGCTAACGAGATTCAAAACGCCATTAACGCTCTTAAAGAGTGCGTCAAAAACGATAATGCTACTAAAGCTGAGCTTGAAGACAAGACAAAATTATTAGCGCAAGCGGCTCAAAAATTAGGCGAAGCCATGGCGAATAAAAACAACGCCGAGCAGTCTAAGAAAAAAGACGACGATGTGATTGATGCGGAAGTGGAGTGAAACGCTTTTAAAAACTTCTTTCAAGCGGGCGGTTTTTTAAATCCGCTTGCTTTTTGATATTCATTAATGGGATACTGATTGCAGAATCTAAAAAACACTCAAAGCGTTTTTTAATCCAAATACCAAAGCTTGATTTTAATCAAGCGATAGTTTTTTGATCCATCTTAATAAGCTAACATTTTATCCTAAACTTATTCCATTTAACGAGTTTAGGCATAATCGCAAAATTGAGTTATTGTTATAGGAGGAATGATGATTATCACCACAATGCAAGACGCCATAGGCCGCACTCCCGTTTTTAAATTCACTAGCAAGGATTACCCCATTCCCACAAAGTCCGCCATTTACGCCAAACTAGAGCATTTAAACCCGGGAGGGAGCGTTAAAGATCGCTTAGGCCAATATCTTATAGAAGAAGGGTTTAAAACGGGTAAAATCACTTCTAAAACAACCATCATTGAGCCTACCGCAGGCAATACCGGCATCGCTCTAGCTTTAGTAGCACTCAAGCACCACCTAAAAACCATCTTTGTTGTCCCGGAAAAATTCAGCACAGAAAAACAGCAAATCATGAGGGCTTTGGGGGCTAAAGTGATCAACACGCCTACTAGCGAGGGGATTTCTGGTGCCATTAAAAAAAGTAAAGAGTTAGCCGAAAGTATCCCTGATAGCTATTTGCCCTTGCAATTTGAAAACCCTGATAATCCCGCCACTTACTACCACACCCTAGCCCCTGAGATTGTCCAAGAATTAGGCGTAGGGCTTACGAGCTTTGTAGCCGGGATAGGGAGTGGTGGCACTTTTGCGGGCACGGCTAGGTATTTGAAAGAACGCATTCCTGCTATTCGCTTGATTGGGGTGGAGCCGGAGGGTTCTATTTTGAATGGGGGAGAGCCTGGCCCTCATGAGATTGAGGGCATTGGCGTGGAGTTTATCCCTCCTTTTTTTGCAAACTTGGATATTGATGGCTTTGAAACGATTTCAGATGAAGAGGGTTTTAGCTACACTAGGGAGTTAGCCAAGAAAAACGGCTTATTAGTGGGGAGCTCTAGCGGGGCAGCTTTTGTAGCAGCATTGAAAGAAGCGCAACGCCTCCCAGAAGGCAGCCAGGTTTTAACCATTTTCCCAGATGTTGCCGATCGTTATCTCTCAAAAGGTATTTATTTATAAATTCATCAAAAGGAAAAATCATGCACATGCAAACAAAATTAATCCATGGGGGTATTAGTGAGGACGCAACAACCGGGGCGGTGAGCGTGCCTATTTATCAAACTTCCACCTACCGCCAAGACGCCATAGGCCGCCATAAGGGCTATGAATACTCTCGATCAGGCAACCCCACACGCTTTGCTTTAGAAGAACTTATCGCCGATTTAGAAGGGGGGGTTAAGGGGTTTGCTTTTGCCTCTGGACTAGCTGGGATCCACGCCGTTTTTTCCCTCTTGCAATCAGGCGATCATGTGTTATTAGGCGATGATGTCTATGGGGGGACTTTTCGCTTGTTCAATAAAGTGCTTGTCAAAAACGACCTTTCTTGCACCATTATAGACACTAGCGATATATCCCAAATTAAAAAGGCTATCAAGCCCAACACCAAAGCCCTTTATTTGGAAACCCCTAGTAACCCCTTGCTTAAAATCACGGATTTAGCGCAATGCGCTAGTGTTGCTAAAGATCATGGTTTGCTCACTATCGTGGATAACACCTTTGCCACCCCCTATTGCCAAAACCCGCTTCTTTTGGGGGCGGATATTGTGGTGCATAGTGGCACCAAATACTTGGGCGGGCATAGCGATGTGGTCGCTGGGCTTGTAACCACTAATAATGAAGCGCTAGCCCAAGAGATCGCTTTTTTCCAAAACGCTATCGGTGGGGTTTTAGGCCCTCAAGACAGCTGGCTGTTGCAAAGAGGGATTAAAACGCTAGGATTGCGCATGGAAGCCCATCAAAAAAATGCCCTTTGCGTGGCTGAGTTTTTAGAAAAACACCCTAAAGTGGAAAGGGTTTATTACCCGGGTCTAAGTGCTCACCCTAACCACGAACTGGCCAAAAAACAGATGCGTGGCTTTAGCGGGATGCTCTCTTTCACTCTCAAAAATGACAGCGAGGCGGTTGCTTTTGTAGAAAGCCTTAAGCTATTCATTTTAGGCGAGAGTTTGGGCGGAGTGGAAAGTTTGGTGGGGATTCCAGCGCTTATGACCCATGCGTGTATCCCCAAAGCGCAACGAGAAGCTGCCGGGATTAGAGATGGTCTGGTGCGCTTGTCTGTGGGGATTGAGCATGAACAGGATTTGTTAGAAGATTTAGAGCAAGCGTTCGCTAAAATAGGCTAAAGTTTAACATTTATAAACTAAAGGAGTTAAAAACATGAAAACACCAAAAATGAATGTAGAGAGTTTTAATTTGGATCACACCAAAGTCAGAGCCCCTTATGTGCGTATCGCTGATCGCAAAAAGGGCGTTAATGGGGATTTGATTGTCAAATACGATGTGCGTCTCAAACAGCCCAACAAAGATCACATGGACATGCCAAGCTTGCACTCTTTAGAGCATTTAGTCGCTGAGATTATCCGTAACCACGCCAGTTATGTTGTGGATTGGTCGCCTATGGGTTGCCAAACGGGATTTTATCTCACGGTGTTAAACCATGACAATTACACAGAGATTTTAGAGGTTTTAGAAAAGACGATGCAAGATGTGTTAAAGGCTACAGAAGTGCCTGCCAGCAATGAAAAGCAATGCGGTTGGGCGGCTAACCACACTTTAGAGGGCGCTAAGAATTTAGCACGCGCTTTTTTAGACAAACGCGCTGAGTGGCCTGAAGTGGGGGTTTGATTGGTGGGGGGAATGGTTTTTACTCTTTTGCCCCTTACTCATTTTAGCGTTACATTCCAATCAAAAATATCAGTGTTAATATTGTGTAAAATTAATGTTATGAATCTCTTGGTTTAGAAGGATTTCAATGAAAAAATTGGTTTTAATCATCTTTTTAACGCTAACGCTTTCAATATCTGCAAAAGAAGTAAAAATAGTGTTTTTAGAAACTTCAGACATTCATGGGCGGCTTTTTTCGTATGATTATGCGACTGGCGAGCAAAAACCCAATAATGGCCTGACAAGGATTGCGACTTTAATCAAAAAGCAGAGGGCTGAGAATAAAAATGTGGTTTTGATTGACAGCGGGGATTTGTTGCAGGGTAATAGCGCGGAGTTGTTTAATGATGAGCCTATCCACCCGCTAGTTTTAGCCGAGAATGATTTGAAATTTGATATTCGTGTGCTTGGGAATCACGAGTTTAATTTTAGCAAGGATTTTTTAGAGAAAAATATCAAGGGGTTTAATGGCGATGTTGTGAATGCGAATATCATCAAAACTGCGGACAATAAGCCGTTTGTAAAACCTTATGCGGTTAAAAAAATTGATGGCGTGAGGGTGGCGGTTGTGGGGTATGTGGTGCCGCATATCCCCACTTGGGAAGCCTCTACGCCTGAACATTTTGCAGGATTGGAGTTTTTGGACGCTGAAGAAGCGTTAAAAAAGACCTTAAAAGAGCTAAAAGGGAAGTATGATATTTTGATTGGCACTTTTCATTTGGGGCGAGAAGATGAGAAAGGTGGCGATGGAGTCCCTGATCTGGCGAAAAAATTCCCGCAATTTGACATCATTTTTGCAGGGCATGAGCATGCGGTTTATAACACCAAAATAGGAAAGGTGCATACCATTGAGCCTGGAGCGTATGGAGCTTATCTGGCAAAGGGCGTGGTGGTGTTTGACACCAAAACGAAGAAAAAAATCATAACGACTGAAAATTTACCCACAAAAGGCGTGCCAGAAGATGAAGAATTAGCGAAAAAATATGAATATGTGGATAAAAAATCAAAAGAATACGCTAATGAAGTTGTCGGCGAAGTTACAAAAACCTTTATTGACAGGCCTGATTTTATCACAGGAGAAGAAAAAATCACCACGATGCCCACCGCCGCATTGCAAGAAACACCGGTGATAGAATTGATCAATAAAGTGCAAAAATATTATGCAAAAGCCGATGTTTCAGCGGCAGCCTTATTCAATTTTGGCGCCAATTTGAAAAAAGGGCCTTTCAAAAGAAAAGATGTCGCCTATATTTACAAGTTCGCTAATACGCTCATTGGAGTGAAAATAACGGGTGAAAATCTGTTGAAATACATGGAATGGTCGTATCAATTCTACAATCAGTTGCAACCAGGAGATTTGACGATCAGTTTTAATGAAAATATTCGTGGTTATAACTTTGATATGTTTTCTGGCGTGAAATACCAAGTTGATGTTACAAAACCCGCCGGATCAAGGATTATTAATCCGACGATCAACAACAAACCCATTGACCCCAAAGCGATCTATAAATTAGCGATCAACAATTACCGATTTGGGACATTATCCAAGACATTAAATTTGGTTACAGACGCTAATAGGTATTATAATTCTTACGATGAATTGCAAGATAACGGGCAAATACGAGATTTAATCGTCAAATACATCACAGAAGAAAAAGGCGCAAAAGTAACCCCTGAATTGGAGGGTAATTGGGAAATCATCAACTACGATTTCAAAAACCCGTTGCTGGAAAAATTGAGAGAAAAATTAAAAGAGGGGAGCATCAAAATCCCCACTTCAAAGGACGGGAGGACTTTGAATGTCAAATCCATTAAGGAAAGTGAAGTTAAATAAAATTTTTTATTTTTATTATTCATTATTTAAGCCTAACTTAAAAAAGGGTGTTATATAATCCTAGATTGTTGGCTTTTTCACTTTTTCAGTGGTTTTCAAATAACTGGGTTTTAATTTTATTTTGCGTCTCTCATTTTTCGGGGGGGGGCATTTAGAAGCTGAATCCTAAAATTAGGGTTTGACTTAAAAATGATTGATAGGAGATAAATGGTGTTTTTTTCAATGTTTTCTTCGTTGGGGACTCGTATTATGTTTGTCGTGTTAGCCGCTCTTTTAGGTTTAGGGGGGCTTTTTATTGGTTTTGTAAAGGTTATGCAAAAAGATGTGTTAACGCAACTCATGGAGCATTTAGAAACCGGGCAATACAAAAAGCGTGAAAAAACGCTCACTTACATGACAGAGATTATTGAACAGGGCATTCATGAGTATTACAAAAGTTTTGATAACGCTACTGCAAGAAAAATGGCGTTGGATTATTTTAAACGCATTAACGACGATAAGGGCATGATTTACATGGTGGTGGTGGATAAAAACGGGGTGGTATTGTTTGATCCGGTCAATCCTAAAACCGTAGGCCAATCAGGGCTTGACGCTCAAAGCGTTGATGGGGTGTATTATGTTAGGGGGTATTTGGAAGCGGCTAAAAAAGGGGGAGGCTACACTTATTATAAAATGCCTAAATACGATGGAGGCGTGCCGGAGAAAAAATTCGCCTACTCGCATTATGATGAAGTGTCTCAAATGGTGATCGCAACGACTTCTTATTACACTGACATTAACACAGAAAATAAAGCGATTAAAGAAGGCGTCAATAAGGTTTTTAATGAAAACACCACGAAATTATTCCTTTGGATACTGACAGCGACAATAGCGTTAGTGGTTTTGACGCTCATATACGCTAAATTAAGGATCGTGAAACGCATTGATGAATTGGTTTTTAAAATCAGCGCTTTCAGCCATGGGGATAAGGATTTGAGGGCCAAAATTGATGTGGGTGATCGCAACGATGAAATCTCGCAAGTGGGCCGTGGGGTCAATTTGTTTGTGGAAAACGCCCGCTTGATTATGGAAGAGATTAAAGGGATTTCCACCCTCAATAAAACTTCAATGGATAAATTAGTCCAAATCACGCAAGAAACCCAAAAGAGCATGAAAAATTCATCAACCACCCTAAATTCCGTAAAAAATAAAGCCACTGATATAGCGAGCATGATGAATGCTTCCATAGAGCAGTCTCAAGGGTTAAGGAAGCGTTTAATTGAAACGCAAGCGTTTGTCAAAGAGAGTAAGGATGCGATCGGGGATTTATTTTCTCAAATCACAGAGAGCGCGCACACTGAAGAGGAACTCTCTAGCCAAGTGGAGCAACTCAGCCGTAACGCTGATGATGTCAAATCCATTTTGGATATTATCAATGATATTGCCGATCAAACCAATCTTTTAGCCCTAAATGCGGCTATTGAAGCCGCAAGAGCCGGCGAGCATGGCAGGGGCTTTGCGGTGGTGGCTGATGAGGTTAGGAATTTAGCCGGGCGCACTCAAAAGTCTTTAGCCGAAATCAATTCCACTATCATGGTGATTGTCCAAGAAATCAATGCCGTAAGCTCGCAAATGAATCTCAATTCGCAAAAAATGGAGAGCTTGAGCGATATGAGTAAAAGCGTGCAAGAAACTTATGAAAAAATGAGTTCTAATTTAAGCTCAGTCGTGCAAGACAGCAATCAAAGCATGGACGATTACGCCAAATCCGGACACCAAATTGAAGCTATGGTAAGCGATTTTGTAGAAGTGGAAAAAGTGGCTTCTAAGACTTTAGCTGATTCTTCAGATATTTTAAACATCGCTACACATGTAAGCGAAACGACCATGAATTTAGACAAACAAGTGAATTTATTTAAAACTTAATTGGGGGGAGTTTATTAAAAAGGGTTGGATTGTTAAAAGTTTCTGTGATCACGGCGTGTTTTAATAGCGAAAAAACCCTTGAAGACACCATTCTTTCCGTGCTTAATCAAACTTATAAAAACATTGAATACATCATTATAGACGGATCTAGCACGGATGGCACTTTAGAAATCATTCAAAAATACAAAGATAGAATCGCTTGCGTAATGAGTGAAAAAGATAAGGGCATTTATGACGCTATGAATAAAGGCATAAAGCGTTCTAGTGGGGATATTATCGCTTTATTGAATAGCGATGATTTTTACAAAGATGAGTTTGTGGTAGAAAAAGTGGTGCATGAGTTTGAAAACAAAAATTGCGATAGCGTGTATGCGGATCTGGTGTTTGTCAAACCTGATTGTTTAGAAAAAGTGGTCCGTTATTATGAAAGCGGGGAGTTTAACCCTAAAACCTTGCTTTATGGTGTGGCGCCAGCACACCCTACGCTTTTTGTCAAAAAAGCCATTTATGAACGCTATGGGCTTTACAAAACCGATTATAAGATTTCAGCGGATTTTGAGATGATTATCCGCTTGTTTGTGGTGCAAAAAATAAGCTTTTCTTATTTGAAAGAAGTGTTAGTCGTCATGCGCACCGGTGGGGTTAGCACGAATGGGTTTAAAAGCCTTTTATTAAGGAATAAAGAAAATATAAGAGCATGCCAAGAAAACGGCATTCAAGCGAATGTTTTTTCCATGCTTTTAAAATACCCTAGAAAAGTCATGGGCTTATTTAAAAGAGAGTCTAAAGGGAGTCTAAAACGAAACGATTAAAGAAAGATTAGCATTAAATCGTGGTTTGAATCTTTCTTGATGGTTATTATAGGTGTAAAAAACATTCCTCACTAAAGGCACTTCAATCCCAAACTGCAAGGACAAATAGCCGATAAAATCCACGATAAAACCAAAGCGAAAAGGGGCTTGAAAAAAGGTTTTCTTGGTTCTAGGAATGATTGTTGTGATAGCGCCGGATTTAATCGTATCCACCAATAACACCCCTTGCTCTAAAGCGATTCCTAAATAGCTCCTAAAACGATAGGTTTTTTTATCCACAAAAATCCAAGAAAAATCTAACGCGCCCCCATAATTTTGCACCATTAGGATTTGAGGCTGGGAGAGCGAAACGGAATGGGAATAGTTATAGACGCTAAAGATTCTAAAACCGACTTTAGGGTGGTTTCTTAAAAAATGCTCCAAGCCCGTAGCGGTATTAAACCCTATGCTATTAGCCAGAATAGTCAAGTTTTGGTTAGTGGTTGAATAAGTAGCTTGCGAATAGTTGTATCCAAAAATAAAGAAAAATTTAAGGCTTTTTTCTAAAGCCCTTTTTAAGATTTCTTGGTTTTTGTCTAGAACTTTCTGTTTTTCATTGTTTTTATCAAGGGTTAGGGGTTTAGGTTTGTCGTCTTCATTCTTGTTTTTAAAATTCTCTAAGAATTGAGACCAAGTGATTTCTTTAGCTTCTAAAAAGAGTGGATTCAACGACAAAAAAAGATAAATACTAAATAGAGTTTTCAAATACAGCCTTAAACTTTTTGTGGCTATTGTGCCTAATTATCTTAAATTGATTTTAAATTACTTGTATGTTTTTATACAACCCCCCAACACGACCGCTTTTTTAAGAATTTATCGCTCAATTAAAGTTTGGCTTAGAGCAAATAAAACACCTTTTCTTCTTGAAAAATGCTTTTAATTTCCACAAAAAGGGTTTTTTCTATGCGTTCTTCTAGCACGATAATAGGGTTTATGCTCTCGCTCCCGCTCACTAACGCCCTTAAAGACAACTCTTCTTCATAATTTAAGGGGTTAAGGTTTAACTCTTTTAAATTATCGTAGTTTTTTGCCATAAGAGTATTAAGGCCTTCTAAAGTCAAAAACAAGGTTTCATCTCTTTGGCTATAACCCACTAGCGCGTTTAAACGCTGGGAAAAAACCCACCTTAAATCGTTAATCCTTACTTTAGCCTTACTTTTAGAGCGCGCTAGAATATAACAATTCAAAGGGTTTGAATTTTTAGAAAGCCACACGCCCCCATTCAATAAGCGGTAAGTTGCGATCGTTTTTTGGGCTAAAGAAGGCTTATTAGCATCCTTTTTAGCTGCGTCTAGTTCTCTAAAAACTTGCGTTCTTTCTTCAACGCTTGCGGGTAAAATCTGGCGTTTTAAAGGCGAGTAAAGCTCAAAGGGGCTTCTGTTTTGGGATTCTTTTTGGATTTTTAAAGCGAATTGGCAACCGCAATAATTTTGCCGATAAAGCTCGTTTTCTCTCGCTAAAGCTTGCAAGTTTAAATCCAACTCGCTCTTAAAATGTTCAAAATTATCGTTTCTAAACACAACAAATTCCAAATTGTGCCTTTGCGCGATGTGTTGTCCCTTAGCGATAAGCTGGTTAGGGTCTTTTTTAGGGCTTGTGAGTAAGGTGGTGGTGAATTTTTCTTCCCCTAATTCAAAGGCTTTTAGAGCGCTCGCTTCTAAGCGTAAATCAAAGCACTCAAAACAGCGCTCGCTTTTTTCCCCTAACAATTCCTTACCCTTAGCCTTATCTAAAAATTTTTCTAATTCATAATCGCCTTCAAGCAATTCAATTTCTAGCATCTCGCAAGTGCGTTTCACATCTTCTAAACGCAACAAGTATTCGCTATAAGGGTGGATATTGGGGTTATAAAAAAACCCTATTATTTTTTCACCCACAAAAGCCTCTTTAGCCTTTTTTAAAAAATAGAGGTTATCCACTGAGCAACAAATATGAATGAGCATTAAAACTGCTTTTTATTCACATCTTCTAAAATATCGTTAGAGACTTTGTCAATTTCTTGACTGATTTCTAAAGAATCGCTAGCGATTTTTAGATTGCCCTCAGTAACCGATCTTAAGGCTTCAATAGAAGCGTTGATTTCTTCCACTTCTTTAACCTGGTTTTTAATGCTCTCGCTCGTGTCTGAAATGCTTTGAACGAGAATATTAATATTAGCTTCAATCTCGCTGAGCGATTTTTGCGTCCTTTCAGCGAGCTTCCTCACTTCATCAGCCACCACCGCAAAGCCTCTGCCATGCTCGCCGGCTCTTGCGGCTTCAATAGCAGCGTTTAGGGCTAAAAGATTGGTTTGATCAGCGATGTCTCTGATGATTTCTACAATGCTTTTAATGTCTTGGCCTTGTTCAATCATGGCTTCACTTTGAGAGCTCACGCCTTGAATAGAAGTGGTGATATTTTCTATCGTTTTAGAAGTTTCCATCAAGCTTTTGTGTTGGGAGTTTGAAGCCTTTTCTAAATTCTGCACGCATTCTTTTAAATTCGCGCTATCGTTCGCTAAATCTTTGGCAAAATTAGACGAAGTTTCTAGCATTTTTTGGATTTCTTGCCCTAAAGCGTTAGTAACCAGTTCCACCCTACCCGAAGCGTTTTGGATCCGACCTCTAAAATCCAAACCAGAATAGCTTTCAAAGATTTTGAAAATGCTTGGCATGTGAGTCCCTACGCTTTCTTGCAAATAATCCATGATCCCATTTAGCGCATCTCTCAATTCTTTCAAATCAGGGCTTGCGGGCTCAGCCGTGATGCGCACCGCAAAATTCCCTTTTTTCACATCTGAAACCACTTTAATGGTGTCTTGAACGGCTTGCTTGTCTTCTTGCATGGTTTTTTGGGTTTGCAAGATATTTTTATTGATCGCTGTTTGCATGCGCCCTAATTCGTCATTAGATTTCGTTTCAACCAATTTAATATCGCTGGAATTGGCTTGATTGTTCAATAATTTGAAGAAATGAGATAAAGTGCTAGAAACGGCTTCCAAACGATTGCTCACAATCGCTCGCATTAAGAGAGTGATCGCTATAATCAAGGCTAACACCATGATCGCGCTCGCTACGATCACCACAAAACGCACCGAGCCTACTTGCTCATAGACCTTGTCTTTTTCAATGATTAAAGCGATCATCCAATTAAGATTGTCTTTACTTTCTGTTTTGCCTAGCATTCTAAAGGTTTCAACGGCTAAAAAATTCTCCTTATGGCTGAAGGGATCCAGGTATTCTAAAGTCGCTTTAGAGCCGTTTTCTAAAATAGCCATCACTTCGTTGGTGGCTTTAGGCACGCTCTTATAAATTTCTGCGATAGATCGGTCTTGCAAACTCTTATTCGCGCTCAAAAGCACTTTACCTTTAACGCCAATTAAAAACAAATCGCTCCTGTTTTTAGTGATTTCATTGCTGAAGCTGTCAATAGAAAAGAAAATCATCAAAGCCCCTACAACCTCTTTTGTGTTTTCACTCAATAAAGGTAAAGAAATATCAACCCCATAAACTTCCGCCCCATTAGGCATTTTCCTATAATAACCCAAGCTTTTAGAAATTTCTTTATTTTTCATCGTTTTTTGCACTAAAGGGTTATTCCCCAATGACGGATTTTCCATTAGCTTAATCGTATCGTTATCCCTTAAAAGCGTTAATCTTAAATCTTCTCTGTCTTTAAAAAACATGCTCACCCCAGCGACATGCGAATTGGCTAAAATGAAGTTTTTTAACAAGTTGATTTTGATTTCTCTTTTGGTGTCTTTAGGGAGCATTTCTTTGATAATGCCCATGCTCGTATAAGCGTTTTCTAGAACCCCTTGCACTTCCTTAACCTTGAAATGCAAACTATCTTGCATAGAACGCAGAGCGTTTTCTTTTAAAATCTCTTTCACCCTGCTGTTTAAGGACACCCCTAAAATGCTCACGCACACGATCACAATCAACGCCACGAACAATATGATTTTATTACCGATACTCAAACCTTTAGACAAAACACAACCTTACTATGATGGAATTTTTTGCCCATTTGCGGCAAAATTTTAAACCGCATTATAGTATTATAAGCATAAATCAAAAATTAAATTGGGTTAAAAAGACGATCAATCATTCTCATTAAAAAACCATTTAAGGTTGCATTCGCTCTTTTAGGGTATGCTACGACTTGAAATTATCCAAATATAAAAAGGAATCATCATGCCTTTTGCCCCCACCCGTTCTTTGAAAGAAAAAAAGATTGATTTTATTGAAGCGATATTAAACCCCAACGCCCCAAAAGGCGGGCTTTACACTTTAGAGCATTTTGAAACATTACAATGGCAGGATTGTTTGAATCTGAGCTATAACGAGCTGGTAGAATGCGTGTTTGAGCGCTTGGGTTTAGAGATTCCTAAGGGTTTATTGACAAGCGCTTTAAAACGCTATGAAAATTTTGATAACCCTAAAAATCCAGCCCCTATTTTTGCGCTCAATGAAAGGCTTTTTGTCCAAGAGCTCTACCATGGGCCCAGTTTGGCGTTTAAAGACATGGCGTTACAGCCTTTAGCGAGTTTGTTTTCTAATCTAGCGGTAGGAAAAAATGAAAAGTATTTAATGCTCGTTTCTACCAGTGGCGATACCGGCCCTGCGACTTTAGAAAGTTTGGCGGGCATGCCTAATGTTTTTGTGGTGTGTTTATACCCCAAAGACGGCACAAGTTTAGTCCAAAAACTCCAAATGGTTACCCAAAACGCTAGCAATTTAAAGGTCTTTGGGATCAGTGGGGATTTTGATGATGCGCAAAACGCGCTCAAAAACCTTTTAAAAGACGATGATTTTAACGGCGCTTTAAAAGCACGCCAATTAAAATTAAGCGTGGCTAATTCCGTGAATTTTGGGCGCATCGCTTTTCAAATCGTCTATCACATTTGGGGCTTTTTAGAATTGTATAAAAAAGGCGCGATCAATTCTAAAGAAAAAATCACCCTAGCCATACCTAGTGGTAATTTTGGGAACGCTTTAGGGGCGTTTTATGCCAAAAAAATGGGCTTGAATATTGCTAAAATCAAGGTTGTAACTAACAGCAATGATGTTTTAAGGGAGTTTATAGAAACAGGGCGTTACGATTTAACCCACCGCTCTTTAAAGCAAACTTACTCGCCGGCTATGGATATTTTAAAAAGCTCTAATGTGGAAAGGGTGCTTTTTGATCTCTTTGGGTTTGAACGCACGCTAGAATTGATGCAAGCTTTAGAAGAAGAGAAGTTTTATGCATTAAAGCCTAAAGAATTAGCCCTTTTACAGGAGCATTTTTCTTGCGCAAGCTGCTCAGATGAAGCTTGTTTGAAAACCATCCAAGAAGTTTATGCCGAGCACCAATACCTGATTGACCCTCACACCGCCACCGCTTTAAACGCCAGCTTGAAAACTAGTGAAAAAACCCTTGTTTCTGCCACCGCCTCTTATGAAAAATTCCCTAAAACCACCCTTTTAGCCCTAAACGAGCAAAAGAAAAACGATAACGACAAAACCGCCCTAGAAACGCTTAAAAACAGCTACAATACCCCGGATAGCCAACGCATTGATGACTTGTTTGAAAGAGGAATCAAACACCAAGAAGTTTTAAAACTCAATGAGATCAAATCTTCTATCCTTTTGTGGCTAGAAAACACGCATTAAAGCTTTTTTTGAGCTTTTAACCTTAATAAGAGTTACATTTTAAGTTAAAACACACTATAATAAATAAACTCTAAACAAAAATTAAACTGAATGAAAGGAGTTTGAATGAAAAGAATCGTTTTAGTAGCGATAGCCTTACTGATGAGCGCTTGCGCGAGCTATAAGATCACGCCTGAACATGTTACTTCCTATAATAATGGGATTCAAGTGATGACCTCCACGCAAGCCAAGTCTAAAGTCCAGCTAGAAATCGCTCAAAGCAAATTGAAAGGTTTGAATGAATCCCCCTTAGTGCTGTATGTAGCGGCACAAGTTATAGAGGGAAATCCTGTAGTGTTTAGCCGTAAAGCCATTTCAGTGTCTATCAACCAAACGAATTTACCAGTCTTAAGCCTGAGACAGGTGATGAAATCCAGTTTTGATTTTGAGGGTATTTTACAAAGTTTTAATATCGCCGTGCCGACCACCCCTATTGATAATGTCAATATGATCACCCCGCCTATGTTTTATTACGGGCAAGGGGGATTTTTAGCTTATAACGGCATGATGTATGGGGGAATGGGCTTGTATGGGCCAGGCTTTGGCATGATGATGATGGATGATGTAGAAGAGCAAGAAGTCATGCAAGAAAGCCGCCAAGCTTTAAAAATCCTAGCGATCAATTACCTTAAGAAAAACACCCTTAATGTTGAGAACAAGGCTAAGGGAGGGTTTGTGGTAGTGGATACCAAAAACCTTAAAACCCCGGGTGTGGTGGTGGTTAAAGTCTTTTTAGAAGATGAAATCCACACCTTTAAGATTGATATTTCTAAGATGTGATTATCCCCTTTAAAACCTTTGGGTCAATCCACCTAAAGGTTTTTTCTTAATTTGGTTAAAAACCATTAAACCTTACTCCATTGTTTAGATTTTATCCCGCTAGTGCAAAAAACTCTGTCCTTTAGGTCGCGAGATGCAAGCGCATAGCCGTTAGGCTATATTCAAGCTAAAATAGGTTAAAATCCCCCTAATCTTTTATAGGGTAGGGAATATCCATGCAGACTATAAAGAGCCTTTCGTGTTAGCGTTCAATGGGAACGCCTTAAATTAGGAAGCCCCTTTCTTTAGAGAGAGTCACTCTCACGGCAAAAGGGGAGAAAAGCCCAACAATTAAACCCCCTTTTTTTGCGTTTATTTTTGAGAAGCTAAAAAATCCTGGATATTTTCTTTGGTTTTTTCTACTAAGGTTTTCAAGCTGTCGCTATACGCCCATGCGATATGGGGGGTTAAAAGCAATTTATTTTGGATTTTTGGGTTCAAAAACGCATGATCTTTTTCAAAAGGCTCTTTCACAAACACATCGCTCCCGTAATACAAATCTTTGGTTTCTAAAATTCCAGCCAGATCCTTTTCATTCACAATGCCCCCACGCCCCACATTGATTAAAATCGCCCCGTCTTTTAGGCTTTGCAATTCTTTTAGAGCGATTAAATCGCGCGTGCTTTCATTTAAGGGGGCATGAATGCTGATAATATCGCTTGTTGCGAGCAGGTTTTTTAAATTCAAGCGCTCATACTCTTCTTTTTTATCTTTAGGGGAATAATACACCACTTTTGCCCCAAAAGCTTGTGCGAGATTAGCGACTCTTTTACCGATTGTGCCTAAACCAATAACCCCCCATTGACTCCCTTTAATAAGCCCCATTTTAATGTCGCTAATGTGCGTAAAAATATCGCTTTGACTATATTCCCCGCTTTTGCAATAATGATCGTAATCATTAATCCTCCCCAATAAAGACAACGCGCACGCTAAAGTGTGTTGGGCTACGGATTCTGTAGAATAAGCGTTCACATTTTTGACTTCTATGCCTAAAGCTTTCGCACTTTTTATATCCACATTATCCGTGCCTGTAGCGGTGATGCAAATGAGTTTGAGTTTAGGCAATTGGCTTAAAATTTCTTGAGTGATAACGACTTTATTCAGCACCACAATCTCAGCCTCTTTGCAGTGCTCAACCACTTGATTAGGCGAAGTGATCTCATAAAAATCAAAATCCGCCACTTCTTTTAAAACTTTTAGTGCTTTTAACCCCACGCTTTTAGCGTCTAAGACCACGCCTTTTTTGAATGTTTTCATCTCTTTACTCCTAGATTTAATTTTAAAGTTATATAATTAAACCACAAAATCCTTTTTTAAAAGAAACTAAGCATGCCAAAACCCAAGAAAAACACCCTCCCTTGTAGCCTTTCTATCAAAATGTCTTATTTCATGCGTCTTCTCATTAAATGGCGCACCCGCTCTTTAAGCCATAAAATGATGACTCTGATTCAAATCTTAAGCATTCTGGCTTTAGCGAGCAAGGCCAGTGAAGATTTAGAAGAGCAACTCAAAAAAATCAAAGATTACATTTATAGAACCCTAAACGCTAAAATCGCCTCTGATGTGTATAACCGAGTGCTTATTTTAGTGAATGAATATTGCGCTAATGAAGAAT
The DNA here is from genome assembly GCF_030053225.1 of Helicobacter sp. 219-2. Classification (NCBI taxonomy): domain Bacteria; kingdom Pseudomonadati; phylum Campylobacterota; class Epsilonproteobacteria; order Campylobacterales; family Helicobacteraceae; genus Helicobacter; species Helicobacter sp. 219-2. Next base: position 446,308 of record NZ_JASGBS010000001.1, on the reverse strand, counting down.
TGTTTGATAAAGAGAGCGTTAAAATTTCAGATTTACTCATTCAAGACATTCAGCTTTACGCTTTAGTGGATGAAATGCTTAAAGAAGATAAATACCAAGTCCAGCACACCATTTTAAAGGGCATCATCAAACGCAAATACGATGAAGCCTACTCGCTCAATAGCGAAGACAGGATTCTTTTAGAATACCAAGAACGCTTGCTAGAACCCTCATACGCATCTTTTTCAAATAAAAAATTCAAATGATTTGAAAGCGTTACTTGCCCCACTTTTTAGGCTTTTATTGAAAAAGGGCTTTAAAATGAGCTAAAATTAGCGTTTCATTTGACAAATAAAGGGATTGAATGGCTTTTAAGGTGGTGCAAATTTGTGGGGGGCTTGGGAATCAAATGTTTCAATACGCTTTTGCTAAAAGTTTGCAAAAACACCTTAATACGCCTGTGCTATTAGATATTACTTCTTTTGGTTGGAGTAATAGGAAAATGCAATTAGAACTTTTCCCTATTGATTTGCCCTATGCGAGCGCGAAAGAAATCGCTATAGCTAAAATGCAACACCTCCCCAAGCTAGTAAAAAATGCGCTCAAATGCATGGGTTTTGATAGGGTGAGTCAAGAAATCGTTTTTGAATACGAGCCTGAATTACTAAAGCCAAGCCGCTTGACTTATTTTTTTGGCTATTTCCAAGATCCACGATATTTTGACGCTATATCCCCTTTAATCAAGCAAACCTTCACTCTACCCCCCCCCCCAGAAAATAATAAAAAAAAAGAGGAAGAATACCACCGCAAGCTTTCTTTGATTTTAGCCGCTAAAAACAGCGTGTTTGTGCATATAAGAAGAGGGGATTATGTGGGGATTGGCTGTCAGCTTGGTATTGATTATCAAAAAAAGGCGCTTGAGTATATGGCAAAGCGCGTGCCAAACATGGAGCTTTTTGTGTTTTGCGAAGACTTAGAATTCACAAAAAACCTTGATCTGGGCTACCCTTTTATGGACATGACCACTAGGGATAAAGAAGAAGAGGCGTATTGGGATATGCTGCTCATGCAATCTTGTCAGCATGGCATTATCGCTAACAGCACTTATAGCTGGTGGGCGGCTTATTTGATAAAAAATCCAGAAAAAATCATTATTGGACCCAAACACTGGCTTTTTGGGCATGAAAATATCCTTTGTGAGGAATGGGTGAAAATAGAATCCCATTTTGAGGTAAAATCCCAAAAGTATAACGCTTAAAGCGGCTTAAAAAAAAGGGTTTACTGGTGGTTTAAATCTTTGATTTTAGATCGGATTTCTTTATAGCGAGCGTCTAATTCTGATTTCCTGTCCATTGATATTTTGACAAACTCGCTTTCTTTTTCTATGCCGATAAATTGCCTCTCCAAAAGATTAGCCGCAATGCCTGTGGTAGAGCTCCCGCTAAAAGGATCGCCAATGAGGGAATTTTCATCGCTCGCCATTAAAAGTAAGCGCACTAATAAAGCGAGGGGTTTTTGAGTGGGGTGTTTGCCATTAACTTTTTCCCACGGAGCGATCGCTGGGAAACTCCACACATCGCGCATTTGCTTGTCGTTATTGATCTTTTTTAAAATTTCATAATTAAAAACATGCTTATGTTTGTGGCTTTTTCTCGCCCAAATGATTTGCTCAGCTGAATGCGTCAAATAACGGCAGCTAAAATTGGGAGGAGGGTTGGTCTTTTGCCAGGTGATGAGGTTTAAAATCTTAAAATCCAATTTTTGTAAAATGCGCCCCAAAGAAAAAAGATTGTGGTAAGTCCCGCTGATTAAAAGGCTTCCTGTGTTTTTTAAAGCCTTTTTGGCGTTGTTTATCCACTGGTAATTGAACTCATCAATATCATTGACGCTCTCTTCTTTATCCCAATCGCCTTTATTGACGCTCACGATTTTACCGCTCTGTATGCTTAAGCCGTCATTAGAAAGGAAATAGGGCGGATCAGCAAAAATCAAATCAAACCGGTTTTCAAATTGGGGCAAAACCTCATTACAATCCCCTTGATAAAGGGTGAAAAGCTGGTCTTGGCTTTTAAAAATGGGGCGAGAAAGATAAGGCGCTTCCATTTTTTATTCCGCTTGAATGCCTTTGTCTTTGATGTGTTTTTGCATTTCTTCATCATCTAGCACTTTATCAAAACTTTTCATCTCGATTGGCGTATCAAGCCCTTTACCAATCTGCTTGTTAATTTCTTCCATAAAAGGCTTAAAATCCACCGGACTTTGTTCTACAAGCATGTTAAGTGTGGGTATATTAATCTCTCTTTCCCTAGCTGGTAACAAGATTTTGGAGTTTGAAATCTCAGATTCTAGCTTGATCACCCCTATACCAAAGCTTTGGTTGAGTCGCCTCAATTCGTCTAAAACATCCTTCTCATCCTTCTTATCAATACTTTTTACTACCAAATACCCCTCATTAGCCCAAGTAGAATTGCTCACCGCTTGAAAATAGCTCTCTTTTAAATTGGTAAGTTTAAGATTAACTTTAAGCTCAAAGGAAAAAAGCTTGTGTTTTTTTTGACCGGTATGGTGTAAAAATTTCAAAATTTCTCCGTCATATTTATCAAAGGGAGAATATTTATTATAGGGAAAATACACGCCCACGATGTCAGGATAATTCCACTCACACTTGCCTTTTTTGTCTTTTAGGCACTTTTCATGATAGATGGTTTTGCATTGGAGATTGAAATCTGGATTTTCATAGAGAAATTTCACAAGCAGTGGGTGTAAATCCCTTTCGTTAAAAGAGGTTTCTTGTTTTTTGGCTGTGCCTGAACACTCGCTCTGTTCATCATCTTCGGCGTTTGAGGTTTCTTGTGGTGGAAATTCTCTTTCACGAGATTTGAGCCAATAGAAAAAGGCTCCTCTCTCTTTGCGTGCAACATAGAATTGCTTGTCTTCCTCTTTAATGTTGTGCTCACCAAGCTGACTCCCAAGACTATGAGAAAGTATTTTTCCGTCGTTGCATTCTTTATCCAATCCCATTTCACAAGCTTTCTCAAAAATTTCTTTAACGCTCAAAGGCTTCCCTGCTTGTTCTAAAACTTTTTTACCTAATTCTATGTAAGTCATGTTCTTTCTTTTTTGCGATTATGAGCAGAGACGATTATACTCAAAATGTTTGAAAATACCGCAACCCTTATAGGGTTTAGGCTGGGTGTCTCTCTTCACCCAACCTAAAATTTGTATTTGTAAAATCTGTAAAAGGAGTGTCGTAAAAGGAATGCTTAGAAACTATGGTGTCTCGTTAATACATTCTAAACAAAAAGTTTTTAAAGGCAAAAAGGCTGGCGGACAGGGAGGGATTCGAACCCTCGGTAACCTTGACGGCTACGCATCCTTAGCAGGGATGTGGTTTCAGCCAACTCACCCACCTGTCCTTTAAAAAGTAGAATTATAGTAAAAATAAGTTAAAATAAACCTTAAACTTTAATGGTTTCTAAACAAAACTAAGGGCTTTTATATTACAATTTTAAATTATGGATTAATAAAATTTAAAGGATAACACCATGCAATACGCACTATTATTTCCAGGGCAAGGCTCGCAATGTATAGGAATGGGAAAATCATTCTATGAGAGCCACACCCTAGCTAAAGAATTGTTTGAAAGGGCTTCTAACGCGCTTAAAGTGGATATGAAAAAAACGCTTTTTGAAGAAAATGAGCTTTTAAAAGAGAGCGCTTACACCCAGCCTGCCATTTATTTAGTGAGCTATATCGCTTACCAATTGCTCAACAAGCAAGTCAATGGGGGGTTAAAACCCGTTTTTGCTTTAGGGCATTCGCTCGGCGAAGTGAGCGCAGTGTCTTTGAGTGGGGCGCTAGATTTTGAAAAAGCCCTTAAACTCACGCACCAAAGAGGCAAAATGATGCAAGAAGCGTGCGCGAATAAAGACGCTTCCATGATGGTCGTTTTAGGCGTTTCTGAAGAAAGCCTTTTGAGTTTGTGTCAAAGAACCAAAAATGTGTGGTGCGCGAATTTCAATGGCGGCATGCAAGTGGTTTTAGCTGGGATTAAAGATGATTTGAAAGCTCTAGAGCCGACTTTAAAGGAAATGGGGGCTAAAAGGGTAGTTTTTTTAGAAATGAGCGTGGCAAGCCATTGCCCTTTTTTAGAGCCTATGACTTTTAAATTCCAGGAATTGCTAGAAAAAAGCTTAAAAGATAAATTCCATTTTGAAATCATCTCCAATGCGACTAACGAAGCGTATCATAGCAAAGCAAAAGCCGTTGAATTATTGAGCTTGCAACTCACTCAGCCGGTGCGTTATCAAGACTGCGTGAAATCCAATAATGACCGAGTGGATGTCTTTTTTGAATTAGGCTGTGGGAGTGTGTTAAAGGGGCTTAACAAGCGATTGAGCAACAAGCCCACCATAAGCGTGGGGGATAATAAAGGGCTTGATGAAGCGATTGAATTTTTAGAAGAATACGTGTGATTGGGAGAAAATGGTGCAAAAAATTGGCATTTTAGGAGCGATGAGAGAAGAAATAACCCCTATTTTAGAATTGTTTGGCGTGGATTTTGAAGAGATCCCTTTAGGGGGGAATGTTTTCCATAAAGGCGTTTATCATGATAAGGAAATCATTGTCGCTTATAGCAAGATTGGCAAGGTGCATTCCACTTTAACCACAACGAGCATGATTTTAGCGTTTGGCGTTCAAAAGGTGCTTTTTAGTGGGGTGGCTGGAAGCTTAAATAAAGACTTAAAAATCAATGATTTGTTAGTGGCTATTCAATTAGTCCAGCATGATGTGGATTTGAGCGCGTTTAACCACCCTTTAGGGTTCATCCCAGAAAGCGCGATTTTTATTGAAACGAGCGAAAGTTTAAACTCTTTAGCTAAAAAAGTCGCTAATGAGCAACACATCGCGCTCAAAGAAGGCGTCATCGCATCAGGCGATCAGTTTGTGCATAGCAAAGAAAGGAAAGAGTTTTTAGTTAGCGAGTTTAAAGCGAGCGCGGTGGAAATGGAGGGGGCGAGCGTGGCGTTTGTGTGCCAAAAATTTGGCGTGCCATGCTGTGTGCTAAGGAGCATTAGCGATAACGCTGATGAGGAGGCTAACATGAGCTTTGATGCGTTTTTAGAAAAAAGCGCTCAAACTTCAGCGAAATTCCTAAAAAGCATGGTGGATAAGCTTTAGGGTTTGTTTTTACCAAACGCAAACCATTAAAACCCTATTTTTAAAGAATGGGGGTTTAAATTTTATTTTAAACTCATTTTATAATTAGAATTTAAGCTATTTTTTAGTAAAATAACAAAGGATTAGGTGTATCTTATCTTATAGACCTAGCTTTTGATTGAAAGCATGGGTTCTTTATTTTATGGAGTGTTCAATGAAAAAGAAAGCTAACGAAGAAAAAGCCCCAAAAAAAAACAAAACAGAAGCCACACAAGAAAATAAAGCCAAAGAAAACAAAATTAAAGAAAGCAAAATTAAAGAAGCTAAAATCAAAGAAAGCAAAATCAAAGAAACTAAAGCGAAAGAACCTGTTCCTGTTAAAAAGCTTAGTTTTAATGAAGCGTTAGAAGAATTGTTCGCCAATTCCTTAAGCGATTGCGTTTCTTATGAGTCTATCATTCAAATCAGCGCGAAAGTCCCCACTCTAGCCCAAGTCAAAAAAATCAAAGAATTGTGCCAAAAATACCAAAAGAAATTAGTCAGCTCTTCAGAATACGCTAAAAAACTCAATGCGATTGACAAGATTAAAAAAACTGAAGAAAAGCAAAAAGTTTTAGATGAAGAATTAGAAGATGGCTATGACTTTTTGAAAGAAAAGGATTTTTTAGAGTGGAGCAGAAGCGATAGCCCGGTGCGCATGTATTTGCGCGAGATGGGGGATATAAAACTTTTAAGCAAAGATGAAGAGATTGAATTGAGCAAGCAAATCCGCTTGGGCGAAGACATTATTTTAGACGCGATTTGCTCGGTGCCGTATTTGATTGATTTTATTTATGCGTATAAAGACGCTTTAATCAATCGTGAAAGAAGGGTTAAAGAGCTTTTCAGGAGCTTTGATGATGACGATGAAAATAGCGTGAGCGATCCTAAAAAAGATGACGACAGCGAAGAAGATGAAGAAAACGAAGAAAGGAAAAAAGTCGTTTCTGAAAAAGACAGGAAGCGTGTAGAAAAGGTTCAAGAAAGCTTTAAAGCCCTAGATAAGGCTAAAAAAGAATGGCTCAAAGCCCTTGAAGCCCCTGTAGATGAAAAAGAAGATGAGCTAGTGCGTTTATTGACCCTAGCTTACAAACGCCAAACGCTCAAAGACAGACTCTATGATTTAGAACCTACCAGCAAACTGATCAATGAATTAGTCAAAACGATGGAAACCACTTTAAAAAGTGGCGATGGGTTTGAAAAAGAGTTGAAACGCTTGGAATACAAACTGCCCTTATTCAATGACACTTTGATCGCAAACCATAAAAAAATCCTTGCTAACATCACTAACATGACTAAAGAGGACATTATCGCTCAAGTGCCAGAAGCGACTATGGTGAGCGTGTATATGGATCTTAAAAAGCTTTTTTTAACTAAAGAAGCGAGCGAAGAGGGCTTTGATTTAGACCCTAACAAGCTAAAAGAAATTTTAGAGCAAATCAAAAGAGGGAAATTGATTTCCGATCGTGCTAAAAACAAAATGGCTAAATCCAATTTAAGGTTGGTGGTGAGCATCGCTAAGCGATTCACGAGCAGAGGCTTACCATTCTTGGATTTGATTCAAGAGGGTAATATTGGCTTGATGAAAGCAGTGGATAAGTTTGAGCATGAAAAGGGCTTCAAGTTTTCTACCTATGCGACCTGGTGGATCAAACAAGCTATCAGCAGAGCCATAGCCGATCAAGCCCGCACTATCCGCATCCCCATTCACATGATTGACACCATTAATCGCATCAATAAAGTCATGCGCAAACACATTCAAGAAAACGGCAAAGAGCCTGATTTGGAAGTGGTGGCTGAAGAAGTGGGGCTTTCGTTAGATAAAGTGAAGAATGTGATTAAGGTTACTAAAGAGCCTATCAGTTTGGAAACCCCAGTCGGCAATGATGATGACGGCAAATTTGGGGATTTCGTGGAAGATAAAAATATCGTTAGCTCCATTGATCACATCATGCGAGAAGATTTGAAAGCGCAAATTGAAAGCGTTTTGGATCAGTTGAATGAGCGAGAAAAAGCGGTGATCCGCATGCGTTTTGGGCTTTTAGACGATGAAAGCGATCGCACTTTAGAAGAGATTGGCAAGGAATTGAATGTTACTAGAGAAAGGGTGCGCCAGATTGAAAGCTCTGCGATTAAAAAATTGAGAAGCCCGCAATATGGGCGCATTTTAAGAAACTATTTGCGCATTTGATGTTAAGGTTTCTCTAAAGCATGCGTTATTTTCTTGTAGTTTTCTTGTTTTTGTTTGTGGGTTGCATGCAAAAGGATTTCACGCTCAAAGATTTATCCTTGCCCCAAGAGGCTTCAAGCTATCTTGCAAGCTCTCAAAATGGCGGTAATAATATTGACCCCCAAACGATAAGAGAAAATCTAAAAGAGAGCTATCTCAAAGCGTGGTATTCCCCATGGCTAGACATGAAAGTCAAAAGCAATAAAAAAGAAGTGTTTTGGATCCTTAAGGAGATGAATAAATCCACCGGTTATGGCGAAGATCTAAAACCCAACGCAAAAGCTTTCAATGATGAGCTCATTAAAAACATGGATATTGAGCATTACCCTAGCGTTAAGATTAAGGCTGTTGTAGCGCGAGATAGCGATGTTAGGGCTGTGCCTACCAACAAGCCTTTTTACCTCTCTCAAAAAGGCTACCCTTTTGACAGGTATCAAAATTCATTGATTTTTCAAGGCACGCCGGTTTTAATCACGCATTTCAACACGGATAAAACTTACGCCCACATTCAAAGCAGTTTTGTTTATGGTTGGATCAAAGTTAGCGATTTAGCTTACATGCATGATAAAGACATAGAGCTTTTAACTCATCTTAAAGATTATGTCATGCCTATAAAGGATAAAATCCCCCTTTATACAGACTATGGGGATTTTTACACCAATGCCAGAGTGGGCGAATTGTTCGCTCTCATCCCCCAAAGTCAAAAAACGCCCGAAAAATCCCCAAAAAAGGGATTAAAAGCCTATGGTTTTTTGAGGGATGCTAAGGGCTATGCAACTTTACAAAGCGTGATTTTAGAAGAAAAGGATTTTTTTGTTTTCCCTAAAGCTTTTACTAGCGAGAACATGGCGTATTTTATAGACACCATGCTAGGGCAAAAATACGGCTGGGGTGGGCTATTGGGTAATAGGGATTGCTCGGCTTTCACTAGGGATAGTTTTGCTAATTTTGGAATTTTACTCCCCAGAAATTCCTACGCACAAAGCCGTTATGCGAACAATTATGTGGATTTAAGCTCCATGAAGGCCAAAGAAAAAGAAAACTACATCCTTAAAAACGCCACGCCTTTTGGAACGCTCATCTATTTAAAAGGGCATATCATGCTCTATTTAGGCGCACACAACCATCAAGCGATAGTCGCTCACAGCATTTGGTCGGTGCAAACCCAAAAGCATTTTAAAACCTTGAGCCATAAAATAGGAGGCGTGGTGATCACTTCATTATGGCTAGCTGAAGAACATAACGGGGCGTTTTCTAAAAAGAAATTATTGATTGATAGGGTGCTTGGAATGAGCGATTTGAAAGATTTTGTCAATAAAACTTCAAGCCCTTTGAAGGCGAATTGATTTTCTTATACTATGATTACGATTTATCAATTTAAAACATTTGGAGAAAGACAATGAGTATGGAATTTGATGCTGTGATTATTGGAGGTGGGGTTTCAGGGTGTGCGACCTTTTATACTTTGAGCGAATACAGCTCTTTAAAACGCGTGGCTATCGTGGAAAAATGCTCTAAATTAGCTCAAATCAGCTCCAGCGCTAAGGCTAATTCACAAACCATTCATGATGGCTCTATTGAAACGAATTACACTCCCGAAAAAGCTAAAAAAGTGCGTTTGAGCGCTTATAAAACCAGGCAATACGCGCTCAATAAAGGCTTGCAAAATGAAGTGATTTTTGAAACCCAGAAAATGGCTATAGGCGTGGGCGATGAAGAATGCGAGTTCATGAAAAAACGCTACGAATCCTTTAAAGAAATCTTTGTGGGGTTAGAAGAATTTAACAAACAAAAGATTAAAGAATTAGAGCCTAATGTGATTTTAGGGGCTAATGGCATAGACAGGCATGAAAACATTATCGGGCATGGGTATCAAAAAGATTGGAGCACCATGAATTTTGCGAAGTTGAGCGAAAACTTCGTTGAAGAAGCCCTAAAATTAAAGCCTAACAACCAGGTGTTTTTGAATTTCAAAGTGAAAAAGATTGAAAAACGCAACGACACTTACGCGCTCATTTCAGAAGACACTGAAGAAGTGTATGCTAAATTCGTGCTAGTCAATGCCGGCTCTTACGCTTTGCCTTTGGCTCAGAGCATGGGTTATGGCCTGGATTTAGGGTGCTTGCCTGTGGCGGGTAGCTTTTATTTTGTGCCGGATTTATTAAGGGGTAAGGTTTATACCGTTCAAAACCCTAAACTCCCTTTTGCAGCCGTGCATGGCGACCCTGATGCCGTCATTAAAGGAAAAACACGAATCGGGCCTACGGCTTTAACGATGCCTAAATTAGAACGAAACAAATGCTGGCTTAAGGGCATTAGCTTGGAATTGTTGAAAATGGATTTGAATAAAGATGTGTTTAAGATTGCGTTTGATTTGATGAGCGATAAAGAAATCCGTAATTATGTGTTTAAAAACATGGTTTTTGAATTACCCGTTATCGGTAAAAGGAAATTTTTAAAAGACGCTCAAAAAATCATCCCCTCTCTTAGCCTAGAAGATTTAGAATACGCTCATGGTTTTGGCGAAGTGCGCCCGCAAGTTTTAGACAGAACCAAGCAAAAGTTAGAATTAGGCGAAAAAAAGATTTGCACCCATAAAGGCATCACTTTTAACATGACCCCTTCTCCAGGTGCGACGAGTTGCTTGCAAAACGCCCTTGTGGACTCTCAAGAAATCGCTGCGTATTTGGGCGAGAGCTTTGAATTAGAACGCTTCTATAAAGATTTATCCCCAGAAGAATTGGAAAATTAAAACGCATGCAAAAAGAACAAGAAGCCCTAGAGATCGCTAAAAAAGCCGTTAAAATCGTGTTTTTTTTAGGGCTTGTGGTGGTGCTTTTGATGATGATAAACCTTTACATGCTCATCAATCAAATCAACGCGAGCGCTCAAATGAGCCACCAAATTAAAAAGATAGAAGAAAGGCTTAATCAGGAGCAAAAATAAAGGCTTTTTGGTATTTTTACGATCAAATAGTAAAGAACCTATTTTTTATCAAGCGGTCTTTTGGGGATTTAGTTAAAAGAAAATTTTTAAACTTTAAACTTTCCTTAAATTCAGCAATATTTAAGCTTATTTCCTTATAATATTCGCTTTAATTTTATCAAAGGATTCTCATGACAAAGACTGCTAAAGTCAATGACATCGTTCATGATTGGGTCGTTTTAGACGCTAAAGACAAAGTTTTTGGTCGCTTGATCACTGAAATCGCTGTGCTTTTAAGAGGCAAACACCGCCCTTTTTACACCCCTAATGTGGATTGTGGGGATTTTGTGGTGGTTATCAACGCTAATAAGGTTAAATTTTCAGGCATGAAATTAGAGGATAAAGAGTATTTCACCCATTCAGGCTATTTTGGTAGCACTAAGAGCAAGACTCTCCAAGAAATGCTAGAAAAAACCCCCGAAAAGCTCTACCACTTAGCCGTTAGGGGCATGCTCCCTAAAACGAAATTAGGGAAAGCGATGATTAAAAAACTCAAAGTTTATCGTGATGATAAGCACCCTCACACCGCACAAACTAGCAAAAAGGACGCTAAATGAGAAAAATCTATGCTACCGGTAAAAGAAAAACCGCTATCGCTAAAGTGTGGCTCACTCCGGGTAAAGGCGAATTGAGTATCAATGAACAGAGCTTGAATCAATGGTTAGGCGGGCATGAAGCCATTAAAATGAAAGTCATGCAGCCCTTACTTTTAACCAAACAAGAGCAATCTGTGGATATTAAAGCGGTGGTTTTTGGGGGGGGCTACTCAGCACAAGCGGAAGCCTTAAGGCATGGCATCTCTAAAGCTTTGAACGCTTATGATATTGCTTTTAGAGCCGTTTTAAAACCTAAAGGCTTGCTCACTAGGGATTCAAGGGTGGTTGAACGCAAAAAATATGGTAAAAGAAAGGCTAGAAGAAGCCCGCAATTCTCCAAAAGGTAATTTTTATTTCTTTTTGCCTCTCCTTTGGGGGGAGCTTTGGAGAGCTTTGGCCCTCTTTTATTTTCTGCTTTTTTGTTCTCTCTTGTTTTATTAAAATTTCAAATATAATGTATAATAATCATTCTCTATCACTTAGTTTTAAAAGGGCAAAAGGAATGAGATCTACAAGAATTGGTTCTAAAATTGTCATGATGGTGTGTGCGGTTGTCATTGCGATTAGTGCTGTTATGGGCGTTATTATCAGCTACAAGGTTGAAAGCGTGTTGCAAAGCCAAGCCACAGAATTGCTGCAAAAAAAAGCTCAGTTAGTCAGTTTTAAAATTCAAGGCATTATTAAGCGCATTTTTATTGGCGCTAACACCCTTGAAAAATTTTTAAGCGATGAAAATAGCACTATCAACGACACCCTAAAAAGGCGCATGCTCTCTGAGTTTTTGCTAGCAAACCCTCATGTGTTATTGATTAGCGCGATTTATACGAATAATAATGAACGAATTATCACTGCTATGAATTTGGATTCAAAAATCGCCTACCCTAATACCGCACTCAATGAAAATATGACCAATCAAATCCATTCGCTCAAAGATACAACCCATTCAGATCCCTACTATAAAGAAATTAATGGCAATAAAATCTATGGCATGGATATTACCCTCCCCCTAATGGGTAAGAATCAAAAGATTATAGGCGCGCTGAACCTCTTTTTAAACATTGACGCTTTTTATACGGATGTGGTAGGCAAGAAAAAGAGTAACACCTTTTTAATGGGGAAAGATGGCAGGCTTTTAATCAACCCTAATCATAAGATCCAAGATAAGATTTTAAGCGCTATCAATCCGGATAAAAGAGTCGCTAAAGCTGTGGAGTATTACAATCAAAACGAAGCAGGCACTTTGAGCTACCATTCATTGAGCGGGAATACAGAAACCTTTTTAGCCATACAGCCCTTTGATTTTTTTGAAGGAAAAGGGAATAACGGCAATCAGTGGCGTTGGGCAATTGGGAAATATGTCAATAAATCTTTAGTCTTTAAAGAAGCCACAAACACCAAATTCATTATTATCACCACTTTGATTTTAGGCGTGCTGGTGTTAGCCCTTTTAGTCTTTATCATTATTTCTAGTCTTATAACCAAACGCATCAGTAGGGTCAATAACACCCTAAACGATTTTTTCAACTTGCTTAACAACCCCAAAAACAACCATGCCATAAGCCTAACGCCCCCAAGCGCTTATGATGAAATCGGGCAAATGCAAGCTTCTATCAATGAAAACATTCTTAAAACCCAAGAAAGCATTCAAGCCGATAATAAAGCCATTCAAAACAGCATTGAAGTAACAAACCATGTGGAAAATGGGGATTTCACGCAAGAAATCGCATGCGTGCCTAAAAATAAAGATTTGCAAGCCCTAAAAAATACGATTAATAGCATTATCCAGTATTTTCGTAACCAAATTGGTGCCAATATTGAAGCCCTAAATAACGCCCTAGAGCATTATAAAAACCTGGATTTCACCCACCACATCCAAAATCCTAAAGCCAACATGGAAAAAGCGCTCAACACTTTAGGGCAAGAAATTTCTAGCATGCTTAAAGCTTCTTTAGGGTTTGCAAACGCGCTCAATCATGAATCCAAAGATTTAAAAACTTGCGTGGATAACTTGACTAAAACCGCTCACAAACAAGAAAGAAGCCTGAAAAACACCACTCAATCCCTAGAAGAAATCACTAATATTATTACAACCATTGATTCTAAAAGCCAAGAGATGATCTCTCAAGGCGAAGACATTAAAAGCGTGGTGGATATGATTAGAGATATTGCCGATCAAACCAATCTATTAGCCCTAAATGCTGCTATTGAAGCCGCAAGGGCCGGCGAGCATGGCAGAGGCTTTGCGGTGGTGGCTGATGAGGTGAGGAAGCTCGCTGAAAGGACGCAAAAATCGCTCAGCGAAATTGAAGCTAATATTAATATTTTAGTTCAAAGCATTGCCGATAACGCTGAATCTATTAAAATGCAAAACAAGGGCGTAGAAAACATCCACAACTCCATTAACGCCTTGCAACAAGATGTGCAGGATAATTTGACTATCGCTAACCATTCTTTACAAGTCAGCACCAAAATTGATGGGATCTCCCAAGATATTTTAGAAGATGTGAGCAAGAAGAAATTTTAATTTCTGCTTTTAATTTTGAGCGTCTAAAATATAAAACCGCCTAAAGCAAGGGGCTTTCTAATCGCCCTAACGAACGCTAATATAAAAGGCTCTTTAAAAAAGGGGTGTTCATCGCAAAATATCCCCCCTACCACCTTAAAAGAATCATTTTTACTATAAAAACATTCCTTAAAATTTTAGCTATCACTCTTTGATATTGGGGGGTCAATTCCCCATATCACCCATATCCCCCATGTCTCCCATATCGCCACCCATATCATCGTTCATATCCCCCATATCGCCCATGTCATCGTTGCTATTACCCATGTCATCGTTCATGTCGTTGGCGTTGTTCATGTCATCGCCCATGTCGTTTCCGTTGCTCATGTCGTCATTAGCGTTACCCATATCATCGTTGCCATTGTTCATGTTGCTCATATCATCAGTGTTACCGGTATCAGTATTGCCGGTGTCTGTGTTGCCGGTATCGGTATTATTCATATCGCCGGTATTGTTCATGCCGCCAGCATCTTTATCATCAGTGGGGGTGTCAGTGGTGCTGGTATCGTTTGTGGTGTTAGTGTCGGTGTGAGTGTCATCGGTGTGAGTGTCATCGGTGTTAGTGGCACTGTTAGGGTTTATGAGCACATTACCCCCTTGATCCTTGCTATCATTTGCATGGGTGTTGATTATGTTGTTGGTGGGCGTTTGTTGCGTGGGTTGTTGCATGGGGTTATTCATCGCATCATTCAAATCATCTCTATCATCGCCATCAATTTTCAAACTCCCATCTAAATAATTCCCCACCACATCGCTGCTATGGCTTAATTGTTGCACACTGTCTAGGGCTTTATCCACTTGAGCTTGTTGCTCGCTTGAAAGCCCTTTTTGATCTTTTAAGTCATTGTCTAGCTGGTTCAAGTTATTGTCTAATTTGTCTCTCACTTCCATAGCTTTATTGACAACTGAATCAATCTTACTAGGACTCGCCCCATCTTGCTTCATTTCTTTGATTTGCCCCACTAAATGGTTAAGCTCTTTGGCTTGAGAAGTTATCGCATCCACGCTTTTAGTGGGCATGGCTTTAGTGTGGAAAAGCGAATTGTCTTTGAGCATGCGGCTGTTGTCTAAATTGACTAAAGCGCTATTCAAGCGGTTGGTTTGAATGCCTTTGCTGAATTTGGGATCACGATAAAAGCTCATAAGATTTGCCTGCTGCAAGGATTTATCGTCCTTATCATCTCTGTCATCATCAGTAGGCGTATCAAGTTGATTGACAGAAGCGTCATGGTCTAAAATCTCTTCTTGATCGATCGCATACATATAATTTTCTAACATCAAGTAATCTTGAACTTGCATCATGAAAAACATGTTAGGGTAGAATCCATACATGCCATCATAAAAGTCATAAAAATCATACATGCCCATGCCATACATGCCATAATAAGGGCTATAGTAAGAGTTGTAATAGTTGTTGCTCCTGTAATAAGGGCTTTGAGCCTTTTCATTCTCTTGTTGTTTTTTAAGATACGCCCCTACCACGCTCAAATCAGCGAGCATTTTTTGAGCCGTTTTTTGATCTTTTAAAGAAATGCCTAAGGGGATATAAATACCGGTGCGGTAACTATAAAAAGAATCCCTAGCGATGATTTTAAGGCAATATTTCAAATTCTTTTGCAATTTTAGGGCTTGCCTTAAATGCGCATGCGCTCTTAAATTCCCCAAGATGCCAGAGCCAAAACGCATTTTTTCCACTAACGCGCTGAATTTTTTCGCATCGCCATTAGCCGCATTGATATAGTTTAAAGCCGTAGCTCCCCACTCTGTGGTGTTACTTTTATAACCCCCAAAATTCACTACTTTTGGCGTTAATTCCCCTTTTAATTGCGAATCTTTTAAGTCAAACAACGCCCTATTCACGCTAATAGCGTTTAAACTGAGTGTCATCATAAAAAGTATTTTTATAGCCTTCATTTATAACCTTAAAAAATATCTTGCGAGCATTATAGACTATTTTTAGAAATCAAAATGACTTTTGAAAAAACAAGCCAAAGTAAAAAATAAAACCTAAAAAACAAAAGGTTCTGTTTTGAGCGCTTTTTTAGTTTTTAAAAAACCCTCTCTCTAAATAAAAACCTAGCCCCCCAACACAACAAACACCGCAAAAAAAAGAAAAAGAAACCAACAGAGAGAAAACCCTCTGTTGGAAAGAAGAGAAAGGCTTAGAAGTTGATCATGTAGTTGAAATAGATAGAGAAGTTCCTTTTATAGAACACATCCACCGATCCATCTACACCCCTTTCTTTATAGAATTGGTTGGTAAATAAAGGCAATTTAAAGCCCACTTCAATCCCGCTGTGTTTAGAGAAATTGCTCCTAAAGCCAAATTCCACAGGCATTTGGAAATAGCTCGTGTTCATGCTCGCTGAACAGCCGGCGGTGTTGTTGCAAATTTGCATTTGAGATTTCAAGTAGCTCTCTCCTTGCACGATGAACGAATCCTCTCCTAATCCAAAGCCTAAGAACAACCCTGCTGTGTTGTAGCCCTCTTTGCTTTCATAGAAGTTATAGAGCGCATCAAAGCCCACGCCATAAGCGAAATTATTCACTTGAGACGCGCCCTCCATGATTCCAAGCTTACTGCCTACAAAGCTTAAATTCGCATGGTTATAGCTGTAGTATCCATAAGTCCTAAAGCCAAAGCGTTTGGTTTTACCAAAGAACCACTTATACCCTGCCATCGCATCTACCCCATACATTTGCCCGTAATTATTGGTGTTCATCACGCTTGGCTTGTAGGTTGCTTGGGCTTGAGCGACAGCGGTTTGAATGTTTTTATGCACATTCATAAAAGCGTCTTTTTGAGCCATTAAATTGGTTTTTAGCGCGTTTAAGAAATTTATGGCATCTATCGTTGTGCTACTAGCGCTGCTACCGGTAGTTGCAAACGTAACGGCTTGCGTTTTTTGCGTATCAGTTGTAACAAGATCGGCTAGAGCCGTATCCACTTGATTGATAGCTTTATCTAGCGCGCCCACAACCTCATTAGAGCCGTTTGTCAATTGCCCAATCGTTGCGCTAGAAGAATCCAAATAGCCTTTTAAAGTGTTTTGAGCGCTTTCTAATGCGCCAAACGTGCTGCTTAGCCCTTGAGCGTTTGAAATCACACTGCTTAAATCGGTACTGCTATTCAAAAGAGCGCTAATCGTTGTGGTTTGTTTAAACATGGTTTCTACCCCGCTTAAAGTGGTGTTCATGCCACTCACGCTCACACTCTTAAAACTATTAACCGTAGTGGTATCTTTAACTAGCTGGCTTGCCACGCTACTACCACTTGAACTTGGTGTGCTACCGCTACCGCTTGAACTTGGCTTCTCTTTAGCTGGTGGGGTTGATGGAGTTGGTTCGCTACTAGCGGTTTTTTTGCCGCATAATTACCAAAAACATGCGATAGTTTTTGCAATGCTGCGTAGGTTTCTAAATCGGTAGCGTTCATGCTCCCTAAAAGCACGCTACTGGTCGCTAAAGAAACAAAGCCTAATTTTTTGAATGACTTTTTCATGACTTGTTCCCTTATTTTTTCATCCAGATTGCACTTGGATTGACTTTAGTGTCCGGTTTGGAAGCGCTCTGCGTTTCTTGGGCTGGAGCTGTTTGATTGCTGCAAAACATTGAAGTATCTATCGGGGTGTTATTGTTAGCGTCTGGGGTGCGGGTGGTGTTTTGGTTTTCTAAATTAGAATATTGAAACCCTCCCCCTAAAAACGCACCGCTTTTTTCTGCCATGGAAACACTAATGGCTAACGCCATACCTAAAAAAACCTTTTTCATTTAAAACTCCTTAATGTGAGAAATCCTAAGAATTTCTTTTCTCATTGCATTCATGCATGGTGCAAAAATATAGGGAGCTATCAAAATTTGAGAGTTGTCTTCATGCATTCGCTTCTGCAGAATACAATCCGCTTTTACAAATATTAAGCTTTGGAGTTGTATCATAAAAAAGTGAATTTTTTGTTAAGAATGGGTTAAATAAAACTTTTTATTTTTTAAAAGTGTTTATATATATATATATATATATATATATATATATATATAGAATTTAAAATTATATTTAACTAGATTTTACGGAAGCTCTTGCACTGTTTTTGTGGGGCGAAAATTTGAAAAAAGCATGCTAGGGTTTTTGGCAAGAGTGGGTGGTTAAAAAAATGCTTGGGTGTTTTATCGCTTTTGGGCGTGTCGGGTAAAAATCTTATTCAAACTGGCTTTGGGCGTGGGCGATTAAAGGGTTAATCACTTCATCTAAATTCCCTGAAAGCATGATTTCTTCTAAACTATACAGAGTTAAATTGATTCGGTGTTCGCTCAAGCGGTTTTGCGGGTAATTATAAGTGCGGATCCTTTCGCTCCTGTCCCCACTACCCACTTGCTCCTTTCGGTCTTTGGCGTTAGCGAGTTGCTGCTCTTCAATTTGTTTTTCATAAAGGCGCGCTTTTAGGATTTTTAGGGCTTTATCCTTGTTTTTATGCTGGGATTTTTCATCTTGCATGCTCACGCTGATATTAGTGGGAAGGTGTGTGATGCGCACCGCAGAGTCTGTGGTATTGACGCATTGCCCCCCATGCCCGCCAGCGCGAAACACTTCAATCTTTAAATCGCTAGGGTTGATAGAAACTTCCACATCATCCACTTCAGGCATGATCGCTACTGTGATAGCGGAAGTGTGGATGCGCCCTTGAGATTCTGTTTCAGGGACTCTTTGGACTCGATGCGTGCCTGCTTCAAATTTGAGCCTTGAATACACGCCCTTACCCTTAATCAAAGCGATGATTTCTTTATAGCCCCCTACGCTGTTTTCGCTAGAGCTCACTATCTCTACTTTCCATTTTTTCAAATCCGCATAACGGCAATACGCCTTAAACAAATCCCCTACAAAAATGCCCGCTTCATCGCCCCCCGTGCCGGCCCTTAACTCTAAATAAATGTTTTTATCATCGTTAGGATCTTTGGGGATAAGGAGTTGCTTAATGGCGGTTTCTAGATCGCTTTTTTTGGTTTCTAAAAGTTTTAGCTCTTCTTTAGCCAGTTCGCTCAATTCCTTGTCCTCTAAAAGCTCTTTATTTTCTTTGATATTCTCTAAAACGCTCAAATACTCTTTACTCGCTACAGAGATTTCTTCAATGGAGCTTTGCTCTTTGCTCAATTCGGTGAGTTTTTTAATATCGCTAACCACTTCAGTGCTAGAAAGCAGTGCTGTGAGTTCGTCGTATCGCTTGAGAATGGAAGAAAGCTTTTCAGCTAGAATAGACATGCAAGACTACCTATAAAAAGATGTGAATAAAAGATGCAACAATCTAAAAAACGCAAAAAGAAGCCCAATAATAAAAATCCATTATTGAGCTTAAAGAAGTCAAAAACGCCCCAAAACTAAGCGAGAGCGATTTTTTTCACTGAAGCGTTAAGCCTTGAAACTTTCCTAGAAGCGGTGTTTTTCTTTAAAATCCCCTTGCTGACAAATTTATGCAACTCTTTATTAGCGATTTTCAAACGCTCTTGAGCTTTTGCTACATCATTGACAGCGACCGCTTCACGCACGGCCTTAATGATATTTTTAACTTTAGTTTTATAGAACCTGTTGCGTTCGGTTCTTTTAATGGTCTGTCTGATTCGCTTTTCTGCGGACTTATGATTTGCCATAGCCTTGTTTTAATCCCTTTGTAATATAAAATTTGGCATAATCCTATCTAAAAATTGATTAAAAATAGTTTAAAAGGTATTTTATAACGATGAAAATTTTTGGGACTGATGGCGTGAGGGGTAAAGCAGGGGTGAAACTCACCCCCATGTTTGTGATGCGTTTGGGCATTGCGGCCGGATTGTATTTTAAAAAACATTCTAAAACGAATAAAATTTTAATTGGTAAAGACACTAGAAAAAGCGGCTATATGGTAGAAAACGCTTTAGTGAGCGCTTTAACTTCCATAGGCTATAATGTGATTCAAATAGGGCCTATGCCCACCCCTGCGATTGCGTTTTTAACCGAAGACATGCGCTGTGATGCGGGTATTATGATAAGCGCGAGCCACAACCCTTTTGAAGATAATGGTATTAAGTTTTTCAATTCTTATGGTTATAAGCTTAAAGAAGAAGAAGAAAAAGCGATTGAAGAAATCTTTCATGATGAAGAATTACTGCATTCTAGCTATAAAGTGGGCGAGAGCGTCGGTAGCGCTAAAAGGATAGATGATGTCATAGGGCGCTATATCGTGCATTTAAAACACTCTTTCCCCAAACATTTGAATTTACAGAGTTTAAGGATTGTGCTAGATACGGCTAATGGCGCGGCTTATAAGGTGGCTCCGGTAGTTTTTAGCGAGCTTGGGGCTGATGTTTTAGTGATTAATGATGAGCCTAATGGGTGCAATATTAATGAGCAATGCGGGGCTTTACACCCTAACCAGTTGAGCCAGGAAGTGAAAAAATACCGCGCGGATCTGGGCTTTGCTTTTGATGGCGATGCTGACAGGCTGGTGGTGGTGGATAATTTAGGGAATATCGTGCATGGGGATAAGCTTTTAGGGGTGTTAGGGGTTTATCAAAAATCTAAAAACGCCCTTTCTTCTCAAGCAATTGTCGCCACGAGCATGAGCAATTTAGCCCTTAAAGAATACTTAAAATCCCAAGATTTAGAATTGAAGCATTGTGCGATTGGGGATAAGTTTGTGAGCGAATGCATGCAATTGAATAAGGCCAATTTTGGAGGCGAGCAAAGCGGGCATATTATTTTTAGCGATTACGCTAAAACAGGCGATGGCTTGGTGTGCGCTTTGCAAGTGAGCGCGTTAGTGTTAGAAAGTAAGCTTGTAAGCTCTGTTGCGCTAAACCCCTTTGAACTATACCCCCAAAGCCTAATAAATTTGAATATCCAAAAAAAGCTTCCTTTAGAAAGCTTGAAAGGTTATAGCACCCTTTTAAAAGAATTAGACAAGCTAGAAATCCGCCATTTGATCCGCTATAGCGGCACTGAAAACAAATTACGAATCCTCTTAGAAGCTAAAGATGAAAAACTTTTAGAATCCAAAATGCAAGAATTAAAAGAGTTTTTTGAAGGGCATTTGTGCTAAAAACCACAAAAAAAAGCCTGTTGATTTTTATAGGGGTTTTTTTTCTTATTTTTGGTGTGGATCAAGCGATTAAATACGCTATTTTAGAGGGGTTTCGCTATGAAAGTTTGGTTATAGATATTGTTTTAGTGTTCAATAGAGGCGTGGCGTTTTCCTTGCTCAGTTTTTTAGAAGGGGGTTTGAAATACTTGCAAATCCTTTTGATTTTAGGGCTTTTTATCTTTTTAATGCGCCAAAAGGAGCTTTTTCAAAACCATGCGATAGAGTTTGGCATGGTGTTTGGCGCTGGGGTTTCTAATGTTTTAGACCGGTTTGTGCATGGGGGCGTGGTGGATTATGTGTATTATCATTATGGCTTTGATTTTGCCATTTTTAATTTCGCTGATGTCATGATAGATGTGGGCGTGGGCGTTTTATTGTTAAGACAATTCTTTTTTAAGCAAAAACAAAACAAAATTAAGGCATAATTACCCTTTCTAAAATAAAGGGTCGCGTAGCTCAGTTGGTAGAGCACTACCTTGACATGGTAGTGGCCGCTGGTTCAAGTCCAGTCGTGGCCACCATTATTACTCCAATCTTAATTCTCATTAATTCTTGTTTTTTTGTGGGTTTTTGATCTTTATCATGATTCTAAAGGGTATTAAACGCGCTTACAAATAACGCTTTTATGGTGCTTCAAAGCTATAACACTAATTCATTTTAAATAATAATTAGTTAATGAACGCTTCTGTTAATCTTAGTAAATCAAAACATTGCTACAATTACATCCAACCTTGATTTCGTTATGTCTTCAAGGAAAAACACTTTAAGAATAAATAGGAGAATGAGATGAAACTCACCCCAAAAGAGTTAGATAAGGTTGATGCTCCACTATGCTGGAGAATTAGCTAGGAAACGCAAAGAAAAAGGCATTAAGCTTAACTATGTGGAAGCAGTAGCTTTGATTAGTGCCCATATTATGGAAGAAGCGAGAGCTGGTAAAAAAAGTGCGGCTGAACTGATGCAAGAAGGGCGCACTCTTTTAAAACCTGATGATGTGATGGATGGTGTGGCAAGCATGATCCATGAAGTGGGTATTGAAGCGATGTTTCCTGATGGGACCAAACTCGTAACCGTGCATACCCCTATTGAGGCTAATGGTAAATTAGTTCCTGGTGAGTTGTTCTTAAAAAATGAAGACATCACTATCAACGAAGGCAAAAAAGCCGTTAGCGTGAAAGTTAAAAATGTTGGCGACAGACCGGTTCAAATCGGCTCACACTTCCATTTCTTTGAAGTGAACAGATGCTTAGACTTTGACAGAGAAAAAACTTTCGGCAAACGCTTAGACATTGCGAGTGGGACAGCGGTAAGGTTTGAACCTGGCGAAGAAAAATCCGTAGAATTGATTGACATTGGCGGTAACAGAAGAATCTTTGGATTTAACGCATTGGTTGATAGGCAAGCAGACAACGAAAGCAAAAAAATTGCTTTACACAGAGCTAAAGAGCGTGGTTTTCATGGCGCTAAAAGCGATGACAACTATGTAAAAACAATTAAGGAGTAAGAAATGAAAAAGATTAGCAGAAAAGAATATGTTTCTATGTATGGCCCTACTACAGGCGATAAAGTGAGATTGGGCGATACAGATTTGATCGCTGAAGTGGAACATGACTACACCATTTATGGCGAAGAGCTTAAATTCGGTGGCGGTAAAACCCTAAGAGAAGGCATGAGCCAATCCAACAACCCTAGCAAAGAAGAACTGGATTTGATCATCACTAACGCTTTAATCGTGGATTACACCGGTATTTATAAAGCGGATATTGGTATTAAAGATGGCAAAATCGCTGGCATTGGTAAAGGCGGTAACAAAGACATGCAAGATGGCGTTAAAAACAATCTTAGCGTGGGTCCTGCTACTGAAGCCTTAGCCGGTGAAGGTTTGATCGTAACGGCTGGTGGTATTGACACACACATCCACTTCATTTCACCCCAACAAATCCCTACAGCTTTTGCAAGCGGTGTAACAACCATGATTGGTGGCGGAACTGGCCCTGCTGATGGCACTAATGCGACTACTATCACTCCAGGCAGAAGAAATTTAAAATGGATGCTCAGAGCGGCTGAAGAGTATTCTATGAATTTAGGTTTCTTAGCTAAAGGTAACGCTTCTAACGATGCGAGCTTAGCCGATCAAATTGAAGCCGGTGCGATTGGCTTTAAAATCCACGAAGACTGGGGCACCACTCCTTCTGCAATCAATCATGCGTTAGATGTTGCGGACAAATACGATGTGCAAGTCGCTATCCACACAGACACTTTGAATGAAGCTGGTTGTGTAGAAGACACTATGGGCAGCCATTGCTGGGCGCACTATGCACACTTTCCACACTGAAGGCGCTGGCGGCGGACACGCTCCTGATATTATTAAAGTAGCCGGTGAACACAACATTCTTCCCGCTTCCACTAACCCCACTATCCCTTTCACCGTGAATACAGAAGCAGAGCACATGGACATGCTTATGGTGTGCCACCACTTGGATAAAAGCATTAAAGAAGATGTTCAGTTCGCTGATTCAAGGATCCGCCCTCAAACCATTGCGGCTGAAGACACTTTGCATGACATGGGGATTTTCTCAATCACTAGTTCTGACTCTCAAGCTATGGGCCGTGTGGGTGAAGTTATCACTAGAACTTGGCAAACAGCTGACAAAAACAAAAAAGAATTTGGCCGCTTGAAAGAAGAAAAAGGCGATAACGACAACTTCAGGATCAAACGCTACTTGTCTAAATACACCATTAACCCAGCGATCGCTCATGGGATTAGCGAGTATGTAGGTTCTGTAGAAGTGGGCAAAGTGGCTGACTTGGTATTGTGGAGTCCAGCATTCTTTGGCGTGAAACCCAACATGATCATCAAAGGCGGATTCATTGCGTTGAGTCAAATGGGCGATGCGAACGCTTCTATCCCTACACCACAACCAGTTTATTACAGAGAAATGTTCGCTCATCATGGTAAAGCCAAATACGATGCAAACATCACTTTTGTGTCTCAAGCGGCTTATGACAAAGGCATTAAAGAAGAATTAGGGCTTGAAAGACAAGTGTTACCGGTAAAAAATTGCAGAAACATCACTAAAAAAGACATGCAATTCAACGACACTACCGCTCACATTGAAGTCAATCCTGAAACTTACCATGTGTTTGTGGATGGCAAAGAAGTAACTTCTAAACCAGCCAATAAAGTGAGCTTGGCGCAACTCTTTAGCATTTTCTAGGATCTTTAGGAGCGAACGCTCCTTAAATCCTTATTTTTTAGCTCTCTGATTTTTTGTTTATCAAAAAATTGGGGGCTTTTTTTGTTTTTATTTTTTGTCAATTTACTATTTTTCTTTATGATTAGCTCAAGCAACAAAAGTTATTCGTAAGGTGCGTTTGTTGTAAAAATTTTGTTTTGGAAGGATAAGGCAATGCTAGGACTTGTATTGTTATATGTTGGGATTGTTTTAATCAGCAACGGGATTTGCGGATTAACCAAAGTCGATCCTAAAAGCACTGCGGTGATGAACTTTTTTGTGGGTGGGCTTTCCATTATTTGTAATGTGGTTGTCATCACTTATTCTGCGCTCAACCCTACAGCCCCTGTAGAAGGTGCAGAAGATATTGCTCAAGTATCGCACCATTTGACTAATTTCTATGGGCCAGCAACTGGGTTATTGTTCGGTTTTACCTACTTGTATGCGGCCATCAACCACACTTTTGGTTTGGATTGGAGGCCCTACTCTTGGTATAGCTTATTCGTAGCGATCAACACTGTTCCTGCTGCGATTTTATCCCACTATAGCGATATGCTTGATGACCACAAAGTGTTAGGCATCACTGAAGGCGATTGGTGGGCGATCATTTGGTTGGCTTGGGGTGTTTTGTGGCTTACCGCTTTCATTGAAAACATCTTAAAAATCCCTTTAGGGAAATTCACTCCATGGCTTGCTATCATTGAGGGTATTTTAACCGCTTGGATTCCTGCTTGGTTACTCTTTATCCAACATTGGGTGTGAGATGATCATAGAGCGTTTAATGGGCAATCTAAGGGATTTAAACCCCTTGGATTTCAGCGTGGATTATGTGGATTTGGGATGGTTTGAAACGAGGAAAAAAATCGCTCGTTTTAAAACCAGGCAAGGCAAAGACATAGCCATACGCCTTAAAGACGCTCCCAAGTTGGGTCTCTCTCAAGGGGATATTTTATTTAAAGAAGAGAAGGAAATTATCGCCGTTAATATCTTGGATTCTGAAGTCATTCACATCCAAGCTAAGAGCGTGGCAGAAGTAGCTAAAATATGCTATGAAATAGGAAACCGCCATGCGGCTTTATACTATGGCGATTCTCAATTTGAATTTAAAACACCATTTGAAAAGCCCACACTAGCCTTATTAGAAAAGCTAGGGGTTCAAAATCGTGTTTTAAGTTCAAAACTGGATTCCAAAGATCGCTTAACCGTGAGCATGCCCCATAGTGAGCCTAATTTTAAGGTCTCACTAGCGAGCGATTTTAAAGTGGTCATGAAATAGAAAATAACAGATGGATAAAGGAAAAAGCGTGAAAAGCACTAAAAAAAGCGTGGGTATGCCCCCAAAAACTCCAAAGACAGACGACAATGCTCATGTGGATAATGAATTTCTGATTTTGCAAGTCAATGATGCGGTGTTCCCCATTGGCTCTTACACGCATTCTTTTGGGCTAGAAACTTACATCCAGCAAAAAAAGGTTACCCATAAAGAAAGCGCTTTAGAGTATTTAAAAGCCAATCTCTCTAGCCAGTTCCTTTATACGGAAATGCTGAGCTTGAAATTAACCTATGAAAGCGCCCTCCAACAAGATTTAAAAAAGATCTTAGGGGTTGAAGAAATCATTACGCTATCCACAAGCCCCATGGAATTACGATTAGCCAACCAAAAGCTGGGCAATCGTTTCATTAAAACCTTACAAGCCATGAACGAATTAAACATGGGCGAATTTTTTAACGCTTACGCTCAAAAAACCAAAGATCCCACCCATGCCACTAGCTATGGCGTTTTTGCGGCGAGTTTGGATATTGAATTGAAAAAGGCTTTAAGGCATTATCTTTATGCGCAAACTTCTAACATGGTGATCAACTGCGTTAAAAGCGTCCCACTATCTCAAAACGACGGGCAAAAAATCTTATTGAGCTTGCAAAGCCCTTTTAACCAGCTCATAGAAAAAACCCTAGAATTAGACGAAAGCCACTTGTGCGCAGCAAGCGTTCAAAACGACATTAAGGCGATGCAGCATGAGAGTTTATACTCGCGCCTTTATATGTCTTGAATTTTAATCTCAAATTGAAAGGAATTTTATGGTAAAAATTGGAGTTTGTGGTCCTGTAGGAAGCGGTAAAACCGCCTTGATTGAAGCTTTGACGCGCCACATGTCAAAAGATTATGACATGGCGGTCATCACTAATGATATTTACACTAAAGAAGACGCAGAGTTTATGTGTAAAAATTCGGTGATGCCACGAGAGAGGATCATTGGCGTAGAAACAGGAGGCTGTCCGCACACAGCTATTAGAGAAGACGCTTCTATGAACTTAGAAGCGGTAGAAGAAATGCATGGCCGTTTCCCTAATTTGGAATTGCTTTTGATTGAAAGCGGAGGCGACAACCTTTCGGCGACTTTTAACCCAGAGTTAGCGGATTTTACGATTTTTGTGATTGATGTGGCTGAGGGCGATAAAATCCCCAGGAAAGGCGGGCCAGGAATCACGCGCTCAGACTTGCTTGTCATCAATAAGATTGACTTAGCCCCCTATGTGGGAGCGGACTTGAAAGTCATGGAAAGGGATTCTAAAAAAATGCGCGGCGAAAAGCCCTTTATTTTTACGAATATCCGCGCTAAAGAAGGTTTAGACGATGTGATCGCTTGGATCAAGCGCAACGCTTTATTGGAAGATTGATGAACACTTACGCTCAAGAATCCAAGCTCAGGTTAAAAACCAAAATGGGGGCTGACGGGCGGTGCGTGATTGAAGACAATTTTTTCACGCCCCCCTTTAAGCTCATGGCGCCCTTTTACCCTAAAGACGATTTAGCTGAAATCATGCTTTTAGCGGTAAGCCCTGGCATGATGAGGGGCGATGCGCAAGATATGCAATTAAACATCGGTCCAAATTGCAAGCTAAGGATCACTTCGCAATCCTTTGAAAAAATCCATAACACTGAAGACGGGTTTGCCAGCAGAGACATGCATATTGTTGTGGGGGAAAACGCTTTTTTAGACTTTGCGCCTTTCCCGTTAATCCCCTTTGAAAACGCGCATTTTAAGGGCAACACCACGATTTCTTTGTGCTCTAGCTCTCAATTGCTCTATAGTGAAATCATTGTCGCAGGGCGAGTAGCGCGCAATGAGTTGTTCCAATTCAACCGCTTGCACACAAAAATCTCTATTCTACAAGATGAGAAACCCATCTATTATGACAACACGATTTTAGATCCCAAAACCACCGACTTAAATAACATGTGCATGTTTGATGGCTATACGCATTATTTGAATTTGGTGCTTGTCAATTGCCCCATAGAGCTTTCTGGTGTGCGAGAATGGATTGAAGAAAGCGAAGGGGTGGATGGGGCAGTGAGCGAAATCGCTAGTTCTCATTTATGCGTGAAAGCTTTAGCGAAAGGCTCAGAACCCTTATTGCATTTAAGAGAAAAAATCGCTCGTTCCATCACGCAAAAGATTTAAAAGCGCTTCAAAAAGATTAAATTCCTTTAGTCTTTTTAACCCCCCCTTTTTTAATCTCCTCCTTTTTTTGACCCTATAAGCTGAAGGGCTTGAATTCAGTATGGCTGTCTTTAGAGGCGTTTATCAGGCGCGCGTTGAGTTCGTGCAGCTTTTGTTCGCTTTTGAGAACGCTCAAGTTTTCCCTATTACACTTAAAGGCCAAGCGTTGTTTGAAATGGTTGTTTAACAATTCTTTTAACTTGTCAAGATTGTAATTGGCATTAATTTGTTTGAAGTCATGCGCAAAGATGATGCAATACTGCTCGTTGTCTGTGGCTTTTTCTAAAAACGATTTTAATTTTTCCACCCCTATTTTGTCGTGTAACTCTTTGGCTTCGTTTAAATTGTCTATCATCAGCACGCTATTAGGGCTCATGGCGGTGTCTAGAACGCTCCCTAGAGGGCTTTGCATGGGCGTGATGTGGTGTTTTTTCAACTCATCAAGTTCTCTCACAAGGCGTTTTTCAGCGTTATAAAAGAGCAACTCTTTGTTGGCAGCCTTGAAATTTTGAGCGAAGAGCTTCATCAAGGCGATGCGAGCGTTCAAATCTTGGCTCACCACCAACAAGTGCGATTCGTTACTTTCAAACTCAACTATCAAGTCCTTTTGCTCATAATCCACTTCTTTGCCCAGATGCAAACGCGTTTCATTAGCCTTAAGGGTGTTGGGCATTTCTAAAGCCGTTTCGCCATTATAGATTTTATGCTCTATGGGTGCGAGATTTCTTTGGTTAAATTCTTTATGGATTTTTTTGATAAAAAGCGTGAAATTATCAGGGGCTTTAGGGATACTCATCTTGGTGTGGTATTTTTGATGCCCCCCATTGTTATTAAAAATGCCTTCTGGCCTGACAAGCTCACAAGCCACATCATCACTCAAAATACTCCCGCTGTCTTTTGCATCCATAGGCAAAGCGATGCGGTTGGCGATTTGAGCCATAAGGCTTTTATTGCTGTCAGCGCCGCGCATGGTTTGAGTGGCTAAAATTAAATGCACGCCATAGCTACGGTCTTTTTTGAGATGGTGGTTAAATACGCTTCCACTCTGTCTTTTTCTTTAGTGGTGCTGTCGCTAAAAAGCACTTGAAATTCATCAATCACCACAATCAGTCTGGGCATTTCGCCATGCTTTCGGTAATCGCTCAAATCTTTCACATTAAACTGCTTGAACAGTTCGCCTCTTCTTTTCGTTTCTTTATCAAGCCAGCTTAAAAAACTAACGCCAAAACCTACCGAACTCGCCACGCTCACCAGTCTCGCATGCTCTAAAATCGTCGGATTTGTGTATGCGTTAAATTCCACTCCCTCTTTATAGTCTAACAAAAAGAGTTGGATCTCATTAGGCGCATAATAGAAGGCCAAATTTTGGATCAACACATGCAAGAAATTGGATTTCCCGCTCCCACTGCGCCCGCAAATGAGCGTGTGGTTTTGCGCTTCACCGATCTCAAAACACACCTCTTTGTGGTTAATATCCCACCCCACCAGCACAGACACTCTAAACTGAGAGCTTTTGGTCCAAAATTCTTGTTCTCTTTGTAAGTCTTTCAACTCCCTTTTAACTTGTTTCTTTTGCTCGTAATACGCTTTAATTCTAGTAGTGAAGTCTTGCATGTGCTTAGATTGGATACCATGATCATTGATCACTTCTGCATTAAGATATTTTAAGCGCTCAAAACTTGTCCTGTCTTTAAAAAACTCCGCATAGCGTTTCAAATCTTCTGCGGATTGATTGTTTTTTTCGCTCTCCAAATTGACAAAGCTCAAAACCCCATTTTTAGAGCCAAAACGCATGATTTTTTCCAAATAATAAAGCGCATCGCTACTCAAAGCATCTACCCCGCTTAAAAAAAGCGCTTTTAAAGGCAATTGGTCTTCTTTGTTTTCATTATAATGCGCGAAATCTTTATAACCGGCTAGTTTTGTTTGCAAATTGACCTTTAAATATTCATACAAATGCTTTAGGGCTTCTTTTATTTCCTCGCTTTCGGTTAAAATCCTTTGCTGGTAAATAAAATCATTGTCCTTGTTTAAAAGCCGTCGCGCCAGATTGAAAATGCCCCCTAGGCTCAGCGCATGATCACTTCTAATTGCACTAAAGGTGCGCTAGATAGCAAGCGCATGAGCATTTCTCTTAAAAACTGCCCGTCTTTTTCATGCTCTATATACAAGCTTTTAGGGGGGAAAGGATAAACTTTAGGCAAGCAAAAATCCATATTAGCGCCATTTTTGCCTTTAATTTCCAATAAACCACAGCTTAAAAAGTGGGGGTAAGCTTTCGTTTCATTGAATTGCGGTGCGTCTGTGAATTGCGCTTGGATTTGCCTGACACTCTTTTGATATTCCTCTATTTCTGAAACGATCGGCTTGAGAAAACTCTCTGGCTCTTTTTGATGGACGACTTTATCTAGGGCATCATCCAGTTTTTGCAACAAAATATTGACTTCAATCATTCTTTATCCTTAGATTTTAAGTATTCATCATAGCGTCTGTTGGCTTCTTTTTCATGCTCTTTAGCTTCACGCACAAGCTTATCAATCTCGCTCTGTGAGTGGAAATTCCTATCAATTCTCTTCATCAAACTCTTGGCTTCTTCAATTTGCTCATCAATCCTTCTTCTTTGGTATTGCGCATCTTGCTCTAAATTTTCTAAATCATGCGCGATTTTTAGCATATCCTCTAACACCTCATCTCTGATTTTCTGCCCTAAATCATCTTGCATGGCATTTTCTGCAAAATCATCGCAAATCTTTCTTAATTCAAGAGTGCAACTCTCCAAATAAACTTTATGAGAAAACATTCTAACCCCTTGATTCTAGTTTTTTTAAAAACATTTTAAGGTGCAACAGCGCATGTTTTGAGCCATCATCAGTGTCTAAAAACAGCACCACACCACTAGCCGTATTCAAAAGATAATACCCCATACCCGTCATTAGCAAAGATGATTTCTTCAGGATCTAACCATTCTTTTAAACTCTGCATGAAATCAATCAATAAGCCCTTGCCCTCTAAATTGAAATTCAAAACATGTTTGAATGTGTAAGATTTATTGCCCACCATAAAAGATCGCCATTGGCTAAAATCATAGTTTGATCGCTTGACAAAGTCCTTAAACGCATCGCTCAACCCCATTTTTAATTGATCTTCTAACCCACTCAACGCCTTTTCATTGAGTGGCTCTACAAATTCCCAATTCAGTTCTGAGTTTGTAGGAATTGTTTCCATAGTAAGTATCCTTTCGTGTGCTTCACGCCTAATAATAACCCTTCTCTCACCAACGCCAAATTCCCTAAAACATTCGCATCAAAATGCCACAAATACCCCCTAGGAATGAAACCTTTTGCGATCTGTTCCAACTCTGTCGCATCAAAGCCCAAATCCCTATTTTTAAGCGCGGCTTCTAAAGCCTTTAGGGCATGATGAGCGCATGCAGGTTTATCTAAATCCTCTAAAGGCACAATGACGCTAAAAACGCTATCAAACTCCGCTAAACGCAACTCATTAAAGCGGACTTCTTCTGGATAGGGGTTTTGCTCATCTACAATAAAGCCCTCTTTTTCTTTTTTTAAAAACTCGCCATAACCCAACGCATGGCGCTTATCATTTTCATACCGCTCTAAGATGGGCGCTGTTTTTTGGCTCAAATTTTCTGTAGCGCGCTCTAACTCTGTTTCCAAATTATTAAAAGTTTCGTTCATGGCGTTCAAATCATTAGGGGATTCTTTGATTTTTTCTGTAAAATCTTGTAAAGCTTTCTTGCAATTTTTAACGCAATGCTTTTTGGCTAAATTCAAGCTCTCATCATAAGAATGAACGCCTAAAGAACTCGGCATCAAATCCTCTAAATTCTTTTCAAATTCTTGCCCTCTAAAAGCTATGATGCGATCTAATTCATCGTCAGACAAAGCGTTATGATGGATTTTATCTTTCAAATCGGCGTATAAAGAAAAGCTAAAATCTTCCCTTAAATTTTTAAAGCGCTCATCATCGCTAACTCTTTCTAACTCTGTTTTTAAATGGTTAAAGGCTTCGTTCATAGCGTTCAAATCGTTGGGGGATTTTTTGATTTTTTCTGCAAAATCTTTTAAAGCTTCCTTAAAATTTTTAGCGTAATCCTTTTTGGCTAACGAAAAGCTCTCATCAAAAGAATACGCGCCGCTCATCAAATCTAGTTCTTGCTCTTTAGGCGCTTTAGCGCGATCTGACTTAGAAGAAGCGTTGATTCTGTCTTTCAAATCAGCGTATAAAGAAAGGCTAAAATCTTCCCTTAAATCTTTCAAGCGTTCATTAAAAACGCTTTTTTTAGGGTTATAAACAATCGTAGGGCTTTCAAAATCGCCCTCGTTCAAAATTTCTGGGGGCACGATATTGTATTGGTTATCTATCGCTTCACGCACATAGTTCAAGCTCTTGATAAAATCCTGGTGTTTATCGGTATAAAAGTTCAACGCCTTTTTAACGCTCTCCCAAGCTCCCTCCACAAGTTCCTTGCTCGCTCTGGCTTGAGTAGAGTAGATTTCAAGCGCTTGTTCTAGTAATCTTACATTTTTTCCCTATTTTTCTGTGTTTTCTTTCATAAATTTTAAAACCATTTCAGCGGCTGTAATTGCTTCCGTAGCAGCAATTCTGACAGGAGGAAAAATAAACGATAAAAGAGAACCAACTTGCAAGCCTCTTAAAACATATTTAGCGCCCTCTTCATTCCTTTTGGCTTTTCTTAATTTTTCTATATCGCCTTGCAACTTGAGTTCAATTTTTCTGCGCTTTAACAGGATTTCTCGCGCGTATCCATCAAGGTTTTTGATAAATTGAGCGCATTTTTCTTCTTGCAAGGATCCTTTAAAATCCCTGCATTTTTTAACGATTTGTTTGACTTCTTCGGTGTCCGTTTTCCATTCAGCCATAAACTATCCTTAATAATCTTCTTCTAAAACCCTAATCCTCTCTTTAAGCCATGCGATTTGTTCTTGCACGGCTTCATCAAACTCGTTGAAAGTGCTTTTCAAATTGTTGGTGTTGGCTAGAGCTTTATCGCTGTAGCGTATCTCTAACCCATCAAAGCCTCCCCATTCTTCTTTAGTTTGGAAAATCTGGTATTCATTAGGCTTTAGAGAATCCCGACCGATTTTAGCGTGGAATTTCCCTTCTTTTTCAACGCCCAAATCGTATTTAAACACAGGGTTGGCATCTATAGAGGGCATTTCAATCCCGCCTGCTTTGTTCCTGCTCTCTAAAAGCCCAAAAGCCACACCGGTTTTGCAAGTGGGCTTCACTTGTCTCCCCCAAACCTCAAAAGCATCTTTTCCTGTAAGTTCTAAAATCTGTTTGTCTGACGCTTCTGTGCCTAGCGACTCATAAAGAATGAATGCAAAATCATCTTTAGAAGCCATTTGCTTGTAAGCTTTTAGCTGCTTTTCTTTGGCGTTTTCAAACGCTTGTTTGACCAGCACCGATTTGCTCGCATTCCCTCCTAAGAAAATATGAAACGCCCGACACTGATTGTCAATATTTTCAGCCATCACTTTAGAAAATCCTGCAAAGAAGTTGGCAACGCCATCATCTATCTTGCTTTTTAAAAGCTCTAAAAGCTCTTTGCAATCAATTTTGAGTTCGATTTCTTCTACTTCTTTCCCATTCCTATCAAACAGCGTGATTTTAGAACCCTTTTCAAAGCCTTTTATCTCAAACTCTTCATTTTCTTCTATCGCTTCTATGATATGAGCGTCTAAATTTTCTAAAAAGCCGCGCAATGTAGAAGCAATCGTTTGCAAATTCAAGTGCTCTTCTCTGGATTTTTCATAAAAGATCCAAAGCGTTGCTCATTGATCCCGTCATAGTTGGGCTTAGCGATGACAATGTCTTTTTCTTTTAGCGTTTGAAAATTTTGGGCATACGTTTCAAAAGCCAACAATTCCAATAAATTTTCACCGCCTAAATACTTATCCCCTCCACTGCTGAAATGCGTCATTTTGTAAGCGAATTTAGGGTTAGTGCTTTTTTCCCATTTGCCAAAGTTAAAATCCGTCGTCCCACCCCCAAAATCAAACACCCCGTAATAAATGGGCTTGTCTAATTTTGCTGATTTATCAAACCCATAGCTTTTTAAAGCGCTAATGGCATACGCGCAAGGCTCGCTCGCTCTTAATTCCACTTTGAAATTTTTAGCTGTTTTTTCATCGTCAAAAACATGCCTGGGTAAGGATTTTCTCAAGCCTTTTTCAAAACTCTCTCTGATTTTTTCAGTCTGAGACTTTTCATACTTGATAGGATAGGATAAAAAGTATTTCAAAAACACGCCATTATGCATGTTGTTGATGCAGCGGCCAATATAGTAAGAATAGATTTCTATGGGGTTAAAATCCGTGCAGTGAGCAAAGCTTTCTAAAGAAAAATCCTCAAATAAATCCCTAAAATTCTGTTTTTCATCCGCTCCAGCCCATTGCTTCAATTTAGAAAAAAACCGATACAAATCATTACCCTTAGCGTCTGTAAAATACTTCTGGGCTTCATGCACCACTTCCATATCATTATGTTTTGTGAAAGGGCGGTGATCTAAAGCGTTGTAATCTTTAAGAAACTTTTCTTTGTTTCTGAACTCTACTATCGTGGGGTTTTCATACTTTTCTAAGCCCACTGCATCTACATCCCCACTAATAGAGAGCAAGCAGCATCTTCCGTTCTTATTCATATAGATTGCAGTCGCGCTTTAGTCCCAAAGTCAATAGCGACAAAACCATCCCTTTTTAAATCTTTCAAACTTGAACGGGCATAGAAATTCTCTTCTTTGCCATTATGGTCTTTGGGTAAATTATCAAACCTAAAGGTTACGCTTTCTTTAGACGAGCTAGGCACCCATAAATCACAATACCCTCCATCTAAATCAAGCAATTGGCTTTGACTATAACTCTAGGCCTACCGCTATTTCATCCACATTGAGCATCACCTTTTTAAACGCTTCAAAATCCACATCCACATCGCTATAAGAAACGATTTCTAAGGTTTTTCCTACAAGCTCATTAGTGATCTTTTCAGCTTGCGCTAAATTGTCTATGAATCTTTGATTCTCATCAGAAAGATACCTTAAAGAAGCCTCATTATTGACAATCGCATGAAGCACTCTCATTGCTTGCTTGAATTTGATTTTATCTTCTTCTGACACTTCTTTTTTGAAATGAATCGGACTTTTTTCATTGAATGCGGCTTTATCTTTTAAAGACAGCTTGCACAAAATCTCTACTAACGGGTGGCCAATAGGCAGTCTTAAACTTTTTAAGGGTGTTACCATAAATTTCTCCTTTATTGTGGTTTTGGTTGTTTTGAGGGTTGCTCTTTCAAGCCATCAACCCTCTCTTTGAGCGCTATATTCTATTCTTCTGATTTTCTGTTTTGGCGCTTTAAATCCTCTATCGCGCTTTTAAAACGCCTGTTTTACAAATCCAGCTCACTTTTGTCTGTGGCTTCTAAGCTCTTCAGGAGCGCCATTTTTCGCTCCAACTCTATTTTTTCTTTGGTTATTTTTTCTCTAGCCTGTAATAACTGATTGCTAGAGTTTGCTAAATTTTTTTGAGCGCTTTCTAACTTTTTGAGCTTGTCGGCTAGGCGTTGGTTGTCTTTTTCTGAATTAGCGCATAATTCTTTTAAAAACCCATGCGCATCTTGCAATTGTGCTCGCTCGTATTTTAGGCTATCTTGCTCTTTAGTGAGTGCGATAATTTGGTGGTTGAGCTTGTCGTTTTCTCTTTTTAACTCGGCGTTTGCTTTAACTAGATTATCTTTTTCTCTTAACAATTCGGCATTTTCTTTAGTCGGCCATTCTTTTGATGCTAATAAGCGTGTGTTTTCATCAGTTAGATTTTCGTTTTCATCTTCTAACTCACTGATGCGAGCTTCTAATTCTTCTCTCACTTGTCTCACTTGATAGAATCCCAAGCATTTTTCAATGAATGTTCCCATTTTATGATCCCATATCCACGATAGTGTAATAGGTTGTTTTTTTGTCGTATGTGTAGCCTATTAAGACCACTCTTTGCATCTTGCCAGAAGTGTTTTGCTCTGAGTATAGCTTTTTGCATGTAGAGTCATAAGCGCTTGGCTCTTTCAAACGCTCAAATTTATTATCCTTAACATATTCAAAAAGCAAATCAAACAATTCAGCTAATTTTTCGCCTTTATCGCTTCTCTTATCGCTTAATTCTTGGCTCGCTTTGTTATAAAGGCTTTCTAAATAGTATTTGCTGTCGCTAAGAACCGA
The DNA here is from genome assembly GCF_030053225.1 of Helicobacter sp. 219-2. NCBI lineage: Bacteria > Pseudomonadati > Campylobacterota > Epsilonproteobacteria > Campylobacterales > Helicobacteraceae > Helicobacter > Helicobacter sp. 219-2. The sequence continues at coordinate 410,660 of NZ_JASGBS010000001.1, read as the reverse complement.
TGCGATCAAATCCATTGCGCTATGGGTTTCTTTCACAAACCCAAAATTCAAGCACCCTTTGACTTCCAAAAAGACTTCATAGAGTTTTTCTAATTTTTCGTATGGAGCGTATTTTTGCTCTAACTTGTCTTTTTCTTGGTTCGCTTGGATCACTTGATTTTTTATCTTTGATAGATCTGTATTGAGATTGTCTTTTTCTGTGGTTAGAGCTTTATTTTTGTCAGTCAGATCGGCGTTTGCTTTAGTTAGATTATCTTTATCTATAGTTAGTGCGGTGTTTTCTTCTTTTAATTTGTTGATTTCTTCTTTAACTCCTTTAAGCGCTTCCTCTTTTCTTTGAGAGTCTTTTGAATTTTCTTGGGTGTCGTTAGAGGATTTTCTAAAAAAGAGCCTATGCAACGAGAGATTTTGATAAGGGGTTCAAGGTCTTCTAATTGGACTTCTAATTTTTTAAAGCGATCTTCAAGATCTTTAAGAGATTTTAAAAGCTCTTCATTATTTAAAGGTTCTTCATTATTGGGAGGGGGTGGAAGCAGTTGTTCTTGAAATATTCGTATTTTTTTCTGTATTCGTATTTTCTACAATATGAACGCCACTCATCAGAATATCTCCTTTTATCTTAATATCAAAAAAGATTGCTATTGTAATTTGAGAAAACTTAAAATGAGCTTTATTATCCCCCCCCCTTTTTGCCCCCTCCTTATAAACCCCTAGAATGTAGAATCCCAGTGGTTTAAACTAGAAGAATAAGGGTCAAAAAAGCCCTTAGGCGTGTATTGCACTTCTTTTTTTGTAGAAGCGTCTTTTAGAGAATGGTCTTTAGGAAGACAAGCAAAGCGCTGAGTATCAAAGCTAGAACAACCGCTCAATAACAACGCACCGAGTGTGCCAATCATAATACCATTTTTAATTGTTTTCATTTTATATCCTTTGTTTTGTAAATCCGTTTAATTTAAAATCGTTTAATTGAATAAGCTAAATTTTAAATTACACGGCGAGAATGATAAAATTCATTTTTAAACGAAAAGTAAACGAACTTTTTAAACGATAAAAAATTCCTCTAATTTTTGTCTTAAGAGGTAAATAATTACCACTTTTAAAAAAATCAATTTTAATAATTAAATTCATTTAGTATAAAAACAACCACAAATTAAAAATCATTATTAAAAATGACCGCTTAAAAACCCGCTTAAAACATGCTACAATCAAGCCAAATTCTTAAATAAAAGGTAAGCTCATGCAAAAAATCATTGACGATTCATTAGAATTAGCCAAAAAACTGCAAGATAGTATCAGTAACCATTTGAGCGAGCAAGAAAAAGCGTTCCACTCTAAAATGCAAAAGCTTTTAAATAACCCTGAAAACAAAGTCATGCTCATAGAACTTATGGATCGGAGTTTTAGATGCCTGGATAATAAAGCCCGCTTTGAAATGATTGAGCATGTTTTAGACAAATACAAAAGCCGTGAGATTTTTTCTCCGTTTGAAAAATTGCTTTTAATGGGGTTTTTGAGCTTTGGGAAAATGCTCCCTGATATGAGCGTGCCTTTCTTTGTCAATAAAATCAGAAGCGACACGAAAGCGATGGTCTTGGATCAAGAAGAGAGCCAATTAAAAGAGCGGATTTTAAAAAGAAAAAATGAAAAAATCATTTTGAATGTGAATTTTATTGGCGAAGAGGTTTTAGGCGAAGAAGAAGCTAATGCGCGTTTTGAAAAATACTCTCAAGCCCTAAAATCCAACTACATTCAATACATTTCCATTAAAATCACAACGATTTTTTCTCAAATCAATATCCTTGATTTTGAATATTCTAAAAAAGAGATCGTCAAACGCTTAGACGCTCTTTATGCCCTAGCTTTAGAAGAAGAAAAAAAGCAAGGCATGCCTAAATTTATTAATTTGGATATGGAGGAGTTTAGGGATTTAGAGCTTACGGTGGAGTCTTTTATGGAGTCTATCGCTAAATTTGATTTGAACGCTGGCATTGTGCTGCAAGCTTATATCCCTGATTCTTATGAATATTTGAAAAAACTGCACGCTTTTTCTAAAGAAAGGGTTTTAAAAGGGTTAAAGCCCATTAAAATCCGCTTTGTTAAGGGAGCGAACATGGAGAGCGAAGAGACTATCGCTTCCATGAAAGACTGGGCGTTACCCACATTTTCTAATAAGCAAGACACCGATTCTAATTACAATAAAATGCTGGATTTTGTTTTAGAGGGCGATAATTATAAATACATTCATATTGGCGCAGCAAGCCATAATATTTTTGAAATCGCTTATGTTTATACGCACATCCATGCCCTTAATGACCCTGTTGTGTTAGAGCATTTTAGCTTTGAAATGCTAGAGGGCATGAGCTTGCAAGCGAGCCAGGAACTAAAAGAGATGCACAAACTCATTCTTTATGCGCCGGTGTGCGATGAAGCGCATTTTAACAATGCGATCGCTTACTTGGTGAGGAGATTAGATGAAAACACCTCAAGCGATAATTTCATGAAGGCTTTCTTTAACCTCAAAGTAGGCACGAGCGAATGGAAAGACCAAGAGCAACGCTTTTTAAACAGCCTTAAAGGAATCGCTACTTTAGACAATGCCACCCACAGGACTCAAGATAGAAACGCCAAACAAAGCGGGCATACCACCTACCCAAACCACTCCTTTAAAAACGAAAGCGATACCGATTTTATTTTAAAAGCCAACCGAGAATGGGCTAAAAAAGTGCGTGAAAAAATGCATAACGCTCCTATTTTAGAGCTTTACCCAGAAATGGATGGGAGGTTTGAAGATCCTAATTTAACCCCTTTAGAAGTCTTTGATAAAATCCATCATAGAAAAATCGCTAGCGTGCATTTAGCGGATAAGGGAGCGATTTTAAAAGCCCTAGAAGTGGCTAAAAGCGATAAGAGCCGTTTCAGTCAAAAAAGCTTTACAGAAATCCACGCCTTAATGAGTCAAACCGCCCAGCTTTTTAGAGAAAGGCGAGGCGATTTTGTAGGGATTTCGGCTTTAGAAGTGGGTAAGACTTTCGCTGAAACGGACGCTGAAGTGAGCGAAGCCATTGACTTTTTAGAGTTTTACCCTTACAGCTTAAGGGTGTTACAAGAGCAGAATAAAAAAACGAAATTCGCCCCCAAAGGCGTGGGTGTGGTCATCGCCCCATGGAATTTCCCTGTGGGCATTTCTGTAGGCACTATCGCTGCCCCCCTAGCCGCTGGCAATCGGGTGATTTACAAACCCTCAAGTTTGTCTAGCGTAACGGGTTATAAGCTTTGTGAGTGCTTTTGGGATGCGGGCGTGCCTAGAGATGTGCTCATTTACTTGCCCTCTAAAGGGAGCGATATTAGCGAGCATCTTTTAAAAGATGAAAGCATCAAGTTTGCCATTTTAACAGGGGGCGAAGACACCGCTTATAAAATGCTAGAGGCTAACCCCACTTTAGCCTTGAGCGCTGAAACAGGCGGTAAAAACGCCACTATTGTGAGCAAAATGGCAGACAGAGATCAGGCGATTAAGAATGTTATCCATTCAGCTTTTAGCAATTCGGGGCAAAAATGCTCCGCCACTTCGCTTTTAGTGTTAGAAAAAGAAGTCTATGAAGATGAGAACTTTAAAAAGACTTTGATAGATGCGACTCTAAGCCTTAGCGTGGGCGATCCTTTTGATTTCAAAAACAAAATCGGTGCTCTAGCGGACAAGCCTAATGAAAAGGTCATCAAAGCCATAGACGAATTGAAAAGCTATGAAAATTACGAAATCCCGGTAAGCTTTGTCAATGATAACCCCTATTTGATGAAGCCAAGCATCAAATACGGCACTAAAAAAGGCGATTTCACACACCAAACTGAGCTTTTTACGCCTATTTTATCCGTGATGAAAGCAAAAGATTTAGACGAAGCGATAGACATAGTCAATTCTACCGGTTACGGGCTGACGAGCGCGTTAGAGTCTTTGGATGAAAGGGAGTGGGAATATTATTTAAAACGCATTGAAGCCGGTAATATCTATATCAACAAGCCCACCACAGGAGCGATTGTCTTGCGCCAGCCTTTTGGAGGGGTTAAAAAATCCGCTGTGGGGTTTGGGAGGAAGGTAGGCATTTTTAACTATATCACGCAATTTGTGAATATCCACCAAGAAGAAGAAGATGAAAACGCCCTAAAAAACCCCTTAAGCGAAGCTTTAGAGGGCTTGACTCAAAAAGGCTATGATGAGCATACGCATGAGTTGAAGCACGCGATTTTTATGGCAAAGAGTTACGCTTATCATTACAAGCATGAATTCAGCCAAACTAAAGACTATGTCAAGATCAGAGGCGAAGACAACCTTTTTTCCTACACTAAAGTTAAAAGCGTGGGCTATCGCATCACCGAAAAAGACACTTTAAGCGATATGTTAGGCGTTGCTTTGGCATGTTTAATTTCTCAAATCCCTTTAACGATCAGCACAGAAAACGAACGAACGAACAAAGATTTAGCATTTTTCTTAGAATGCTTAAAAGCGCTCCAAGCAAACGCCCCTATTGTTTATGAAAGCTTGCAAAAATTTAGCGAGAAATTGAACGCTTTCAATCGTGTCCGTTATTTAAAAAGCGATTTGGATTTATTGCACAAACAAGCGAGCAGATTAGGGATTGTTTTAGCCACGGCTAAACCCTGCTTGAATGGGCGTTTTGAATTGCTGTATTACCACTTAGAGCGATCGGTTAGCATCTCTTATCATCGTTACGGGAATTTAGGCTCAAGGGTTTTAAGGCAACCAACTTGCCACAAATCATGCTGTGCTGAAAAATAAATATTGTATTAAATAAGGAGATTAAAATGGGACATGTTGTTTTAAGCACCCCTATTGTTACGATGTTTGTCGTTTATTCGCTGTTAATGCTCTATATTGGTTTTTATTTTTACAAACAAAATGAAACGACTGAAGATTATTTCTTAGGCGATCGCTCCATGGGCCCTATAATTAGTGCTTTGAGCGCGGGGGCGAGCGATATGAGCGGGTGGCTTTTAATGGGATTGCCTGGAGCTTTATATGTGGGGGGCTTAATCAATTCACACATCGCCATAGGGTTGAGTTTGGGCGCGCTCATTAACTGGGTTTTTGTGGCTAAACGCTTACGCATTTATACGAGCGTGATCGCTAATTCCATCACCATTTCAGATTATTTTGAAACGCGCTTTAGCGATGACAAACACATCTTGCGCTTGATTTCAGCTTTTGTGATTTTGATCTTTTTTATTTTTTACATTTCTTCAGGGCTGGTGAGTGGGGCTAAACTCTTTGAAGCGACCTTTGGCATTCAATACACCTACGCTTTAAGCATTGGCACGCTGATTATTGTATCTTACACCTTTTTAGGGGGGTATAGGGCGGTGTGCTGGACAGATTTGATTCAAGGGCTTTTGATGATGAGCGCTTTAATCGTGGTGCCGATCGTTATGATAATCCATCTTGGAGGGATTGGAGAGGGGATTAAGATCATTAGAGAAATCAAGCCTGAAAACCTTTCTTTCTTGCAAGGATCTAGTATAGTCGCCATCATTTCAAGCCTTGCTTGGGGGTTAGGCTATTTTGGGCAACCCCATATTTTAGTGCGTTTCATGTCTATCCGCTCCATTAAAGATGTCCCCAAAGCGACCACTATTGGGATTTCTTGGATGGTTATTTCTTTGATTGGGGCATGCGCTATGGGGCTTTTAGGCGTTGCGTATGCGCATAAATTTGATTTGAGCTTAGAAGACCCTGAAAAGATTTTCATTGTGATGAGTCAATTGCTCTTTAACCCTTGGATCACAGGCATTTTATTGAGCGCGATTTTAGCGGCGGTGATGAGTACGGCCAGTTCGCAACTGCTTGTAAGCTCTTCTACCATTGCTGAAGATTTCTATGCGACAATTTTCAATAAAAACGCTCCGCAAAAATTAGTGATGGTTATTTCTAGGCTTTCGGTTTTAGGGGTGGCTTGCATCGCTTTTTTCATTTCAACGGATAGAAACGCTAGCATTCTCAGCATCGTGAGCTACGCATGGGCTGGCTTTGGCGCGAGCTTTGGCTCTGTGATTTTGTTTTCACTTTTTTGGTCAAGAATGACGCGCATTGGTGCGATTGCTGGCATGCTCTCTGGGGCTAGCACGGTGATTTTATACGATAAATTTGGCAAAAGCTTTTTGGATATTTATGAAATCGTTCCGGGCTTTATTGTAGCGAGCATCGCTATTGTTGTGTTTAGTTTGTTTTCTAGCGTGCGAGCAGGCACTAAAGAGGCTTTTGAAACCATGCTTAAAGAAATTAAAGAAATTGAAAGCTTGAAGCATTAATACTTCAAATGAGTTTGGTTTAATCTTAATTAAGGAAAAAGTCATCAAACTAGCCCAAGCATTAGGAATCAACATGATCATTGGCGGACCTCCCTGTCAAGGCTTTTCTGATAAAGGGAAAAATTTAGGGCTAAAAGACCCTAGGAATTTTTTATTCTTAGAATATATAGAAATAGTAAAAGCCTTAAAGCCAGAAATTTTTATCATTGAAAATGTGAAAAACCTCATCTCTTGTGCTAAAGGCTATTTTTTAGAAGAAATTAAAGAAAGATTGAACGCTTTAGGGTATCAATTAAGCTATCAAATCCTAAACGCTAAAGATTATGGCGTGCCTCAAAACAGAGAGAGGGCCTTTATTGTGGGGGCTAGTCGTTTTAGTTTTGATTTTAATCTTTTAGAGCCTTCTCAAAGCGTGAATGTTCAAGATTTAGCCTATCTTTGTTCTAATGAGGGGGCGTTTGAGAGCGATTACTTAAACCCTATCCAATCAAGCTATCAAGCCTTGATGCGAAAAGATAGCCCTAAATTATACAACCATCAAGCCACCAACCACTCGCAAGCCGCTTTAGAGAAATTAAAGCTCATTAACAAAGAACAGGGCAAAGAATGCTTGCCTAAAAACTTGCATGGCAAACAGCAATTCAAAAGCACATGGGGGCGTTTGAGCTGGAATAAAGTAAGCCCCACTATAGACACACGATTTGACACTCCAAGCAACGGCACCAACTCCCACCCTGAATTGCACCGCTCTATCACGCCCAGAGAAGCCGCCAGGATACAAAGTTTTAGGGATAATTATATCTTTTATGGCAATAAAACGAGCGTTTGCAAGCAAATCGGTAACGCTGTGCCTCCCCTTCTAGCCCTAGCCTTAGGCAAAGCGATCTTAAAAAGCTTGAGAAAATGATACAAATTTATCACGCTAACGCTTTTGAAATCATCAAAGACTTCTACCAGCAAGATTTAAAAGTGGATGCGATCATCACAGACCCTCCTTATAACATTTCAGTTAAAAACAATTTTTCCACCCTAAAGAGCGCTAAAAGGCAAGGCATAGATTTTGGGGAATGGGATAAAAATTTCAGGCTTTTAGAATGGATCAAGCGCTACGCCCCCTTAGTCAATCCAAACGGCTGCATGGTTATTTTTTGCTCTTACAGGTTTATAAGCTATATCGCTGATTTTTTAGAAGAAAACGGCTTTGTAGTCAAAGACTTTATCCAATGGGTTAAAAATAATCCCATGCCAAGAAACATTAACCGGCGCTATGTCCAAGATACGGAATTTGCCCTGTGGGCGGTTAAAAAGAAAGCTAAATGGGTGTTTAACAAGCCCGAAAATGAAAAATATTTACGGCCCTTGATTTTAAAAAGCCCTGTGGTGAGCGGACTTGAAAGAGTTAAACACCCCACGCAAAAAAGCCTGGCTTTAATGGAAAAAATCATTTCCATCCACACAAACCCTAATGACATCGTGCTAGATCCTTTCATGGGGAGCGGCACCACCGGTTTAGCGTGCAAGCGTTTAGAACGGAATTTTATCGGTATAGAATCAGAAAAAGAATATTTTCAAATCGCCAAAGAGCGTTTGAATTTGCTTTAAAAACGCTATTTGAATGAGATTGTGTTATAGTTATTTAAAAGGATATTTTGAATGAAAAGAATGTTAGCGGAGTTTGAAAAAATCCAAGCGGTTTTAATGGCGTTCCCCCATGAGTTTGGCGATTGGGCGTATTGCATCAAAGAGGCTAGGGAAAGTTTTTTAAACATCATTCAAACCATAGCCAAACACGCTCAGGTGTTAGTGTGCGTCCATACTAACGATACTATCGGCTATGAAACGCTTAAAAACTTACCCGGTGTAGAAATCGCAAGGATTGACACTAACGACACATGGGCTAGGGATTTTGGAGCGATCAGTATTGAAAATCATGGCGTTTTAGAGTGCTTGGATTTTGGTTTTAATGGCTGGGGGTTAAAATACCCTTCCAATTTGGACAATCAGGTGAATGTCAAACTCAAAAGTTTAGGGTTTTTAAAACACCCTTTAAAAACGATGCCCTATATTTTAGAGGGTGGGAGCATAGAAAGCGATGGGGCCGGGAGTATTTTAACCAACACCCAATGCCTGTTAGAAAAAAATCGTAACCCCCATTTGAATCAAAATGGAATAGAAAACATGCTTAAAAAGGAATTAGGGGCTAAACAAGTGCTGTGGTATTCTTATGGCTATCTCAAAGGCGATGACACCAATAGCCATACCGACACGCTCGCTCGCTTTTTAGATAAAGATACTATTGTTTATAGCGCATGCGAGGATAAAAACGATGAGCATTACACGGCCTTAAAAAACATGCAAGAAGAATTAAAAACCTTTAAAAAACTAGACAAAACGCCCTATAAACTCATCCCCCTAGAAATCCCTAAAGCCATTTTTGATGAAAACCAACAACGCTTGCCGGCGACCTATGTGAATTTTTTATTGTGCAATGACGCTCTTATTGTGCCCACCTACAACGACCCTAAAGACGCACTCATTTTAGAAACCTTAAAACAACACACGCCCCTAGAAGTGATAGGGGTTGATTGCAATACTTTAATCAAACAGCATGGAAGCTTGCATTGTGTAACGATGCAACTTTATTGAATAAAATCACGCTTTTTGGCGTGGTTCAAGGCGTGGGCATGCGCCCTTTTATTTATACCCTAGCTCAAAAATTAGAGCTTGTAGGCTTTGTGCGTAACACCCAAGCGGCTTTAGAAATCATCCTACCCGCTCATAAAACAGAGTCTTTTTTAAACGCCCTAAAAAAAGGGTTGCCCCCTTTAGCGTTGGTTGAAAAAATCATTATTAACCCTTATGATAAAACGCTCAAATCCAATGATTTTAGGATTTTAGAAAGCAAGAACCACCCCCTAAATTTGCTCAGTCAAATCCCTAAAGATTTAGGCGTGTGTGAGGATTGCTTGTGCGAAATTAGAGATAAAAACTCCCCCTATTTTCATTACGCTTTCAATTCTTGCGCGAAGTGTGGGGCGAGATACAGCCTTTTAAACGCTTTGCCCTATGACAGAAAAAACTCCGCCCTAAAACCTTTCAAACTCTGTGGATTTTGCGCATTCGTTTATAAAGACGCCAATAACAAACGCTTCCACATTCAAGGCATCAGCTGCAAAAAGTGCGGTATTACGCTCAATTACAAGCACTTCAAAAATGATGACGCTCTTTTAGAATGCGCTAAAGACATTCAAAAAGGTAAAATCATCGCTCTTAAAGGTTTGGGAGGCTTTGCCCTCTTGTGCGATGCGAGAAATTTTCAAACCATAGAAAGATTACGGCTTTTAAAAAACCGCCCCCTAAAGCCTTTCGCGCTCATGTTTAAAGATTTAAACACAGCCAAACAGCATGCGTTTTTGAGTGCATTAGAATGCGAGAGTTTAAATTCCACAAGCGCCCCCATTCTTTTAGCGCGTAAAAAACCGGACACACCATTAGCCCCCAATATCGCTAAAAACTCCCCCTTTTATGGCGTCATCTTACCCTATACCCCTTTGCATGCTTTATTACTGGATTTATTGGATTTCCCTATTGTGTTCACGAGCGCGAATTTCAGCTCCCTCCCTTTAGCGAGCGATGAGGCTGAGATTGACGCCTTGAGTTTCATTTTTGATTTTAAACTCACGCACAATCGCGCTATCATTCATAGGATTGATGACAGCATCGTGCAATGCATAGACAACGCCATGCGCCCCATGCGTTTGGCTAGGGGGTTTGCCCCACTTTATCTCACTTTGCCTAAACGCTCTAATCATTCGCAAAAAAAGATTTTAGCGCTTGGAGCGGAGCAAAAAGGACATTTTAGCTTATTAGATAGTGGAACTTCCATTCTTTTACTCTCGCCTTTTTGTGGGGATTTGAGCGTTTTAGAAAATGAAAAACACTTTAAAGAAACTTTGAATTTTTTCTTAAAAACCTATGATTTTAAACCCACGCTCTTAGCTTGCGATAAGCATAAAAACTACACCACCACCAAAATGGCTTGTGATTTTAATACGCCCTTGATACAAATCCAGCACCACCATGCCCACTTTTTAGCGAGCGTTTTAGACGCATTATTACAAGACCCGCACTTAAACAACCCTTTTATAGGTATCATCTGGGATGGGAGTGGGGCTTATGAAAATAAGATTTATGGGGCGGAGTGTTTTGTGGGGGATTTTGAACGCATTGAAGAGGTGGCTAGGTTTGAAGAATTTCTGCTTTTAGGGGGGGAAAAAGCGATCAAAGAGCCTAAACGCCTGGTTTTAGAAATCGCTTTAAAACACCAACTCAACAAGCTTTTAAAACGCATTCAAAAACATTTTAAAGAAGACGAATTAGAAATTTTTCAGCAAATGCATGACAGAGAAATTCAAAGCACCGCTACCAATTCCATAGGGCGTTTGTTTGATATAGTAGCGTTTAGCTTAGATTTAACAGGAACGATTAGCTTTGAAGCAGAGAGCGGGCAGGTTTTAGAAAATCTAGCCTTACAAAGCGATGAGATCGCTTTTTACCCTTTTAAAATCAAAAACAGCGTGGTGTGTTTGAAAGAATTTTATCAAGCGTTTGAAAAGGATTTAGGCGTTTTAGAGCCCAAACGCATCGCTAAAAAATTTTTTAACAGCCTAGTAGAAATCATTACCGCTTTGATTGCGCCTTTTAAAGAGCATGTGGTGGTGTGCAGTGGGGGCGTGTTTTGCAACCAATTATTATGCGAACAATTAGCCAAACGATTGAGGGGGCTAAAGAGGCAGTATTTTTTCCACAAGCATTTCCCCCCTAACGATAGCAGTATCCCTGTCGGTCAAGCCTTAATGGCGTATTTCAACCCTACAATCATCAAAAAAGGATAAAAATGGATAGCGTAACTCTAGCATGCGGGAACGGGGGGAAAGAAACAAACGCTTTAATTGAGCGAGTCTTTATGCCCTATTTAAAAGAATTGATTAGCGCCTTTAATGAAGACGCCCCTAAATTTGAAGCTAGTGGGGAATATTGCGTGAGCACGGATAGTTTTGTCATCACGCCCTTAATTTTTAATGGGGGAGATATAGGCAAGCTTTGCGTTTGCGGGAGCGCGAATGATGTGAGCGTGCAAGGGGGCGAACCTTTGTATTTGAATATGGGTTTTATTTTAGAAGAAGGCTTAGAAATCCCTCTTTTAAAACAAATTTTGCAATCCATACAAAAAGAATTGCTTAAAGCCAACCTAAAACTCCTCTCCCTAGACACTAAAGTCGTGCCAAAGGGGAGCGTGGATAAGCTTTTTATCAACACAACCTGTATCGGTAAAACCATCAAGCCAGGGATTTCTTCACACCATTTAAAACAAGGCCAAGCCATTATCATAAGCGACACTATCGCCAATCATGGGGCAAGCTTGTTTGCGATGCGTCATGAAATCAAGCTTAAAACCAATCTAGAAAGCGATTGCCAACTGCTCTATCCCTTATTAAAACCCCTGTTTTTAAGCGATCTCAAAATCCATGCTTTAAGAGATGCGACCAGGGGCGGGTTAGCGAGCGTGCTGAATGAATGGGCGAACAGCTCCAAAGTGAAAATCGTTATAGAAGAAGAAAAAATCCCCTTAAAAGAAGAAACTAAAGGGATTTGTGAGATTTTAGGGCTAGAACCCTACGCACTAGCCAATGAGGGGGTGTTTGTTTTAGCGCTTGATCAAAAAGACGCCCCCAAAGCCTTAGAAATTTTAAAAAGTAATGAAAAAGCTAAAAACGCTTGCGTGATTGGCGGAGTGTTTGAAAACCCTTATCCTAGCGTGGTTTTAAAGAACGCATGGGGTTTTGAAAGGATCTTAGAAATGCCAGAAGGCGAATTATTGCCTAGGATTTGCTAAGGCTAAGGCGCTTTTTAGAATAAAATCACTATAACCAATCTATTTGAGAAAACTTGCAATAAGGGAGAGTTAATGGCGGGTGTTACAAAAAAGCGGGCTTGATGATAAAAAACGCTTGAGAGCGAAACGCGCACCAAACCCCTTTTAATGGCTAAAAAGCTTGTTTGAAACTAAATAACCACAATATCGTAACTACCGCCAGCCTGACACTTAATAGCGGAGCGTTTTTATAGCTCTATGATTTTATTTCAAACCTCTAAAAGCTTCAAATAATACTCATAAGCTTCTTTGATGCCCTGCTCTAAAGGGATTTCTAATTCCCATTTTAAAGCCTTTTGTTTGGAAATATCCATAAGCTTTTGCTGCATGCCCACTGGTTTGGACAAGTCTTTCACAAACGCGCCCTTATAATCTAAAACTTGGGCGATCATTTTGTAATACTCTTCAATGCTGTAATCCACTCCAGAGCCGACATTCATCACGCTAGGGATTGAAGCGATATTCTCATAAGCTAGAGAAATGAACCTGGCTAAATCTTTAGCGTTTAGATATTCTCTCCTGGCCGTGCCATCGCCCCACATCACAAACTCTTTTTCATTTTTTAATTTAGCGGTGTGCATCCTAGCAATAAGCCCTGGTATCATGTGCGCTATTTTTTCTTCAAATTTGTCAAACTCGCCATAAAGGTTGCAAGGCACTAGGGTTTTATAAAAAACGCCTTTTTCAGCGCTCACATATTCGCAATACTTCATCACAGAGAGTTTGGCTAAAGCATAGCCCTCGTTGGTTGGCTCTAAAGAGCCGTTCAATAAATCGCTTTCTTTTAAAGGGTTAGGGGCGAATTTAGGATAAGCGCAAGAGCTCGCTAAATTAATGGCTTTTTTCACGCCCAAATCTAAAGCGCTAGAAAAGAGGTACAAACCCATCAATAAATTCTCAACCATGTAAGTTGAAAGATCGTTCATGTTAGCGACAATGCCCCCCACTCTCCCGGCGCAATGGATAATGCCTGTAGGCTTGTGTTCTTTCAAATAAGCTTGAACATTGTCTTTATCCAATAAATACAATTCGCTTTTTTTAGGGGTGAGCAACGCCACATCAGGCTTATTTTTTTTAAAATACAACGCCGTGTTCTGCCCCACCATGCCATAGGCGCCGGTGATTAAAATAATCTCATTCATAAAAATTCCTTAAAATATAGCCCCCATCTTGCAAGTAAAGGTTTTTCTGGCATTCTTTTAAGTCATGTTCTAACATGTCCTTAACCAACTCTTTTAAATCGTATTCCCTGACCCAGCCTAGCTCTTTTTCTGCCTTAGTGGGATCGCCTAAAAGCAAATCCACTTCAGTAGGCCTGAAATAGCGCTCGTCTATGCGCACCACAATTTTGCCTTTTTCTAAATGGCTTAAGTTTAACTTTAAAGCGTTCGCTCTTTTTTCATCAACGCTTTTAATCAAACCGATTTCTTTAATCCCTGTATTTTGAAATTCTAAACCAATACCGATAAATTCAAAGCTCATTTTCACAAAATCGCGCACGCTTGTGGTCTTCCCTGTAGCGATCACATAATCTTGTGGAATGGGCGCTTGGAGCATTAAATGCATCATTTTCACATAATCTTTGGCATGCCCCCAGTCTCTTTTAGCGTCTAAATTCCCTAAATACAAGCAATCTGTTAAGTTATACGCTATCGCGCTAGCGGCTCGTGTGATTTTACGAGTGACAAAAGTTTCACCCCTTACCCTGCTCTCATGGTTAAAAAGAATGCCATTAACCGCAAACAAGTTATAGGCCTCTCTGTAATTTTTGGTGATGTAAAAGGCATACATTTTAGCGACCGCATAGGGGCTTCGTGGGTTAAAGGGGGTGTTCTCATTTTGTGGGGTTTCTAAAACTTCGCCATACAATTCGCTCGTGCTGGCTTGATAGAATCGTGTTTTCTTTTCTAAGCCTAAAATCCGCATGGCCTCTAAAATCCTTAGCGTGCCAATACCATCAGCGTTAGCGGTGTATTCTGGGGTTTCAAAAGAGACTTTCACATGGCTTTGAGCGGCTAAATTATAAATCTCTGTAGGCTTAGTGGTAGCGATTAAATGGATAAGATTAGAGCTATCGGTCATATCCCCATAGTGCAGGAAAAAACGCCTTTTATGATCGCTATGCAAATCTTCATACAGATGATCGATCCTAGAAGTGTTGATGCTAGAAGAGCGCCTTTTTAACCCATGCACTTCATAACCCAAATTCAGCAAGTATTCAGCCAGATAGCTCCCGTCTTGCCCGGTAACCCCGGTGATTAAAGCGATTTTTTCTTTCATTATTTTTCCTTCATTATTTTCCTTGATTCTGTCTGTTAAAATCATCATCAACCCTTACAATATCGTCTTCACCGACATACTCGCCCACTTGAACCTCTATAATAATTAAAGGGATTTTGCCATAATTAGCCAGGCGGTGTAAGGTGTTTTTAGGGATATAGGTGGATTCATTAGCTTGCAATTCAAACAATTGACAATCCAACTCCACGCTCGCCATCCCGCTAATCACCACCCAGTGTTCGCTCCTGTGGAAATGCTTTTGTAAAGAAAGCCTTGCGTTAGGTTTGACTTCTAAAATCTTAACCTTGTAACAACCGCTCTCATGCAAGACTTCATAACTCCCCCAAGGGCGATACACTTTAGTGTGCGTTTGTAGCAATTCTTGGTTGTTTACTTCTATCTCGCTCACTAAAGTTTTTAAATCTTTAGCCTTGTCTTTATGAGCGATTAAAAGAGCGTCTTTAGTGTCAATAATGGCTAAATTCTCAACCCCTAAAAGAGCGCTCACTTTATGGGAAAACACTAAATTATTCTGGCTTTCTTTGGCAAAAATAGGCGTTTGATTCAGGCTGACATTTTCTTTAGGATCGTTAGCCACTTCTTCAAAAAGAGC
Organism: Helicobacter sp. 219-2; assembly: GCF_030053225.1. Classification (NCBI taxonomy): domain Bacteria; kingdom Pseudomonadati; phylum Campylobacterota; class Epsilonproteobacteria; order Campylobacterales; family Helicobacteraceae; genus Helicobacter; species Helicobacter sp. 219-2. The sequence goes on along the minus strand of NZ_JASGBS010000001.1, from coordinate 395,511 downwards.
GTTAAAATTCCCTAAATCGCTCCATTTGGCGTTTAATCCTACCATTTTGATTTTGTGGCTTTGTTGCATTAAAGCTATATCCACGCTCACATCTTCTAAATCTTGCATGCTCTTTTCGCTCAAACGAGCGATCTTTTTTTCAAAAAAATACGCGTTTTCTAAAGATTCAAACGCTCTTTCGCACCCCTTTAAAATAGTGGGGGCATGCTTTTTCAGTTCGTCTAAAAAAACGCCCGCTTGGAAAACAAACATGCCGCTATTGAAATAAAAACCCCCGCTTTTTTGAAACTCTATCGCTTTTTCTAGGCTTGGCTTTTCAATGAAGCGCTTCACATCTAAACCATTAGGGCTTTCAATATACCCAAACTCCGTGTTGGGCTTTTCAATATTGATCCCAAAAGTGACTAAAAAACCTTTTTGGGCTAAATTAATCGCTTTTGTTATTGCATTTTCATACGCTTGAAGGTCTTTAATCAAATGATCGCTTGGCGTAACGATGAGTAAATCTTCCCTCTCGCTCATTAAAGCGCTCAAAGCAATAGCGTTAGCGGTGTTTTTACTCAAACTCTCTAATAAAAAACCCCCGCTTTTGTTTTTGATTTCGCTCTCTATTTCTTCTAGGGCTAAAAAATAATGCTTTTCATTGCACACAATGAGCGTTTCATCCACTAAGGAAGCGTTTCTTTTAAAACTCAATTTAAACAAGCTTTCATTGCCAAAAAGCTTTAAAAATTGCTTAGGGTATAGGCTACGGCTTAAAGGCCATAGGCGTTTCCCGCTCCCCCCACTCAGTAAGATATTTTTAATTTTCATGAGTTTTCTTGTCAGGCTCTCTTTTGTTTTTTAGGGTTATTATAGCGTTTTTAATCGGGCATTTTTGAGTCACTTCAAAAACTCAGCGATGACTTCATTCTCTCTGGGTATAGGAAAGAAGATGTCAGTATTGGGCGAAATGAAGACCCTACTTCCCTCTCTAATCACCACAATAGGAGCGATTTTGCTCTTGTCTCTTAAAATTTGATTGACCACTTGATTGATCCCCATGCCGCTTTGCCTCATCAATTGCAATAAAAGATAATCCCCAAAGAAATTGGTAGCTCCTTCTTTATTGCCCCTGTTGTTTAAAGCCGAAGTGATCCCAATCAATAAGCCGTTAGTGAGAGTAGAAAGCAGTAACGGCACGCCATAGCGCTGGAAATTCCTTTCAATCAATTCCCCCACCAAGCCGTTATAGCCTTTAATGTCCGCCCCTTTAGCGTTAGTGAGCATGATATTGATGCCATGGGGGGTGATGATGCGGCTCCATACAATATCCAAGCGGTATTCGCCCATTTTGTTGTTGTTGCTGTAATAGCCTATGATTTTAGAGCCTTTGGGGATTAAGACAGCCTTGCCCATGTGAGCAAAAATATCGCTTTCCACTTGCGCGATGACTTTACCGGCAATCTGGCTAGAAATAGGCGTGATCAAAAAGGCGGGTATCATTTTATCGGCTGTAATGGTGCGTAAAAGCTTGTTTTCATTGGTAGCGATGTCTTTTTCTTTAAGATTAGTAAAACCATCAATGCCCTTAGGGTTATCCATGGGGAAAATCAGGTTTTCTTCGTAATTTTTAGGGCTTTGTTTGAAAGGGGTGATGCGAGAGGCTAGTAAATCTAATTGCTTTAGAGAAAAGTCTTTTTTAGGGGGGGTTGTGTTTGCTTTTAAATCTATGGGAGGGCTAGTAAAAGTTTCTTCTTTAGAAGAGTTCATTTCTTTGGAGTTTAGGGCTTTTAAAGCGGCTTTTAGCTGTTCTTGTAAAGCTTTGATGGTAGCGTCTTTGGAGCTTTCTGTGTTGGTTGGCTGTGGGTTTTGAGTGAAGGTGTAGTCTTGTAAGGGGTATTTCACCTCATCGTCATTCAAAAGGTTGGGTTGGTTATTTAGGGGGGCTTTTGGCTTTTGATGATAGATTAAAGAAATTGTTGTAATCGTTGCAAAACCCCCTACAAAAATAAGCGCCCCCTTAATCCACTTATTCATCTTTACCCTTTTTGATAAAACGGATACACAAATAGTCCTTACCCAGCCTTAAAGTCCATTTAGCCGAAACATCTTCAGCGATAATGTAATCGCCCACAATCCTAGTATTTACCGGGTTATCATAGCCATCAACGACTTTATAAATCACCGGGAATTTAGAGAGCGCTAATTTTTTGTCAAATTTGAAATAAGTGAATTGCTTGTCGTTGAAAATTTCTTCAGGCATCAAAGAGAGTTTGGATTTTTTAGAACAAATCCCTAAACAATACCATTTCCTTTGAGAGCTTTTTAAAGCCCTATAACCTTTTTGAATGTCTTTTTTAACGATTTTCATTGCATTAGTGTTATCGCCAATGGTTATAGTCTCTTCTTCTTTGGATTCTTCTTTTTCTTCTTTTAAGGGTTTGTTGTTGTTTGTGGGGGCATTTTCAAGGGTATTTTCTTTGTTTTGTGGCTTCATAAAAGCGTTGGAATAATAATTTTTATCTTCTATGAAAACCTGTAAATTAGGGTGTTTGGAGCTAGTGAAAGTGGTAGAAAACACATAGAAAGAAAAAATCTTACCCTCATTATCAATCACGCTGATATTAGAATCCACGCCAATTTGTAGGGGTTTGATGAGCAAAATGCGATCGTTACTTTCTAAGATTTTCGCATCAAAGCCCACCTTATCCCCTAAAACAAAATCGCTAATGGGTTTTGAAAAAAACAATAAGGTCGCCATCGCATAACGCAAGCGGATTTTATAGGTTTGCCCTTGAAAGTAATCAACATTCAAAGTGTTGGACATTTTTGAGCGGTTTTTGTCAAAAAAACTCCCTTGAATAGCGTTTAAATCCTGCATGGGGTGGTTTAAATTCGCCGGGGCTGTTTCGTTAGTTTCTTCTAAAAAATCATCGGCTTTTAAAGCGTTAAAAACCAACAAAAAGCCCACAAGAGTGCATAAAACCTTACGCATCAATCGCCCCTATTAGTGATTTCAGTGATGCTGTAGCGAGTGATTTTAAAGCCGGTAGGGTTTTTAGGCATGGAAGCGTAATCAAAATCCGGGGTGTCAAACAAATAACTCAGCACGATTTTATAACGCTTTTCATACACTAGCTTGTTTTCATTCATGAGTTTAGCCGCAATGGAGACGCTCGCAATGGGGTTATTGTCTTGCTGGTAGATCGCAATATTGACGATGTGGACTTCTCTTTCCAAATGGCTTTGCGCATAAATGCTGTTTTGCGTTTTGATCAAATCCTCAAAGCGTTGCCACACTTTAGAACTGCTTTGCAAACGCACCAATTCATAGCGCGATTTATCGTCAATGCGATTAATGCTCTCTCGGTTTAACACATACGCCCCAATGAGCGAACGAGCCAACGCTTCATTACTAGAAATGCTTTTATCCGCTCTTTGGATAATGGCGTAATGCTTGTCCTGGTTTAAAAAATCCACGAAATGGTGTTCGGTTTTTTGTAAGGGTAAAATACTGATTAACACAATCGCTAAAACAAGAGCGATAAAACTCATCAAGCCTAAGAGTTTATAAGCGATTTTCAAGCGGTTCCTCTCTAATCTGAACACGCTTTGCATGTCCAAATCGCTCACCGAAAAACCAGAAAGCTTGTTTTCTAAATGCTTTTCTTGGTGGCTTAAAAGCTCTTCTAAATAGATCAATTGCTCGCTATTGAAAGGCTTTTCTTTCATGCAAGATTCAACCTGTTTTCATATAACTTTTCATGCAATGTGCAAGGGCTTTTTTTCATCTCATGCACCTTACTGGTGCAACCAAACAACATGATTCCCATAATGACAAAAAAAATTCTCATTAAATTCCTATTTATTTAAATTTCATTTTTTGTATTTATTGTATCCTTTTTAACCTTTTTTTGCTTGAAATTTGGGATTTTTACATCTAATTGAGTGGTTTCTACCTTGAATGTGGGGGAATGCGTTTCTTTTTCTTTAGTGGCACTTTCTCTCATAGAAGAAGAAACGCTAGAAGAAACGGATGGGGTCGTGATATATTGTAAGGAATTAAGGGCGTTTTGGCTAAGGTTGGCACTCAAATTGGTGGCGAGTTTGTAAGTTTCTTTAAGGCTGTTTTGCACCCTAAACAAAGCGTTGATGAAAAAAGGCACGCCTATGATAAAAACGCAACACAAAAATAACGCTACCACCAATAAAAGGCTTAAGTCTTGTTTTTCTTGCATATGCGCGTCTATTAAAGCCTTAGTAACCGACACATTCAAAAAGCCCACCAACAACAAAAAAGGCTTGTAAAACCCAAGAGCGAAGCATTTTTTTAGGCACGCCACCACAACGCTTCTCCATGTTTTAAAAAACCCAAACGCTAAAAACAGCACCCCTAAAGAGCACCACACATGCACTTCTAAATACACTAAAATAATGATCGCAAACAGCACGCTCAAAAAAAGCCCTTGCAAAATGCTTAAAAAAAGCCACACAGACATTTCATTATGGCTCAAATCGCTGATAAAACTAAGGGCATAAAAACCATGATTAAAGATAAAATCTAAAGAAAGCGTGTGGTTAGAAAAATTGCTCAAGCTTTGAGAGAGGCTTTGTGTGATCATGTTAGGCGCAATAAAAATAGCGTTTTGGAAAAATTCATAAAAACGCATGGGATTTTTTAAAGCGTAGTTAAAAAGCGCAAAAAACCCCACAAACAATAACGCTTCTGTTAGCGCGCTAACACTGAAGAAATTCTGTTCTTTCAAACTCCTATAAGCAAAGAGCATGAACGCCAAAGCGACCACGCTATTAAACACCAATTGCGCATGCAAAGTGTAGAGAAAAAATTCAGCGAAACGCCCTAAAATCGCCGTTAAAGGCGTGATAAACCAAGAAAGGATAATTTCATAAGCGTCATTTTTCATCAATATTTCAACGGACTTTAATGTAAAATTCAAAGCCTTTACGCCACACTAATAATTCAATTTTAGGCGCGCTTAACGCTTCTCTTAAAGCTTTTGGGTTGGACGCCACATTTTTACGATTCACCCATAAAATCCTATCCCCAAGCTTTAAAAAATCCAAGCCTTTGGGCAAATGACTGCCTATTTTAGCGATAATAAAACGCTTGTCTAAAGCGATGCCATAGCGCTCTAAAAAAGTGTCTTTGAGCAAAAACCCCCCATAACGCTTATTGACTTTGAGCGTTACTTCTTTGATTTTATGGTTTCGTTTGATGCTTACTTTTGCAAGGCTTTGGTATTTAAGATTGCTCACTACCCATTCAAACTCCGCTAACGAGCGGATCTTTTGGTGGTTGATTGCTAGGATTTCATCGTTTTTTAAAAAAGGGTTTTTAGGGAAAAAGGGATCAAATTGCGCCACCACTAAGCGCTTATTATCTTCTTCTAAACGCACCCCAATATCCCCATAATAAGGCTCTTGTTGGTTTAAAAAGCGCTTGATAAATTTCGTTTCTATAAAGCCATTCCCCCCTACCCCTAGCCCTAACATTTGATAGCAAATATTGCTGATAACGCCATTTTTTTGAATCTTTTGTGAAATTTGAGCGTAGCGCTCATAGCCTTTTTGCTTTGAGAGCAATCGCGTTTCTAGGGCTTCTTTATCCCCTATGCTAGCCATTGGCCTTATAAGGGCGTCTTTGTCTAAATCCCTTAAGGTATAAAAATACTCGCTTGGTGCACTTTGCAACAAATACAGCCCCACAAAGGGATCGGATTTGATGACTTTGGCGTGTTTAGGGTAGGTTTTGGAATAATACAAATACACGCCCTTAGGCAATTCTTTTAAAGCCACGCCCCCATTTTGAAGGCTCGCTTTTTTAAAAAAAGCCTGACAATGTTTGAAATCATAAGCCCCTAATCCGTTCAAAAAAACCAATAGAATGATAAGGGCTTTGTGAAACATCACAATTTGGCAAAATTCCCCAGCATGTTAAAGGCTAAATTTTTTCGGTTTTCTTCTACGGCTTTATACCCATCATTCAAAGCGCTCATCAAATAGATTTGCATCGCTTCTTTATCTTCTAACAGGCTGTCATCAATTTGCAAATCCACTAACTCCCCCATTCCATTAAAACTCACGCTCACCATTCCCCCACCGCTTTTGGAAGTGTGGATCGTGTCTTTATTCTTTTCTTCTAGTTGAGAAAACTCTTTTTTCATGCCGTCTAATAACCCACCCAATTGACTAAAATCCATCTCTAACCCCTTATTTTTCTAAAATTTCATTATTTTCATCCACTAGCACGATGCATGGCTTGTGCGCGTTGATTTCGTCTTCATTCATGCTCGCATAAGCTAAAATGATCACCACATCGCCTATGGCCACCTTTCTGGCTGCTGCACCATTGATGCAAATTTCGCCCCTTTTTTTCCCAAAAATCACATAGGTTCTGAAGCGTTCGCCGTTATTGACATCCACGACTTCTACCTTCATGCCCTCTCTAAGCTTGGCGAATTTGGCTAAATCCTCATCTATGGTGATCGAGCCTACATAGTTGATGTTAGCGTCTGTGATAGTAGCCCTATGGATTTTACTATAAAGCATTTCAAAAGTCATTTTCTTTCACCTTTTGTGTGCACTTGATTTCTTTCAAAACCAATTGGTTTTTTTCTAGCAAGCAAGCGATCTTACAAGGTTTTTTAAACGATTGCAAGAGCAGTAGATCGCTTAATGGGGTTTTGATCTCATTGTGAATGATTTTTTTAATTTCTCTCGCTCCTAAAATCGTTTGATAGCTTTTTTGCGCGATGAATTTCAAAACTTCTTTATGGAATTTTAAGGCTATGTCTTGCTCTAGCGCTAGGGCTTTTAATTTGTCTAATTCCACAGAAACAATGCGTTCAAAATCCTCCAAACCAAGTGCGTTAAACGGCACGATCGCATCAATCCTAGATCGCAATTCAGGGGTCAAAAGCTCTTTAACGGCCTTATCATACTTGGTGTTTTTAGCGTTAAAAAACCCTAGCGCATCCTTATCCTTACTCCCCACATTTGAAGTCATGATCAAAATCACATGCTTAAAACTCGCCTGATTGCCTAAATTATCGCTCAAAGTAGCGTTATCCATCACTTGCAACAACAAATCATACACATTAGAATGGGCTTTTTCTATCTCATCTAAAAGCAGCAAGCAATGCGGGTGTTTTTTAATCGCATTCACTAGTAACCCCCCTTGCTCAAACCCCACATAACCGCTAGGACTCCCGATGAGTTTTGCCACGCTGTGGGCTTCTTTGTATTCGCTCATGTCAAAGCGTTCAAAATGCAAATTCAAATTCAAGGCCAGTTCTTTAGCTAACTCTGTTTTCCCCACCCCACTAGGCCCCACGAATAAAAAGCTCCCCACAGGCTTATTTTTTGCAGAAAGCCCGCAATACTGGATTTTAATCGCATTGCTGACAAGATTGATCGCTTCTGCTTGGGCAAAAATCTTATTTTTAAGCGATTTTTCTAAATTCCTTAAAAGGGCTTTTTTATCGCTACTCAAACGCATTTTAGGGATTTTAAGCTTTATGGCGAGCGCTTCTTTCACATCATCAACGCTGATTTTTTTGCCCTTTTTAGGGCTGATTTTTTTCCTCGATCCCACCTCATCTAGTAGTTCAATCGCTTTATCCGGCAAGAATCTATCATGCATGTAATCACTCGTTAAATCCACGCATGCCTTAAACACGCTCTCATCATAACGCACCTGGTGGTATTCTTCATAAAGAGGAGCGATCTTTTTTAAGATCAAATAACACGCCTCTTTAGAAGGCTCTTCAACTTTTATTACTGAAAAACGCCTGTTGAAAGCCTTGTCTTTTTCAAACACGCTGCGGTATTCTTCAAAAGTGGTCGCTCCTAAACATTTCAAACTCCCATCCGTTAGAACCGGTTTTAATATATTCGCCGCATCTAAGCTCCCAGCGTTACTGCTCCCTGCGCCTAAAAGGGTGTGGATTTCATCAATGAATAAAATGATACGGCCGTTTTCTTGGATCTCTTTGAGCGTTTTTTTCAAGCGTTTTTCAAAATCCCCTCTGTATTTTGCCCCAGCCACCATTAAAGCTAAATCCAAAGAATAGACCTCATATTCTTGCAAAAACTCCGGCACTTCTTTTTGAGCGATCTTTAAAGCCAAAACTTCAGCGATGGAGGTTTTCCCTACGCCCGCTTCGCCAATTAAGAGCGGGTTATTCTTTTTTCTGCGCCCTAAAATTTCTATCACTCTTAAAATCTCTTCTTCTCTGCCAATGACTGGATCTAAAGCGTTATCTTGGGCTAAAGCGCTCAAATTCTTAGCGTATTTTTTTAGGGGAGTGTTTTTGGGTACTTCTTCATTATTGGTGTCACTAGGAATGCCATGGTTATCCAAATCCAATAAAGCAGGGTTAGAATACAAACGAGCGATACCAAAACTATCCATGAGTTTTGAAGCGTAACAATCGGGGTGATCCAGCATTAAAATAAGCAATTCTTCCACGCCCACGCTCTCAAAACCACTCGCATACATTCTTTTAAGCATTCTTAATAGCACAAAACTCCTGGCAGGCATTTTGGCTGGATCACTCTTTAAAGGCACATATTGGAACAAATAGTCTTTAAGGATTTGTTTTAATTTATCATAGTCATCTCTTTCTAAAGCGCCAATAATCTTTGCCCCGCTCTCATGCTCTAAAATGACCAACAGCACATGCTCTGTGGTGCAAAGGGCATGGTTAAGATCTAATGCTAAATTTAAAGCTCGGTTTAGGACTTCATTGAGATCTTGATTGAATTTAGCCATTATCTTATCTCTTCTACCAATAATTTTAAAGGGAGATCTAGCTCTCTGGCTTTATCCCTAACCCATTCTGCCCTATGCCTGGCAATATCATAAGGATAGACGCCACAAACCCCCTCGCCATCACGATGGATGCTTGATGTGAGGGCTTGAGCCTCTTCTAAAGACTTGTCAAAAAAATCCCTCAAAGCAGAGATGACAAATTCCGCTGTCGTAATGGGGTCATCAACCATGATCACTTGCGCCATGGTGGGGGTGGGTATGCTATACATTTTCATTTCATGTTGCTTATTCATGCTACTTGGCGATCACAACAGGGATACTGGATTGTTCAACAAGGCTATTTTGGTGCGAAATGAACAAACGATACAACAAATTGGATTCGCTCGCTCCAATCAATAACAAATCATAATCCTTAGGCCATATCCAAGACCACATCAATCAAATCACCGCTTTTTAGAACGCTCTCGCACTCTATATTTTCTTCTTTGAAAGCGTCTTCAAATTGCTTTAACAAAGCCTTAGCTTTTTCTTCTTCTAAGGCTTCTGTCTGGCCATAATCCATCATCCCGCTTTCGCTATAAATAAACACTTCCATGCTCACATGCAACAAGGTAAAATGGACCTCTTTAAGCGAATGGGCTAATTTGACAGCGAATTTAATAGCGTTATAACATTCTTGCGTGTCGCTAATCCCAAATAAAATATTCATAAGAACCAACCTTAAATGGAGTTTTGATATTATACCAAATAAACCCTAATTACCGCATGAAAGCTCAAAGATAAAGCACTGCAACCCCGCTTAAAGGAAAGCTCAAGGATAAAACGCTATAATATCGTTCAAAAAAGGGTATAAAAATGAGATTGAAAAAATACTCTCCTGTAAAATACTCTCCTGTGCCAAAGAGATATAAATTTTTACAAATTGTTAATGAAGCAGAAGCTACAAGTTTGGCTAGATAAAATAGGCCTAGATTCAAAGTAAAAGACAACTTCTTTTCTGGTGGTTATTGGGGAGTTAGGGGCTATAGCTCTATTGGAAGTCGTATTGAAGCGATATATCGTATTTATAGGATTTCTCACACAGCCCGCATTACTTTCTCTTTGGACGAGATAGAAAGGTGGGAAAAAAACATTTAGAGCAAGGACTGGGAAACAGCTTTAAACCAAAAAAGAAAAAGAAAACAAAAGCAAAAAGGAAAAAGTGAGTAAGACACTATTAGCTAAAGCGTTTGCTAACACCACAGACACCGATGCAAGCTATTGCTTTATCTCAGATTTAGCGGCACAACTTGATAATATCAGCCCAAGACTATCTAAAAGCATCATAACCGCTATAGAGCAAGCAGAGGGCGTTAGACTGACTCATGCGTTAATTGACAGGGTTTTGTATAACTCACTCCACAATATTTTAAGCTTCATTTTTGATAATGTGAAGTTGCCACAAATTAAAAATGCATTGACAGCTCAAATCTTTGAGAGTGCTTATCAGTTTAAAAATTAAACCATGCTCTTTATCAGCGCGACTAACACTAATGCCGGAAAAACCACATGCGCTAGGCTATTAGCCCAATATTGCAACGCTTGTGGCGTTAAAACGATTCTATTAAAGCCCATTGAAACAGGCGTCAATGACACAACCAACCACTTTAGCGATGCGCATTTATTCTTGCAAGATAACCGCCTTTTAGATCGCTCTTTAACCTTAAAAGACATTTCATTCTATCGCTACGCTAAAGCTTCAGCCCCCCTCATCGCCCAACAAGAAGAAAACCAAAACGCCCCCATTGACACGAATAATTTAATCCAACGCCTCCAAAATTTCACCAAAACTTACGATTTGGTCATCGTTGAAGGGGCTGGGGGGCTATGCGTGCCTATCACTTTAGAAGAAAACATGCTGGACTTTGCCCTACAATTAAAAGCCAAAATGCTTGTGATTAGCCATGACAATTTGGGCTTGATTAATGATTGTTTGCTGAATGATTTTTTATTGAAATCCCACCAATTGGATTATAAAATCGCTATCAATTTGAGAGAAAATAACACCGCTTTTCACAGCATCAGCTTGCCCTATATTGAGCTTTTTAATACACGCTCCAATAACCCCATTGTGATTTTCCAACAAAGCCTAAAAGATTTAATGAGCTTTGCTCTTAAATAAAGTGCAGACAGAACGCACGCTGATAAAAAAACCCATTAACAGCAAAGCGTATAAAATCCAGCTAAAAATGGGTTTTGAAATGTCAGCACTCTCTTTTAAGGGCTTTAAAAAAATCACATTAGGGAACATGTTAAACAAATTGATCCGCCAGCCATAGTATTTCACTTCCACTTGCTGATTGACTAAACTTTGAGCGAGGGCTGAAATATCAGCCGAATTAAACTTAAAATAAAAAGGGAAGCTAAAGCGCGTGTCTTCGTTACGATAAACGGTTACGCTTTTTTTATCCTTAGGGTCGTAAGTTTGCACAAAATAGACATCTCTAGCAAGGGTTTTTACTTCCTTATTATTGGGCGTGTTTTCATTTTCATTCATTCTTTTAACTTCCACCCCACTAATGACAGCCACGCTATAATGGGGCATGCAATAGCTCACTAATAGCATGAGCGCTAAAAAGATCGCCGTTAAAATGAACAAAACCACATTACGCACAAATTTTATCAACTTCATTCCTTATGATAGTATTAGCCTTTTTTCGCATTCAAACACCATTTAAGAGCTTAAAAAACGCTCTTTCACATGTTTTCAATCATCACGCTAGCAAATTCAGAGCATTTCACTTCTTTAGCCCCATCCATCAAACGAGCGAAATCATAGGTTACCTTCTTGCTCTTAATCGCTTTTTCCATAGCAGAAACGATCAAATCAGCCACTTCCACCCAGCCCATATGCCTTAACATCATTTCCGCGCTCAAAATAATAGACCCCGGATTGACTTTATCCAGCCCAGCGTATTTAGGAGCGGTGCCATGGGTGGCTTCAAACATGCCCACTGTGTCATTGAGATTAGCCCCAGGAGCGATACCAATACCCCCCACCATCGCCGCTAACGCATCAGAAATATAATCCCCATTCAAATTCATGGTCGCAATAACGCTGTATTCGCTAGGGCGTAAGAGGATTTGTTGCAAAAACGCATCAGCGATCATGTCTTTAATGATGATTTCTTTACCGGTTTTAGGGTTTTTCAAAGAACACCATGGGCCTTTATCAATGACTTGAGCGTTAAATTCTTTTTGAGCGAGCGCATAGCCCCATTTCATGAACGCTCCCTCGGTGTATTTCATGATGTTACCTTTATGCACAAAAGTTACGCTTGGCTTGTCGTTATCAATAGCGTATTCAATCGCTTTCCTAACCAGTCTCTCTGTGCCTTCTTTACTAATGGGTTTTACCCCTATGCCACTGCTTTCAGGGAAGCGGATTTTTTTAACCTTTAGTTCATCTTGTAAAAAATGGATGAGCTTTTTCGCTTCCGTGCTGCCTTCTTGCCATTCAATGCCCGCATAAATGTCTTCAGAATTTTCTCTAAAAATCACCATATCCACTTTTTGTGGTTCTTTAACTGGGCTTGGGCTACCATACCACCTAACCGGTCTCAAGCACACATACAAATCCATTTTTTGGCGTAACGCTACATTCAAAGATCTAAACCCTTCACCAATAGGCGTGGTCAAAGGCCCTTTAATAGAAACTTTATAGTGGTTAATCGCTTCAATAGTGTCCGGTAATAACCATTGCTCTTCTGGGCTTAATTCTTTATGATCTTTAAATTTTTGATAGCATTTTTCGCCCACAAACACCTCATACCATGCGATTTTTTTCTCGCCTTTATACGCTTTTTGAACCGCACTATCCACGACTTTAATCATCGCTGGGGTAATATCTGATCCAATGCCATCGCCCTCAATGAAAGGGATAATGGGGTGGTTTGGCACATGCAATTTGTTGTCTTTAATCGTAATTTCTTCGCCCTCTTTAGGCTTTTGTAAAATTTTAGGGTTGTAAGCCATCTCTCATCCTTTTTATAAAATTTGAGTAACTATACTAGCGCAAAAATACTATATAACCCCTAAAAATCTTTTTTTGAATGCGTGTTTAAAAGTAGCGATTGGAAATAACTTGAAAAAACGCAATGTTTTTAAAAAAATATTTAATTTTTTGGCTTATAATGGAGTGCTACCATTCTAAAAACTTTAAGGAAGTCAAATGTCTGTCACTTTAATCAATAATGAGAATAATGAACGCTATGAATTTGAAACGATTGAATGCACCCGTGGGCCTAAAGCGGTGGATTTTTCCAAGCTTTTTGAAACGACCGGGTTTTTTTCTTACGATCCAGGGTATTCTTCCACCGCCGGGTGCCAATCTAAGATCAGCTATATCAATGGCAAAAAAGGCGAATTGTATTACAGAGGGCATAGGATAGAAGATTTAGTCGCCAAATACAAATATGTGGATGTGTGCAAATTGCTCCTCACAGGGGAATTACCCAAAAATCAAGAAGAAAGCTTGGAATTTGAATTGGAATTACGCCACAGAAGCTTTGTGCATGAGAGCTTGTTAAACATGTTTTCAGCTTTCCCTAGTAACGCCCACCCTATGGCGAAACTCTCTAGCGGCGTGTCCATTTTATCCACCCTTTATTCCACGCACCAAAACATGCACACTGAAGAAGATTACCAGACTATGGCCAGAAGGATTGTCGCTAAAATCCCCACGCTTGCGGCTATTTGCTATCGTAATGAAGTGGGAGCACCCATCATTTATCCGGATATCGCGCGCTCTTATGTGGAAAATATCCTTTTCATGTTAAGAGGGTATCCTTATAGCCGATTGAAACACACCACTCAAGGTGAAGTGGGAATCACGCCCCTAGAAGTGGAAGCCTTTGATAAAATCCTAACCTTACACGCTGACCATGGGCAAAACGCCTCTTCTACCACGGTAAGGAATGTCGCTAGCACCGGCGTGCATCCTTATGCAGCCATAAGTGCGGGCATTAGCGCTTTATGGGGGCATTTGCATGGCGGGGCGAATGAAAAAGTGCTTTTGCAATTAGAAGAGATCGGCGATGTGAAAAATGTGGATAAATATATTGCACGCGTGAAAGACAAAAACGATAGCTTCAAACTCATGGGCTTTGGGCATAGGGTGTATAAAAGCTACGATCCGCGCGCAAAAATCTTAAAAGGTCTAAAAGACGAACTGCACCAAAAAGGCGTTAAAATGGACGAAAGATTGAGCGAAATCGCTGCGAAAGTGGAAGAAATCGCGCTAAAAGATGAGTATTTCATTGAAAGGAATCTCTACCCTAATGTGGATTTCTACTCCGGCACGATTTTAAGGGCTTTAAAAATTCCGGTGCGTTTTTTCACGCCGGTGTTTGTCATTGGCCGAACCGTAGGCTGGTGCGCTCAGCTTTTAGAGCATGTCAAAAGCCCGCAAGCTAGGATCACACGCCCAAGACAAGTCTATGTAGGGGATTAGGCTTTGTTTGAATAGAGCGTTGATGGAGCGTTGATTAAGCTTTAAGAAACGCTTCAAAGCTTGTTTAAAAGAGCCAAGCATCTTTGTGTCAAGCGAGCGATAATTTAACCGTATGCAACCAAAACTCAAGGATAACCACACCTTCACAAGCAAACCCTTGAGTTTTTGGAAAAAATGGTTGTAAAACATCTCTCTTAAGAAAATTTAAGAAACCATCTTTACAATAAATTTACAACAAACCCAAAACAATCAAAGTTAAAACCCCTTTTTTGTAACTACTCTCTTAAAGGGTTAGACGCAAAAATCAAAAGAAGCGTCATTCGCCACAAAATGCCCCCTATTAAAACCGCTTCTTGTGTAATCTTGTGTCGTGGCTTGTTGGTATTTGGCTAATCGTGTGTCTGTCTTAAACTCATAGCGTTTTTCAATATTATTTTTATCCACTAAATCCCCAAACAACACGCTCACGCCATAAATAGGGTTTTTTAACTCACTAGAATAACACACCGAATAAAAGTTATTTTTTAAAACTTTACAATCAATGTTAGTGAGAATACCATTAGCATAGGTCTTAGTGGGGTTAGCGCTATTTACTTGATCCTTGATTTCATTAAGCTTTTTAGTGGTGTAGCTGTTAATAGCCTTAGTGAAATTATCCAGCATGTCCGCTTGGAGCCAACTCATAGCGATCAGGCTAAAACAGAGCAGGTTTTTAAAGATTTTCATGTTTTGCTCCTTTTTGATTGGCTTGAATACTACAATAATATTTTTAATCGTTTGTTTTTACCCCCACAACTAATAATGATGAAAATAGTTCTTTTAAAATTATTTATTGTTAGTTCTGGTTTACTTGACATTAGATCGATAAACAGGTGGTTCTTAAAGTTTTGTTCGTCATTTGGATTTAGTATGAATGAGGTAATAAGTTTATTGGCAACTAGCTTATCAAAAATATTATGTTCTATTTTGCTAGTTTCCATAAAACTTTTTATCTCAGCCATTCTTTTCTTCATTCTCAGAAAAACCAAGAGTCTCAGTGATTTCTCAAATTCATTATGATCAACGCAATACTGATATGTTCCAAGACCAATAATATTTTCTGTATCTGTTTGACCAACACATGCACTAAAACTAGTTTGATACCACTGCACAAATAACCTTTCTTGAATAACTAACTCTACTCCGATAAAACTTTGAACAATTACACTCTAAAATAGAGTGCAAAATTTTTCAATTTAATTACGGTATGACAATTTCATGGCTTACTCCTTTTATAACTTAAAAATTACGGAGATGATAATATAATTATGATTTTTTTATTACCGATTACATATTCGTAATAATATTTTTTGTAGTTTGGGTATATTTTACACAATAAAGCGTCACTAAAGTAATTTTTAAAGATGTGAAAAGTGTTGAGGTTATCAGTATTGGTATAGGGATTTGCTAACTGACTAGCTTCTAAAGAAGGTGTTAGTTTTCTGTATAGTGGATTTTTAGCCAATTTTTTCTATCTAAAATCGCCTACAATCAACGCTAGGAAAAAAACTGAAGAAAAAAAAAGCTACCTACAACTAAAAATGCAAAAAACAAAAGCACACAAGCAAAAACAAGAGATCTTACAACTTATTACTGATATTGCTTTCACTCATCTCTAATTCCATGATATAATCTGTATCGCTTTAGTTTAAGCAAAAAAACCGGAGATGGATTATGGAATTAGAAAACTTTTACACTGGATTAGATGAAATTAGTTTTGATATTATTGAGACTCATTTCTTTTTTGGAGATTCTACGGCTTGTTGTGCTAGTGGAACTTGTGACTGGCTGAAGTAAGCTCAATGAAGAAAGATACAGAACCAAATCGTTTAAGATTGTATGAGACTCTCTTCAACAATTGGTTCAACCTTGAAGAGATTGTATCTATAGAAAAGTATATATCTAAGTATAGATATATACTTTTCAGACGAATGGAGTTCTTTTTAGTTCCGACCATTGCTAAACTAATATTTGATGCTAAACAAAATAAAATTCCCAACGCATATGAATACTACTTTAACAACACAAAAATAATTCTAAACAAACTGCATGAAATTGGTATTTTAAACAGAGTTCGCTCAAACCTTATCAATTTTACTATCCTAATAAAAAATACTATAGAAAAATCAATAGAAGCACTCTTGCTATCCAAGATTATTTCTTATAAAAATGATATTAAGAGCATTGAAGTAGAGTTTAGTGATTTGCATTCGCTCGATTTTACTTCCATATTAGTAACAATCAAAAAAAACAGAAAATTTTTTATTAAATCCTCACTAACAGACCCATCAAAAGTATTTTACGATGTATGCAAAATATTAAATATACACACAAAAAAGAAAAATATATATTGGCAATCGGACTTACTAAATGTAGCTGACTATATCGATTATGACCCTGATGTAAAGGATATAGAGTTTTTTTACAAAAGAGTTGCAGAATTAATGGCTGTTTCTGCAACATTAAATCTTACCGACATCCATCTAGAAAACTTGTTAGTCTCTGATGGATTACCAGTCATACTAGATTTTGAGACATTATTTACATTCAAAGAAACATCTTCTGGTCTTATTGATAACACTATAACAGATGTTGAGGCCACATTATTTATTGAACCAGTTCAAGAGCTTATCAATAACAACACACTTGACAATAAGAGGAGAAGTATTATTTCTGGGTTACAGGGTGGCGAGGTTAGGAACAAAAGTTTTCTCTACCCATTTGTGATTAATGATGGCAGCGATGAGTTTAGGGTAAGCTATAGAAAATTAAGTCATTATCAATCACATAATAGAATATCATCTAATAAAACTATTATACAACCGCATCTCTACTCAAAAACAATCACAAATTCCTTTACAGAAACAATGCTTGGAATTTGCAAAAACAAACAAAGATTATTAAATGTTCTTAATGAAAACTACTTATCTAATTTTAAATACAGACATATCCTGAGACCAACATCATTCTATAGTTTTATATCTGTCAGAAGTTGGCAACCTAAAGAATATATTAACTGGGACACTTACTGGAATAAGATTGAGCTAACACTGGATAACCAACAAGTAAATTGTTTCTCAAAGAATGCCAAAAAACAAATTATTCAATACGAAATACAAACCATACAAAAAGGACTTGTCCCATTATTCTATCGTGATATCAATACATGCAACTTGTATACAGCGGATTCACAAACAATAAAAAATGCCTTTAGGAAACCGCTAATTAAAAACATAAAAAGTAAAATTAGTCAAATATCCGATGAATACATTCATCAAAATGTTTTATCAATAGAAGAAAGCTTAAATTTATCCGGATCCATCAACCAGGAAGAGAAAAATATCGGATGGATACCATAAAAAACATTCCATTAAGGACTTTTATTTTACTCTATAAAAGCTCACCAAAATGTGTTGTGTTGGCATCAATTACAGTGCTATTTGTCGGCATTCTTCCATCTCTGAATATTCTTGTTATGATAAAATTGATTGATATTGTGGTGGATCTATTACAAAAGCATACGCATTTTGAATACAGCTTGCTGTTACCAACTTTACTACTATGGGGAGCCTTGCTGTTTTTAACGCATGTGTTCTCAGGAATTTTATCAAGCTTGCAGACCATTATTGCTGAACAATTTTCTATAAACATCATCACTCATCTTGCTAATAAACTCACACAAGTTAAAAATCTAAATTTTTTTGAGAACAAAGACCATACTATCAAGCTTAACACTATCCATAACGGACTGCACATCCGCCCCCTAAATTATGTCAGTAATCTTTTTTTCAATCTACAACGCATTATAGGGCTTATCAGTCTGTTTGGGATATTATTTTCCATTAGTATTTATCTACCCTTTATAATGATTTTTGCAACAGTACCTTGTATTCTCATCTTCAACCATATAGCAAAAAAACATAGTGCTTCCATAGATAAGCTTCAAGACCAAAAAGAAAGCATGCAAAATTACCTATACTCTGGACTAGATAACCAAAAGAACAAGGACAACCTATTATTTAACTTCATGCTAAATTTTCACCATAAATTTATTGAAACAAAAGAATTGTATCTCAATAATTTTGTGAAAGTAGCCCAAAAAAACTTAATATTTACCATATATGCTGATGTTTTAATCACCACTCTAAGTATTGCACTATTTTTTCTAATGGTTTTTATTATCCTTTCAAAATTAATTGGTGTGGGAGCAATTGCTGGCTATATCCAAGCATTTAGCTCTACCCAGCAGCAGCTACAAGATTTATCATTTTATGGAAAGTGGTTTTTTGCTATCAATAAATACTTTGAAAATTATTTCTGTATTTTAGATTACAAAATACCGAAACCAGAAACACAAATCAAATTAGAAGAAAAAATCCATAGCATTACATTTGAAAATGTTAGTTTCTCTTATCCTAATTCAAAGCTTATTTTTGAAAACTTTAATCTCTCTTTACACTCTGATAAAATTTATGCATTAGTCGGCAAGAATGCTAGCGGAAAAACCACGCTGATTAAATTATTGCTAGGGTTTTATATCCCAAATTCAGGTCAAATTATTATCAATAACAAATACTCGTTACAAGATTTAGAGCTAAACAGCTACCACCAACAAATGAGCGCTGTATTCCAAGATTTTTCTCTTTATGCTGGGTATAGCATTGATGATAATCTTTTCATGCAAAACAACCCCACAAAAGAGCAATTAAAACAAAAGAGAGAAATGCTAAAATCTTTTGATGAAAATTTTCAAAATTGTCTTAATGATTACAGCAACGCATTATTTGGAGCCCAATATAATGGTGTAGATTTTTCTTTAGGTCAAAAGCAACGCATAGCTATCATAAGAGCCTTTTTAAAACCAAGTCATTGTGTTGTTTTAGATGAACCAAGTAGCGCTATTGACCCCATTGTAGAAAAAGAGTTTTTGGATTTTATTTTTAAACAAACGCAATCTAAGATGGCTTTAATCATTACGCACCGCATGGGTAGTGTCAGACAGGCTAATGAAATTATTGTGTTAGACAAAGGCAAACTTGTAGAACAGGGCAACTTTGAAACCCTTATAAAGAAACAGGGCTTATTTTCTGAATTGTATTTGAAGCAGCAATACTAAAGCAACTTACCGCCGTTACTACAAACTTATAAAATCTTATAAAGAGCTATAAAATTCTCTTAATTTAGGATTTTTGTTGTATTCCTAGTTCAACCTTGCTAGTTGTTAAACGATTTTTGGATAAATCATTCAACAGAGCTGTCAAGTCCATAGGCGTAAATTCGGCAGTAACTCTACCTACTAAATGCTTTAAAAGATTGATAGCAGCGTTTATATCTCTATCTAATTCAAAGCCACACTCTAGGCATTGATAAATCCTATCTTTAAGTTTTAAATCTTGTTTAACCTTTTGACAATTAGAGCAAGTCTTAGAGCTTGGATAGTAAGTATCAGCTCTTAGAATTTCTTTATTAGAGTATTTAGCTTTATATTCTAATAGCGTGTTAAACACAGACATAGAAACATCGCTTAAAGATTTAGCTAACCTGTGATTTTTAAACATGTTTTTGACTTTCAAACTCTCTAAACAAAACGAGTTTGAGTGCCTTATAAGAGAGCTTGTGAGCTTGTGTAAAAAATCAAGTCTGATGTTAGCGATTTTTTCATGCAAGTGGGTAAGCTTTTTAGAATGCTTTAAGTAATTATTAGATTTCTTGGTTTTATCCCCTTTGGTTTTTGGGTGGATTTTTTTACTCAGTTGTCTGCTAATTTTTACAAGCTTTCTAGTAAGCTTATCTAAGGGCTTAGGGGCATAGATATTTAAGCCATTAGACAAACTCACAAAGGATTTAATCCCTATATCAATCCCTAGTTTATTATGACTCTCTTGGAGTTTATGGGTTCGCTTGTATTCACTCTCATCAACACCACAAGAGATTGAAACATAGAAATGATCGCCCTTTTGAGTGATGGTAGCGTTATTGATTTTGCCTTGAAATCTTAGTTTTTCAGTGAGTTTGATTGGGGGTAAGTTAGGTATTTTTAAATAATCAGTATTAGCTGTTTGAATGATTTTAATTTGATCACCCCCTATATAAAAAGAACCTTGAAACTCCCTTTTCTTTTTAAATTTAGGGTAACTCACTAAACCTTTTTTTAAATCCCTAAAAAACTTGTTAAAGGCTAGATTCAAGTGGATAAAAGGCTGTTGGGTGGCGTATTTAGTTACTTCATAAACGAAATTAAATTGCGATTTTTTAAGAGCGTTAAATTCTTTTTTAAGCTGTAGATGGTTAGTTTTAATACCCAGTTGGTAGTTTTCTTTCCATTTAGCTAACCCCCAATTATAAGCGAACCTAGTGCACCCAAAAGCTTTTTTAAAGTAAGTAGTATGCTTGTTATTAGGCTTTAAAGCGATTTTATGCGTGATTGAGATAGCTGACATTGTTAGTTATTACTTCTTGCATTTCATCTAAGAGTTTTTTGTTTTTCTTAGACCTAGAGCCATACAATCTAGTGCTAAAGACGGTTATAATTTCTAAAACATCTTTGGCTAATTCTTCTTCAAACCTCACATTCTCATCACCCTTATTGATGATAACCACTTCTACTCCTTTAGCTTCACAAATACTGAATACCAATTCGGCTCCAAAGCGTAATAATCTGTCTTTATGCGTTAATACAAGGCGTTTGACTTGATTGTCTAAGATTAAGTTTAAAAGCTTGGTTAAGCCTTTTTTATAATAGTTCATGCCACTCCCTAAATCTTGTATCACTTCATAGTTAAAGCCACATCTAGCGCAATAAAGCTCTAAAACTTGAACTTGTCTGATTAAATCATCTTGTTGGTCATGCGAGCTTACTCTAGCATAAGCTATTGTTTTTAATTCATCTTGATTAAAGACTACGCTTCTATTGATACGCCTTAAACTTTCTAACTTGTAACGCCTTTCACCGCCTTTAGTGAGTTCATCAGGTTTTAACAAATCTTTTTTATCCCAATTGCGTAAGGTTTGGATAGTTACACCCAAAATCTTACTCGCTTGACCGATTGATAGCATTCTTTTATTCATGCAAGCAGTATAACACAAAACTTAATAACCTATACAAAAATTATAGTATTTTATAGGTTATTATGGGATTTTAGTTTCTGTTTGTAACCCTTAAATAGCCTAGTGCCTAGCGTTTTGATGCGTTAAGCGGTGCGCATTGAATGATTAAAACTTAAGAATAAAAAATTTCATTGTATTTTTTAGTGATCTCATCTATCCCCCATGCGTCTTCGTCAATATCGCCCAAGCTTAAATAGTCTTCGTTAGAGTCTAAAAGCGCGCAATAAATCCTTTTTTGCTCGTTTAAATCTAAATTTTGGAACTCTTCGCTATGGATTTCACCAATCTTACAATCGGTGCGTTTTAAAAAGCGCCCATTAAGATCGTTAAAGATTTTTAGGCATTCGCTCTTGCTTTTAGCGTTAAGGATTTGTTTTTTAACTTCTAAATTCACTTCTTTCAATTCAGCATAGACAAAACTCCCGCCCCCTTTAAAATCGCATTTTTTAGAAATGCCCCCTTGCTCGCCCTCTATGACTTTTTTTAACCTTTCTTTGGTGATCGTTTCTATATAGTCCATTTGTTCGATGCCAATGTAGCGGCGTTTCATTTTGTGCGCCACCGCGCAAGTCGTCCCGCTCCCGGCAAAAAAGTCTAACACGAGGTCGTTTTCGTTGGTAGAAATCTCTAAAATTCTTTGAATTAAACTTTCTGGTTTTTTGCCATTTTTTAATGTTACTTGTCCTTCATTTGAAATACCTTGCCAAAAATCCTCTGTAAATATATTGCTTAATGGCTCTAATTTATAAATTATTTTTTTATTATCATCTGCTTTAATCAAATTTTTAAGCATCGTAATTGTTTGACTTTTATATAAAAAATATTGTGTTTTTATTCTCTTATCTTTGCCTTTTGATGGTGCATACTCATACATAAATAAATCTTCATCGTTTGTAAAATCAGTGATATGATTTTTTAATTTCTTCCCTATACCGCCACTTAGAGCTGTAGGTCTAAAAATCTCGTCTTTTAACCTATAAAAATCTTGCTCTGACATTGTCTTTACGGATAGTCTTTGTATATTGAAATTACCCTTTGATATTTTATAATATTTAATATTATCTTTTTCACATATAAATTCTTTTTTCCTATGATCAATATTATTGATAATAGAATTATATTGTTCGCTCGTTTTTGATTGAGAATTTATAATTTCTTTTGAAATTTTAATTGAATTGTAAGTTAAGTTTTCAAAAGATTTTGCATAAACTAGAATATACTCAGAGCAATTAAAAATCATTTCTGTATCAGTCGTTAAGCCACCCGCACTTTTTACCTTACAGGTAATCGTAGCCACAAAATTCTCCCTAAGAAAAATCTCATCCATCAACACTTTCAAGTAAGCTTGTTCGTTGTCATCGCATTGCACAAAAATCACGCCATCATCGCTTAAAAATTCCCTAGCCACTTCAAGCCTGTTTTTCATAAACACTAGCCATGAGCTGTGGTTGAAATTATCGTTATAATTAAAGCTGTCATTGCCCGTATTATAAGGAGGGTCAATGTAGATGCATTTAACTTGT
Organism: Helicobacter sp. 219-2; assembly: GCF_030053225.1. Taxonomy (NCBI): domain Bacteria; kingdom Pseudomonadati; phylum Campylobacterota; class Epsilonproteobacteria; order Campylobacterales; family Helicobacteraceae; genus Helicobacter; species Helicobacter sp. 219-2. Next base: position 372,575 of record NZ_JASGBS010000001.1, on the reverse strand, counting down.
TTAGCGAATTTCTTTTTTAAAGAATGAAGAGCGATCAGATTATTGCCTTTGATAAGGTAGTTTGTGTTTTTATCTTTTAAAGCGCTTTCTAAATCGCCCTCTCCATGCATTTCAAAACGGCACAGTGCTTTTTTCTTTAAAAGCGTGTCAATTTCTTTTTTATGCAATATCTCATGGTAAAAAAGCTCTTTAGATTTGGTGCTGTTATCTTTAGCATTGCCTAGTAAAACATTGTCTTTAAAAGGGAAATTCAAAACGACTAATTCGCTGGATTTTATAGGACGCCCTTGTGAATATAAGCCTATTTTATTTTCAAATCGTGTGAAAGAATTTTCTAATTCTTTGGTTAAACATTCTAATAACGCTTTTTGATTGAATACAAGAGAATTAGCGATCGTTTTAAAAAAAGCGTTTTTGTAGTCGTTAGCGTTTTTATCTTCAAGCATGAAAGTTAAAAGCTTTTCATCATTCTGTAGGATTAAAGTTTCTAAGCGTTCTTTAGTGAAACGATTGATTAAAGCGTCTAATAGGGTTTTTAGTGGGTTTTTTAACATTCTTGATCCTTAAAGATTTGATAGAAAGCGGTTGTAAATTCGCTATTTGCTACGCTATTTTTGAGCGTGAAAAACGGCAAGCCTTTTAAATCTAATTTTTTGTTATGGCTTTTAAGCGTGGCGTTTTCTAGCATTTCTAAAAATTCTTCTTTCCAAGCGCTAGAATGCTTTAAATGTTCGCCTTTAGCTTCCATGTAACAAGTGAAGCCTAAAAATTCATCGCTATGCGTTTGGGCAAAAAGGATAAAATCCGGCTCAAAACCTTGCGCGTAATAAGGGCTATTTTCTATATTGCAAAAAACTTTTAATTCAGTGAAACGATCATTCCTTAAAACGCACCATTCTTTGAATTTCTTGTCTAAAACCTCTTTATGGTCGTTGATGAAACCTAAAAACTCCCTTTCTAAATCGCTGTCTAGTTTTCTCATGTCTTTAAAAAGCAACCATTCATAAAGGGGAATGCCTTTTTCCAATTCGCTAGCGCTAAGGCTTCTGTTATGCGTTTCAAATTCTTTTAATTCTAATGCGCTCACATCGTATTTATCTTGCTCTTTTAAAAGCGTGTCTTTTAAGTTTTCAATGATATAGACAGCGAGTTTTAAAAGGATTTTGTTGTCGTCAAACTTTTGGTTTTTATGAAAGTTCGTTTTTAATGGAGAAATATAGCGCTCTATAAATCCCACTTTATTGCTAAAGGCATGTTTTTTAAAGGCTTTTTTAAGCGTTTTGAAATCCAGGTTTTTTAAATTAAGGGCTTTTAAAAAATAGTTTAGGGGGATCTTATCTAAGGTATGGGGTATATAATAAGTTGTATCGCCTTTATTTTTTTCTTTAAAATCCACTTTCTTTTCATGCACGCCAAAAGCAAATAAAGGGACATGCAAACTTTGGAGTTTGACTTTAACAGGGTCTGTATAGTCTTTATTGAATAGGTTTTTCTTTTTGTTTTTTGTGTTGCTCGCATAGTAGCATTTGAGATTCTTGGTGGGTGTTAAAGGGATAGTCTGTTTTTCTACAAATCCTAATCCTAAATCTTGTAACTCTTTTTTTAATTTAGCGATAAACTCGCTGTCATAAATGGCATGGTAGTCTAACCTTTCTAGCGCGCTTAAGGGGTTAAAAAGATCAAATTTGCATTGGTAAAACTCTATTTGGTTTGGTTTTAAATCGTTATAGCTAAAGGGGTAGTATCTCGCTCCTCGCCCTATGAGCTGGGCGTCTTTAGTGGTGTCTTTTTGACTCGCTTTATTTTTAAGCCTGACAATGTCAAACAAATTCAACACATCCCAGCCTTCATTGAGCTTATCCACGCTAAAAATCACTCTTTTAGGGTTTTGTCTGTCTTCTAGGGAGTTCAATAAAAGCATGCTCTTTTCTAATTCTTTTTCGTTATTGGTGTTAATCTGAACGCTTTTTTTGAATTTCGTTTGCAATAATGCAGCAAGGTTAGGGGTGTAATGTTGCTTGTCAAAAAAGTTTTTAGCGTCTTTAAAAAAAGCGTTGCGGCTGTGATTGAAAAAATTTTCTAAATCTAAAGGGCTTAAATTTTCTAAAGAGGCGTTGAAGCGCTCTTGATTTTCTTTGCTATCTTCAATTCTCTCGCTTTTAAACAAAATGCATGGTTTAAAGCTTTCAATATTGTGGTGTTGGGCTAATAATTCTTTATACAAACTTGAAACGCATGCCCCTAAAAAGCGCGTTTCTAATTCTTTATTTTCATAAGAAAGGGAGTAGATGTTTTTGCAAAATTTATCCTCGCTAAATTCTTTTAAGGTGTAAGTGATCACCTTTAAGTTTTCATATTTGTCTTTAACGCTTTTTTCATTAGGGATAGTGGCGCTAAATTCCAGCAATAAATTGTCTTTATTTTGTTCTAGGGCTAATTTCACAACGCTTTCCCAGTTGCGTTTTTCACTAAATTCTGCATCGCTTAATTTCTTTTTAGTCTCTGTGTTTAAATGGTGCGCTTCATCCGCTAAAAAAACCAATTTTTGATCTTTTAAATCCTCTATGCTGATAGTGTTTTCTTTAACTTTAGTGAATAATGAAAACAGGCCTTGAATGGTGCTAAAATAAATGTTGATAGCGCTTGTTTGGCTCTCGTTTAAATTATTGATGCTTTTAATTTCTGTGTTTTCATCATTGATATGGATATTTTCACTAAAAAGGTATTTTGATGAGACGCTGTCTGTAAAATTCAATTTCGTTTTTTCTAAAATGCTGGTGCTATTCACAAAAAAGATAAAGTTTTGATAGCCTTGCTTGTAGCATTCTAAAATCAAACCCGCCATCACTAAGGTTTTGCCGCTACCGGTTGCCATTTCAAACATGAAATGCTTTTGAAAGGGATTGGATTGTCGTTTTTCTAAATAATTGTGTATCGCTTGTTTTTGATAATCTCTAAACTCGTTTTTTAAATTACTGGTGATGTGAGTGGGTAGCTCTATTTCTCCATTATTGGGTGCGTTATTGGGTGCGTGATCTTTTATTGCTGATTGGGGGGGGGTAACCTTGAGTGAATAAATCTTGCATGAAATCCCTTAATGAAAAAGTGAGGAAATTATAGCGTAAAGTTTTGAGATTGACTTTAGAGACGCTAGCGAACAATTAAATTAAAATCAAATAAAGTTTTAGTTTTAATATTTAATGGAATAAAGCCCTTAAAATCAAAAGTGCTTCTTTTTCTTTGCTATAATCAATCTCAAAAAAACCAACTTTTTTAAAACAAAGGAATGATGATGCAAGAGATTTTTTTATGTTCTATTTCCAATGTGCGCAGTGGGGATTGCAAAGAAGATTGCGCTTATTGCACGCAAAGCTCACACCACCAAGGAGCGATTAAACGCTATAAATTTAAAGATGAAAAAGTGGTTTTACAAGAGGCTAGAGCGTTAAGGGAATTAGGGGCTTTAGGGTTTTGTCTGGTTACTTCAGGGCGCGAATTAGACGATGAAAAATGCGAATACATCGCCAAATTAGCTAAAGCCATCAATCAAGAAGAATTAGGCTTGCATTTAATCGCATGCTGTGGGCGTGCGGATTTGGAGCAATTAGAGTTTTTAAGAGATGCGGGCATTCATAGCTATAACCATAATTTAGAGACTTCGCAAAATTTCTTCCCTAAAATTTGTTCCACGCACACATGGGAAGAAAGGTTTATCACATGCGAAAACGCTTTAAGAGCGGGATTAGGCTTGTGCAGTGGGGGGATTTTTGGGCTTAATGAGAGCTGGGAAGACAGGATTGAAATGCTTAGGGCGTTAGCTTCGCTCTCCCCGCACACCACGCCGATTAATTTTTTCATTAAAAACCCGGTATTGCCCATTGATGCAGAGACTTTAAGCGCGGATGAAGCCCTAGAATGCGTGCTTTTGGCTAAAGAGTTTTTGCCTAACGCTAGGCTTATGGTGGCTGGAGGGCGTGAAGTGGTGTTTAAAGATAACGATAAAAAGGAAGCCAAGCTTTTTGAATACGGCATCAATGCGGTAGTGTTAGGGGATTATTTAACCACCAAAGGCAAAGCCCCTAAAAAAGATATAGAAAAACTGCTCTCTTATGGCTTGACAATGGCGACAAGCTGTCATTGATGAGAGAACTTTTTAAAAGCGTTAGAGGGTTTTTTCGCCTTCTTAGAATGATTTTCCCCGAGCGTCTGAAAAACGCCTTTTTGGGCTTGAGCGAATTGTTTTACTACGCTTCCAGCTTGAGTTTTTATACGATTTTGTCTTTATCGCCCATTTTGTTGTTTGTGTTTAGTCTTTTTGTGTCTAGTTACATGCAAGCGCACAGCGGTGAAATGGAAGCCTTGATTTTCCCCAACGCCCCTAAACTCATTGGCGCGATTAAGGATTTTTTAGAAAATTTTAAAAAAACAGACATAGCCTTAGGCACGCTTGAAGAAGTGTCTATTTTAGTGGCGTTGGTGCTTTTTTGTGAAAATTACCGCTCCATTGCGTCAAAAATTTTTCAAGCAAAGCCTAGAGATTATGCGCATTTTAAGGGTAAAGAAATCTTTTTATTTTGGGGTTTTGGCACGACTTTAGTGTTTTTATTCGCTCTGCCTTTGGTGGTTTTTTTTGACATTAAGATCCAAGTGTTTTTTGAAGATAAAAATTCAAATTTGTTGCATGTTTTAAGATGGATAGGCACTTACGCGTTTTTTTTGATCCTTTTTACCATTCCTACGAATAAGGTGTTTAAACATTATTTTTGGGTGTTTTTATGGGTGTTTTTTACGAGCGTTTCTTGGCATGTGCTGAAATGGGCTTTCACTTATTATGTGCTGTATAACCGCACTTACCATGAGCTTTATGGGAGCGTTTCTATTTTGTGGTTTTTGATGAGCTGGGTGTATGTGAGCTGGCTTGTGATTTTAATTGGCATGTATGGGTGCAAGGTGTGCGACACATTCGATCCTAAAGAAGTGTTTAAGAAATTTTTAGGCTTTTTAAAAAAAGAAACTTGATGAAAAAAGTTTTCTTTTAGATCGGTTCTAAAAATCTAAAAACACAAAAACCATTCAAACACAACTTCAAACCCCATACCAACCCCAAAAACCCCAACTAAAAAATTAAACACAAAAGAAATAAAAAGCCACACCAGCGGAATAAAGAAGAATAAAAGAATAAAAGAATAAAAGAATAAAAGAATAAAAGAATAAAAGAATAAAAGAATAAAAGAATAAAAGAATAAAAGAATAAAAGAATAAAAGAATAAAAGAATAAAAGAATAAAAGAATAAAAGAATAAAAGAATAAAAGAATAAAAGAATAAAAGAATAAAAGAATAAAAGAATAAAAGAATAAAAGAATAAAAGAATAAACCATAAACCCCTAAAACAAACCAACAACATTGAAACCAAACACTAAACATTAAAAATAAGATTAAAGAAAAAGATAAAAAAGCAAGACTAAAAAACATTTCCCTATCCCTGCACCGACCTACATTCCCACTCTTGAAAAGAGCAGTATTATCAGCGATGAAGAGCTTGACTTCCAGGTTCGGAATGGTTAACTGGGTAGTTCCTCTTCTCTAAAGGCACAAGGAAAAGGGAGCTAAAGATAAAACGCATTTACCCTTAACTCCCCTTTCTCTTTATAGGGAGCTGTTTTTAGAAGATAGTTAATAGCCCTTAATTAAAACAAGTTAGATTTTATCTTGTTTCTCATTAAAGTTTAATCGTATAAAAGTCTTTATAAAACTCCAACTCTCTTACACTCAGTAAGGCAGTGGTAACTTATCCGCGCTTATTGTCATTATCTTATACAAAAAGCAAAAAACAAGCCAAACGCTCTATTAGTAGTAGTCAGCTAAACGCATTACTGCACTTACACATCTACCCTATCAAGCACATAGTCTTTGTGCGAGCTTCAGGGAAAGTTTATCTTGGAGTTGGCTTCCTGCTTAGATGCTTTCAGCAGTTATCACATCCGTGTGTAGCTACCCAGCGATGCTCTTGGCAGAACAACTGGTGCACCAGTGACACGTCCATCCCGGTCCTCTCGTACTAGGGACAGCTCTCCTCAACTTTCCTACGCCCACGGCAGATAGGGACCGAACTGTCTCACGACGTTCTGAACCCAGCTCGCGTACCGCTTTAAATGGCGAACAGCCATACCCTTGGGACCTGCTCCAGCCCCAGGATGCGATGAGCCGACATCGAGGTGCCAAACCTCCCCGTCGATGTGAGCTCTTGGGGGAGATCAGCCTGTTATCCCCGGGGTACCTTTTATCCTTTGAGCGATGGCCCTTCCACACAGAACCACCGGATCACTATGACCGACTTTCGTCTCTGCTTGACTTGTATGTCTTACAGTCAGGCTGGCTTGTGCCATTACACTCAACTTGCGATTTCCAACCGCAATGAGCCAACCTTTGCAAGCCTCCGTTACTTTTTAGGAGGCGACCGCCCCAGTCAAACTACCCACCAAGCATTGTCCTGCCTGTGGATAACACAGGCCAGTTAGCTAACAGAAACATCAAGGGTGGTATCTCAAGGATGGCTCCATAAGAGCCAAAGCCCTTACTTCAAAGCCTCCCACCTATCCTGCGCATGATATTCCCGTTAGCAGTGCTAAGTTGTAGTAAAGGTCCACGGGGTCTTTCCGTCTTGCCGCGGGTAGGAGGAATTTTCACCTCCACTACAATTTCACTGAATCTCTGGTTGAGACAGCTCCCATCTCGTTACGCCATTCATGCAGGTCGGTATTTAACCGACAAGGAATTTCGCTACCTTAGGACCGTTATAGTTACGGCCGCCGTTTACTCGGGCTTCAATTCAACGCTTCATCTTGCGACTGACGCATCCTCTTAACCTTCGAGCACCGGGCAGGCGTCACACCTTATACTTCCTCTTACGAGTTGGCAAAGTGCTGTGTTTTTGGTAAACAGTCGGGAGGGACTCTTTGCTGAGACCGCATTGCTGCGGCACACCTTATCGCGAACTTACGGTGCTAGTTTGCAGAGTTCCTTAACCAGAGTTCTTTCACGCGCCTTAGAATACTCATCTCATCTACCTGTGTCGGTTTGCGGTACGGACGACTATGGATATGCTTAGAGGCTTTTCTTGGCACGACGGTATCAGCGATTCTCCCTTTGTCCTAAAAGGACTCAAAGAGCCTGTTTGGGTTTCAAATACAGAGGTGGATTTGCCTTCCCTCCAATCTACGCCCTTAGACTAGCGCTTCCATCAGCTAGCTCGCTTAACCCTATGCGTCCCCCCATCACGCTCCATAGTCGGTATTGGAATATTAACCAATTTGCCATCACCTACCCCTTTCGGACTCGGCTTAGGACCCGACTAACCCTACGATGACGACCATCGCGTAGGAAACCTTAGATTTACGGCGGATACAATTCTCATATATCTTATCGTTACTCATTCCTGCATGCTCACTTCATACCGCTCCAGCACTCCTTACCGGTATACCTTCAACGCTGGTATGAACGCTCTTCTACCACTGTGTTTAACACAATCTACAAATTCGGTGTCTATCTTAGCCCCGTTATATTTTCAGCGCATGACCACTAGACCAGTGAGCTGTTACGCTTTCTTTAAAGGATGGCTGCTTCTAAGCCAACCTCCTGGTTGTTTGAGTAGCCACACATCTTTTTCCACTCAGAATAGAACTTAGGGACCTTATTTGGTAGTCTGGGTTGTTCCCCTTTTGACGATTGATTTTATCACCCACCGCCTGACTCCCAAGATACGATAAAAGGTATTCGAAGTTTGATAGGGTTTGGTACCGCGGCGAGCAGCCCTAGCCCAATCAGCGCTCTACCCCCTTTTATTATCACTTGAGGCTATACCTAAATATATTTCGAAGAGAACCAGCTATCACTAAGTTTGTTTGGCCTTTCACCCCTATCCACAGCTCATCCCAACCCGTTTCAATGGGTACGAGTTCAGTCCTCCACGCGCTATTACACGCGTTTCAACTTGGCCATGGATAGATCACTTAGCTTCGGGTCTGCAACATCTGACTTAATCGCCCTATTAAGACTCGCTTTCGCTACGGCTTCGCATTCGCTTAACCTTGCCAGATACCACAACTCGCAGGATCATTATGCAAAAGGCAGTCCATCACCCTGATAAATCATAGGGCTCTGAATGATTGTAAGCAGATGGTTTCAGGTTCTATTTCACTCCGCTCACTGCGGTTCTTTTCACCTTTCCCTCACGGTACTTGTTCGCTATCGCTCAAAGAGTAGTATTTAGGGTTGGAGAGTGGTCTCCCCGGCTTCAACCTGGATTTCTCGTGTCCTGGCCTACTCTGGATCCTGCTACCTAAGAACGCCTTGTCGCATACAAGGCTATCACTTTCTATGGCTTACCTTTCCAGGTAACTCTGCTAAAGCGTTCTCTTGGATGTTGCAGTCCTCAACCCCGAATGCAAGCACTCGGTTTGCCCTTTTCCCCGTTCGCTCGCCACTACTTAGGGAATCTCGTTGATTTCTTTTCCTCTAGTTACTGAGATGTTTCACTTCACTAGGTTCGCTCTCTAAATTAGAGTAACTAATATCTCTATTAGTTGGGTTGCCCCATTCGGACATCTACGCATCAAAGCTCCTTGACAGCTCCGCATAGCTTATCGCAGTCTAGTACGTCCTTCATCGCCTCTCTTTGGCAAGGCATCCGCCATCTGCTCTTAAAAGCTTGTTTTAAATTTTAAAATATCCTTTAAAACCCGCCCTTTTATAATGAATAACGACAATTGCACGAATATTCTTCAGCGCTACCACTGCCTTAATGAATATAAGACAGAGTTATTGTAGTTTTACTTTACTTTTACATAGGCTATTAACAATATTAAATCAAATAACTTCGTTTTTCTTTAAAAACTTGCTATAATCGCTCTTAAATGTTAAACCCTTTAAAGAAGACTAAAAATGCTTGATCCCTAATCTTTAATCTTTTTTAATTGCCAAGTTTTATCAGCTAATGAGCTTTTTATTGTTGAAAGCTTTTTGGCTTTTATGACTTGAACTTGTTTAAAAACTTTTTAGCTTTTATAACTTGTTTGAGTTGTTTCAAATTAAAGAACTTTTTAAAGCTTGTCTTTAAAAACGAAATGTAATTATAGACATGCAATGCTTAAAGTTTGCTTAAACTTTTTAGAATTTGAAAGAAATGGATAAAAGCGATTTGGAAATGATTGGGAAGGGTGTAGGAATAAAAAGCTTTAAATTAAATAAAGCCTTAAATCAATAAAGCCTTAAATGAATTAAGATAAAGTGCATCGCAAAATAAAACGCATCATCAAATAAACGCATCATAAGATAAGAAGATAAAACGCATCATTAACCATTGATTAAATACCCACTAGATACAACACCCCATGTTATCTTTTTTTAAAAAGGGGTAGAAATGGCATTCAATCATTCAATCATTCAATCATTCAATCATTCAATCATTTAATCATTTAATCATTTAATCATCCAATCATTTAATCATTTAATCATTTAATCAATCAACGCTACTCTGTTGTTATAACTTTTACAAAAACCCATTTAAAAATCCCCTATTTTTTATTATTCCCCCTTTCATTAACCCACACAACATTTTTAAACCATTTGATTCGATAAGCCCCATTTTTCAATCAGTGGGGCTTACAGAGTTAAATTTAAAGGAGAAGTGATGGCTCAGTTAGAAGATTTGAAAGTGCATGAAAAATACAATTTGTTGTTGTGCATGGTTTCAGGCGCATACAAGGGAACCATTCTAGGAAATGAGAATTTTAAAGAGTTGTGCGATGAATGCACTTTGGGCTATTTTCGCTCACGACGGAACAAAGCGGCTCAGCACAAGCATTTTGAACTCATGCGTAAAGCGGATTACATCATTGGCATTGTGAATGAGGATTCAACGACTAGAGGGGCTGAAGTCCAACGGAGCGTTTTTGCCCTAAAGATTGACCATGACACTATTGGGATTGATGAAGAGGGAGCGCTAAAGGTTGAGGGCGTTTGTGCTCAAAAAGGGAGCCAGGAATACGAAGAATTGGTCAATAAAAACACTTGGCATTTCACGCACAGCACCCGACTTGGGCAACCAAAATTGATTGAACGAAAAAATTAAGGGTTATGGTTTTTACCCATAAGCCATCATTTAAGAAAGGATTTTAATGGAATTGTTGGATTTAGACGGAGTGATGGCAAAAGGCGTGTTTGAAATCCCGAGCTATCAAAGGGGGTATGCATGGCAAAAAAGGCAATTAAAAGATTTTTGGAACGATTTAGAGCATGTGTCCAAACTGGGAGATAAATTCCACTACATGCACAGCTTAACCTTAAGAGAGCTTGAAAATGAATTTGAAAATAGCGCTTTTGAAATCATAGACGGCCAGCAACGATTGGCTACAAGCCTGATCTTACTAGGCCTTTTAGCAAAAACCACCCAAAACAAAGACCCAAAGTATTCTTTAATCAACCTTGAACCCATTTTATCCTATAAGTATTATGGTTTGAGTGAAGCTTTTAGGGCGATCACTGAAGAAGAAAACGATTTGGAAGCGTTCAAAACTTCTTTTTACGCTAAAAATCTTATTGAGGCTTACGCATTTTTTCAAGAAAAAATCAGCGGTACGCCTATTGAAGCACTTGAAAAAATGTTTGATGCCCTTATAAAGAAAATGCTTTTTAGCGTGGTAGAATTGAACGACAACAGGATCGATCCTTTCAGCTCTTTTGAAACGATTAACAATCGTGGTAAGGATCTATCCACTCTGGAATTATTAAAAAACCGCTTGCATTTTGTGGCGCACAAGATTTGCGATGGCAAAAAATTAGAAAAGCTCCAACAAGAAATCAACGACACTTACACGCTCATTTATCACGATTTGAGGCAGTTTTAAGACGATCATTTAGAGGGTTTTTTAAAGCATTTCGTGGCGTATTATTATGGCGAGAAAGGGGATTTTAAAAAAAAGGTTGTTGGAGATGGAGTTTAACGCTCATAAAAGATATACCGACAACACCAACTTTAATGAGGAGTATGAAAAAATAGATGATTTGTTATTTTATCTTTCTTATTCTTCTAAAGTTTGGAATTTCTTGCACACGCTTGATGAAAAATCTATCACCCTTATTGTTGATGACAATAAAAAACTTGAGATTGAAATCACGCCTAAAATGCGCGGCTTGTTAGAAAAGATGCGGCGTTTAAACGCCTTGAATGATAACGCTTTTTTACCCTTATTGCTCTCTCTTTTAACCATACAGCGCGCTGGAAAAAGCGCTAATGAACAGCCTTATACCACCAAAGAATTAGAGGCTTATTTAGAACATTTAGAGAGTTTCGGGTTTTTAATTTATGGGGTTGCTGGCAAAAATACAGCTAAAAACGAATGGATTGAATTAGCCTTCAAAGCGATTCAAGCGTATAGATTTTGGGGAGATAAAATAACCATTGAAGATCTTCCAGCGCTAGAAAAGAATTTTTTCAACAGACAAGGAAATAGCGCTTTAGAATTGCTTGAAGAGAGTATCCATTCTCTAAAGAATGCTGAAAAATGGTATCAATGGGGCAAGGCGCTGAATTACTTGCTGTATGAATACGAGTTGCACCATAACCCTGAAACGACTCTGAATTTTGATGGCAGTATAGAAAGCATTGAGCATGTCTTGCCCCAAAATCCCGATCAAGGCTATAGCGCTAAAGAAAAAAATTGGGCCAAAAACCCTAACATCGTGCATGCTCTAGGGAACTTGCTCTTAATGGCTAAAAACGCTAACAGCTCTTTAAGCAACAAACCTTTTGATGAGAAAAGAAAGCAATACCTCAAAGGCTCTTATAGTGAAAAAGAAGTAGCCAAAAACGCTTCTTTTGGGGTCGAGCAAATCAAAGAAAGGAGCGAAAAATTATTAGACTTTTTAATCGCGCATTATCGTATCGCTGAGTTAGTGGGTGAAAGCGCCATTAAAGCTTTTAAAAACGCTTCTTTAGAAGACATTAAATGAGGCGATCACTCAAAAATAAAGAGTCTGTTTTTAGCGCTTCAAACCACAACAAGGAGGAATAACGCCATGCTGAAAAGATAAAGAACATTGAATAACTGATTGCAAGCGGATTTTAAAATTTTTATCAAGGAGTATTTTATGGGTTTTCAAAACGAAAATCAGTTAAAAGTAGGCGCGTTGGTCAAAGCCACGATCAACGGCAAAGTGGTGGAGGCTAAAGTCATTGGTATTGGGTTTAATCGTGTAACCCTAAGGAGTGAAAAAGGCAATGAAGTTTCTTACGCTTTCAATAGCGAAAAATTCTTAAAATGGTTTAATCAAGTGCCGTTGAATGAAATTGCGAAAAATCACGCCGAAAGCGGCAAGAAAGACATTTTAGAGGGTCTTAAAATCGTAACGAGCGGTCCGACTATTAAGCAAAGGACTACTACTCCTAAAGAGAAAGAGGACAAATATAAACTCGCTTTTGGATTTAATAGAGAGGGTATGTCTAGCTCGGAGATTATGATTGAGAGCTATACTTTAGAGGAGAGAAAAAGTAGGCTCGGCGTGTTATTATCTCCGATGTTTTATGAGGGTAAGGGAAATCAAATTACCGCTATCATTATTATTGCCCTTGCTCACGCTAAAGACTTAAATAAGCATAGCGATGCGGAGTGGTTTAAAATGATTGAGGCTCGCAACGAGGATGAGTGCGAGGTGGATACTTTTGATAATTTGGATAGGGTTGCGCTTACTTTGTATTGTAATGTAATTAAGGCTTATGCGGAGGGGCGTGAGGAGTTTCAAAACGATTTTAACGATTTCTCGCCGAGTGGTTTTTGGGCACAAGTCTTACCTAAAAACAAAAATGAGGCGTTGTTTGTGGCACAACTCTTATGCGATGGCGGTATCAATAAATACGGCTTAAGCTGTGCGGGTCTTACCGCTGGGTTATTAGCTGATAATCTCGATTATTATGGATTATCGGAGGCAATAGAGGAGGTAGAATAACCCCCCCACCCTTATGGGGTGGCTCTTTTTTTCTCTCTTATTTTTCTTTTTCTCCCCCTAATTTGTCTATTTAATTTGGAAGGGCTTAAAACCCTATCTTTGCATGTTATTTCGCATTCAAAAGGCGTTTTTCTTTAAATTCCTGGTATTCTTTGATCGCGTAATTCACAAAGGGCTTGATCGCAATCCCGCCCCTAGAGGCAAAATCCCCATACACTTCCAAATACTTTGGCTCTAGCAATCGGGCTAAATCTAGTAATATCGTATTGATACAGCTCTCATGAAAATTCCCATGGTTTCTGTAACTGAATAAATAGAGTTTTAGGGACTTGCTTTCTACCATCTTGTCTTTAGGGATATAGCGGATATAAATCACGCCAAAATCCGGCTGAGAAGTGATCGGACAAAGGCTCGTAAATTCCTTACACTCTAGCGTGATTAAGGGGTCTAAATTGGGGTTTGGGTTGGGGAAAGCTTCTAATAACTGGCTATTGTATTCAAAAATATAGGGCGTTTTAGCGCCTAAGGATTTTAATTCAGGGGTCATTAATCTTCCTTGATTTAAGTTATAATAAGGCTATTTTAACCCATTTTTTAGGAAACTCATGAACAAACGCATAGAAACCATTACGGCTTTATTAGATGAAAAAAAGGCTTTTGATATTACGCATATTGATTTGTCCAAAACCCCCTACTTGGTAGAAGATGTCATTATCGCCACCACGCTAGCGAATAAGCATGCCCTTTCTTTATTGGACGCGCTTAAAAACACCCTTAAGCCTTTAGGCGAAGTCTTTTACCAAATAGATGAGTCTAATGAAGAGTGGATCATTTTGGATTTAGGGGATTTGATGATCCATCTTTTCACCGAAGAATGCCGTAAAAAATTTGACTTAGAAGGGTTTTTGAATGCCTACAAGAGGGAGAGCGTTCATCAAAACGCCTAAGAAACTCGTCGCGCTTTTAGGGCCTAGCGGGAGCGGGAAAAGCGCTCTTTCCATTGAATTAGCCCAAGAATTGGACGCTGAAATCTTTTCTTTGGATTCTTTGAGTATTTATAAAGACATCAATATCGCTTCGGCTAAACCGAGCTTGAAAGAGCGAAAAAATATCAAGCATTACGCCCTAGATTACCTTAACATTGATGAAAAAAATAACGCTTCTCTTTTTAAAACCCTTTTAGAGGACGCTATGAGGGTGTCCTCTAAAGAGGTATTACTCATTGTGGGGGGGAGCAGTTTTTATTTAAAATCCATTTTAGAAGGTTTGAGCAGCATGCCAAAAATTAGCGGTGAAGAGGTTGTAAAAATAGAGCGAGAAATCAACTCTTTGGCTAACCCTTACGCATTTTTAAAATCCATTGACCCCACAAGCGCTTTTAAAATCCATCCAAACGACACTTACCGCATCCATAAGGCTTTAGAAATCTTTTATTCCACCCACACGCCCCCAAGCGAGTATTTTAAAACTAACCCTAAAAAACCCTTTGAGCATGCTATCTCATTATTCGCTCTTTCTATTGAAAAAAATGCGCTTGCAAACAACATCAAACAGCGCACCAAAAACATGCTCCATTCAGGTCTTATTGAAGAAATCAAAGCCCTTTATGCTCAATACCCTAAAGATTCACAGCCTTTTAAAGCCATAGGCGTTAAAGAAAGCATTCTTTATTTAGAAAAACAACTCACCTTAAAGGAGCTAGAAGAAGCGATTGTTTCTAACACCATCCAATTAGCCAAGCGCCAAAACACTTTCAATAAAACCCAATTCAACAACCTTTACACAGGAAGCGTTAAAGAAGTTAAGCATGCGATTTTAAACCACTCAAAAAGCGCTATTAAAGGATAATCTCATGGATACGCAAACTTTGCAAAATCAAATTATCCCTATTTTTATGAGTTTTGATAAGAATTACGCGCTAGGGGCTGGCGTGAGCCTTTATTCCTTGCTTTCACATGCGAGCAGGCACACAAGCATGATAGATTTTAGCCCCCTAAATCAAAACAACGAGCTTTTAGACGCTAACATCGTGTATAAAATCCATTGTTTGATTAAAGGAGTCACTTTAGAGCAGCAAAACAAGCTTTTAAAAACCCTTGAGCCTTTTAAAAAATTCGCTTCATTAGAGTTTATTAATATCAATTCGCTAGACAATTCCATAGAAAGCTGCCTTAATGAGTCTTGTTCCAAGCGTTATGGCGGGCTTCTT
Source organism: Helicobacter sp. 219-2 (assembly GCF_030053225.1). Classification (NCBI taxonomy): domain Bacteria; kingdom Pseudomonadati; phylum Campylobacterota; class Epsilonproteobacteria; order Campylobacterales; family Helicobacteraceae; genus Helicobacter; species Helicobacter sp. 219-2. The sequence goes on along the minus strand of NZ_JASGBS010000001.1, from coordinate 357,363 downwards.
GTTTTGTGCCGGCTTTTGCTCGCTTCACTCTTCCCTAATTATTCTAAAATCATTTCTATAGATGTGGATACGGTGTTTTTGGGCGATGTTGCAAGCGCTTATTTTGCACTAGATAACGACCCCACTAAATCACTTGGCATGGTGAGAGACACTTTTTCCCACCTTCCTTTTGAAGCCTTTTGTCATTTTTGCGAGCGCGCTTGCAAGAATTTTAAAATGGATTTTTCACGCTTTAGCCCAGACGAATTAAAACGCATCCATCAAGGCTTTAACATGGGCTTTTTGGTGGCGCATCTGGATCGGTGGCGTCAAGACGGGTTTGAAAAAACCGCCTTGGAATTTCTAAAGATTAGGGGGAAAGACCTTTTCTACCCTGAGCAGTGTTTGGTCAATATGGTGTTTTGGGAGCGCATTTTAGAATTGCCCATTTATTATAATTGTTATTCTGATTTTTTCAACCAGCACTACCCTAAAAACATCGTCATGCTCCATTTCATCAAATACAAGCCGTGGCGTTCTGTCAGTTCTTTAAACGGACGTTTGATTTGCTATGAAGCTGAAGCGAGTTTTTGGCTTGCAAACCTTTTTTGCACCCCTTTTAAAAACGATTTTTTTAAAGAACGCCTTGAAATGGCTAAAGACCAACAAATGCAATCTTTTAAAACCCACATCCGATCAAAAACGATTAGGGATTATTTTTATTTTAGGATAAAAAATATTTTGAAAAAAGTTTTCAAACTTTCTTAAATGGCATTCATGGAAAAATTATTGAAGTTTTTAAAATTCTTTGCCAGCAGCGTAACTCTAGATGAAAAATTTTTAATGTTCCTTCTTTGCAACGCTCTTTCTAACGCTTACAAAAATAGCGATTTGTTTTCTTTCTCTAAAGGCTTTTTAGGCGCTTTTTTAATCGGGTTTGTGGTGTATTATGGTTGCGCGCTAATCCCTAAAAAACGCTTGAAATATTCATTAGAATGGCTGTTTATAGGAAGCGGTATTATTTTTAGCGTGGCAGAAATTTTTACGCTCTTTATGTTTAAAATGCCTTTTTCCAAAGGCTTGACTGACACGCTTTTAGCCACAAACAGCTCTGAAACGATGGCGTTTATAAAAAGCTATAAAAATTATTTGCTTTACTACGCTTTGATTTTGATCGCCTTATTGGTAACTATTAAAATGATTCGCTTTAGAGTGCTTGTGCCTGGTGTGATAGCGGGCGTTTTAGGGCTTTCTATCCTTACAATAGGGAGCGTTCGTAACATTAAACACCTTACAAAGAACGATGCGATTTTAAAAAGATCATTGTTTTCCCTTTCCTTAACTAGGGGGTTTTATTCCGCCTATTTGAGCTTGTTTGATCGCCAACAAGCCATAAAATTTTATAGCTTTTTAAATAACCTTTATTTACCAAGCGATTATCTTTCTAGCACGGGCGATGTTAAAAATGTCGTCTTAGTCATCGGCGAAAGCGCGAGCAGAAATTTCATGCAACTCTATGGCTATAACGCCCCTAATAACCCCTTATTGAGCGAACTCGCCAACGAGAGAGAGAGAGAGTAACAACCTGTTCGTGTTTTCTGACACGATAAGCAAAGAAGGTAGCACTTCTGATGTCTTTGAAAGCCTGCTCAATTATAGCGATGCTGAAACGACTAAACCTTGGTATCATTACCACAACATGATAGATATTTTCAAGCGATCCCATTATGAAACTTTTTGGTTAGAAAAACAATTCGTTGATCAATGGTCATTAATACAAGATCTAGTTTCTAGTCGCTCTAAAAACCGCTACCTCCTTCAACGCGATAGAAACCGCTACTTCCTTCCTAAAGAATGGACAAGCTATGATGAAGATATTTTAACTTTTTATTCCAAAAATATCCCATCCCAATTAAAAAGCAAGAATTTTATCGTGTTCCATTTGCGTGGCTCACACAAGACTTACAGCGAACGCTTCCCCCAAAGCTTTGCCAAATTCAAACCAAGCGATTTGTCTTTTTCTAATTTGCATGCGAGCAATGATAGAGACAAACAAATCGTTGCTGACTATGTCAATTCGCTTTATTATAACGACTTTGTTTTGAATGGGATTTTTAACCTCTTTAAAGATAAAGACGCTATTGTGTTTTATTTGAGCGATCATGCGCAAGATATTTTTGAAAGCGGCCCTACTTATGGGCATAGCTGTTCTAAAGCGGGATTAGAAATCCCTTTTATGATTTATGTGAGCGATATTTTTAAAGAAAAACACCCCGAGAAAGTGGAATTGATTAAAAACGCTTTAAACAAACCTTTCATGAGCGATGATTTAATCCATTCTCTTTTGCCTTTGGTGGGCATTCACACTAAAGATGAAATAGAGAGTAAAAACCTTTTTAGCCCTAAATTTGACACTCAAAGAAAAAGGACTACTTGTCGTTGTGGGTTTGGATCATGATAGGACTAAATAATAATAAGGCTCTGTTCTCATCAATAGGGATAAGCTTGATTCCACATAAAGCCTTTCAACCCTACCTTAAAATCTTCACTTCTTCTTCTAAATGAATGCCGTATTCTTGTAACACTCTGGTTTTGGCGAGTTCTATCAGATCTAGGGCTTCTTTAAACTCCGCGCCCCCCAAATTCACCAAAAAATTCGCATGCTCTTTAGCAAAGCCCACTCTTTTTAAGCGATAACCCCTTAAGCCCACGCCCTCTAAAAGCCTGCCCGCATGATCGTTAGGTGGGTTTTTGAAACAGCTCCCAAAATTAGGCAATTTGGGGTGGCTTTTGCGCATGCTTTTACACGCTTTTAAAACTTCTTCTCTAAAGCCATGCGTTTTTTTAAACCTAGCCTTTAAGACAACGCCATTAAATTTGCTGCTGCGATAATCTAACCCTAGCGCTTCACTCCCTAGCCATTGGTTATTAACACAAGCGCTTTCTAAAACATTTTTTATTTCAAATTCTTTCATGCCAGCATTCATTTTAACTAACGCCCCTAAAGTGCCAGGCAATTGCCCTAAAAACTCCAAACCCCCTAAATCATTCGCCCTAAAATAATTAAAAATTTTAGACGAGTTGGCCGCTCCCCCTATTTCAATACATTCGCCCTTATCGCAAATGTAATCGTAATTCTTGCCCAATAAAGCGAGATTTTTCGCGCCAGGAGCGACTAAAAGGTTGTTCGCTAAACCTATAATCTGGTGTTCTTGAGAAATTTCATTATCGTTTTCTAAAACGCTCACTTTTAAAGGCGCACCGATTTTCACGCTGCTGTAACGAGAAAAATCAATGATGGTTTCTAGCATTTTCTAGCCTATGATTTTAGGAATGAGCTTGATTAAAATTTTGGTGTAGTCTAAAAGCATGTTCGTCATCCACGGCATGGTTAAAATCAGCACCCCAATCACGGCTAAAATCTTAGGCACAAAAGACAAAGTCATTTCATTGATTTGAGTGGTCGCTTGAAAAATGCTGACTAATAGCCCCACCACTAAGCCCGCTAGTAATACCGGTAAAGAAATCATCAAAGTGATTTTATAAGTTTCAATGGCGAGTTTCATGAGCTGTGATTCCATGATATTCCTTTTATCTTAAGATTTCTTCTAATTGCTGAAAGCTTTGTTCAAAAGGCTGTAAAGCGTTTTCATCTTGCGCTAAAAATTGCTCCATTAAAGCCTTTTTCTTAATCGCTTCATCAAGCTCTTTATCATTCCCCATTTGATAAGAGCCGATGCGAATGAGCATTTCATTTTCTTTCAATAGTGCATACAAACGGCGGAATTTTCTCGCATAAAGGTTTTGAGACTCGCTGATGATGTCTTTAGCCACCCTTGATGCGGAGTTTAAAATATTAATAGGCGGGTAGATCCCATAATCGGTTAATTCCCTGCTTAAGACAATATGCCCATCTAAAATACTCCTGGCCTGATCGGCTATGGGATCGCTCAAATCATCGCCCTCTACTAGCACGCTAAAAAAAGCCGTAATGCTCCCCTTATTTTCTTCCTTGCCCGCTCTCTCCATTAATTGAGGTAATAAAGAAAGCGCGGATGGGGGATAGCCTTTGGAAGTGGGAGGTTCGCCTAAGGCTAAACCGATTTCTCTTTGAGCCATAGCGAAACGAGTCACTGAATCCATAATGAACAACACATCTAGCCCCTGGTTTTTAAAATACTCCGCCACGCTCATCGCACAAAAGGCCCCGTATTTGCGCATTAAAGGGCTATCATCGCTCGTAGCGACCACTAACACGCAAGAGCTTAAATCCCCTTTTAAGTTTTTCTCTATAAATTCAGGGATTTCTCTGCCCCTTTCCCCAATCAAAGCGATCACTTTAATAGGCGCTAAGCAACCCCTAGTGATCATGCCCATTAGCGTGGATTTACCCACCCCAGAGCCGGCAAAAATGCCCAGTTTTTGCCCCTTACCGCAAGTCAAAAGCCCATCAATGCTCTTCACTCCCACGCTAAAAACCTCATCAATCAAGCCTCTTTTTAAAGGGGCTATAGGCGTTGTAATCACAGGCGCTAACCGCTCATAATCTAGCGCCCCCTTATTGTCAATGACTTGCCCTAAAGGGTTAAGCACCCTCCCTAAAAGATTACGGCCCACAGGGAAATTCAACCCCTCTTTTAAAAACAGCACCTTATCGCCAGCCCTAGCCCCCTCTATAAAGTTAAAGGGCGTGAAACCAAACTGCTCTTTTTCTGCCACCACCACCATTCCCACGCATTCAGTGCCATCGCTTTTTTCAATCTTCACCACATCGCCCACAGACGGGTTAAAGCCATCCGCATAAACGATATTGGGCATGATTTTTTTCACGCTCCCGTAGCGAGGCGATAGTTCAAAATGCTGATTCAAGCGGTTTTTTAAGGATTTTAGGGGCATTTAAAGCTCTTTAGTCCATAAGACTTCAGCGATTTGGCGCTCATTGTTGATTCTATTCACATGCACGATCACATCAATCGCGCTTTTAAAATACGCTCGCATTAAATCCTTATCCAAAGAATGCGTATAACGCATGCTTAAATTCAACGAAAGGGCTTCCAAAGTGTTTTGAGCGCTATTAGCATGAATGGTTGAGAGCATGCCCTTATGACCGGTGTTTCCTAAACGCAAAAAGAGCGCTGCATTCCTAGTGTCAATCTCGCCCACAATGAGCCTGTCCGGGTTTAAGCGCATGGCCATATTGAGAGCGTCTTCATAATTAAAGCGCGTGTTCTCTTGCTTGCCCACTAAAAGCCCCACGCAATTACTAAACGCTTTTAAATCCAATTCTTGGCTGTCTTCAACGCTCACCACCCTTTCATCTTTATTGACGCAATCTAAAAGAGCGTTCAATAAGCTTGTTTTGCCGCTTGAAGTCTCCCCGCTAATGAGAATGTTATGCCCTTTAAGCGCTAAATCTTTCAAACCCTTTGGATTGCTTGCTTTGAAAGTAAAATCCTCTAAACTTAAGGGCTTAAGCCTAGGCACACGGATATTGAGCGTGATTTGATGGTTTGTGGTGATGCTAAAATGATTCGCGCTCACCCTATAGCGCGTGAAAGGGATAGAGCAATTTAAAGTGGGGTGCTCTTCATCAAAAAACAACCCCCTAAAACTAGCCAATTGCTCGCAAAATCTCAGCAAAAACGCCTTATCAAAAAGCGCATGCCCTCTTTTTTCTCGTGTGTTATTGATTTTATAAAGCCAAAGCTCCTGCTCGGTATTGATTATCAGCTCTGTGATTCCGCTTTCTAAAAAAGGGGTGAAATGGCCAATTAGGGCTTGTAAAACTCTATGGGTTTGTAAGGTTTCCAAAACCCTATCCTTTTATCATCGCTCTTTTAAAACCTGTTCGCAACGCTTGCAAGGGGCGTTTTCTAGCTCGCTTTTAAAACGCCAACACCTAGGGCATTTATAAAAGGGGGCTTTAAAGAGCGTGAATGCTGGCGTTTCGCTCAATTTTTCTTTTGCAATCCCTACAAAGCTTACCATCAGCAATTCTTCTACTAAATTTTCACACAACGCTTTTTCTCCCACTTCAATAGCGCATTCCAACGAATTTTTAATGACGCCTTCTTTTTTCAATCGGTCTAACTCTTCATTAAAGGCAGAGCGCAAGGCTAAAACGGCTTCAAAATTTTCTGGTTTTTTAAACTCTTTAAGGTGGAGTTTTTCTGAAACGCTAATGTCTTTTAAATCAAACACATCTTTGGCTTGTAAAAAAATGCGAAGCGCTTGGCTATGCTCTAAAACTTCTTCAATCGTGTGCGTTAAAATCGGGGCTAAAAAGTAGCACAATTTACTAGCTGTAGCGAGTAAGACCATTTGAATGGCTTGGCGTTTTTCATTATTTTTGCTATCGCAATACAAGCTATCCTTACAAGCGTCTAAATAAATCCCGCTCAATTCATTGGTAACAAACGCCATTAAAATATTCAAGCCTTTCACAAAATCATGCTCTTCAAACGCGCTATTGACTCCAGCGCTTATGGCTTCTAAAGCCTCTAATATAAAATGATCTAAAGGGCTGAAGTTATGGGAGCGTTCTAAATTCTTAAGATCCATATCGCTAAAATTGGCGAGTAAGAATTTCAAAGTGTTGCGGAATTTTTTATAATGCTGTTCTGTTTGAGTGAAAAAGGTTTGAGAAACCCTCAAATCGTTTTGGTAGTCATTAAACGCTACCCACAAACGCACCACATCGCTCCCATGCGTTTTGAGCAGCTTGTCCAAAGACACCACATTGCCCTTAGACTTGCTCATTTTCTCGCCCTTTTCATCTACGATGAAGCCATGCGTAATGACCTTTTTAAAAGGGGCTTGGTTGTTTAGAATGCAACCGATTAGAAGCGAGCTTTGAAACCACCCCCTATGCTGATCGCTCCCTTCTAAAACCACATCGCTAGGGCTTTGCCCTTTTTCTCCTTGATAGTCTTCTAAAACCGCCTTAAAGGTGCTACCACTATCAAACCACACGTCTAAAATGTGCATGACTTTTTCATAATGCGTGGCGTTCTCTTGATAGCTAGGGGGTAATAAATCTTTCACGCTGTATTCCCACCACACATCGCAACCTCTCTCTTCAAAGAGCTTAGCGGTATGCTCTAAAACTTCGCTTTCAAAACAAGGCTTATTGGTGCGTTTGTCTATGAAAAAGGCCAGTGGCACGCCCCATTTTCTTTGCCGGCTCAAGCACCAATCAGGGCGGTTTTCTATCATGGTTTTTAGGCGGTTTTTCCCGCTGCTTGGCACAAATTCCACCTTTTCAATCGCATTCAAAGCCACTTCTCTTAAGGTTTTTTGAGAGCCATCATTTTGGATAAAAGGCTCATCCATTAAAATAAACCATTGCGTGGTCGCTCTGTAAATCACAGGCTTGTGCGTCCTCCAACAATGCGGATAAGAATGCTCAATCTCTTGCTCTAGCAATAAAGAATCGCCCAATTGCTCTATAATGCGTTTTTGAGCCTTAAAAACATGCTCACCCAGATAGCTTTCATCTAATAATTGGTTATGGATAATGCTCTCATCATAGCAACCCTTTTCATCTACAGACATTAACACTTCTAAATTATATCTTAAGCCCAAATAGTAGTCCTCTTCACCATGCCCGGGCGCAGTATGCACGGCTCCTGTGCCATCTTCTAAACCGACATGCTCTCCTAGAGTGATTAGGGAATCTCTTTGGTTTAAAGGATTGAGCACTTTCAAGTATTCTAAATCATTGGCATTGAATTCATGCGTGATCTCACTATCCACCACCCCTAAAGCGGCTAATTTTTCATGCAAGGCTTTAGCGACTAAATAGCCTTTTTTTGTGAGCGCATAGATAGCGTCTTTTTTCAAAGCGATCGCCACATTCGCATACAAAGTCCAAGGCGTGGTCGTCCAAATCACCAAGCTCGCTTTTTTGACTTTTAATTTTTCTAAACTCTCCTTTTTCAAACCAAACGCCACGAAAATGGAGGGCGATTTTTTCATCTTGTATTCCACTTCAGCTTCCGCTAAAGCGCTCTCGCACGCATAACTCCAATAAATAGGTTTATGGCGCTCTTTCAAAAGCCCTTTTTTAGCCACTTCCACTAAAGCCCTATAAATGCTCGCTTCAAATTTAAAATCCATGGTTTTATAAGGATCGTCAAAATCTCCCAAAACGCCTAATTGCAAAAATTCATTCTTTTGGATTTCTAAAAACTTTTTCGCATGATCTCGGCACTTTTCTCTAAACAGCGTGGGGTTTTCTAGGCTTGTTTTTTCTTTTTCTAATTGCTCTAAAATTTGCTGCTCAATGGGCAAGCCATGGCAATCCCAACCGGGCGTGTAATAGATTTTCTTCCCTTTAAAATATTCTCTTTTAACGACAATGTCTTTTAAAATTTTATTTAAGACATGCCCTAAATGCAAATGCCCGTTCGCATAAGGCGGCCCGTCATGCAAAGTGAAATCCCCATGGTTATCTTTCCTATTCTGCATGCGTTTAAACGCTTGTTGCTCTTGCCATTTAGCGTAAGTCTTAGGCTCATTAACGCTCAAATTCCCTTTCATAGAAAAGGTGGTTGTGTTTAAGTTTAGGGTGTCTTTGTATTCTTTCACTGATTGATCCTTGGTCTTTTATTGATCTTTTATCTTATGATCCTTTTGTTTTAGGAGCGATATAAAGGTGCGTGTCTTTTCGTGGCACATTTTTTAAAGTGGGGATTTGTAAAATCGTGTATTCTTCTATCCCTTTTAAATAGTGCAAGCTAATCGCATCGCCCGCTTTCACTTCTTTACTAGCCTTAGCGCAACTCCCATTGAGCCACACTGCCCCCACATTGCACATATCTGTCGCTAAAACGCGCCGCTTCACTAAACCCACTGATTGTAAAAATTTGTCTATTCGCATGCGTTTATTTTACCCTATTCTTTAAGTTTTTATCCATAACTTATAAGGGTTTTAGTTTTAGCATGTTAGCATTCAGCCATCACTCTTTTTAAGGAATTTGTTTGAAGTTTCAAATTGTGAGTTTGTTAGCCGCTCTTTTATTAGCCTCTTGCTTGCCCCCTAAAGACCATCATTCTGGTTTGGTGAATCTTTATATCGCTCATCAAGGCCAAAGCGTGCGCACTTATTGGCGCAAAGTGGATAGAGAAGTCGTCGCCAAACACAATGAAGCGCTTAAAAAAAACCCTAAAGCAAAGATCAAAGACCCTAGGGGGCCTTTATTCATGCTAGGGAGTGAGCGCTTCATGCTTTTATGGAAAAACCGCTACGCTTTAGCCAAACCCCAATCGTTCAAGCTAGAGCCTGGGTTTTATTACTTGGACTCTTTTAGCGTGGAAACTCAAAAAGGCATCTTGCAGAGCGCTCCTGGCTATTCATACACTAAAAATGGCTATGATTTCAAAAACAACCGCCCCTTTTTCCTAGCCTTTGAAGTCAAACCTGATAGCAAAATCATTCTTCCTAGCGTGGAATTGAGCCTGATTAAAACCCCTAGAGGCTTTTTAGGGGTATTTTTATTTGATAATAATGAAAAGGGGGCTAACGCTAAGTGGATTGAGGGGAGTTTGAATTTAAAGCTTAAAAACGCTTCCTTTAAAGACGCATGGGGGTTGGAACCATAAAGCGCAAGGCTTTGTTTTATGGAGCGTTGGCATTAAACTTCCTTTTATTTTAGTTTTCTTGTATCTTTGGAATGTAGGTTATAATTTCTATGGATTTGTTAGCGTTTCTTTGGAATACAGATTTAAACCCTAGCATAGAATAAAAAGCTAAAAATAAAAATTGATTTTAAAAATGGAGGGCAACTTGCATATTCTTTGATTGAAAAATGGTTTTAATATTTTGAATGCTGTAAAGCATTAGTTTGATTGAATTCAATGGGTTTGGTTAGAATGGGTTAGATTTGAATGATTATATTTTGAAGCCAAAGCCAGAGACAACCCTAGTCAAGTTGCCCCTAGCCACACCGATATTACTCGTGATGCCCGTGGCAACAACCTTCTTCTTGATGATGACTATCGCTAGTGCTGCAACAACCTTCTTCATGATGAGAGCTGTGGTGGTGATGGTGGTGTTCACCGCCATGGTAGTGGTGGTGGTGTGTGTGATGGTGATGGTGGTGGTGTCCGCCGTGTTGTTCTTCATGGTGTGCCATGATGACTCCTTTGATTAAAAATTTAAATTCTAGCTCACTGGCTAGGATTTCATTCTACAATATAAAATCTAATCAATTGTTAATGGAAGGAATTTTAACGCTAATTTTTAATCCATAATTCCCTAAATTTTGAATTATCGCTTGAGTAAAACCAACACCCCCATTAAAAAAAAGACAAACGCCACAAAGAAGAGTTTTTAAATTTGTTGGGAGAGTTTTTTCTCCCTCAATTGCCCGCAAGCCGCTTCAATATCCAAGGCTTTAGACTCTCTAATGGTGCATAATAAGCCTTTGGAGTTTAAAAAATCCGCAAACATTCTAGCGCTCTCTAAACTGGGGCGCTCAAACTTAGAGCCTTCATGCGGGTTGAATAAAATCAAATTCACTTTGGATTTAATGCCGTTTAAAAGTTTTAAAAGTTTTTTAGCGCAATCCAAGCTATCGTTTAAATCTTTGATCAAAAGGTATTCAAACATCACTCTTTTGCGTTGCTCTAAAGGCCATTTCCTCACTTCATTCAAAATGCATTCAATGTTGTATTTTTTATTCAAGGGCATTAAAGATGAGCGCGTTTTGTCATCTACGGCGTGTAAGGATATGGCTAATTGCACGCCTAAGTTTTTGCCCGCTAAAATAGGGATTTTATCGGCTACGCCACTAGTGGAAATGGTGATTCTTTTAGGCGAAATTTGCATGCCGGTATTGAAAATCTCAATCGCTTTACACACCTCATCTAAATTGTTCAAAGGCTCGCCCATTCCCATAAAAACAATGTTGAGCGCTTTTTCAATGGGGAGGTTGTTGTCTTCTTTAATGAGTAGGACTTGCTGGATAATCTCGCTCGCTTTTAAGTTCCTTACAAAACCGCCTTTTTGAGTGAAACAAAACGCGCAACCCACTTGACAGCCTATTTGACAAGACACGCATACGGTGTATTTTTCCCCCTCTAAAACAGCGTTCGTCTCTTCGTCAATCTTTTTATCCTTCATTTTCAAAAACACCGCTTCAAAAGTATGGTTGTCTCTTAAAGACTTAAAAAGGTATTTTTTAGAGCCATCAACGCTCTTTCTCACATGCGTGATTTCTATCGTGCGCAAAGTAAATTCTTGCTCCAAATAAGCGATAAAATCTTTTGAAAAATTATTTTGCATGTCTTTAAAGCTTGTTTTATACTTCGCATAGAGCCACAAATAAAGCTGTTTAGCCCTAAAACTTGGTTTTAAAAGCTGGCTCAATTCCTTTAGAGTGAAATCATAAATACTCATTTTCATGCTTTAAGCCCTAATTCTAAAAGTTGGTGCAAGTGCAAGACTCCTAAAACCTTATTATGATCATCTACGCACACTAAAAGCTGGATCTTATGGTGCTCTAAAAATTCCAACGCTTCTAAAAGAAGAGCGTCTAAATTCTTAAAGCTTTTAGGCTTTAAAGTGGCAAAACGCTTCACCTCACTCTCCAAGTTAAGCCCTTTTAATAGCGCCCTACGGACATCGCCATCGCTCAAAATCCCCACAAGCTCGTTAGCCTCATTGACTAAAATCGCGCTGCCTAGGCGTTTTTCACTCATTTCTATGAGCGCGTCTTTAAAGCTTGTGCTAGGAGCGATTAAGGGGAGATTCGTGGTTTGCAGTAAGTCTTTAACCTTGACAAAAAGTTTTTTGCCTAAAAGCCCGCCCGGATGAAAGGAGGCAAAATCTTCTTGGCTAAAGTTTTTCGCTCGCATCAAGCATGCCATTAAAACATCGCCTAACGCTAGAGTTAGGGTGGTGGAAGTCGTTGGAGCGGTGTTAATCGGGCAAGCTTCTTTTTTAATTTTCAAGCTCAAATAATAATCGCCGAGTTTAGAGAGCGAGCTATTAGGGCTTTTAGTGAAAGTGATGATTTTATGGCTCAAGCGTTTTAAATGGCTCACTAGATTCAACAATTCTAAAGACTCGCCCCCATAGCTAATCATTAAAACCACATCGTTTTTTTCCACCATGCCCAAATCCCCATGCATGGCTTCTGTGGGGTGTAAAAACGCGCTTTTGTTACCGGTGCTTAGCATAGAAGCAACGATTTTTTGCGCCACTAAAGCGCTCTTACCCACGCCCACTATCACAAGCTTACCCCCTTTTTCTTGGCTTTTTAAAATGAGCTTGACAATCGCTTCTAAATCGTTAGGTTTTTGGAATTGCTTAACGCTTTCTAAAAGCGCGCTCGCTTCATCTCTTAAGACTTGCGCGGCGATAGCGTTATAATCAAGTGGCATGGACATGGCAAATGATAGCCGGGTATTTTCTAAACTTTTTAAAGAGCGCTTTTCTGATGAAATTACGGGTGTGATCTTCTAATTTTTTAGGGTTATTCAAAATTTCGGCGTTGCTGGATTTTAATAACAACTCCAATCCCCCTTGAATTTCTTTCATCAAATGCTTTTCATCTTTAAAGCCCACAAGCCCTAAACTGGAAAATTGAGAGCTTTCTAAAAGCGCTTGTTTGTTTTTATTCACAAAAATCGTAGCGGCAAACACCCCAGCGCTAGCGACTTCTTCTCTTTGTTGCACGATGCTTGTATCAATACTCAAATTGCTTTGGTTATCCACATAGCTTTTTCCGCTTTTAATCGTGCCTACTTTTTTAATGAACGCAGGGCCAACTTCCACTTGATCGCCATCTTCCATTAAATAGATATTTTTTTCAGGCACCCCGCAAGAAATAGCGGTTTGCTTGTGGCGCGCGACATGGTTATATTCCCCATGCACGGGTAAGAAAAACTTAGGCTTAATGAGTCTTAACATAAGCTTTTGCTCTTCTTGGGCGGCATGCCCGCTCACATGGATATTGTCAAATTCTTGATAAGCCACTTTAGCTTCTTTTTTGATTAAAAAATTCAATACCGCTGAAACGCTCGCTTCATTGCCAGGAATGGCTTTAGCAGAGATGATGACTAAATCGTTGGGTTTGATAGAAATGTGGCGGTGTTCATCAGTCGCCATGCGATAAAGCGCGCTCATGGTTTCGCCTTGTGAGCCGGTCGTTACGATTAAGACTTCATTGTCTGGGTATTTAGCGACTTCATTGGCTTCAATAAAAGATTGATAAGGCAAATGGATATAGCCTAATTCTCTGGCGATGTCTAGGTTTTTTTCCATAGAACGCCCGATCACAGCGATCTTGCGGTTGTATTTAATGCCGTATTGTATGGCTTGATACACCCGGTGGATATTGCTAGAGAATGTGCTCATAATCACCCTCCCTTGCGCTTCTTTAAAAAGCGTATCAAAAGCCGGCGCTATGGTGCTTTCACTCGGTGTAGTCCCGGATTTATGGGAGTTAGTGGAATCGCTTAAAAGAAGCATCACCCCCTTTTCGCCATAGTGCGCCAAACGATACAAATCAGTGGGCAAATTATCCACTGGGGTGTGATCGATTTTAAAATCGCCGGTGTGGATGATGGTCCCGGCTTTAGTTTGGATCGCTAAAGCGCTGCTGTCAATAATAGAATGCGTGATGTGAATCCATTCAATGATAAATTCGCCCACGCTAATGGGGCAACGCTTTTCTACGATTTTAAAATACGAGCGGTATTTTTTCAAACCATGTTCATCAAACTTGCTCCCAATCAACCCCAAACTCAAGGGCGTGCCATAAAGGGGGAATTGCAACTCTTTAAACAAATAAGGCGTGGCCCCTATGTGATCTTCATGGGCATGGGTGATGATAATGCCAGCGATTTTGTCCTTGATTTGGTGCAAGTAGGAAAAATCCGGGATTAAAATATCCACGCCAAAAAGCCCTTCTTTAGGGAAGCTCATGCCCGCATCAATCACGATCGCGCTTTTTGGGGTTTCAATGACCATCATGTTCCCCCCAATCTCACCCAAGCCCCCTAAAGGCGTGATTTTAACGCTCGCTTTAGAGTTTAAATTCATCTTATAATGCGGGTTTAAATGCTCCACTTGGATCTTGTTATTAGCTTCAACGCCCTTTTTTAGCTCCTTATGAAAGCCTAAAGTCCCTCTCTCATTCACATGCAAAATTTCCGTAACGCCCTCTACTTTATTGTTATCCAATTCTTCTTGGGCGTAATTTCTAGTCTTTTGGGGGGTGTGTTTGGCTTTGTGGTGGTGGTTTGGCTTTTTGTTGGGGTGGCGCTCTTTTTTATGGTGCGAAGGCGCTTCATGGTTTGAAGACTCTGCGTTTTTTTGCGCGTTTTCTCTAAAACGCTTTTTGCGGTTGGTGAATCGCTCAAACGCTCCGGCTCGTGCCTCATGATGAGCTTTTGGGTTTTCACTGCTGTTTTCATTGTTTTCATTGTTTTCATAATGGTTGTTATCAGTCATAACGATTATTCCTTTCAATTTTTTAAAAAGGCATTAGCCTTTTAAAAGGTATTCTAAGAGCTTGAGATAATCTTTTATCTCAGACGCCCTCACGCTTGTTGGTTGGTTTTCTAACGCTAAAAAACCTAACACCTTATCAAGCTTTTCTCTATAAGAAATGCTTTTTTTAAGATTGTTTGAAAGCGTCTTCCTGGGAGATGAGAAACAGGCTTTCAAAAAATCTTCTAATGTTTCAAACCCTTTTTGTAGGGCTTCTTCAAAAAATGGCGCTTGGAGTAATGAAGCTAACGCCTTCTCTTTCAGCGGCTCTTTAACCACTTCAAACACGCTAGAAAACACCTTTGGAGGCGGGCTAAACGCGCTAGACGGCACATCAAACAAAAGGGTAGCGTTCCCTATTGCTTGAGTTAAAACGCTTAAGGCGTTTTGTGAATCTTTAGCGCAAAATTTGAGTGCCACTTCCTTTTGCGTCATCACCAATAAGCCCCTGCATTTAGGGTCTTTGAGCGCGTTTAAAACAAGCCTGGTAGCGATATAATAAGGTAAATTAGAGATCAAAAAATAAGGCTCTTCTTCTTTTAAAAAAAGAGCGTCTTTTTCCACTAATTCTAATGCAAAAGGCTTTTTTTGCGCCTTTAGTTTTGATCGCATTTTCTCGCACAAACTGCTATCTATCTCATAAGTCTTTAAAGGATAGCGATCCAACAACTTAAGAGTCAAATCCCCTAGCCCCACGCCAATTTCAATTAATTTCAATGGGTTTAAGGGGGGCAAAGCATTAACAATTCTGTCTAAAAACGACTCGTCCGTTAAAAAATGCTGTCCTAAAGACTTTTTAGCTACTACCATAAGAAGCGCTTCTAAAATTTCTCATATTATACCTTAAAAAGGGGATTTGTCTTTCCTTTTTAATGCAACTTCTTTAATTATAGCTTTTTTCATTCAAAGATGTTGGTAGTTTTGACAAGAGAAGCGCTTAAATTGGCGCTCGTATTAAAAATTAGTATTAAAATCTTTTTCGTTAATAATTGGTTAGATTTCGCATTATAAAATGAGATCCTAGCCGATGAGCTAGAATTTAAATTTCAATTAAAGGAGTCATCATGGCACACCATGAACAACAACAACAGGCTAACAGCCAACACCACCACCATCACCATGAACACCACCACCATTACTACGGCGGCGAACACCACCACCATAACGCACAACAACACGCCGAACAACAAGCAGAGCAACAAGCTCAACAACACCAACAACAACAACAAGCACACCAACAGCAACAACAAAAAGCGCAACAACAAAACCAACAATATTGATTGGAGCGTTTGTGGGAGCGGCCTTAGGGCTACTCCTAGCTTTTAACCCTTTCTTTTAATCCAGTAAATCTTTAAACTAGCTCTTTTAACTCCATTAGATTTTTAAACTTTAAAATTCCTCTTTTTTATGATTGTCAATTGGCTCTGTTTTTTGTCAAATAAAGACAAGCTTTACTAATTGAGTGGTCGTAATGGGACACAAAAACTTCGCCATGCGTATTTGGCGCGATCTAGGGGTGTTTTAAGGGGGTTTGTTGTAGGATTTCATCACGCCCCATAGTTGCGATATGGGGCAAATCTGTTCTTAAAAGGGTTTATCATGAAAAGAAAACATGATAAAAACTCTTGGTTAGTATTATACATTAAAATCTCTTTTAAGGGGTTTAAAGTAATCTTTTCTATAGAAAAGTAATTATTAGCCAAAGTTCCCCTAAGCTTAAAAACTTAGGGGTTTCCTTGTAAAGCGGGTTTGTCCTTGACTTTTGGGGCGTTGGTCATTTTGTTATAAAACTTATTTTCTTAAGGGGATAGAAATAATTCTCCCCTATAAAACTAAATCCCCTCATAGAGTGCTTTTAAAAAATACCGCTTGCTCTAGCTTTTTGATTATTTGTCTTAAAAACTACTCCCTTAAAAACCCGTATTCATAGACTTTAGGCTGTATTTCTTTGGCGAGATCTTTTAGGGCGTCTTGCAAGTTAGCGTAAAGCTGTTTGTAATGTTCGTCTTTGGCTTTAGCGGGCAGGTTTAATTTGCCTTGCGCGTTACGGCCTTGAAAAAATTCTTTGATGTCATAAAGGCTTGCGTTAGCATTATAGTGGGGGTTTGTGGAATCTTGTGTGTGGTAATAGCGATAAATTTCTCTGCCAACATCAAACACCCTTGAAGCGCTTTGGCTAAATTCTAGGGGCTTGTTTTCTTTTTTAGCGTTTAAAAAGAGGCTATCGCCCTTCTCTTTGATCCCACCCTTTAAAAAGTCTAATAAAGCGTGGCTAGAATACCTTTCTTTGGCATTGACTTCAGTTTCGCTAAAGGGGATGAAATGGTTAGTCCCTTGAGTGGTGGTGATGCGGTTTTGGGTATGAAAAAGCATGAAAATCAAACAATTGTTTTTAAACTCGCTGTCGTCTTGGAAAGCGTCATCATAAGGGGCGTAAAATTGATCCCTATCGTTTTGCCATGTGGCTTTGATGCAATGGCGGATGGAGAAAAATACAGATACCAACAAAATTGTAGTTGCAATGATTGGAAAATATTTTACATGCGATTGTTGTGATTTATCAATAACGCTAATATGGACTAAATTTTGATGTTGAAAACTATTGCGACCAGGATCTAAATAGCCAAAAATAGTGTCTCTTTTCTTTGGCTGAAACTTTTGTAAATAGTCTGCTAAAAATAGAACCTTATTGCACGAGTGTATATTTTTATACCCCAAAAATTCACCAAGCGAGTCAAACACTTCCAAATTGAGTGCGTTGGTGGGTTTTAAGGGGGGGGTAGCGGTATCCCACACCAAAAAGCCGATGGGGAATTGCCCCTTCACATTATCAAAAGTGTCTGCTGGCACCATAAACCCCTCTAAAAATTTGGCTTTAAAGACTTCTCTGAATTTTTTAAAGTTGCTAGAATTAAGGTATTTGAGCTTTGAAAAACTCGCCATGATGCAGCCGTTCAATTCCATATAAATGCGCATGAAAAATTGAGCGAAAAGTTCGTTAGACCCAGACCCCAAAAGATCTTTATAGGTTTCATGAGTCTTATTGTTTCTTGCGACTTTGGATTTGTGTTCGCCTGTGCCGCTCATTTTAGCTTTGTTGCCCGCTTCCGCATACGGCGGGTTGATATAGATAATGAGCTTTTTTAACTTCTCTTTATCTTTTAAAATTTCTTGCAAGCTTTTTGGCGCTTTCTCAAAATTATCGTTTAAAAAGTCAAATTGGAAAACATGGTTTTCTAGCAGATTCAGTTTGTTGGCAGCGGCCAATTCTTTAACGATCGCTACATCGTTGCTGTCTAAAGTGGATAGAAAACAATTAGCTTTATTAGTCAAACCATTCAAAAGATTCCCAGTCCCCCCAGCGCAATCCCAAATGATATAATCCTCTTGATAATCTTGCCCCAAAGCTTTAGCTAAATATTCTTGACTCTTTTCTACCCAGATTCTAGGGGTGAAAAACGCTCCCTTCCTTTCCCTCACATCGCTTGGCACTAACAAATCGCGCCGCTCTAAAATAAACGCTTGAAACTCTACTTTAGGAGGCCTTTTATAAATCATCCAAAATTCTTTGTGGGCTTGTTGGCCGTCTGTGAAACCAACTTCCATAAAATCTATTTTACCTAACTCATTCACACCCCTTTTTAATTTATAATAACTGGAGCTTAAGATCGTTTGCAATTTCTCAATAATGGTTTTATCGCCATCGCTGAGCAAATCCGCTAAATAATAGTCTGCGTCTAAAATGCCTTTAGTTTTAGCCACCTCCCAATCTATGTCAATGGTGGGTTTGACAGCTTCGAACCACCTTTGATAGATCGTAAAGAAATTGTTTTTATCAATCTGGATTTTGTTGAGTAAATGGCTAGAGTTTAAATTGTTTTCAATAAATTCTTTGCATTCCTGGCTTTGGGTTTTAAAGTCAAAAACGAATTTATGGGATTTGCACATGGCTTTAAACTTATCTAAAGCGTGTTTAAAACCCTCTGTGTTGTGGTTGCTTGGAGTGATAGAAAAATTTATACCGCTTTGATAAAAAAAGCTTGTGATTACATCATCAAAGGCGATAAATTCCATTCTAAAAGCGTCAAAAGCGCACAAATAAGGCGGCGTGTGGTGGGTGTAAAACCTGTGCTTGCCTATGGTTAAAAGAAGTTGCGTGAAAGCTTTGTCCAAATCGCCAGAATTGCCCCTTTTAGCTTCGCCCCATAAAATGGGTAAGATAGTGTTAGGGTGCTTATAGCTTAGCATGAAGTCTATCTCACCCTCGCTATAAAGGAATTTTTTATCCTTAAAGAACTCGGCTTTGATCTGGATTTTTAAGGTTTCTTCATTGAGTTTGCTGCAATCTAAAGGCATTCAAAACACCACTGTTTTGTTTTCATGCACAAACACCCGATCTTCTAAAACCAGTTTTAAAGCCCTAGCCAAAACCAGTTTTTCTATATCCTTACCCGCTAGGCGCATTTTTTCCACGCTGTAATTGTGGTTAATGGGCAGAGTGTCTTGTATGATAATTGGCCCGGCATCAAGGCTTTCATTCACAAAATGCGCCGTGGCCCCGATGACTTTCACGCCCCTTTCAAACGCTTGCTGATAAGGGTTAGCCCCAATGAATGCGGGCAAGAAACTATGATGGATATTGAGAATTTGGTTTTCATAGTGCTTCGTAAAGTCATGGCTTAAAATGCGCATGTATTTGGCTAAAACGAGCAAGTCTGCACTCACTTTGTGTTTTAATTCTAGGTTTTTAATGATTTCTAAAACTTCTTTTTCATGCAAAATTTGATCAACGCAAGGCGCATAAAAATAAGGGATGTCAAATTTTTCCACTAAAGGGCGTAAAATCTCGTGGTTGGAAATAACGCCTAAAATTTGAGCGTTCAATTCCCCTCCATACACCCTTAAAAGCAAATCCCCTAAGCAATGGCTCTCTTTAGTAGCGAGCAGAATGATGTTTTTTTTATGCGTTAAAATGACTTCAATCAATAGTTCGCTAAAGTTTTCTAGGGCTTTAAAAAGAGCGGTTTTTAAGGATCGCTCTTCTTGCTCTTTAATTTCAACATTCAAGGGTTTAATTTCTTTTTGGATTTTTAGCCGCATGAAAAAGCGCTGTTTTAAGGGATCAACAAATTCATCGTTTTTGACAATGTTATAGCCCTTGTTAGCGATAGTGGTGCTAATGGCGCTCACCAAGCCTTTAGAATCTCTAGCTTGAATTTTTAAAATAAATTCTAACATGTTCATCTCATCAATAATTGATAGCCAAACGCTTGCGTGATGATATTTGTCGCTGATTGCGTGGCTTTTTCAATGAAGCGCTCCATGGGGCTTTTTTCTAGCCAATAAGCTTTTTTAACCTTACTCAATTCCATTAAGCGATTTTGCGCTTGCTTGATCGTGCTGATTTTGTCAATGAGCTTTAATTTTAGAGCGTTTTGAGCGCTAAAGACCTTCCCTTCAGCAAAATCCTTATAATCCTTAGCGTCTAATTTCCTGGCTTTTGCGACATCATTCACAAACATTTGGTATTGCTCATTGACTAAATTTTGCAAAAATTCTTTTTCGTTGGGTTTCCATGCCCTAGTGAAAGTGCCTATTTCTTTGTATTCGCCCGCATGCACGCCTTGAGTGGCTACGCCGACTTTATTGAGCAAATTTTCCACATTCGCGCCCGAAAAAATCACCCCAATGGATCCTATCAAACTCGCTTTAGAGGCATAAACTTCGCTCGCTTGCATGCCCGCATAATAACTCCCGCTCGCCATAACCCCCCTAGCATACGCTAAAACAGGCATTTTTTGCTTCAAATCAGCGATTTTTTCGCTCAATTCCACGCTCGCTGACACCGCCCCACCAGGAGAGTCAATCAAAAGTAAAACGCCCTTAATGCTAGGGGTTTTTAAGATTTTATCCACTTCTTTGTCAAAATCCTCTGTGCTAAAAATCGCCCCATTTAAATAGAGTTTAGCGAGATTGGGCGGGGCACTTGGCGCGCTTTCTTTAGCGCTAAAAAAGACTAGTACAATCAATAACAGCACAAACGACTTGAAATACTTCGTGATAAAATCTAAAGGCACGATGATTAAAGCCTTAAAGATTTTTTGAATGAAACTCCACATGCAATTTTCCTAGACTTAAAAGTTTGATTATAAGAGTGTATTATACTTCAAATGTTTTAAGGATTAAATCATGGCGTGTAAATTTTGCCCTAAGATCAGAAAAACAGATTGGATTTTTATTTTAATCGCTGCTTTAGGCTTTTATTTTGTCAATAAACTAGGGTATGCACCAAAATTCAATACCCCCACTTCAAAGCTTTCACACTCTCTTTCACGCCCTATTGAAAAGCCTGACAATATGACCGAAGAAGAAAGGAAAAAGCGCTTCATAGAGTTGCAAAAAGCATGCTTGCTCCATAAAGACAAAAAGGCATGCGAAGAGGTTTTTTAGATTGCATTTGTTGTTTTTGCGCTTTTTTAAGGTCATTGTAAATTGATACGCCCTTTTTGTTTGTAAAAAGGCTTTTTTTAGCGATGATTTTTAGCTATTCCAACAGCCCCTAAAACCCCCAAAATTTAGGCACTCTTAAGCTAAGTCTAAGTCTAGTATAATCAAAAGATTTTAAAGGAAACTTAAAATCGTGTTTGTAAAGGTTTGAAATGAGTGAAAACATTAAAAAAAATTACGAAAGCTTTTGTGGTTGATTTAGATAGTAGTGAAAATCAAAATATTTTAAAATCTAGCTCACGCCCTTTTAACAACCAGGCCCATCAAGTTAATGAAGTGGTTGAAAAGATTGCTGAAAAGATTTATAAATTGATTGAAAGTGCCAAACATCCTAACGATGGCATCATCTTAAATCACAATAAAATTAAAGAAGCCTTTTTTAGCCCGTTCGAACCGCAGCTAAAAGACGCTCAAGTGTTCCTATCGCATTCGCATGCGGATAAAAATAAGGCTTTAAAGGTTAAAAACTATTTAGAAAGCGAAACAGATCACAGAGTATTTATAGACTCGCTTTTTTGGGATTATAAAAATAATGTTCTAAAAGAAATGAAAAAACATCATATTGATGTTAGCAAAATTGAAGACACTTTCACGCTCATTCTCAGAGAATCTTTACAAGACATGATTGAAAAATGCCCTTATTTCGTATTTTTACAAAGCAACAACAGCGTTTCAAATCAAGGGCTATCGCACACCACTTATTCAGCATGGATTTATGAAGAATTAAAAATCGCCCATAGTTTGATAGCTGACAGCACTCTACAAGAATCACGCATTAAAGCCATGCGTGTTTCTCATAATATCACAAACTTATTAAGGAGGTTTAAATCTATCTCTCTTGATAGTTTGTGTAATGAAATTTTCTCAACTTTATTATAAAGGATCTAGAATGAAAACTTATCAAAAATTACTGGGCACGAGCTGTTTAGCGCTGTGTCTGGTGGGCTGTGGGAGCGGTGGTGGCGGTGAATCACCGGTTGAGATAAGGGTATCTAACAACGGTGATTTTCAAATCAGCTCTAAAGTAGATAGCGTTACTATTCAAGGCGTGAAGCTCAATAGAGGTAATTGTGTTGTCAATTTTGTTCCAGTAGAAGAGGCGGTTCAAATGGGTCTTTTAATTTTAAGTCAAATTACTCCAATTTCTGTGCAAGATTTTAAAGATATGGCAAGCGTTTATAAAGAATTTGATCAAAAGGAAAGGGTGGCAAACATAGAAAACAGAATTTCTCAATTAAAGCAAAAGGGTGTGATGATGGAGCCTCAAACCCTTAAATTTGGAGAAAAAATAGAGGGCATTTCTCAAGGGTGCGATATTATAGAAGCAGAAATACAAACCGATAAAGGCACTTGGACTTTCAATTTTAATAGATAAACGATGGACAACACCCCCACAGACAGAGAAAAAGAAAGAGCAAAAATCCTTGCCGAAGAGCTCAAAATCTTGCAGGGCGTTATCAACAGAATGGTGCAAAATTCTTTAGAGTGCAAGAAATGGACTCTCGCGCTCGCTGTGGGGGTTTTATCCCTCAAAATAGATGCAATCTCTCATCTTTATGGGTTATGCGTTTTAGGGGTGTTGTTAGCATGCTTTTATCTTTTAGACGCTTATTATCTCATGCTAGAAAGGTTGTTTAGGGAGCAATATAAATGGCTGATAAAAAACAGACTTAAAACCGATGAAAGGCTGTTTGAAGTCTTTCCTGCTCATCAAACTTGCCGGTGTGTGCTATGCTTATGTGCCATGCGTTAGTTTAGCCTTTTCCCTTATTGGGCGTTAGGTCTTTGTTTGGTGATCTATGGTTTTGTTTTTAATTCCGTTTCAATAAAGTGTTGGCTATAAAAGAGCTTGACTTCAATCAATAGTGAGACTTTATCCATTAACATACCAAAC
The DNA here is from genome assembly GCF_030053225.1 of Helicobacter sp. 219-2. Taxonomy (NCBI): domain Bacteria; kingdom Pseudomonadati; phylum Campylobacterota; class Epsilonproteobacteria; order Campylobacterales; family Helicobacteraceae; genus Helicobacter; species Helicobacter sp. 219-2. The sequence continues at coordinate 334,483 of NZ_JASGBS010000001.1, read as the reverse complement.
ACTGGCATTTTTGAATTAGTTTGATGATCTTATTAATATGGTTGATTTATGAGTGGTTTTTGTTGTTTTAAGAGCTAAATATCTATTTAAAAACACTAAGTCGTTTCTCTAAATCAAGCCTTGAGAAATCTAATTGCATATTTATCTAACATAGCGGTATCCAAATTCGATCCGAAATGGTGCTATTACAGAGAGTTTTTGAATCCCTTGTATCTAGCACTCCCCCCACATAGGGATAGGGGGCAGAAATCCCCCTTTCTCTTTAAAATTTAGTGAATTTTAATCAAACTCCCTTGAGAATCATCATTCTGAAAATAAATATACTTTTGAGTTTGAGTATCTGCAGAATTTTTACTGACTTGATACTCAACTTCTCTCCTAACAAGCTCTTTCATATCCCTTCTAAGTTTATCAAAATCATTTTTAAGTTCTCTAAGCTCTTTGTTCTCATCTTTAAGATTCCTGTTTTCGGCTTCAAACTCTCCTACCTTATGTTCTAGTTTTGAACAATTTCTAGCTCTTCTCTCTACATCTTCAATGCCATTTGTAGCAATATCTAATCTAGTAGCCGCAACTCTTTGCTTTGGGTCGTTAAGTCCCTTAAAGTAAGTTTTGATCATTTAATTTTTTCCTTTCTTAATAATTTAAAAAACATCCTTATTATATCTAAACTCAAAATTAAAGCCAAAGTCTTATGAAAGGTTGTGAAATTCAAAATTAATTAAATGAAACTAATAAAACAAAGAAGATAACAAGCAAAACAAAAAGAAAGATTAAGCCCAATCCTTCAAAACTAAGCAACAAGAAGTTCTTTTGTCAGGTAATACTCTTGGCTTTCAATAAGCGAATATCAAAAGCTTTTCTCTAGAAAGGAGGTGATCCAACCGCAGGTTCACCTACGGTTACCTTGTTACGACTTCACCCCAGTCGCTGTGTGTGCCGTGGGCAGTAGCCAATTTAGCATCCTGACTTAAGGCAAACACAACTCCCATGGTGTGACGGGCGGTGAGTACAAGACCCGGGAACGTATTCACCGCAACATGGCTGATTTGCGATTACTAGCGATTCCAGCTTCATGCAGGCGAGTTGCAGCCTACAATCCGAACTGAGAGGTGTTTTGAAGATTGGCTCCACTTCGCAGTATTGCTTCTCTTTGTGCACCCCATTGTAGCACGTGTGTAGCCCTAGGCGTAAGGGCCATGATGACTTGACGTCGTCCCCACCTTCCTCCTCCTTACGGAGGCAGTATCCTTAGAGTTCTCAGCATGACCTGTTAGCAACTAAGAAAGGGGGTTGCGCTCGTTGCGGGACTTAACCCAACATCTCACGACACGAGCTGACGACAGCCGTGCAGCACCTGTTTTCAAGGTCTGGCAAGCCAGACACTCCACTATTTCTAGCGGATTCTCTCAATGTCAAGCCTAGGTAAGGTTCTTCGTGTATCTTCGAATTAAACCACATGCTCCACCGCTTGTGCGGGTCCCCGTCTATTCCTTTGAGTTTTAATCTTGCGACCGTACTCCCCAGGCGGGATGCTTAATGCGTTAGCTGCATTACTGGAGAGACTAAGCCCTCCAACAACTAGCATCCATCGTTTAGGGCGTGGACTACCAGGGTATCTAATCCTGTTTGCTCCCCACGCTTTCGCGCAATCAGCGTCAGTAATGTTCCAGCAGGTCGCCTTCGCAATGAGTATTCCTCTTGATCTCTACGGATTTTACCCCTACACCAAGAATTCCACCTACCTCTCCCACACTCTAGAATAGTAGTTTCAAATGCAGTTCTATGGTTAAGCCATAGGATTTCACACCTGACTGACTATCCCGCCTACGCGCTCTTTACGCCCAGTGATTCCGAGTAACGCTTGCACCCTCCGTATTACCGCGGCTGCTGGCACGGAGTTAGCCGGTGCTTATTCGTTAGATACCGTCATTATCTTCTCTAACAAAAGGAGTTTACAATCCTAAAACCTTCATCCTCCACGCGGCGTTGCTGCTTCAGGGTTTCCCCCATTGAGCAATATTCCCTACTGCTGCCTCCCGTAGGAGTCTGGACCGTGTCTCAGTTCCAGTGTGTCCGTTCACCCTCTCAGGCCGGATACCCGTCATAGCCTTGGTAAGCCATTACCTTACCAACAAGCTGATAGGACATAGGCTGATCTCTTAGCGATAAATCTTTCCCCCGTAGGGAGTATCTGGTATTAATCATCGTTTCCAATGGCTATCCCAAACTAAAAGGCACATAACCTATGCGTTACTCACCCGTGCGCCACTAATCAGCCTTCTAGCAAGCTAGAAAGCTTCATCGTTCGACTTGCATGTATTAGGCACGCCGCCAGCGTTCACTCTGAGCCAGGATCAAACTCTCCATAAAAGTGTTTGTCCTAAAGCTCTTTTGTTTTTTGATAGGCTGTTATCATTCCTAATAACAGCTCTAGCGTATCACAAGAACTCGTTTTATACTTTATTGAATAAAACGGGTTGTGTTCTTAAGTATTACAACAACAAAACAGAAAGAAACTTTTTAAAAAGGTTTATCTAAACGCTAACCTAAAAATACTCTCATGCTATTCAACCATCACATTATATATAACAATACAATCAATGGTATTGAATGGCACTAGTTGGATAAGAATTTCTTATAAAAGAATGAAAATGAATCCTCACTCTTTCAAATAAGTTATCCTTAAATAATGTTAGAATATCCCTTTAAAAAGAACTTCTATCAATTTGCTTAGTTTTCAAAGATCGTTTGCTTTAATCAGCTACCCTTGCAAGCTATCAAGCGGCTTTTTAAAAGCCCTTGCTGAAACAAGGAAATGAAAGTATAGTCATAGAAAGCTTAAGGTTTGCTTAAACTATAAAAATTTTTGACAAAGTAAGTTAAAATTTTAAAACGATCGGGTTTTGAAAAATCCAAATACCGCCAAAAATACGCGTGCATTCCCCATAAATACATCATTAAGCGCTAATTTCGTTTTCAAAAATCACTCCATAATAGAGAGCAAAAAGTGAAATCATGGGTTAGAAAAACCCGCTTGAGCTATCTTAACTCTTTTAAATTGGGTGCTTTTTTGTCCACTTGGTGGAGGAAGCGCGTTAGTTCTTCTTATAGAGATGGTCTTTAAATGGATTGTTAAAAGGCTCGTTGGAGTTCTCTTTCTTGGGGGTGTTACTTGTGGTGGCGGCTTTGGGCAACTTGGCTAAAATCTCAGCGGCACTACGCTCTCTCACATCGCAAGACTTCCTCAAATCTGGGGGGACAAGGTTAGGGCCTTCTTGAATGTTGGCGATGAAGACTTCAAAGCCTTTCTCCCAAGCGGCTTCTAACACAGGCACAAAATCGGTATCCTTGCTAAACAGCAAAATACACCCTCCTTGTTTGGTGCAATATAGCTTGGTAATATCGTGCGCCAACAGCGCATCAATTTGTTTTTGACGCAACTTTAAATGCGGTATGGGAATTTTAGCTTCTATAATTATAGACTTCTTTATCTTCGAACTCATATACGAATTCAAACATTACCCGACCGACTCGTAATTTCACTTGATTTTGTTGGGCGATCTCGTGGTTGAAAGCTTGGATAATCCCTGATTTATTCACTCTCTTCTCATAATCTTTGGGATTCTTGTCTTTATACTCCTCGAGTTCTTCGTTTTTATTGCCCTTGATTCTAGGCTCGAGTTCTGTGAAAGGCTCAGACGCATAAAAATAGATCCGCTTCAATTCCTCTTCAGACTCCAAAAACGAACGGATTAACGCTAAGAGCTGCTCGGGGTTGTTGAAATTGAAATGAGGAGGGCTAAAATGCTTGTCTGTTTTGAGGTTTTTTTTGGATTGCTATGAGATCGTGTAACAGATTTTGCCAATCCACAAAAATCGTGGTTTCAGTTTTCTCCATGTTTTCTCCCAAAATACGAACTTTGCCATAAGGGTTGAGTATAGCATGGGGATCTAAACATGCCTTGTTCCTTAAAGAAAATAAAAGTTCTGTTCTCATCCAATACGGACACTCAAAGCCTTTTAAAATCTGACAACCAACGCTCCCTTAAAAACAGAGTCAAAAATTCAGTTTAACAGATAACAAGTAGAGAAAAAAGTTATTGAAATTTTGCCTTGAAAAAACGAACGCTAACGCTAAAGAAAGTTTTAAAAAGTTGGTAATAAAAGTTAAAGAAAAACTATTCTTAAAAGAAAGGGTTAAAAACTTATTCTAACCCTTAAAAAAAATTAATGGCGGATTTCTTTAATCCTTGCTGCCTTACCTTTCCTATCGCGCAAATAGTAGAGCTTCGCGCGGCGCACCCTACCCACACGCAACACCTCAACACTCGCCAAACTTTCGCTATAGAAAGGGAAAATTTTCTCCACGCCGATATTGTTAGCCCCTATTTTACGCACGCAAAAAGTCTTATCCACGCCATTGCCTCTAATCGCAATGCACACGCCCTCAAAATACTGAGTTCGTGTTTTTTCGCCTTCTTTAATGGTGATACCAAGCCTCAAAGTATCGCCGGCTTTAAATATTGGCATGGTTTTGTCTTTTAATTGAGCGTCTTCAAACTGCTGAATGTAGCGGTTTTTCATGTGTTTTCCTTAATGTCAATTTCATGATTTGTGCTGTTTGAATAAATCAAGGCGGTAAAATTTTGTCCTTAATTTTGACAAATCAAGTTTTAGTTGCTTGATTTTAGCATGATTTCCTTTAGAATATTCTAAAGGTGCAGGGATTTTATTGATTTCTTTGGATTTAAAAACAGCGTTAGCGAAATTAGGGGCTTCCAAATAATGGTTTTCAAAGCTCTCATTCTCTAAAGATTGAGCGTTACCCAAAACCCCTTGAATGTGGCGAGCGATACTATCTATCAAGCACAACGCCCCAAGTTCGCCCCCTGTTAAAATAAAATCGCCTATACAAAAAACCTCATCAGCACCAAGTTCAATAGAGCGTTCATCAAAGCCCTCATAACGCCCGCACACCAAAACGACATGCTTTTTTTGAGCCAAACGCATCGCGTCTATTTGCTTGAAAGGCTTGCCCACCGCGCTTAAAAAAATCGTGTGTTTAGGGTTTTTAACAGAATGGAGCGCGTTTTCTACCATCTCAGGGTCTAAAATTTGCCCTGCACCCCCACCAATGAGCGTGTGATCCGCTTTTTGATATTTATTAGCGCTAAAATCCCTAAGGTTCAATACTTCTAATTCAAAAAGATTTTTTTCTAACGCTCTTTTTAAAATGGAGTCTTCAAAATAAGGCCATACGAGTTGCGGGAAAAGGGTTAAAACGCTGAATTTCACTCAACTATTCTCTAAAAGCGTTTTAGCGTTATTGGTGGTTATTTTTTTGTCTTGCAAAAGGATTTCTTTGATATAAAAATCCCTATAAGGGATTAAAAAAATCTTAGCCAAACCTTTTTCAATCAAACTTCTTGCGGTTTCAACCAGAAAATAATCTATTTGAGAAATCCTTTGGATTTCTATGACTTTTCCTAAAATCTCGTTTTCTTCCACCACGCTAAGCCCTACTAAATCGCAATAAAAAAACTCCCCATCTTTTAAAACACAGAGTTTTTTACTCTCTGCTTCGCTCATAAAAAGCCCTAAATTAGTCAGCTCTTTAGCCTTTTCTGGCGTATGGATAGTTTCTAAAAACAACAGGTTTTTAGCATGTTCATAAGAATGGATTATATATTCTTTAAAAGAAGAAACATAGGAGAAAGCATTCAAGGGAGCGACACTCACCTTAACGCCTTTTTTTAAACACTCCGGAAAATCGCTCTCTAAATGAAGCTTTAACCCTCCATTAAGCCCCACGCTTTTACCAATTCTGCCCACTAAAAGCATAGAAACCATTCAAGGCGTTTGATCGCCTAAAACATGGGGATTTTTATCGCTATTTTTACTAGCAAAAACAACGATTTTATAAGAAAACCCATCTTTGGCTTTCACACCAGAAACAAACGCCTTAATCGCGCTCACCATTTTGCCCTCTTTACCGATCACATGCCCCATGTCTGATGGGTGGGTATAAATAGTGATTTGTTTGACTTTATCTTCTAAAAGCGTGTACTCTACGCTCAAAGCTTGAGGAAAAGAAACAACCTTTTTTAAATATTTTTCTAAAAAAGTTGCCACGCAATACGAATAGTCCTTACACTCAGCTTGAGAAAAAGGCGTGTTCAAAGGATCTAATTCGCGCATTCAGCCTCACAAAACCTTAGGCTTTTTGAGAAAGTTTTTCCACCCTCTCGCTCATTTTAGCCCCTACGCCTTTCCAGTAACTCAAGCGCTCCTTATCAATTTTAATATCTTTAGGCTCGCTTAAAGGGTTATAATACCCAATGGATTCAATCCAACCTCCATCCCTTCTTTTCCTAGAATCGGTTACCACCACTCTGTAAAAAGGCTTTTTCTTTCTCCCAATGCGTGTGAGTCTAATGACTGTCATTACAAAAATCTCCTAAAATATTCATATTAAGTTTGAGATTATACAACAAAAGCGCCTAAAACATGCTTAAAAATCAGCGCATTTTAGGGGGTGTTTGATTTTTAGCCTGACTCATTAGATTCATCAAATCGCTAATGCCCTTTTTATTCGTTAAGCGTTTCGCCATTTTGCTCGCTTGATCAAAGCGTTTGATGATGCGATTGATTTCAGACACTTCTAAGCCGCTCCCTAAAGCGATCCTTTTTCTTCGGCTGCCGTTTAAAATCTCGGGGTTTTCTTGCTCTTTTTTGGTCATGGAATTGACCATAGCCTTGATTTTTTTCACTTCTAAAGAGCTTTCTAAATCCGTGTCTTTTAGCGCGTTTGCCATATTCCCTAAACCTGGAATCATAGAGATTAGAGAACTCATAGAGCCTAATTTTTTCACTTTTTCAATCTGGTTTAAAAAGTCATTGAAAGTGAATTGCCCTTTTTTGAGTTTTTTGCTCAAATCTTTGGCTTCATTAGGGTTTAAAACGCTGGCGGTTTTTTCAGCGAGCGAGATAATATCTCCAGCCCCCATCAAACGCCCCACAATCCTTTCAGGCACAAACACATCTAAATCAGGGATTTTTTCCCCGCTCCCAATAAAACGCAAGGGTAAGCCTAATTGGTAAGTGATGCCTAAGGCGATACCCCCTTTAGAATCGCTGTCAAATTTGCTTAACACCACCCCACTCACGCCTATTTCTTCATTAAATGTGTTCGCGCTTTTGACCCCATCTTGCCCGCTCAATGCGTCTGCGACATACAGCACCTCATGGGGGTTTAAGATTTCTTTAACTTCTTTTAATTCTTGCATAAGCTCTTTATCAATGGCTAAACGCCCCGCGCTATCCACGAGCAAAACATCAAATTGCGCTTCTTTAGCCCTTTTTAAAGCGTTGTTAGCGATTTCTTTCACGCTTTTATTTTCTTCATAAAAAACTTCCACGCCCACCTGTTTGCCCAAAACCTTTAATTGCTCCACTGCCGCTAGGCGTTGCAAATCGCATGCGCATAAAAGCACTTTTTTATTTTTGGTTTTTAAATAATGAGCGAGTTTAGCGGTGGTGGTTGTCTTACCGCTCCCTTGCAAACCTGCCATTAAAACCACGGTGGGGGGCGTTTGAGCGAAAGTAAAACCACTGCTCCCTTTAGCGCTTAAAATTTCTAACAAACTCTTTTCTAAAGCGTCTAAAAATTGCTGCTTACCAATGCCATTAAGTTTCGTTTGACTTTCCACTTTTTTGAGCAATTCTCTAGCCACTTTATGATGCATATCATTTTTTAAAAGCGTTTTTTTCAATTCATCTAACGCCCGATCTAGCGCTTTTTCATCATCTTGAAAGCGGATTTTATTGAGTGCGTTTTTAAACCCATCGCTTAATGCTTGAAACATTTTCTATCCTTTTATTATGGTTGTTCTAACAAATCCAATTCTTGCTTAATTTTACTTTCTTTTTCTAAAAGCGTTTTTAAACTCTCTTTGGCTTTTTCTAGCACGCTTTTAGGTGCGTTTTTGACAAAATTTTCATTGTGCAAATTGAGTTTTAATTTTTCTTTTTCCAGTTTTTCTAACTGCTTTTTTAAACGCGCAACAAGCGGGCTTAAATCAAGATTTTCTAAATTCGCATGAGTTTGGCAAAATTCCCCCACATCGCTCACGCTCTTTAAAGGTTTAGAACTAATCACGCTGACTTTTTCTAGCCTCGCTAATTTTTGGGCGTAAGTTTGCAAACGCTCTGTGTTTTCTATGGCTTCCCTTAATCCCACGCTCGCTTCTTTTAAAACAATCGGTGGGGTTTCTAGCATGATTTTTAAACGCCTTAAAGACACAATGCAATCTTTAATCACTTCAAATTCATGCTCTAATGGTTCATCTTGCGTTAAATCTTTAGGGTAAGGCATGATCATGATAGAATGGGTGTTTTCTAGATCCGTGTTACTGAGCTTGTGGTATAAAGACTCGCTGATAAAAGGCATGAAAGGGTGCAAGAGTTTTAAAGCTTCTTTTAACACGCTCCCTAATTCGTCTATCGCTTCATTTTCCACTTTAGAAAATTCAATGAACCAATCGCAAAATTCCCCCCACAAAAAGCGGTATAACAAAGTCGTCGCATCATTAAAGCGATAATTATCTAAAGCGTTACGCACTTCTTTAGTTACAAAATTTAAGCGCGATTTCGCGTAACGCCCCAAAGGCGTTTGGTATTCACTCAAACGCTCTCTGTCTTTAAAAGCTTCTTGTTTGAGCTTCAAATAACTCACCGCATTGAAAATCTTGTTGGCAAAATTCTTGTTATTTTCTAAATGCGCAGTAGAAAGCTTAATGTCCCTACCCGTAGCGCACAGATTGGCTAAAGTGAAACGCAAGCTATCTGCACCGTATTTTTCTATCATCTCTAAAGGATCGATCACATTACCTTTAGATTTGCTCATTTTTTCACCCTTTTCATCCCTGACTAAGGCGTGCAAGTAAATATCTTTAAAGGGCAATTCGCCTAAAAGCGATTCGCTGCAAAAAAGCATCCTAGCCACCCAAAAAAAGAGGATGTCAAACCCGGTAATGAGCGTTGTGTTAGGGTAGAAATCTTTCAAATCGTTTTCATTAAACAAATCGCTTTTTTCTTGCCCCCACCCCAAAGTAGAGAACGCCCATAGCCCTGAACTAAACCATGTGTCTAGCACATCTTTATCTTGCTCTAGTTTTTCACTCTTACAAGTAGGGCAGTTTAAAGGGGTGTCTAGGCTTACAAACTGGTGGTTATTTTCACAAGTAAATACCGGTATTTGATGCCCCCAAAACAATTGCCTACTGATACACCAAGGGCGTAATTCCCTCATCCAAGCGTTATAATTATTGATCCAATTAGAAGGGTAGAATCGTGCCAAACCCTGTTGGATTTTTTCAATAGAACTTTGAGCGATCTCAGGCTTGACAAACCATTGCTTAGACACATAAGGCTCTACCACATTATGACAGCGATAGCAATGCCCCACTTGATGCGTGTGCTCTTCTATCTTTTCCAATAAGGCGTTTTCTTTTAATTTTTCTACGACCTTATCTCTAGCCTCCAATCGCTCCAGGTTCTCAAATTCCCCGCAATGCGCGTTTAAAATCCCCTTTTCATCAAAGATTTTAATCGCCTCCAAATGGTGGCGTTTGCCCACTTCATAATCGTTAAAATCATGCCCAGGGGTAACCTTCACACACCCTGTGCCAAACTCCATTTCCACATGCAAATCAGCGATAATAGGGATCTTGCGATTAATTAAAGGCAAGATCACTTTTTGCCCCACTAAATGCTTGTATCTCTCATCATTAGGATTGACCATAAGAGCGCTATCGCCAAACAAGGTTTCAGGGCGTGTGGTAGCCACCACTAAATAATCTTTTTGATTTTCTAAATAATATCTAATATAATACAACGCCCCCTTACGCTCTTCATACTCCACTTCAATATCGCTCAACGCCCCATCTTTAGTGCACCAATTCACCATGTAATTATCTTGAATGATTAAGCCTTTTTCATACCATTTCAAAAACGCCAATTTAACCGCTCTTTGCAAGCCCTTATCCATCGTGAAACGAGTCCTAGAAAAGGCCGCGCTCACGCCTAAATGCTTCATTTGCTCTAAAATCGCTCCCCCGCTCTTTTCTTTCCATTCCCACACTTTTTGAACGAACGCTTCACGCCCTAAATCTTCTTTTTTAATCCCTTGATTTAAAAGTTGCTTTTCTACGACATTTTGTGTTGCAATGCCGGCGTGATCCAGCCCTGGCTGATACAAAGTCTTATACCCGTCCATGCGTTTGTAGCGTGCTAAAATATCTTGCAAACTTAAAGTTAGGGCATGCCCTATGTGTAAAATGCCAGTCACATTAGGAGGGGGCATCATCAAGCAGAATCGTTTGTTTTTTTCTTGGATTGCTTCATTGCCATCAATTTCAAAATACCCCCTATGAGAGCAAATTTCATAAATCTTTTTTTCTATCTCTTCTGGTTGGTAGGTGGTGGGTTCTTGTTTCATTATTATTATTATCCTAAAATAGAGCGTTCCTTAAAAAATGGTTGGATTTGGAACGCCTTTTGCTTTTACGCTTTTAATTGTTGCGTATTTTCTTAAAATTATACAACAAAGCATTTAAATTAAAAAGGATAGTCCAGTGAATTACTTTTTAAAAGCCCCTATTTTAGGATTTGAGCATATCCATGAAGTGCGTTTGGAAAAAATTGATTCCTTATTCAGCCGATTAATTGGCCAAACCAATTCCCCCATGGCGTTGGATATGGTTTTAGTGAATCCTTATTGTTTGAGGGAATACAGCTTTGTGATACCCAAATACATAGAATTACTGCTAGAATTAGATTCTCATTCCAAAGTTGAGGTGTATTGCGTGGTCGTGTTGCAAAAAAAATTAGAAGATTCTATGGTTAATTTCTTAGCCCCTTTGGTGTTTAATTCCAAAAATGGCTTTGGCGCTCAAGTCGCACTTTCTATGATGGATTATCCGGATTTTGGCTTTAGAGATCCTTTAAAAAGCTTTGTGATTCAAGAAAGAGAACGAGCTTAAGGGTTTTTAGCATGAAATTCGCTCTCACAGGGGGAGGCACAGGTGGGCATCTCTCCATCGCTAAAGCCTTAGCCATAGAATTAGAAAAACAAGGCATAGAGGCTATTTATTTAGGCTCAACTTATGGGCAAGATAAAGAATGGTTTGAAAATAGCCCCCTGTTTAGCGAACGCTATTTTTTCAACACGCAAGGCGTGGTCAATAAAAGCTTTTTTAAAAAAATAGGCTCTTTATTCTTGCAAGCTAAAGCCGCATTTAAGGCTAAAGAAATCTTAAAAAAACACCAGATCACGCACACCATTAGCGTGGGAGGGTTTAGCGCAGGGCCGGCGAGTTTTGCAAGCTTACTCAATAAAATACCCCTTTATATCCATGAGCAAAATGCGATTAAAGGCTCTCTTAATCGCTACCTTTCCCCTAAAGCTAAAGCGGTGTTTTCAAGCTATGCCTTTAAAGATAAAGGAAATCATGTTTTAACCTCCTATCCCGTGCAAAACGCTTTTTTTGATTTTGCTAGGACTCGCACTGAAATCAAGCATATTTTATTTTTAGGCGGTTCGCAAGGGGCAAAAGCGATCAATGAATTCGCTTTATTAAACGCTCCTAAACTCACCAAACAAGGGATTAAGATCACGCATATTTGTGGCTCAGACGCTCATGAAAGAATGCGTTTTTTTTACCAGGAATTGGGGCTGTTGGATAAGATAGATTTGTTTGCTTTCCACAATAACATCACAGAAGTCATGCACAGGGCGGATTTGTGTGTGAGCCGAGCGGGTGCTAGCAGCGTGTGGGAATTGTGCGCCAATGGCTTACCCACGATTTTTATCCCCTACCCTTTTGCAAGCAATAACCACCAGTATTACAATGTCTTAGAATTTGAAAAAGAAAACCTATGCTATGTCGTGCCTCAAAATGAATTATTGCCTAAAAAACTCTTTGAAGTCATTAGAAAGCTCAACCAAAAAGACGATCAAGGCAATAAAAACCTCACCACTATCAGCAACAAATTGCAACAAAAGATCGCTAAAGACGGCGCAAAAACCATCATTGAAACGATTTTGAACACCTAAAATAGCCCATTTTAATCAACAATTAAGCGACCAACCATTAAACTTAAGCGATAAATAAGATAAAATTTAGGATAGCTCAAATCTTTTAAAAAGAAAAGGATAACCCCTTGCAAGACTTTATTTTTAATAAAAAATGGCTTATCTGTTCTAGCCTACTCCCCTTATTTTTTCTTAATCCCTTAGCGGCTGAAGATGACGGGTTTTTTATGGGGGTGAGTTATCAAACTTCTCTAGCCATTCAAAGGGTGGATAACTCAGGGCTTAACGCTAGTCAAGACGCATCCACCTACATCCGCCAAAACGCTATCGCTCTAGAATCTGCGGCAGTGCCTTTAGCCTATTATTTAGAAGCGATGGGGCAACAAACTAGAGTTTTAATGCAAATGCTCTGCCCTGATCCTTCTAAAAGATGTCTGCTCTATGCGGGGGGCTATCCTAAAGAAAATAACGGCGATACAGGCAACAACCCCCCAAGAGGCAATGTCAATGCCACCTTTGATATGCAATCTCTGGTCAGTAATTTAGACAAGCTCACCCAACTCATCGGCGAAACTTTAATCCGTAACCATGAAAATCTTTCTAACGCCAAAGTCTTTAATGTCAAATTCGGCAATCAAAGCACTGTTATTGCCTTGCCTGAAGGTCTAGCCAGTGTCATGAACGCTTTAAACGATGATATTACCAACGCTTTAACCACGCTCTGGTATAACCAAACCTTAACGAATAAATCTTTTAGCACCCCTGATGGCAGTTCTGTGAGTTTTAGCCCTGAAGTCTTGCAACACCTTTTACAAGACGGCTTAGCCACAGCAAGCGGTAATCAAACCATTTGCAGCACTCAAAACCAATGCACCGCCACTAATGAAGCTAACTCTATCGCTCAAAACGCCCAAAACATCTTCCAGGCTTTAATGCAAGCAGGGATTTTAGGGGGATTAGCCAATGAAAAGCAATTTGGCTTCACTTACAACAAAGCCCCTAATGGCAGCAATTCCCAACAAGGCTACCAAAGCTTTAGCGGCCCAGGTTATTACACTAAAAACGGCAACGCTAACGGCACGCAAGCGCCCTTAAAAGAATTACCTGCTGGAGCGACAATTGGATCAGGTAATGGCCAATATACCTACCACCCTAGCTCGGCAGTCTATTATTTAGCTGATAGCATCATCGCTAATGGCATCACCGCTTCTATGATTTTTTCAGGCATGCAAAATTTCGCCAATAAAGCCGCTAAGCTGACAGGCACTTCAAGCTATAGCCAGATGCAAGAAGCGATCAACTATGGGGAAAGCTTACTCAATAACACCGTAGCGTATGGGGATTTCATCACCAATTGGGTCGCTCCCTATTTGGATTTAAACAATAAAGGTTTGAATTTCTTGCCTAGCTATGGAGGAAAAGCTAACACTAATAATTCAACCCCACAAAATAATTTAACCCCGCAACAAGCCCAACAAGAGCAAAAAGTCATCATGAACCAACTAGAGCAAGCCACAAACGCCCCCACCCCTGCACAAATAGACAAGATCTTAGCCAACCCCTATTCCCCCACGGCAAAAACTTTAATGGCTTATGGGCTTTATCGCTCTAAAGCAGTGATTGGCGGGGTGATTGATGAAATGCAAACTAAAGTGAATCAAGTCTATCAAATGGGCTTTGCTAGGAATTTTTTGGAGCATAACTCTAATTCTAACAACATGAACGGCTTTGGCGTGAAAATGGGCTATAAGCAATTCTTTGGCAAAAAGCGCATGTTTGGGCTTAGGTATTATGGCTTTTATGATTTTGGTTACGCGCAATTTGGCGCAGGACCTTCTTTAGTGAAAACCACTCTCTCTAGCTATGGGGCAGGCACAGACTTTCTTTATAATGTTTTCACCCGAAAAAGGGGGACTGAAGCGATAGATATAGGTTTTTTTGCCGGGATCCAACTTGCAGGGCAAACCTGGAAAACGAATTTTTTAGATCAAGTGGATGGCAACCATCTTAAGCCCAAAGACACTTCTTTCCAATTCCTTTTTGATTTAGGCATAAGGACTAATTTTTCCAAAATCGCTCATCAAAGAAGATCTCGTTTTTCTCAAGGGATAGAATTTGGCGTTAAAATACCGGTGCTTTATCACACCTATTACCAATCAGAAGGCGTTACAGCGAAGTATAGAAGAGCCTTTAGTTTTTATGTGGGCTACAACATAGGCTTTTGATTAAATATAAGGGAAAAATATGATAAGAAAAGCTAAAAAATTTATACCATTCTTTTTAATTGGCTCTCTCTTAGCTGAAGACAATGGCTGGTATATGTCTGTAGGCTATCAAATCGGTGGCACGCAACAATTTATCAATAACAAACAACTCTTAGAAAATGAAAGCAGTATCAATAGCATCACTCAAAGCGCGATCAATATTGCAGGGCCTACTACCGGCCTTATCACTTTAAGCTCTCAAAGCGTCATTGACGCTTTAGGCTATGGCGTGAGTAACACCGTGGGCAACCAATTAGAGGGCATTTCTAATATCTTAAATCAAATTGGCAAAAGAAAAGACTTTTATTCTAGCCGTCAAATCTCTAGCATTTCCCAACAAATCATAGGACTTAAAGGAAGCTCTGATCCTTTGAAAGCCCATTCTTCACAAATCACAGCCAAACTTCTCTCTAACACCCAGAGCGCGTTTGATCAAGGCATCGCGCTAAGCTCTAACATCATTAGCTCTATCAATGGCCTTAATCCTAGCAACAACACCAAAGAAGTCAAAGCCCAGCTCCAAAACACCGCACAATCCATGGCAGAATTGTTGCAACAAGTTGAACACAGCATCACTAAAACCACTAGCACCACTTACGCACAATCCTTACTCTCCAATCTAACCGATGCGGTGAATGCCTCTAGCAATAATACCGCTTATGTGAGCGCTCTTGTTAACGCTTTAAACACTTTAGGGGTAGGGGTTTTCCCCACCACAACCTCAACGCATGTGGTGTTAAACCCACCGGGACAAATCGTATTTTATCCCACTAATTCCATTTTAGGCTCTACTTCTTCAAACAGCAATAACCAACAACAATACAACAACACCCTTTTAATGAACACCTTACAAGGGGAATTAAGCGCTAATAATCAAAATAACCCCAATGGTTGCGCCAATCAAGTCCAATGCTTAGAGCAATTCATCCAAAATTTAGCCCCTTTAGCCGCAACCCCCACTTCAAATAACCAAGCCAACCAGCAAGTCCAAGCCATCGCTCAAAAGCTTCAAAGCGTTGCTATCAACACTTTAGACAACAATGCGATCAACAACACCACCTATAATTTAAACAACTTGCACAACGCTTTGAATTTCCAAGCCTATCAAAGCACGATAGAACAATACAATAACGCTTTAAAACAAATTTCTTGGATCAGTTTTACTGAGCCTAAAAACTTGCTCAAAAACACTTCCAATAACTACCAAATCGGCACCGTTACCAACGCTCAAGGGCAAAATATCAGCGCCTATGATTGCGCAAGCGCTACCGGGAGTATTACTAGCAACGCTTCTAGCGGGATTTCATGCTCAGCCACAAGCTCCACAAGTTCCACAAGCAGTTTTGATAATTCTTTAGTCGCTACATCCAAAGTCCAAACCATAGGGGGCAAAGAGCAGATCGGCGTGAATTCTTTTAACCTTGTTTCTCAAGTGTGGAGCGTTTATAACTCTTTAAAAACTTCAGAAGAAAATTTGCAAAAAAACGCTAAGATACTATGCCCAAATGGCAGTAACGGCTCGCAAGATGCATGCAATAACAACAATTCTTCAGGGGGTTTGAGCATCAGCGGGAACTCCCAATTGCAAAATATTTTAAGCTCTACTACTAGCGCTAATACTCAAGCTAAAAGCAACGCTTCTAAACTAAAAGCGATGGTAATGGTGAATAATGAAGAAGAAGCTAAAACGACTAGCTTCAATCAAAGCAGTGGGGCAACCACTCAATCCCCTAACAGCACGGTGATGGGCGCTTTAAATGCCGTATTGCAAAATGTCAGCAATTTCCAACAAAGCATTCAAAACGCTTTTCAAAACCAAGAAAGTAATATCCAAGCTTGGGCGAATGCGATTTATAACACTAATGGGAGTCAATCGCAAGAAATGACTCCTAACAATAACCAAGATTTACGCATCCAATTAAGAGCGAATTTTTACCAGCTCATCAATACCATTAACCAGCAAGTACCTACAGACATGAGCGCTTTAATCGCTCAGAGCCAACAAACCCAGCAAACAAGCGGATCAGCAAGCAATAATAACCCATGCGCGAGCGGAATGAATGGGAGTGGTAGTAACTGGTGCTATCAGCAATGGTCGGATTCTAAGGCTTATTACAGCGGGTTACAAAGCGCTTTAGGGTATCAAACACAAGCAACAACTCAAAGTGGCAATAGTGGTGGGAACAGCATCACCTACAATGTCCAACAAATCACGCTCACTAGCGGTGGTTTGCTCAATCAAATTATCACAAATCTTAAAGGCGTTAATGGGAGCAGTAATGGGGGTAATGGGAACGGAACTAGTCAAATCAACACAGCCTACCAAATGCTCACAGACGCCAGCGAGGGAAAGCTGGGGACTTATAGCAATAGTGGGGGTAGTGGAGGAGGTGGCGGGGGCGGAGGCAGTAGTAATAATAACGGCTATACGCCATGCAATAGCACCAACGGGAGCAATGGAACGAGTGGGAGCAATTGTTATGGACCCAATAAACAACAAAGTGCCACCACCGCAACCACTAGCGAAAATAATAGCTTGCAAAAAGTCTATAATGACGCCCAAAAAATAGCCAACATTATCGCCAGCTCTGGGAATAATAAGGGCGTTGAAAACGGCTTAAAACAATTCTTTGAAGCGTTAAAAAACAATAGTAGCAGTCTCAGTAATTTGTGTAATGGTAATAGTGGCACTAGCTCTACTTGCTCCGGTGGGCTTATCAACCTTTTAGGGGCAATCCCCACCAATGGGGTGAGCGATACGAATAATTTAATTAATTTGCTCACCGAATTTATTAAAACCGCCGGGTTTATCCAAAATAATGACAATAATAGCAGTAGTGCTAGTCTTACAAGCGCTTTTCAAGCCATTACGAGCGCTATTTCTCAAGGGTTTCAAGCCTTGCAAAACGACATTAGCCCTAATGCGATTTTAACCTTGCTCCAAGAAATCACTTCTAACACCACCACCATTCAGTCATTCTCGCAAACCTTACGGCAGCTTTTAGGGGATAAAACATTCTTTATGGTGCAACAAAAACTCATTGATGCGATGATTAACGCTAAAAATCAGGTTCAAAACGCGCAAAATCAAGCCAATAACTACGGCTCTCAACCCGTTTTAAGCCAGTATGTGGCCGCTAAAAGCACCCAACATGGCATGAGCAATGGCTTAGGGGTTGGTTTGGGCTATAAATACTTCTTTGGTAAGGCTAGGAAATTGGGCCTTAGGCATTATTTTTTCTTTGATTACGGCTTTAGTGAAATAGGCCTAGCCAATCAAAGCGTGAAAGCGAATATCTTTGCTTATGGGGTAGGCACGGATTTTTTATGGAATCTATTCAGGAGGACTTACAACACTAAAGCGTTGAATTTTGGGCTATTTGCTGGGGTCCAACTGGGCGGTGCAACCTGGCTTAGCTCCTTAAGGCAACAAATCATTGACAATTGGGGGAACGCTAATGACATCCATTCAACGAATTTTCAAGTGGCGCTGAATTTTGGGGTGCGCACCAATTTCGCGGAGTTTAAGCGTTTTGCTAAGAAATTCCACAATCAAGGGGTTATAAGCCAAAAGAGCGTGGAATTTGGGATCAAAGTGCCTCTCATCAATCAAGCGTATTTGAGAAGCGCTGGGGCTGATGTGAGTTACAGGAGGCTTTATACTTTCTATATCAATTACATCATGGGGTTTTAAAAAAGGGTGTGTCATGGAAATCTTACAATTCATCGGCTATGGGAATATGGCTCAAGCGATTTTAGAAGGCTCTCATGAAATTTTATCCAAGCGTTTTATTTTAGAGATTACCGGGCGAAACCCTGAAAAGATCGCCCCCTTTTTACAAGAAAAAAACATTCAAGCGCGCATCATTCCCTATAAAGACGCTATTGATATACACCAAAAATTCGTGTTTTTACTTTTTAAGCCTTATAACCTTAAGGATTTTAATTATCAAGGGCAAGCTAAAAGCGTTTTGAGCGTGCTAGCTGGTGTGGGTTTTAAAGCTTTAAGCGATGCGATAGATTCTTTGCATTACCTAAAATGCATGCCCAATATCGCGAGCAAGTTCGCCCTTTCTTCTACAGCGGTGTGCGAAAAATCGCCCATGCCCTTAATAAGCCAAAAGGCTTTGAGCATTATTGAGAGTTTTGGGAATTGCGTGCGAGTGGGTAATGAAGAGTTGGTGGATGCCAGCGTGGCGACAAACGGGAGCGCGCTTGCGTTTTTAAGCTTGGTAGCGAGCAGTTTGAAAGATGCCGGTATTAGGGAGGGCTTGAACGCTAGAGATTCTTTAGAATTGGTGAAAATGAGTTTTAAAGGCTTTGCCAGGCTTTTAGAAAAAGAACGCCCCGAGATGATTATAGAGCAAATTTGCACCCCTAAAGGCGCAACGATTGAAGGCTTGAGCGTTTTAGAAAAAAAGGGGGTTAGGGGAGCGTTTATCAAAGCATGCCAAAAGAGCGTGAAAAAAATGCGCCCTAAAAATTACACTCTTAAAAAATAAGCGCGATGCATTTAGACAGGCAGAGTTTAGAAAAAGCCAAGCATTTGATCCAAAGCGGTCTGATTGACACCATAGAAGTAGGCACGATCAAAGGCTTGCAAGAAATCCATCGGTTTTTGTTTGAAGGGTTGTATGAATTTGCTGGGAAAATCAGGGATAAAAATATTGCTAAAGGAAATTTCAGGTTCGCTAACTGCTTGTATTTGGATTTGATTTTACCCAGAATTGAGAGCATGCCGCAAAGCCATTTCAATCAAATCATAGAAAAATATGTGGAAATGAATATCGCTCACCCTTTTTTGGATGGTAATGGCAGAGCGGCTAGGATATGGCTTGATTTATTGCTTAAAAAGGAATTGAAAAAAATCGTGCTTTGGGATAGGATTGATAAAGCCGCTTATTTGAGTGCTATGGAAAGAAGTCCCGTGAATGATTTGGAAATCAAAACGCTTTTAAAAAAACATTTGAGTTCTAATATCAACGATCCCTTAACTTTCATTAAAGGCATCACGCAGTCGTATTATTATGAAGGGCTTTAAAATTCCATTCTTAAAAATTAAAAGCTTTATTTGTCAGCGTTAGAGAAGGTCTAAAACTAATCCTGTGCGCGTTCAATCAAACTCAAAGGCAAGTTAAAAGCTTTAATGAGTTCGCTCTCTTTTTGGCGTTGTTCGCCCTTATCTTTTTCATGGTCACAGCCTAACAAGTGCAACACCCCATGAATGAATAAAAGAGCGATCTCATCTTCTAAGCTATGCCCTAATTTCAAGGCGTTTGTTTGAGCTAATGGCATGTTAATCACCACGCTCCCTAAAGGGGTGTGAGGAATCGCTTCTAAAGGGAAGCTTAAAACATCGGTAGCGTAATCACAACCCCTAAAATCCCTGTTAATTTCTCGCATGGTTTTATCGCTCACTAAAACAAGCTCAATAATTTGAGTGGGGGCTAAAACATTTGCGATTTTTTCTAATAATAAAAAGTCTAATTCTAGCGGGGTTTGATTGTCTATTTCTAGCATTAAAGATATAAAAAGGAGTCTAAAAAGCCCTAAAATTTAGGGCCTATAAGATTAAGCGAAAGAACCTTTAATTTGTTCTACCCATTTTGAAATCCTCTCATCAGTGAGATCATCTTGATTGTCTTCATCAATCACAAGACCCACGAATTTACCGCCTTCTACCGCTTTAGAAGCTTCAAAATGATAACCATCAGTGGGAGTTTGCCCTACCACTTTACCGGCTTTGGCTTTTTCATAAATGTGGAAAATGCCTTCTGCAAAAGTTTCGCTGTAAGTGTCTTGATCGCCCAAGCCTACAAGCCCAATGGTTTTATTCGCAAAGTCGCTCGCTTCTAGCGTGCCTAAAAAGTCTTCCCAATCTGTTTGCAAATCGCCCGCACCCGCTGTTGGAGCGACCAAAATAACCTTTGTAAAGCTATCAAATTGCTCTTTAGAAGCTTTAGCCACATCAATCACCTCGGCATTACCAATAGCCTTGCTGATTTTTTCAGCGATAGCTTCAGCGTTCCCGCTGTCTGTCCCAAAAAAGATACCAATTTTTCCCATATTCTCAATCCTTATTTTTAAGATATTAACGCATCCGCTTATACGAATGCTTGTGGGCGTAGTTTAGCGCATTTAATTAAACATCTTGCTTAAAAACCCATTTTGCGCGAATATCGTTTCAATAAAAACCATATTAAAAGCAACACAAGAACCAAACCAATAAGAAAAAACGAAGTGTAATGAGAAAGCCTTTCATACAGCGTTTTCACCCAATCGCTCGCTTGAAAAGAAACGCTCCCCACGATCAGCGCCCACAAAAAACTGGATAAAACATTAAGCCATAAAAATCTTTTTAAAGGGTATTTGCTAAAACCAACCGCCAAAGGCACAACGCTTTTAATCCCATACAAATATTTATTGACAAAAATCATGAGCAAGGCGTAGCGTTTCACCCACAAACTCGCTAAAGCAAGCTTTCTTCTGTGCTTTTGGAAATATTGCAAAAATTCTCTTTTTTGATAGCGGGCAAAGATTACAAGAGCCCCACTCCCTACCATATTCCCTAAAAAAGCGACAAGAATGGTTATTTTTATGTCCAAAGCGTGCGTGGTCACGCTCAAAATAGAAGCGATGACAATCCCCACATACCCACCCCCCAAAGAATACACAAACAAAATAAGATAACCCCACTCCTTAAAACCCTCTTGAAAACGCAACAACGCTTCTTGCATAAAACCCTCTTTTGATTCGTTTTTATTTTCATGTTATCCAAACTTATTCAACCTATTGGTGATTTAAACGCTATCTTTTAGTATAATGACAGCGTTATTCTAATAACCTAAAAAAATAGAGATGAATACAGAAATTTTAACCATCATGTTAGTTGTCTCAGTGCTTATGGGATTGATAGGCTTAATAGCGTTTTTATGGGGGGTTAAAAGCGGTCAGTTTGACGATGAAAAACGCATGCTTGAAAGCGTGTTGTATGACAGCACAAGCGATTTGAACGAAGCGATTTTACAAGAAAAACGCCAAGAGAATTAAAAAGAAAATAAAAGGATAGAAATGAACCAAGAAATTTTAGATGTGTTGATAGTGGGTGCAGGGCCTGGGGGCATTGCCACAGCCGTAGAATGCGAAATAGCCGGCGTTAAAAAGGTGCTTTTATGCGAAAAAACCGAAAGCCATTCAGGCATGATAGAGAAGTTTTATAAAGCCGGTAAAAGGATTGATAAAGATTATAAAAAGCAAATCGTGGAGCTTAAAGGGCATATCCCTTTTAAAGACAGCTTTAAAGAAGAAACTTTAGAGAATTTCACTAACCTTTTAAAAGAGCATCGCATCACGCCAAGCTATAAAACCGATATTGAGAGCGTGAAAAAAGAAGGCGAACACTTTAAAATCACCACCACTTCTAATACAACCTATCATGCTAAATTTGTGGTGGTTGCGATCGG
Source organism: Helicobacter sp. 219-2 (assembly GCF_030053225.1). NCBI lineage: Bacteria > Pseudomonadati > Campylobacterota > Epsilonproteobacteria > Campylobacterales > Helicobacteraceae > Helicobacter > Helicobacter sp. 219-2. The sequence goes on along the minus strand of NZ_JASGBS010000001.1, from coordinate 312,659 downwards.
GAAAATGGGCCAACCAAACCGCCCCACTACTTATAAAATCCCTGTTGCACTCTCCAAACAAGTGGTTTTTAGCATCAACGATTGTAAGGAAAATGAAAAAACCCTTGTGATCGGCGGAGGCAACTCAGCGGTGGAATACGCCATTGCTTTGTGTAAAACCACCCCTACCACTCTCAATTACCGCAAAAAAGAATTCAGCCGCATCAATGAAGACAACGCTAAAAACTTGCAAGAAGTCCTAGACAATAACACGCTTAAAAGCAAGCTTGGAGTGGATATTGAAAGCCTAGAAGAAAATGGCGCTCAAATTAAGGTCAATTTCACCGATAACACGAGCGAAAGTTTTGATCGCTTGCTGTATGCCATCGGCGGTTCTACCCCTTTAGAATTTTTTAAACGCTGTTCCTTAGAATTAGATCCCAGCACCAATATCCCTGTAGTGAAAGAAAATTTAGAGAGCAACAATATCCCTAATTTATTCATCGTGGGCGATATTTTATTCAAATCAGGGGCGAGCATCGCTACCGCTTTAAACCATGGCTATGATGCCGCTATAGAAATCGCTAAAAGGTTGTAGTTTTATATTTTATTCTATAGCAAAACCCATTTCCTTAAGGGGATAGGGGGTACGATAATACCCCCTTAACCCCCTTAATAAACCCCCTAACCCCCAAGACCGCTTTTTAATAAGCTATCGCTTGACTAGCGTCAAGCTCTTTTACATTTTCATTTAAAAAATGCTTTTTGGCATTTTTTGCATTCTATATTCATCACTCAGCAAACGGCTTAGCCTTATACAAAAAGAAAAAGAGCGCTATAAGCGTTAAGGCAAAATGCATGGTTATGATAGTTAGGGGCGAAAAGTAACGCAACTCCAGGCTGCTGAGCGATAAGATTAGCACAGAGACCACGCGCACACAGCTTGATAAAAGCGATGAGAGCGATGAAATGTTGTTTTTAGAAACAAATTTGGAGAATTGATACCCCAAGCAATAACTCATATAAGTGAAAAACGCCACCATGAACGCATACACCCCTATGAAACAATAAGGGATATTCGTAAGTAATAAGGGGCTAACGCCCAGCAACACCAAAAGCGAACTTAGGGCGATTTTTTGGCTGTAATTTGAAGCTTTTAAAAAATGAATGAGGATGGAAATCACTTGAAAAGCGATATAAAATATAAAAAGGTATTGCTCTTTAATGCCTTGTTTTAAAAAATACGCTTGCCACATTTGAAAATGACTCATAAAAAAGACGGGCGTAATCAAATGCCCCACTAACAAAATTTTAAGCTTGGGGTTATCTTTAAGCTCTTTAAGACTGCCTTTGACCTGCTCTTTAAGGAGTTTCAAACTTTTTTGGCTTTTAAAATCTTCTTCTTTTTCTTTAAAATAAATGACGATCGTTAGCGCACAGAGCATGATTAAAAAAATCCCCACGACATACAGCATCGCATGGACTTTGAGATACAAAAACGACCCCAAAGAACTCCCTATAATCATGCCCAAATAAGCGATTTGATTGTTTTTAGCTAAAAACCGGGACAAATCCTTTTTATTTTCTTTAATATCTGTGATGAGTGAAGCTTCAATCGTGCCGCTAGAGCATGCGCCATACAAACCATACAGCCCCCATGCTAAAAGCATGAAGATAAAGCTATCAAAAAATAGCACAAACGAAAAACTAGCGATTAAAAAGGTATTAGAAACAAGGAATAAATTTTTCCGGCTCATCAAATCCGCTAAAACGCCGCTTGGGTATTCAGCCACTAGCACGCAAAAGCTAAAAAAGGTTTGCACGAGCAAGATTTCACTCAAACTAAGCCCTTTAGAAAGCAACAGGGGAGTTAAAATCGCATGGGGCAAGCTTTGAGCGATGATTAAGAGAAAATTCGCCCCATAGTAAGCTAAAATGTTTTTTCTTAACATTTGAAAATTGTAATTAAAACTAGCTTATAATACAGCGTTATATCTTTTAATTGAAGGGGTATTGATGCTAACCCAATTAAAAACTTATCCAAAATTACTCAAACATTATGAAGAAATCAAAGAAGCACATATGCGCGATTGGTTTTCTAAAGACAAAGAGCGAGCGAGCCGTTATTTTGTGCAATTTGAAAGCTTGAGCTTGGATTATTCCAAAAACCGCTTGAACGATACCACTTTAAAGCTTCTTTTTGAATTAGCGAATGACTGCTCTTTAAAAGAAAAAATTGAAGCGATGTTTAAGGGCGAAAAAATCAACACCACCGAAAAAAGGGCCGTTTTACACACCGCTTTAAGAAGCTTGAATGACACTGAAATTTTACTAGACAACATGGAAGTGTTAAAAAGTATTAGGAGCGTTTTAAAACGCATGCGAGCCTTTAGCGATAGCGTGAGGAGCGGTAAAAGATTAGGCTATACCAATCAAGTGATCACCGATATTGTCAATATCGGCATTGGGGGGTCAGATTTGGGCGCTTTAATGGTTTGCACCGCCTTAAAACGCTACGCCCACCCGAGATTAAAAATGCATTTTGTGTCTAATGTGGATGGCACACAGATTTTAGATGTTTTAGAAAAACTCAATCCAGCCAGCACGCTTTTTATCGTGGCTTCTAAGACTTTTTCTACTCAAGAAACCTTAACCAACGCCCTAACCGCTAGAAAATGGTTTGTAGAAAGAAGTGGCGATGAAAAGCATATCGCTAAGCACTTTGTAGCGGTATCCACTAATAAAGAAGCCGTGCAACAATTTGGCATTGACGAGCATAACATGTTTGAATTTTGGGATTTTGTAGGGGGGCGCTATAGTTTGTGGTCGGCTATTGGCTTATCCATTATGATCTATTTAGGGAAGAAAAATTTTAACGCTCTTTTGAAAGGAGCGTATTTGATGGATGAGCATTTTAGAAACGCCCCTTTTGAAAGCAATTTACCCGTTTTAATGGGGCTAATTGGCGTGTGGTATATCAATTTTTTCCAATCCAAAAGCCATTTAATCGCTCCTTACGATCAGTATTTAAGGCATTTCCCTAAATTCATTCAGCAATTAGATATGGAAAGCAATGGCAAACGCATCAGCAAAAAAGGCGAAATCATCCCCTATGACACCTGCCCTGTTGTTTGGGGCGATATGGGCATTAACGCTCAGCACGCCTTTTTCCAGCTCTTGCATCAAGGCACGCATTTAATACCCATTGATTTTATCGCTTCCTTAGATAAAAAGCCTAACGCTAAAGGCCACCATGAAATTTTATTCAGCAATGTTTTAGCGCAAGCGCAAGCTTTCATGAAAGGCAAGAGTTATGAAGAAGCGCTTGGGGAATTGCTCTTTAAAGGCTTAGACAAAGATGAAGCTAAAGATTTAGCCCACCACAGGGTGTTTTTTGGCAACCGCCCTTCTAATGTCCTTTTATTAGAAAAGATTTCACCAAGTAATATGGGGGCTTTAGTGGCTCTTTATGAGCATAAAGTCTTTGTGCAAGGGGTTATTTGGGATATTAACAGCTTTGATCAATGGGGCGTGGAGCTTGGGAAAGAACTGGCCGTGCCGATTTTACAAGAATTAGAAGGGCATAAAAGCAACGCTTATTTTGACAGCTCCACTAAGCACTTAATAGAATTGTATAAAAATTACAACCAATAGGTTTTATCTTACAATAAGATAAAACCTAAAAACAATCAAGCAAAACTTAACCCCATTCTCAAGCACTCCGTTCACAATAATCCGTTAATCATAACGGATTTTATCGCCATATTAGCCATTTGAATTTAAAGAGAGTAAATTTTCCACAAATTAATCGTTTTTAGCTTTTAAAAGCTTAACTTTCTCATCATATGCATTATTTTACATATTATAATTATTTCAAAGCTAAGAATAATAAAAACTAAAGAATAGATTTATCTTTAAAAGCATTTGCATTTATCAATCTCATTTTAGGAGGCATGCATGAAAAAGGCAAGTCAGGTTTTATTCTTTGGGGCACTTTTAAGCTCTTCTTTACAAGGTTTTGAAGCTAAGCTCAACGGCTTTGTGGATCAATCCAGCACTATCGGTTTTAACCAGCATAAAATCAATAAAGAAAGAGGTATCTACCCTATGCAGCAATTCGCAACGATTGCGGGCTATTTAGGGCTTGGTTTTAGCCTGTTACCCAAAAAGGTTTCAGACCATGTTCTAAAAGGCAAAATAGGGGGCATGGTCGGATCTATTTTCTATGACGGCACGAAGAAGTTTGAAGACGGATCTGTGGCTTACAACCTCTTTGGTTATTATGATGGGTTCATGGGGGGTTATACAAACATCTTACAAAGCGATGATTTAGCGACACAAAACATGAAACACAACAAAAATGTCCGCAATTATGTCTTTAGCGATGCGTATTTAGAATACGCTTATAAGAATTATTTTGAAATAAAAGCCGGACGCTATCTCTCCACTATGCCTTATAAAAGCGGTCAAACGCAAGGCTTTCAAGTTTCTGGGCAATACAAGCATGCGCGCTTGACTTGGTTTAGCTCTTTTGGGATGGCGTTCGCTTATGGTTCGTTTTTGAAGGATTGGTTTGCCGCTAGAACCACTTATAGCGGAGGCTTTACTAAAAACGATAAGGGAGGTTATGATAGCCATGGGCGAAAGGTGCTTTATGGCACGCATGCCGTGCAACTCACCTATAAACCTCATCGTTTCCTCATAGAAGGCTTTTATTACCTTTCGCCTCAAATCTTTAACGCTCCAGGCGTTAAGATTGGTTGGGACTCTAACCCTAATTTTAGCGGCACAGGCTTTCGCTCTGATACAGCTATCATAGGGTTTTTTCCTATTTACTACCCTTGGATGATCGTTAAATCCGACGGGAGTCCGGTCTATAAATACGACACGCCTGCCACTCAAAACGGGCAGAATCTCATTATCCGCCAACGCTTTGACATCAATAATTACAATGTTTCCATCGCTTTTTATAAAGTCTTTCAAAACGCTAATGGTTGGATAGGCAATATGGGGAATCCAAGCGGTGTGATAATGGGGAGTGACAGCGTCTATGCGGGTTTTACAGGCACAGCCCTTAAAAGAGACGCCGCTACCATTCTCCTTTCTTGTGGCGGCACTCATTTTGCCAAAAAATTCACATGGAAATTCGCCACACAATACTCCAATTCAGTGGTTTCTTGGGAAGCGAGAGCGATGATCTCTTTAGGCTATAAATTCTCTGAATATTTGAGCGGCAGCGTGGATCTTGCGTATTATGGCGTGCATACTAACAAAGGCTTTAAACCGGGTGAAAACGGGCCTGTGCCTAAAAACTTCCCTGCCCTTTATTCTGACAGGAGCGCGTTATACACGGCCCTAATAGCGTCATTTTGACGCTATGATCACAAAAGATAGCAGGCGTCATTTTGATGCTATGATCACAAAAGATAGCAGGCGTTTTTTTGATGCTGTCTCCTATGATGGGATAAGCGTTTTTTTAACGCTGTTTCTCTAATCTCTATATAAAATTTCTTTTCAAGCCAAAGCCCTTTTTTAAATCATACCCATTAAGCAAAATACCTATCATCTTTAAATCATCTTTAAATCATCTTTAAAATTGAGCTTTTAAAAAATCAAGCGATAGCTTTTTAAGAGCCAAAAATAAAAACCCCAAACACCTTTAGTGTTTGCACGCTTCACGAACAAAATCAAACTTTTTTGGATTTAAAGGGGGGTTAAAACCCCTTTTTATTCAAGAGGCTTTGATATAGGGCGTTTCAGCCAATGGCGGGTAAATTTGATTTTTAAAATAAGCGTTTGAGCAAATCCTAACGCTCACTATTAAAACCAGTAGCGCTACAAGCATGAAAAACACGCACAAAATCGCATCAATAGCGTGGTTAAAAAAGGATTTTTGGAGCGTTTTTAGCGCTTTTTCATCGGTAGTGAGCGCGATTTTTTCTTTGATGATTTGCATTTGCGCCACATGCGAAACATTATTCAGCACGCTATCATTACTCTTTGGCACCACCTTTAAAATACCGCTATAAAAAGTGATAAATAAAATCAAAACTGCCGGCAAAGCGCTTATCATCGCCCCTTTAAAACGCCCCATTTTAAACAACACCACCGTAACCAACAACAACGCCATGCCCGCTAACATCTGATTGCTCACGCCAAATAAAGGCCATAGCGTATAAATCCCCCCTTTAGGATCAATCGTGCCTTGATACAAGAAATACCCCCACCCCGCCACGCACAAAAGAGTGGCAAAAATCCCAGCCTTATAAGAGCTAAGATTGCCCAAAGGCTTATAAACATTACCGAGCAAATCTTGGATCATGAAACGAGCGGTTCGTGTGCCAGCATCCACAGCGGTTAAAATGAACAAAGCTTCAAACAAAATCGCAAAATGATACCAAAACGCCATCACGCTTGGATCCCCTAAAATGTGATACACAATCATCGCTAAACCAATCGCAAAAGTGGGCGCCCCACCGGTGCGGCTCAAAATGGAGCTTTCGCCGATGTTTTTGGTCATCTCACTGATTTCTTCAGCGCTGATACTAAACCCCCATGAGCTAATCACCGAAGCCGCATCAGCTATATCTTTACCGATGCTCACTTCTGGCGAATTGATAGCGAAATAAAGCCCTGGGTGCAAAATCCCTGCGCACACCAACGCCATAAGAGCTACAACGCTCTCCATCACCATAGAGCCATAGCCCACTAGCCTTGCGTCGCTTTCTTTAGCGAGCATTTTAGGGGTCGTGCCTGAAGAAATTAAAGCATGAAAACCGCTAATCGTCCCGCAAGCCACCGTGATAAACAAGAAAGGGAACACGCTTCCTGCAAACACAGGCCCACTGCCATCTACAAAGGGCGTGATTTTAGGGATTTGTAAGGGCGGAGCGACAAAAATAATAGCCACAACCAACACCCCTATAACGCCAATTTTTAAAAAAGTGCTTAAATAATCTCGTGGAGCGAGTAAAAACCATACCGGTAAAATAGAAGCCACAAAACCATAGCCCATGATCATCCACGCTAAAGAACTGGCATCAAAGGTGAATATTGACGCTAATTTAGGATCTAAAGAAACGTATTTACCCGCATAAATCGCTATAATCAATAAGATAAAGCCAATAACAGAAACTTCTAAAATCTTATGAGGCCTGAAAAACCGCATGTAAAGCCCCATAAGAATCGCAATGGGAATGGTCATAGCGATCGTAAAAAAGCCCCAAGGCGAATGCGCTAAAGCCTTCACCACCACCATCGCTAAAATCGCAATGATAATGAGCATGATCCCTAAAATGCCCAGACTTGCGATCATGCCTACAAATTGACCCATTTCAAGCTTGATCATTTCGCCTAAAGACTTGCCATCGCGCCTAATGGAAGCAAAAAGCACCACAAAATCATGCACGCAACCCCCTAAAACCGAGCCTATCAAAATCCATAAGATAGAGGGCAAGTAACCCATTTGAGCGGCTAGTATCGGGCCTACTAAAGGGCCAGCCCCAGCAATAGCGGCGAAATGATGCCCAAAAGTGATCGCTTTATCGGTTGGCACAAAATCCCTGCCATCATTCCTTACGCATGCGGGCGTGGCTCTGTTATCATCTAGCTTTAACACCCTATAAGCGATAAAATGGCTATAAAAACGATAGCCTATGCTATAAATGCAAGCGCTCGCTACTACAAGCCATAGCGTGTTAATGCTCTCGCCCTTGTGTAAGGCTAACACCCCTAAACAGATCGCCCCTAAAATAGCGGCAACAACCCAAGCCAAAGAAACTAAACTTTTTTGCATGTCCTCTCCATTTAATGGTTGTTTAACCATTATTGTTAATTTCAGCCAGTTTTTTATTATAATTCAAAATTTCTTTGAATAAAGACTGAATGGCTCATAAACTTTCAATAATAAAGGCTTGGTTTTTCCAAACTTCTAACAATTAGGGTAAATAAGAGCCGTTTTTAAACATGATGCTTTAAAGCGTCATTAATTTTAAGGTATAGCGTTATGGCATTAGATTGGGATTTTATGCTTCACTCCATCCCTGCGTTTCTTAAGGGGTTAGAACTCACGCTTTATATTTCTTTTTTTGGGATTTTGCTCTCTCTTTTGGTGGGGTTTTTGTGTGCAATCATTTTGTATTTTAAAACGCGCTTTATCTCCCCTATCGTCTATATCTATGGCGAAATCGCTAGGAACACGCCCCTACTCATCCAGCTTTTCTTTTTGTATTACGGGTTGAATGAAATCGGTTTGAGCGCTTTAGAGTGCGCGATTTTAGCGTTAGGGTTTTTGGGTGGGGGGTATATGAGTCAAAGTTTTTTGCTTGGGTTTAAAAGCTTAGCTTCCATTCAAAAAGAAAGCGCTTTGAGTTTAGGGTTTGGCCCTTTGAAAATGATGTATTACATCATTTTGCCTCAAAGTTTAAGCGTTTCTATGCCTTCTATAGGGGCGAATGTGATTTTTTTACTCAAAGAAACTTCTGTGGTGGGCGCGATAGCCCTAACCGATATTATGTTTGTGGCGAAAGATTTTATTGGCATTTATTACAAAACGACTGAAAGCCTTTTGATGTTAAGCATCGCTTATTTGATCGCTTTGCTCCCTTTAAGCGTTTTGTTTGTGATCTTAGAGCGTTTCTTTAAAAAGAAAGTGGCTTAAAAATGGGAGTTTTACTAGAATTAGACAACCTTAAGCGTTTGCTAGAAGGGTTTGAGATTACGCTTTTGATCGCTCTTAGCTCTGCGGTTATTTCAATCGTTGTTGGGATACTTTTGGGGAGTTTGATGGCGTTTGGTTCTAAAATAGTGGTTTTGGCGTGTCGTGTGTATTTAGAAAGCATTCGCATTATCCCGCTTTTAGCATGGCTTTTTATCGTGTATTTCGGGTTAGCAAGCTGGTTTGATTTGCATATTAGCGCTGTTTTGGCGAGCGTGATTGTTTTTAGCTTGTGGGGTGGCGCTGAAATGATGGATTTAACCAGAGGGGTTTTAACTTCCGTGAGCAAACACCAAATAGAAAGCGCTCTGGCTTTAGGCATGGATTCAAAAAGGGTGATTTTTAACATTATTTTCCCCCAAAGCTTTTTGTCTTTATTGCCCTCAAGCCTTAATTTATTCACGCGCATGATTAAAACCACGGCTTTAGTCTCTCTCATTGGAGCGATTGATTTGTTAAAAGTGGGCCAGCAAATCATAGAGCTTAACCTCTTACGCATGCCCAATGCGAGCTTTGTGGTTTATGGCGTTATCTTAATGTTTTATTTTAGTTTATGCTATAGTTTGAGCCTGTATAGTTCCTATTTAGAAAAAAAATTCCAACACATTAGAGGGTAAAATGAGCGTGATTTTAGAAACCAAAGGGTTAAAAAAAACCTATCAAAACCATTTGGTTTTAGACGGCATCAATTTCACTTTAAATAAGGGTGAAGTGGCAGTGATTTTAGGGCCTAGCGGGTGCGGGAAAAGCACTTTTTTAAAATGCCTAAACGGGCTTGAAAAGATTGATGAGGGTGAAATTCTTTTTGAAAACACTAACCTTAACACCAACGCCACTAACTGGAATAAAATGCGCCAAAAAATAGGCATGGTGTTTCAAAATTATGAATTGTTCCCGCATTTAAATGTGTTAGATAATATCTTACTCGCTCCTATGAAAGTGCAAAAACGATCCAAAGATGAGGCCATTTCTCAAGCCATAGAGCTTTTAAAACGAGTGGGTTTGGAGCATAAACAACAAGCTTACCCTAAAGAATTGAGCGGCGGGCAAAAACAGCGAGTAGCGATCGTGCGTTCTTTATGCATGCGGCCAAAAATCATGCTTTTTGATGAAGTAACCGCCTCTTTAGACCCTGAAATGGTTAAAGAAGTTTTAGAAGTGATTTTAGAATTAGCCACAACGGGCATGAGCATGGTGATTGTAACGCATGAAATGAAATTCGCGCAAAAAATCGCTCATAAAATCGTGTTTTTTGATAGCGGTAAGATCGCTGAAGAAAACAGTGCTAAAGAATTTTTTAATAACCCAAAATCTCAAAGAGCGCAAAAATTTTTAGAAACTTTTCATTTTTTAGGGAGCTGTTAAATAAAGTTTGCTAAAAAGATGATTTCAATTTCAAAAAAAAGGTGTTTTTATGAAAACAAACGGGCTTTTTAAGGTATGGGGGCTATTTTTAGTTTTGATCGCTTTAGTCTTTAGCGCATGTTCTGATAGCCATAAAGAAAAAAAGGACGCTTTAGAAGTCATTAAACAAAGAGGGGTTTTAAAAGTGGGGGTCTTTAGCGATAAGCCTCCTTTTGGCTCTGTGGATTCTAAAGGGCAATATCAAGGCTATGATGTCGTCATTGCTAAACGCATGGCCCTTGATTTATTGGGCGATGAAAATAAGATTGAGTTTATTCCTGTAGAAGCTTCGGCTAGGGTGGAATTTTTAAAAGCCAATAAAGTGGATATTATCATGGCTAATTTCACGCGCACCAAAGAAAGAGAAAAAGTCGTGGATTTTGCTAAGCCGTATATGAAAGTCGCTTTAGGGGTGATTTCTAAAGATGGGGTCATTAAAAATATAGAAGAATTGAAAGATAAAGAGTTGATTGTGAATAAAGGCACGACAGCGGATTTTTATTTCACTAAAAATTACCCCAATATCAAACTTTTGAAATTTGAGCAAAACACAGAGACTTTTTTAGCCCTTTTAAACGATAAGGCTATCGCTCTAGCCCATGACAACACTTTATTGCTCGCTTGGACAAAACAGCACCCTGAGTTTAAATTAGGCATTACAAGCCTTGGCGATAAGGATGTGATCGCTCCAGCGATTAAAAAAGGCAACCCTAAGCTTTTAGAATGGTTGAATAACGAAATGGATTCCCTCATTTCTAGCGACTTTTTAAAAGAAGCTTATAAGGAAACTTTAGAGCCTGTTTATGGCGATGGAATCAAACCGGAAGAAATCATTTTTGAATGATTTTTTAGGCTTTGTTTTCTTGATAGAGCGTGTTTTGATCGCTAAATTAGCGGTTTTGTGATCTTTTTGTTTTTAATTTTGAGATATATTTGTTTGATTTTACATTGAAAGGATTTGTTGATGAGTTATTTTTATAAGCGTTGTTTGAAATTTTCATTGGTTGGGTTGCTAGGGCTTTTGAGCGTTCAGCTTGATGCTAGGAGTTTTATTGATGGGGATTTAGACATTCAAAAATTCAGTTATGAAGATTCTCTGCTTAAAAAGGGAGACCCTAATGGTGCACATAAGGTGCAGGTGCGAAACTATAATGGCAAAATGCAAGAAGCTGAGATCCACTCAGAAATACGCATCGCGCTCAAACCGGGGGTTAAAAAAGAAGTTAAAAAAGGCAAGATTTATAGCGCTCAAATCAATGATGGCATGTGCTATGCTTTTAGAATGCTCCAAACCGGCGATAATACCACGGGCCTTGACTCTAAAGAGTTCCCCAAGCAAAGTCGTGAAAAAAAGGGCCGAGTGGTTACTTTAATCGGTAAAGATGAAGTGCCTTATCTTATTTTAGAGACAGATTGCCAAGTGGGCGATATTGCAAAGATCTCTTTGGTGGGTAATTTTGATGGCACCGGGTTTCTTACAGAATATAAATTCAAAGACGCTAAACCCATTTACTAGCCTTTATTCTTTGCTTCATTCTTAAAATCTCTTAATCTTTTGTGGTTGGGAGATTTTCTTATTCGTTGGGGGTATTTGTGATCGCATCTTAAAATTTTAAAATTTGCATGCCTTTTGATTTCAAACGCTAACCAATCAAACCTTATTTAATTTAGCATTTTTACATTTTTAAAAACAAGCCAAAAAGAAAGAAATAAAAAGAAAGAAAATAAAAGAGAAACCCCCCCCTTTTTTTAGGAGTTTTCTTCTTGCTTATACCCTTTAAGCGCAAAGAAGAGGATATAAAAATAGCACAACAACGGCACACCATAAGCGTAGAGCAGATTTGACTCGGTTGCTGTTAGCATGTCTGTAACCACGCCTTGAATGGGGGGGATTAACGCTCCTCCCACAATCGCCATGCTAATCACCCCAGAAGCTTTAGAAGTGAGATGCCCTAAATTGAGCGTAGCCAAAGAAAAGATTGTAGGGAACATGATGGAGTTGAAAAAGCCCACAAAAGTCAGAGCGAATAAAGCGATCTTGCCTCCAATCATAATGGCTAAAGCAATGAGAACAATAGAGCTTAAGGCGTTGAAAGCCAGGTATTTATTAGGGGCAACTTTATTCATCAAAACGCTACCCAAGAAACGGCCCACCATCGCGCCTCCCCAATAATACACCAAGTAATGCGCGCTTGATTGAGGGTCTAAATTCAAAAGCTTTTCAAAGCTTAGCACCAAGAATGAGCCAATCGCAACTTCTCCGCCCACATAAAAAAAGATCCCTAAAGCCCCAAAAACAAAGTGTTTGTGCGAAAACAGGCTTTTTTGAGTCGTTTCTTTAGGCATTTCTTTTTCCACATCAGGCAATTTCAAAAGATACATGATGAGCGCTAAAAGAAGCGAAAACACTGCCAAGCCCAAATAAGGCATTTGAACGCTTTTAGCGTCGGCTAATTTATCTATCAAACTTGCATTATCGCCCATTTTAGTCGTGCTAAAAATCAACAAGCTCCCAAAAATAGGCCCTAAAGTCGTGCCAAGCGAATTGAACGCCTGAACTAAAACCAGGTTTCTGGCTTCTTTACCTTTTGAAAGCAAGGTTACAAAGGGATTACCGGCGGTTTGCAAGCACACAATCCCGCTCGCTAAAATAAACAACGCGCCCAAGAAAAACCCATAAGAGCCAAAATGCGCCGCCGGATAAAACAACGCACACCCGGCTCGCTGTGATCACAAAACCAAGCACCACACCAAAAGGGTAGCCGATTTTACTGATCACATTCCCAAAAACGCCTCCCATGATGAAATACGCCCCAAAAAAGCAAAATTGAATGAGCGAAGCTTCAAAATAGGTCAAGTCAAAAATGGGTTTTAAATGCGGGATTAAAATATCGTTTAAAACCGTGATGAAACCCATTAAGAAGAATAGCGCTGTTAAACTCCCCAGCGCCAAGGTGTTAGAAGTTTTTTGCATACCATTTCCTTTTATTGAACTGATACAATAATAATAATGCTATTGTAATTGTTTTGAGATAATAAATTACCCAAATTAAGGAAAAAAGCCACAAAATGGGTAAAAAATGCAAAGCTCTTTAAAAAGAGCTTAACGAAAGATAAATACAGAAACAGAAATGATGCAGAGAATGATAATGCCAGAATTGATGGCTTTGAAGTCTTTTTGGACTAATTTGATGATACCATAAGACAAAAAGCCAAAGGCTAAGCCATCGGTGATGGAGAAAGTTAAAGGCATCATCACCACGGTTAAAAAAGTGGAAACGCTAACGGCCATGTCTTTAAAATTCACCCCCTCTAACACGCTAAACATCAAAACCCCTACTATCACTAGCACTGGGTAAATCGCATTGCTGGGAATGGCTTTTAAAAGAGGCAAGCAAAAGAGCGTTAAAACAAAAAATAGCCCGGTAAAAACCGCTGTAAGCCCTGTGCGGCCCCCCTCTTCAACCCCACTCGCGCTTTCTATAAAAGCGGTCGTGGTAGAAACGCCCACCACCGCGCTCCCTAAAGAAGCCACCGCATCCGCTTCTAAAGTCCTTTCTAATTCCTTGTTTTTTTCTTCATCATTGAAAAAATCAGTCTTGTGGCCAATCCCTGCAAGCGTGCCCAAGGAATCAAACAAATCGGTTACAAAAAAAGTGATGATGACTGGCACTAACGCTAAAGTGAAAGCCCCACTCGCATCAAAAAAAATGCCCTTAAAGTCTAATTGAAAAGCGATAGGGCTAATGCTAGCGGGCATGGAAAAAAATTCGCTAGGGTAAGGAGCCAGCTTTAAAACCCATGCGAGAATGGAAGTGATTAAGACCGCTATAATAAAAGAACCCTTGATTTTGAGCGTGTAGAGTGCAAAAGTTAAAACAATCCCCACAACCCCCAATAACACATGCGGATCGCTAAAATCGCCTAAAGTTACAAGCGTAGCCTTATGGGTAACTACAATATGCATTTCTTTAAGGCCAATAAACGCAATAAAAGCCCCTATCCCCGCGCTCACCGCACGCCTTAAATCGATAGGAATGCTTCGCATGACCCAACTCCTAAATTTAGTGAAAGACAGGATCACAAAAATCGCTCCAGAGAGCGCTACGATGCCTAAAGCGCTCTGCCAAGGGAGTTTTAACCCTTGAACCAACCCGAAGCTAAAATAAGCTGACAGCCCTAAGCCCACGCTCATAGCGATGGGGGTGTTTGCCCATAGTCCGTTAAACACGCTCGATAAGATAGTGATAATGGCCGTTGCACTCAAAAGGGCTTCATAGGGCATGTTGGCTTGAGAAAGGATAAGAGCGTTTAAGGGCACGATGTAAATCATGGTGATAAAGGTCGTTAAACCCGCTCTAAACTCGGTGGCGATGTTAGTGTTGTGTTCTTTAAGCTTGAAAAACCCCATGTTAGATAACTCCTTACTATTTGGTATAGATTAATTTAATAAGGGGCTTTGGAGTCATGCTAGCGCTATTTTATTTTAAATTGCCTTAAGATTCTTGATTGTGTTGTTTAAATCAAGAGAAGTGAGTAAAAAACCCTTTTTTTAGAAAAACTCCGCTAAAAAATTTTTTAATAAAAACCACAAAAAAGCTCATCTTGTAAGGTCATTTTACTCTTTAAATGGTTTTTAAAGAGAGCGTTTTTTAAATTTGAAAAGATTGTTGTAAAACGAACGCCCCCATAAGCACAATTATGGGGATAAATTCTAAAAAGGAGTTTGCCATGGAAAATTAAAAGTGGCGAAAGTATTATACCTTAAAATTTCTTTTTTAGAGCTTAATCATTGTTTTTTGAAAATTTTTAGCTTTAGAGATTTTTTAGAAACCCCCCCTTTTTAAAAAAGAGGGTTTTTAATAAGCGAACACATAATTGAGATACACGCTATAAAGCCTTCGGTATTCTAGTTTAGTGTCTAAAAAAGAATAGTAATTCGTGTTAATGGTAGGGATTTTCACGCCCAATTCCATGCCATGCTGAGCCACATGATGGCTATCTTTTTTCTTAGGTCTAGCGAGATTAGTTCTCAAGCCTAAATTGAATAAAAATTGGAAGTTGGCCGTATTCACTTTAGCGCTATAGACATTGCTGATGGTTTTTAAATTCACAAATTGAGAATTAAGCCATGAAGTCCCTGCTAAGGCAATGCCTCCAAAAAGCCCCATAGAAAAATGGTTGTTCTTGCCTAAAAAGTTGGTGTTTTTATCATTGATGAAATTAAACAACAAATCGCTACCCACCCCATAAGTCCAAACATCAGAAGCCGAGTTAAAGAAATTGGATTTGATATAGGCGTGGTTGTAATCAAAGAAACCATAATACCTTAACCCCCATCTTTTCTTTTTGCCAAAAAATTGCTTATAGCCCGCTTGCACCCCAAGGCCATTCATCGCCCCGTTATTCGTGGTTGAAGAAGCGATCATTCCCATATTCCTAAAAGGGTTGTTGCCAAGTTCTTGAATAAGGGTGTTGGCTAGGTTTTGCGCTTGATTGATTTGAGGCGTTTGGCTGTTAAAATCAGCGGCGCTTGTTTTTAATGAAGACAGAGTTTCTTTCACGCCAGCGCACCCGTTCCCCCAATTGTTCTTTTGATTTTGCATTGTCATATTCGTGCTGCTTATAGCGCTCGCATCGCATTTCCCTATGTAGTCTTTAAGATGGCCTAAAGAAAGTTTGTTAAAATCGCTCTCCACTTGATTGGCTAGTTTTAAAATTTCTGCTTGAGATTGCGCGTTTTTGAGCATTTTTTGAGCTAAAGCCGTAAGACTGCTAGGGGTGTTAAGGTTGAGATTATGGGGTTGTGTGATATTTTTTGGTTGGTTGGCGCTGAGTTGTTGGGTTTTTTTAACGATTTCTTGCGCGTTATTGAGCATGTCTGAAGCAGCGCTAAACTCCGCACCAAAAGTCTCGCATGCATTTTTGCCACCACCGGCTGTTTGCCATGAAGGGGCGTTTGTATTATTAGTCATACCACTGCTAGATTTCGCTATCAACATGGGGCAATAATCTTTAAGGGTATTGACAATCGTTTGTGCTTGAGTTAAAAGATTTTGCGCGCCGTTTGTTGTATCGATCACAGAAGTTGTCGTTTTAGTTTGATTACTTCCTTGATACTTTGATGTGGTTACATGCGCTTTTAACTTTTCCCCTTTGCTATTTAAAGGAGCAAGTCCGGCTTGTTTTAAAGCTTTTGAAAGGATTTGATAGGCTTCATGGATGGCTTCGTATTGCTCAATAGATAGAGAAACATTTTTGTCTGCTTTTAATGTATTTGCGCCATTAGAACTATGAGTGCCATCACTATTTATGCTCCCACCGCAATTGATTGTAGTGCCGTTGCCATTCTCATCGGTGTAGTGGAAATCT
Source organism: Helicobacter sp. 219-2 (assembly GCF_030053225.1). NCBI lineage: Bacteria > Pseudomonadati > Campylobacterota > Epsilonproteobacteria > Campylobacterales > Helicobacteraceae > Helicobacter > Helicobacter sp. 219-2. The sequence goes on along the minus strand of NZ_JASGBS010000001.1, from coordinate 296,188 downwards.
TTTTGATTGTTTTCGCCTGGACTTTTGGTATAACCTCCACATACGACCGCATAACCCATGCTATTCCATAGCCCTAACACCGATCTTAACGCTAAAAGCGTGGCTTGATAGGCAGGGGAATTGGTTGTCCCACCGGCTAAAGTTTTTGCGCGTTCGTTCAAATTATTAACCGCTTGATTGATCGCTTGCGTGCTTGTCTTTGAGTTTGTGCCATTATCGTTGGTTAAAAGCCTGCTTAATTGTTCATAAGTGTCTGAAAGTTTTTGCACCTTGTCGGCGTTTTTCACTTTTTGAACCGCTTCACCGATTTGATAACCCACGCTTAAAAAAGCGCCGTTGTCTTCAGCATGGAGCAATGACGCCGCAAGAGTTAGAGAAAGTAGAATCGTTTTTTTTGTTTTTTTCATAAATGTTCCTTAAAGTAATGTTTTAATTGCAAAATGTATCAAAATGAGAATTTATTTACAATTAGTTTAATTGTAGCATAAATTTATTGAATTTCAAAAAAAGTTTTAGGGTGTTTTGACATGCTCAATCAAGCTTTTAAAAGTGTTTTTAGAAAGATTGTTGTAGAATAAACACCCCCATAAGTCGGATTATGGGGATAATTTTTAATGGGAGTTTGCCATGAAAACAGAAAATGGTAAAAACTCTTGGAAAACATTATACCTTGAAATTTCGTTTTTGGGGTGTAAAGTTGTTGTTTTATTGAAGCGATAGTTTTGTAAAACGGGGTGTAAAGTTGTTGTTTTATTGAAGCGATAGTTTTGTAAAACGAAGTTTCTGTAAAACGATAGCTTTTGTTTTTCAAAAGTTCCCTTAAGGCTTTTAGCTTTAAGGGTTTTCCTTTAAAGTTTATCCTTAAACTTATGGGGGCAAAAAATAAAGTTTAAAAAGATCGTTAACCCATCATCTCTAAAGCCAGAATTATCATGTTATCAAAGCTTTCTACCCTTTCTTTAGGGCTTAAGGCTTCTTTAGTGATCAAGTGATCTGAAACCGAGCATAAGCATAAAGCCTTAGCATTCAATTCCATCGCCGTGGCGTATAACCCTGCCGCTTCCATTTCAATAGCCAAGTGGTTGTATTGGGCCATTAAATCAAAGGCATGCGTTTCAAAAGAGTAGAAAAAATCGCTTGAAAAAACATTGCCCACTTTCAAATCAATACCCAAACGCTTTGTCGTTTGATATGCTCTTAAACTCAATTCAAAATCAGGCGTTGCGCTCAAATCGTGGTTTAAAAAACGCACCCGATTGGTTTTAGAATCCGTTGAAGCCCCCATCGCCATGATGATGTCTTTCAGGCCAACTTTTGGGCTAATCGCCCCGCAAGTGCCAATCCTTAAAAGCTCTTTAACCTGATAGGTTTTAATGAGTTCTGTAACATAAATCGTGCATGACGCAATGCCCATGCCATGCCCCATTAAAGAAATCCCCTTACCCTTATACTTCCCGCTAAAGCCTAGCATGTTACGCACATTCGTGATCTCTTTGGCGTCTTGTAAGAATTTTTTCGCAATGTAGCTCACCCTTAAAGGATCGCCGCATAAAAGGCATTGAGGATAAAAATCGCCGATTTTGGCGTTGATGTGAGGGGTCATGGTTGTCCTTTAAAGTTTAATAAGTTTTTGCCATAATCTAAGGGGCTTAATCCCAAAAAATAAGCGATACTTTGCCCAATATCCGCAAACGACTCGCTCTTGCCTAAAAAGGCTGGTTGTAAATCTTTATGATAGAACAAAACAGGAATGTATTCTCGTGTGTGATCCGTGCCTTTAAAGCTGGGATCGCACCCATGATCGGCGCAAAGAATGAGCAAATCGTTTTCCCTTAAATTTTCTAAAACCTCTTTTAAGCGCGCATCAAAATACTCTAAAGCGTTAGCATACCCGCTAATATCGCGCCTATGCCCATAATCGCTATCAAAATGCACAAAATTCGTAAAAATCAAGCTGTTGTTTTGAGCGTTTTTGACCTGCTCTAAAGTAACATCGCATAATTCCATTAAACTACCGGCTTTGAACTTTTGAGTGATCCCCACATGAGCGTAAATATCAGCGATTTTTCCAATGCTAATGACTTCGCCTTGTTTTTCTTCAATGAATTTTTCAAAAAGCAATTTTTTATGGGGCTTTATCGCATAGTCTTTGCGGTTAGCGGTGCGTTTGAAATCCTCTCTATTTGCGCCAATAAAGGGCCTTGCGATCACTCTGGCAATCTTTAAAGGCTCTAGAATTTGAAACGCTTCTTCACAAAGAACGTATAAGTTATCAAGCCCAAACTTTTCTTCATGCGCAGCGATTTGAAACACCGAATCCGCTGATGTGTAAAAAATGGGGTATAGAGTTTCTAAATGCTTTTCGCCTAAATCTTTAATGATTTCTGTCCCTGATGCGTGGCAATTCCCTAAATAGCCCTTAATCTTAGTTTTACGCGCAATTTCATCTAAAATTTCTTTAGGGAAGGAATTGTTTTTGTCTTTAAAATACCCCCATTCAAAAAGAACGGGCGCACCCATCATCTCCCAATGCCCAGAAATCGTATCCTTAGCGCTAGAAAGTTCTTTGGCGTAAGCGTAAGCCCCTATTAAATTAGGTTTAGATTCAAAGCCTAAGGGCAATTCATTGGCGGCTTCTAAAGCGCTCAACCCTAAACCCAAACTCTCTAAATAAGGCAGTTTCAAAGCCCCACTGCGATCGTTAGAATCAGCTAGGTTGTTGAAACAAGCCTTAGCGATATTGCCTAAAGTGTTCGCTCCCAAATCGCCAAAATCTTTAGCGTCTTCACTAGCCCCTATACCAAAAGAATCCAATAATAAGATTACCACTCTTTTTTGCATGTTTTGTCCTTTTAATGAGCGTTTAGCCCTATGAATAACCCAGCGATAGTCGCGCTCATGAAATTAGAAAGCGTGCCTACAAGCACCGCTTTTAAAGCAAGCCTTACAATGAGATCTTTCTTTTTAGGCACTAAACTGCCAAGCCCTCCAATGAGCATAGCGACTGAACTTAAATTAGCAAATCCGCACAACGCAAAAGTGATGATCGCTTTAGTTTTCTCGCTCAAGATTAGAGGAGGGTTATCGCCCAAATAAGGTAAAAATTGCATATAGCCCACAAATTCATTGAGCGCGATTTTAATGCCTATGATTTCTCCAGCAATCCCGGCCTGACTCCAAGGAATGCCTAGCATAAAGGCTAAGGGTTTTAAGAGCGTGCCTAAAATCAACCCTAAAGACAAATGCTCCATGCCTAAAAAACCCCCCTACAACCCCTAAAAGCCCGTTAATGAGTGCAAGCATTCCCACAAAGGCTAAAAGCATCGCTCCCACATGCAAAGCTAAATTTAGCCCTGTGCTTGCCCCATTAGCGATAGCTTCTATGGCATTGACATGCTTTTCTGCAGAAGCATCTGCATGGCTAGAAATGGTTTCGTTTTGCGGGTAAATGATTTTAGCGAACAACAAACCCCCAGGAGCGGACATAAACGAAGCGGCTATTAAATAAGGTAAAGGAATGCCCATGCTCGCATACCCGGCTAACACAGGCCCCGCAACGCTAGCCATGCCCACGCACATGACCGCAAAAATCTCTGAATCGCTCATGCTTTTCAAATAAGGTTTAATGACTAAGGGCGCTTCTGTGTGCGCTACAAAAATATTAGCCGCTGCGCTCATGCTTTCTGCTTTAGAAGTGCCTAAGCATTTTTGCAACGCCCCACCGATGAGATTGATCACTAAAGGCATGATTTTTAAATAGTATAGGAGTGAAATCAAACTAGCAAAAAAGATAATTATCGCTAAAACATTGATCGCAAAGATAAAGCCTCCTATCCCTTGATCGCCCTTAGCGTTTGGAGCGAGATTGCCAAATAAGAAACGCACCCCTTCATAGCCATAACCAATCACGCTTTGTATGCCACTGGCTAAACCTTGCAGCATTTCCCTACCCAAAGGCACATATAAAGCCAACGCCCCTAAAGCCACCTGGATCACAAATGCGCTAATAATCGTGCGATAATTAATAGCCCTTTTATTGCTAGAAAACACCCAAGCAATAAGAAAAAGCACCGCCATCCCTACAACACTAAAAAGAGAGCTAAAAATCATCGTCAAATCCCTAATGTAAGAAATTAAAAGATGCAAGGCTATTGTAGTTTAGATTTGCTAAAAAAAAGATTAAACGGATATTAAATGAAGCTTGAATCAAATCATGGTGTCAAGAGGGGGACTTGAACCCCCGACCTCCGGCTTATGAGACCAGCGCTCTAAACCAGCTGAGCTACCTTGACACAAGCAATTTTATAAAAATAAAGAATGAGATTATACAAAAAATTTTCTTAAAAATCCATTAAAATTACATTAAATTTTTATTACAATCTTACTTTCCTAAATTAATGATAAAAATTAGATATTTTCTTGTAAAATAACCCGCATGTTTAAAAAAATTTTTCCATTAGCGTTAGTGTCGTCGTTGCGGTTTTTGGGGCTTTTTATTGTTTTGCCTGTCATCAGTTTGTATGCGGATAGTTTCCATTCAAGCAGTCCCTTACTCGTGGGGTTGGCTGTGGGCGGAGCGTATCTTACGCAAATTATTTTTCAAACCCCCATGGGCATTCTTAGCGATAAGATAGGCCGTAAAGTGGTGGTTATGGTGTGCTTGTTATTGTTTTTAGCTGGCTCGTTAGTGTGCTTTATAGCAAATGATATTGTTTGGCTCGTTATAGGGCGCTTCATTCAAGGCATGGGGGCTTTAGGGGGGGTTGTTAGCGCGATGGTGGCGGATGAAGTGAAAGAAGAAGAGCGCACTAAAGCCATGGCGATCATGGGAGCGTTTATTTTCATTAGTTTCACTATAAGCATGGCGATTGGCCCTGGGGTTGTGGCGTTTTTTGGGGGGGCAAAATGGCTCTTCTTGCTCACTGCGATCTTAACTTTATTGAGTTTATTGATGCTTTTAAAAGTCAAAGACGCCCCTAAAATTTCTTACCAAATCAAAAACATAAAAGCTTACCAACCCAACTCTAAAGCCTTGTATCTTTTGTATCTAAGCTCTTTTTTTGAAAAAGCGTTCATGACGCTTATTTTTGTGCTGATCCCTTTAGCCTTAGTGAATGAATTTCATAAAAATGAAAGCTTTTTGATCTTGGTGTATGTGCCTGGTGCCTTATTAGGGGTTTTAAGCATGGGAGTAGCGAGCGTTATGGCTGAAAAATACAACAAGCCTAAAGGGGTGATGCTTTCTGGTGTGCTGTTGTTTATTGTGAGTTATTTGTGCTTGTTTTTAGCCGACTCTAGCTTTTTAGGAAAATATTTATGGCTCTTTATTCTTGGGGTGGCGTTTTTCTTCATTGGCTTTGCCACCTTAGAGCCTATCATGCAATCTTTAGCGTCCAAATTCGCCAGAGCGCATGAAAAAGGCAAGGTTTTAGGGCAATTCACTACTTTTGGCTATTTGGGGAGCTTTGTTGGGGGCGTGAGCGGTGGGTTGAGCTACCATCATTTAGGCGTTTCTAACACAAGCTTAATTGTTGTAGCTTTAGGACTTATTTGGGGACTATCGCTCTTTTTACTCAACAACCCTTCCAAGCAAAAAAATGTCTATTTCCCCTTAGACGCTTATAATGAGGAACAATTTGAAACTTTAGAGGACAAAATCATTGAATGGTATGTTAATATTAGCGAAGAAATCATTATTGTGAAATATAATTCCGATCACATTAGCGAAGAAGAAATCATTCGCTTAGCACAAAACTTTAGAAAATAAAACTATCAAGGATCAAAAATGGCTTATGAAATTTCTAAAAAAGTCTTACACATTGTAGGCAAGACCAACGCCACTTACAAACTCATAGAAGAAGGCGATAAAGTCTTATTAGGATTGAGTGGGGGCAAGGATTCTATCATGCTCGCTTGCATCTTAGCCAGGATGCAAAAACATGCCCCTTTCAAATTTGATTTTAAAGCGGTTACCGTGCATTATGGTTTGGGCGAAGATTTGAAATGGTTGAGCGATTTGTGCCAAGAGCAAGGCATTGCGCATGAGATTATTTACACCCAAATCGCTGCCACCATCAACGAAAAACGCCGTGAAAAAAGCTCGTTTTGTTCGTTTTGTTCTCGTTTGAGGAGAGGGACTTTGTATTCTAAAGCTTTAGAAGAAGGCTATAATAAAGTCGCTATCGCGCACCATTTAGATGATGCGGTGGAAAGCTTTTTTATGAATTTCACTTATAACGGGAGTTTAAGGAGCATGCCCCCCATTTATAGGGCTGAAAACGGCTTGTTGGTGATCCGCCCTTTGATTAAGGTTCGAGAAGCCAGCAGCATTCATTTTGTCACTTCTCAAAATATCCCCGTCGCCCCTGATTGCAATTGCCCAGCCAAACAGCCCACCTCTGATAAACCCCCTATCGCGCGATTAGCCACTAAAAATTTCTTAAAAGAAATGCAAAACTTGCACCCTCATTTCTTTGACAGCTTGGAAAACGCGTTTAATAATGTTCAAGCGAACAGCTTTAGCGACTCTAAATATTTAGACGCTTAAAGCTTTCACTCAAGCTTTTTTATTGAGCATTTTAATCGCAATCGTGAATAATACCCCTTCAAAAATAGCCGCCATGAGCAATGCGTAGTAGGTGTTTTGTGGGATCGCTTGTGCTTTTAAGCCTACCGCTGCTGTGGTTACTAAAAAAGTTAAAGGCATAGAAGCCCCTAAAGCGAATGAAAATAAATGCTTAGCTTCTTTAAAGTATTGGCGCCACAATAAGGTTGAAGTGATTAAGTGCAAACTTAACATCGCTATGACAATCAATATCCCTTGGAGAATCAAATGCGGGTTTAAAAACACTAATTTTAAGTCTAAAGTAGAGCCTACGTGGATGAAAAACAAAGGCACAAAAAACCCAAAACCCACATCATTGAGTTTGTGGATCAACTCTGATTTATGAGGGAAAAAAGTAGAAACGACTAACCCTGCTAAAAACGCTCCTAAAACCATTTCTATTTTGAGCCACACCACGATCGCAACTAGTGAAAAAAAGAGCATGAGCGAAAAACGCACATCCTGGTTAAACTGACTGCTTTTAGGCATCACAAAAAGCTTTAAATGCGGGAACCACCAAAACAAAGTCTTAAAGATTTGAAACGCCACGATAATTAAGATTAAAAAAACAATGAGAATGCCTAAATCTTTAATCAAATCCATGCCCAAACCATGCGAATACACCCCATCCACGACCACCAAACCAAAAATGCTTAATAATTCCCCAATAACGCCCACTTTTAAAACCAAATCAAGCCACAAAATCTCTTTACGATAATCTTTGACTAAAGTCATGATCATGCCCAAACTAATAATAGGGAAAATCACCATGAAAATAGGCTCTAAATTAAGGCTAAAAGTAAGGATGAACGAAAGTGTGTATAAAATCAACAGATAAGCAAAAATGCGTTTTAAAAGAGAAACCCCTAATTTTTTAAACAAATAAATCTCTACTTCCAAACCGCATAAAAACATTAAAAATAAAAAGCCAATCTCAGACATGATTTCAAAGCCCTTGGTTGGCTCAATAAAACCCACATACGCCCCAACAGACCCAAATAAAATCTCCACAACCGTGATAGGCAAACGAGAGATTCTAGACATATAAGGGGCCATCACAATTAAAAGCATAATGAGCGCGAAGGTGAAAAATTCTGCATGCATGTCTTAATTTTACCTTATTTATTGATTAAGTTTTCAAAGCGATAGGGTTTTTCTCTTTATAAGCGCTAAAAACCCCTTTTTTGATTTCGTAATAAGTTACCCCTAACGCTACTAAAAACGCTAAAAATTGCGCGATAGGGTAAGTTACCCAAACCCCATTAATCCCATAAAAATGACTTAAAATCGGCAATAAAATAACCATAAACCCTAGCGTGTGCGAAATTGTGATGATAAACGAACTTTTAGCGCATTGGATGGATTGGAAAAACACCGCGCACAACAAAGTCATGCCTAAAAAAACATAGCCAACATAATAAATATTCATCGCCCTTTTAGTCTCTTGCATAAAGAGAGGGTCTTGTTCGCTTGGCTGCAAATAAAGCTTGATTAAAAATTCATCTAAGAAATAATAAGCGCCATAGAAAACAATCCCTATACAAAACGCCACTTTCAAACCAAAAACAAACACCTCTTTCACACGCTCTAAATTTCTAGCCCCATAGCTAAAACTCGCAATCGGTTGGATGCCTTGAGAAATCGCAAATAAAGTCGTAAAAAAGATAATCGCATTATACATAACGATCCCATACATGCTCACAAATCTTTCCCCTGCAGTGTGCATGATAGCGGTATTAAACAACAAAATCATAATAGAAGCGCTAAATTCTGCCGTGCTTTGAGGCACGCCGCTTTTGGCTGAAGAAATGACTGAAGACAAAGAAAAACGCTTGATGAAATACAATTGCCCTTTTTTAAACCAAAAATGTTGCATTAAGACTAAAACCCCTATCGCATGCCCTATCACGGTGGCTATCGCACTGCCTTGAACCCCCACTTCCAAAACAAAAATAAACAAGTAGTTGAAAAAAATATTCGCTAACGAGCCAATCAGCATCGCTACCATCGCTAAAATGGGGCGTTTGTCATTCACCACAAAAACATCCGCCAAAGGGTGCAAAACCATAAAAACCGCGCCCATTAAAATGATTTCAATATAGCGTTTGGACATACTCAATAAAGCGTCATTGCTCCCAAAAAGGCGCGCGATAGTTTCGCTAAAAGGCAATAATACCATGCTCAAAATAAAGACGCTTATAGCGACAAAATAAAACACGCTGCTAAACACAAGCCTAGCCCTATGGGTTTTATTTTGACCCAAAAAATACCCCACAATACTCGCTGCCCCAAAACCAAAAAGCAATTCATACGCTACCAACGCCGGGAAAATAGGCCATGCGATATTGACCGCAGCGATAGCTTCTTTACCCAGTTTCTTGCCCACAAACATGCCATCTATCATAGAGTAAGTGGAAAGTGAAATCATAGAAAAAGCTAAAGGGATAAAATAATAAAAAAAGAGCTTCCTTATAGAATCTTTATGCAAATCAATCTTTTTTTTTAGCATTTAAACCACACATTAAAATTTATGACAAATTTTTCTATTTTAACATAAAAAGAAAGACAATCTTTAGCGCACTTAGATTTAAGCAGTATCATTAAATTTTAAAAAATGGTTTTTAGCGCAAAAGGGATTTTCTTTATTGGGCTAATCCTTTTAACGCTCTTTATGTTTTTTTAAACTTTATCGTAATGAATCTAAGCCAAAACAGCGCCAACAACCCTAAAGCCCCACCCACAAAGCCAATATACCCTAGCCCTAATTGGTGGATCACAATACTGCCAAACAATGCTCCTGCCCCAATCCCCACATTATAGCTCCCCGAATAAATCGCGCTCGCAACATCCGTGGCATCTGGTGCGAGCTGTAACACCCTCATTTGCAAGGAAATCCCAAGCGAAGTGATCCCAATCCCCCATAAGAAAATTTGCAAGAAAACCACCCACTCTGAATTTTTAAACACAAAAAGCAAGAGTTGCGGGCAAATGACTAAAACCATCGCAAAAGCGATAAATTTTCTTGAATTTTTCGCATACAAACGGCCGAATAAAAAACTCCCCACCACGCCTGCTAACCCAAACACAAACAACATTAGCGTCGTAATGTCAGGGGAAAATTGGCTGATTTGAATGATAAAAGGTTCAATATAGCTATAAGTGGTGAAATGCCCAGAAATAACCATGATCACAAGCAAATAAATCCCCATTAAAAGCGGTCGTTTCATTAATATAGGGACACTTGCGAGCGTGCCTGCGTTTTTACTCGGCAAAGGCGGGAGCAATTTATACATCAGCAACGCTATAAGAGTCGCAACGCCCCCAATCACGCCAAAAGTGGAGCGCCAATCTAGAATCTGCCCAATAATCCTCCCAAGCGGCAACCCTAAAATCATCGCTAACGAACTCCCTAGCGCTAATAGCCCTAAGGCCTGTTGTTTTTTATTTCTTGGCGCGACACGAATGACTAAAGAAGCCGTAATGGACCAAAACACTGAGTGGGCTAAAGCGATTCCAGCGCGAGAAATCAGTAACACCCAAAAATTCCACGCTAACGCTGAAAGGATATGGCTGAGAATAAAAAGGGCAAAAAGGAAAAGCAACAAGCGTTTCCTTTCAATTTTAGCGCTAAGCAGCATCAAGGGCAATGATCCAAGAGACACCAGCCACGCATAAAGAGTGATCATAAGCCCCACGCTTGCACTCTCCATTTCAAAACTTTTCGCAATGTCTGATAGAAGCGCGACAGGGACAAACTCCGTGGTGTTAAAAATAAACGCTGAAAGCGAAAACACAAAAACCCGCATTAAAGCGAACTTTTGATACGATTGTTTGGTTATCATCATTTAAATCTTAAGGGGTTAAATTTTATTCAATTTGAAAATTTAGAGTATAAGACAAAAATTTTAATCGCTTATAAATTAGGGGCTGGTTAAAACAAATATTTCCGCTCCATAGGCGCATTAATTTAAGGGAGTTGTTACTATATAAAACAGAATTTAAAATCATTTCTAACTTTTAACCAATCTATTTTTTGTAACTGCGGTCATTATTGATTAAGCGCTAAAATTAGCCCGTTGCTTTTTAATATTTTAGAATTTTAGAACAAAGGATAATTAAAATGAAAAAAACTTTTTTGATCACTTTAGCGTTAGCAACTTCTCTTATAGGCGCTGAAAATACCAAATGGGATTATAAAAATAAAGAAAATGGCCCGCACCGCTGGGACAAATTGCACAAAGATTTTGAAGTGTGCAAAAGCGGTAAAAGCCAATCGCCCATCAACATTGAGCATTACTACCACACGCAAGATAAAGCCGATTTGCAATTCAAATACGCCGCTTCTAAACCTAAAGCGGTTTTTTTCACTCACCACACTTTAAAGGCTTCGTTTGAGCCAACTAACCACATCAATTATAGAGGGCATGACTATGTGTTGAATAATGTGCATTTCCACGCCCCTATGGAGTTTTTAATCAATAATAAAACCAAGCCTTTGAGCGCGCATTTCGTGCATAAAGACGCTAAAGGGCGTTTGTTGGTGTTAGCGATTGGTTTTGAAGAAGGGAAAGAAAACCCCAACCTTGATCCTATTTTAGAAGGCATTCAAAAGAAACAAAATTTTAAAGAGGTGGCTTTAGACGCTTTCTTGCCTAAAAGCATCAATTACTACCATTTTAACGGCTCTCTCACCGCTCCTCCTTGCACAGAAGGGGTGGCATGGTTTGTCATAGAAGAGCCTTTAGAAGTCTCTGCCAAACAATTGGCTGAAATCAAAAAACGCATGAAAAATTCGCCTAACCAACGCCCCGTCCAGCCTGACTACAACACCGTGATTATTAAAAGCTCAGCTGAGACCCGCTAAAGACCCACTAAAATTAAAACCCCCTCTTTTAAAAGAGAGAGGTAAAAATCATTCTTCATAAAACACCGCTAAAAATTGCAACCGCTTGTATTTTGTGAAACGCTCAAACGCTAAAGACGATTGGAATTCCTACTAAGGAGTTTAAAAAAGGCTCTGTTCTAATTGGGTAACATAGAGTTTTTAAAATACTATAAATAAGCTAAAAACGATTTTATGGTGTTCTTATTTCTTATGCCTACACCCTTTTACTATAACCATAACCCACTTTTTCTGCTTTCTTTTCAGTATTAGCCGCTACTTCTATTTCTTTATTAATATCAGCAACGATGTTTTGAAGGATTGAAAAGCTTTGAGAGGCTGAAAGGTTGGCTTGTGGGTATGGTTTTACATTCCTCATTTCAAGCATTTTAGCTTGAGCTTTAGAGCGTATTTTCAGGTTTTCGTTTTGCCATTCTTCTGCAACCTTAAAATCTCTAGGGTCTAGCTCTAAATAAGCGATAGAACTTGGTTTATAAAAATTCACTTGTTTAGCGATAGCTTTTTGTGAATAGGGCAGAGATTCTAGCTCTTTTTGCAAATAAGCGATAAGCTCTTGCGCTTTTGATCCTCTTTGAGAGTGGGGTTGTTTAGGGTTTGGAAGGTGTTTTGGCTGGATAGGGGTTTGATTGGTTTTTGCAGGTTTAGGGGTTTTGCATTCAGCTTCTACTTCTATAGCAATACCACCCTTAATTCCTAATTTTTTAATAAAGAATTGACTATGATTTTCTTGGCAATTTTGTTCTGCTTTTTTAACCAAATCTTTTTGTTCTTTAACCAAATCTTTCTGTTCTTTAACCAAATCTTTCTGTTCTTTAACCAAATCTTTCTGTATATTGCTTGTCTTTTGTTTTTCTTGTTCTGTCTTTTGTTCTTCTTGTTCTGTCTTTTGCTTTTCTTGTTCTAGTTCTATTTGTTTATCAATATCACCAGCGCTACAAGCAGCTAATAATAAACTTGTCGCTATGGTTAATCCTGAATACTTCCACCAATTGATTTGATTCTCTTTTTCAGCTTGTTTGGATTTATCCTGGACTTTATCGTCTAATTCTTTCGCTTTCTTGCATGCAACATGGGTTAATACTACTAATGCCGCACTGCTTTTCTCGGGATGTTTTTTTATAAGTTCTCTAACTTTCTTTACAATTTTTGTAAAAAACCCACCAATTGATCTGAACATATTTTTAATAGCACCCACTCGTTTAAAATGAGTCTCTTTATTTGCCTTTGTGTTAGCTGTCTCTGCGTTTTTGCCAACTTTATTTGTTCTTCCTATTTTCACTGATTCCATTACCAACCTTCCAAAATCTTATTATTGTAGTATATATAGTCATATTTAATCGCTATTAAACGATTGGTTTGAAAAATTGTAAGGGTCAATCCAATCAGATTTTTCTAATCCATTCCAATAAAACTTGATACAAGTTTTCCTTATACCCAAACTCACACCCTTTTAAATGGAATAATAGGCAATAACTCGCTAGCTAAACATTCACTCTCTGCTTGAGTGTAAGCCTTTCATTCCTTTTGACCTACCAAATATTAGCATTTCTCTCAATCAAGCCTTGAGAAATTCAATTGCACCCTTGTTTAACATCGCAAGCCTAGTAACTTAAAGCTCTTTTTTAGAGATTGGGTTAGATTGATCCTTATCCTTAATTCAAGTGCATGCGCATTCATCTTTGTTATCTTTGAGCGAACTCAAGCGTTCTTAATGTAATATAGAGCAATTTTGAGCGCATTGGTGGCTGCCCCCACTCTTAATTGATCCGCCACGCAAAAGCCATGCAAAGTTTTCTTATCAAACAAATCCTTCCTCAAGCGCCCAATAAAGGCGCTATCCGTGTGGCTCGCTTTTAAGGGCGTGGGGTAGAGATTATGGCTAGGATCATCGCAAACAACCACGCTATGGGCGTTTTTTAAAACTTCATAGACTTCTTTAAGATCGAATTCTTTTTCAAAAACGATACTCAAACTCTCGCTATGACTCCTCAATACCGGCACACGCACGCAAGTCGCGCTGATAGGGAAATCCACGCCCATGATTTTATGGGTTTCATGCACCATTTTTAGCTCTTCTTTCGTGTAACCATTCTCATTAAAAGTATCAATATGAGCGATCGCATTGAAAGCGATCGGATAAGGGAAAGCCCCAGCTTGCAAGACCTGGTTTAAATCAATAGCAGGGTCTTTTTTTAAACATTCTAAAGCGGTTTTTAACTCATTTTTTAAACTCTCTATGCCCTTATTCCCTGCCCCACTCACGGCTTGATAGGTGCTAACAATAACGCTTTTTATCTTAAAATGAAGGTGTAAGGGGTTTAAAATTTGCGTCATTTGAATGGTAGAGCAATTAGGGTTAGCGATGATATTTAAAGGAGCGTTAAAAATTTCTTTAGCGTTGATTTCAGGCACGATCAAAGGCACTTTTTCATTCAATCTAAAAAAGCTCGTGTTATCAATCACTAAGGCCGTTTTTGCAGCGCTTGTGGCAAATTCTTCGCTCACGCTCCCCCCAGCGCTAAAAAAGGCGATGTCTATTCTTTCTTTTTCAAAAACTTCATGCGTGGTTTCTAAAATCTCATAGTCTTTATGGAAAGCTTTAATCTTTTTACCGGCACTCCTAGTGCTAGCGAGCGGGACAAATTTTTTAATTGGGAAAGAAGAATTTTCTAAACCCTTAATCAGCTCTTGGCCTACCGCCCCACTAGCCCCAACAATAGCGACATTATAAGTCTTCATCGTTTTCTCCAATGATTTCAAGGGCTTTTAAAAAACTCAAGCAATTCAACTGCATGCCTGAATGCATGTTTTTTAGGCTTAAGGTTTCGCTTTTAAATTCTTCTTCGCCAATGACAGCCACAAACTCATGCCCCCTATGGTTAGCATAAGAAAAGGGTTTTTTGATCTTTTGAGCTTCTGGATAGACTTCGCTAAAAATCCCGCTTTGCCTTAAAGACTCCGCTAAGCGGTTTGCATAAGAAAAATACTCTTCATGCATGCAAGCGATTAAGACTTTAGCTTGGGTGGAGCGCTCGTCTAATAATTGCATTTCACTCAAAGCCACAATCAATCGATCAATCCCAATAGAAGCCCCCACCCCTTGTAAATTCTCTTTAGAAAAATTTTTAGTCAAATGATCGTAACGACCCCCTGAACACACGCTCCCTAAAGACTTCATGCCATTAAGCGTGGTTTCATACACAATCCCTGTATAATACCCTAATCCCCTAGCGATAGAAAAATCAATTTTATACAAGTTTTGAGAAATTTGTAAATCCCCTAGCAACTGGTATAGCCTTTCTAAATCCTGTATGCCCTTTTTTAGATTTTCATTATAGTCTTTCAAATAAGCAATTTTTTCAAAAAATTCCGCATGGCTTAAATCGTTTTGTTTGATTTGAACCATTTCTAAAAGCTCTTTAATGGTGTTTAAATTTAAATCGCACTCTTTTTTTAATTCTTCTTCAACCCCATTCAGGCCAATCTTTTCCAATTTATCCACAATGCGCAGCACTCCATTCACTTGAGAAACGCCAAAATATTCGCATATCCCATTCAAAATTTTTCTATGATTGATAGAGATGCAAAAATCTTCTAAATCCAAAGCTTTTAAAGAAGCGATAATCACTTGAACGATCTCAGCATCGCACACCAAGCTTTCGCTCCCTATAAAATCAAAATCGCATTGCGTAAATTCCCTGTAACGCCCTTTTTGCGCCCTTTCGCCCCTAAAGACATTGCCTATAGCGTAGCGTTTAAAGGGCATGCCTAGCGTTTGGTGGTGCAAAGAAACAAAGCGGGCTAATGGCACGGTCAAATCAAACCTTAAAGCCACATCCCTATCCCCATGGTCTTTAAAACGATAAATTTCTTTTTGAATATCACTGCTCGCATCAGGCAATAATACTTCAGCGTATTCCAAATGAGGGGTTTCAATCGGCACAAAACCAAAACTTTGAAACACGACTGAAACTTTAGAAAGCAACTGGGCTTTTTGTATCGCATCTTTAGGCAAGCGGTCTTTAAACCCGCTCAACACTTTAGGGGTAATCATTCCATTTCCTTGTATTTGTATGCTAAAATTTTAGCTTAAAATCTTTAAAAAAGGGCTATTGATGAGCGTAAATGCGCCAAAACGCATGCGTATTTTATTGCGTTTGCCTAACTGGTTAGGCGATGGGGTGATGGCAAGCTCGCTTTTTTACACCCTTAAACACCACTACCCTAACGCGCGTTTTATCTTAGTGGGCCCACAAATGACTTGCGAACTTTTCAAAAAAGATGAAAAAATAGAAGCCGTTTTTATAGATGACACCAAAAAATCCTTTTTCAGGCTGCTAGCCACTCACAAACTCGCTCAAAAAATAGGGCGTTGCGATATAGCAATCACTTTAAACAACCATTTTTATTCCGCTTTTTTGCTCTATGCGACAAAAACGCCTGTTCGCATCGGTTTTGCTCAATTTTTTCGTTCTTTGTTCCTCAGCCATGCGATAATGGCTGCCCCTAAAGAGTATCATCAAGTGGAAAAGTATTGCTTTTTATTTTCGCAATTTTTGAAAAAAGAATTGGATAAAAAAAGCGTTTTACCCTTAAAATTGGCCTTTAATCTCCCCACTCACACCCCAAACACCCCTAAAAAAATCGGCTTTAACCCTAGCGCAAGCTATGGGAGTGCTAAAAGATGGCCAGCTTCTTATTACGCTGAAGTTTCTGCTATTTTGTTAGAAGAAGGGCATGAAATTTATTTTTTTGGGGCTAAAGAAGACGCTATCGTTTCTGAAGAAATTTTAAAACTCATTAAAGGCTTATTAAAAAACCCCTTATTATTCAATAACGCTTACAATCTGTGCGGGAAAACAAGCATTGAAGAATTGATAGAGCGCATCGCTATTTTAGATTTATTCATCACTAACGATAGCGGTCCTATGCATGTGGCTGCTAGCACACAAACCCCCTTAATCGCTCTTTTTGGCCCCACTGATGAAAAAGAAACTCGCCCCTATAAAACTCAAAAAACGATCGTATTGAACCACCATTTAAGCTGTTCGCCATGCAAGAAACGAGTTTGCCCCTTAAAGAATGAAAAAAACCATTTGTGCATGCGATCTATCACGCCCCTTGAAGTCTTAAAAGCCGCTCACACTCTTTTAGAAAAGCCTTAACGCCTTTTATGCGCTTTTTAAAAACACAGCCGTATTGACAAAATTCTAGATACATATATAAAAGATTCAAATTTTACTTTTAAAGGCACAAGAAGAGCGATAAATCCTATCAAGGGTTTTACAAAATGGTAAGAAAAATTATAGAATGGTATCTAAAGAAGCGTTTTTAAAAACGCTTCTTTAGAGTCAAAGCCATTAGGCCACTGAGTTTTTAGGTTTTTTGGCGTCTTTTTTATCTTTGTGAGCCACTAATTGAGAGCTTAACTCAGGTTTTTTGGCGTCTTTTTTATCTTTGTGAGCCACTAATTGAGAGCTTAACTCAGGTTTTTTGGCGTCTTTTTTATCTTTGTGAGCCACTAATTGAGAGCTTAACTCAGGTTTTTTGGCGTCTTTTTTATCTTTGTGAGCCACTAATTGAGAGCTTAACTCAGGTTTTTTGGCGTCTTTTTTATCTTTGTGAGCCACTAATTGAGAGCTTAACTCAGGTTTTTTGGCGTCTTTTTTATCTTTGTGAGCCACTAATTGAGAGCTTAACTCAGGTTTTTTGGCGTCTTTTTTATCTTTGTGAGCCACTAATTGAGAGCTTAACTCAGGTTTTTTGGCGTCCTTTTTTATCTTTGTGAGCCACTAATTGAGAGCTTAACTCAGGTTTTTTGGCGTCTTTTTTATCTTTGTGAGCGTATGCAGAACTCACAGCCAAAACTGATAATAAAACACCTGTCAAGATTTGCTTTTTCATACGAAAACTCCTTATGATGATTTTAAAAGCGAGAGAATTATATTTCTCAAAAGTAAATGAATAGAAACCAATAGAATTTTCACTAAGAAATTTGCAGATTGCGTTTTGTTATATAAAAAACGCCTGGGAGCAATCAGCCATTTTTCTTAAAAAATGAAAACGCTCAAAAGCATTTTAAGATTGAAGACAAAAAAGCTTGTGATTAGTGAATTTCTTAATAATGCGATCTTATGGGCGTTAAGAGAAAAAGTTATTTCAAAATACCCCCTATCCCTTGAAAAAATGAGTCTTAAGTGAAACTGCCCCTTTCTAAAAAAAGGGGCTTCCTAACTAAAGTATTCCATTGAATGCTAACACGAAAGGCTTTGTTCTTTAAAGTCTGCATGGATATTTCCTACCCTATAAAAGACTAGTGGTATTTTAACCTATTTTAGCCTAACGGCTACGCACTCACATCTTGCACCCTAAAGGACAGAGTTTTTCGCACTAGTGGGATAAATTTTACTATAAAGCAAAGTAACTAAAACCCCATTTTTAAAAAATTAAAAAATTTAGTTACTCCTGTTTGACAATAGAGCCAAGAATCAATTTCATAGCAAAAAAAGATAATTAGAGAGATAAAAAGGGATAAAAACCCTCAAAAAAGTCTTTTCAAATCCAAAAGAGAAAAAGTTTAAATAGCACCTACAACACTCTCTCACAAGAGAGCGTTATGATAAAATCAGCCTTTGCGTTTTTCTACAATTTCCTTAGCGATATTGCTAGGCACTTCGCCATAATGATCAAACTCCATGGAGTAAGTCCCACGCCCTTGAGTGGCTGATCGTAAATCCGTAGAATAACCAAACATTTCCACCAACGGCACAAAAGCATTCACGATTTTCAAGCCTAATCGGTCGTCCATAGAATTGATTTGCCCTCTTCTTCTATTCAAATCGCCAATCACATCGCCCATGTATTCTTCAGGGACTTCCACTTCCACTTTCATCATAGGCTCTAGTAAAACCGGGTTAGCCGCACGACTCGCTTCTTTAAACGCCATAGAGCCAGCGATTTTAAACGCCATTTCTGAAGAATCCACATCATGGTAGCTCCCATCATAAAGGGTAACTTTAAAATCCACCACCGGATAGCCTGCCAAAACGCCATTTTGCATCGCTTCTTGGATGCCCTTATCCACCGCAGGGATATATTCTTTAGGGATCACGCCCCCAGAAATTTCATTCACAAATTCATACCCACTGCCAGGCTCTTTAGGCTCAAGCTTGATAAACACATGCCCGTATTGCCCACGACCACCGCTTTGCTTAGCGTATTTATGCTCTTTGCTCACGCTTGAGCGGATAGTCTCTCTAAAGGCGACTTGCGGCTGACCGATTTCAGCTTCCACCTTAAATTCTCTCTTCAATCTATCCACGATGATTTCTAGGTGCAATTCACCCATGCCACCAATGAGAGTTTGCCCGGTTTCTTCTTGAGTCATCACCCTAAAGCTTGGATCTTCTTCAGCAAGCTTACCTAACGCCACGCCCATTTTTTCTTGGTCTGCTTTGGTTTTAGGCTCCACAGCGATGTGAATGACTGGCTCAGGAAATTCCATCCTCTCTAGAACAACCGCATTTTTTTCATCGCAAAGCGTGTCCCCAGTTAGCGTGTCTTTTAAGCCCACAAACGCACAAATCTCGCCCGCATAAACCTCTTTAATATCTTCTCTCTTATTGGAGTGCATTTTAAGGAGTCTTCCCACGCGCTCTTTTTTGTCTTTGGTGGAGTTATACACATAGCTACCGGACTCTAGATTGCCACGATACACGCGCACAAAAGTGAGCTGGCCCACAAAAGGATCCGTCATGATTTTAAACGCCAAACCGGCAAACTCGCCATCATCGCTGGATTTCACAAAAACTTCTTCTTCAGTTTTTGGATCAATCCCCTTAATATCCACAACCTCCGTAGGCGCTGGCAAGTAATCAATGACTGCATCCAATAAAGTCTGCACACCTTTATTTTTAAAAGAAGAACCACAAAGCATAGGGACAAGGCTCATGTTCAAACAACCTGTTTTAATGCCTTTTTTGATTTCTTCAACACTCAATTCTTCACCGCCCAAATACTTTTCCATCAAGGCTTCATCTTGCTCGGCTACGGCTTCTACAAGCTTTTCTCGGTATTGTTTAGCCTTTTCTAACAAATCGCTAGGGATTTCTTCCACATCGTATTTGGCTCCCATGGTTTCATTATTCCAAACAATCGCTTTCATTTGGACTAAATCAATCACGCCAATGAAAGTGTCTTCAGCCCCAATAGGGATATTAATAGGCACAGGATTAGCTTTCAAGCGAAGCTTAATCTGGTTTTCTACATTATAGAAATTCGCCCCAATCCTATCCATTTTATTGACAAAAACAATCCTAGGCACGCCGTATTTATTCGCTTGACGCCACACGGTCTCGCTTTGAGGTTGCACGCCCCCAACCGAGCAAAACACCGAAACCGCACCATCTAGCACGCGCATGGATCGCTCCACTTCAATAGTGAAATCCACATGCCCTGGAGTGTCAATCAAATTGATTTGGTGATCCTTCCAAAAGCAAGTCGTTGCCGCAGAAGTGATGGTGATCCCTCTTTCTTTTTCTTGCTCCATCCAATCCATTGTCGCCGCGCCGTCATGCACCTCGCCAATCTTATGGCTCACGCCTGTATAGAATAAAATCCTTTCAGAAGTGGTGGTTTTTCCGGCATCAATGTGAGCGGCGATACCGATATTCCTAATCCTATTTAATGGGGTTTTTCTAGCCATTCTAACTCCAATTACCAGCGATAGTGCGCGAACGCTTTATTCGCTTCTGCCATTTTATGCACATCTTCTTTTTTCTTAAAAGCCGCACCCTTATCACTAGCCGCATCCATAAGCTCGTTAGCCAATCTATCCACCATCATTCTTTCATTGCGTTTTCTGGTCGCTTCTAAAATCCAACGAATAGATAGCGACTGCTGACGGCTCGCTCTCACTTCTACGGGCACTTGATAGGTAGCCCCACCCACTCTTCTGCTGCGCACTTCCACTAAAGGACGCACTCTTTCTAGGGCTTTTTCAAACACTTCAATCCCTTTTTCACCGCTTTTTTCTTCAATCTTATTAAAAGCTTTGTAGATGATTTTTTCCGCTACGCTTTTCTTGCCGTCGAACATCATCTTATTGATAAACTTAGTAACCACTTTGTTCCCATAAACAGGATCGCCCAAAACCTCCCTAACGGGTGCTTTTCTTCTTCTCATGTTTTTGTTTTCCTCTTATTTTTTCTTGCTGTCTGTTGCTTTTTTGTCGGTTGCTTTAGCTTTTTTAGTCCCGTATTTAGAGCGTGAAACCGTTCTTTTATTGACCCCTGCAGTGTCTAAAGCGCCACGAACGATGTGGTATTTCACACCGGGTAAATCCTTAACCCTACCCCCACGCACTAACACAATGGAGTGCTCTTGCAAGTTATGCCCTTCACCAGGGATGTAACTGATCACTTCAAATTTACTGGTCAAACGGACCTTAGCGACCTTTCTTAAAGCCGAGTTAGGCTTTTTAGGGGTAGTCGTATAAACCCTAGTACAAACCCCTCTTCTTTGAGGGCATTCCACTAATGCAGGTGATTTCGTTTTTTTAACCACCTTTTTCCTTTCTTTTCTAATCAACTGATTGATAGTAGGCACTATTTTTCCTTATTCTAAAAATTTAAAACTAAAAGTTCCCCCATTTTACCCTAATTTTTCTTTTAAAAATCTTAACCGATTTTTTTGTCAAAATTCATGGTCATCTTCAAGCGTTCTTAGCACGATTTTTTTATTCTTATACATGCCCGTTCCCACAGGGATCATCCTCCCCAACACCACATTCTCTTTCAAATCTTCCAAAAAGTCTTTTTTCATAGCGATACTGGCTTCTGTTAAAACTTTAGTCGTTTCTTGGAAAGAGGCCGCTGAGATGATGCTATCGCTCCCAATAGCCGCTCTAGTGATCCCTAAAAGCACCGGTTCAGCAATCGCTGGCTCGCCTTTTAAAGCGATCACACGAGCGTTTTCTTCTTTGAAGAGTTTTTTACTGACTAAATCCCCTTCAATAAACTTGCTATCCCCGCTGTCTAAAATACGCACTTGCCTTAGCATTTGAGAAACAATGATTTCAATGTGCTTGTCCGCAATGCTTACCCCTTGCCTGCGATACACTTGCTGGACTTCGCTCACAATGTATTTATAAAGCTCTTTTTCGCCGCTGATCCTTAAAATATCATGGCTTGAAACCACTCCGTCCGTCATCGCTTCTCCCGCATGCACAAATTCATCGGCATGCACTAAAATTTGCTTGCCTTTATCCACAAAATAATCCATGGAACGGCCATCTTTAGAAGTGACGATGATGTGTTCTTTATTGCGAATGGGTTTGCCAAAACTCACAATCCCATCAACTTCAGAAAGGATCGCCATGTCTTTAGGCTTGGGTTTTCTCGCTTCAAAGAGTTCAGAAACCCTTGGGAGACCCCCGGTAATATCCCTAGATTTAACGGTCGCTTTAGGGATTTTCGCTAACACTTCGGCCTGTTCCACGCTAACGCCATCGCTAATAGCGATAGAAGTTTTTGGCTCTAGGAAATAACGCACTTCTTCGCCATTAGCCCCCTCTAAAAACAAGCTTGGTTTGTATCCGCTTGGAATGTAATCATTCACCACTAAGCTTGTGATACCGGTATTTTCGTCTTCTTTTTCAGCGACCGTAACCCCTGCGATAATATCCACAAAACCCACCTTACCTTTAAAGTCCGCAATGATAGGGGTGTTGTAAGGATCCCATGTGGCAATCGTTTTGAAAGTGTTAGTCGTGGGTTTAGAAATCACGCTATTAGCGCCCACTTCACTATTATCATCAATCAAGATCTCAGAACCCCTAGCGATATAATGGCGAGCGGCTTCCCTACCATTATCATCAGCTATCACCGCAAACAAGCCTTTTTCGCTCACAATATCGCCCTTTTTGATCCCATGGGTGCGCTCTAAATGATTGGCCTCTAAAACATAGTATTTGATTGCGCCTTTTTCTTTGGCATACACATCTTGTGCAATAGGGTCATTATCCTTGACTAGCAATTCGCTCGCATAAGGGATGCGATTAGGCACATTCCAACCCTCTTGGATAATATCAGCGATACTTCCCCCCTTATGCACCTTATGCCCACTAGCATAAGGCAAATACACTTTCCCCTCAATCTTACCGCCAACGCCGGCCAATTCGCTTGGCTTGACAATATCGCTTCTTCTTAAAACAAATTTAGCTTCTTGCTCGCCATTTTTCACGCTCACAACGACTTCTTCATAGACCGTTTCAATGCGTAATTCCCCATCAAAAGGCGCTTTAATCTTAGGCTCTACCACTAAAATAGAAGCGTTACGGCGGTTAGCGATAATGTTTTTACCCTCTTTATTCGTGTAAGTCCTAAGGTTGTAGAAACGCACAAAACCTTCTTTGTTCGCTACAATTTCGCGCTCATCCTGACTCCTGCTCGCTGTCCCGCCCACATGGAAAGTCCTTAAAGTGAGCTGAGTTCCAGGCTCCCCGATAGATTGCGCAGCTACCACGCCCACCGCTTCACCCGGATAACTCATCTTGCCTTCGCCCAAATTCAAACCATAGCATTTCGCGCACACGCCCTTTGGCGCTTTACAAGTTACTGGGGTGCGGATCGTAATGGATTTAATCCCAGCTTCAACCACCTTTTTAGCGCCCTCTTCATCAATCAAAGTGTCCGCATAAAGCAAGATTTCATTCGTAATGGGATCGATCACATCTTCTAATAAAACGCGCCCAAAAATACGCTCTTCTAAAGGTTCAATCAGCTCACTCCCCACCGCAATATCCGTGATTTCAATCCCTTCATGCGTGCCGCAATCATCAGACACCACCTTGACATTTTGCGAAACATCAATGAGTTTTCTTGTCAAATACCCCGCATTGGCTGTTTTTAACGCTGTATCCGCTAATCCCTTTCTAGCGCCATGCGTGGAGTTAAAGTATTCTAAGACATTCAACCCCTCTTTAAAGTTAGAAATAATGGGCGTTTCAATGATGCTGCCGTCCGGCTTTGTCATAAGACCCCTCATCGCTGAAAGCTGACGGATTTGCGCCGCGCTACCCCTTGCACCACTATCTGCCATCATATAAATAGAGTTAAAGCCCTCTTTATCTTGCGCGATAGCGCTCATCATTTCTTTACTCATTTTGTCATTGACTTCAGTCCAAGTGTCAATGATCTTATTGTAACGCTCTTGGTCAGTGAGCAACCCTTGATCGTATTGTTGCTGGATTTTTTTAACCTCTACTTTGGCTTTTTCCACCATTTTTTGCTTGTCTTTTGGCGTGATAATATCCTCCATAGAGATAGAAATACCAGCCTTAGTCGCATACCTAAAGCCAAGCGTTTTTAAATTATCCAAAAAGGTTGCGGTAATACCGATACCACCGACTTTATGCACATAGTCCACAAGCACGCCAATATCTTTTTTCTTCATGGGTCTGTTCCACAAATCAGTAGGGATAAAATCAGGCAAAATGGACTTAATGATCATGCGCCCCACGCTCGTAGCGATAATATTCCCTTGATCTAAAACCCTAATCTTTGCGTGGATGTCTAATTCTTTCGTATCAATAGCGGTGATGATTTCATTCACGCTAGAAAAAAGTTTATGCTCGCCCTTGACCCCGCTCTTTTCTAAAGAAAGATAATAAAGCCCTAAAACCATATCCTGGCTAGGAATGGCTACGGCTTTACCGCTAGCGGGCAGAAGGATATTCATAGAGCTTAGCATCAGCACCTTGCATTCAGCGATCGCTTCCTGGCTTAAAGGCACATGCACCGCCATTTGATCCCCATCAAAATCGGCGTTGAACGCTGAACACACTAACGGATGCAATTGGATCGCTTTGCCGTCAATAAGCTTTGGATGGAACGCTTGAATGGATTGCTTGTGCAAGGTAGGAGCGCGGTTGAGTAGCACCGGATACCCCTCTGTGATTTCTTGCAAACACTCCCACACTTCATTGCTTTTTTGCTCAATCATGCGTTTAGCCTGTTTGAGCGTGGTGGCATAGCCTCTCTCTTCAAGCTTGGATAACAAATGCGGTTTGAAGAGTTCTAACGCCATGTTTTTAGGCAATCCGCACTCGTCCATCTTGAGGTTTGGCCCAACCACAATCACGCTTCTGCCTGAAAAATCCACGCGCTTGCCTAAAAGGTTTTGCCTGAAACGCCCTTGCTTGCCTTTAATGATTTCACTGAGCGATTTTAAAGGGCGTTTGTTAGCCCCTTTAACCGCATTGGTGCTGCGGCCGTTATCAAAAAGCACATCCACGGCTTCTTGCAACATCCTTTTTTCATTGCGCACAATGATTTCTGGAGCCCCAAGCTCCATTAGGCGTTTCAAGCGTTGGTTACGATTGATGACACAACGATACAATTCATTCACATCGCTGACCGCAAACTTCCCGCCATCTAACGCGACTAAAGGCCTTAAATCCGGTGGCAATACTGGTAACACCGTGAGCATCATCCATTCAGGCCTGTTACCAGAATTTAAAAAGCTTTCTACCACTTTCAAACGCTTAATGAGTTTTTTCTTTTTCGCATCGGAATTGGTGTCTTTCACTTCTTCTTTCAAACTCTGCAATAAGGCGATCAAATCAATTTCTTCTAGCAAATCCTTGATCGCTTCACCGCCCATTTGCGCTACAAATCCCCTGTCTTCGTATCTTCGTGAGATATTTTGATACTGCTCTTCATTCAAAATATCGTATTTCATCACAAGCTTAGTGCCTTCATTGTCATAAGCGGCTTCGCCTGGCTCTTTAACGATATAAGCTTCATAATACAACACGCGCTCTAAGTCTTTCATCTTAACGCCTAAAAGCGTGCCGATACGGCTAGGCAAGGAATTGACATACCAAATATGCGCTACAGGAGTGGCTAATTCAATATGCCCCATTCTAAAACGCCTGACTTTGGAGTGCGTGATCGCCACGCCGCATTTTTCGCATGCGCCAATGTCTTTGAAGCGAGGTTTTTTGTATTTACCGCACAAGCATTCATAATCTTTAGTGGGGCCAAAGATTTTCATGCAAAACAAGCCGTCTCGTTCAGGTTTTAGGGTGCGATAATTGATCGTTTCTGGCTTTTTGACTTCCCCATAACTCCAAGAATGGATTTTTTCAGGGCTGGCTAGAGTGAGCTGGAAAGAGCTAAAGTCTTTAGGCCTGTCATCTTCTTTAATGACAATGGGTTTAGGCGCTCCATCCTCATCCACATCGTCCCCAAAAATATTAATATCCAAAGCGAGCGATTGCAATTCTTTAGTCAAGACATAAAAAGTCTCAGGGATTTCACTCTCGCCCACTTGCTCACCTTTAGCGATAGCCCTATAAGCGTTCTCTCTGCCTCTAATATCATCGGATTTAATGGTGAGCATTTCTTTTAGAGTGTGCGCCGCGCCATAAGCTTCTAGCGCCCACACTTCCATTTCCCCAAATCTTTGACCCCCAAAGAGCGCTTTACCCCCAACAGGCTGGTGCGTTACCAAGCTATAAGGGCCCGTGCTTCTGGCATGGACTTTTTCATCCACTAAATGGTGGAGTTTGATCATATACATGTAGCCCACATTCACGCGCTCCCTCATTTTTTCGCCTGTGCGCCCGTCATACAGATCCATTTTGCCATCCATAGCGATCTTGGCTAATTCAAATAGCTTATAAAATTTTTCTTGCGAGATGCCTTCAAACACAGGGATAGCCATCTTAACGCCCTTGCTCCAATCTTTAGCGTATTCCAAAAGCTCTTCATCAGAACAACTCTCAAGAACATGGATTGTCAAGGGGTCTTTTTCATTAATAGCGTTAGCGATTTCTAGCATTTTAGTGCGCAATTCTTTGGCAAAATCTTTGGTTTTATCCTCTAGCATGTTAGCGATTTGCTTCCCAAATTCTTTCCCCACTAAGCCTAAATGCATTTCTAAAATCTGCCCAATGTTCATGCGGCTTGGCACGCCTAAAGGGTTTAAGACAATATCTACAGGCTCGCCATCAGCGGTATAAGGCATATCCGCAACCGGCACGATATTAGACACAATCCCTTTATTCCCATGCCTTCCTGCCATTTTATCGCCCACTTTAAGCTTTCGTTTTGTAGCGATATAGAGCTTGACTTTTTTGATCACGCCATTAGGCAAAATATCATCTTTTTCTAAAATAGAAAGCTTTTCTTCATGCTCTTCGCCCAAAACTTTTTTTTGCTCTAAGAAATTATTTTTAGTGATTTCATAGTGGTTTTGCACTTCTTTAGAATACTTTTTCACCAAACTAGCCAAAGTGAAGCGGTTGATTGAAGCGATTTCTTCTTTAGGGATTTGATCGCCTTCTTTATAATCCTTACCATTATGGCTGAAAGGCTCTTCTAAAATCGCTTGAGAAAGGAGCGAGCTAACGCGCAACAATTCTTCTCTATTGAGCATGGTCAAGCGGTCAAAATGCTCCATATCAAGCTTGGCTTTTTCTTCTTCATACGCGCTCAAAACCCGCGCGTCTTTCTCATAACCTTTTTTAGTGAAGACTTTCACATCAATCACCGTGCCTTCCAAACTTGGAGGGCAATACAAACTCTTATTGACCACATGCCCGGCTTTATCCCCAAAAATAGCCCTTAAAAGCCGCTCTTCAGGCGTGCTTTTAATCTCGCCTTTAGGAGAAGTCTTACCCACTAAAATCATGCCAGCGCTCACATAAGTGCCAACTTTAACGATCCCGCTTTCATCAAGATGAGCGAGCGCTTCTTCTTTCACATCAGGAATATCAGCGGTAAATTCTTCCACGCCATGCTTAAGCTCCCTAGCATCCACTTCTTTTTCATAAATGTGGGTGGAAGTGAAAATATCATCTTTAGTGATGCGCTCACTCACCACGATGGCGTCTTCAAAGTTATAGCCATTCCAAGGCATGAACGCCACGCGCACATTTTTCCCTAACGCCAACTCGCCTCTATCCATGCTAGGGCCATCAGCGATGATTTGCCCGGCTTCCACTTTATCGCCCACTTTAACAATAGGGATTTGATTGAAACTGGTGTTTTGGTTGGTGCGCAAGTTTTTTTGCAAAGAATACGCATCAATATAGGCTTCTTCTTTGCCTTCGCCTAAAATATAAATATTTTTAGAATCAATTTTTTCTACAACGCCTGCACGATTGGCTTTGATCGCTCCCCAAGAATCCCTAGCGATAATTTTTTCAATCCCTGTGCCTACAATGGGAGCATCGCTTCTTAATAACGGCACCGCTTGGCGCTGCATGTTAGTCCCCATTAAGGCGCGGTTGGCGTCATCATGCTCTAAGAAAGGAATGAGCGATGCGGCGACCCCTACTAGCATGCTAGAGCTTAAATCCATTAAGGTTACTTTGCTTTTTTCGTTTAAAATAATCTCGCCTTCCACGCGCGTTTCAATCAAATCGCCTAAAATATTGCCCTCTTCATCAATGGGGGTGCTTGCAGGAGCGATGATGTGGCTGTCTTCTTGAATAGCGGTCAAATAAATCGTCTCACCCACTACCTTACCATCTACAACCTTTTTATAAGGGGCTTCAATAAAGCCTAAATCATTCACTCTTGTGAAAGTGGAAAGGGTGTTGATCAAACCAATATTTTGACCTTCTGGGGTTTCAATGGGACAAATTCGGCCATAATGCGTGGGGTGCACATCCCTAGCTTCAAACCCTACCCTGTCTTTCACCAATCCCCCTTCACCGAGCGCTGAAAGGCGGCGTTTGTGCGTAACCTCACTCAAGGGGTTAGTTTGATCCATGAATTGCGAGAGCTGACCACCCATGAAAAACTCCATGATGGTGCTTGTGATCATTTTAGAATTGACCAAGTCATGGGGCATGAGCGAATCAAAAGTCCCGCTCATGGTAGTGAGCTTGTCTTTAATGGTCTTTTGCATTTTCACTAAGCCTGAATGCAATTCATTGGCTAGTAATTCCCCTACCGCCCTGATCCTACGATTACCCAAGTGGTCCCTGTCATCAATCTTGCCCTGATTGTTTTTGATCTTCATGAGGTATTTAACGGTGGTGATAATATCTTCATGCGTTAAAGTCGTAATGTAATCAGGCACATGCAAGCCTAACTTGTGATTCATTTTCATACGGCCAACCATGGTCAAATCATAGCGTTCAGGATCAAAGAAAAGTTTTTTGACAAACTGCTTAGCCACTTCAGTCGTAACAGGATCGCCTGGCTTCATAACCTTATGGATACGAATCGCCGCTAGAGCGTTTTCATCATCAATTTTTTCAGTTTGCTTGAGTAATTTCAAAGACTCAGAATCGGCTGAAAAAGAATGGATAATGGAAGCGTCATGCCCTAACGCTAGATCGTTGATGATCACAAATTCTTGCACGCCTAAATCGTGGATTTTTTCTAATCTGTTTTTATCTAGCTGAGTGAGCATGTCCAATAAGACTTCTTTCCCTACCATAACCGGCTCAGCTAAATGACGATTGAGTAAAATATCCATAGGGTATTCCACCCATTCTAAATGGTTTTCTTTAAGCTCTTTAATCTTTCTTGAAGTGAGCTTTTTACCCGCTAAAAGAATAACCTTGCCTTGAGGATCTTTCAAGTCAAATTCCATTCTTTGATTGGCGTCTAATGAAGCAAACGGAATCAAATATTTATCGTTTTCATAACGCACTTTAACAAGCGGGTAGAACATTTTGATAATGTCTTGTTTTTGATAATCCATCGCCCTGAATAAAATAGTCACAGGCACTTTACGGCGTTTGTTGATACGAGCGTATAAAACATCTTTAGAATCGTATTCAAAATACAACCACGAACCCCTATCAGGGATGATTTGCCCTGTGTAAATGAGCTTGTTTAAAGAAGTGCTGGACTCTTCTTCTTTGAAAATCACACCGGGGCTTCTGTGGAGTTGATTGACAACCACGCGCTCCACCCCATTGATAATAAATGAAGTGCGTTCCGTCATCAAAGGGATCTCACGAATGAAAATGCTTTGTTCTTTAATATCCTTAATGCCGTTCTTTTCGCCACTTTTGGTATCTTTTTCCCACAAGATCAAGCGCACTTTAATTTTAAGCGGGATAGAATAGGTAATGCCCCTTTCCATCGCTTCTCTAACAGTGTATTTAGACTTGCCAAATTCACAGCCTACGTATTCTAAAGTGATGCGGTTATGCTCATCTTGGATAGGGAAAATGGATTTAAAAACCTTTTCAATCCCGCTCTCTTTACCATCTTTAGAATACAAGAAAGAATCATAGCTGTCTCGTTGTAATAATAATAAATTAGGGACTTCTAAATCTGTTGGGGTTTTTGTAAAATCAGCTCTCAAGCGGTTTTTTAGGGGAATTTTTTTTGACATATTTCAAGCCTTTGAACAAAAATTTTGAGTTATTTAATGCATTAATTCAAGTAAGCATTGCAAAAGGATCTTTAAACTTCATAACCATTCCATGATAAAAATACCAAAAACCCACCTGCAATACTAACCACTTTAGGCCACACGCTCACAAACAAAATCATGGAGCAAAATCATCTGCCACGCTAGATCAGAGAAAGGCACAAAGGCCTTTCTGTCTTTAAGTCTTACTTGACTTCAACCTTAGCGCCCACTTCTTCAAGTTTCTTCTT
The DNA here is from genome assembly GCF_030053225.1 of Helicobacter sp. 219-2. Lineage (NCBI taxonomy): Bacteria > Pseudomonadati > Campylobacterota > Epsilonproteobacteria > Campylobacterales > Helicobacteraceae > Helicobacter > Helicobacter sp. 219-2. Next base: position 266,046 of record NZ_JASGBS010000001.1, on the reverse strand, counting down.
GATGTTTTCAGCTTCTTCTTTATTCACGCCCTCTTTAAGCACATGAGGGGTTTTTTCGGTAGCGTCTTTCGCTTCTTTCAGGCCAAGTCCGGTGATTTCACGAACCACTTTAATCACCTTGATTTTTTCAGCACCGCTATCAGCCAAAATCACATTAAATTCGGTTTTTTCTTCGCTCTCAGCCGCTGCACCGCCAGCTACAGCCGCACCCGCTACGACCGTTGGAGTTGCGCTCACGCCAAATTTTTCCTCAAACATTTTAACCAATTCAGAAAGCTCTAAAACGCTCAATGAACCAATATACTCTAACACTTCTTCTTTTGAAATTGCCATAATCCAATCCTTCAAATATTTTTAATTAAAGCCATCATAGGCTCTTAGTCTTCTTCTTTCGCTTTACGCAAATTGTCTAAACCGGTCACAAAATAACGCGCCGGAGCCGTCCAAACAGAAAGCAACATTCCCATAAGCTCTTCTTTGCTTGGGAGTTTTGAAACCGCTTCCACATGAGCTACGCTAACGCTTTCTTTATCAAACAAGCCCGCTTTCAACACAAAATGATCTTTGTGATCTTTTTGGAAGTCAAACACGAGCTTAGAAAGAGCGATTTGATCATCGCCCCACAAAAACACATTGGTTTCTTTCAAATCCAAATCAGAATAACCGGTCTCTTTCATGGCAATATGAGCAAGAGTATTCTTAATCACTTGCACTTTAATACCTTGAGCACGAGCCTTATTCCTCAAAGCTTCCAACTTTTTCACGCTAAGACCCTTATAATCGCAAATTAAAAGGGCTTTGGCATCTGCAAATTGCAACTTTAAGTTAGCGACTAGCTCTACTTTATGCTGCCTTTGATGTTGTTTTTGCATCTTTTCCTCCTTTCTAGACTAGACCTCTGCAAGATTATCTTTTTAAAAAAGAAATTTTAAGCTTTTTAGCTCTTACGATCTTCAGCCTAAGATTAAAAACTCCTAACGCTATTTAATATCCATCAATTCTTGTGCGTCCAAATTCACTGAAGGCGACATGGTGAGCGAAAGAGCGGCGTTTCTAATATACTTGCCTTTCGCGCTGCTGGGTTTTAGGCGGTTGATCGTTTTAACCAACTCAAGCATGTTTTCTTTGATTTTTTCTTCAGGAAAACTCGCTTTACCAATAGGGGCATGAACATTGCCCTTTTTATCCACCCTGAAATTCACTTGACCGCTTTTAGCGTTACTAACCGCTTTAGCAATATCCATCGTAACGGTTCCGGTTTTGGGGTTTGGCATCAAACCTTTAGGGCCTAAAATCCTACCCACTTTACCGACAACCGCCATCATATCAGGCGTTGCGATCACCATGTCAAAATCAATACGACCATTTTTGATTTCTTCAGCTAAATCGTCTCCGCCAACGACATCAGCCCCAGCGTTTTTGGCTTCATCTTGCTTAATGTCTTTTGCAAAAACAGCCACTCTTACTTTTTTCCCTGTTCCATGAGGAAGCACCACCGCACCGCGCACCATTTGATCTGCATGCCTTGGATCAACCCCTAGTCTTAACGCTACTTCCACGGTTTCGTCAAATTTGGCTGAAGCGAGGGATTTAACCACCTCTACGCCTTGCTCTACGCCATACGCTTTATCGTTTTGAATTTTAGAAAAAAGTTTTTCCAATCTTTTAAATACTTTTTTTGCCACGATTCTAATCCTTAAAAATTTCTTTCAATTCCAACAAAACCCAATCAATCCACAACTTCTACGCCCATGCTCCTAGCGCTGCCCATAACGATTTTTTTGGCCGCTTCCATGGTGCTTGTGTTTAAATCTTCCATTTTCAATTGTGCGATCTCTTCCACTTGTTTGTGGGTGAGCTTTGCAATCTTATTTTTAAGCGGATTGTCAGAACCTTTTTCAACCCCAGAAGCTTTTTTGATCAAATCGGTTACCGGAGGCTTTTTAGTGATAAAGGTGAAACTCTTATCTTGATAAACCGTGATAATGACTGGGATATTAAAACTCCCCATGTCTTTAGTCCTCTCGTTAAAAGCCTTACAAAATTCCATGATATTAACCCCTCTTTGACCCAACGCTGGCCCTACGGGAGGTGAAGGGTTTGCCTTACCGGCAGGAATTTGAAGTTTGATTTCTCCGACTACTTTTTTAGCCATGTTTTCTCCTTAAAAAGTTATATAATTTTTTCCACTTGCGAATGCAAAATCTCTATTGGAGTGTTCCTACCAAAAATAGAAACATTGAGCTTGAGCTTGCGGTGTTCCACATCATACTCTTCCACCGTAGCGGTAAAATTCGCAAAAGGACCTTCCACCACACGCACCACTTCGCCTTGCTCAAAAAAGATTTTTGGCTTGGGGGCTGCTCGGTTATTCATTTTTTCTAAAATATGCCCAATATCCGCTTCACTCAATGGGGTTGGCTTTTTGTTTTCTCCAATAAAACGGCTCACTCTTGGCAAAGATTGTATCTTATGCCACAAAACCGTATCTAAATCCACCTTAATAAAAACATACCCAGGATAAAGGCTTCGTTCCGTTACTTTCGTCTTGCTTTTTTTAGAAACCTCTATAATATCTTCAGTAGGCACAATAATTTCTTGTATCCTATCTCTTATATTATGGTCGTTCGCTAGATTCTCAATCGCTTTCTTAACGGACTGCTCGCTCCCTGAATAAGTTTGTATGGCATACCAATCCATCATTATTCTCCTTATTTAAAGCCACCAACCTATAGAACACTAGAGACAAAAGCCCCTAGAGAAAAATCCAACAAAGCTAAAAATAGCGTGATAGCACTCACCACCACCAAAACAGAAACAAGTGCGTTGCGTATCTGCTCTTTAATAGGAAATATCACTTTAGAAAGCTCTTCTCTAGCTAATTTATATTGCATGAGCCATTTATCCATAGTTTCTTTTTGCCCTCACTTAAACTTAATATATTTATACATTAAAAGAATTTTCAATTTTATCCAAAATAGCTTAAACTAAAATTAAAAAATTTAAAAACAATCCAATTGAAACACAAATTTGATAGAATAAATTAGTAGATGGCAGGCCAGGAGGGACTCGAACCCCCAACAACCGGTTTTGGAGACCGACGCTCTACCATTGGAGCTACTGACCTAACCTCCCCTCCTTTTAAATTGCAACACCAAAGAAAGAGCTAGCTCTTCAATTTGATTTCTTTATGAAGAGTGTGCTTATTTTCCCTTGGGCAGAACTTCTTAAGCTCCAGTTTTTCAGTGTTAGTTTTAGCGTTCTTGGTTGTGCTGTAATTGATGTCTTCGCAATCAGAACACTTCAACCCTATTTTAACTTTCATAATGACCCTTTATGGTGACTCTTTTTGCTAATATTATTCAATAATATTGCTCACAACACCAGCACCAACGGTCCTACCGCCTTCACGAATCGCAAATTTAGTTCCCAATTCCAATGCAACAGGGCTAATCAACTCCACAGTGATTTTAACATTATCGCCAGGCATAACCATTTCTACGCCTTCAGGAAGGGTGATAGAGCCAGTCACATCAGTCGTGCGCACATAGAATTGCGGGCGGTAGTTGGTAAAGAATGGAGTGTGTCTTCCGCCTTCTTCTTTAGAAAGGACATAAATTTCTCCCTCAAATTTCTTGTGCGGAGTGATAGAACCTGGTTTGCATAGAACCATACCGCGCTCTACTTCTTCTTTTTTAGTTCCTCTCAAAAGCACGCCCACATTATCGCCGGCTTCACCTTTTTCTAACTCTTTTCTAAACATTTCTACACCGGTTACAGTCGTTTTTTGTGTAGCTCTGATACCAACGATTTCCACTTCATCGCCTACTTTCACCACACCTCTTTCAATCCTGCCTGTAACTACAGTTCCTCTACCCGCAATAGAGAACACATCTTCAACCGGCATCAAGAAAGTTTTTTCGGTGTCTCTTTCTGGAGTAGGGATATAGGCATCCACTTCAGCCATGAGTTTAAGCACTTTTTCACCCCATTCACCCACATTGCCAGCCTTTGCTTCTTCTAAAGCTCTTAAAGCTGAACCCGCTACGATAGGAGTGTCATCGCCAGGAAATTCATACGCACTCAACAACTCGCGCACTTCCATTTCTACCAACTCTAACAATTCTTGGTCATCTACCATGTCTTGTTTGTTTAAGAAAACAACGATGTGAGGCACGCCTACTTGACGAGACAATAAGATATGCTCCCTGGTTTGAGGCATAGGGCCATCAGCTGCAGAAACAACCAAAATCGCTCCGTCCATTTGCGCCGCACCGGTGATCATGTTTTTTACATAGTCAGCGTGTCCTGGGCAATCCACATGCGCATAGTGTCTGTTTTCAGTCTCATATTCAATGTGAGAAGTAGCGATAGTGATCCCTCTTTCTTTTTCTTCAGGGGCGTTATCAATATTATCATAGTCTTTCATTTCTGCAAGACCTTTCAAAGAAAGCACCGCTGAAATCGCTGCACTCAAAGTCGTTTTACCATGGTCTACATGCCCAATGGTTCCAATATTAACATGCGGCTTAGTTCTATTAAACTTTTCTTTTGCCATTTGTATTTCTCCTTAATTTTTTGAAATGGATTTTAGAATTATACTAAACAAAATCCTAAGTATTCCTAAATGCTACCACAAAATTTAAGACATTTTTGTCTTATCGCCATTCAAGAGATTATAAACTGGAGCCTATAAGCGGAATTGAACCGCCGACCTCTTCCTTACCAAGGAAGTGCTCTGCCTCTGAGCTATATAGGCGTCTCAAAAACTAAAATGTTATCCTAAAAATGGAGCGGGAAACGGGGCTCGAACCCGCGACCCTCAGCTTGGAAGGCTGATGCTCTAGCCAACTGAGCTATTCCCGCATCTATAAAACAAAATGGTGGTGAGACGTGGATTCGAACCACGGAAGACATAGTCAGCAGATTTACAGTCTGCCCTCGTTGGCCACTTGAGTATCTCACCAAAAACTTTGCAAAATAACATTCCAACTGGAGCTGGCTAAGGGACTTGAACCCCCGACCTGCTGCTTACAAGGCAGCTGCTCTACCAACTGAGCTAAGCCAGCAACAAATTAAACAAATTAAAGACTTGGGATTATAGCAGTTTTATACTTAACTTGTCAAGAAACGATGACAGAAAGCTAAATTATTCGTATGGCACAGAGCATGGTTAAAATTTTAGCTATAATCTAGCTCAATTTGGCTTAACACAGCTCAAAGCTCATTAAATAATATAAAAGAATTTATGGACACTTAAATTATGGCAAGAAAAAAACATAAAATTTCTACTTTAAAATACTTTTTGCGCTCTTTAAAGCAAATCTACATGCTCATCACTTTCAAGGAAAAAATGGTTTTTTTCCTGCTTGTGCTGATGGCTGTTTTTTCTTCTTTTGTGGAAGTGATGTCCCTAACCCTCCTAATGCCTTTTATCACTCTCGCTTCCGATCCCAATAGGGCTTTAGACGATAAAGATTGGAAAATGGTCTATGATTTTTTCCATTTTTCATCTCCCGTTCGTCTTATGTATTTCTTTAGTTTTTGCTTGGTGGGGATTTATTTATTCAGGATGTTTTATGGGGTGTCTTTCACTTATTTGAAAGGGCGTTTTTCCAATAAGAAAGCTTATCAAATCAAGCAACAACTTTTTTTACAGCACATTAAAAGCAACTACCTCTCCCATCTTAACCACAACTTAGATTCTTTAAGAGATATTATTAACAATAAAGCAGAGGGCATGTTTATGAGCTTTAACGCTTTTTTGAATTTGCTCACTGAATTAACCGTGATCGTTTTTTTCTATTCCACGCTATTAATCACTAACTGGAAGATAACGCTTGTATTCACTCTAATCATCTCTATACAAATTTTTATTATCACTAAAAAAATCACCGTTCTTATTCAAAAAAAGGGCGAGATAGCGGCAAAATCTAGGGCGCAAACGCTTAAAGTTTTTTCAAAATTTTTCAGCAATTTCAAAATCACTAAACTCAAAGACAATCACGAAGAAGCCCACAAGCTTTTTGGAGAAAATAGCCGTAAAGCCCATGACACCGAGATCATTTACGCCACTTTGCAAGTAGTCCCCAGGTATTCATTAGAAACGGTGGGCTTTAGTTTGTTGATTTTAGCGGTCGCTTACATTTTATTCAAATACGGCGAAGCTAAAATGGTGCTTCCTACCATTTCTATGTATGCTCTAGCGCTTTATCGCACGCTCCCTTCTGTTACTGGCGTTTTGAATCAATACAATGAAATCGCTTACAACCAGCTTGCGACCAACATTGTTTTTAAAAGCCTTTCTAAAACCATCGTTGAAGAAGATTTAGTCCCTTTAGACTTTAATGAAAAAATCACTCTTCAAAACATTTCATTCGCTTATAAGTCAAAACACCCGGTTTTAAAAAATTTTAATCTCACCATTCAAAAAGGTCAAAAAGTCGCTCTCATAGGCCATAGCGGGTGCGGAAAATCCACGCTAGCGGATATTATTATGGGGCTTACCTACCCTAAAAGTGGGGAGATTTTTATTGATAACACCCTTTTAACCAACGAAAACAGGCGCTCATGGCGTAAAAAAATAGGCTATATCCCCCAAAATATTTACCTTTTTGATGGCACTGTGGGGGATAATATCGCTTTTGGGAGCGCCATAGATGAAAAACGCTTGATTAAGGTGTGCAAAATGGCTCATATTTATGATTTTTTATGCGAACATGAGGGCCTTAAAACCCAAGTGGGCGAAGGGGGTGCTAAGCTTAGCGGCGGTCAAAAACAGCGTATAGGCATTGCAAGGGCTTTATACGATAACCCTGAAATTTTGGTTTTAGATGAAGCCACTTCAGCCCTAGACAATGAAACCGAGAGTAAAATCATGGATGAAATCTATCAAATCGCTAAAAATAAAACCCTAATCGTTATCGCCCACCGCTTAAGCACGATTGAACGCTGTGAAGTCATCATTGATATGAGCCAACACAAAGACAATCTTGGCTAAAGTTGGCTTCACTCTTTTATAAAGTTTTGCAAATCAAACCCTTTAAAGCTCTCCAAATACTTCCCTTGATAGCCGTTTTGACCCACTAAATTTTTCAAAACCTTGCTGTTATAGCCCAAAAACGCCACTTGATTAGCCTTAGCGCTTTCATAGTCATTGACGCTATCGCCTATCATTAGCATGCGGCTTGGGTTATAGGCATATTTTTGAATGATATTAGCGATAATTTTGGGTTTATTAGGCGGACTCCCTTCAACGCTCTTAAAATATTTAATGATCCCTAAAAACTCGCACAACACCTGCAATTCGCTATGCAAGGCCGCTGAAGCGATATGGAAAACATGATTTTTATAATGCTTATCAATAAACGCCATCACTTCGCTATTCAAATGCCCCCTATCAAAAAGCTTTTGTTCTATAATAGCGCCAAACTCTAGGGCTAATGCACCCACTTCTTCTTGAGCGATAGGGGTTTTTAAAATCTCGTTATAAAAATATTGGATTTTTTCATCCCTTGAAATCCCCCCGCTTTGATAATGATAAACTTCAAATTGTTTCAAATTTTCTTGATTCTTGTTGCCATGCTTTTGAAACAACGCCTTAAACCCTTCATATTTTAAATGCATGCTGTCAAAAATCACGCCATCAAAATCCCATAAAACCACTTCAAGTGCCATGATTTCCCCTTTTTTATAGGCTTATTTTGGTTTCATTTTACCTTATTCAAGCGGTATTTAAGCGATTATTTTTGCCATTTAAAGGTTGGAGCTATCTTGACTCCTATTTGATAAGAATATGCAAACACTCTGTGGTGTGTGCGGCTTTGTGGGCGCGTTTGCTATCCGCTTTAAAACGCATGTAGGTTTTAGTAATCAAGGAGTAAGCGCCGTATTTTTTTAAAATATTCCCAATCTCTGTTTCACTCATAAGCCCTTCATTGTTATAGCTTAAAAAGATATATTTGAATCGCGCTGTTTTGATTAAATTTTCAAAAGCGTTTAAGATTTTAGCGCGATAGCAAAACGATGATTTCTGGTAACTGGGCAAGCCGGTTTTACCTTTTGGAGCAAAGGGCGTATAAATAGCAATCGTGTTTAATAAATGGTAATTCGCCCCATATTGCCTCGCATTATAAGGAGGGTCTAAATACAAAATATCCCCTGAAATCTTTCCAATCAGTTCGCTAGCGTCTTGCTGATACACTTCGTTAGCGTTTGAACTCAAATCAAAATCAGCGCCTTTTAAGATGAGTTCTTTTTGAGCGCTTTTTTTAAGGCGTTTTAAAAAAGCCCCATAAACTGAAGCGGTGTTAGCTACCTTGTCCGCGCTTTCTAATAGCGATGCGAGCAAAAAATAATACGCGCAATTATCAATGTTTTGAGAAAGCTTAAGCTCTTCAATTTTCAAACGCATCGCATCAATTTTTTGAGCGTTTGTTTCGCTAAAATACTGCCTTGAACTCCCCCCTAAAGAATAGTGCGAATAGATAAAGCCTTTTTTTAAAGCAACGCTATTAACCTCATCAATAAGCTCTTCTTTATTAGGGATTTCTTGAATGTTGCCGATATAATTTTGATTCAAAACAAAGCTATAATATTCCAAATCATTAGAGATGATTTTATGGACAGCCTTTTTAAACGCGCGCCCAACAATGCCCGTCCCAGCGAATAGATCACAAAAAATCGCGCCAGAGAGATCATTACTTGCAACCGCATGGATATTTTCCTTAATAAAGGGAATGAGCTTGTATTTAGAGCCGATGTAGTTCATTGCAACCGCTATAAAGTAGTTTTTTGATTGTATCCAATTTGATACCCTTCATTAAATATCCTATCATTACAAATTTTCCTGTATTGTATGGGGTCATACTGATAGCAACCCACACAACCATCATATTCAAACGCCCCCTCATAGAAAGGATAACGATTGCCAGGAATTTTTGTTGCATCAAATCTATAGCCACTTTCTTTGCATTTTTTACAAATCTGGCGTTTCTTGTCATTACAAGCTTTACATAAAGCCTGGAAATCATCAAAAGTCTGTGTGTTTAAATCAGAAACTCTTAAATCATCCTTGCGGCCGTCTTTATGATCTATTTCTATTTGAGTGTTTTCAGAGTTGCCACGCGCACCGCACATCGCGCAACATTGTTGGCTATAGTAATTTTTAATGTCTTGACGGATACTTTGGTTAAAAACACATCTAGTATTATAGCCATTCAAGCGTATTCTATCAATAGAATTTCCTGGAGTTTGCCTTTTATCAAATTCTAATTCAAATTCTTTAGCCAAAGATGAGTTATTCCTGCACCAACTCCCCCCATTACCTAGCTGTAATCCTTGATATTTTCCTATAAATTCTATAGCGCTTACCCAACGACTCATTCCGTTTTTATCAGGTTGTGCAAGTTCCAAAAATAACTCTTTTTTACTTTTACTCATTTTAAAAATTCTCTCTTTACTTAAAATTAACGATCCTTTGTGATGGTTTTAGCTTTAGCGCCTACAGCCGTAGAACCCGTGGGTAAATCTGAAAGCACCACCGCATTAGCCCCAATCTTCACATCATCACCCACGCAAATCGCACCCAAGACCTTAGCCCCAGCCCCCACTACCACTCGGTTGCCTAAAGTAGGGTGGCGCTTGCCCTTGAACTTGCCCGTGCCCCCTAGAGTTACGCCATGATAAATGGTAACATCATCTCCAATCTCTGTGGTCTCGCCAATCACCACACCCATGCCATGATCAATAAAGAGCCCTCTCCCAATCTTAGCGCCCGGGTGGATTTCTATCCCAGTAATAAAGCGCGCTAACTGAGAAAGCGCGCGCGCAATAAAATAAAACCCTTTCTTGTGCAACGCATGCGCTAGGCGGTGGCAAAGCAGTGCATGAATGCCCGGATAAAGCAAAAGAACCTCCCACTTATTCCTAGCTGCCGGGTCTTCTTGCAAGACACGCTCCAGGCTATAAGACAAATCCAGCATGATAGAGTCTCCGGTTGAAATATATTTGAATCGACATGACTTAAGCAGATTTTTTCTCATCCATTCCAGTGAGAGCGCCCCTTTCTAAAGAAAGAAGCTTCCTAACTAAAGCATTCCATTGAATGCTAACACGAAAGGCTTTGTTCTTTAAAGTCTGCATGGATATTTCCTACCCCAAAAAATTAGTGGGATTTTAACATCTTTTAGCTAAATCATTATACCTAAACTCACACTCCTTTTATAATGGGTTAAACAATCCTTTAAAAAAGGCTCAAAACTCACTAATCCATCTATTTGGCATTTATTTGGAATAAAACTATTTTAAATGAAAAAATAAAAAACAAGTTGAAAAAGATTATCAGCAATGGTGCCGAAGGTCGGACTCGAACCGACACGGGATTGCTCCCACCAGATTTTGAGTCTAGCGTGTCTACCAATTCCACCACTTCGGCGTATATATAGAGCAAAGAGTGAGATTATACCCACTTATTCCTTAAAGAAACTTAATGGTGCACTGGGCGAGACTCGAACTCGCACGAGATTGCTCCCACCACCCCCTCAAGATGGCGTGTCTACCAATTCCACCACCAGTGCTAAAAATTTGAAGCAAATATTATAGCTAAATTACGCTTTTTAAGCAATAATTTAGCCCATCAAAACCCTTAACTTAAGAATGGGTTACTATAAATAGCGATAATAGCAAACACTAGAGTATAAATCACTTGCGCTTCAATCATCGCCATGGCCACAAACATAGTGGTGAGCAATTTACCGCCCACTCCTGGGTTTCTCGCTGTGCCTGTAATGGTCGCTGCGGCCGCATTCCCCATGCCGATTGCCCCACCAAAAGCGGCAATCCCTAGACCGATCATCGCTCCTAAGATAGAATAAGATTTAATCATATCCATCCCCTCCATTCCACCATCATGAGCGAAAGCAATGCCCGCTAAAGCCAGAAAAAATAACGCTAAAAATTTCATTTTCGCACTCCGTTTTCAAATGTTCTGCGCTTGATTTTCATTTCGAATCGTTCCTCTACTTTCAAAAATACAAGCAAGAATTTATTTTAATACAAACTAGCTTAAAATCTCTTTTAAAAAACGCTTTTTAAAATTTTAAGCCAAATCCAAAGCGATTTTACCCTTATTGAAACTAATCACCCTACACCTGATACTATCGCCTTCTTTTAAAACCACTTGACACCTGTCCATGTTTTGCTTTCTTAACAAGCCTTCGCCCCCCTTAGGCAAGCTTAAAAACGCCCCAAAATCTACGATTCTCTTCACTTGAGCTTCTAACACCTCATCAATAGCGTATTGCTCCAATTCTTGATCTAAAGAATGCAAATAGTTTAAAATAAATTCCTTCGTTTTTAAAACCCGCTCTTTATTCCCCATGATTTTCACTTCACCGCTCGGTTTATTCAAATCAATTTTAACCTCAAACTTTTCTACTATCTCTCTGATCACACGCCCTCCTTGACCGATAATTTCTACAATTTTATCGGGCGCGACATTAAAAATCTCCGTTGCAGGCAAATGGGAAAAATTGATCACAATCTTTTCTTTCGCTTCATGCATGATTTTTAAAATATGCTCTCGCGCTTTTTTAGCTTGGAGTAAAGCTTGGTATAAAACCTCTAATTGGATACCGCTCATTTTGGTATCCATTTGCATGGCCGTAATGCCTTCTAAATTCCCGGCAATCTTAAAATCCATATCGCCTTCTGCGTCTTCTAAACCGCTAATATCGCTTAAAATGGCGTGATCTTGCCCTTCGCTCACCATGCCCATAGCCACCCCAGCGACTAGATCATAAATTTCCACACCGCTTGCATAAAGGGCTAAAGAGCCTGCGCAAACGCTCGCCATTGAGCTTGAACCATTGCTTTCTAAAATCTCAGAAACCAATCGTATCACCTGCTCTTTATTTTTAATGCTCGTTTCTAAGGCCCTTTTAGCCAAATTCCCATGCCCTAATTCGCGCCTTGAGGTCGCGCCAATAGAGCTCGCTTCGCCCACGCAAAAAGGAGGGAAATTATAATGAAACATGAAGCGCTCTTTAATAGGGGCTTTATGCTCCAAACTCTCATGGGTTTGAGCGTCATTATCCGTGCCTAAAACCCCTACCACTAAGCTTTGCGTTTGCCCCCTAGTGAATAAAATGGAGCTATGCGCCATAGGGAGCAAATCGCTCTCTATCAAAATGGGGCGCACTTCTTCTAATGCGCGCTTATCCGGGCGGATTTTATCCTTAATGATCATGCGCCTTATCTCAGTTTTTTTCACTTTTTCTAAAGACAATTCAATTTCTTCTAAACTGAATTCTGAGTGGGCTTCACTGATTTTTCTGGCAATTTCATTGAAAACATTTTCTCGCTCGCTCAAAGCAGAACTTTCAATGCCTTTGATGATTTCATCAAAATACTGATTTTTTAATAAATCTAACAGCCTTTCATTAAAAATTATTCCTTGGCTCTCTTTGAAAAGCAGCTCGTTTTGGTGGGGCGTGAAAACCTCTTCATAAAGCGTGCAAGTTTCTTTCAAACTTTTTTGAGCCAATTCTAAAGCTTTTAGCATTAAAGGCTCTTCTAAAGCGTTTAATTGTTGCCCCAAAGAGCGCATTTCTATCATGTTCAAACTCTCTTTTGTGCCGGACACGAACAGATCCAAACTGGATTGATTCAAAAGGCTTATGCTAGGGTTAATGATAAATTCGTTATCAATCCTAGCAATCCTGCAAGCGCTCACGCTTTTAATGGGAGCGATATGGGATAAAAAGAGAGCGGCTGAAGCAGCGTTTAAAGCAGAAACTTGCAAATCATTTTCAATATCATGGCTTAAAACCATTAAAGTGATCTGTGTAGGGTAGCGGTAGTCTTTAGGGAATAAAGGGCGTAAAGTCCTGTCTATAAGCCTAGAGGTTAAGATTTCAAAATCTTGTGCTCTGCCTTCTCTCTTAACAAAGCCGCCCGGGATCTTTCCGGCTGCATAAGATTTTTCTAAAAACTGCACCACTAAAGGCAGAAAATCTTCACTCACAGGCTCTCTTTCTACGCACACGCTCGCCAAAATGATGGTTCTTCCTAAGCGATACATTAGAGAGCTGGTGGCTTGTTTGGCCACTTGCTTGAGAGCGAATTCTTCGGTTTTGTTACTAGAAGTGATGGTGATAAAATCCATATTTAATGTTCCTTTTTTAAATTAGGCGCGTTGTTAGCGCCCAAGTATTTTTCAATTTCTTCATTGCTTAATCGCTTGAGTTCTTTATAATGATGCTCCACAGAGACAAAACATTCAGGGCGATACACGCTAATCACCCCATCGCACAAACTTTCTAAGCCTTGAGCGACATTTTGCGCGAGAATGGGGGTTAAAATATAAATGTCTTGGCATTCTTTTTTCAAGCAAGTTTGCACGCCCAACCCTGCTCTAAACCCGGTTTCAATCCCCCTATCTACGATAAAAATATTTTTATTTTTTAAGCTTTTGATCGCATTGCCTTTGCGATACTGATAAATCTGGGACAAAATGTCTTCTTCATAAGCTCGCTTGGCTTCCCAATAAACATAGTCTAAAGTGATGTCAAAGGAATCGATCAAACTTTCATTCATCACTATATCCATGCTCTCACTCACCAAAGCGATCTCGCATTTTGAATTTAAAGGGGCTAGGATAGGTTCTAAAAAAAGTATATCATAAGTCGCTCCAAATTTTTGCGCTAAAGCGTTAGCCAAATACAGAGCGTTAAAACTCAAAGCGAGCATGATGGAATCTTTTAAATCAATGTGGCGCGTGTGGATTTCATTAATCAATTTGTTCAAAGCGTCTTCTTCATTGATAAAACGCATGCCCTCTATATCGGTGATATGGCTAAAATCCGTATTCAAATGCATTCCTTTTTTACTTACGCTGTAAAGAGCGGTAAGTTACATTGGTTTTAGTGATCGGTGAAAAGTCTAATTCTAGCTTAACATAGTTATTTTCAAACACTCTTATAGGTTGGTTGGGATCGCCGGTGAGGATAGGGCGCCGTTGGTTAACGAATTGAAAGCCAATCCCAAAACAACGGATTTTTTTATAAATCCCCACATTCCAATTTAAAACCACATTATTTCTAATATCATAACCCACATCCGCGCTCATGGAAAAATAACCAAAGTCGTTGCTAAAACCCGCCTTTAAATAATCCGCAGGATTTTCTACAATGCTATTAATCCCACTGCTAAAATTGTTTCTTAAAAAATAAGAGAGGTTAAAGCTTAAAAACTTGCGTTGGTAATTGGCGTTCACAGAGATTTCTTCTAAGCGGTTTTGATAAAACGAATAAAAGACATTCCCAAAGATATTCAATCCTGTTAAGGGCGAAAACCCGATCTTGCTCTCTAATGGCATCCTGAAGGGCGAAACTTTATCGTCAAGATTGATGAGTTGCGATATTTTAAAATACAATAACTCTTGCCCCCCTAAGCCATAAAGGTATTGCGTTAGGGTTAAATTCACCGTCTTATTGCTCGCATCGCTAGGTAAAATGCTGTTAGGATTCCACACAGAGTCATACAAACGCCCTTGATAATCATAATCCATCAATAAAGGCGAAGTGTAGCTGTTTAAGGCTTGCGCGCTCAAAGCATACATGTTTTGAGAAAATAAGCCGTTTTTAAAGGTGTAATAAGGGATGTTGAAAATCGCTTCCAATTGGATCGTATGGAAAAGCTTGTTGTATTCTCTGGCTAAATCCGTATTGACATACATGGAAAAATTTGAAGACACAAAGTTCCCAAATTCCCTTGATTCATTAGGGATCGTAGGCACGAAGGAATTTTTAGATTGCATTAAAGCCACATTAGATAGTTGGAGATCGTTCCAAAGCCCTATAGACAAATACTTTTTAAACAAAGAAAATTGCAAGCCCACCGGCACATTCAAAGCGTTTTGCACATAGCCATAACCAATCTCTCTTGCGGTGTTTCTAAACTGATAATCCACCGAATACAACAAATTTTTAAAATACAAAGAATTTAAATATTTATGGTATTGCAAATTAGGGACAGATTGGAAAGTGCGGTTATTGTTGATTTTATTCAGGTTTAAAAAATACTTGATATTCAAGCCGTAATAATGATTTTCTGTTTGCAAGTAGTAATTCGCCCTAGACATGTGCGTGGCGTCCGTGATACGCTTATTAACCTTTTCAAAACGCACATAGTCCAAATCGTTCATGTATAAAAAACCAATGTAATGCCCGTTGTCAATATTAGACTTAAGATGAAAGTATTTTTGTAGAGTGTCCCTGCTAGAGCTTAAAAATTCAAACCCATAGATATTTTGATTCCTCAAATCATAGCGTTTGACATATTGAGTGTAATTCCTAAAATAGCGCGCATTGAATAAAAACCTGTCGTCTTTAGAGTTGATGTAGCGCGCTTCAAAATTCAAGCCAAAACCCCTTTTATAACGGATTTGTGGGGTAAAGGTCATATCCCATGAGTTTTTGGGGGCTAAATAAAAGGGTTGCAAATAAATAAAGCCGTCTAAATTAGAAGTGCCAAACTCAGGGTATAAAAACCCGGTCGTTCTTTTATTGCTCGTGGACATGAAAATATAGGGCAAATACAATACAGGAATATCACCGACATAGATCTTAGGATTCCACATAGACAAATGCGATTTTTGCATGTTGAATGAGCCTGAAGTCGCATTGACATGCCAAATGGGGTTATCAATGCTACACCCTGAAGCGCTCATGTTTTTAACCTTATATTTTTGATCCTTCCCGCTAGCAATATCCGCGCTCACCCAAATCCCGCTCACGCTATCTTGGACATAAAAGGGGAAAATGATTTCATATTTTTCATTCAAACTCAATTTCACATAATCGGTTTTAATGAGTAGGCCCTCGCCCTTATAAACCTTGATATTCCCCTCTAATAACGCTTCTTTAGTCTTGGTATCATAACGCACCTTGTCCGCTAAAATATACACATCATAATTCAATAAGATCGCATTCCCTGATGCGGTTATCACATTGTCTTTAGCGCTCACTTTATCCGCAAGGATTTCAAAAATCTTATGGTTTTGTTTGTCAAATCGTTGCATAGCGATTTCTTTAGCGTCTAATGCGCTCAACAAAAAAAAGACCGCCAAATACAACCAATAAATCATGATTAAAACAACACCAAAAGACTTTTGCTTTTTTCTTCATGCCATGCCCTATGATAGGGGTTTTTAAACACTACAAACCATAAAAATGGGCATAGAAAAACCACAATCTTTAACCCTAAACGCTTCAATAGAATAGCCCTATTGGGGCAATCTGCTAAATAAATATCAATAATTTTAATCCTAAAAACCAGTTTAGCCAAACTCATCTTGCACAAACACACAAAAAAGATTTCATAAACGCCATACAAGATGATAAAACCCATCGCAACAAACACGCCATGATAAATGGGGTTAGCCAGCCAGTATAAAGAATGCAAGAAATCGCACGCCCTCAAAAGATCGCTCAATAAAAACGCCACCAACAAACCATCGGTTAAAAACGCTAAGATGCGCCAATACAAGGGGCATAAACGCATTTTTTCACGCATAAGGAGTGTTTCTATGATTTCAGTTTCTTCTTTTTCTAAATTTGGAGAGCGCATTCAAAAACAAACAAGACAAACTCTTTGGTTTGTCTTAAACTTCAAGAGTATTCTTTCAAATCTAACACCTTAAAACCAATATCCTTGCGATAAAACATGCCTTCAAAATGCACCTTTTGAGCGATTTCATAAGCATGGTTTCTGGCTTCTAATAAGGATTTTCCTCTGCCAATGGCAAAGATCACCCTCCCCCCACTGCTTTCAAACACGCCGTTATCCTGCTCCACCTCCCCTAAAATCAAATGGCCCTTTTTTTCATCAACCGGATCAATATAAAGGGTTTGTTTGGGTGAAGAGCTGGTGGGGTAATTCCTAGAAACAAGCGCGACACTCATCACAAATTCCTTAGAAAACACCAATTCAAGAGAATTTAATTCCCCTTTGGCTGTGGCTAAAAACAAATCTAGTAGCGGATTTTCTACAAGAGGTAAAATCGTCTGGCATTCAATATCTTTAAAACGCACGCTAAAATCCAATAAATACGGCTCTAAAACGCCCTTTTCTTCTATGACCACAATTTCAGCGAGTAAAACCCCTTTAAAAAGCGTGTTATCAGCCTGAAATTTCTCTAAAGCGGGTTTAAAGATATGATTTTTTATCTTCTCTTCCAATTCATTAGAGAAAAAGTTTGCAGGAGCGATGGCCCCCATACCCCCCGTATTGACTCCATTATCCCCCTCTAATAAGCGTTTGTAATTTTGGCAAAAGGGCAACAAGATAAAATCATCATTGGCTATAAGCGCTGTAACTGAAAGCTCAAACCCCTCTAAAAAAGGCTCTATGATCACAGACTCATTATTTTGTTTGAAAGCGTCTTCAAGGATTTTTAGCGCTTCTTCTTGATGGTGGACAATGCTTGTGTTTTTATTCAACGCTTTAATCACTAAAGGGAAGGAAGCGTTTTGAATGTAATTGAGAGCTTCTTTTAAATCGTTTGTTTCAAAGTAAGATGCGCTTTTGATGCCGCACTCTTTAACAAAAGCCTTCATATAGCTTTTAGAAGCCTCTAACTTAGCCGCTTCTTTAGAAGCCCCAAACACTAAAATCCCCGCTTTTTCTAGCATCTCTGTAAGCCCTAAAATCAAAAGCTCTTCTTCTGAAATGATGGCTAAATGGATCTGTTTTTTCAGGGCTAATTCCACGATATGCTCGTAATGTTCGCATTCCAGATTCTCGCCTAAATCTTGAGTGCCACCATTACCCAAACAAAAATACAAAGCATTCACTCGCTCATCTTGCTGAAGCCTTTGAGCCAAAGCATACTCTCGCCCCTTATTCCCCACAATTAAAACATTATAGTTATTGTTATCTTTCATGTCTTCCCTAAAATGCGGTCGTTTAAAACCCAGATGACCGCTACTTTTACATGCGCATAAGTTCAACAAACCTACACTAATAAGGCTAGGAGGATTTTCTTAGGGGCAGATTTAAAAAATGCCATCACACAAAAACCACTACCTTAGCCTAACTTATTTTTTCAACGAACTTGCCATCATAAGAAACACGAATCATCTAGGCGATGCTTACAATTATACTTAAATTTTAAAGAAATTCCATGCAAAAATATTCAAGCGATCTGTGATAGTTTTGATTGGCGTTTAGGCGTTTTAAGACAAACTGACTGATTTATTTTAGCCTTTCTTTATACGCCGCTTCCAAACTGCTATACCCTTTTTTCAATTCTCCCACACCTCCAAAAGCCACCACTTTAGCTTCTTTTAAAAAAATCGCGCTGTCTAAATACTTTTCCACATCCACCACCAAATGTGTAGAAACTAACAAGCTTGCGTTTTGGCTAAATTCCTTAGCGATGAGTTCAAAAATCTCTTCTCTTGCAATAGGGTCAATCCCAGCCACCGGCTCATCAAAAAGATACAAAGAAGCGTTTCGTGATAGGGTTAAAATCAGCTGTAATTTTTCCCTCATGCCTTTTGAAAGGGCTTTAAACTCTCTTTTTAAAGGCACGCTGAAGCGTTTGAGTAAATCTAGGGCTTTTGATGAATCAAAATCGCTAAAAAAATCCTTGTAAAAAGCGATCGCTTTTAAGGGCGTTAATTTAGGGTCTAAAAAATCGCTATCGCTTAAAAACGCCACGCTTTTTTTAGTTTCTATGCCGATCTTTTGATTTAAAATTTTCACTTCCCCTTGATAGTTCAAATTCAATCCGGCTAAAATTTTTAACAGAGTGGTTTTACCCGCCCCATTAGGGCCTAAAAGCCCTATAAATTGCTGTTTGGGTAGTTTCAAATTGATATTGTCTAACGCTTTTAAACTCCCATAAGTTTTAGTCAAATTCTCTATTTCTACTAGCATTTTAATTCCCCGAATTTGCGCACTCTTTTGTAAAAATCGCTAATGATATTTTCTAAATCTTTAGGGGTGAAATCAGGCCATAAAATCGGCGTGAAAAACAATTCCGCATAGCTGGATTGCCACAATAAAAAATTAGACAAGCGCATTTCCCCCCCCGTTCGTAACAATAAATCCACTTCTGGCAAATTGCGCGTGTCTAAACGATTAGAAATTTCATTTTCTAAACTTTCTAAAAGGCTTATATTGCTAGGCGGGCTTTCTAGCAAGCTTTTAAATGCCCTTGAAATCTCGTTTTTAGATCCGTAATTGAGGGCTAAAACTTGCGTAAAATCCTTAAAATGCCTGGTATCGTTTTCAAGCTTTAAGATCGTGTCTCTCAATTCTTTAGAAAAGCCCTCTAAATCCCCTATCGCTTTAAAGCGTATGTGATTATCCAAATAAGTGGATCGCTCATCTTTAAGGTATTTTTTAAGCATTTTCATTAAAAAATCCACTTCACTTTTAGAGCGTTTCCAATTTTCTGTAGAAAAAGCGTATAAAGTCAAGCATTCTAGCTTATGATTAGCGCACCAGATCGTAATGTCTTTAAGGGTTTTTACGCCCTTTTTATGCCCATAAGCCCTAGCTTTATTCTTTAATTTAGCCCACCTGCCATTACCATCCATAATAATGGCAAGATGTTTGAGAGTGTTATCCAATGCCTTTACCCTTTAAAGAAATTCTTCAATTATACACCATTTAAAGCGTGCAAGCATCCACTAAATAAGCGATATGCTGCCAAGAAAAGTGGGTTTTTTCACTCAAACCGATCTCGCAAGTGCTGGAAGTGGAAAAGCCCCTTTTAAGATCATAGGATTGGTAAAACGCTTGAAAGCCGTTTAAAGCGCTCTCGTTCAATTCAGGGGTAAAAAAGCCCTTATTCCCCGCAAAGCCGCAACAACCCGTCTCTTTGTGGATAACAATCTCGCCCAAAGTGCATTTTTTAGCCAAATTGAATAACAACTCTTCTTTATTTTCTAACTTTAAAGCGCACATCGTGTATAACCCTATGTCTTCGTTAATGGGGTTGAATTTTAATTTAGGGCTTAGAACTTCTTCAATATAGACGCTCAAATCATAGACTTTCAAATCCTTATAGGCTTTCATCTGCTTGAAAAAATGCGTCGAACATGCGCTATGGTCTAAAACGATCGGTATTTTTCCCCTATCGCTTAATTCTAAAAAAATCGCATGGTTTTTTTCGTTGTTTTGTTTGGTCAAGTCGGTGTAATTGATAAAGGCTTTCCCGCAACAAAGCGCATTCAATCCATTAGGATACATTACCGAAACTTTGGCTTTTTGGCATAAGGATTCAAACACTTCTTGAATGCATCTTTTATCCGCCATTTTGGTTGATGGAGCGAACGAGCGGTTGATGCAGGTGCTGAAATAAATGACTTTTTCTTCGCTCTTAAGCGTTTTATTTTCTAAAGGATAGGCGTTGTTTTTGGGCATGTAATTAAAGGCTTTAGGGAAAGGCTTGATGAATTTTTTAATCCCTTTGGTCAGGCTCACTAAGTTGTGAGAGCCTATGAGGTTTTGAACTAAGCGAGCGCTTTTTAAAGAAAAACGAGCCATGCTTGTGGTTGTTTGCATGTTATTAAGGATCTTTGAAGCGATCTTTTCGCCTTTAGGGTTTTTTTGATAATAATTTAGGGCGATCTTTCCGGTATCAATTCCTAAAGGGCATAGCACAGAACACATATGGCACACCGCGCAAGTAGCGTGCGCTAAATATTCAGACTCTTTTAAAAGCTCATCTAATAAAACTTGATCTTCATTATGGCCATGACTTACCCTTTCTTTTAAGCGCTCTATCTCTCTGTGGATAACGATTCGTTGTCGTGGCGTTAAAGATAAATCTTTGCTAGGGCAAACCCTTTCACAAAACCCGCATTCCATGCACATGTCCAAATGCTCTTCAATAGGGTGAATGCTCTTTAAATTTTTAGTGTGGATTTCTTTATCGTTTGTGATGATCACATCAGGGTTTAAAATGCCGTTAGGATCAAACAATTCTTTGATTTGTTTGTGGATTTTATAGGCTTTTTCTCCCCACTCCATTTCCACAAAGGGGGCCACCATCCTGCCTGTGCCATGCTCGGCTTTAATAGAGCCAGAGCTTTTGCTCACCATTAAAAACATGTCAGAAACTAAATTTTCAAACGCTTTTCTTTCAGTTTCATTTTCCAAAATCGGCGTAACGACAAAGTGCAAATTCCCGCTTAACGCATGCCCAAAAATAATGCTGTTATCCTTAAAGCCATGTTTTTTCAAAAGCCCTTCAATCGCTTTTGTCCCCTCTACAAAATTTTCTTGACTGAAGCACACATCTTCAATAATTACAGAGCTTTGGCTTTTTCTTTGAGACGCTGCGATAGGGAAAATGCCTTTTCTGATCTTCCACCACGATTGATAAATAGTAGGATCACTGCTGATTTGAGAATCTAAAACGACCGGTATCGTGCTCAAAGCGTTTAAAATCGTTTGCATGTTGTTTTCTAAAATTAAAGGATCATCGCTTTCGCTTTGAATGAGTAAGCATGCGTTAGGCTCTTTGATTTCTAAAATCACTCTGGGCATGCCCTCCAAACCTTTCACGCTTTTTAAGCACGCATAATCCATAAGCTCTGCTGAAGAAATCATTTCAGGCTGTTTGGCTTTTAAAGCGGCTAAAATTTGAGCGGCTTTGGCGCATTGCTCTAAATTTTCATAAAACAATAACGCACAAGTTTTATAAGCGTAGTCTTTCACGCATTCTAATTCCACGCTTGAAATAAAGCCTAAAGTCCCCTCAGAGCCTATGAATAAATGGCTAATGATTTCAATAGGGTCTTCAAAATCAATGAGAGCGTTTAAGCTGTAGCCGGTGGTGTTTTTGATCTCGTATTTTTTCTTAATGAGAGCGTGCAATTCTTTATCTTCTAAAATCTCTTTTCTTAAATTCAAAACCCCTTCAATCAAATCTTTACGCGCGTTTTTGAAACTCTCAACGCTCTCCTGATTGGCCGTGTCTAAAAGAGTGCCATCAGCTAAGATCACTCTTAAGGATTTTAGGGTTTTGTAGCTGTTTTGCTCCACCCCGCAACACATCCCGCTAGCGTTATTAGCAACAATCCCCCCTATCATAGCGGTGTTTATCGTAGAGGGATCTGGGCCTATTTTTTTATGGTAAGGTTTCAATAAGGCGTTCGCGTTGCTTCCTATGACTCCGCATGAGAGCTGGATGCTTGTAGCGTTGTCTAAAATTTTAGCGTCTTTGAAAAAATGCGTAGCCATCACCAGCACCCCATCACAGCTCGCTTGCCCTGATAAGGAACTCCCAGCCGCTCTAAAAGTCAATGAAACGCCATGCTTTTTGGCTAAAACACAAAGCTTTTGAACTTCTTCTTCATCCTTCACCCAAACGACTATTTTAGGGATATAACGATAACATGATGCATCAATGCCATAAGCCAAACGGCGTAAATAATCCTTAAAAACCCTCTCGTTTAAAAACCCTCTCGCTTCGGTAAAAAAAGCGTCATAATTTTCTTGCACACACACTCCTTAAACATTCCTATTTATCAAATCATTGTAACATAACCTTACTTTAAAAATTAAGGATAAACATGCTTGAAGATTATGCAATCAGTTTAGAAGAAGTCAATTTCAATGATTTTATTGTCGTAGATGTGCGCGAGTTGGACGAATATGAAGAATTGCATTTGCCTAACGCTACGCTCATTAGTGTTAATGATCAAGAAAAGCTCGCTGATTTTTTATCCCAGCACAAAGATAAAAAAGTGTTGCTCCATTGCAGGGCTGGTCGCAGGGCTTTAGATGCGGCTAAAAGCATGCATGAATTAGGCTATACGCCCTATTATTTAGAGGGCAATGTCTATGATTTTGAAAAATACGGCTTTAGAATGGTCTATGATGACGCTTGCGATAAAAAAGATAAGAAAAACTAGGCATGAGGGAGGTTGTATGGGTGCATTCTCAAAGAATCGCCCCTTATAAGACTCTCATTTTAAACGAATTTTGCTACTATCCCTTAGAATTAGATCCAACCCCTTTTAACGCCCTTATTTTCACTTCTAAAAATGCGGTATTTTCCTTGCTAGAAACTCTAAAAAACAGCCCCAAACTCCAAATTTTACAAAACATTCCTGCTTACGCTTTGAGCGAACCCACCGCAAAAACTTTACAAGATCACCATTTTAAAGTCGCCTTTATAGGGGAAAAAGCCCATGGCAAAGAGTTCGTTCAAGAAATCCTTCCTTTATTGGAAAAAAAAAGCGTTTTGTATCTCAGGGCAAAAGAGATTGCCTCTTCTTTAGACACCATTCTTTTAGAGCATGGCATTGATTTCAAGCAAGCTGTTGTTTATGAAAACAAGCTCAAACATTTAACCTTAAGCGAACAAAGCGCCCTAAAACCCAAAGAAAAGAGCATTCTTATTTTTACCGCTATAAGCCATGCAAAAGCCTTTTTACACTATTTTGAATTTTTAGAAAGTTACACCGCTATAAGCATTGGCAACACGACCGCTCTTTATTTGCAAAAGCAAGGCATTCAAAGCTATAGCGCTAAAAAGCCCTCCTTAGAAGCGTGTTTAGAACTGGCTTTAAGTTTGAGAATTAAGGAATGTTAAAAACACCTCATTATAATGCTCTCATTTATTTTTTAAAGGATGATGCATGAATTTTGTCTTTTTATGGGCCGCTTTAGGGGGGGCTATAGGGAGTTCGCTAAGGTATTTTGTGGGCAAAATGATGCCCAGTAAATTTTTAATGTTTGAAAGTTTCCCTTTAGGGACTTTTAGCGTGAATATCATAGGGTGTTTTGTCATCGGCTTTATGGGGCATTTGGCTGTTAAAAAAGTTTTTGGTGATGATTTTGGGATTTTCTTTATAACTGGGGTTTTAGGGGGTTTTACGACCTTTTCTTCTTACGGGTTAGACACTTTAAAGCTCTTGCAAAAATCCCAATACATTGAAGCCGTTTCTTATGTCTTAGGCACTAACATTTTAGGGCTTATTGGGGTAGCCATTGGTTGGTTTTTGGCTAAAAATTTTGTAGGCATTAATTAAAAAATGCTTTTTAGCGTTTTTATTAACGCTTGATTAACAGAGCCTTACAACAGCCACAAAGCCATTTCATCGGCCATGAAAAAATCGCTCGCTACCAATCGGTTATTTTTAATGAAAGCCTTATTTTCTTCAATCAAAAACCTTACTTTATTTTCATCTAAGAAATTAAGCTCAACCCCCAGCACGCACCTTAGGCCTAAAAACAGCTTTTCTAAACGCTTGTCTTGTTTATTAAGCGTTTCAACTTGGCGTTTTAAGGGGTCTTTGATGTAGCTTTCTATGAGCTTTTTCGCATAAAAGCGCTCATTCGCCACGCAGCCTACAGCCCCAGCCCCGCACCCTAAATAATCTTTAGCCCCCCAGTAAGCTAAATGGTGTTTGACTTGATAACCTCTAGCGTAATTAGACACTTCGTATTGCTTGAAAGAAAAGCCCTCTAAAATTTCTTTTATTATATTGTCAAAATGGGTGCATGAGGGTTTTTTGGCGTTTTTTTCTAAATTCGTGTTTTTTTCAACGCTCAAAGCATAAGCGCTCAAGTGGTTGATAGGGAGTTCTTTAGCGAGTTTTAATTCTTCTTTTAAAGAGTTTTCATTGTCTAATGGGGTGTTATAAATCAAATCAATGCTGACATTTTCAATCCCGCTTTTTAAAATAGTTTCTACCACAGGAGCGATATTTTTGGAATGTTGGCGCTCTAAAAACAATAATTTATCCTCTCTAAAACTTTGCACCCCTAAACTCAAGCGGTTGATCCCTAAATCTTTTAAGCCTTGACACCAAGCTTTAGAAATCAATTCGGGGTTAGCTTCAGTGGTGATCTCACAATCTGAGCTCAAGTTTGCATTGCGATAAATGCTTTCAAAAATCCTTTCAAAAGACTCCACGCTCAAAGTGTTAGGCGTGCCGCCGCCAATAAAAACGCTCTCAATGGGTTCATCAGTTTGGCTTAAGGCATGCTTTAAATCCAGGCATAGCGCTTGAGTGTATTCTTCTTTTAGCCCATGCTTATCTTCATAGGAATTGAAAGCGCAATAACCGCATTTATTTTCACAAAAGGGGATATGAATGTATAAAATCATATTTATTTCTCTCATTTTCATTTCATTTTAAGCGAAACTTAAACTTGTAATTGTATCATTTTAAGATTATTTTGATAAGCATGAGGAGACAAACTATGAAAAAGGTTATTATGGCTTTAGGCGTTTTAGCGTTCGCAAATGTTTTAATGGCAACAGATGTTAAGGCTCTTGCAAAAAGTTGCGCCGCTTGCCATGGGGTTAAGTTTGAAAAGAAAGCTTTAGGAAAAAGCAAAATCGTCAACATGATGAGTGAAGCAGAAATTGAAAAAGAGCTTATGGATTTTAAAAACGGTGCCAACAAGAATCCTGTCATGACCGCGCAAGCTAAAAAATTAAGCGATGAAGACATCAAAGCTTTAGCCAAATATATCCCCACTCTCAAATAAACTCTCTTATTTTTAATAGCGCTGTTTGGGCGCTATTAAAATGAGTTTCAAGCCCTTTTTTTAATTTTTGATTTTAATGGCATTCTTAACCCTACTTAAAGCCAGCATGCACTATAATACCATCTTAATCAAACAAGAAAGAGCCAGAATAAAGACCTATGCTACATAAAAAATATCGTCCTAATGTTGCGGCCATTATCATGTCGCCAGATTACCCTAATACATGCGAAGTTTTTATCGCTGAGCGCATAGATATTGAAGGGGCGTGGCAATTCCCCCAAGGGGGCATTGATGAGGGCGAAACCCCTTTAGAAGCGCTCCATAGAGAATTATTAGAAGAAATTGGCACGAATGAAATAGAGATTTTAGCGCAATACCCTAGATGGATCGCCTATGATTTCCCAAGCAATATAGAGCATAAATTCTATTCGTTTGACGGGCAAAAGCAACGCTATTTTTTAGTGCGCCTAAAGCATGCCAACAACATTGATTTGAACAAACACACGCCAGAATTTAGAGCCTATCAATTCATTCATCTTAAGGATTTGCTTAAAAAAATCGTTCCCTTTAAACGCCAAGTGTATCGCCAAGTCATTGCTTATTTCAAAAGAGAGGGGTATTTAGGGTGTTAATCGTTCAAAAATACGGCGGCACGAGCATGGGCAGCGTGGAAAGGATCCACAATGTCGCCCAAAGGGTTTTAGAAAGCGTTAAATTAGGGCATCAGGTGGTGGTGGTGGTTTCGGCGATGAGCGGCGAAACCGATAGGCTTTTAGAATTTGGCAAGAATTTTAGCCATAACCCTAACAAGCGAGAAATGGACAGGATTGTAAGCACGGGGGAATTGATTTCAAGCGCGGCTTTGAGCATGGCGTTAGAGAGGTATGGGCATAGAGCCATTTCATTGAGCGGGAAAGAAGCGGGCATTTTAACCAGCTCGCATTTTCAAAACGCCGTGATCCAATCCATTGACACCAAACGCATCACAGAGCTTTTAGAAAAAAATTACATTGTGGTGATCGCTGGGTTTCAAGGCGCTGACATTCAAGGCGAAACAACGACTTTAGGGCGTGGGGGGAGCGATTTGAGCGCGGTCGCTTTGGCCGGGGCTTTAAAAGCGCATTTGTGCGAAATCTATACGGATGTGGATGGCGTTTATACCACTGATCCGCGCATTGAAGAAAAGGCTCAAAAAATCACGCAAATCAGCTATGATGAAATGCTTGAACTGGCTTCTATGGGGGCTAAAGTTTTATTAAACCGCTCGGTAGAATTAGCCAAAAAACTCAGTGTGAAGTTAGTGACTCGCAATTCGTTTAACCATAGCGAAGGCACGCTCATTGTGGCTGAAAAAGACTTTAAAGGAGAACGCATGGAAACCCCTATAGTGAGTGGGATCGCATTGGATAAAAATCAGGCTCGTGTGAGCATGGAGGGCGTGGAGGATAGGCCAGGCATTGCCGCTGAAATCTTTGGCGCTTTAGCGGAGTATCGCATTAATGTGGATATGATCGTCCAAACGATCGGCAGAGACGGCAAAACCGATTTGGATTTTACGATCGTTAAAACCCAAATAGAAGAAACCAAGCAAGCCTTAAAGCCTTTTTTAGCGCAAATGGATTCCATTGATTATGATGAAAATATCGCTAAAGTTTCCATAGTGGGCGTAGGCATGAAGTCGCATTCTGGGGTAGCGAGCACCGCTTTTAAAGCCCTAGCCAAAGACAATATCAATATCATGATGATTTCTACAAGCGAGATTAAAATTTCGGTTTTGATTGACATTAAATACGCTGAATTAGCCGTTAGAACTTTGCATGCGGTATATCAATTGGATCAATGAAAAATTTCTACGACTGGATTAAGGAATTTGTGCGCGATCAGGGGGAGTTTATTGCCCAACAAAGCGGGTGGCTGGAATTGGAGCGATCCAGCTATGCCAAACTCATCGCGCAAACCATCTCGCATGTGCTTAATGGCGGATCGCTGTTAGTGAGTGCTGATTCTTCTAGGCACTGGTTTTTAAACTACATTCTTTCTAACCTAAACCCCAAAGATTTAAAAGAGCGCCCCTTATTGTCAGTCATTGATTTTAACGCTTCTTCTTTCTACCCCAAAAACGATGCGAATCTCTCTCTAGCCACCATAGAGATGACTTATCAAAACCCCATGTTTTGGCATGTTGGGAGAGTTGAAAATGAAGGCTTGAAAACGATACTACTGAGTAAAATCCCTAGTTTTTTATGGCTTTTTGAAGAGCTTAAAGAAGATTGCTTGCTTTTAAAAGAGCATGACATCTTATTGGATTATAAATTATTGCAACTCTTCAAACTCTTTGAAAACGCGCTTTTTAGCACGCTATACAATAAGATCACTCTGTGAAAAACTTCAACCGCCTTATTTATACGGACAATCTTGAAGAGAGCCTAGAAGAGACTGCAAGCTTTTTCAAGCGCCACATTAAATTCTACACCGAGATCATTGAAAAAGACAAAAAGGTGATCAAAACTTTTAACAAGGACTTTAAAATAGAGCATGCCAAAGAAGTTATTTCAAAGGCTCATTTAAAACACAGCGAACCAAACGCCTTTTTAATCGCTGCACCTAGTTATGGCACAGAAGCCCAAAACGCGCTTTTAAAGATCTTAGAAGAACCCCCGAATAATGTTTGTTTTATCATGTTTGCTAAAAGCCCAAACCATGTTTTAGCCACCATTAAATCCCGCTTAATCAAAGAAGACAAGCGCCAAAAAATCCCCCTAAAACCTTTAGATTTGGATTTATCAAGGCTGGATTTGAAAGATATTTATGCGTTTTTAAAAAATTTAGACAAAGAAAATTTTGATTCCAGAGAAAATCAGAGGGAAAAAATTGAAAGCCTGTTAGAGAGCGTTAATAGGCATAAGATCCCCTTAAACGAGCAAGAATTGCAAGCCTTTGATTTAGCGATTAAGGCTAACAGCTCTTATTACAAGCTCAGTTACAATCTTTTACCCCTGCTTTTAAGCCTTTTATCCAAAAAGAAAACGCCATGATTGTAAAACGCCTTAACCCTGATGCACTCAAAAACGCTTTACAAAAAATAGGCCCAGAAAAGATCGCACAAGATCGCATGCGCCAAAAAGGCGTTAGCTTTATTTTTGAAATCCAACACCTGCCCTTAAGTGCTACATTGATTTTAAAGCAAGAGGCCATAAGCGTTGGGGGTGATTTTGCCACGCCAAGAGATTGTATTTTAGCTAAAGAGCCTTTTTATGATGGGGTGTTGATTGTGAGCGCTAAGCAATTAGAACGCCTGATTGTTAAGTGCCATTCCCAACCCTTTGGGCTTAAACATTTAGCGCAAGAATTAAAAAGCCACCTTAAATCCCAAAAGCCTAACAACCCACAGATCATGGCAATCTTGAATCTCACGCCGGATAGTTTCTATGAAAAGAGCCGGTTTAGTAGCAAAAAAGCGCTTGAAGAAATCTATCAATGGCTAGAAAAGGGTATCAAACTCATTGATATAGGCGCGGCCAGTTCAAGGCCAAAGAGTGAAATCATTGATCCAAAAGTAGAGCAAGATCGCTTAAAAGAAGTTTTATTAGAGATCAAATCCCAAAAACTCTACCAATGCGCCCAATTCAGCATAGACACCTACCATGCCACAACCGCCCAAATGGCTTTGGAGCATTATTTTTCCATCCTTAATGATGTGAGCGGTTTTAGTCGTATTGAAATGCTAGAAGTCGCCAGAGATTACAAGCCCACTTGCATTTTAATGCACGCTCAAAAAACCCCCAAAGACATGCAAGAAAATGTCTTTTACCACAATCTGTTTGATGAAATGGATCGCTTCTTTAAGGAAAAACTAGAGGTTTTAGAAAAATACGCGCTACAAGATATTATTTTAGATATTGGGTTTGGATTCGCTAAATTAAAAGAGCATAATTTAGCCTTAATCAAGCATTTAAGCCACTTTCTCAAATTCAAAAAACCCCTATTGGTGGGAGCGAGTCGTAAAAACACGATCGGGCTTATCACCGGGCGTGAAGTTCAAGACCGGCTCGCCGGCACTTTGAGTTTGCATTTAATGGCACTGCAAAATGGAGCGAGTATTTTAAGAGTGCATGACATTGATGAGCATATAGACCTCATCAAGGTGCTTAAAAGTTTGGAAGAAACAAATTGAAAAGCACCTCGCCCTAACCCCATTTTAAAGGGTAACATCCATAGAAGAAGGGTTGTTATAAGCGTTCTGGTAGCGTTGCAAAAAAGCGTTATGGTTGGTAGCGTTAAAGGTTTGTAGGGCTTTTTTGTGCAAGCCATTTATCGGTTGTTTGGGAGCGTTTTCCACTTCTTTAGAGAATTTCCCGTTATAAAAATCCGTCAAACTATAGAGCGACTGAGCGGCCAAGCGTTTTTGGCTCTCATCCATTCCGGCCGTAGCCCTCAAAAAAGCCTCATACTCTCTGTCGCTCATCAATTCTAAAACCAAAAAGCCGTAAGTTTCTCGCTTGTCAGGGTTAAAGGGGAGGTTTTCTGTTGGAGCGTCCTTTTTTTCTCGCTCTACTTTTTCTGTGTTTTCAATAGGAGCTAGGTCTTCTTTAGGAGCGCTTTTAGCGTTTAAAAGCCCATAGAGGTTAGAGTCAAACTGATTGATAGAAGAAACAGCCATGCGAATTTCCTAAAATTGGATTTTACGCTAATATTAAGCAAAATCCATTCCCCAATGAGATAATCCTCATAGCATGGGGTTTTTAACAAAACAAGGGACTTGAAAAGCTTAAAAGAGTTTTCTAAGTGGTGGCGTTCAAACCCTTTAAAAAGGGTCTAGGAGTTTATTTCAAAAAGGATTCGTGTTTTTATGTTTTCATGTTTCAAGGAGTTTGAAGTGCTAAAGCTTCTAGAATCATTCTAGACAAAAGGTAAAACTCCTAGAGCATTGTTATAACATGATTTTACCAACCAATGCAACTTTTATGCTTTTAAAGCTTAAAAACTTTAAGTCTTAATTAGAGATTTTAGGTTAAACTACCCTAAAAATCTTTACGGGTAAAAGGCATGCGTAACACCATTTTATTTGGCGTTTCAATGATACTCTTGGCGAATTTTTGCTTTGGGATCATGAGCGCGTTTGTTAAAATCACAGCGGATTATTTTTCCCCTATGGAAAATGTGTTTTACCGCTCCATTACCATGACGCTCTTACTCTTACTTATTTATCCTTTCAAACCCTACCGCTTAAAAAGCTACAAACAAGGCGGTTTTAAAAAGCTCGCTTTTAGGGTCGTTGTAGGGGGCTTAGCCATGCTAGCGTTTTTTTATAATATTGAAAAAATTTCGCTCGCTACAGCGACGGCTTTCTCGCAGTGCGCGCCTATTTATACGGTGCTTCTTTCCCCTTTGCTTTTGAAAGAAAAGCTCAAAAGAAGCGCGTTAATTTCCGCATGCATCGGGCTAGTGGGGGTGGTGTTGATTTCAGATCCTAGCGTGGAAAATGTGGGGCCGGTTGAAATTCTTATGGGCATATTGAGCGGGATCTTTGTGTCTTTAGCGTATATCACTTTAAGGGATTTGAGAGAATATTACGACAAGCAAGCCGTGATTTTAGCGTTCGCCTTTGGCATGAGTGTGCTAGGGCTTGTGGGCATGTTCATTGATATTCCTTTTTTATCCACAGGCGTTCATATTCCCAGAAAAGAAGACATTTTGTGGATTTCTTTAATAGGGATTAGCGGGACTTTAGGGCAGTATTTCTTAACTTATGCTTACATGAACGCTCCTGCTGGGATCATTGCCCCGATTGAATACACCCGCATTGTTTGGGGGCTGTTGTTTGGGCTGTATTTAGGCGATCAATTTTTGGATCTTAAAAGCTCTTTGGGGGTGGCTTTGATTTTATGTTCAGGCTTACTCATTGCTTTGCCCGCTCTTTTAAAAGAATTAAAAAAATTTAAGTCATGCAACTAAGCCCCTTACAAAGCGCTCTGTTATACTTTAGCTATTTTATTTATCCAGAGAAAAAAACAAGAAGCTTTGATTTAAGCGATTTAGTCTTTATCGTCATGGTTTTTTTAGTCCTGGCTTTGGGGCTGTTGATGAGTAAAGAAATTTCTATCAGCTACAATGAAGCGAAGGATTTTTTTTATAGCAGCGCATGGTTTGTTCAAATCGCTCAAAAAAGCACTGAAATTTTAGGTCAAAACGATTTGGCTTTGAGATTGCCTTTTTTGATCGCTCATCTCATTAACATGTTTTTATTTTATTTGATAGGGCGAAAGATTTTAAAAAAGCCTAAAGACGCCCTTTATGTGGTATTGACTTACGCTTTATTGCCTGGAGTGAATCTCTTTGCGATTTTACTGGCTAAAAGCGTGCTGGTGTTAAGCCTTGGGCTTTTGATTAGCTATTTATATATTAAAACCCAAAAAATCCCTTATTTAACCCTCAACGCTTGCGCGTTTTTAGACGACGCGTTTATCCCGCTTTTATTAGGGGTTTTTGCCTACACTTTAAGAAAACGCTATTTTAAGAGCGCGATCTTTGCTTTGGTGGTTTTAATTGTGAATACCGCTCTTTTTAGCGGGAGTTTCAATAAGGGCTTGCCTAGTGGGTATTTTATAGACACATGTCTAGAACTCATGCTTTTATATTCGCCCTTATTGTTCCTCTACTACCCTTATACGCTCTATAAAGCCCTTTTGGATAAAAAGCCATCGTTACTAGCCTTTATGAGCGCGAGCGGTTGGCTTTTCCCTTTGCTTTTGAGCATGCGCCAAGAGATAGATTTAAGAACTTTCGCCCCTTTAGCGTTAATTGGTTTGCCTTTGTTTGTTAAAAGCGTTTTGAATAGCCTTAGGGTGCGTTTGAAGGAATTTAGGGGGCAGTATTATTTGCGCGTTTTCAGTTTGTATCTTTTAATGCTCACTGAAACGCTTTTTTTATGGGGGAGTAAAATTTCTGGCGCTAATGAAAAATTATTAAACCGGCATTTCTTAGCCAAAGAAGTCGCCACAGCCTTGCAATTAAGGGGTATCCATCAAATCCGCACTAACGATAAGCAACTCGCTTTAAGGCTCCAATTCTATGGCATTAAAGAAGGGGGGAGGTTAAGACTGATTAACGCTAAAATTTCTAAAAAACGCCCGGATATTACAATCATCTACGCTGATAAAATTCTACAATCCTATAGTTTGGTGCGCCATTAAACCCATTTTTTAAAAAGCATTTTATCTAAAGAATGATAAAATACGCTCTAAAAATAAATAAAATATGCGAGAAAAATCATGAGACTCAAACTAACCCATATAAACCATATAAGCCATAAGATTGCCAACGACTTTATCCATTCAAAACTATTAGAATTAAAAGCCCCTAGAGAATTATTGTGTGAATTGATAGAAGGGATTTTGGAAAAAAGCGTTAAAAAAGAAAACGCCATAGATGAGCAAGCCAGAGAGCTTTTAGAAGAAAACACCGATGAGATAGAATTCATGCGGATGGATGAAAGGCAGCTTTTTTGGATGATTAAAAGACAGATCGCTCAAAAAGAGGGCTTCCATTTGTTTTGGGAAGAAAGGTGCAACGATTTGTCGCACCAGATTTTGAATAAAATCTTAGATGAGGATTTGATCATGTTTAGCGTGTCTGAAAATTTGATAAGAAACTTGATTTACAAATCCATTGACACCTATTCTAAAGCGTATGAAAGCATTGAAAATGAAGTGCATGAAAAAATCAAACATTACAAACGCAAATTACCCGTAGGGAGCGATGAATATGAGCTTGTGTTTGAAAGGCTCTATGAAGAAGAATTAAGGCGTAAAGGCTTTTTATAATGATCTCTCTCTATTTAGAAAATGGGCTTTTTTTGCAAGCGCAAAGTTTTGGGGCTAGCGGCACGCAAGCAGGCGAGCTTGTTTTTAACACTTCTATGAGTGGCTATCAAGAAGTCATTAGCGACCCTAGCTATAAGGGGCAATTTGTGGTTTTTAGCATGCCTGAAATTGGGGTTGTGGGCGCTAATTCTAAAGATGATGAATCCTTTTTTTCATGCACAGGGATTTTAGCGCGCCATTACAACGAATTTTTTTCTAATTCAAGGGCGGATTTTAGCCTGAGCGCTTATTTGAAAGAGCGTGGCGTTTTAGGGATTTGTGGCGTTGATACCAGGAGTTTGATCAAAACCTTACGCCATCATGGGTGCTTGATGATGGTCGCTTCCACGATAGAGCATGACAAAAACAAGCTTGAAGAAATTTTAAAAAACGCTCCTAAAATTTCTCACTCCCCCTTAGTGTCTAGCGTTTCTACGCCAAAAATCACCACGCACCAGCGCACGGCTTTTGATTTCAAAACCCTAGATTACAAGCCTTTTGATGAAAAAATCTCTCATAAAATTATCGCGGTGCTGGACTTTGGGGCTAAGGGCAATATTTTAAACGAGCTTCAAAATGTGGGGTTAAAAGCCCTTATTTACCCGCACCACACTAAAGCTAGCGAGCTGATTAAGGCCTATGAAAAAAAAGAAATTAGCGGGATTTTCCTCTCTAACGGGCCAGGCGATCCTTTGAGTTTGCAGCAAGAAATTGAAGAAATCAAACAACTCATTGACGCTAAAATCCCCATGTTTGGCATTTGCTTAGGGCATCAATTGCTCTCTATCGCGCAAGGCTACCCTACTTACAAACTCAAATTTGGCCATCATGGGAGCAACCACCCCGTTAAAAACCTAAAAACAAACGCCGTTGAAATCACTGCGCAAAACCACAACTATTGCATCCCTGAAGAAATTGAAGAAATCGCTGTTATCACGCACCGCAACCTTTTTGACAACACCATTGAGGGCGTGCGTTACAAAAACGCTCCCATCATCTCTGTCCAGCACCACCCAGAAAGCAGCCCCGGCCCCAAAGAGAGCCACTATATTTTTAAAGAATTTGTGGAATTGTTAAAGGGTTTTTAGGGGTTTTTAAAGCAATACCCATAGAGGTTGAAAAGCGCTTTAAAAATAGATTTAAATCTTTTTATCAAAAAATCTCGCGTTTACTCTAAATTAGTTCTCTTGCAATAGTATTCTCTCGCAATAACATTATTGTTATTGCGACAAAACTTTTAGAAGGAGTTATTATGGGAAGTATCGGTAGTATGGGCAAACCTATTGAAGGGTTTTTAGTGGCAGCCATTCAGTTTCCTGTGCCAATTGTCAATAGCCGTAAGGATATTGATCACAATATTGAAAGCATTATCAGAACCTTGCATGCGACTAAAGCGGGGTATCCGGGAGTGGAACTTATCATTTTCCCTGAGTATAGCACGCAAGGTTTGAATACCGCTAAGTGGCTTAGCGAAGAGTTTTTACTAGATGTCCCGGGTAAAGAGACAGAGTTATACGCTAAAGCGTGTAAAGAGGCGAAAGTTTATGGTGTTTTTTCCATCATGGAACGCAATCCTGATTCTAACAAAAACCCCTACAACACCGCCATCATCATTGATCCGCAAGGTAAAATCGTTTTAAAATACCGCAAGCTATTCCCATGGAATCCCATTGAGCCATGGTATCCTGGGGATTTAGGAATGCCTGTGTGCGAGGGTCCGGGCGGATCAAAATTAGCCGTGTGCATTTGCCATGACGGCATGATTCCAGAACTCGCTAGAGAAGCGGCCTATAAAGGGTGCAATGTGTATATCCGCATTTCAGGCTATAGCACTCAAGTCAATGATCAATGGATTTTGACCAACCGCTCCAATGCGTGGCACAATTTGATGTATACCGTGAGCGTGAATTTAGCCGGCTATGATAATGTCTTTTACTACTTTGGTGAGGGGCAAATCTGTAACTTTGATGGCACGACTCTTGTTCAAGGACACCGCAACCCTTGGGAGATTGTAACTGGGGAAATCTATCCTAAAATGGCAGACAACGCCCGCTTAAGTTGGGGCTTAGAAAACAACATTTACAACCTAGGCCATAGAGGGTATGTGGCTAAACCGGGCGGAGAACATGACGCAGGCTTAACCTACATCAAAGACTTAGCCGCCGGTAAATACAAATTGCCTTGGGAAGATCACATGAAAATCAAAGATGGCTCTATTTATGGCTACCCTACCACCGGTGGGCGTTTTGGGAAATAATCCCTAACCTTGTATTTTTGCTAGAACCTGTTTTTAAAGGTTCTAGTTTCTCCCGTATTTTAATTTTTCCAATCAATTTTTACGAATAGTCTTCTATTGTAGAACATGTAAAAAAACCCATAATAAGCGTAAGCCCCCATAAAGCGATATAGCCCACACAAAACCATGTTATTTTTGATAAAGACCACCACCACATTGTAGATGATAGAGTGCTAAAATCTGTAATAATGCCATAGCCAAAATAGATCATTCCCGTTAAACATGCCAATTTATTAGCATGGCAACAAGCACTAATCCCAAAACCACCACCAAAATTGATAAAAGAATACGAGACCAAGACCCCATGACAACTCCTTAAACATCAAATGCTAGAGTATATCGTTTTTTTGTTTGTCAAGGGGGTTTATCAGTCAGTGGATAGTGTTTTAATGCCTATAAAATAATAGCGTTTATAATGATGAAAGTTTAGCCTCTAATTTTAGCGCCCCTAACAAGCCTCCCACATTCAGCCCCAACCCCACGCTTAAATTCTCGTTTGAACTTTTAATATAGGGCTTATGAAAATCCTCTAAACGCACACAGCCTGCACTTTCTTGCCACAAACCGCTCTCTAAATATTTTTCTATCTCGCTAGGATCAAACGCCTTTAAACGCGCTCTAAAAACCGATAGATCCAGCCATTCTAATGCGGGAGAAATGAACGCAGAGCAGGTTAAAACTTCTATTTCATTACCATTTTGGCATTTTAAAAATTCAAGGGCTTCTTGCCTGTTTTTAGCTTTTCGTTGCATGCGATTACCCACGCTCACCACGCTATCAGCCACCACAATAGTGCGGTTGTTTGTGAGCAACTCTTTAGCTTTTTCTAATTTCCCCTTGCACGCTAAATAGACAAACTCCCTAGGGTCTGTGGTTTTTAGGCTTTCTTCATCAAAATGAAGCGCTTTTTGTTCAAACTTAATCCCATGCTCTTTTAAAAGATTCGCCCTAGCGCTAGATTGAGAGCCTAAAATAAGCTCCATGCTATCCCTCTAAAGCTTTAAGAGCGGTATTTTTCGCCAAATTGAGCGCGGCTTGCAATTTTTCAATATCCTTGCCTCCAGCGCTCGCAAAATCGCCTCTTCCGCCCCCTTTGCCCCCTAAAATTTGCGCCACTTCATTAGCCCACGCATTCGCTTTTATAGGCGCGTTTTTCACCCCGCATGCAAGAGTGATTCGCTCATTTTCTTTTTTAAACACCATAGCGAGCAATCTTTCATGCTTACTTTTCAACCGATCAATCATTTCTTTAATGTCGCCCTGTTCCACTACGCCCACCACTAAATTCACGCCATGGATTTTTTCAACCGGTAAATCCACAGAAACGGGGGCTTTTTGGCTGTTTTTCACGCTCCCTTTAAGCTTGTTAATGCCGGCTATCACATCGTTATTTTTTAATGCAACCTTAGCGTTTTTAAGCTCTTTATTTTCTTCTTTAGCCAGTTGGTAAAAGGCTTTCCCGCACACCGCTTCAATGCGTCTGACCCCACTACTCACCCCGCTTTCTTTTACAATCCTAAACCCCCCAATCAGCCCGGTATTTTCCACATGAATGCCCCCACACAATTCAATGGACGCTTCTTTAAAGCTCACCACCCGCACATTTTCAGCGTATTTTTCACTAAATAACGCTAACGCTCCCTTATCTTTAGCCTGATTTAAGGGCATATGCTCCACCTGGCTATTTAGGTGCTTGAAAATTTGAGCGTTGACTAAATCTTCTACTTTTTCTAGCTCTTCATCATTGAGCGCTTTAGGGTGCGAGAAATCAAAGCGCAATCGTTTGGATTCCACTAAACTCCCTGCTTGACTCACATGCGAGCCTAAAACTTCTCTTAAAGCGCTCTGCAATAAATGCGTCGCGCTATGGTGTTTGGCGATTTCTAAACGCTCATCGCTCACTTGCGCGATCACTTGATCGCCTTTTTTTAGCGCTTTTTTGATTTCAAGGAGCGAAAAATTAAGCCCAAAAAAGTTTTTTGTATCCAACACTATAGCCGCTTCTTCATTATCCTTTAAAAGCACGCCCCTATCGCCTATAGCCCCTCCACCCTCAGCGTAAAACGGGGTTTTTTCTAGCAAGACCCAAACTTCTTGGTTAGGATTTGCATCGGTTATTTCTTTAAAATCGCTATCAAAAAACCCTAAGGCTTTAGCGCAACATTCTGTCGTTTCATACCCCACAAATTCGTTGGGCGCATAAGCGTTTAAAATAGCGCTAAAATCAGCGTTGTTTTGTTTGCCTTTCCATGAAGCTTTAGAGCGTTTCACTTGCTCTTGCATGCAAGATTCAAAGCCTTGCATATCCACGCACGCCCCATGACTTCTTAGCATGTCGTTCGTTAAATCCAAAGGAAAACCAAAAGTGTCATAAAGCTTGAAAGCGATCTTGCCATCAAAAATTTTATTTCCATTCAAATGCTCTAAAGACAAGTTAAACAATTCCATGCCCGATTCCAAAGTCTCTAAAAAGCGCTCTTCTTCTTCAAAGCATTCTTTCATTACCATTTCTTTAGATTCTTTCAAATACGCATGCGTGTTAGAAAATTGCTCGCACACCACGCCCACGACTTTGTATAAAAACGCTTTCTTCAAGCCCATTAAGTACCCATGCCTTAAGGCTCGCCTTAAAATGCGCCTTAAAACATAGCCACGGCCTTCCTTATTGAAATGCACCCCTTGAGCGAGCAAAAACGCTACCGCTCTTGCGTGATCGGCCACCACCCTAAAGCTTGGTTGGAATTCGCTCGCATAATCCAGGCTTGTAAGCTCGCTGATTTCTTCCATTAAGGGCGCAAATAATGAAGAATCAAAGTTATTGAGCTTATGCTCTAATAGCGCTTGCACCCTTTCTAATCCCATGCCTGTATCAATGCTAGGCTTTGGCAAGGGGGACAAAACGCCATCATTAGAGCGTTCATATTGCATGAACACCAAATTCCAAATTTCTAAAAACCTATCGCCCTCGCCCCCAAAATAATCCTCGCTCCCCTTAAAGTGTTTTTCGCCTTGATCAATATAGATTTCACTGCAAGGCCCGCAAGGCCCGCTATCGCCCATTTGCCAGAAATTATCTTTATCGCCCATTTTTTTAATCCTGTCAAAAGGCACGAACTTTTCCCACAGCTTAACGGCTTCATCGTCTTTTTCATGCACGCTGATATATAAATCTTTAGGCTTAAACCCTAAATTCTTGGTTACAAATTCCCACGCAAACAAAATCGCTTCTTCTTTGAAATAATCCCCAAAAGAGAAATTCCCTAGCATTTCAAAAAGCGTGTGGTGTCTTGCGGTGTAACCGACATTTTCCAAATCGTTATGCTTGCCACCCGCTCGCATGCACAATTGCGAACTTGTCGCTCTAGGAACGCTAGGGCGTGGCACAATCCCGGTAAAAATATCTTTAAATTGCACCATGCCGGCATTGGTGAAAAGCAAGGTAGCGTCATTAGGCACTAAAGGCATGCTAGGATAAATGGCATGCCCCTTATTGTGAAAAAATTGTAAAAATTCGTTGCGAATATCCATGGGTATTCCTTTTTGTTGTTTTATCGCGCATTTTAAGGCTATTTTATAGCTCTTTTAAGTTGTTTTTTTAAAAAGATAGTTTATTATACTTTAAACATCCAAACTTAAAGGAGAAAACCATGTTCCATGAATTTAGAGATGAAATCAGCGTGTTAAAAGCGAATAATCCGCATTTTGATAAGATTTTTGAAAAACACAACCAACTTGATGATGACATCAAAACCGCTGAACAACAAAACGCTAGCGACGCTGAAGTCAGCCACATGAAAAAACAAAAATTAAAATTAAAAGATGAAATCCACAGCATGATTATAGAGTATAGAGAAAAACAAAAATCTGAGCGTGCTTAAGGTTTGGTCATCTTGGTGGAAACACGCTAAAACGCCTTTTAAAAGGGTGTTTTAGCTCTATCGCTTGGTTAGATTTAATGCTTTGATTTTGAATTAAAGCGTTAGGCTGTTTTTAACTTTGATATTCTTTTTTAAAAAATGGGTTTTTAGAGCTTCATTTTATCGTTTTAGCTCTCATTTATCGTAAAACTCATTTTTTTAAA
The DNA here is from genome assembly GCF_030053225.1 of Helicobacter sp. 219-2. Lineage (NCBI taxonomy): Bacteria > Pseudomonadati > Campylobacterota > Epsilonproteobacteria > Campylobacterales > Helicobacteraceae > Helicobacter > Helicobacter sp. 219-2. The sequence continues at coordinate 226,283 of NZ_JASGBS010000001.1, read as the reverse complement.
GTTTTATTTTTTTGAGAATACAGAAGGTGCTTTGAAATCATTCTCTCCTTTTAACCCCACTAAATCCCCCTATAAAATAGTGCTTTTTAAAAAACTATCGCTGAAGTTTTCTACTAACCAAAAACGCTAAAAAGGGTTTTGCTTCAAACCCTCCCAAAATAAAAACTTAAAGATTAAAAAGCGCTTTGAAAAGTCAGTAAAAAATCCGTAAAAAATCAGCAAAAAGAAAAAGATCAAACCCCCCCTATAAAATAGCCCTTTTTAAAAATTATCGCTGAAATTTTCCACTCACTAAAAACGCTAAAAAGGATTTTTCATCAAACCCTCCCAAAATAAAAACTTAAAGATTAAAAAGCGAAAGTAGTGGGGATCAGCAAAAAGAAAAAGATCAATCCCCCTATAAAGAAGTGCTTTTTAAAAATTATCGCTGAAGTTTTCCACCAACTAAAAAGGATTTTTCATCAAACCCCCTCCAAAAAAAGAGGGTTCAAAAAAAAAGGCTTCAAAAAAAAAGAGACTTCAAAAAAAAGCTTTAAAGAAATCCCTTAAAAAGGGAGTTTCATAAAAAGCTTAATACGCAAACACATAATTCAAATACACGCTATAGAGCCTGCGGTATTTGAGTTCAGCCCCCATAAAGGAATAGTAGTTCGTGTTGATAGTAGGGATTTTCACGCCTAACTCAATCCCATGCTGAGCCGCATGATCGCTGCCTTTTTTCTTAGCCCTGGCTAAATTCATCCTCAAACCTAAATTGAATAAGAATTGGAAGTTCGCCACATTCATTTTAGCGTTATAGACATTATTCACGGTGGCTAAATTCACATACTCAGAATTGAGCCATGAAGTGCCCGCTAACGCAATCCCGCCAAAAAGCCCCACAGAAAGCTTGTTGTTCTTGCCTAAGAAATTGGTGGCTTTATCGTTGATGAAGTTATAGAGAGCGTCCGCTCCAAAACCATAAGTCCATACATCAGAAGCCGAGTTGAAGAAGCTGGATTTGATGAACGCATGGTTGTAATCAAAAAAGCCGTAATACCTAGCGCCCCACCTTCTTTTTTGGCCAAAGAATTGTTTGTAACCCACTTGAATACCGATCCCATTCATCGCGCCGTTGTTGGTTTGAGAGCTCACGATGCCCACTTTCCTAAAGGGGTTACGCCCTAGTTCTTGGTTGATGGTTTGGATTTGGTTATAAGAATTTTGATTGAGGTAGTAATTGGTTTCTATGCCTTGCGGGCTATAGGGGTTATTCTTTTGGCTCACCACATTTTGCAAGCTTTGCGCGTTAGGGACTTTAGAAAGCGCGGTGGTGATGCTGTTATAAGTGTTGCCCAATTCGCTGTATCGGGATTTGAAATGCACCAGAGTGTCAGCGATATTTTCTGCTTGCTCTATCTGCTGTTCTTGAGTGCCAAAATGAGAGATGCTGTTGTTTAGATTCGTTATGGTTTGTTCCACATACGCGCAACCGGCCCCCCAAGTGTTAGAAGTTACCTGACCTGGATTGGTGCCCCTACGCTCACCCCCTTGCACTTCATAACACACCCCTAAAGAGTCATTTACAAAGGCTGTAGGGATTTTTTCAAAGTTTTTCACCACTTGTTCGGCTTGGTTTAAGATCTCCGCTTGGGCTTGAGCGTTAGCGAGCATGCTTTGCGCAAATTTAGCGTCTGTGTAGGGGTTGAATGATTTCGCAGTGTCTAGGTCGCTCTGATTTTGCGCGTTTTCACTAACGATTTGGCTTTGCGCGACAGCTTCTTGCGCGTTAGCGATCATGCCTTGGATAGCGCTGATTTCATTGGCAAACATCCCGCACATTGTCCCATTACCGCTTATCCCTGCCCAATACCCGCTACCACCATTCTGGAAGTTTGGGCATGCCTCATTTAAGGTAGTGATAATGACGCTCGCTTGTTTTAAAAGCTCTTGAGCGTTATTTTCTGTGTTGATATTTTCTGTTGTTGGTGTTGGTGTTGTGTTATCCCACGAGGTTGAAATAGCTTTCCCATGGCTCCATGGGTATACTAAAGGGTGGTTTGGTTGGCCACCCGTTCTTTTGTCTCCATTGATAGTGAAATCAAGTTTTGTAGTGGTGTTGCTTAAAACGGGGACCCCATCTCCATTAGCTCCATTGGCTGTCAAAGCCTTTTGAATGATTTGATAGGCTCGATTGATTTTTGCGTAATTTTCAGTGGATATAGGTCCACCATGTTCTGGCTGGTAATACGAATTGCAAGTGAGTGATGGTCGTCGTATTTTGTCCTGGCACATTCTCAAAAGTTTGGATACCTCCATTTTCGTTCTGATTATGACCAGGACCACAAGCAGTAAAAGCATAGCTTGTAACTTGCCACAACCCCACTGCCGCATTCAACGCTAAAAGCACGGCTTGATATGCCGGAGAATTGGTTTTGACATCCAGCAAATTCCTAGAGCTTGAGCCTAGATTATCCCTCACTTCGTTAATCGCGCTCGGGCTAGAGGACAATTGGATAAGGTTGTTTAAGGTGCTGTATTTGGTTAAAAGCTTGCTCAAGTTTTCATAGTTGTCTGAAAGCTGTTGGACGCCTTTGGTGTTTTTCACCACTTGAGAGGCTTCACCGATTTGATAGCCCGCGCTCATGTAAAAGCCGTCATCTTCAGCGCTCAAAGTGGAAACTAAAAGCGAGCCTAAAGCTAATGAAAGGATGTGTTTTTTCATGTTTTCTCCTTATTTAAATTAAAATTAAATTGCTAGGTAAGCCCTATAAAAGCATGGGATCTTATCACAAGATTTCGTTAATATAGCATGAATTGGTAAGATTTTTGCACTAATGGGGCATTTTGTTGTTCCAAAAAAAAAAAAAAAAAAGGTTTTTTGGTGTTTTGAAACCATTTTTTAATATTAAAAAGGGGTTAAATAAGATTAAAGGGGGGCCATACCCCCTATTAGCCCTAATCAAACATTTAGTGCTGTTTAAAAGGGCTATCCACGACTTTTTTCCTATCCACAATGTAGGGGATTAAAGCCATGTGGCGGGCTCTTTTGATCGCTACTTCCACCCTCTCTTGCCACTTTTTGCTATTGCCTGTCAATCTCCTTGGCATGATTTTATAGCGCTCTGATAGCGTGTGCTTGAGCATGTCTAAATCTTTATAGTCAATAAAGCTGATTTTAGCTTCAGTGTATTTGCAATAGCGTTTTGAATAGCGTTTTCTTTCCATAATTTCTCCTTAAATTTTAACCCTTAAAAGGGGATTTCTTCTTCATCAATATTGATTTCAGGCACGCTGTTTTGATACTTGGACGGCTGTGCTTGTAAATTCTCTTTAGCGTGAGCGTTTTGCGCATAACTTTGGGCTTGGCTAAAAGGATCTTGGCTAGGAGCGTTATAATTAGCGGGGTAAGCGTTGTTGAAATTCTCATGCATTACGCTATCTTGCATAGCGTTTGCTTGGGGATTGTCTGACTTTTTATCCATAAATTGCAACGAGTCCGCTGTGATAGTGTGGCGGGAATTTTTTTTGCCCGTTTGATCCATCCAGCTTTCATAAGTCAAACGCCCTTCTATCAAAACGCTTGAACCCTTGCTTAAATACTGGTTAGCGATTTCAGCCGTTCGCCCAAACAAACGCGCATCTATGAAGCACACCTCTTCGCCTAGCGTGCCGTCTTGTTTTTTAAAACGCCTGCTTGTGGCTAAACCTATTGTAGCTGCAGCCGAACCGCTAGGCAAATATTTCAACTCCACATTCCTGGTCAAACGCCCTACCATAATCACTTTATTAAACATGATAAGCCCTTATTCGCTATGAGATCCTACGCTTTCTGCTTCCTCTATGTGGTTAGAATGCGTGTGTTCGGTTTTTTCGTGTTTTTCTTTGGCGTGTGATGGCTTTTTATTAGCCCTATCCACTAACGCATGCCACGCTTCTACTTCTTTTTTGCTTTCGTATTTGATCACAATGAAACGCAACACATCTTCATTGATGCGATACAATCGTTCAAGCTCTAAAATCATTGACGGCTCTGCTTTGAAATACGCCACATAATAATAGCCTCTTTTGTGCTTTTTGATTTCATAAGCTAAATTACGCATGCCCATATCCAGGCTCGTTTCAATCACGCCGTGGTGCTTAGTGATCACTTCTTTATAAAACTCAATTTTGGATTTAATCTCTTCTTCTACTAAAGTAGGTTTGAGAATAAACATCGTTTCATAATGCCTCATCCATTCTCCTTGTGGTTGTATAGCCCTTTTTTTACTAAAAAAGAGCAAGGTCTAAAAAACTTTTGATTATACCTTGCTTTCGCTTGTTTTTGGATTAAATTGAGTTTTATTGGAATATTAAAGCTCAAAACTGGATCATTTTTCAAGGGTTGATGATTTTTTGAATGGGAGTCAAATACAAAAAACCCAATTCCTTTTGCCCTTGCATGCTTTGAATGTGCCATAACCTAAAAATTTCAAAAACTCTCTTATAGCCGGCTTCTTTCAAACGCAGGGCGTTTTTAGCGCAATTTTCGGCAATCTCTTTAGGAGGAGCGTAGCCTAAAACCTCTTTAGCATCCATTAAACCGGTCGTTTTAATGTGAGCGAAAAACAAAAAAAGCTGGTAAAAATAGCGCTCTAACCCCCTTAAAATATCCGCATCTTTTTTGCCCTCTTTTAACAAATAATCATAAATATCAAGCACGCTTTTTTTCAAAAAAAGCCCTAAAATGAGCTTTTGTAAATCCATATCCCCCGCATTGGAGCTTAATTCTTGAATGTCTTCTAAAGTGATGGGCGCGTTTAATATCGCTAGCTTGTCTAAATCGTTAAACGAAACGCTTAAATCTTCGTTATTGGTTTCAAAAAGAGCGTTTAAAAGATGGCTGCTGATGTCTAAATGCAAAAAATTCGCCCTTTCTTGTAAGAATTTCAAACTCTCCCACGCTTTAGGGGTAAAAAAGCGCGCATGGATGGCTTCATCTTTCAAAGGGCTTTTTTGGAAAAATTTAACGATAATTTCGCTAGTGTGTTTGTATTTTGTGGTGTCGCTTTTAGAATTATAAAGCCCTATGATAAGCCTGTTATGGCTAGGCCGCTCTAAAGCTTTTAAAAAAAGATTAATATCATTTTCCTTAAATTTCTTATGCAGGGCAAAATCCAGTTTTAAAATGACTAAACTGCTCCCTCCAAATAAAGAATCCTGCTCTAAAAGAGTCGCAATCTGGCTTTTTTCATAATCGCTCGCATAAAAAAGCGAAGTTTCTATGTCGGGGTTATCGCATTTAAAAAGCGAGCTAATCGTTTGAATATAATAATGGATAAAAAAATCAAACTCCCCATACAAAAACACCGCTTTAGGGAGTCGCTGTTTTAAATAATTGTCCAAATCTTTACGATACATGCTCTTTAATCCTTTCTGTGATTTCGCCCCAAACTTGCCCTAAAACCAAATCCGCATGCGTGATTTTAACGCGCACCTTTTCTAAAGACTTAAAAACCTTGTTCGTTTTAACTAAAACTTTAAGCCCTACCCATTCTTTTAGCCCCACCACCACCCCATCTTTAACCTCCAAAACAACGCCCAAAAATTCTTTTTCTAAAAGTTCTAAAGCTAAGCGAGCGAATTTGCGTTTGACAAAATCCCTTTCAATCAAAGCGGCCTTTTTTTGCAAAGCGTTCAATTCAGCGCATAATTCAGGCGTTTCTTCTAGCAAATACGAACAGCCTTTAGCTTGATGGAACAACAATTCTTTTAAAAGCCTGTGTAAGGCTAAATCGCTGTATCGTCTAATGGGCGAAGTGAAATGCGTATAGCTATCAAACCCCAAACCAAAATGGCTTTCTTGCACGGGGCTATAAAGGGCTAAATTTTGAGATTTAATGATCAAGCGCGAAACCTCTCTTTCTAGCTTCTTTTCTTTGGCTATCTTTAAGGCATGCTCTAAAAAAGAAAAAAAGCCCATGTTTTTAGGGCGCATGATCTCATAATCAAAAAGCTTATCATAGAGGCGTTTTTGCTGCTCCAAACTCGGCTCTTTATGGGTGCGGTATATCCCCTTATTTTGAAAATGCTTATCCAATAAATTCGCGCTAGATTGGTTAGCTAATAGCATGGCTTCTTCTATAAGGGTGTGCGCACTGCTTTCTGTTTGCGTTTCAATTTTTTCTATACGCCCTTCTTTATTCAAATACAGCTTGTTTTCAAACGAATTGAAATTAAACCCCTTTTTTAAACGCTCCTTTTTTAACTTTAAAGCCATTTCTAAAAACCCCAAAAGGCTTTGTTGCAAATCTTTATCCAAAGAGCTTTGTTGGGCGCTTAAAAAATGATTGATTTCTTCATAGGTGCAATTAGCCCTAACTTCAATAACGCCTTGAAACAATCGGGCGTTTTCCAAATTGTCTAAAGGGATTTCATACACTAAAGCCAGGCGTTTTTCAAACGCTTTTAGTGAGCATGCCCCTTGAGACAAACTCAAAGGCAGCATGGGATACACGCTATTAGGGAAATACACGCTAAAGCCCCTAATCCTAGCTTCTTTATCCAAACTGGAATGTTTCGGCACAAATTCGCTCACATCAGCAACCGCCACAAACAAAACCCTTTTTTCTTGGTTATAAAAAATCGCATCGTCAAAATCTTTAGCGTCTTTGGGGTCAATGGTGATAAAAGGGATGTGAGAATAATTGATCCTATTTTTAAAATCGCTCGCTTTAAGTTGCGCGTAATGTTTAGCTAAATTCAAACAATCTTTTGAAAAATCCTTAATCCTGTCAAAAAGGCTTAAAGAAAGGTTTTCATCTATTAAAGGGTCTTCTAAAGCCCCTAAAATTTCGCTGATTTCACGCTTTTTAAGATCGATTTTTACCACGCAATGCCTGGGCAATTCTAGTAAGGATTTTTGGCTGTGCTTTAAAAGAATGGGTTTTTTAAAAGGCTCTTTAAAAGGGATAGCCACAATCTGGTGGTTTTTTTTAACCAGGTAAGCTATCATCGCATGCTCTGCATTTAAAAGAGCGGCTTTAAAAAAGGCTATGGGGCGTTTTTTAGAACATTCTATTTTGCATAAAATCAAAGCGTCTGTTTTAAAAGATGGGGGTAAGTTTTTGATTAAAGGGTCTTTGGGGTAATTTTTCGCTAAAGAAATGAAAAACGCCTTATTTTCTGCCCGCTCAATTCTGCCTATATCAAAGCCTTCTTTTAAAAAATAGCGCTCCTTGTTGCATCTGACTGCTTCTTTTAAAACGCCCTTTTCTACTAGGGGAGCGAACGATTTAGGGATCTTTTTAACCCCAAAAAACAGGCTTCTTAAAAACCCTTGCATCAAAAAACACTTCGCATGACTTCAAACGCTTTTGAATAAGGGATTTGAGAAGCGCTGAATTTTTCAAAACTTAAAGAGGCTTGATAGATGAGCATGTCTTTTCCGTCTTGAAAGGGGATTTTTAACTCTTTGGCTAAAGACAAAAAGGGCGTTAAAAACCCATACGCCAAATCATAAGCGAGCTTAGCCTCTTTAAAATACCCTTTCAAAACCTCTTTATTTAAAGGCAATTCGTTATTCAAACTCGCTGAAGTGGCGTTAATGATCAAATCAAAAGCGCTTTTAGGAGGCTCCATAAAACAATCACAGCCCAAGCGTTGGAAAAAATCCAATCCCCTAAGAGAGCGGTTCAACACGCTCACTTTCAAGCCTTGTTTTTTTAATTCGCACGCTAGGGCTTTAGCGCTCCCCCCAGAGCCTAAAATCAAAGCGTTCTGGTAGCCCTCACCTCCCAAAGAGAGCCAAAAACCTAAAGCATCAGTATTGTAACCCACAAGCTCATCATTTTCCAAAACAAGCGTATTGATTGAAGCGCATTTGTGCGCGATACCTTTGATTTTATCGCAAACTTGAAACGCCCTTTCTTTAAAGGGTAAGGTTACATTAGCCCCACTAAGCCCCAAATGCAAAAACTCGTTTTTGATATGGCTTTCTAAAGGGAGTAATATGGGGTGGTAATGCCCCAAAAACCCTAATTTTTTTTGAAAAGTTAAAAAACAAGCGTTATGGATTAAGGGCGATTTGGAATGTTTAATGGGATTTCCAAAAACCCCAAAAGATTTTAATTTCATTATTCTTTCATTCAGCCTTTTTTAAAAGTTTTAAAAACACATAGCCCTTTGTTTCGTTAGAAAATTCAATTTTAGCCCAATCGTTTTGGATTTCTAAAACCTTCACGCTTTTATTTTTTGCAAGCGATCCCAAGATTTTGCCTTTTGTGCTAGGAAAAGCACGCACATTCACGCTATTGACTGCGGCCTTATACTCTAAAGGTTTTTTTCCAATTGTAGGGGTTGAAAGGGTTTTTTGATGGTTTTGAATAGGTGGGGTGCTGTTTTGTTTGGGTTCGTTTTCTTTTTCTTGCTCTTGTTTAATCTCTTGTTTATTCTCTTTTTCTTGTGTGGGTGTTTCTAAAGGCAAAGGAGGATCTTTGGTGGGGTTTTCTTCTGTGGCGGTTGTGGCCGTGTTGGTTTCTTCTTGTTTGGGCGAAAGCGCGCTGTTTTGACGCTCCATCTCGGTTTTTTCTAAATTCTGGCTTATTGAAGCGCTGTCTTTTTCCCCATAAAAACCAAGCGCAACATGCACTAAAGCATACAACAACATAAACCCTAAAACCACCAAAAAAGGCCGCACAAAAAGTTTTAAAGAAGATTTCATTTCAGTTTTCACTCCCACCATCAACGCTTTTCAAAATCAATCCTAGGGTCAATCACCACGCAGAGCAAATCGCTTATCAAGCTCGCTATTAAACCTAAAAGCGTGAAAATATAAAGCGAACCAAACACGACAGGATAATCCCTACTCACAATGCTTTCATACCCTAAAAGCCCTAACCCATCTAAGCTAAAAACAATTTCTATCAATAAGCTTGAGCTAAAAAACATGCCTAAAAAAGCTTGCGGAAAACCCGCCACCACTAATAAAATCGCATTGCGGAACACATGCGCATAAAAAATACGCCCCACTGAACAGCCCTTAGCCTTAGCGCTCACCACATAGAGTTTGCCCATTTCATCTAAAAAAGAGTTTTTCACTAAAAGCGTAAGGCTTGCAAAACCCCCTAGAGAAATGCAAAGAACGGGCAAAGTGATATGCCATAAATAATCCTTGATTTTGCCTAACGCGCTCAAACTTTCAAAATTATCGCTCACTAGCCCTTTTAAAGGGAACCAGTGCCAATAATTCCCTCCAGCAAAAAACACGATCAACACCACCGCAAACAAAAAGGCCGGGATAGCGTTAGCGACAATGATCACCACGCTGCTTAGCACATCTAAAGGCTCGTTATTGCGTTTGGCTTTAAAAATCCCTAAAGGGATAGAAATAAGATAAATCAAAAGCGTGCTAAAAAGCCCTAACGAAATGGATACGGGCAATTTTTCCTTAATCAAATCTATCACTTTAATCTGGCGATAAAAGCTCTCCCCAAAATCAAATTGCGCGTATTTTTTGAGCATGAGAAGGTAGCGCTCCCCTATGGGCTTGTCAAAACCATAGAGTTTTTTTAAATTTTCTATCAAATCGCTCTCCAACCCTTGAGATCCCCTATAAGTGCGATCCTTAACAACGCCTTGAATCTCTTTGGACTGCGTGTTATTGATTTTAGCCATCATCTGCTCTATAGGGCCTCCAGGAGCTGATTGGATCAGAAAGAAATTAATAGTCATGATGGCTAATAAAGTAGGGATAATCAAAAGCAAGCGTTTAAGAATATAAGCAATCATTGAAGACCCCTTTCTTTTTTTACCCACCACAAATACGGCGAAAATCCATAGCTAGGGCTGATTTCAGGCATGCCAATGTAATTATACGCTGCGATCCTGTAATTAGGTAAATAAAAATGCGGTATCACATAAAACCCCCACAATAACACCCTATCCATCGCTTGAATGGCGGCTAGTTGCTCCTTATAATCTTTAGCGTTAATGATTTTTTCAATCAAATCATCTACCGCTTTACTAGAGATCCCCGCATAATTCCTTGAGCCTTTTTCTTTAGCGCTCAAAGAGCCAAAATAAAAGCGTTGCTCATTACCCGGGAAAGACGATTGGCCAATCACTCCTACAATCATGTCAAAATCATAGCTTTTGACCCGATTGACATACTGGCTTAAATCCACTCTTTGGATTTTCATTTCAATCCCTAACACCCTTAAGTTTTTAGCAAAGGCTAGAGCCAGTCTTTCAAAGGCCGGGCTGTTTAAAAGCAAAGTGAAACTAAACGGCTTGTTATTCTTATCCACTAAACGCATGTTTTTGTAAGAAAAGCCCGCGCTTTCTAAAAGCTTTTGGGCGTATTTTAAATTTTCCCTCAAATTATAGCCCAAAACATCAGGCCCATCGGTTCTAGGCACGACATAAGGCTCTTTAAAAACCCTTTCATCTAAACTCTTTTCATAAGGGGCTAACAGATTTTTTTCTTCAGGGCTTGGAAGAGGAGGGGACGCATAAATAGAATTGCTAAAAAAACTGGTGGTGCGTTTGTATTGCGAAAAAAACAAATTTTTATTCGCCCATTCAAAATCAAACGCATAAAATAAGGCTTCACGCACCCTTTTATCCTTAAAAATTTCTCGGCGCGTGTTGAAGAAAAACCCTTGCATGCCGCTTGGCATTTTATGGGCTATCAAATACTTCGTGATTTTTTTATTGTCTATAGCTTTCCCCACATAGCCCCTAGCCCAAACCTTATCCGTGCTTTCAATGCGCCAATCATACGCTCCGCTTAAAAAAGCCTGTAAAGCAATGGTTTCGTCTTTATAATACTCAAATTTGACCTCATCAAAATTGAATTGCCCCTTTCTGCTAGGCAAATTCCTCGCCCAATAATTAGGGTTTCTTTGGTAGGTGATTTTCTTGCCCACATCAAAAGAAGCGATCACATAAGGGCCGCTAGAAACAGGAATGAGTAAAGGGTTTTTGGTGAAATAATCCTTTTGAAACGCTTTTTTGGAAAAGATTTGCAACTGCCCTAAAATGAGAGGCAACTCTTTATTTTCAGTGGTTTTGAAAATGAATTTAACATGGTGCTTGTCTAAAATAACCGCCTTTTTAACATCTTGGTAATACTGCCGATAGAGAGGCGATCCTAATTCCATTATCGTATCAAAACTAAACTTCACATCGCTCGCTAAAATGGGAGCGTTATTGCTGAATCTCGCTCTTTTGTCTAAGGTAAAAATCACATAGCTGTTATCCTTAGCCACTTCTGCGTCTTTAGCGATTAAGGGGTATTCGGCAAAAGGTTCGTCCAAACTTTGCACCATTAAAGTGTCATAAATCAAATCCAAGCCTTCAGCTTTAGTGCCTTTAAGCACAAAAGGGTTAAGGCTATCAAAAGTCCCTATAGCGTCATTCCTTAAGACACCGCCTTTTCTAGCGTTAGGGTTAGCGTATTCAAAATGCGTGAAATTGTCTTTATATTTAGGCTCTTCGCCCAAGTATAAATAAGGCGTAGCCTTAAGGAAACAAAACACCCCTAACCATAAACCCAAAATTTTCATCTAAACCAACCCCATCAATTCTTTAGCCTTTTGGTAAGTCGTTTGCGCTAAAGGCCTGGCTTTTTTGACGCCGCCATTTAAAACGGCTTTCACTTCATCGTCGCTGATTTCTTTGTATCTTTCTTGGATGGGTTTTAAAGCCTGGATCACTACTTCAGCCAATTCCTTTTTGAAATCCCCATAGCCCTTATTTTTGAAACGCTCTTCTATGTTTTCTGGGCTTTCGTTGCTTAAAAGCATGTAGATATTTAAAAGGTTAAAAACGCCCTCTCTTTTTTCATCAAATGCAATAACGCCCGTAGAATCAGTGGCCGCTTTTTTGATTTTTCTTACAATAATATCCGGCTCATCTAAAAGAAAAATCGCATGGTTAGCCCCTTGATGCGATTTACTCATCTTCACTTTTGGATCATCTAGCCCCATAACCCTTGCCCCCACTTTAGCGATCAAAGGCTCTGGCACTTTAAAGCAACTCCCAAAATCCCTGTTAAATTTTTCTGCAATGTTTCGTGTGAGTTCTAAATGCTGTTTTTGATCTTCGCCCACTGGCACTAAATCGCTTTGGTATAATAAAATATCTGACGCCATTAAAATAGGGTAATTGAAAAGCCCCACATTCACGCTTTTAGGGTTTTTTAAAGACTTGTCTTTGAATTGCGTCATTCTTTGCATTTCCCCCATAGACACCTGGCAATTTAATAGCCATGCTAAAGCCGGGTGCTCATCAATTTCACTTTGAATGAATAACCCCGATTGCTTAGGATTAATCCCGCAAGCCAAAAGCAATTTGACCAGCTCATAGCTTTGGGATTTTAAAAATATAGGATCTATGGGCAGGGTGATCGCATGCGAATTGACGACGCAAAAAAGGTTTTCATATTCATCTTGCGCCTCTACCCAATGCTTGATCGCTCCTAAATAGTTGCCCAAATGGATTTGCCCAGTAGGTTGGATGCCTGAAAAGACTCGTTTTTTGTGCATGTTGTTTCTCGCTCATTAGTTTAGCGTTTATTGTAACCACCTAATTTTAATATTTTAATTTATCTTAGTTTTTAAGAACGCTTGATCCCAGAAAAGAGTAACACTTCATAGCTCAATTTTTCAAACGCCATGTTTTGAAAAAAATGTTTTTTTTGCTTGAAGCTCAGCGTTGAACCCCCCAAAAGACCGCATTTTTTAAGATAATTCAAAGCGTCTTGTTTGCGGTTGAAATAAAGAGCGAAGCGCTTGTTTTCCAATTCTATTTGAAAGTTTTTAAAAGCGTTTTTGATTAAAGATTTAAGCGTTTTGAGATCCCTTAAAGGCGAAGGCGTGCCTAAAAACTCATGCACTTCATGCAAACTAAAATCCGTATGGATAGCTAAAGCAACCTCCTTACTAAAAAAAGCGATTTTTTCTAAAACGCTTTTTAAATCCTTTGCCCATTGTAAAGAAGAAGAAGACACAACCAGATCGTAATCGCAAAAAACATGTTTTTCAAAATCCGCATGCTCTAAAGAGATTTTTTGAATGTTAATAGAATGCGTGGGGTGTAATTTGAGCATGTTTATAGAATTATCCAAAGCGATAAAGTCTTCAATCAAAATATTTTGCCGCTCTAAAGCGTTAAAAACAGCCCCACTCCCTGATCCTAGATCCAAAACTTTAGCGTAATGTTTTTGTTTTAACAATTGAACAAGACAGATAGCGATTTGTTGCTGGATATGAGCGAAGAGGTGATAAGTTTTGGCATGCTTATTGAATGCATGCTGATTGAATGCAAGCTGATTGAATGAATGAAAAGAGTCCAACACCACCGCCTTTAATGCGCCACGCTTGAAATTAAAACTAAATTTTAGTGTATTCTTAGCAAATTTTAGATAGGATTAATGGTAATTTTTTCTAAATTTTAGGCATTTAAGGAATCAGTGTTTATGACGAGTGCTCTGTTAGGCTTACAAATTGTTTTAGCGGTATTGATTGTGGTGGTGGTTTTGTTGCAAAAAAGTTCTAGCATCGGCTTAGGGGCTTATAGCGGGAGTAATGAGTCTTTATTTGGCGCTAAAGGGCCTGCGAGCTTTATGGCGAAATTGACCATGTTTTTAGGGCTGTTATTTGTTGCCAACACCATCGCTTTGGGCTATTTTTACAACAAAGAATACGGCAAAAGCATTTTAGATGAAACCAAAACCAACAAAGAGCTTTCGCCCTTAGTCCCTGCCACCGGCACGCTTAACCCCACACTCAATCCCACACTAAACCCTACGCTCAACCCTTTAGAGCAAGCCCCCACTAATCCTTTAATGCCCAAACAAACGCCCAACGAACTTCCTAAAGAGCCAGCCAAAGCGCCTTTTATTGAAAGCCCCAAACAGAATGAAAAAAATGGTGCCAAAAAAGAGAATAAAGAGAATAATATAAAGGGCGTTGGAAAGACCAAAGAGGATACAAAAACGCCCCCAACCACCCACCAAAAGCCTAAAACGCACACACAAACCAACGCCCACACCAACCAAAAAAAGGATGAAAAATAATGTTACAAGCCATTTACAACGAAACCAAAGATCTAATGCAAAAAAGCATTCAAGCTTTAAATAGAGATTTTTCCACTCTAAGGAGCGCGAAAGTTTCAGTCAATATTTTAGATCACATCAAAGTGGATTATTACGGCACGCCCACGGCATTAAATCAAGTCGGCTCCGTGATGAGCTTAGATGCGACCACTCTTCAAATCAGCCCATGGGAAAAAAACCTGCTCAAAGAAATTGAAAGATCCATTCAAGAAGCCAATATCGGCGTGAATCCTAATAACGACGGCGAAACGATCAAGCTTTTTTTCCCGCCCATGACAACCGAGCAAAGAAAACTCATCGCAAAAGACGCCAAAGCGATGGGTGAAAAGGCTAAAGTGGCTGTAAGAAATATCCGCCAAGACGCTAACAACAAGATAAAAAAATTAGAAAAAGACAAAGAAATCAGCGAAGATGAAAGCAAAAAAGCCCAAGAGCAGATCCAAAAAATCACCGATGAAGCCATTAAAACAATTGATGAAAGCGTGAAAAACAAAGAAGATGCGATTTTAAAGGTCTAAACCATGGATATTAAGGCATGTTATCAAAACGCTAAAGCGCTGTTAGAGGGGCATTTCTTACTCAGTAGCGGGTTTCATTCTAATTATTATTTGCAATCCGCTAAAGTTTTAGAAGATCCCAAACTGGCCGAACAATTAGCCAAAGAATTAGCCAAACAGATCCAAGAAGCCCGTTTGAATATTGAATGCGTGTGCTCGCCGGCTATTGGGGGGATCTTGGCTGGGTATGAGCTTGCAAGGGCTTTGGGCGTGCGTTTTATTTTCACTGAAAGGGTGGATAATATTATGGCTTTAAGGCGTGGTTTTGAAGTCAAAAAAAACGAAAAAATTTTAGTGTGTGAGGATATTATCACTACGGGAAAATCCGCTATGGAATGCGCTAAAGTTTTAGAAGAAAAGGGCGCTCAAATCGTGGCTTTTGGCGCTCTAGCTAATCGGGGCATTTGCAAGCGCGTTCATTCTCATTTAAAAGCCCAAGAGGGTGCGTGTTTGCCTAGCCATTTGCCCCTTTTTGCTTTAGAAGATTTTGTTTTTGACATGCACAAGCCCAGCTCTTGCCCTTTATGCGCTACTAGTACTGCTATAAAACCGGGAAGTCGTGGCAACTAAAAAAACCAAAAAAAATAAAACCCCCAAAAAAAAGCAAGCGTTAGAAAGCCCTTTAAAGGGGCTGTATCTCTCTTTGCGCTTAAAGGCCTTTATCACCGATATTTTTATGATTTATACCCCCATGCTTTACATAATGACCTATGCGATTTTAGGGAGCGCGAAGGATTTTAGGGAAAACCAGAGTGCGATTTTTTTATGCTTGCTTTTTTACGCCCTAACGCACAGCTTTTTTATCGCTTTTAAATCCCAAAGCCCTGGCATGCGTTACGCTCAGTTTAAATTAGTCAAAAACAATCGCAAAGAAGTGGGCTTTTTTTTAGCTTTGTGGCGGTTTGTTTTGTGGGTGTTGAGCATGGGGTTACTCATAGGGTTTGTTGCACCTTTTATTTTTAAGTTTTTTTTGCATGACAAACTCAGTGGCACTCATATTGAAATCATCAAGGAGGAAACATGAAAAATTTAGTGATCCTAAGCGGGGCTGGCATTTCAGCAGAAAGCGGGATTAAAACCTTTAGAGATGCTGATGGCTTGTGGGAAGGGCATGACATCATGGAAGTTGCCTCGCCTTATGGCTGGAAAAAGAACCCGCAAAAGGTGTTGGATTTCTACAACCAAAGGCGCCGACAGCTTTTTGAAGTTTATCCAAACAAGGCCCATAAGGCTTTAGCGGAATTGGAAAAACACTATCAGGTTAATATCATCACCCAAAATGTAGATGATTTGCATGAAAGGGCGGGTTCTTCTCGCATTTTGCACTTGCATGGGGAATTATTAAGCGTTCGCAGCGAAAAAGATCCGAATTTGGTTTATAGGTGGGAAAAGGATTTGAATTTAGGCGACTTGGCCAAAGACAAATCGCAATTACGCCCTGATATTGTGTGGTTTGGCGAAGCGGTGCCTTTGCTTGAAGAAGCGATTTCTTTAGTCAAACAAGCGCATCTTTTAATCATCATTGGCACTTCTTTGCAAGTCTATCCCGCTGCTAGTCTCTACACGCATGCGCACAAAGACGCTCTCATTTATTACATTGACCCTAAGGCTAAAAACGCCCATTTGCCTAAGAATGTCCAATGCATTAATGATAGCGCGGTGCATGCCATGCAAGATTTAACGCCCAAACTCATAGAAATAGCCTCTTAAGAGATGCTAAAAAGATGCTAAAATAATTTTTATTTTTTCAGCTAACGATTAGCAAAAACATGGTTTAATTGGCTTTGTCATTTGCTAATAGTTAAAGGAGTTTGAGAGTCTGATGCAACAAGCCACAGAAGCATTGAATCACCCCTATTTTGGCGTTTTTGTTTTGCTGGTATTCACCTTTTGGGTGTTTAACTTGACTTTAAGGATTCAAAGGTTTTTAAGCCGTAAAATGGCTCAAAAAAAGGGCGAAAAGCTCAAGCTTGCTCCCTATGAATGCGGGCCTGTGGCTCTCAAACAGCCTAATAGAGTGTCCCATCATTTCTATATCATGGCCATGCTTTTTATTTTATTTGATGTAGAAATCGTTTTCATGTTCCCTTGGGCGATCGGTTTTAAAAAATTAGGCTTGTTTGGACTCGTTGAAATGCTAGGCTTTGTCTTCTTTTTAACCATTGGTTTTATTTACGCTTTAAAGCGAAACGCTTTGAGTTGGCAAAAATTAGAGGTGAAATAATGCAACAAGCACCAGTTGTTCTAAGCACTTTGGATAAATTATTGAATTGGGGGCGTTCTAATTCGCTTTGGCCTTTAACCTATGGCTTGGCGTGTTGTGCGATTGA
This sequence comes from Helicobacter sp. 219-2, assembly GCF_030053225.1. Classification (NCBI taxonomy): domain Bacteria; kingdom Pseudomonadati; phylum Campylobacterota; class Epsilonproteobacteria; order Campylobacterales; family Helicobacteraceae; genus Helicobacter; species Helicobacter sp. 219-2. The sequence goes on along the minus strand of NZ_JASGBS010000001.1, from coordinate 209,319 downwards.
GATGATGGCGACAGGGGGTTCAAGGTTTGATTTTGACCGGTTTGGCACGATTTTTAGAGCGAGCCCCAGGCAATCTGATGTGATGATCATCGCTGGCACGCTCACTAAAAAACATGCCGAATTTATGCGCAGGCTTTATGATCAAATGCCTGAGCCTAAATGGGTGATTTCTATGGGGAGTTGCGCTAACACGGGTGGGATGTTTAACACTTATGCGACCGTTCAAGGAGCAGATAGGGTAGTTCCTGTGGATATTTATTTGCCCGGTTGCGCGCCGCGCCCAGAAACTTTACAATACGCTCTTATGGTTTTGCAAGATAAAATCAGACGCTCTAAAGCGATCAAACAAGACGCTCCTAAAAGGTTGGTGTGATGGTAAGAAAACAATCCCCCTATGAAGATGTGCAAAAACAATCGCGCCAGCATGACCCCTATAAAATCATAGAACCCACCCCTAAAAAATATTTAGAGGGTAGCGCTTATGAAGTCATTTACAACCACCTTTCTTACAAGCATGAGGTTTTAGACAAATTTATAGAAACTAACACGGCTGTGTTTTGGATCAAAAAAGACGATATTTTTTCTGTCGCTACGACTTTAAGGCATTTGGGTTATGAGTGTTTGAGCGAAATGAGCGCGATAGATTTGTGCGCTAAAAAAGGGCATTTTGAATTGTTTTATCAATTTGTGGGTTTTAGCGATAGCTGTAAAAACCGCCGTAGGGTGCGCGTAAAATGCATTCTGTTGCCTAATGAAAGCGTGGATTCTTTGAGTTTTTTATACCGATCGGCTAATTGGAGCGAGAGGGAAGCGTATGATTTGCTTGGTATTGTGTTTGACAAACACCCCTATTTGAAACGCCTTATCATGCCGCATGATTGGGTGGGCCACCCTTTATTGCGTTCCTATCCGCTCAAAGGCGATGAATTCGCCCAATGGTATGAAGTGGATAAAATTTTTGGTAAAGAATACCGAGAAGTGGTGGGTAAAGAGCAACGAGACAGCGCGAGAGTGGATGAAAAAGACACTTTCAATTTCGCCAAAATTGGCTATGAGCAAGGCAAGGGCGAAGAATTAAAAGAAACAGAAGAAAAGCATGCGTTTAAGAAAATCCCTTTTGTCAAAGATTTGCACAAAATCGCCCCCACTATCTTAAAAAAGAGGCTATAAAATGGCTCAAAATTTCACGAAACTCAACCCTCAGTTTGAAAACATCATTTTTGAACATGACGACAACCAAATGATTTTAAACTTTGGCCCCCAACACCCTAGCAGTCATGGGCAATTGCGCTTGATTTTGGAATTAGAGGGCGAAAAAATCATTAAGGCTACCCCTGAAATTGGCTACTTGCATAGAGGCTGTGAAAAGTTAGGCGAAAACATGACCTATAACGAATACATGCCCACTACCGACAGATTGGATTACACTTCTTCTACCAGCAACAATTACGCTTACGCGCATGCGGTAGAAACCTTGCTCAATTTAGAAATCCCTCGTCGGGCGCAAGTGATCCGCACGATTTTACTAGAGCTTAACCGCATGATCTCACACATCTTTTTTATCAGCGTGCATGCTTTAGATGTGGGGGCGATGAGCGTGTTTTTGTATGCGTTTAAAACGAGAGAATACGGCTTGGATTTGATGGAGGATTATTGCGGGGCTAGGCTCACGCATAACGCTATAAGGATTGGGGGCGTGCCTTTGGATTTACCCCCTAATTGGTTAGAAGGCTTAAAAAAGTTCTTGGGTGAAATGAGAGAATGCAAAAAACTCATTCAAGGCTTATTGGATAAAAATCGCATTTGGCGGATGCGCTTGGAAAATGTGGGCGTTGTAACGCCCAAAATGGCGCAAAGCTGGGGCATGAGCGGTATCATGTTAAGAGGGAGTGGGATCGCTTATGACATTAGAAAAGAAGAACCTTATGAGCTTTATAAAGAGCTTGATTTTGATGTGCCGGTGGGGAATTATGGCGATAGCTATGACAGGTATTGTTTGTATATGTTAGAAATTGATGAAAGCATTCGCATCATTGAACAGCTCATTCCCATGTATGCTAAAACCGATACGCCTATCATGGCTCAAAACCCGCATTATATTTCTGCCCCTAAAGAAGATATAATGACGCAAAACTACGCCTTGATGCAGCATTTTGTTTTAGTGGCTCAAGGCATGCGCCCTCCCGTTGGGGAAGTGTATGCACCTACAGAAAGCCCTAAAGGGGAATTAGGGTTTTTTATCCATTCAGAGGGCGAGCCTTACCCTCATAGATTAAAAATCAGAGCCCCTAGCTTTTATCACATCGGGGCTTTAAGCGATATTTTAGTGGGGCAATATTTAGCGGATGCAGTAACCGTGATTGGCTCAACCAATGCGGTGTTTGGCGAGGTGGATAGATGAAACGCTTTGATTTACGCCCCTTAAAAGCGGGTATTTTTGAACGCTTAGAAGAATTGATTGAAAAAGAAATGCAACCTAATGAAGTCGCTATTTTCATGTTTGAAGTGGGGGATTTTTCTAATATCCCTAAGAGCGCTGAATTTATCCACTCTAAAGGGCATGAGCTCCTCAATTCTTTGCGTTTCAATCAAGCGGATTGGACGATTGTCGTGAGAAAAAAGGCTTGATTTTGAGCGGCTTTAACCCCTTAAATTCCCCCTTAATCGCAAGCTCTTCTCTTAGCTTGAAAGAAGCCTATTGTTTAGAAAAATTATCCCTTAAAAAAGGGTTTAAAATCCATTACAAGATGACAAAAGATAGCTTAAGCCTTTTAGAAAAAAGCGATTTGTGCGTTTTGTTTGGAGGGTTTTCAAACGCTTGTTTGAATGAAAATGAACGATTGATTTTAGAAAACATTAACCAACTAAAACTCCCCTACGCTCTATTAAGACCCTTACAAGACACAAGAGATTTGCAAGAAAATTGCCTTTTTGCGTCGTATGAAATCAACACGGAAGCGGCGGTTTTGGCTTTGATTTTAAGGGACATTTTAGAAAAAACTTCCCAATTAAAAGGGCATGTTTTAGAAAAGGTTGATGTGGGGTATTTAAGCTCTGAAGCGAACATGAGCGAAGAAGAATTACAAGAACTTATCGCTCTTATCATTAAAGCGAAAAAAAGGGTGCTTGTTTTAAACAGAGAAATCACTAAGCATGCGGATAGCGCCTTTTTATACACCCTTTTAAGCGAGTTGCAAAATTACCTAGAAATTTTGCATATCCCTTGCAATAATTCAAACGCAACCCCCACTTTTTATGATTCTAAAGATCAAGAATGGCTGCTAGAAACAGCCTTAAAAGAGGGCATTTTGCCTTTTGAATCGCAACTTAAATCAAAAGATTTAGAGTTTTTAGAGCGAATAAGTGAGGCTAACGGCTCGTTTGTCTATGTTTCTTACAAGAGCCTTGAAACCCCCAAATTATCTTTTTCCAAGCAATTTAAGATCGCTAATAAGATCGAGCATTCTAAAGCGGGGTTTCAAGTTTCAAATAAAACGCTAGAATGCGAGTTAGAAGAAAGCCCCCATTTGAAGGGTTTGATTGCGATTTTAGAGGGGGCGTTTTTTGACGCTTACCCTTATATCCCTATTTTATCCCACTCTCAAGGAATTTCATGATCACAATGAATATCAATGGCAAAATGATTGAATGCCAAGAGGGACAAAGCGTTTTAGAGGCTGCTAGGAGCGCTGGGATCTACATCCCTACTATTTGCTATTTAAGCGGTTGCTCGCCCACAGTCGCATGCAAAATGTGCATGGTTGAAATGGATGGCAAACGGGTTTATAGCTGCAACACGAAAGCCAAAAACAACGCCGTCATCCTCACTAACACCAAAACGCTCATGGATGAAAGAAAAAGCATCATGCAAACCTATGATGTCAATCACCCCCTAGAGTGTGGCGTGTGCGACAAGAGCGGGGAGTGCGAATTGCAAGACATGACGCATTTAACCGGCGTAGAGCACCAACCTTATGCGGTGGCTGATGATTTTAAAGCGCTAGATTCATGGGCAAAAGCCTTGTATGATCCCAATTTGTGCATCATGTGCGAAAGATGCGTAACCACTTGCAAGGACAATGTGGGCGAAAACAACCTTAAAGCCACTAAAGCCGATTTGCATGCTCCGGATAAATTTAAAGACAGCATGTCCAAAGACGCTTTTAGCGTGTGGAGTCGTAAGCAAAAAGGCATTATTTCTTTTGTGGGTAGCGTGCCTTGCTATGATTGCGGGGAATGCATTGCGGTATGCCCTGTGGGCGCTTTGAGCTATAAAGATTTCGCTTACACGGCTAACGCATGGGAACTAAAAAAGATCCATTCTACTTGTTCGCATTGCTCAGCCGGGTGTTTGATTTCTTATGATGTGCGCCATTTTGATACTCTAGGCGAAGAATCTAAAATTTTTAGAGTGCTTAATGATTTTTACCATAACCCTATTTGTGGGGCAGGTCGTTTCGCTTTTGATGTGAGCTCTAGCCCTAAAGGCAGCACTAATCTTAAAGAAGCGCAAAACGCCCTCAAAGAATGCGAAGCGGTGCGGATAGGAGGAGACATTACGAATGAAGAGGCGTTTTTAATAGAGCGTTTGAGGAAAAAGCTTGATTTTAAAATCTACAATCAAGAAGCGTATCATTTCCAACAATTTTTAAAAGTATTGGGCGAAGTTAAACGCCCCAGCGTTGAAGAGATTAAAACTTCTCATTTAGTCATTACGATAGGATCTTCTATCAAAACAGAAAACCCTTTGGTGCGCTATGCCATCAATAACGCCCTCAAACTCAATAAAGCTTCTTTAATCGCTATGCACCCTATTAAGGATAACGCGTTAGCGAATTTGTGCCGAAGCTCTTTTTGCATCACCCATGAAGTGGGGGCTGAAGAAATCCTTTTAGGTATGCTTTTAAAAATGCTTAACATTGAAAGCGCAGCCCTAAAAAGCTTAGAAGATTCCAAGCAAAGCATTGTAGATGAAGCGGCTCTTAAAGCCTTAGAAGAAGAGCGAAAAAAAGCTTTAGAACAAGCCAAGCAAGGGTGCAGTGTTGGAGAAAATAAAACAGAAAATCAAGAAGAGGATAAAACAGAAGCAGCCACCCCAAAAGAAGAAAATCAAGAAGAAAACAAAACAGAGACTAAAGAAGAAAGCGTTGAAGTCCCTACCAAAACCACTTATTTGTTGCTTGAAGAAGCGGGCATCAATTTAGAAACTTATGAAAAAATTCTGGCTCTTTTGCAAAAATCAAATAACACTCTGCTAGTGGTTGGCGAAGAAATCTATAGCCATAAACAAGCCCACAATATCGCTAAAATGTTGCGTTTGTTAGCCCAAAAAAGCGCTATTAAACTCGTTCTTATCCCCCCAAGCGCGAACGCTTTAGGCATCGCTTCCCTTTGTGAATTGAGCGAAGAAGTTTTTGAACATGAAAAAATTGTAGGCATTCGCGCTCAAGGGGATTTCACCATTAATAGCGATGATAGGGTTTTTGGAAAAGACGCTCTCAGCAAAGTGGATTTTATTTTACCCAGTCTCAACCAGCTAGAAGGCACGATCACTAATATTGAAGGGCGCGTGTTGCCCTTAAAACCGGCTTTGAGGTTTGAAGGCTATGATTTGAGCGATATTATGCAAGGCTTTGGCTTTGTGGAAGAAAACCTCACAGAATGCACCCACAAACTCCCTACAGAAGCGGGCTTTAAAGCCATAGAATTTGACCATCTAACCAACTATTTCACTAACGACAGAGTCAACCACAGAGGCTATCTGCTAGGAACAAGCCCTTTTGAAAAGAGCGCTAAAGAATGCGAAGCCATAGAATGCGAGCCTATCAAGCCTTTAAAAGGAAAAATCGCTTTCAACGCGTATTTAAAATACCCAGAAACGCAATTCAATAACGCTACCAATAAAAGCGAGAATTTGCAATTAAAAGCCGGTGTCTATGTGTCTAAAGCTTTCTTAAAAAAATTGAATAAAGAAGTGGGGCAAAGCATCACTTTATCTAAAGAAGAAGAGGAATTAACAGGCGTTTTGTATCTTGATGAAAGCTTGGATCAAGAGGTGTTTGTTATCTCGCTTTCTCTTTTGAAAAACCATTCTGGCTTTTTTAGAGAGGGCGTGTTTGATAGCGTGGATTTAAAGGAGCAAGCATGAGCGCTTATATCATTGAAACCTTGATTAAAATTTTGATTTTAGTCGCTGTTTTTTCGGCTTTAGGAGGCTTTGCCACTTATATTGAAAGGAAAGTGTTAGCCTACTTCCAACGCCGTTTAGGGCCTTGTTATGTGGGGCCTTTTGGGCTTTTGCAAGTCGCAGCAGACGGCATTAAGCTTTTCACTAAAGAAGACATTATCCCCCAAGGCGCTAACAAGTTCATTTTCACGCTAGCGCCCATTATTGCGATGGTGAGCGCGTTTGTGTCCATGGCGCCTATCCCCTTTTTCCCTAATTTCACTCTGTTTGGCTATGAGATCAAGCCCCTTATTTCTGACATTAACATTGGCTTTTTGTTTTTCTTATCCGTGGGTGCAGCAGGGATTTATGCGCCTATTTTAGCTGGGCTTGCTTCTAATAACAAATACTCTTTAATTGGTTCAGCAAGAGCGACGATCCAACTGCTCAGCTTTGAAGTGGTCAGCACTTTAACCATTCTAGCCCCCTTAATGGTGGTAGGATCGCTCTCTTTAGTGGAAATCAATAATTACCAAAGCGGTGGGTTTTTAGACTGGCTTGTGTTTAAGCAACCTCTAGCGTTTGTTTTGTTTTTGATCGCAAGTTATGCTGAATTGAATCGCACCCCCTTTGACTTGTTAGAGCATGAAGCCGAGATTGTAGCAGGGTATTGCACCGAATACAGCGGCTTGAAATGGGGCATGTTCTTTTTAGCGGAATATGCGCACTTATTCGCTTTTTCTTTTGTGATTTCTATCGTGTTTTTTGGCGGGTTTAACGCATGGGGCTTTATCCCTGGAGGAATAGCGATTTTGATTAAAGCGGGCTTTTTTGTCTTTTTATCCATGTGGGTTAGAGCGACTTATCCGCATGTGCGCCCAGACCAACTGATGAATATGTGTTGGAAGATCATGTTGCCTTTAGCGTTATTGAATATTGTGCTAACAGGCATTATCATTTTAATTTAAAGGAGGTTTTATGGCCAAACAAGAATACAAGCAACTTCCTAAACGAGCCGAAGCCCATAGCGCGACTGAGCAATTTAAAGACACCATTAAAACGAGCTTGGGTTTGGATCTATTCAAAGGGCTAGGGCTTACGATCAAGGAATTTTTTAGCCCAAGCGTAACCATCCATTACCCTATGGAGCAACTCCCTTTAAGCCCTCGTTATCGCGCGGTGCATCATTTGCAACGGCTTTTAGACTCAGGCTCTGAAAGGTGTATTGGCTGCGGGTTGTGCGAAAAGATTTGCACGAGCAATTGCATAAGGATCATCACGCATAAGGGCGAAGACAACCGCAAAAAGATCGATTCTTACACGATCAATTTGGGGCGTTGCATTTATTGCGGATTGTGCGCAGAAGTTTGCCCAGAATTAGCGATTGTTATGGGGAATCGGTTTGAAAACGCCAGCACCCAACGCTCCCAATACGGCTCTAAAAGCGAGTTTCTAACGAGCGAACAAGACGCTAAAAACTGCTCGCATGCCGAGTTTTTAGGCTTTGGTGCGGTAAGCCCTAATTACAATGAACGCATGCAAGCCACCCCTTTAGATTATGTCCAAGAGCCTTCAAAAGAAGAATCAAAAGAAGAAGCTCCAACAAACCCAGAAAGCAATAAGGGAGATGAAAATGTTTGAAACCATTGCCTTTTATTTCTTTGCGATCCTTACTTTAAGCATGGCGTTAGTGGTGATCACCACCACGAATATCCTCTATGCCATTACCGCTCTTGCTAGCAGCATGGTTTTTATTTCCGCTTTTTTCTTTTTACTAGACGCTGAGTTTTTGGGCGTGGTGCAAATCACGGTGTATGTGGGCGCGGTCATTGTGATGTATGCGTTTGGCATGATGTTTTTCAACTCCGCTGCAGAAGTGATTGAACGCAAGCAAAGCCCTAAAATCTTGTGCGCGCTTTCATTTGGCGTGGCGCTATTACTCACCTTGATTTTAAGCGCTCCTAGCATTGGCGAAAACCTTTCTAATCAGGTCAATTCCAACGCTATTGATGCGCAAATCCCCAACATTAAAGCCATTGGTTATGTGCTTTTTACCAATTATCTCATCCCTTTTGAAGCGGCGGCTTTAATGCTTTTAGTCGCTATGGTTGGAGGCATCGCTACAGGGATTCAAAAAATCCATGGGAAAAATCACACGCAATTTATAAAGGAATCTCTATGATAGGGTTAAACCACTATTTGATTGTTTCAGGGTTGCTCTTTTGCATTGGTTTAGCGGGCATGCTGAAACGCAAAAACATTCTGTTGCTCTTTTTTTCTACAGAAATCATGCTCAATGCGATCAATATCGGTTTTGTGGCGATCTCTAAATACACGCATAATTTAGACGGGCAGATGTTCGCGCTCTTTATTATCTCTATTGCCGCTAGTGAGGTGGCTATTGGTTTGGGCTTGGTGATTTTGTGGTTTAAGAAATTCAAGAGCTTAGATATTGATTCTTTAAACGCTATGAAAGGTTGAGCATGCAATATTCTTTTTTGCTGTCAGTGGTGTTATTTTTGCCTTTAATCGGCGCGCTTTATGCGGGGCTGTTTGGGGCTAAAGCTAAAGCGTTGCATGTGGGCGTTTTCAATTCTTTGTGCGTGCTGGTTTCTTTCATTGGCGCTGTGGTTCTTTTCATTCAAGCATGGCACAATCAAAGCTATGAAAAATACTTGTTTGACTGGATCGTGGTAGGGAATTTTAAAGTCGGCTTTTCTCTCATGCTGGATAATATCAATGCGGTCATGATTGTCGTGGTAACTTTAGTTTCTTTCTTAGTGCATGTGTATTCTATAGGCTATATGGAGCATGACGCAGGGTTTAACCGCTATTTTTCCTACCTCAGTGGCTTTGTGTTTTCCATGCTGGTGCTGGTGTTGAGCGATAATTTTTTAGGGCTTTTCATTGGTTGGGAAGGGGTGGGGCTATGCTCTTACTTGCTCATTGGCTTTTGGTATCATAAATCAAGCGCGAATAACGCTTCTATTGAAGCCTTTGTGATGAATCGAATCACGGATTTAGGCATGCTCATGGGGATTATTTTGATCTTTTGGAATTTTGGCACCCTCCAGTATAAAGAAGTCTTTAGCATGCTCAATAACGCCGATTATTCCATGCTCTTTTACATTAGCGTGTTTCTTTTCATTGGCGCTATGGGGAAAAGCGCACAATTCCCTATGCACACATGGTTAGCCAACGCTATGGAGGGGCCTACCCCTGTGTCCGCGCTCATCCATGCAGCGACGATGGTAACCGCTGGGGTGTATCTAGTCATCAGAGCCAATCCTTTGTATAGTGCGGTGTTTGAAGTGGGTTATTTTATCGCATGTTTAGGGGCGTTTGTGGCTCTTTTTGGAGCGAGCATGGCTTTAGTCAATAAGGATTTAAAGCGCATTGTAGCTTATTCCACGCTTTCTCAATTAGGCTATATGTTTGTAGCGGCCGGTCTTGGGGCTTATGCGATCGCGCTTTTCCACCTCTTTACGCATGCGTTTTTCAAATCCCTCCTTTTCTTAGGATCAGGGAATGTCATGCATGCGATGGAAGACAATCTGGATATTACTAAAATGGGTGCTTTATACAAGCCTATGAGGATCACAGCTATCTTTATGATCATAGGTTCAGTGGCTTTGTGCGGGATTTACCCTTTCGCAGGATACTTTTCTAAAGACAAAATTTTAGAAGTGGCTTTTGGGATGCACCACCATATTTTATGGTTTGCGCTTCTAATCGGGGCGATCTTTACCGCTTTTTATAGCTTCAGGCTCATCATGCTTGTGTTTTTTGCGCCCAAACAGCACGCCATCAACCACCCCCATGAGGCTCAAAATTTCATGCTTTTAAGCATGCTGCCGTTAGGGGTTTTAGCGATCATTGCCGGATTTTTTGAAGAGCCGTTTTTTCATTTCATCTCTCAAGTGATCCCTAGCACTGAAGAGTATCCCGTCCCGCTCGTTCTTTTAATCAGCATCACCACCATAGCGGTGTTATTAAGCATCGCCTATGCCATATTTAAATATAAAAATGGTATCACTTCCAAAAAAGAGGGGGGCTTTTTATACAAGCTCTTGCTCAACCAATACTATATCCCCAAGCTCTATCAAGGGATTGCAAAAGTTTTTAGCGCCATCGCTTCATTCTTGCACCAAGTCGTGGAATTAAGGATCATTGATGCGATAGTGGATGCTATAGGAAGAAGCGTTTTTGTTATAGGGCGTGTGTTTAGGATCAGTCAAGACGGGAATTTAACTTCCATGCTACGCTTCATGGTGGCCGGGGTTTTAATCTTATTAGCGTTTGTAGCTTTTTTTGGGAGATAAGAAATGCAGTTTTTACATGCGCATCTTTTAAGCGTGGTGATCTTTTTCCCCATGCTGAGCACGCTATTAGCGTTCTTTATGAGCGATCAAGCGAGTAGGGCGTATGCGATTGTCATCGCTTTGATTGAATTGTTATTGGTCTTGTTGTTGTGGCATGGGTTTGATATTCAAACAGCCGGCATGCAGTTTGAAGAAATGAAGGAATTGATCTATCAAATTGGCGTGAATTACCATGTGGGTGTTGATGGCATCGCGCTCTTTTTGTTGCTCTTAAACGCTATCGTGGTGTTATTATGCGTGATTTATGTCAAAGAGCATCGTAAAGACTTTGCGATCTGTCTTTTGTTGTTAGAGGGGATTTTGATGGGCGTGTTTTCTTCTCTTAATATGATCTTTTTCTACGCTTTTTGGGAAATCTCGCTCTTGCCGGTTTTATACCTCATCGGTCGTTTTGGCCGTAACCATAAAATCTATTCTGGCATGAAGTTTTTTCTCTACACCTTTTTAGCGTCATTATGCATGCTCTTAGGCATTTTATACATCGGGCATGACTATGCGAATAGTTACGGCATGATGAGTTTTGATATTTTAGACTGGTATCAATTGAACTTTTCTAGCGAGGTTAAAACCTGGCTCTTTGTGGCTTTCTTAATAGGGATTGCGGTTAAAATCCCGCTCTTTCCCTTGCACACATGGCTGCCTTATGCGTATTCTAACGCTCCTACTTTAGGCTCTGTCATGCTTTCAGCCTTGCTTTCTAAAATGGGGACTTACGCCTTATTACGCTTCTTGCTCCCGCTTTTTCCTGAGCTTTCAGAAATCTATTTAACCCCCATAGCCATTGCAGCACTTTGCATGATCATTTATGGAGGTTTTCTAGCCTACGCTCAAAAAGATTTAAAAACCCTCATCGCTTATAGCTCGTTCTCACACATGGGAGTCGTGGTGCTTGGGGTTTTTTCTTTCAATATTGAAGGGATTTCAGGGGCGGTATTTATGATGTTTGCGCATGGCGTTATCGTCATGGGATTATTTTTACTCGCTGGTATCTTAGAAGAGCGCACCAGCAGTTTAGAAATCGCTCGCTTTGGATCAGTCGCTAAAAGCGCTCCCATTTTTGCAGCCTTTTTTATGATCGTTTTAATGGCGAATGTGGGCATGCCTTTAAGCATTGGCTTTGTGGGAGAGTTTTTAAGCTTATTAGGGTTTTTTGCCACCTACCCTCTTTTAGCTATCATTGCCGGAACAAGCATTATTCTGTCAGCGATTTACATGCTCACTTCATATAAAGATGTCTTCTTTGGCAATTTGAAAACCGGGAACAATCAAATAAGCGTGTTTGAAGATTTGAACGCTCGTGAGGTAGGGGTTTTAAGCGTGATTTTAGCTTTGATCTTAATTTTAGGGATTTATCCTAAAGCGCTTTTAAAACCGATTGAGCAAGGCTCTAGGCAGCTTTTAGAAGTGATAGAAATCCGCTCGCTCCCTTTTTTAGGTTCATTGGATACTAAGATAAAAGAGGTTTCTTATGTTAATAGATAGTCTCCACATCTCTTTTGACAGCTTTAATTTTGAGAGCATTTTACCCATGCTGGTGTTGGTGTGTGGGGGGATTTTCACGCTCTTAATCAACGCTTTCACTTCCAGGTTTTCACGCAATTTGAATGTGTTTTTATGCATGCTCTTTTTGGTTTTGGATTTTTTGGTGGTTTTAGGATTAGAAGATCAAGAAAACGCCTTTTTTGGGTTTTTGAGCTTGGATACTCTCTCGCTCATCTCTCAAAGCATTGTCTTGATCTCAGCCTTCTTGCTCATTTTCTTAGCCCTTTCCAAAGAGCGCTTCAACGAATTTCAGACCGCTGAATTTTATTCCCTATACTTGTTTATTGTCGCTGGCTTTCAATTCATGGTTTCAAGCAACCATTTATTATTAATCCTTATCGGGTTAGAAACAGCGTCCTTACCCCTTTGTGTGTTGATGGCGTTGAGCGATAAACGCTACGGCTTAGAAGCAGGGATCAAATATTTCACTATGGGGGCGATGGCGAGCGCGTTTTTTGCTATGGGGGCGATGGCTTTCTACCTCCTCACAGGGAGCTTGAATCTTGAAGTCATTACCCTATACTTACACACTGAAGGCATCACAAACCCCATGCTCTTTGCGATGGGCGCTATCTTTTTGATTGGAGCGATTGGCTTTAAGGTTTCTTTAGTGCCTTTCCATACCTGGATGCCTGATGTGTATGAGGGCAATAACCCGGTCTTTGCGAGCTATATTTCCATTGTGCCTAAAATCGCTGGCTTTGTGGTAGCGACTCGCCTTTTTGGAGCGTTTATAGACACTCGCACCGCTTGGGTAGAAGACATTTTTTACGCTCTCATTCTTATGACTATCACCATCCCTAATTTCATTGCTTTATGGCAAGAAGATGTCAAAAGAATGCTCGCTTATAGCTCCATTTCGCATTCTGGGTTCGCTTTAGCGTGCGTGTTTATCCACACTCAAGACAGCCAACAAGCGATGTTTGTTTATTGGTTCATGTTCGCCTTCACTTACATTGGGGCTTTTGGCCTTTTATGGCTCTTAAAAAGCCGGGAAAAAACATGGGATGAACGCTACGATCACCCCTATTCTAAATTCAACGGCCTTATTAAAACCCACCCCTTAGTGGCGATCTTAGGCGCTATTTTTGTTTTTGGGCTTGCAGGGATTCCGCCTTTTAGCGTGTTTTGGGGGAAATTTTTAGCCGTTGAAAGCGCTTTAGAGAGCAATCACATTCTTTTAGCGGTGGTGATGTTAGTTAATAGCGCGGTGGCTGCGTTTTATTATTTCCGTTGGCTCGTGGCGATGTTTTTCAATAAGCCCTTACAAAGCTACGCTCAAAACGATATTTACACCCAAAACGCTACCATGCCCATTTATGCAGTCATTATTGCCATGGCGTTAGCGTGCTTGTTCTCTGTTTTTATGATGCGAGGGCTTTTAGAGTTTGTGGCTTAAGTCAAAAATCTTTCTTTTAATGGGCGTGAGTTTGCTCTCCCATTCTCTCAACGCCTTAAGCCTCACGCTCACGCAAGGCAAGGAAGGGGGGGAAGATTTTTCTGTTTTAACCTTACGACACAACAAGGCGTTTTCTTGTTTTTATGCTAATGAAAAACCGCCAAGCGGGATTGAAGCGTCTTTATCCATTATACGCGCTAAACGCCCCATAGAATGCGTGATAGACTCTATCCCTAAGGAGGGCTTTACCCCTTTAGAAAATGCTTTTTTCCATATCACCTATTCTATGCGCCAGCAACAATTCATTTTACACATCAAACCCAAAGTGATGCGAAGGCTCACCCTTTTTTCTTTTGACAGGGATTATAAAAAAGCGATCCCCCTTTTTGTGGAAAACGATCCTAAAGCCAGAATGTGGCAAATCATAGGCTATGATCAAAATATCCCTTTTTTGAGTGAAAAAAACAACGCTCCAAAAGGCTTGAATTTCCCCATTGTCATTAAAGACGCTCAAACCCCTATCATTCAAGAGCTAGATGTGAATAACAAACCCCTACTCACCACAAAGGGCTATGATTTAAACGCTTATTTAGAAGCTAAAAAACAAATCAATTCGCAAGCCTATTTTGACGCTTTGCGCACGATTAGCCGCGCGTTTAAAAACTACCCTCAAACGATTTTTAAAAAAGATTTGTATTTATTAGAAATTATCGCATTAGGCCAATTAGGCATTAAAAAATCCTTACTCATAGACATTGGCGCCAAGTGGATTAAAAATTACCCGACTGATCCCAGTATCCCTGAAGTGTTATACTATGTCGCCAAAGCTTTAGACGAAAACAACAATTACAAACAGGCCATGCGCTATTACAAACGCATTCTTTTAGAATACAAAGACTCCCGCTACGCTCCTTTAGCCCAAATGCGTTTAGCCATTGAAGCGGCTAATGCCTCTAATTTAAGCAACGCTAGTATGCTTTTTAAAGAAGCTTTTTCTAACGCTAAAGACAAAGAGAGCGCGAGCGAAATCGCTCTTAATTGGGCTGAAGCAGAGATAAACTATCAAAATTTTAATAACGCTAAATACCTCATTGATAAGGTGGTTCAATCCAACCCTGATTATATTTCTATGCATAGCGAATCAGCCCTAGATTTGCTCAAGTTATTGAAAAAAAACCAGATGAATGCAAGTGCGATTGAAATCGCTCACTTGCTTCTCAATCAAGATGATGATTTGAAAGCTAAAGAGCAAGCGCTTTATGATTTAGGGGCGTTGTATGCAAGGATCAAGGACTTTAAGAACGCCCATCTTTACAATCTGCAATATTTGCAAGATCATGCGGAATTGGATAAGGCCTCTGTCGTTAGAGCGCGCGATGAAAAAGCCCTTTTTTCAATGGAGGGGAACACGCAAGAAAAAATCGCCCGCTATGACAAAATCATTCAAAGTTTCCCTAATTCTAGTGAAGCCCTAAAGGCTTTAGAATTGAAAGCCCAACTCTTGTTTGAAGATAAGCGTTATGCTGAAGTGTTAAGCATGCAAAAAAATTTGCCCAAAGATTCCCCTTTGATCCAAAAAACGCTCAATATCCTTGCTAAAACCCCACTAGAGAATCATCGTTGTGAAGAAGCCTTAAAATATTTATCCCAGATCACAGCCTTTGCATTCAGCCCCAAAGAAGAAATCCAAGCCTTTGATTGCTTGTATTTCGCATCGCTCAAAGAAAAAGCGCAAATCATTGCCCTAAACGCTTTAAAAGCGGCTAAAACCCCTAGCGAGAAATTGGTATGGCTTTATCGTTTGGGGCGCAATTACTACCGCTTAGGGGATTTTAAAAATTCCACTCTGGCCTCTAAAGACGCTTTAACTCTCGCTCAAAGCTTGGATAAAAAAGAATTTTATGATATTGCTTTTGTTTTATTTTCAGATTACATGCAAAACAATGAAAAAGAATTGGCCCTCAATTTGTATGCGTTTTTAGAAAAGCATTTCAAAGACGATAGACGCATGGCGTTGGTTTATTTTAAATTGCTAGAAAATGAAAAAGACCCTAAAAGCGTCAAAATTTATGCCACAAGATTACTCAAACTCCAAGACGCTTATAAGGACTATTCTTACACGCCCTTTAGCGAATTTGCCCTTATTGACGCTTACAGAACCACCAAAGACTATTTAAAAGCGCTAGAAACGCTAGACAAGCTTTTAAATCGCAGGCTTTCTTTAGAAGATCACCAAAAAGCCTTATACTTGCAATCTGGCTTACTGGATCTAACCCATCAAAAAGCAAAATCCAGAGCCAGTTTAGAAAAATGCGTTCAGTTAAAACAAAAAGATCAAACAAACGCATGGCAAAATTTATGCGAACAGGGTTTAAATTTATTCAAAAACAAGGAGTCATAACATGGACATTAGCATTTTTAGAGAATATGATATTAGAGGCATTTACCCCACCACTTTAGATGAAAAGAACGCCTTTAGTATCGGCGTGGAGTTAGGGAAAATCATGCGAGAATACGATAAAAGCGTGTTTGTAGGGCATGACGCCAGGGTGCATGGGCGATCGCTTTTTGAAGCTTTGAGTGCGGGGTTACAATCAAGCGGCTTGAAAGTGTATGATTTAGGGCTAATCCCCACACCGGTAGCGTATTTTGCGGCTTTTAATGAAATAGATAACATCCAATGCCCCAATTCTATCATGATCACTGGCTCTCACAACCCCAAAGAATACAACGGCTTTAAAATCACGCTTAATCAAAACCCGTTTTATGGCAAGGACATTCAAGCTTTAAAAAACACGCTTTTAAACGCCAAGCATGAAATAAAACCCCTAAAAGAAACACCAGAGAAAATCAATGCCCTAGAAGCGTATCAGCGCTATTTAATCAAGGATTTTAAGCATTTAAAAAACCTTAAATACAAAATCGCCCTGGATTTTGGTAATGGCGTGGGAGCGTTAGGCTTAGAGCCTATTTTAAAGGCTTTAAACATTGATTTTAGCAGCCTTTATAGCGATCCTAATGGGAATTTCCCTAACCACCACCCAGACCCTAGCGAAGCGAAAAACTTACAAGATTTAGAACAACACATGCAAGAAAACGCTATTTCTATAGGTTTTGCTTTTGATGGCGATGCGGACAGGATTGCGATGTTAAGCTCTCATCATATTTATGCGGGCGATGAATTAGCGATTTTATTCGCTAAACGTTTGCATGCTCAAGGCATCACCCCCTTTGTGATCGGCGAAGTCAAATGCTCTCAAGTGATGTATAACACGATCAATACTTTTGGTAAGACGCTCATGTATAAAACCGGGCATAGCAATTTAAAAATCAAACTCAAAGAAACCCATGCGCATTTTGCGGCTGAAATGAGCGGGCATATCTTTTTTAAAGAACGCTATTTTGGCTATGATGACGCTCTTTATGCATGCTTAAGGGCTTTAGAATTACTGCTTGAACAAACCCCAAGCGATTTGGAAAACACCATTAAAAACCTCCCCTATTCCTACACCACGCCTGAAGAAAAAATCGCCGTGAGCGAAGAAGAAAAATTTGAAATTATTCATAACCTGCAAGAAACGCTTAAAAACCCGCCAAGTCATTTCCCTAAAATCAAAGAAATAATCAGCATTGATGGCGTGAGGGTGGTTTTTGAACATGGTTTTGGACTTATTCGTGCAAGCAACACCACCCCGTATTTAGTCAGCCGCTTTGAAGGCAAGGATGAAACAACAGCGTTAGAATATAAAAGGGCGTTGCTCAATTTGCTAGAGAAATAAGGCTCTAAATTTGTGAGTAAGCCCCCCTAGTTATCCAAAAATTGAACGCTATTTAAGCTAAGCCTAAGCCTATTATAATGGAGAGTTTCTAATTAATTGTAAAGGATTTTAATGAATACCAACAAAAATAAAAACGCTTCTCATCTCACTCATGAAATGAAAAATGAACACGGAGGTCTTGCCGAAGCAGGTAGGAAAGCCCTCATAACACAAAAGGTAGTTGAGCTGAATGATATAAGAAAAAAACAACTTGCAGAAAAGGAAATCCAAGCTGAAATAGAAGAAGAATCAAGGAAGAAAGAACGAGAATCTTTTAAAAGAGAACGAAAATCTCTTGAAGAAGAAAAGAAACTCATGGAAAAAGGATTTCAAGTTGAAAGAGAAATTCTAGAAATTTGTTACAACAATGGTTATTTACCACAAAAAAATAAACCTAGAATTGAACATGATGACACAATAGACATAGAACCCGAAGATTAAAAGGACTAAGCGATCAATAGTTCTTTTTAAAATATTATAAAGAGCTTATGGCTTGGTATATGAAAATTAGCTTTTTTATTATCAAAATACCCGCAATTTTAAGCCGCTATCAACCAACACTACAACCTTTATATTGTTGTTAGGTTTATAGCGGTATTTTCTACGCTAACGCCATAATAAGGTGCATGCAACAAAGCTTGATAATTTTTAGCCTTTTGAAACAATAAAAGCCTTTAAAAGATCATTTCTCCCACAAACCCTTTAATTTTTTCCAGCATGGCGTTTTCATCGTTCAAATTTTCTTCTATGATTTTGACTAACGCTGAGCCGCAAATCACACCATCAGCACCCATGTTTTTAGCGTTTTTTATGTGTTCTTTTTTAGAAATGCCAAAGCCTAATAAGGCGGGAGTAGGGCTAAAAGTTTTTAAGGTTTTAATAATAACGCTCGCGTCATTTTCTAAAATACGGCTCGCTCCTGTAACCCCACTCCTAGCCAGAGTGTAGATATAGCCTTGCGAATGCATAGCGGCTTGTTCTAAATCTTTATCACTCGCATTGGGGCTAGCGATAAAGATTTGTTTAATCTGGTGTTTTTGGGCGGATTTTAGAACTAATTCTTTTTCTATTAAGGGCATATCCGCTATTAAAACGCTATCCACATCGCATTCTTTGATTTGGGCGTAAAAATTATCCACGCCATAAGAAAAAATGAGATTCGCATACACTAAAAGCCCTATGGGAATGTGGGGATTGTAACCTCTGATCGCCCTTAAAAGCTGGAAATTTTTAGCCATAGTAGCGTGTTTTAACGCTCTTAAATGGCTCGCTTGTATGGTAACGCCATCCGCTACCGGATCAGAGAAAGCAAACCCCAACTCTAAAGCGCTCACCCCGCTAGCAATTAAGGTTTTAATGAGTTCAAAACTCCATGCATAATTGGGATCGCCCAAGGTTACAAACGGGATAAACGCCATTTTTTCTTGTTTTTTTAAGGTTTCAAACATGTTTTTATACCTCATTTTAAACCTCCTTTTAAAGCGTTATAAACGGTGCTTAAATCCTTATCCCCACGACCGCTTAAATTCACTACCATGATGCTTTCTTCTTCGCATTTTTGAGCGAGTTTCAAGGCATACGCTAAAGCGTGTGAGCTTTCTAGAGCCGGGATAATGCCTTCTTTTTGGCACAACAAACTAAAGGCTTCTAGCGCTTCAAGATCGCTTGCGCTTTCATAAATCGCACGAGCGCTCTCTTTTAAATAGCTGTGTTCCGGCCCCACTCCTGGGTAATCAAGCCCGGCACTAATGCTATGGCTTTCTGTAATCTGGCCTTCATCATCTTGTAAAAGATAGGTTTTATTCCCATGCAAAATCCCCACACGCCCCTTATTCAAAGTCGCCCCATGCTTATTGGTTTCTAGCCCTAAACCCGCTGGCTCTACGCCTATGAGTTTAACCTCTTTGTCGTTTAAAAACGCACTAAATACCCCTATAGCGTTAGACCCCCCTCCAACGCATGCGATAACATAATTAGGCAAGCGGTTTTCTTTTTCTAAAATTTGGCTTTTAACCTCATCGCCTATCATTTTTTGAAAGGTTTTAACCATCGTAGGGTAAGGGTGTGGCCCGGCGGCTGTGCCTAGCAAATAATGCGTGTCCTTGTAACTGCTCGCCCAATCCCTTAAGGCCTCATTCACGGCGTCTTTAAGCGTCGCACTCCCTGAATTAACCTCTCTGACTTCAGCGCCTAATAAGCGCATTCTAAAAACATTCATTTCCTGGCGCTTGATGTCTTTAGCCCCCATAAAAACCACGCATTTTAAACCCAACAACGCACAAGCGATAGCCGTCGCCACGCCATGCTGACCGGCGCCTGTTTCAGCAATAATCCTTTTTTTACCCATTTTTTTGGCTAAAAGGGCTTGCCCTAAAGCTTGATTAGTTTTGTGTGCCCCGCCATGGATTAAATCTTCTCGTTTTAGATAAAGCTTAACTTTAGGGTTAGAAACGATATTTTGACACAAGGTTAAGGGGCTAGGACGGCCCACAAAATCTTTTAAAAGATGGAAATATTCTTTTTGGAATTTCTCATCTTTCAAACACGCATCAAACGCCTGTTCTAATTCTCTTAATGCAGGCACTAACAATTCTGAAACAAAACTCCCTCCAAACTCCCCAAAATACGCTTTTTTATTCATTTTAATACTCTCTTAAAATTCGGGCTAATCGCTTGATTTTATCCTTATTTTTAATCCCAGGGCTTGTTTCTAAACCTGAATTGAAATCCAAACCCAACGCTTTAACTTTCAAGGCTTTTTGAATATTATCCAAATTAAGCCCGCCAGCTAACATGAAAGGCGTTTTGACATTTTCTAAAATACCCCAATCAAAACTCACGCCATTGCCTCCCATTTTATCCCCCTTAGTGTCGTATAAGATTAGAGAAGCTTCTTTAATTTTAGGCGCTAAATCGTTAGCGCTCATCACACTCACTACTTGCCAAATCGTGCAAGTTTTAGGGAGCGATTTTTTTAATTGAGCGATTTCTTGTTGTGAATAGCCATAAAGCTGCACCGCTTTTAAATCAAGCTTTTTGGCGATTTTTTGAATTTTTTTAATCCTATCTTTCACAAACACGCCCACAAAATCCAATTTTTTAACCGCTTTTGTGATCTTTAGGGCTTCTTTAGGCTTGATGTGTCTTGGCGAAGATTTTTCAAAAATCAAACCTCCATAAATAAAATGGTTTTTATAAACGGCTTTAGCGTCTTTAATTCTTGTAAGTCCGCACACTTTATTTTCGCCTAAAATCAATTTAATACACGCTTTTTTCAAATCCTTTTCTTTCATTAAAGAGCTGCCCACTAAAAAGCCATTCACATAAGGGGCTAGGGCTTTGATTTGCGCATGCGAATAAATACCGGACTCGCTGATAATGAGCGCGTCTTTAGGCAAAAGGGGGCGTAATTTGAGCGTGTGGTCAATATCGGTTTTTAAGGTGTGTAAATCCCTGTTATTGATGCCGATAATGTCGTATTGGAGTTTGAGCAAGCGCTTGATTTCTTGCTGGTTGGAAACTTCAGTCAGCACGCTCATGTTTAAGGATTTAGCGAGGTTGAAAAGCTCTAAATAATTTTTATCATCTAATACGCTTAACATTAAAAGCACTGCATTAGCCCCCATCATTCTAGCGAGTTTGATCTGAAAAGCGTCAATGATAAAATCTTTGCATAAAATAGGCTTAATGGAATGTTGCGAAACCATCTTAATGTTTTCATAAGAGCCTAAAAAGTATTTAGAATCGGCTAAAACCGAAATACAAGAGGCGAATTTTTCATAAGTTTTGGTTATTTTCAACAGATCAAAATCTTTTCTGATTAAACCTTTAGAGGGCGATGCTTTTTTGCATTCTAAAATAAAGCTAGTCTTTTTTTCTAGTAACGCCTTTTTAAAATCCCTATCGCTTGGGTTTATGTTTGTCGGTAAAGTGTGATTTTTTTTAAGCATAGAAACTTCTAGGAGCTTGTCTTTAAGGATGTTTTCTAACACGCTAGGCATGGCTTATTCTTATGATTTTTTGCAAATGCGTATAGGGTGCTTTGGTTTTTAAATGCTCTAAAGTCATGCCAACGCCCTCTTTTAAACCTTTAGCCTTATGGCTTAAATACAACAAACTCGCCACATTCGCCACAACCACCATTGTATGCGAATCCTTGCCTTTGTTTTCTAAAATATCTAAACACGCTTGAACGCTTTCTTGTGCGTTTTCAATCTGTAATTCTTTCAAATCATAGGGGGGTAAATCAAAATCTTTAGCGCTCAAGTCATACTCTAAAATTCCGTTATTTTTCAATTCACACGCATGCGTAGTATCGTGCAACACAATTTCATCTGTCCCCCCTCCATTAACCACCATCGCCCTTTTAACGCCTAAAGCTTGTAACGCTAGCGCCATAGTCTTGCACAAAGATTTGTCATACACGCCTAAAAGCTGGATTTTGGGTCTTAAGGGGTTGATTAAAGGCCCTAAGCAATTAAAAATCGTTTTAGTGAAAAGCTCTTTTCTTAAAGGGGCGGATTTTTTAAAACTTTGATGGTATAAAGGCGCGAATAAAAACCCAAAATGCGTTTGTTTGAAACAATTTTCTAATTGCGTGGGATTCATTTCAATATTCACGCCCAAATTTTCCAACAAATCCGCACTCCCGCTATGACTAGAAACGCTCCTTGATCCGTGTTTGGCCATAGATAATCCCATAGAGCTGGCAATGAGTGCGGCAATCGTGCTGATGTTAATCGTTTTTAACCCATCGCCCCCTGTGCCGCAATTGTCTATCAAATCCAAGCCGCTATCAAAAGGCTTAGGGGCATGCTCTAAAAGCGTGGTTGCAGCAACGCTAATCTCCTTAAAGCTCTCGCCCTTGATTTTTAAAGCGCATAAGATCGCCCCAAGTTGCACCGGGCTTACTTTTTCGTTGATAATAAGGGTGAATAACTTTTTGACTTCTCCATCGTTTAAGTCTTTTTGATGATACAGAGCGTTTAAAATACCTTTCATGATAACCCTTCTAAAAACCCCACGCTTTGCTCTAACAACGCCCTCCCTTGTAAAGTCATGATGCTTTCAGGGTGGAATTGATAAGCTAAAATCTTATCTTCTTCATTGATAATGGCCATAGGGATATTGTCATGCTCAGCAATCACTTCTAAATTTTTAGGCAATCCGCTTGCCATTAAAGAATGGTAACGCCCCACCACCATGCTCTCCCCTAAACCTTTAAAAACGGCATGCTTTTTGAGTGCAATAGTTGTCGCTTTGCCATGCACGATTTCTTTACTCCTTATGATTTTAGCCCCATAGCTTTGTGCTAAAGCTTGTAAGCCTAAACAAACCCCTAAAATGGGGAATTTCTTTTTAGCCATTTCAATGATTTTTAAAAGATTGCCTGAACTGCTAGGATTACCTGGTCCGGGTGAAATGAACAATAAAGGCGTTTTTGATTCTTCATTCATTAAGCCTATAAGATAACTCGGATCAATATCGTTTTGATAAACAGCCACTTCATAACCCAAATATTCTAATTCATACACCAAGTTATAAGAAAAAGAATCAAAATTATCTATAAAAAAGATTTTCATAAGCTTGTTTTCCTGATCGCATCAATAAGGGCTTGCGCTTTGGCTCTTGTTTCATTCGCTTCGTTTTTAGGCACGCTGTCTAACACAATACCGGCTCCTGCTTGGATCACGGCTCTATTGTTTTTGACAAAACATGAACGGATAGTGATGCAAGAATCCATAGAACCCTCGCTATTTAAATACCCCACACTCCCTCCATAAGAGCCTCTCCTTTGGTTTTCCAATTGGTAAATGAGCCTGATCGCAGAGATTTTAGGCGCTCCGCTAAGCGTGCCGGCGTTCATAAAGCTCCTGTAAGCATGCAAACTATCGCACCCTTTTTTCAATTCCCCAACAACCCTTGAGACCAAATGCATGACATTGGAATACTTATCCACTTTTAAAAGCTTATCGCAATAGCGTTTTTTTGAAACTCTGGCCATGTCGTTTCTGGCTAAATCCACTAGCATGATGTGTTCAGCCCTTTCCTTATAATCGTGTTGCAAATCAAATTCCATTTTACTATCTAAATCGTAATCAATATTCCCTTGTTTGTCCTTACCCCTTAAACGAGTGCCAGCAATGGGATAAATTTCAGCCGTATTGGTTAAAGCGTTGTATTTTAAAGCGCTCTCAGGGCTTGCCCCAAAAAGAACAAAATCGCTGTCTTTGATATAGAACATATAGGGGCTAGGATTAGTCAGCTTTAAATGGTAATATGCGCTCAAACCCTCCAAGCACTCCATATAAAAGCTACGCGACAACACCGCTTGAAAAATCTCGCCTTTTTTGATTTCTTCTTGTAAGGATAGCGCCTTTTTTTCAAACTCGCTATCGCTGCAATTAGTGCTAACTTCTCTATTTTGTTTGGATTTTTTAGGGATAAAATCGCTTTTGATGTTTCTAGCCAACTCTTTTAAGTCTTGTAATTCTTGGGCTATCTCTGTTTTAAAGCGCTCATCAAAGCACGCCCCCAAGATTTCAGCGTTTTTTTCTTTATGGTCTATGATGATCAAATTTTGCGCGACAAAAAAAATAAAGTCATGCGCTGTGTTGTCTTGCGCTTTTAAGTGGGGCAAGTCTTCAAAAAAATTGAGCATTTCAAAAGAAAAAACGCCCGCGCTTAAAAGCGTAAAGGGGTGTTTGGGTTTTGTTTTAACGCTTTTAAAAAGCCCCCTTAAAGCGTCAAAAGGGCTAGGCTCAAAGAGTTTTAAAAACTCATCTTGCGTTTTTTTACTTTTGGTGTAGGTTAAAATTAGGGTATTGTCTTGTATAGGCGTTTTAAAAAACGCGCTCAGTTTT
The DNA here is from genome assembly GCF_030053225.1 of Helicobacter sp. 219-2. Classification (NCBI taxonomy): domain Bacteria; kingdom Pseudomonadati; phylum Campylobacterota; class Epsilonproteobacteria; order Campylobacterales; family Helicobacteraceae; genus Helicobacter; species Helicobacter sp. 219-2. The sequence goes on along the minus strand of NZ_JASGBS010000001.1, from coordinate 185,149 downwards.
TGCAAAAACGCCCCGCCATTAGGCGTTAGGCTAGTGATAGTTACAATATTGTGGTTGCAAATCAGCTTCAAACAGGCTTTAGCCATTAAAAGGGATTTGGTGTGCGCTTTGCTCTCAATCTCAGCACTTTCAAAAAGCAAGGTGTGCTGTTGCTCTAATTTTTCATAAAGAGCTAGGGGATAGGGAATGTAAGGGGCTTTTTCTATCAGACTGATCATCAATTTCTTCACGCTAAAAATAAACTTGCATTTTACAAGAAATAGATAAATGGGTAATAAATTAATAGCCTTATAGAGCTTATAAGGGCTAATCTAACTTAAACTCAAATGGGATTTTTCAAGGATCAATTTATGAGGGAATGAGAAATTTTAATTAGGAATGCGAAAAACCGCTTTAATCAGATTAAACTTTTGAGCGTTGTTAAGGTTATTTGTGTGGCATGCCGTTATCTTTCTTGTGTGTGGCAAGAAAGATTTGGTGCGATAAATTCAAGGATGGTTTCACCCTCTTTTTCAATGTCAATCAAACCCATATCGTTTGAGCCATTAGGCGGGGTGATGCCTAAAAAACGCTCATTGAAAGGCCGCCATCTGGCAATAGAGGCGCTGAGTTCGTTAGGATAAAACCCGATAGATTGGTTGTCAAATAAAGCGTTCACATGCAAAGGGCCTGAAGCGTTCCCGATATAAACGGACAAATTCGCGCACAATTTGGCTAAATCCACTAAACTATGGCTCGTATCATAGAGGTGAGCGAAAGGGACTTTTTCAAGGAGTTCTTCTGTGGCTTTTCTCTCGCCTGGCCCGCAAATAAGAATGATCTCGCAACTTAAACTTTTGTGTAAAAAACCAATCAGTTTGATAAAGTGTGAAGCGGGCAATACGGGCGAACTGCCTCCGCTATGCATATGCACGCCGATCCACAATAAACCAGCATCAGCGTTGAGTCTTGAAGCGATAACCAATCGCTCTTTGGATTTGTCTTTAAGCTCCCATGCGATTTTTTTAAGTGGAGCGTTAGTAAGATCGTGATCTTTACAAAAAACATGGATGAGATCCAAATTGTATTCGTATTCGGTTTTTAGGCATAGCGATCGGCTTTGGCGCACGCTCTTTTGATACAGCCAAGAATAGATTTTAGTCTTTGGGGCTAGGATATAAGGAATGGATTTCCTCAAACTAAAAGCGAGTCTGGCGTTTTTAAAATTAGAAAATAAAAAGATAAGAGCGTCAATGGATTTATTTTTAAGAGTGGCGGCTAAATGGTTATCTTCTATAATGACTTCATCAATGAAGGGGAATTCTAATGCTATTGGGGTGGTATAGCTAGGCACAACCACGCCCAAATACGCTTCTTTGCCTTTTTCTAAAAAAGCTTGCTTTAGAGCGATTAAAGCGGGTATGGCTAAAATAAAATCGCCTAACTTATCGTTACGGATCACAAAAACTTTTTGAGAGTTTTCCTTATCTTTACATTTTAAATCTTCAAACCCTACAAAATCCATAGCTTGCCTAAGAGATCAAATTTTTTGTCATGTTAGCAAAAATCGTTCTTATGCGATGGATAAATTCTATTTTTTATTCTGCCATGCTTTTATGGGCTCATCTTCCCATGTGCCATAAAGAGAGTTGGGTAAAATGATCCACTCTGTGCCAAATTTTTGAGCGTTTTGCAAGACTTTAGCTCGTTGTTCTTGGCTGTTTTTAGCGTCTTTAGCAAAAATAGCGTCAAAATCATGCAAAGTATCGCCCACTTGTAAAACAATCGCATAATCTTTAGCGACTAACTCTCGCCTAACGGCTTTAGGCTTGCCTTTTTCTTTTAATAAAACGGATTCTTCGCTCACTTGGGGGAGTTTAAAACTTTTGAGTGTTTTTAAGGTGAAGGCCTTATTTTTTTGCGTGCGGTTAGAAATGTAAAAAATCTTAACGCCCTTAGAATTAGCGTATTCTAAAAAGTCTAGCGCTCCAGGAACGAGCGTGAGAGAGCCTTCTTTTTCAAATTTATCCCAAGTTTCTGGGGTGTATTTAATGCAATTTTTGATCAAATAGCCCGCATAATCAAAAGTGTTTAAAACGGTTTCATCTAAGTCCAAGATGACGGCTGGCTTTTTGTCTTTAACGAGCTTGAGATTATTGTCTAGCGCCATTTTCGCCATTTTGTAACTTTGCAATTGCAAGGCTCTAATCTCAGCGCTTTGCTGATGATACTTAACGCTTCTTGTTATGGGCGAAACGCATTCTTTGGCATTTAAAACACTCATCAAACTCAATCCTAATAAAACTGATGCAAGGGTCTTTTTTATCATAACAACACCTACCTAATGGGGATTTTTTGTATTATACCTTAAAACAGATGATTAGAAGTATTTTTATCATTAACCGAATTGTTGTATAATTGGCGTTTTTAATTCAAAATGAAGTGAGGAAACAATGAAAAAAGCGTTAATATCCACCCTTTTTGGTGTTATTTAGCGTTTGCAAAACCTTATATGATTGATAAGGCGAACTCTAGCGTGTGGTTTGAGGTCAAACACTTCAAATTCAATGAAACAAGAGGCGTGTTTGATAGTTTTGATGGCAAAATTGATGCCGATCCTAATACCAAAGCTCTCAATGTTTTTGAAGGCAAAATTGATATTAAGAGCATTAACACTAGGAATAAAAAAAGAGACGACCACCTAAAAACAGCAGAGTTTTTTGATGCGCTAAAATACCCAAAAGGGAGCTTTAAAATGACAAAATACGAAGATGGTAAAATCCATGGGGATTTGACCCTTCATGGCGTGACCAAACCTGTCGTATTGGAAGCCAAAATCCAAGCCCCCTTACAAAACCCCATGAATAAAAAAGAATTCATGGTGTTACAAGCTGAAGGCGAAATCAACCGCAAGGATTTTGGTATCGGTAAAACATTTAACGATGCTGTCGTTGGAGATGAGGTAAAGATTGAAATCAAACTAGAAGCTTACGCTCAATAAACTTTTTGCAAGAAACAATTTTTTGTTTCTTGTGGCTTTCTTAATAGTCTTTTTTCTGCCCAATACCTCTAAAACATCAAAGCCTTTAATAGCGTTTTTACCCAATCGCTTAAAAATTGAACGCTCATTTTGAATATATTAGACGCTTTTTTATTTTTATGCTAAACTATTTGAAGTTTCAGCCGATATGACTTAATTAATACAAAGGTTAAACCAATCATAAATAATAAGGTTAATTCCATCTCGCTCTGTAATAGGTTTGAAACCATGCATCTAATATTGACTCCTATCTTGTAAGTGCCATACTGCAAGTTCCCATAATAAAAACTTCTAAAAATAAAAACCTACAGAGCGAGATGAAATTAACCTTTTTATGGTTACAAATGATAGCCAATCTTAAACAACATAAAGGCAATACAAGCCTTGCAATATTATTAATCGCTATTCAAAATCACAGATATTTTAATACAGCGTTCAACTTTTGAAAGCAAGATCCTACCCACCAACCTTTTTAAAAACAAATTTTTATACCATATCGCAAGCTTTCGTGTTAGAATGCACTGAATTGGTTTTAGGAGTGTAAAAATGCAAGTTTCACAATATCTGTATCAAAACGCGCAATCTATTTGGGGGGATTGTATTTCCCATCCGTTTGTTCAAGGCATAGGGCGTGGGACTTTAGAAAGAGATAAATTTCGTTTTTATATCATTCAGGATTATTTGTTTCTTTTAGAATACGCTAAGGTGTTTGCTTTAGGCGTAGTTAAAGCTTATGATGAAATTGTGATGAGAGAGTTTTCTAACGCTATACAAGATATTTTGAATAACGAGATGAGTATCCATAACCATTACATTAGAGAACTTCAAATCACTCAAATGGAATTGCAAAACGCGCACCCCACCCTAGCTAATAAATCCTATACAAGCTACATGCTCGCTGAAGGGATTAAGGGCTCTATTAAAGAAGTTACGGTGGCTGTTCTGGCTTGTGGCTGGAGCTATTTAGTGATCGCGCAAAATTTAAGCCAAATCCCAAACGCTTTAGAACATGCCTTTTATGGGCATTGGATTAAGGGCTATAGTTCCAAAGAATTTCAAGCGTGTGTGTCGTGGAATATTAATTTGCTTGATTCCCTCACTCACGCTTCTTCAAAACAAGAAATTGAGAAGTTAAAGGACATTTTTATCACTACAAGTAAATATGAATACATGTTTTGGGATATGGCGTATCAAAAAAACTAATTCTCATTGATTCATGTTACAATCAAACTAAAGGGGTGCTTTTTAAAAACGCTCAAGTTTTTAAAAGGCTGAGATCAAACCCATAGAACTTGTCAAGGTAATTCTTGCGTAAGGAAATAACATGTTAATAACCACCCAACTATCCAAACGATTTTACGCCACACTCATTCTTTCTTGCGTGTTTTTGATCGCCACTAACATTCTTGTCAAAGGCTCGTTTATCAATCTTTTAGCAGGGCTTAGTGGGGTTTTGTATGCGTTTTTTGCCGGAGAAAGGCAAACGATTTGCTTTGTGTTTGGTCTTGTGTATAATTTGAGTTACGCTTATGTCGCTTATCAGTGGAAATTAAACGCTGATGTGATTTTATGCCTTTTTTTGTATATGCCAGTAACAATTTATGGGCTATTCGCGTGGAAAAAGACACAGCAGCATGAAGGCGCTATTAAGGCTCAAAAACTTTCCAAAAATTGGCGTTTTGCGCTTATTTTAGGCATAGGGGCTTTAACTTATGTGAGCGCTTTGTTTTTTAAAGAGATTAAAACGAATTTTTTATGGGCAGAGAGTTTTAATTTTGTCATCTTTATTGTTGCTTTTATTTTGCAGGTTTTGCGCTATGTGGAAAATTATGCACTAGTAACTTTGGGGAATATCGTGTCTATTGTCGTGTGGTTTTGTATTTTTCAAATTTCTACAGAGAGCTTGGTGCAACTCTTCACAACGATTCTATACCTTTTTATTGGCATGCATTATTTTAAGCGCTGGAACAAGTCATGCAAGCAGTGATTTTAGCGAATGGGGAGTTTCCTAAATCTCAAAAATGCTTAGACATTTTAAAAAACGCTCCCTTTTTAATCGCATGCGATGGGGCTGTTATATCATTGCATGCGCTTCAATTCAAACCCAGCGTTGTTATAGGCGATCTAGACAGCATTGATTCGCATTTGAAAGCCTTATATAACCCTATATGCGTGAGCGAACAAAACAGCAACGATCTATCCAAAGCCTTTTTTTATGCTTTGAATAGGGGCTGTGATGATTTTATTTTTTTGGGGTTGAATGGCAAGCGAGAAGATCACGCTTTGGCGAACACCTTTTTATTGTTGGAGTATTTTAAATTTTGCAAAAAAATCCAAGCCGTAAGCGATTATGGTCTTTTTAGGGTGCTAGAAACCCCTTTTACTTTGCCCAGTTTTAAAGGGGAACAAATCTCGCTTTTTAGCTTGGATTTTAACGCCCAATTCACTTCCAAAAATCTCAAATACCCCTTAAAAAACTTGCGTTTAAAAACGCTTTTTTCTGGCTCGCTCAATGAATCTACAGATAGTTTTTTTAGCCTTAGCTCTACACCTAAATCAGTGGTTTTGGTGTATCAAAAATTCTTATGAGCGGGTTTTATCAGGCGAATTTTTATCTGTATATTGCGCCAAGTTAAGGAGCATTTGAGAGAGTAGGTATAGAAAATTCATCATTTTTTAACAAAACCATCACAAAGCGGCTAAATCAACCCATATCTAGCATGTCTAAAAACACAATCCATCTAACTCAATCTTTAGTAGCTGGATTTCCTAAAACCATCAAACCAATTAGAAATCTCAATAAAAATGCAAGAAATACCGCTCAATTAAAGGGTGGGATAGAAGCGATTTTTGAGTTTATGTTAATTTTTTAAAAAATGGGGTTTTAATTACTTGATTTTTGCAGTTTTGAGATTATCGCTTAACTAAGCTCTTTTACATTTTGATTACAGAAAACGCTTTTAGCATTTTTAAATTTTACAATCAATAAAACAAAACCAAAGCTTTTAAATGCTTCTTTTAAAAAGATGAAATCAAAGCGATACCAACCAAGACTAAAATCTTGGCCAGCAATCCGTCAAATTTCACACAAATTCAATGGTGGCTAGAGTGGAAGCATCCCCTCTTCTAAAAGTGGTGCGTTGGATCCTGGTGTATCCGCCATTCCTTTGCGCGTATTTGGGTGCGATTTCGGTTACAAGCTTGTGGGTGGCTTCTTTGTTTTGCAAATACGCAAAAACATGGCGGTGTGCGTTAAAATCGCCCACACGAGCCGCTGTCGTTAATTTCTCAATGTAACTGCGCAATTCCTTAGCTTTATAAATCCCTGTTTCAATTTTGTTATGCTCAATCAAAGCGATCGCTAAATTCTTTAATAACGCCTTTCTATGCGAGCTGGTTCTCCCAAGCTTGCGGTATCCGTGTTTGTGTCTCATCAGTCGTTACCTCCTTTATCTTCTAATTTTTCTAATCTTTTCTTTAAACTCTCTCTTTGTTCAGGGTTTAATTCTGTGCCTACCGGATAGCCCAAATCATTCAATTTTTCAGCGATTTCATCATAGGATTTTTTACCCATGTTCTTCACGCCTTTAAGCTCTTCTTCGCTCATCAACACGAGTTCGCCCACATACTTGATGCCGATTTTATCCAAGCAATTAAAACACCTAGCGCTCAAATTCATGCTTTCAATCTTAGTGCTCAAATCTTTAGCGTCATCTCTTTGGGCGTAATCGCCTGAATACTCCGTATTAGCAATGGGCCTTTCGCCAAAAACGCCCAGTTGCTTGCTCATCACTTTCACCGCTGATAAAAACGCTTTATAAGGGTCAATCTGCCCGTCTGTTTCAATATCAAAAATGATTTTTTCATAGTTGGGATCGCCCTCAACCAAAACATTTTCAATCTCATAAACGACCTTTTTAATCGGCGTGAAAGAGCCGTCTAGTGGCATGTAGCCTTCAGGCATCAATTCCCTTGTGTTTTCGCTTGGGACATATCCCATTCCTTTATAGATAATGAGCGAAAAATTCAATTGAGCGTCTTCGTTAATTGTAGCTAGGGGCATTTCAGGATTGACGATTTCTATATGATCAGAACTCAAATCCCTAGCCCTAAGTTCCATAGGCCCTTTAAAAGAATAATCCACCACAACCGATTGGTTTTCTAAAGAGCTATCCTGCCCCACTAACGCTTTGGCTATAAAGCGGATATTCTTTAAATTCATGATAAAAAGCGACACATCTTCAGTAACCCCCCTTAATGAGTCAAACTCATGATGGACGCCTTCAATCTTTAAACCTACAGGAGCATACCCCACAGAGCTTAAAAGCAAGAGCCTTCTAATAGGATGAGCGAGCGCAACAGCGTAACCAAACTCAAATGGAGCCAGAGAAATCTTAACCCGATTGCCCTCTTTCTCTAACACCTTAATTTCTGATGGGATCAAAGGTGCTGTTTTGATAACTTTCATGCTCTAACCCCTTACTTAGAATACAATTCTACAATGAGTCTTTCTTCAATAGGGACAACCACTTCTTCTCTTTCAGGGTAGCGGGTGAATATGCCGTATTTTTTATCTTTTTCCACATCAATCCATGGCACAATCCCTGTTTGAGCTGTCAATTCCATCGCGCGCACCACTTGAGGGTTGCTCTTAGTTTTTTCTTTGATCTCAATTTTTTGCCCTGAACGCACGAAATAAGAGGGAATATCCAAACGCTTACCATCCACAAGCACATGCCCATGCGTTACTAATTGCCTAGCAGAGCTTCTAGTGGTCGCAAACCCCATGCGATAGACGACATTATCCAATCTCCTCTCAATCAAGCGGATAAGGTTTTCACCCGTATTGCCGTCCAAGCGATTGGCTTCTACAAAAATACTCCTGAATTGCTTTTCAGAAATACCATACATCATTTTAGCTTTTTGCTTTTCTTTCAATTGCAACCCGTAATCAGAAGTCTTAGCGCGTCTTTGCCCATGCTGGCCTGGCCCATAAGCCCTTTTATCTAGAGCGCTCTTCCCGCTCAATCGCCTTTCACCTTTTAAGGCTAAAGAAACCCCAAAACGCCTTTCTAGTCTTTCTACTGCGCCTCTATATCTTGCCATAAAGCCTCCTTACACTCTTCTTCTTTTAGGGGGTCTGCAACCATTATGAGGGAGCGGGGTGATGTCTTTAATCCAAAGCACTTTAACGCCCTCTGTCGCGCCCACGCTCTTAATGGCGGTCTCACGCCCACTACCTGGCCCTTGAACCTTAATGCCCACTTCTTTAACACCATGCTCTTTAGCCTTGCTTAGAGCGTTTTCTACAGCTTGTTGGGCCGCATAAGGGGTGGATTTTTTAGAGCCTTTAAACCCTAAACCGCCCGCCGTGCTCCAGCAAATCACATTACCCATTTCATCAGTGATAGTGATGTTGGTATTATTAAAGGTCGCTGAAATATAAACAACCCCTCTAGCAATATTCTTTTTGACTACTTTCTTTTTAGCCGTTACATTTCTCTTAGCCATTAAATCATCATCTCCTTATTCGCTACTTGCTACCCACGGTTTTTTTCTTACCCTTACGAGTCCTAGCGTTATTTTTAGTGGTTTGGCCTCTTACAGGAAGACCCTTACGGTGCCTGATTCCACGATAATTCCCTAAGTCCATTAAAGATTTAATATCCATTTGAACTTTTTTACGCAAATCGCCCTCTACTAGGTAGCTTTGCTGGATTTTTTTAGCGATGCTAGACACTTCATCTTCGCTCAATTCATGCACGCGCTTGTCAAAAGAAATACCTACCGCTTCCAAAATCTCTCTGGAACTCTTAAGCCCAATCCCATAAATATAGGTAAGGGCATACTCTACTCTCTTCTTTTTTGGTAAATCTACACCAGCAATCCTTGCCATGCTTTATCCTTGTCTTTGTTTGTGTTTAGGGGTAGCGCAGATCACTCTAATAACGCCCCTTCTTTTAATAATTTTGCACTTATCGCACATCTTTTTCACTGATGGCCTGACTTTCATGATTTTTCTCCTTTGAAAAAATTAGGCACTACTAAAAACTTTTATACTAACATATTTTCATTGAAATAACCCTTAAATTCATTTATACATTTATATCTAAAAGTTATCCGACCCTTGTCTAAGCTATAGGGCGTAAGCTCTAGCTTGACCCTATCGCCTAAAGCAATCCTAATATAGTGCATGCGCATCTTTCCAGAAATACGGCACAACACCACATGCTTATTGTCTAATTCCACCTTAAAAGTGGCGTTAGGCAACGCCTCAATCACTTTCCCATCCACTTCTATAACATCATCTCTTGCCATTAACGCTCCGTAAGAATCACTGCTTTATTACCAACTATGGCGATAGTATGCTCATGGTGGCTTGTGTTAAGCCCATCCACTGAAACCACGCTCCACTTATCCGCTAGTATTTTAGGCTCGCCTTGTTTTTGACACACCATAGGCTCTAAGCAAAATACCATGCCCTCTTTGATTTTAGGGCCGCTATTAGGTTTGACGCCTTTTTCTAGGTAGTTGGGGATTTCTGGCTCTTCATGGGGTTTTTTACCAATGCCATGCCCGCAAAATCCTTTCAAAGGCACAAAGCCCCTTTCTACAATAGCACCCTCTAAAATCTGACTCAACTCCTTAAAATGCATGCCCACTCTAATTGAATTAATGGCATGCATCAAGCTCTCTTTGGAGCAAGCGAGCAATTTTTCATCTTGCAAGCTTATTGCACCTATAGGAAGCGTGAGAGCCGAATCGCCATAATAGCCATCCACCTCCACCCCCAAATCCAAGCCTATAATATCCCCTTCTTGCAAAACATAATCCGTAGGAATGCCATGAATAACCACTTCATTTAAGGACATGCACACAGAGTTGGGGAATCCATACAGCCCCTTAAAAGCCGGTCTGGCATGAGAGGATTTGATAAAATCTTCAGCCATTTTATCCAACTCTAAAAGTGAAACCCCAGGCCTTACTTCTCGCTCTAAAAGGGCTAGCGCTTGAGCGGTCAATTCCCCGGCTTTTCTTAGAGCTTTGATTTCTTTTGGGCTTTTAATAGAGATCGCCATTAAAAGCCTACTGCGCTTAAAGTTTTATACTTGCTCATATAAATTTGCGCTTCAATCTTTTTCATGGTGTCAATAGCGACCTGAACCACAATCAGCACCGCCGTGCCTCCAAAGTAAAAAGGCACGCCCATAGCCTTAACCAAAATCCAAGGCACGGTAGAAATGAGCGCTAAATACAATGAACCCCACAAAGTGAGCTTACTCGCTACAGAATTTAAAAACGATGAAGTCCCCTCTCCAGGCCTAAGCCCTGGAACATACCCGCCATTACGCCTTAAATTATCCGCAATATCCTTAGAATTGAACACGATAGAAGAATAAAAGTAAGCAAAAAAGATAATGAGCAAGAACATCAAAATATTATACGCATACCCTTGCGGGCTTAAAAAATCCGCAATCGCTTGCAAGGTTTTGTTGCTTGTGGCTTGCTGTAAAATCGTAGAAGGGAACACGAGCAAAGCTGAAGCGAAAATAGGAGGGATCACCCCGCTTAAATTCAACTTAATGGGAATGTAATTCATGATGCGCTTGTTTTGGTTTTGCATCACCACTTTACGCGCATAAGAAATAGGGATCCTGCGCTCAGCTAATTCCACATAGATAATCGCAAAAATAGTCGCTAAAACAATCAGCACAATGCCAATGAGCATTAAGATATTGATAACGCCCGTATTGACCAAGTTGAATGTGCCTGAAATAGCCGATGGGATCCCTGATACAATCCCGGCAAAAATAATGAGACTGATCCCATTCCCCACGCCCCTTTGCGTGATTTGCTCCCCTATCCACATGAGCAACATCGTCCCTGTAAGCATAGAAAACGCTGAAACAATCATAAAAACTTGCATATCAATCATGATCGCTCCATTAACTCCTCCGCTAATGCTCCTTAAGCCCACTGAAACGCTCACCGCTTGGATTAGGGTGATTAAAATGGTCAAATAGCGCACAATTTGCATGTATTTTTGCATGCCGTCTCGCTCTTTTTTCATTTTAGCCAGGTTGGGGAAAGTCGCGCTCAAAAGCTCCATGATAATTGAAGAAGTGATATAGGGCATGATACCCAAAGAGATGATGCTCAAGCGAGAAACCGCATTCCCGCTAAACATGTTAAACAACCCCAAAGCGTTGTTGGAATTGCTGTCAAAAAAAGCCTTGATCGCTGCTAAATCTACGCCAGGAATGGGGATATAAGCTAAGACTCTGTAGAGAAATAAAAAACCCAAAGTGATGAGTATCTTACTAGCAATAGCTTTATTCATATTAACTTATTCCTCTCCAATCAAGCTGATAAGGGCATTACTTCTGCCCGCTTGTTTTGATTCTCTCATCTTTAATTTTAGAAGCCAAGTTTTTAGCGTCTTTACCAATCAACTTCACGCCTTCAATATAAAGGGGGAAACGGTGTAAAGCACGCAAGCTTGAAAAAGTGATTTCTTCTAAATCCTTAATCGCTTCATTCTTTTCTACATTGATAGAATAGATATGAGAATCTTTAGTCCTAAAACCTATTTTAGGCAAACGGCGTTGTAAGGGTTGTTGCCCCCCTTCAAAGCCTCTTTTAGCCTTATAGCCTGTCCTTGCGGTTTGGCCTTTACCGCCCCTTGTGGCAGTCTTTCCCATGCCGCTTCCTTGACCACGACCCACTCGTTTGATTTTTTTAACGCTACCTTTAGCCGGTTTTAAATTTTCTAATCCCATCATCATATCCTTTTTAACTACGCTTTGATTTTGGCTAAAGCGTCAAAAGTCGCGCGCACCACATTATAGGGGTTGTTGGAGCCTAAAGATTTGGTTAGAATATCCTTAATGCCTGCTAATTCCACAATAGGGCGCGTTGAACCCCCAGCAATCACTCCCGTTCCCTCACTTGCCGGTTTGAGTAAAATACGGCTTGCGTTGTATTTATGCTCAATGTCATGAGCGATAGTCGTGCCTTTAATGGTTACATGAATTAGGTTTTTAAACGCATCATCCACCGCTTTTTTAATCGCATCAGGGACTTCCTTAGCCTTGCCCAAACCAAAGCCTACAAGCCCATTTTTATTGCCCACAACCACTAAAGCGTTAAAACGAAACCGCCTACCGCCCTTAACCACTTTGGTTACACGGCCAATATTCACAACGACTTCTTGAAACTCTTCTCTGTTAATCTCTTCCATACCTTTCCTTTCTGTCATAGAACGATCCCATTCTCTCTCAAGCTTTCAGCAAACGCTGCCACCACGCCATGATAGAGATAACCATTCCTGTCATAAACCGCTCGCTCAATCCCTGCTTTTTTCAATTCTTCAGCAAAGAGAGCGCCTAATTTTTTAGCGTCTTCTTGCGTGTTTTTAAAGCCCATTTTCCTGCCGTCAATATGCGTTATGGTGCTTTGTTTAACATCATCAATCGCTTGCGCATAGAAATAGCGGTTGGAACGAAAAACGCTCACCCTAGGCCTTAACGCATCGCCTACGAGTTTGCTTTTAATCCTTAATTTTCGGCGATCTCTCAAGGCTTTCTTTTTATACAATGCTTTCGCGTTCATCACTTCACCTTATTTATTTTTTAGCTGTTTTACCAGCTTTTCTAATAATGACTTCATTGCTGTATTTCACGCCCTTGCCCTTGTATGGCTCTGGGGGTCTGAAGCTCCTGATTTCAGCGGCGACTTGCCCTACTTTTTGCTTATCGCTCCCTTTGATCGTGATCGTGTTTTTTTCCACCACCATTTCAATCCCCGCTGGAATGGGGTATTTCACCGGGTGGCTAAAACCCAAACTCAAATCCAAAGTTTTATTGCCCAAAGCCACCTTATAGCCCACACCATTGACTTCTAAAGTCTTAGTGAAACCGGTGCTTAAGCCTATTACAATGTTGTTGGCTAACGCCCCATAAGTCCCCCAATAAGCCCTAGATTGCGCGTCTTCGCCCACAGGCTGGAAGCTCAATTGGTTGTTTTCAAGCGTGATTTTCACTCGGTTGTGAGTTTCTAATTCATGCTTTTCTTTGCTGTTTTTAAAAAGAAGCTTGCTCCCTTCAACGCTCGCTTGCACAGAGCTTGGAATTTCAATGATTCTTTTCCCAATTCTTGACATTTTCAATCCTTTACCAAATGCTGCAAAGCACTTCGCCACCGACATTTTGTCTGTAAGCTTCTTCGTTGGTGATCACCCCTTTAGAAGTGCTTACCACAATCACGCCATAGCCATTTTTAAAGCGCTTCAACTCGTTTTTTTGCTTATACACACGACGACCGGGTTTGCTTAAGCGCTTCACTTCGCTGATTTTTGAATGCCCTTTTTCATCATAAGCCAATTGCACATAAACCGATTGTTTCTTGTCTTTATCTTTGACATTGAAATCTTTAATGAAACCTTTTTCTTTAAAAATCTCTAAAATAGAAACCACGATCTTTGCGTAATAAAGCTGTGTGAATTCTAAGCGGCGCATAGAAGCGTTTCTCAAACGAGTTAATGAATCTGCAATTATATCATTTACCATATCTTATCCTTACCAACTAGCTTTTCTCAAGCCTGGGATGAGTCCCTCACTGCCCATTTTTCTTAAGCACACCCTACAAAGTCCAAAATCCCTATACACCGAATGAGGTCTCCCACAAATGCGGCATCTGGTATAGGCTCTTACTTGAAATTTTGGTTTCCTTTGAGCCTTTGCTATCATTGATTTTTTAGCCATATTAACCCCTTATCTCACTTTTGCAAAAGGCAATCCAAGCAATTCTAACAACTTGAACGCTTCTTTATCGTTGTCTGTAGAAGTTACCATAGTGATGTTCATGCCATGACTGACCATAATATCATCATAAACCACTTCCGGGAAAATCAACTGCTCATTGATCCCAAAGGTGTAATTCCCACGCCCATCAAAACCATTCCGTGAAATCCCTCTAAAGTCTTTCACTCTAGGCAGTGAAATCACAATCAGCTTTTCTAAGAAATTATACATGCGTTTATTCCTTAAGGTAACTTTCGCCCCTACCGCCATGCCTTCTCTGATCTTAAAGCCTGCAACGGATTTTTTCGCTTTAGTGATAACCGCCTTTTGCCCTGCAATCAAAGAAATCGTTTGCGCGATATTTTGCATGATTTTCATGTCTTTTGCATGAGCCCCAGCGCCCACGCTGATAACGATTTTTTCTAGCTTGGGCAAAAGCATGGGGTTTTTGATGTCCAATTCTTGAGTGAGTTTTGCCCTCACTTCATTTTGATAAAATTGTTTCAAACCAAACATGTATCCAACTCCTTAAGCTTTCTTCACATTGGAAATGTGCATGGGCTTTTCTTTATGGATAAAGCCCCCTTTAGGGTTATCATCAGTAGGTTTAATCGCTTTTTTCACCACTTTACACCCTTCAACAACCACTTGAGAAGTCTTAGGCAACACCGCTAAAACCTTAGCGACCTTACCCTTATCGTCTCCTGCAATAACTTTCACCATGTCATTTTTTTTGATTTCGCTTTTCATTATACAACCTCCGGCGCTAGAGAAATAATTTTCATGAAATTAGCGTAACGCACTTCTCGGCTCACTGGCCCAAAAATCCTTGTGCCAACCGGATCTTTTTTAGCGTCCAAAATCACTGCTGCATTGTCATCAAAACGCACCAAAGAACCATTTTTCCTTTGGATTTCTTTTTTCGTTCTCACCACAACGGCTTTGACTACTTGACCGCGCTTCACCTTACCATTAGGGATAGCTTTTTTCACGGAAGCCACGATCACGCTGCCCACGCTCGCATAGCGTTTATGGCTGCCTCCTAACACCTTAATGCACATGATTTCTTTAGCGCCGCTATTGTCAGCGACATTCAATCTTGTAAAACTCTGTATCATGCTTATACTCCCACTACTAAAATTTCTTTAAGCGTGAAAGACTTGGTTTTAGAAAGCGGTCTGCACTCAATCGCGCTCACAAAATCCCCTACTTTCACCTGATTGTTTTCATCATGGATGGTGTATTTTTTAAACTTTTTAACAATCTTGCGGTATTTTTCATGCACCACTTTTCTTTCCACAAGAATCACAGCGCTTTTTTCAGCAAACTTGCTGATAACCTTGCCTTGCACCAGCCTTTTATGCGGCTTTTTCGTATTCATTGCTTACCCTTTTTTACTCAACGCTAGAAGAATAATACGCATTAATGGCCGTGTTAATGCGAGCGATATTTCTTCTAGCTTTCTTAATCTCGTTAGGATTACTCAATTGCATGGTCTTTAACTTAACGCGCAACTCAAAAAGCTCCGCTTTTTTAGCATGCAACAACTCTTCTAATTCCTTGATACTTTTATCTTTCAATTCAGTATATTTCATTTTCGCTCTCACAAGTTACAATTTTGGTTTTAAAAGGAAGTTTGCTCTGAGCTAACGCTAAAGCTTCTCTCGCTAGTCCTTCTTCAATGCCTAGCATTTCATAAACGATTCTGCCCGGCTTGACATTCATCACCCATTTTTCCACAGAGCCTTTACCTTTACCCATCCTGGTTTCTAAAGGTTTGGCGGTCAAAGGCTTATCAGGGAACACTCTAATCCACACCTTACCCGCTCTTTTAATGTGCCTTGTCATGGCCACCCTTGCGGATTCAATCTGGCGTGAATCGATCCTCCCATGCTCTATGGCTTTAATCGCAATATCCCCAAACGCAATAGAGTTACCACGATGGGCTTTCCCACGATTGCGCCCTTTCATTTGCTTTCTGTATTTTGTTCTTTTTGGCATTAACATGATTATTGCCTCCCTCTTCTGCTTCTTCTAGGCTCTCTTTCTTCTTTAGCCTCTTCTTTTTTCTCAAATTGGATACCTTTTTGCAAAACTTCCCCTTTGAAAATCCACACTTTCACGCCAATAATACCATATACCGTCATCGCTTCAGCAAAGCCATAATCAATCTTAGCCCTTAAGGTGTGTAAAGGCACGCGCCCTTCCATATACCATTCGGTGCGAGCGATTTCAGCCCCTGCTAAACGGCCAGAAACGCGCACCTTGATCCCTTTAGCGCCGGATTTTAACGCCGCTTGCATGACCTTTTTCATCGCGCGGCGGAAAGCGACCCTTTTTTCTAGCTGGGTGGCTACATTTTCTGCGGCTAATTGGGAGTCAGCTTGGGGGCGTTTGACTTCTTTAATATTAATGGAGACTTCTTTTTTGATGAGCGTTTTTAAGCCTTCTTTGACTTTTTCAATATCCACGCCTTTTTTACCAATGATAAGCCCTGGGCGAGCCGCTACGACCGTAACGCGCAGTTTTTTAGCCGCTCTTTCAATCACAATCTCGCTCACGCCGGCATAATAAAGCTCTTTTTTAAGGAATTTCCTAATCTTATTGTCTTCATCAATATTGCTTGGAGCGGTGCGAGTGCTAGGGAACCATCTGGAAGTCCAATTCCTATTAATACCTAATCTTAAACCTACCGGATTAACTTTTTGTCCCATGCCCTACTTACCTTCTGCTTGATTTTTTTTATGGCTTTTAGAAGATTTCATTTCTTTCCCTTCTGCTACTTCTACGAATACATGAGATGTTGGCTTTCTAATGGCTGTGGCTCTGCCTTTAGCCCTTGGAATGGAGCGCCTAAGCACAGGGCCAGCATCCACTCTGCAAGAAACAATCAGAGCGCTCTTGGCGTCTAAAGAGCCGTTAGCGACCGCAGAAGCCACCACTTTTGAAAGCACTCTAGCCGCTTTATTGGGCGTAAATTCCAAACTAGCGATCGCTAATTCAGCGCTCATGCCTTGAATCTGTCTTGCAATCAATCTGGCTTTAGTAGGAGATAACCGCACAAATCTTAATAACGCTTTACTCATTTTACCCCCTTACTTGCCAATCTTTTTTTGGACACTGCCTTTGTGCCCTTTAAAAGTTCTTGTAGGAGCGAATTCCCCTAACTTATAACCCACATGGTTTTCTGTGATATACACAGGGACAAAAACCCTTCCGTTATGCACATTATAAGTAAAACCAATCATTTCAGGCAAAATGGTGCTTCTTCTAGACCATGTTTTAATCGGGCGGTTATCCTTGCCCTCTTTTGCCTTGAGCGTTTTTTTTATCAAGTGGTCGTCTATAAAAGGACCCTTTTTAATTGACCTAGACATTCTTTAACCCTTTATTTATGTTTCTTTCTGGAAATGATGAGCTTGTCGCTAGCTTTTTTCTTTCTAGTCTTATAGCCCTTAGCTGGAGTGCCCCAAGGCGATACAGGATGACCGCTTGTCCCTGTTTTACCCTCACCCCCACCATGCGGGTGATCCACTGGGTTCATAGCGCTACCACGAGTTTGTGGGCGAATGCCTCTGTGGCGGTTACGCCCTGCCTTACCGATAGAGACATTGATAAAATCCTCATTCCCTACCACGCCAACACTCGCCATGCATTCGCTTAAAATGTAGCGCATTTCAGAGCTTGGCATCCTGAGAATAGTGTATTTATTTTCTCTACCCATGATTTGAGCGCTCATTCCTGCGCTTCTGGCTAATTGCCCACCAGCCCCTGGATGCATTTCAATATTATGCACCACCGTTCCTATAGGGATATTTTTTAACTTCATCGCAAAGCCCACTTTAATATCCAAACCGCCTTCAGCAGCGATAACGCTATCGCCTACTTTCAAGCCGCTTGGCTGTAAAATGTAGCGTTTGTCCCCATCAGGATAGACTACAAGAGCGATGCGTGCGTTTCTGTAAGGATCATACTCAATCGCAGCCACTTTCCCTTCAATATTGTATTTGTTGCGTTTGAAATCAATAATGCGGTAGAGTTTTTTAGCCCCTCTCTCTTTGTGGCGGCTGGTGATACGCCCGTTATTGTTTCTCCCTGCTGTTGCTTTAAGCTTAGTGAGTAAGCCTTTGACACTGCTTTTTGCGGTAATGTCTTTAGAGTCCAACACCGACATGAAGCGTCTGCTTGGGGTGTAAGGCTTATAAGTTTTAATCGCCATAACGCTTTCTCCTTTCTACGCGCCAAGGGCGGCAATGCTAGCGCCCTCTGGAACTTTCACATAAAATTTCTTAAACGACTTTCTTTGTCCAAGCTTCCCTCTAAAGCGTTTCACCTTACCATCTTGTTTCAAAGAATTGATTTTCAAAGGCTCAAAGCCAAAGTAAGTTTTAAACACTTCTTTGAGCTGGTTTTTAGTTACATTTTGAGCCGTTTGAACCACTAAAACGCCTTTTTCTTGCAATCCTAATGACTTTTCAGTGTAAAGAATTGACTTTATATCCATGATGTCTGCCATTTTTTACTCCTCTGTCTTATCTTGCACCACATGCTGAAACGCTGCTTCTTCCATCACAACAGAGCTAAACGCCGCTAAAAGATAAGCGTTTAACTCACTCACATCAATAATGAGGCATTTTTTAAGGTTACTAAAGGCTAACTCGGTGTATTCGTCCATGTTCATGCACACAAACAAAGTGTCTCGTTGCTCTAAAGCCTGGAACATTTGGTTGGCTTCTTTAGTCAAATGCTTTCTTTTATTGTCTTCAACCACGCCTTTTATAGCGATTTTTTCCACCACAAAAAGCTTATTCGCTTGCGCTTTTTCTTCTAAAGCGTATTCTAAAGCCAAGCGTTTTTGTTTTTTATTGATTTTAAGGTTGTAGTTGCGGTTGTTAGTGGCCCCATGAGAGACACCCCCACCCACAAACACAGGCGAAGTGATGCTCCCTGCTCTGGCTCTCCCGCCCCCTTTTTGCGCCCAAGGCTTCCTACCGCCCCCACTCACTTCAGCGCGGTTTTTACTTTTAGCGGTATTAGCGCGCGCAGAAGATAAATAATGTTTCACATAAAGATAGAGGTTATGGCTGTTGATGCCCTCATATCTTTTAGGTAACTCCACGCTACCCTTTTCTTTCAAATGGCTGTCTAAAACGATGGCCTTACTCATATCAAACCCTTTATATTATATTCAATGTATGGTTTTATACCGCTCTAATGCGTCCATAAGCCCCAGAAAAGCCGGCCACTGAACCCTTTAGCACTAACACCATACTTTCTTTATCAAAAGAGAGCACCTCGTTTTGGCAAGTAACTAGCTCATTGCCATAATGCCCTGCCATTTTCCTACCCTTTTGCACTCTTCCTGGCCATTCTCTGTTACCAATAGAACCAGGGCGGCGATGGAAACGGCTCCCATGAGCGGCAGGTCCGCCTTGGAAATTCCAACGCTTCATCACCCCCGCAAAGCCTCTCCCTTTCGTTTTAAAGCTCGCTTTAACCCTTTTAAGCGTTTCTAAAGCGCTCAAATCCAAATCGCCCAACTCTTGTTGTTGGGAAGCTTTTAAGGTAGCGAAATGGTTAAACTCTTTACTGAGTTGGTATTTCTTTTGCTGGCCTTCAATCGCCTTATTGTGTTTTTTATGCATCGCATAGGCCACTAAAGCTTTCCCGTTTTCTAGCTGGCACACTTTCGCTTGCAAGACTTTAAGCAAAGTTACAGGCGTGCTGTTAGCGTCAATGGTGCGACTCATGCCTATCTTTTGAACTAAAAATTCCATATCTAACCCTTATTTTATGATCTCAATGCGTTAGGACTACTTCGTTTCCATAGAAGTTACTTCTACATCCACTTCAGGAGCTAAATCCAACTTCATCAAGCTATCCACGGTTTCTGGAGTGGCCGAAATAATATCAATCAATCGGCTATAAACCCTAATCTCAAACTGCTCTCTTGAATCCTTATTGACATGCGGGGAGCGTAAAACGGTGTAACGCTTATTCTTAGTCGGTAAAGGGATAGGCCCTCTAATTTCAGAACCTGAGCGCTTTACGGCTTCCACGATAGCCACAACAGAGCGATCCAACACTCTATGGTCATAAGCTTTGAGCTTCAACCTGATTTTTTCCATAAACTCTCCTAAAAGAACTCGTTTTATCCGTTACTAAAAACAGGATAAAACAATAAAATAAAAACTGAAATACTACTCAAAATGCGCCATTTAGTCAATAACTTTTACTATTTTTAGGGATTTTTAGAGATTTTTACTTCCTTTTTATAAGGAAATAGAAAAAATGCGCTACGATTATCTTAATCCAATCTCATTTGAAAGGAAGTTCATGCCCCTTTCGTGCTTGCACCCTTTTGGGCCTTTTGAAACCCCTAAAGAGCCGGCTTTAAACAACCCGCTTTTAAACTCAAGCGATAAAATCTGTCTTTTAGGGCCGATGAAATCCGGTAAAACCACTTTTGCCCTCAAACTAGCGAAGGATTTTAAAAACCCTGTGTATATCAATTACAATGACATGCGCTTGAACAAAAACATTCTAAGCTCATGGCTTTTGAAATGGCATTTAGAAAAGAAAATGGATTTACTCATTTTAGATCATATGGATCGCTTGGATTTCAGCCTGCCTAAGCTTCCTAAAATCGTTCTTATCCCTAATTATTTAAGCCCCATAACAGCGCCAGATTGCAACTTGTGCTATGCGTTAGGGTTGAATTTTAAAGAATATATTAGCTTTTTCAAACCCAACACCCCTAAAAACACTCTGTTTAACCGCTTTTTAAAAGACGGCAACGCTTTAGATTCGCTTTTTATGGAAAATGAGCAAGAAAAAATCCTAAAAAAACAAGAAAACATTAAATTAATCTTTCAAGCTTACGCCCCCTTAATGGCTAAAATCTGCTCGTATCAATCTAAGTTTGTGAGCGCTTTTTATCTTTATACGCAACTCAAAAAAGAGCTTAAGATCTCTAAAGACACCCTTTATAAATTGTTGCACGCGCTAGAAAAACAACGCATCATTTTTTTAGCCCCCAGTTTTGAAAACAATAAAACCAAATTGTATCTGTGCGATTTTGCCTTGCCTTATAGCCTAACTCCTAGCCCTTCGCTTTTAAATGTTTTTGAGAACATGGTTTTTTTAGAGCTTTACAAGCAATTCCCAAACCATGAGCTTTACTCCCATGATAATGGGATTTTTATCTTGCATAAAAACGCCACTAACAAGCTCGCTCTCATCGCCCACGCTTTCCCCACGCCCCATTTTTTAGAAAAACAGCTTTTATGGTGCCATAAACATGGGTTTTTAAAAATTGTAATCGTTTCTATCAACGCCCCTATTTTGGCAGCTAATACCCCCTACAAACACCTTAATTTCATTGATTTTTCTTTGGATATTCAATCTATTTTGGTATAATAAATATTATGTATTTATGTATTTATGTATTTATGTATTTATGTATTTATGTATTTATGTATTTATGTATTTATGTATTTATGTATTTATGTATTTATGTATTTATGTATTTATGTATTTATGTATTAAAATTATTACACATTTTTTTATATTATTAATGTGTATTTTATTTTTTCTTAAGCTAATCCACTATAAGCTATCCCAGTATTTCGCTTTTTTGAGAAATACCACCTACCCTAAAAGCGTAGGGCGTTTTTAATATTCTTTTATAGAAAGGAAGCTACAATGAATGCATTGAAAAAATTAAGTTTCTGCGCCTTGCTATCCCTAGGCCTCTTCGCTCAAACAGCACATGCTGAGAGTTTGAAAGACACGATTAACTACCCTGATTGGCTTAAAATCAATCTTTTTGACAAAAAAAACCCGCCCAATCAATATGTCGGATCGGCTTCAATTTCTGGTAAAAGAAACGATTTTTACACCAATTACATCCCCTATGATGACAAATTGCCCTCTGAAACGAACACTGAAAAAGTGGCTTTTTTAAGGGCTAAAATGAACGCTTACAGCACTTTAGAAAGCATTTTACTCACCAAAATGCACCATCGTATTGTTAAGGCGCTTCAAGTTAAAAATAATGTTATCAACCATTTATTCGGGCTTGTTGATTTTTTAGTGTCTAAATCCATTTTAGCTAAAAGGTTCGTGGATACCACCAACCATCGTGTGTATGTCATGGTGCAATTCCCTTTCATCCAGCCTGAAGACTTAATCGCTTACTTTAAAGCAAAGCGCATCAACCTTTCTCCAACGAGCGCTAGTAATCTCAGTGCTATTTTAAATAAGGCGTTGTTCCACATCTAAGAGTTTGGGATTTAACAAGCGGTTTTTAAGCGTGAAGCTATGCCGATGAAAAGGCGTAGCCCCTAGCTTAATCATCGCTTCTATATGTTGTTTAGTCCCATACCCACAATTCTTATCCCAGCCGTATTCCTTAAACAAAGCGTGCAATTTTAGCATTTCTCTGTCTTTAAAGGCTTTCGCCAAAACAGACGCCATAGCGATTTGAGCGATTTTTTCATCGCCCTTGATGATGGTTTCTATATTAGAGTAGCGTTTATTCAAGCCAAACGCCGTGTTGCCGTCTATTTTTATCTCATTGGCTAAAGAGCGGCCATTTTCTAAAATTTCTTGCACAGCGAGCTTCAAACACACCCCTAAACCCAAGCTATCAATTTCATTCGCGCTTTTTTGAACCACGAAAAAACCCACCTCACCATGCGTTTTGATTTTATCTTCCAAGAAAAAGCGTTTTTTGGGGCTGAGCTTCTTGCTATCCTTTAAGCCCATGCTCAAAAACTCTAAGGCTGTTTGGTCATCGCACACCACCCCAGCCACAAAAAGCGACCCGGCCAAACACCCTCTCCCCGCCTCATCAATGCCTAAAGTCATTGATATGCAACCAAACCGGCATGAAAATTCCTACTCATGCGCTCCATGCGTTATCTCGTTTTCTCTTAGCTTCTTAACAAACTCTGTTAATTCTTTTTCAAAGTTTTTCGCACTTTTTCTGTCGCTTGGCGATGAAGGGATCGTTAAAGAATGCACCCCATCAGTCAGCTTAGCATGCTTGCCTCCAGATTTTAAAGAAAGATTCAAATCTTTATTGTCATGCAATGCTTCTTTTAAGATCTTGCAAATCTCTTTGCAATGAGTGGCTTTTTCAGGATTCATCTCACACGCCCACCCAAGGTTTTCAAGCCTTAGGCCCGATCATCTTTTCAGGAACCACGAATTTGTCAAAATCTTCAGCGCTCAAGAGTTTTAATTCCAGCGCGCTTTCTTTTAAAGAAATGCCTTTTTTGTGGGCGTTTTTAGCGATTTTAGCGGCGTTTTCATAGCCTACATGCGGGTTTAGGGCGGTTACTAGCATCAAAGAATGGTGCAAGTAATAATCAATCTTTTCTTTATTAGGCTCAATACCGCTTGCGCAATGGATATTAAAACTTTCCATGCTATCGCTCAACAGCCTCAAACTCTGCAAGAAATTATAAATGATCACCGGTTTAAACACATTCAGTTCAAAATTACCCTGACTGGCCGCAATGCCAATAGCGGTATCATTCCCCATCACTTGCACGGCTACCATTGTCATCGCTTCGCATTGCGTGGGATTGACTTTACCGGGCATAATAGAACTGCCCGGCTCGTTTTCAGGGATATTAAGCTCGCCCAAACCACAACGCGGCCCGCTCGCAAGCCATCTAATATCGTTAGCGATTTTCATTAAATTCGCCGCTAAAGCCTTAAAAGCCCCATGCGCATAAGCGATAGCGTCATGGCTAGTGAGCGCATGGAACTTATTGGGCGCAGAAATGAATTTCACGCCGCTAAACTGGCTCAATTCTTCAGCCACTTTTTCGCTCAATTCTTTATGAGCGTTTAGCCCTGTGCCTACGGCAGTCCCGCCTATGGCTAATTCTCTTAAATGCTCCAAACTCTCTAAAATTTGTTGTTTAGAATGCTCTAACATGCTCGCATACCCGCTAAATTCTTGCCCCAAAGTTAAAGGCGTAGCGTCTTGTAAATGCGTGCGCCCGATTTTGACAATCTCTTTAAATTGTTGGCTTTTGTCTTTAAAGGTCTTTAACAGATTCTCTAAACTGGGCAATAACTTGCGCGTGATTTCTAGCACGCTCACAATATGCATTGCGGTAGGGAAAGTGTCGTTGGAGCTTTGAGACATGTTCACATCATCGTTAGGGTGGATGAGTTTTTTCTCCCTGAAATTACCCCCTAAAATTTCTGTAGCCTTATTGGCAATGACTTCATTGAGATTCATGTTCGTTTGAGTCCCGCTCCCTGTTTGCCATATCGCTAGGGGAAACTCGCCGCACAGCTCGCCTTTTAAAATGCAATCGCACGCCTTGATAATGGCTTGGGATTTTTCTAGGCTTAATTTCCCTAACTTGTGATTGACAACCGCTAGACTCCTTTTGAGTTTGGCAAACGCGCCAATGAGTTCTTTAGGCATTTTTTCGGTGCCGATTTTAAAGTTTTCAAGACTGCGTTGCGTTTGAGCCCCCCAGTATTGGCTGTCATTCACTTGAATTTCGCCCATCGTGTCATGTTCAATTCTAAATTGCATACTAATCCTTTGAAATTTGATTTTAAAACCTTAAAAAAATAGCATAAACTCTTATACCTTCTACTTAAAAACCCTAATTTTTTTAAAAACCATTTCCACAATTTTTACACAAAAGAAAGTTATCATTCATCCGCAACAAGAATTTTCTTGTTATCTTAATTTAAAGGTCAAAACGATGAAAAAGTTAGCCGCTTTATTTTTAATAAGCGCATTGGGGGTTATGGGTTTAAACGCATGGGAGCAAACCCTAAAAGCCAATGACTTGGAAGTGAAAATCAAATCCGTGGGTAACCCCATTAAAGGCGATAACACTTTCGTGCTTAGCCCCACTTTAAAAGGTAAGGCTTTAGAAAAAGCTATCGTTAGGGTGCAGTTTATGATGCCTGAAATGTCTGGCATGCCAGCGATGAAAGAAGTGGCGCAAGTGAGTGAAAAAAACGGCATTTATGAAGCTAAAACCAATCTTTCTATGAACGGGACATGGCAGGTGAGGGTGGATATTAAATCTAAAGAGGGCCAGGTTTATCGCGCTAAAACAAGCCTGGATTTATAAGAGCATGCTATCTTTTATAAGCGTGTTTTATAAAAGAGGTGTTTCAATACGCTTTTTAAGCGCTTTTTTACTGCTTTTTAGTTTGGGGTTTGCTAAAGATTTAGAGATCCAATCTTTTGTGGCTAAATACCTTTCTAAAAATCAAAAAATACAAGCCTTACAAGAGCAAATTGACGCTTTAAGTTCTCAAGAAAAAGCCGTTAGCAAATGGGACAACCCTGTTTTGTATTTAGGCTATAACAACGCTAATGTGAGCGATTTTTTCAGGCTGGATAGCACTTTGATGCAAAACATGAGTTTGGGTTTGTCTCAAAAAGTGGATTTAAATGGTAAAAAACTCACGCAATCTCAAATGATCAATTTAGAAAAGCAAAAAAAGATATTAGAGCTTAAAAAAACCAAGCAGCAATTAGCGATCAATTTAATGATAAATGGCATTGAAAATTATAAAAACCAGCAAGAAATAGAGCTTTTAAACACAGCGATTAAAAATTTAGAAAACACCCTCTATCAAGCCAACCATTCCAGTTCGCCCAATTTAATAGCGATCGCCAAGCTAGAAATTTTAAAATCGCAATTAGAAATCAAAAAAAACAATTTAGAAGAAGCGCTATCCAATAGCCATTATTCCATGGGTGAATTGACTTTTAAAGAAAACGAGCTTTTAAGCATTGCCCCTAAAAATTTTGAATTCAATAAGGAGCAAGAGTTATATAACATTAGCGCTACTAATTACGATATTGCGATCGCTAGGCTTGATGAAGAAAAATCGCAAAAAGACATCACTTTGGCTAAAAAAAGCTTTTTAGAAGACGTGAATGTTACCGGGGTGTATTATTTCCGCTCCAAACAATACTATAACTACGATATGTTTAGCGTCGCTTTGTCTATCCCTTTACCTATTTATGGCAAGCAGGCTAAATTAGTGGAGCAAAAGAAAAAAGAAAGCTTGGCGTTTAAAAGCGAAGTGGAAAACACCAAAAATAAAATCCGCCACCTGGCCCTAAAACTCCTTAAAAAATTAGAAATCTTGCAAAAAAACCTAGAATCGATCAATAAAATCATCAAGCAGAATGAAAAAATCGCGCAAATTTATGCGCTTGATTTGAAGTCTAATGGCGATTACAACGCTTATTACAACGCTTTTAATGACAAAATCACTACCCAAATCACCCAGCTTGAAACCTTAAGCGCTCTAAATAGCGCTTATTTGTCTTTACAAAACCTTAAAGGATTAGAATGAATCGGATTTTATGGTTAGCCTTGATTTTATTTTTTAGCCCCTTATTCGCTAACGCCAAAGAAACTAAAGAAATTAAAGAAACTAAAAGCCAAACCCGTTTCAATATTTCCACCACTAAGGTCATAGAAAAAGAATTTTCTCAAAGCCGGCGCTATTATGCACTCCTAGAGCCTAATGAAGCGCTGATTTTTTCTCAAACCCTGCGTTTTGATGGCTATGTGGAAAAGCTTTATGCGAATAAAACCTATACCCCCATTAAAAAGGGCGATAGGTTATTGAGCGTGTATTCCCCTGAATTAGTGAGCGTTCAAAGCGAATTGCTGTCATCATTGAAATTCAACCAACAAGTGGGAGCGATTAAAGAAAAATTAAAACTATTAGGGCTAGAAAACTCTAGCATTGAAAAAACCATCAGCGCTCATAAAGTCCAAAATGAAATGACTATTTACTCTCGTTTTAACGGCGTTATTTTTAAAAAAAGCCCAACTCTCAATGAGGGGAGCTTCATTAAAAAAGGGCAAGAGTTGTTTCAAATCATAGATTTAAGCCAATTGTGGGCGCTTGTTAAAGTCAATCAAGAGGATTTAGAATTTTTAAAAAACACGCATAAAGCGATCTTGTTTGTAGAAGGGATTAAAGGCGAGCAAGAAATCACGCTTGAAAACATCAACCCCATCATAAACAAAGAAGATAAAATGCTAGAAGCGCGCTTCAATGTGCCTAATATCAAACAGCTTTATTACCCTAACATGTTCGCTCAAGTAGAAATCTTTCAAAAACCACAAAAAATGAAGATCCTGCCTAAAGAAGCGGTTTTGATTAAAGGGGGGAAAGCTATCGTGTTTAAAAAAGATGACTTTGGCTTAAGCCCGTTAGAAATTAAAGCCGTTCGCTTGAGCGATGGGAGTTATGAAATTTTAGAGGGTTTAAAAGCGGGCGAAGAAGTCGCTAATAACGCTTTATTCGTGCTAGACGCTGACGCTCAAAACAATGGGGATTATTGAATGATAGAAAAAATCATTGATTTAAGCGTTAAAAACAAACTCCTTACCACTTTAATCACTCTGCTCATTTTTTTAGCCTCTTTGTGGGCGATAAAAAGCGTTCGTTTAGACGCTTTGCCGGATTTAAGCCCCGCTCAAGTGGTCGTGCAAATCACTTACCCCAACCAAAGCCCTAAAATCGTGCAAGAGCAGGTTACTTACCCGTTAGTTTCTACTTTCATGAGTATCGCTAACATTGACACGGTTAGGGGGATTTCTAGCTATGAAAGCGGCTTGATTTACATCATTTTTAAAGACGGCGTCAATTTGTATTGGGCTAGGGATAGGGTTTTAGAGCAATTGAACCGAGTGAATAATCTGCCCAAGGACGCTAAAGTGGAAATAGGGAGCGATTCCACTTCTATTGGCTGGGCGTATCAATACGCTCTGTCTAGCGATAGCAAGAATTTAAGCGATTTGAAAGTCTTGCAAGATTTTTATTACCGCTATGCGCTTTTGGGGGTTGATGGGGTGAGTGAGGTCGCAAGCGTGGGGGGCTTTGTGAAAGATTATGAAGTAACGCTTCAAAACGATTCTTTGATCCGTTATAACTTGAGTTTAGAGCAAGTCGCTAACGCGATTAAAAATTCTAATAACGATACCGGTGGGGGGGTTATTTTAGAAAACGGGTTTGAAAAAATCATAAGATCGCATGGCTATATCCAATCTTTGAAGGATTTAGAA
Organism: Helicobacter sp. 219-2; assembly: GCF_030053225.1. Lineage (NCBI taxonomy): Bacteria > Pseudomonadati > Campylobacterota > Epsilonproteobacteria > Campylobacterales > Helicobacteraceae > Helicobacter > Helicobacter sp. 219-2. The sequence goes on along the minus strand of NZ_JASGBS010000001.1, from coordinate 157,238 downwards.
GAAATTGTGGTTAAAAAAGAAGGGGCTATCCCTTTAAAAATCAAAGATATAGCGAGCGTGAGGCTAACGCCCAAACCACGCAGAGGGGCGGCTAATCTCAATGGCGATAAGGAAGTGGTGGGGGGGATTGTTATGGTGCGCTATCACGCTGACACTTATAAGGTACTTAAAGCCATTAAAGAAAAAATCGCCACCCTACAAGCGAGTAACCCTGATGTGAAAATCACCAGTGTGTATGACAGGAGCGAATTGATTGAAAAAGGCATTGACAATTTAATCCACACTCTCATAGAAGAAAGCGTCATTGTGCTAGTCATTATTGCGATTTTTTTATTGCATTTCAGGAGTGCTTTAGTGGTGATTATCACTCTGCCTTTAAGCGTGTGCATTAGTTTCTTGCTCATGCGTTATTTCAATATTGAAGCGAGTATCATGAGTTTAGGGGGCATTGCGATCGCTATAGGGGCGATGGTGGATGCGGCTATTGTGATGGTAGAAAACGCGCACAAGCATCTGCAACACATTGATACAAAAGACAACACTCAAAGGGTTAATGCCATCATGCAAGGGGTTAAGCATGTGGGAGGCGCAATATTTTTTGCTTTAATGATCATCGTGGTTTCTTTCTTGCCAATTTTCGCGCTCACCGGTCAAGAAGAAAAGCTTTTTGCCCCTTTAGCTTACACCAAAACCTTTGCCATGCTAGTAGGAGCCTTGCTTTCTATCACCATGGTCCCTATTTTAATGGTATGGCTCATTAAAGGGCGGATTTTAGAAGAGTCTAAAAACCCTATTAACGCTTTTTTCATCAAAATTTATGGCACAAGCTTGAATGTTGTGCTTAAATTCAGATACGCTTTTTTAATAGCGAGCGTCCTGGGTTTAGGAGGCTTGTATGTAGCGTATAAAAAACTCAACTGGGAATTTATCCCCCAAATCAATGAAGGGGTAATCATGTATATGCCTGTAACGCTTAATGGCGTGGGTATTGATACCGCTTTAGAATACTTGAAAAAAAGTAATGCCGCTATCAAGCGATTGGATTTTGTCAAACAGGTTTTTGGTAAAGTGGGGCGCGCTAACACCAGCACCGATGCTGCCGGTTTGAGCATGATAGAAACCTACATTGAATTAAAGCCGCAAAACGAATTGAAAGAAAAGCTCAGTTATAAAGAAGTTAGGGATAAACTAGAAAAGACCCTGCAATTAAAAGGCTTGACCAATTCATGGACTTACCCCATTCGTGGGAGAACGGACATGCTCTTAACCGGGATTAGAACGCCCCTAGGCATCAAGCTCTATGGTAATGACACGGATAAATTACAAGAATTAGCGATCCTTATGGAGCAACAGCTCAAAACCCTAAAAGAGAGTTTATCCGTCTTTGCCGAGCGATCCAATAATGGCTACTACATCACGCTGGATTTGAACGATGAAAATCTGGCTCGTTATGGCATCAATAAAAACGCCGTGTTAGATGCGATCAAATTCGCTTTGGGCGGAGCCACGCTCACGACCATGATTAAAGGCGTAGAAAGCTACCCTATTTCTTTACGCTTAGAAGACACCGAAAGAAACACCATTGAAAAATTAAAAAACCTCTACATCAAAACCGCTTACAATTACATGCCTTTAAGGGAGTTAGCCCATATCTATTACGACAACTCGCCGGCGGTGTTAAAGAGCGAAAAGGGCTTGAACGTGAATTTTATTTATATCGTGCCGCAAAATGGTATCAGCTCTGATACCTACAGACAACTAGCGATAAAAGCGCTAGAAAAAATCCAATTGCCTAACGGGTATTATTATGAATTTAGCGGTGAGAGCCAGTATTTAGAAGAAGCGTTTAAAACCTTACAATACATCGTGCCGGTGAGCGTGTTTATCATTTTTATTTTAATTGTCTTTGCTTTAAAGAATCTCACCAATTCCTTACTATGCTTTTTCACTCTGCCTTTTGCGTTTTTGGGGGGGTTAATTTTTATGAATATCATGGGCTTTAACATGAGCGTGGCGGCGTTAGTGGGCTTTTTAGCCCTTTTAGGGGTAGCGAGTGAAACGGCTATTGTGATGATTATTTATTTAGAAGACGCGTTTCAAAAATTCACCAAAACCCCTTTAAAAGAGCAAAATAGCGCCGCTTTAAAAGAAGCCATCATGCATGGGGCGGTGCTTAGGGTAAGGCCCAAGCTTATGACCTTTTTTAGCATTTTAGCTTCACTCATTCCGATCATGTATAGCCATGGCACAGGAAGTGAAATCATGAAATCCATCGCCGCACCCATGCTAGGGGGCATGATAAGCAGCGTTGTTTTAACGCTTTTTATTATCCCTACGGCGTATTTTGTGATCAAAAATGCGGGAATTAAAAGCAATCAAACATGATTTTAGGGATTAAAAAAAGCCTTTTCTAACGCATGGCTTTGGACTAAAACCATATAAAGAATGGTAGGGAGCGTGATGCTTAAAACAAACACCTTAAAAATGCGGTGCAAAAGGATAACGGCTAAAAAAGCGGTGATTTCGTTGATCCCATAAGGGGGTTTTAAAATGTGAATGTCTTTAAAACAATAGATCACAAGCATGCCTATCACTGAGCATGATAAAGCCCTACCCAAATAACGCACAAAGTCGTTGGGCGGGTTTTTAGTATTAAACACCATAAAAGGCCAAATGCGCGTGAAATAAGTCGTTATTATGATGACTAAAATAATGAGTATAGAATGCATTAACATTCTAACTGCTTCCTAAACAAAATAAGAGCAAGCACCATTAAAACTAAAGCGATGAGCAAAAAGTATTCAGTCCCAAAGAGCGCTAAACAAACAACCGCAATAAAAATCCCAAGCCATGCGTTTTTATGGTTCGTGTTGCGTTTGTATTGCTCCATAAACAGCACGATAAAAATCGCTGTCATCACAAATTCCATGCCTTGAGTGTCAAAAGAAAAATGCGAACCCACCAACGAACCCACTAACGAGCCAAAAATCCAATAAGAGTGGTTGAGTAAGGAAATGCTAAAAATAAAGTCTTTTTCACTCACCCCCTCTTTAGGAGCGTATAAATTCAATAAAGCAAAGGTTTCATCCGTGAGCGCATGCGCTAAATAGGGCAAACGCCATTTAGTGTTTTTAAATCTGTCTAACATAGAAAGCGCATAACAAGTCTGTCTCGCATTCACCAATAAGCTCACAATAACGACATTCATCAAGCTCGCTTGCACGCTTAAAAGCGTGATCGCTACAAATTGCACCGCCCCAGCGTAGATGAATAACGACATGAACAAAGCGACTTTATAATCATAGCCATGCTGGACTAAAAGCATTCCAAAAGTCATTCCCATAAGCAAATACCCTAAAAAGATAGAAATGGTATGAGGGAAAGCGTCTTTGAAGGCTTTTAGAAAATCATGCATCAACAACCTTTTATTTAAACCAGTCTTTAATTTTAGAAATACAGGTTTCTAAAACGCTTTTATGCGGTTCGCCCTCATAGCCAAAACTCGCATGCAATTTTTCCAATAACCCTTGCTGCTCTTTATTCAAGCTTTTAGGATAAATCACTTGCAACACCACGATCAAACTCCCCCTATAAGAGCTTTCAGGGTGTTTCACGCCCTCGTTTCTAAACGCAAAAGTTTGCCTGTCTTTGGCGTTTCTAGGGATTTTTAATTCCAATTCGCCTCCTCTTAAAGACGGCACTTTAATCGTATGCCCTAAAGCGATAGTGGTGAAAAACACCGGCGCTTCAATGAACAAATCACAGCCTTCGCGCTTGAAATGCTCATCTTCTTTGACTCGCGCTTCTAAATACAAATCCCCTCTTTTCCCCTTCTCGTATTCATTGCCTTTATTTTTAAGCACCATGCGGTTTTGATCATCAATGCCCTCAGGGATTGTCGCATCAATTTCTTCATCTTTAAGGATATAGGTTTTACCCTTACACGCTTGGCATGGGGTTTTAATGGTTTTACCCTTGCCTTTACACGCCCCGCAAGTTTGCGCAAAACTCATAAAACCTTGACGCATAAACACTTGCCCTTGCCCGTTGCATTGCTTGCAATTCTCTAGGGCTTTGTCTTTAGCGCCTGTGCCATCGCAACTTTCACAAACGCTCTGGTATTGGACCTTAATGGTTTTTTTACAGCCAAAAACCGCTTCTTTAAAACTCAATTCAATCATTTGCAAATAATCCGGTGCGATAGAGCTTTTTTGCCTTTTACTCCCTCTAGTGCCAAACCCAAAAGCGTCTTCAAAAAACGATCCTAAATCTTCAAAAAAATCAGAAAAATCGCTCTGGCTCGCGCCGGCTTGGTTTAAGCCTTTTTTACCATACCTATCGTATAAGGCCCGTTTCTTTTCATCGCTCAACACCCCATAGGCTTCATTGATGAGCTTGAACTTTTCTTCGGCTTCTTTATCGCCGGCGTTTCTGTCTGGGTGGTATTTTAAAGCCAGCTTTCTGTAAGACTTTTTAATGGTCTCTTGGTTGCTGTGTTTTTCCACTTCTAAAATTTCATAATAACTCAATTCCACGATCGCTCCAAAAATGGCATCAAAACGCTTATTTTATCTTAAAAGCGGTGGGTTTGCGTGTTTTTGTGCATGCCAAAACTTAGATAAAATAACACGATGAAACTATAATAATAAAGATAACCCCATGAGATTTTTTTGCTTTTTCTTATTTTTTCTAACCTTTTCAAACGCACAGATAATGATGACTTTTGATTCTCAAACTAACGCCAAGCTCTCGCGCTCTAATGAACAGCTCTCAGACATGCTTTATAAACTCAATGAAAGTTTAAGAATCTATCAAAGCGTGCTTTCCAACAACCAAGATCAGCTTAAAGAAATCAAAAAGGCTAACAGCACCCTAAATAGCCAGAGGCGTTTTTTTAACGCCAGCCAAATCCGCCTTATGGACACTGATGCACTATTGAAACAAAGCGCTTTGGAATTAGAAAAATTACAAGCTTTAGAAAAACGCTTAAAAGAGGGGATGGAGCAAGAACGCTTAATCAAAGAATCTCAAACGCTTTTTTTACAAGAGCATTGCCCTTATTTGAGCGGCGTTAAGAATTTAGAAGAGGCTTCAAACGCTTTAGAAGTCCAAGAACAAAACAACGCTCTTTTCTTACTCAAAGAGCCTAAACTCGCCCGTTTACTCTCACGATTGGATTTGATAAGCGCCTTAAGCGCCTTATGCGATCAAGTTTTAGAAAACCAAGCCCATAACCAACAATCCCATAACAAAACCCTAGAATACAACGCTCTTAAAAACCATGACTTTCAAGCCTATAAAGCCATGCGTTTGAAAAAATTTAAAAACAAGCTTCAAAGCCAAATCCAAGCCAAAGAAGACGCCCTAAAAACCTTTTTACCCTTAGAAAAACGCCTAGAAACTTTAAAAACGCATTTTTTATGCGATAAAGAAAACTTGAAATCATGCGCTAAAGAATTGCGCCAACGCTACCAAAACGCCCTCATAGAGCGAGATAAAGAATTAAAAAACGCTAAAAATAATAAAGAAAAGCATGCTCTAATCTTAGCCAATTACGAACATACGCTAAAAACCTTGAATGTAGAATTTTTAAGCGAATTGAGTGAGCAAATGGCGTTTTTGAATGAAACCATGGCGTTAAACGCCAAAGTTTTAGCCCTTTTAGCCCAACAACAGACTAAAAAGCCCTTCAATGTGAGCGGTGGTTTGAGCGGTGGGAAAGCTCTTATTCAAAATATCCGCTTAGATCCGCATGGATTCCCTAGCTTTGAAAATTTTAAGCGGGAGTAGGACAATATTTGACAAGCAAAAACAATTAGAGTAAAATAAGGGCATAACTTCTAGGAAGGATCTCTTTTTCATTGAGAGATTCCACGACCCTTGTGAACCCATAGAATACAAGTGCGAACCCTAGATATTTTTTATCCGTTTCTTGTCGCCCAATATTTGAAAGGGTTGAAAGGGGCGGACTTTTATACTCATTAGGATTTTAGAATGTCAAAAAAAGTAGCTATACTTGTAGATGGAGACTTTTTTATAAGATGCTACAAATCTCATCTTAAGAAGCGGTCTGTTGACAAGTATGAAGATCTTAACCCAGAAAGATTAGCACGCGCTATTCATACTCATTGCCTAAAGCATATCAATAAAGAGAATGATGAAGAACTATACCGCATATTTTTTTACGACTGCAAGCCATTAGATAAAAAGGTTCATTATCCACACACTCAAAGAGCTCTAGATCTATCCAAAAGCTCAACCTATAAAGAAAGGACAGCGTTACACAAACACTTAATCTCTAAGCCTTGCTTGGCGTTAAGGTTGGGGTATCTTGACACAAACAACGCTAGATGGGTCATTCGTGATCAAGAAGAAAGAAAAGAAACTTTTTAACAGGAAAATAAGTATAGAGGAATTTCAAAATGATGATTTTATCTATCACGCAAAGCAAAAGGGCGTTGATATAAAGATAGGGCTTGATATAGCCACTTTAGCGTTGAAAAAATTAGTGCAAAAAATCGTTTTAATTTCTGGTGATAGCGATTTTATCCCTGCTTCAAAACTTGCTCGAGTTGAAGGTATCATTTTCACTCTTGATCCTATGGGAAAACCTATTAGAGAAGATCTACAAGAGCATATTGATTATTTAACCACTAGATTGCCACAATTTAAAAAACAACAACAATAACGCCTATTCAATAAAGCATTAAAGATACTGCCAAAAGGCGTATCTCTTAGTTTTTTAATTTTTAAACAATCACGCCCCCGCCAAGCAAGATGTCATCTTTATAAACGACTAAGGCTTGCCCTTTAGCCACGCCATAAAAAGGCTCTTCAAACTCCACTTCAATCACCTCATCTCTCAAATTCACATGCGCTTTAGTAGGCACGCTCCTATAACGGGCCTTGATAAAATATTCGCCATTTTTAAAATCTTTCGTTAAAGATTTGTTTTTAGCCTTGAGAGAATGCGTGGCTAAATCTTCTTTTTTGCCCACAATTAACTCGTTCTTTTTAGCGTCAATCCCCACCACAAAATGCGGCTCTAACGCGCCTTTAACACTAAAGCCTTTGCGTTTGCCAATCGTGTATTGCATATAGCCCTTATGCGTGCCAATGATTTCGCCTTGTAGGTTTTTCACCACGCCCTCTTTTTCCACTTCAACATGCTTTTTTAAAGTGTCAATGTAGCTTTTTTCCACAAAGCAGATTTCTTGAGATTCCTTATAAGTCTCTAGAGTGCCTAAAAAAGGCATCGCATTCAAGGCTAAAGGCTTAATATCCTTTTTTAGCAAATCCCCTAAAGGGAACACCAATTTAGCGATAACTTCATGCTCTAAAGCGTATAAAAAATAGCTCTGATCTTTAGTTTTATCCAAAGCCTCTTGAATATAGCTTACCTTGTCAATTTCTTTGACTCTCGCATAATGCCCGGTAGCGATCTTTTCACACCCTAATTTTAAAGCATGATCTAAAGCTAGCCCAAATTTCATTAAAGGGTTGCACAATGCGCATGGGTTAGGGGTTTGCCCTTCTTCATAAGCACTGATAAATTCATCATAAACCGCGCTTTTAAAATCCTTTTGAAAATCCAACACCTCTAAAGGAATGCCTAAAAACTCGCACGCTTTTTGAGCGTTTTTAATGTATAAATCATGCTTTTTTTCGCTCGCATGGAGTTTCAAATAAATCCCCACTAATTCATGCCCTTGCTCTTTTAAGCTATAAGCGCTATAAGAGCTATCCACCCCCCCACTGAGTAATACCGCTATTTTCATTTTTAATCTTTCATTAAATGTTATGGCTCGTAGTCTAGCGCAAAAACCATTCATAACCACCTTTTTTTAACCATTAGCATGCTAAAATACCTAAAGATTTTTAAAATCGCACCAAAACGCATGGAGAAAATAAGGGCAATGGCCAAAATTGAATTGTTAGCCAAATTCACGCAAATTGCGCTCCCTAACAGCCACCCCTTATTGAAAAAAGTTTTAAACTACGCTAAAAAACATTTCAGCCAATGCCACATGCTCTCTTCATCGTTACTCATTTTAAACGACACGGAATGCTTTAAAAAAAACTACTTGCTTAATTGGGTCTATCATGCCCTTGAATGCGCACATGAAAAAGATATTAGCCAATATTCATTAGAAGAGATTTTACAAAAAAGCCACCTGCCCATACGCATCAAAATCATAGCTCAAAACACGCTTTTAGAAAAAATAGAAGTGAAAGTTTTAACCTTTGGGGCAGAATACGCGCTTTTTATCACCAAGCACCCTATCGCCAAGCGGTTTTTACGCCAGAAATTTAGCGGCTATGTGTTTTTGGAAACCCAAGATGAATTGCATATAAGAGGCGATTCAGAGCGTTTTTGGGAACTCATTGTAACGCTCAATGAAAACAAAATCGTCCATAACGCATGCTTATATTTCATCTATCCTAATGGCTTTGGTAAGGACAGCTACACCACTTTGGCTGAACGCAAATTAAGGGAATGCTATAAAGCGTTAGGTTTTATCAAGCATGAAAACTTCAGCGAAGTCAAAAAGCGCTATTTAGAACTGGCTAAAACCTACCACCCTGATTTATGCGATCTTAAAGAAAATAAGGCTCTTTATGCCAAACGCTTCGCTATCATTCAAGAAGCCTACCGCCACATTAAAAAACACGCTTAAACCCCCAAACTAGCCCTAATCGCGCTAGAAGAAATCGGTGCATCAATGCCTTTTAAAGGGAAATAACGCCCCTTAAATTGGATCTCTTCATAGCCAATCCTTTCAAAAACCACTAATTCCACCCTTTTTAAAAGCTCTTTAGCGTTAGTCCAAGAAGAAAGATGCCTTAAACAATCCGCCCCTATGACTAAATAAAGCGTTTGTGGGCGGTAGAGTTTTTGAAAATGAATCACGCTTTCTATCGTAGGCACAGCCCTTTCTTGCTTGATTTCAAAATCGCTCAATAGCACCCTATCTATTCCCTTTAAAGCTCTTTCTAATTCCTTAAAACGGGTTTTTGCGTCCAAAAAACATGGCTTTTTGAAAGGGTTTTGATAAGCGGGTAAGACAATGAGCTTGGCAAATGGCAATAATTCCAAAGTTTGATCAATAATGGCTAAATGAGCCTTGTGCAAGGGATCAAAACTCCCTCCATAGAGCGCTAATTCTTTGTATCTTAAGGCACTATTCATTGTGTTCAAAGCTAGACGCCTTAGTCAATTTAGCGAATTTAACCCCCCTAAGCCCCCCGATTTCTAATTGCAAGCGTTGGATTTCAAACGAATTGCCTTGTAAAATAATCGTTTCTAAACAATTATGCGCGTCCACGTGAATGTGCGTGGTGCATAAAACATGCGTCCCGCTGGCATGCTGAATGTCTATCATGCGCTGGTTTAATTCCCTTTGGTGGTGATCATAAATCACCACAAGCACGGCGATTTTGCTCCCATCATTAGGGTTATCTTCTGCCCAATTGTCTTCTACTAATTTTTCTCTGATCATGTCGCGCACCAATTCTGAGCGAGAAGAATAGCCGTTTTTAATGATGCGGTTGTCTAATTCGTCCAATAGATTTTGTTGTAAAGAAACCGAAAAGCGGATGATTGAATCGTCTTTATTGGGTGTATCCATTGAGAAAAATCCTTTTTTAGCATAAGTCGTTAAAAGTCGCTCATGCTAGTATGATTGAATTAATTTAAAATTAACAATTATAATACAAATTGGATTTAAATGGTTGGTCATAAGAGCGTTTGAATTTGATTTCAATTACTAGCTTAATTATTATTGACTTGTTATTATTAAAACAATATAATCAACAATCCAACATTCTTTTATCATTTTGGAGCATTTATGCGAACGAATGCTTCTTAAAGAGCGCATGCTCTTAGAGTGTGGCTGTGTTGCGTGTTGCTTCAATCTTAAGGGAATTATTTTAGACAAGGAGTTTTTATGGGCGGTTTTTCAATGGCAATGTTGAAAGGTTATGTGGACATATTTGTTTTTGCGGTGCTTGGCGTGGCCAGTTTTTTAGCTGTGTGGTTTGTGATTGAAAGGGTTATTTTTTATTCTAAAGTCAATTTGAAAGCTTATGATGATATAGACGCCCTGAATTTGGATTTAACCAAGAATCTAACCATTCTCTATGTGATTTATTCCAACGCGCCTTATGTGGGCTTATTAGGGACGGTTTTAGGGATTATGGTGATTTTCTATGACATGGGCGTGAGCGGTGGGATGGACGCTAAAACGATCATGGTAGGTTTGTCTTTAGCTTTAAAAGCGACCGCTCTAGGGCTTGCTGTAGCGATTCCCACTTTGATCGCTTATAATAGCTTGTTGAGAAAATCCGATGTTTTGAGCGAAAAATTTAGGATCATGAAAAAATGAAAAGCATCAGAAGAGGCGATGGGCTGAATGTTGTCCCTTTTATTGATATTATGCTCGTTTTGCTAGCGATTGTGCTAAGCATTTCTACTTTTATTGCGCAAGGTAAGATTAAAGTCAATCTCCCTAACGCTAAAAATGCGGAAAAATCCCAGCCAAACGATCAAAAAGTGGTGGTCATCTCTGTAGATGAGCATGACAATATTTTCGTAGATGACAAACCGACGAATTTAGAAGCTTTGAGCGCTGTAATCAAACAAACAGACCCTAAAACCCTTATAGACTTAAAAAGCGACAAAAGCTCTCGTTTTGAAACTTTTATCAGCATTATGGATATTTTAAAAGAGCATAATCATGAAAATTTCTCCATCTCCACAGAAGCTAAGTAAAGTCTCAACGAGTGTTAGCTTTTTAATCTCTTTTGCCCTATACGCTATAGGGTTTGGCTATTTTTTACTGCGCGAAGAGGCCCCAACGCCTTTAGCGCAAGCTGGCACCACTAAGGTTACCATGAGTTTAGCCAGCATTAACACCAATTCCAATACAAAGACCAATGCTGAGTCGGCCAAACCCAAAGAAGAGCCAAAAGAAAAACCCAAGAAAGAAGAGCCAAAAAAAGAAGAACCCAAAAAAGAGGTTTCAAAGCCTAAGCTTAAACCCAAACCCAAGCCAAAACCTAAGCCAAAACCCAAACCCGAGCCTAAGCCAAAACCCGAGCCTAAGCCCGAACCTAAGCCCGAGCCTAAAGTTGAAGAGGTTAAAAAAGAAGAGCCTAAAGAAGAACCCAAAAAAGAAGAAGCTAAAGAGGAAGCTAAAGAAAAAAGCGCTCCTAAACAAGTAACGACTAAAGATGTGGTCAAAGAAAAAGACAAGCAAGAAGAATCCAACAAAACCTCTGAGGGCGCGACTTCTGAAGCTCAAGCTTATAACCCAGGGGTGAGCAACGAATTTTTAATGAAGATTCAAACCGCTATTTCTTCTAAAAACCGCTACCCTAAAATGGCGCAGATTAGGGGCATTGAGGGCGAAGTGTTAGTGAGCTTTGTGATCAATCCTGATGGGAGCGTTACGGATATTAAAGTAGTTAAAAGCAACACGACGGATATTTTAAACCATGCGGCTTTAGATGCCATTAAAAACGCAGCGCATTTATTCCCTAAACCAGAAGAAACCGTGCATCTAAAAATCCCTATCGCTTATAGCTTGAAAGAAGACTAATCCAGTCTTTCTTTTAAAGGCGGTTTTTAAACCTTAAAAGTTGAATCAAACCCCCCCATTTTTCCCAATTTATAAAAAAATCTCTAAAATTTAGAGCTAAAATTAGCCATAAAATTCCATTTATTGCTTGTAACACGAAATCTCTTTTTATCAAAGAAAAATTTATTAAGGTGTGGGTATGGATGCGCTTTATAACTTCATTAACGATAAAAACACCAATTTCTTAGGCAAAAACAACAAGCTCTCCGTGGGACTTTTTGGAGTTAAACACCCCACGCAAAAAAGCCTGGCTTTAATGGAAAAAATCATTTCCATCCACACAAACCCTAATGACATCGTGCTAGATCCTTTCATGGGGAGCGGCACCACCGGTTTAGCGTGCAAGCGTTTAGAACGGAATTTTATCGGTATAGAATCAGAAAAAGAATATTTTCAAATCGCCAAAGAGCGTTTGAATTTGCTTTAAAAACGCTATTTGAATGAGATTGTGTTATAGTTATTTAAAAGGATATTTTGAATGAAAAGAATGTTAGCGGAGTTTGAAAAAATCCAAGCGGTTTTAATGGCGTTCCCCCATGAGTTTGGCGATTGTCAAATACCGCAGGCTCTATAGCGTGTATTTGAATTATGTGTTTGCTTACTAGGTGTGCTTCAAACCCTCTTTTAAGGGGGTTGCGAAATGCTCCCTATGTGTTTATGAGTTTTGATTAAAATTTGGTTATTTACAAAGGCATGAAAGCTTTTGCAAACAACTTCTTTAATTTCGTTTTTAAGAAAACGCTTTTTAACTTTTTTTCATTTTCTTTTCTATGAAGATATTCAAGCATTCTATGAGTAAGGCAAAACCAATGCCCGCATACAAGTAGTTTTTATTGATGTGCAAATGCAAGCCTTCTAAAAACAAAAACACGCCCACAACGAGCAAAAACACAAAGGCTAAAGTTTTGACACGATAGTGTTTTTCAATAAAATCGCCAACGATTTTGGAAAAAAACATCATCACTATTACAGATAAAATAATAGCAAGCGCCATGACTTCTAAGTGTTTAGCGATCCCAATAGCCGTGATCACAGAGTCTAAAGAAAAGACGATGTCTAAAAACATGATTTCTATTAAGGTGATGAAAAAGCCAAACGCTTTTTTTTGGTGTTTTTCTTTAGGATAAATCTGATCTTTTAATTCCACTAACGCTTTAAAAGCTAAAAACACCCCCCCTACAAGCAGCACCACATCACGCCATGAAAAGCTCATGCCTATTAAAGTGAATAAAGGCTTTTGCAAATGGCTGATAAAAAACAAGCTCCCTAAAAGCCCTATGCGCATGAGCATAGCAAGACCCAAGCCTAAAATCATGGCTTTATTTTGCTGGTGTTTGGGGAGTTTATAGACCATCACCGTGATAAAAATGATATTGTCAATCCCCAAAATGATTTCTAAAAGCGTGAGCGTAGCCAAGGAGACTATGCCATGCGTTGTAGAAAGAGCGTCTAATAGTGAGGATAAAAATTCCATGAAAGGCTACAACCAGCCTTTCTTTTTAAAATAAATCACTGGGAGGATCGTAGAAATCGCCATGACAATCAGCGCGAAAAAATACCCGTATTGCCATTCTAACTCCGGCATGAATTTAAAATTCATGCCATAAATCGTGCCGATCAAAGTGGGGGGCATCATCGCCATGGTCGCCACCGTGAAGAGCTTGATGATTTTATTTTGCTCCACATTGACTTGAGAAGCGAACAGGTTTTGAATGTTGTCTAGGGAGTTGAGATTGACCGTTGTAGACTCCACTAAAGAGCTAAAATCGGTTAAAATGATATTTAAATTATTTTTAGTATCGCTATCCACTTTATTGCTCCTTAATAAAGCGGTAATAATGCGCCGTTTGTCAAAAAAGGAATCCCTTAAAGCCACATTAAATTCTTGCAAATTGGACAAGCGCATCAAAACATTTTCATGCGTAGGCGTGGAAGTTTCTTTAAAAATGATGTTTTTGCGTAGCAAGCTCGTTTGTTTGTTGATCCACTCTAGGCATTCTACCCCTTTTTCAAAATACACTTCAAAGATTTTGGTTAGAATATCAAACCCGTCTTCAAATTTTTTAGGGCTAGCCAAAACCTTTTTTTGGATTGAATCAAAGATTTCTAAAGTCCCATAATAAATCGTGAAAAGAATGTTATTAGACAAAATAAAGGTCGCCATTTCCGTGTGGAAAGTTTCATTTTCATCCTGATTGGTGAAAAAAGCGTTGATCGTAACGCTGGAGCTGTCTTCCCAATATTTGGTAACTGATGAGACTCGTTGGGAATGGTCTGTGTTGTAGTGGATAGCGTATTCTTGGCTTAGAGTGGCCAATTCATTGGGCGTAGGGTTGATTAATTCAAACCATAAAACTTCATTTTCTTCTATATCAAAGCCATTAAAATCATTAAAGCGTTTTTTAATGACAAATTTTTGCTGTTTGAAAAACACATTCACCATAAGCGATCCTTAGAGTTAATGGCGTTTATCCAAAACCTCAAAACAAGGTAAAATCTTGCCCTCTAATAATTCCAAACTCGCTCCCCCACCGGTGGAAATAAAACTCATGTTATCCTTTTCGCCCGCGCGGTTGATCGCATCAATGGTATCGCCCCCACCAATGAGCGAGAAAGCGTAAGTGTCAGCGATTTTGTGGGCTAAAAAGGTTGTGCCTCTAGCGAATTCTTGTTTTTCATGCACGCCTAAGGGGCCATTCCATATGATCGTGGGCGCGCTCTCTATGACTTCAGAAAATAATTTCACGCTCGCAGGCCCTATATCAGCGATCTTGTGTTTAGGCTCAATGTCTTGGACGGGTGAAATTTTGATGTGTTTGGGGTTAAGAATATCATCAGTGGTTACAGCGTCTATGGGTAAATAGACTTTGACTTTTTTTTCTTTCGCGCTTTTTAATAATTCTAGGGCGTCATTGATTAGGGCGTCTTCTACAGAAGAATCTTGCACATCATAGCCTAAGGCTTTTAAGAAGGTGTTGCTCATCGCTCCGGCAATGATGAGCTTGTCAATGAGATCTAAAATGTTTTTTAATAAAGTGAGTTTGGAGCTGACCTTAGCCCCCCCTACAATCAACAATAAAGGGCGTAAAGGGTGGTTAAACGCTTGATAAAACGAATCAATTTCTTTTTTGAGTAAGAACCCGCTCACTTTAATAGGGGCGAATTTGGCAGTGCTATAAGTGCTGGCATGCTTTCTGTGGCTCGTGCCAAAAGCGTCATTCACAAACACATCGCACAAGCTCGCTAAATCTTTAGCCAGATTTTCATCATTTTCTTCTTCACCCTTTAAAAAGCGGATGTTTTCTAAAAGAAAAATCCTTGTGGGCGCGTTTTCGTTTAAGGCTTGCTTGAGTTGCACGATATTTTGAGAAAAAACCACTTCATGGTTTAAGAGCCTTTCAAGGCGTTTCAAAAAGGGCTTTAAGCTCAATTTTTCTTCAACCCCTTTAGGGCGGCCCAAATGACTCACTAAAATAATATCTCTAGCCTTATTGTCAATACAAAATTGGATAGTAGGCAAGCTCTCTCTAATGCGCGTGTCATCGGTAATATTCAAATTTTCATCTAAAGGCACATTAAAATCCACTCTAATAAGCACCCTTTTATGGCCCACTTCCACTTCTTGAATGTTTTTAACATTTTGCATAAACGACATTTTAGCTAACATGAAAAATCCTTTCTTTTAATTTTGTGCTATATATTGCACCATGTCTATCAAGCGCTCGCTATAACCCATTTCATTATCATACCATGCCAATACTTTAGCATTTTTTTCGCCTATTGTCATGATTTGATCATCAATCACAATCGCGCTAAAAGGCGAAGAAATAAAATCGCTTGAAACAAGCCTTTCTTCATCAATGCTCACAACCCCTTTAAAAGCATGCTTACAAGCGTCTTTAAGCACATGCTGAACGCTCGCTTTACTCACGGATTTTTTAAAGCTTAAAGACAGATCCACTAAGCTCACATTAGGGGTAGGCACTCTAATAGCAAGGCCTGTGATCTTAGGGCCTAAATGCGGTAAGACTAGCGAAATGGCTTTGCTCACGCCGGTGCTTGTGGGGATAAGGTTAAGGCCGGCCGCTCTAGCGCGGCGGATGTCTTTGTGCTTGGTGTCTAAAAGGTTTTGATCGTTAGTGTAGCTGTGAATGGTGGTTAAAAGCGCGTTTTCTACTTTAAAGGCTTCATCTAAGATTTTTAATAAAGGAGTGCTAGCGTTAGTCGTGCAAGAAGCGTTAGAAATCACGCTTTCGTTATGGTAATTCTTGTGATTCACCCCATAGACAAAAGTGGGGGCGTTTTGCGCGGGAGCGGAGATGATGACTTTTTTCACGCTGTTTTTAAGATGAGCGCTTGAAGCTTCTAGGGAATTGAATTTCCCGGTGCATTCTATGATGATTTCTGCGTTAGCGATGGAAAAATCAAGCTTGTTAATGTCTCGCTCGCTCAACACTAAAATGTTTTTACTATGCCCGATATTTAAGGTTCTATCAGCGTTTAATTTGGCTTCAAAATGCCCATGCACGCTGTCATGGCGTATCAAATGCAAAAGAGTTTCTGTTTCAGCGGTAGAATTGATAGCAACGATTTCTACATCTTTTCTTTGACTAGCGACTCTTATAGCGCACAAACCGATGCGCCCAGTCCCATTGATAGCGATTCTAATTGGCATGTTTTCCCTTTATTTAAAAATCACCATTTTATCACAAATGCTCTTAAATAAAGGCATTCTTAAGGGGTGCTGTCTTATTAAGCATCAATCATAAACTAAAATCAAAATCCTTATGATAAATCTCTCTGTGGGCGTTTTGGATGCTTGTAAAAACCCCACTCCCTAAAAACCCCCTAGATAATGGGCTAGGGTGAGGAGCGGTGATGATGATGTGTTTGTTTCTGGGGATTAGAGCGATCTTTTTTTGGGCAACTTTTCCTAATAGCACCACGATCAAGGGGGCGTTGGCTTCAAAAAGACGCATCAATATTTGATCGCTAAAAGCTTCCCAACCGATGCGTTTGTGCGAAGCGGCTTGGTTTTTTTCCACGCTTAAAATGGCGTTCAATAACAGCATGCCCCTTTTAGCCCACGCGCTCAAATCCCCACAACAAGGCACAGGCACGCCTAAATTTGCATGCAATTCTTTAAAAATATTTTTTAAGCTTGGGGGGATGGGGGCGTTTTTTTCCACGCTAAAGCTTAAACCCATCGCCACAGGCAATTCTTGTTGATTTTTTAGGTAGGTGGAATGGTAGGGATCTTGCCCTAAAAGGATGATTTTAACCGCGCTAGGGGGTGTTAGATTGAGCGCATAAAACAGATTAGAGCTTTTAGGGAAAATGGTTTTAGGGCTTTTTAGAGCCTCTAAGTAGCGTTTTTCTATTTCTAAGAAATAAGGCTTTTTAAATTCGCTTTGCAAAAACTCCCGCCAAGCCAAACTTAAAGGAGCGCAGTCAAAAAGCTTCATGCGTTTAATTCATGGTAGTGTTTTAAATACTCTTTTTGCATGCGTTCTTCTAACTCTTCATACCAGGTGGGCGAGCTAAAATTGGGCGTATAGCTTTCTAGCATGACTAAACGGGTGCGGGCTTTATAGGCTTCTAGGGGTTTGGAATTAAAGATTTTAATAGAATTGATTAACACCATGGGCTGGATTTTGAGCTGGAATTTTTCAGCGATGATTTTAGCCCCTTGCTTGAAAGGGAGGAATTTTTCTCCTCCTTTGCCTCTAGTGCCTTCAGGGAAAATCACTAAAGGGCGGTTTTGATCTAGCTTTTCTTTACACGCTTTCAAAAGGCTCACAATCCCCTTTTTATCCTCTCTGTCAATTAAAATCATTCCTGTATCCGTTAAGGCATGCCCATAAAAGGGGATTTCGCCTAGCTCTTTTTTAGCGATCCAACAAATATTGCTAGGGTGGTAGGCTTCTAAATAAATGATGTCTAGTAAGCTTTGGTGGTTTAAGACAATGAGTTTAGCGTCCGTATCAAAAGCGCCTATTTTTTCTAAATTAACCCCGGTAAGAGGAAAAAAGCACGAACAAGCCCTACGGCTGGAGCGGGCGTTATTGTTTTTGCGGTTAAAATAATTGAAAACAATGATAACGGCTAAACCTATAGCGATCACTAAAGCTCTATAAACCGCTCTTAAAGATTTTTTATTTGACTTCATCTTTTTTGACCCACCCTATTTGTTCATGCGGTGTTAGGATTTTATAATAATCATCATGCGAACCTAAAATTTTAATCGGCATTTCATTTTTAGAAAGCCCTAAAATGGTGGAATTTTGCGTGGGCAGAATGTGGATTTTTTTATGAGCGAGCAAAATGGCTGATTTTTGCGTGAATAAAAGGTTATACAAAACAAACCCTAAGCACAAAATCCCAAGCCCTAAAAAAATGAGCTTGCGCCCAAAAATGAAAAACAACACCAAGAAAAACACGCACAAAGCGAGCAGTGCCACATTAGAAAAGACTAAAAAATTGTTTTTAGGGATGAGATCGCTTTGAATACCGGTAGTGTCTTGAGTGGGAATGGTTGAAAAAGATAAGGTTTTAAATTGCCTGTTTGAAAGCGAAAAATAATCAAAAGAAAGGTTTTGAATGGTTTTAGGCAACACGCAATAATAAAAAACGCTCCCTTCTTTAGCCTTGATTTGGTTTAAAGAGGCGTTATCAAACCCTTGTTTTAGCGCTTCTTTGATGTGGAAATCTTCCCAAGTGGCCTCTTTGAACGCTAATTCCACCACCAAAATATTGTTTTTATCGTCATAATCTTTGGTTTTGTATTGCAAGACTTGTAAATCTTTAGCCATGACATTCGCGTAACGAGGGTTTTTGGATAAATCCGTTACCTGCAAAGTAACTTTTGGGGCTATGGAATAATCTATATACTTGTCTTTATTGGAAAACGCGCTCACTTCTAAAGGCGGAATGCTCGCTTTTATGCCCTTAATCTTGTAATAATAAGTCGCTCTGAAAAGCTCTTTTTCCACCTTTTTCCATTTAGGCATTTTGCTTAAAAGCTCAATTTGGGTTTTATCCAGCTCATCTTTGATTTTAGCTTCCAAAAACTCAGCGTCAAACAGCAATAAATCATAAGTTACACCTATAGTTTGACCGATATAAACCGGGTTGTTTTCCAAATCTTCTAATCGAGGAATTTTTACATAAACCACTTTAGCCTTGATTTCTTCTGGGTCATGAGTGTTTTCAGCGACCAAATCAGCAACCAAGAAGGTGGCTAAAAGGCTTAAAATCAAACCGATGGTTTTAATGATTTTGATTGAATGAGCGCAAAAAGTCATTAACGATTTTTCAAATAAAAACCCATGGGTTTTTATTTCTTCTTGGGCACTTTTTCATCCATTTTCTCATCCACGATAGACCAGGTTTTCAAGCTGTCAATAGCGGTTTTTAGTTGAATATCATCGTTGATCATTTTAGGAGTAACCTCTTTTTCCTCTTCGTTTTTCTTGTCTTTATCCGCCTCTTTGGAATTAGGGGTTTTATCATCAATCTTTTTAAGCTCTTGCTCTAAATGGTGTTTTAGATCCGCTTCTTTCAAGCTGAATTTATTTTCATTTTCTGGCGCTTTACCCGGATAAATCACAATATCAGGCGTGATCCCCTTAGCTTGAATGGTGCGCCCGCTCGGCAAATAATAGCGCGCGGTCGTGATTTTAATGGCTTCGTCTTTATTGACAGGGAGTAACACTTGCACGCTTCCCTTACCAAAGGTTTTTTCACCAATAATCACGGCTCGTTTGTGATCTTGCAGTGCCCCTGCTACAATCTCGCTCGCGCTCGCTGAACCGCCATTGACTAACACCGCAATAGGCAAATTGGTATAGGGGGCTCTGCCATTAGCCTTGTATTCTAAATTTTCCTCCTTATTTTTGCCTTTTTGAGAGACTAAAATCCCCTCTTTAATGAAGAGGTTAGACAAGCCTACCGCCTGGTTTAACAGCCCTCCAGGATTGCCCCTTAAATCCAACACGATCCCCTTAACCTTAGGGTTAGCCTTCAAGCCGTCTAAAACCGATTTGGTCACATTTTTATCAAAAGAATTGACTCTCACATATAAATAAGGGGTGTCTTTAATCTTTTTCACATAGACAGAGGGGACTTTAATGATGTCTCTAATAATGTTAAACACCAAGGGTTTTGGCTCGTTTTTTCTCACAATGGTGATCTGGATAGAGGTCTTTGGCTTGCCGCGCATGAGGTTGATCGCATCATCAATGCTCATGCTCAGCGTGCTTTCGTTGTTGATTTTTAAAATGTTATCGCCCGCTTTAACCCCAGCCTTGTAAGCTGGAGTGCCTTCTAAAGGGGCAATAACGGTTAAAACGCCATCGCGCATGCCCACCGTGATTCCAAGCCCCCCAAATTCGCCCTCGGTTTGGGCTTGAAATTCCTTAAATTTCTTTTCATTCAAATACGCTGAATGCGCGTCCAAATTAGAGAGCAAGCCTTCAATCGCTTTAGTCATGATCTCAGAAATGGTGATTTTATCCACATATTTTTTTTCAATTTCTGTAACCACATTAGAGAAACGACTGAACGCTTCCACCCTTTTAGCCGCTAATTCTTGCGGATCTTCTTTAACCGGCTTGACCGGCTTTTTTTCCTTAACTTCACCGCCATGCAAACTCACAGCAAGAGAAATCGCTAACAACCCTTTAAAAAGTCGTTTTGTCATTGTTAATAGCACCACCCATTTTTGAGATTAGAAAGAATCACCTTTAAGGTTTTATTCAATTTTTTGCGTTTATTCTATCTAAAATTTAGATAACATGCCCATTCATTCACTCATTTTGAGCCTAAACGATACAACAAAAACGCATAACTCCCCGATCCATTCACATGCAAATGACAAAGCATGTTCGTTACAAAAAGATTAGAAATGGGGCTTACTTTAGAGCCTCTATCGCAAATTAGAGCGAGATTAGGCGATACAGAATAAGGGGAAGGCTGTTCCTACACCTCCGGAAGAGATGTTAAGATCGCTTGCCCCCCCTAAAATAAGCGCTATGGTTGGTATAAAGCTGTTGTTTGTTATGAGAGGGTTTTTTGATGGTTTTCTTTTGATAACAATCTTTCTTCTAACTTTGATGCTAATTGCTGATAAATCGTTTTATTCTGTTGTCTAAAATGCTCTGCTAACTTTTTTAAAACTTTTTGTTCTGGGAATAAGATTAACACAAGATTGAAAATTCCATCATTGTCCAAAAGCTTTCTATAAACGCTTGGCGCTAGATCTTTGATTTCTTTAAAGCTCTCTAAAGGATTTTCATCAAAGTTCAAACTGGGCAAATCAGGTAAGGTTTCACGCCACCATGCTAAATGGTTTAAAACCTCATCCCAAACTTGCAAGATATTAAGATTTTCAAACAACTCCTTACCATAACACAAGCTCAAAGGCACACCATAACCAACAGATAATTTTTGCAATTCTTCTTTATAATAATTTTGATTTTTATTCAAACTCTCATCTATAAAGTAAAAATAGCCTTGAATGTTTTAAAATTTTAATTAAAAAATGTTTTTACATGTAAAAAATCATCATGCATATGAGCAATGGGGTTATGATAAATATCTAAAATAGCAGTGTAGCTTTTAATTTTATAGCGTTCTTTTATTCTCTTGTATGGTTCTTTTTCTAACTTTTTAAAAGCTTTTTGCAAATCTTTTTCTTTTAGCAAAATATAGAAATCAAGATTAAATTCCAATAATTGTAAGGTGCGTTGCAAAGCTGGTTCTAGTGTGCTTATACTATCCACAATTTCAATAGCTCTTTTAGGGAAAATAAAACCTTTAGGATTAAACCAAAGCACATCAATTTTTTTACTTGTATCTAAAATTTCTTTATAAGTAAAATTAGGAATAGTGCGTAAGGTTGTCAAATCTGATAAAAGCACATTATTATAACTAGCCTTTGGATCAGCACTATAAGTGTCTAATTTTAAAAAGTTACCCATTTCTACGCAAACACCTTCCATAAAGGAATGCATGCGAATGGGGTTTTCTTGAATTTCTTTTAGCTCTTCTTCTTGATAGTCCAAAAGGGCATACAATGACAACCCTACTTTTTTAAAATTTTTATGATTTCTAATCTCTCTGTATAATACCCCTCTAAGCCCAGCCTCCCATTCTTTAGAGGCTCTAATGCTAGGATAGTATTTTTCAATTTGGTTATATAGGATAGTCCAAGAAACAATCCCTTTATTATCCTCCATAACTTTTTTAATTGCATCAACTTTTGTCATTTATTTTTTGTCTTTTTTTGTCTTTGGCTTTTTGTTTTCAATCTCTACAATTTGAGAGCGTCCAATCCCCAAAGCTTCTGCAATGCTTGCAAAAAATAACCCTTGCTCTCTTAGTTTTTCTGCTTGTTGATCGGTTTTTTTAATTTTAATTTTTAAAAATATGGTATCCATTTATCTTTTCCTTAATTTTTTTAGCGTACCAAATAAGCGTCTCATGGGCGTTGCATAGTCTCTTGCCAGCAAAATTAGGCACCGGATTACTCTTGTGCCAAATAATATCATTGAGTATCCAAAACCCTAAATTTTGCAAATGAAAACCAATTCTAAAAATATTTTGAAAACTCCCTATCACACAAATACTGCCATTATCTTTTAAAACCCTTTGGCATTCCTTTAACCAACCCAAACAAAAGGTATCGTATTCCTTAAAAGAGTCAAATTTATCCCAATGATCCTCAACGCCTTGAAATTTTGTGCCTTCAAAACGCTTCAATTCCCCCTCTGTTTGCATAAAATATGGGGGGTCAGCAAAGATAAAATCAACGCTTCTGTTAGGGAAATCTTTCAACTTTTCTAAACAATCCCCCTCTATGATAGTGTTTAAGTTTTCTTTTAAAAAATCCATTATTAACTAACCTTTTATATCTGCTACTCTAATTATTTTAACACAAGCATTTTAAGGCTATCTTAATGTTTGATCTCTAGATTTGTTCTCATCAAATGATAGAAGTTACCTATCTTTACCTATGTTAAACGATACAACAAAAACGCATAACTCCCCGATCCATTCACATGCAAATCACAAAGCATGCTGGTTACAAAAAGATTAGAAATGGGGCTTACTTTAGAGCCTCTATCGCAAATGAGAGCGAGATTAGACATGGGGGGGGTGGATTTTGCAAGATTTCTTGCATTAACGCTTTGCTGTCATTCCCTTTTAAATGAGGCAAATCGCTAGTTAAAAATCCAAGCGTTTTTTGGATTTCAATCGTGCGCGCAATGACTTTAATGATACGGGTTACATGATCAAAGTCGCAAGGCTCGTTTTTATGGCTTTTTAAGTATTTGTCTAAAACGCAATACCCCCCTATCCTGTAATCATAAATTTCTTGACTCACCCCACTAAAATAAGCGCTATGGTTGATATAAAGCCGTTTTTCTGGTTCGTTATGAGAGAGTTTTTGATGATGGGGTTACGATCATGCGCTTCTATATAGTAGGATTCGCCTATGGTAGCGTCTTTTAGTTTTTCAAAGCTGTAATTTAGGCTTTCTTGGTTTAAAACATGCAAGCCGATTAATTCAATCCCTAAAAGGCTTAAGGCTCTAAACAAATCTTTATTTTCTGTGAAAAGGATTTTAGGGTAATCGGCTTTGAGAAAGTCTTCATAGCGCTTGCGGTAGTTTGGGGAATACAATAACGCATAAATATAGCCTAAAATCTCTAGCGGCTCAAAAGAGTGGTTATAATGCTTGTCTATAAAGCCTCTAAACTCTGGCGTAAAATTTTCGGTGTAGTTGGGGTTATGGTATAGCGGATTCACATAATCGCCTCCCTCCATTCTTGGACATGTCCAAGTGCGCAAATCTGAAATTTTATTACTAACAAATCCTACGCCGCTTTTTTGTGATTGACAAAATCTGCGAGAAGTAATTAGCGCGACATTTTTGCGCGTTTGATTGGGTTTTAGGGTTTGTTGGGGGGGTAACATGTGCTTAAAAACTTCGCCTCGTGGATAAGCGATAAAAGACTTTGATTTACCAGTATAATAAGTCCAACGATAATCAAAAGGGCGGTATTGGCACAAAATAATGTATTTTTCTAAGTTATCAGCATTTGCCCTAACATCTCTAATAGCATATTCTAAACACCAATCTCTGCCATCATCGCCAATATCATATTTTCTGCGCAATTCAATGGGTTCTAAGGTTGAAAAATCTTTTAAAAGCTTTAGCAAGCTTTCTTTGTCTTTATGGAAAACGACATGATCTCGTTGCGAACAAATACCGGTGCCTCCAACTTGAAACATATCCTTAACGCTAAACCCTTGTTCGTATTCATCTAACAAGCGCATTTTTAAAGGCAGCAGCAAGTAAAAAGGCTCTCTTGGGTTAAGCTCAAGCCACTCAATACTATTCAAATCATTTTGGGCTAAAAAGGCGTATTTTTCAGCTCTTTCGCCATACACATCACAATAGTGGATTTTTTGCTTGGTTATTTGTGGGTTTTTGACAAAGAGGTTAATGGACACACCTTGCATGATATTGAAAACATTATCATCGTCTGCGCCTTGTGGGGTTTTCTCCTTTTTCCTCGCATTTCCATGCAAGTTTAAGATATAAAGTTCATCGTAGCATTCTAAAAGAGAGCGCCTTAACCCCCTAAAAGTAGGGTTGTCCAAAAAGGCGTTGTTAGAGATAAAGCCAAAAAGGCCATGCCCTAATGATTCGATCTTGTTTTGAGCGAAACGCATGAATTTCACATAATCGTCTAAGAGCCATTTAGGGTTTTTCTCATCTTGTAGTTTGTATTTGGAATGGATTTGTTTAAGTTTCTTTAGGGCGTCTTTGTTGGTGTTTTTGACGCTTTTATCGCCTTGCTTTTGGGCTTGAATGTTTTTTAAAAGCGTTTTGATTTTATCGGCAAGTTTAACCTTTTTTTCAATTTCTATTGTTTGGAATTCAGGCTCTATGCCGTAAGTGGCTTTCACTTCCCATTCAAACAAGCCCTCATTACTGCTCGCCCCGCTATAAGGGGGATTACCGGTGATGATAAGGATATTTTCATCTTTTTTGATTTCTTGAGCGTTTAAAAGCTCTGTTTCAAAAATCGGGTTTAGCCCACGATAAGCGGCGATCTCACTAGGCTGCATGAGGGTGTTGGTTAAAATGATTTTAAGTGCATCGTTTTCTTTGAGAGGTTTTTTAAATTCCTCCTTAAAGGCTTGACTGAGATTCAAATGAGCGATCGCATAAGGAGCGATCAAGTATTCAAACCCATAAAATTGCTTTAAGAGGTTTTGGTATTTATCCTCTTTAGTGGAGATGCCTCCATCGCTTGTTTTCCTCATTTCTAGGGCTTTTCTGAACGCTTCTAATAAAAAAGTGCCCGTGCCGGTGGCAAAATCTAAAAGCTTGATATTTTTGTTATCCAAAGCGCTTTTTAAGCCTAAGGGAGCGTCTTTGAAATGCGTTTTAAGCAAACTATCCAAAGCGTTAATGATGAATTTCACCACAGAATCTGGGGTGTAATACACGCCCTTACTCTCTCGCAATTTAGGGTCATAAGCGCTTAAAAAGGTTTCATAAAAGTGCAAATAAGGATCTTTATCGTCATTCAAATCTTTAAGGATAGAATCCATATCAACATGATTTATCGAGCTTAAAATTTCATTTAAAAGCCATTGGATTTCTTTAATTCCATCAAGTTTCTTTAAAAAATCCGCCATTTCTCTGATCACAGCGAAGTTTTCAGGAATGGAACTCCTCACATTATCCAAATTAATTTTTTCAAAAGGGTGGTTGAGCTTGGCTAGAAAAAGGCTGTAGGTGAGCGTTTGAGCGAGCGCATCGCTAAAGTCTTCAAAGCTCAATTCTTCATAAAGATATTCTTTAAAATTCTTAAAAACGCTAGAAACTTGCACTTTTTCTTGGTATTTGATTAAAGCGTCTTTTAAATACTTGGTGCGCGGGCTTAAATGCGTTGCGAAATCTTTAGCGTTAGTGATAGGGGCTGTTTCGTGGTTGAAAAAGCTTTTAAACAATTCAATTAAATCGCGCTCGGTTTGTGGTTTGGGCTTTAGGGGTTTAGAGAGTTCATCAGGGCTGGCGATAGAGATTTCTTTTTTGATTAAAGGGGCGTTATTTTCATCTTTCCCTACCCACATGAAATTAAGGTAATCAGTGAGCATGAGGTTAGGGTTTAATTCTAAATATTTAAGGATTTGATCGCTTTTTAAGAGCTGTCTAAAATTGGCCCCTACTCTTTTATTTTCTATATAGCCGATGTTAAGCCCTTGAAAAGAAACGCGAAAATCAGGCTGGCTTCCTTGCTCTTTTTTAGGTTCATGTTCAATCTTAAATTCTTTATTGAAATGGTCTTTTAACCGATTAAGCAAGTTGTGTAAAGAAGGGCGGTGCGTGAGTTCATTCTTTTCAGTCGTAAGATCTTTAATGCTTTCTAAATATTCCTTTAGCATGCTAATAACCCCTTTTTAAAGCCTTTAAGCCATTTTCATGTGCATGTCAATAAAAGTGGCTTGATGGATTAAAGCCCCTACGCTAATGGCATCCACACCGCTTTTAGCGTAAGCGTTGATGCTCTCTAGTGAAATATTCCCACTCGCTTCCAATAAAACAAAGGGATAATGCATATCTCTATAAGCGGCAATTTCTTTAGTTTCTAAAGCGCTCATATTATCGCACATCACAATATCCGCTCCCGCATTCATGGCGTTTTTGGCCTCTTCAAAGCTTTCGCATTCAATTTCAATTTTAGCCGTGAAGGGCAAGTTTTTTCTGGCATGCGTTAAAAAGCTTTTGAGATCTTTGACATGCTTTAAATGCGTGTCTTTAAGCATTAAAGCGTCATCTAGCCCTAAGCGGTGGTTGCTCGCTCCCCCATTAAGCACGGAATATTTTTCAAAGATCCTTAAAAGGGGTCTGGTTTTTCGTGTGTCCAACAAACGCACTTCATGGGAGTTTAGAGCTTCTACAAAACGACTCGTTAAAGTAGCGATCCCGCTGCTGTGTTGCAAAAGGTTTAAAAGGGTGCGCTCAACCTTTAAAAGCATGCTGAAATCCCCCCTAATCTCCATTAAAGTGTCTTTAGGCTTGAAGCGTTCTTTATCCTTAATCGTTTGAACGCATTCAATGCCAGTCATTTCCAACAACGCTAAAGCGTATTTTTCGCCTGAAAACACGCCCTCTTGTTTAGCCCTAACAAAGGCTGTGGCTTTAAAATCTTTTTCTAACACCCTTTCAAACAAATCCCCATGCCCTAAATCTTCTTTTAAAGCGCGTTCTAAAAAGGTTTTAATTTCCATTAGGATAACTCCATCATTTTAGTTAAAGCGAGTTTAGCCAAACGCGCCACCTCATCTTTTAATTCAATCGCATTAAAAGTCCTGTGGTTTTTATAAGCCTTTAAGACTTCAAACAAATCTTTTAAAGTCGTTTCATTCATGGTAGGGCAAAGGGCGAGCGTGCTAGAAAGAATGAAAGTGTTTTGATGGTTGCGCTTGGCTTTCAAGCGATTGACTAAATTGCTTTCAGTGCCTATGGCGACTTTTTGATGGGGGCTTAACTTTTCTACAAATTCTATGATTTGACTCGTTGATCCGCTAAAATCAGCATTTTGGACCACGCTAGGCTCGCACTCTGGATGGACAGCGATTAAAATATCCGGGTATTTTTGGCGGTAAAATTCAATGTCTTCTAATTTGAAAAGCTGATGCACCGAACAAAAGCCGTTATAACAAACCACATCAGCGTTTTTAATTTCTTCTTTGCTGTTTACGCCTAAAATCGCGCTTTTTAAGCCATTTTCTAGGGCTAGATTTTCCCCCAAGCATTTATCCGGTAGAAAAAAGATTTTTTTATTTTGTTTTAAAGCGTGGTTAAAGATTTTAGAAGCGTTCCTACTCGTGCAGACCACGCCACCATCTTTAGCGACTTTGGCTTTCACTTCAGCGTTAGAATTGATATAAGTGATAGGGTAAAATTCTTTAACGCCGTATTCTTTTAATAAATGAACGCTTCTATCGTAGTAATGGCTATCAATCATCCTCGCCATAGAACAGCATGAGAGTTTGGGCATGATCACTTGTTTATTAAAGGCTAGGGCTTTGACGCTCTCACCCATAAAATGCACCCCGCAAAACACGATGAGGTTTTTATCGCTTTGGCTTGCGATTTTAGCTAACTCTAGGCTATCGCCTGTATAATGGGCCAACTCTACAATCTCATCTTTTTGATAAAAATGAGCCACTAAAAGCGCGTCTAAATCGCGCAACAATTCCAAAATAGAAGTTTTTAAATCGTTATCAGTTGGCATGAAATTCCCCTATACTTTCCCCAAACTTCACGCTTTTTTCTTTCAAATCTTTAAAAGCGGTGTTTTGAATGAATAAAACGATCGTAGAACCCATTTCAAAATTCCCTAAATTATCCCCTTTTTTAACCTTAATCGGAGGGTTGTAAGAGTAGGTTTGCGTGAAATGGGCTTTAGCGTTAGTTTGGATATTCTTATCAAAATTAAAACGCATTTTACCCACATTTAACGCTCCCACCGCTACAAAATACAACCTATTGCCTTGAATGTCTTTTGCAACCAGCGCAACCCTTTCATTGCCCACAAACAGATTTTTGTTTTTGTATAACGAGGGCTTATTGACCGGCAGTAATTTCCCCGCAAAATAACGAGCTTCTAAAATTTCTAAATCGCAAGGGGCGTGGTAGTGGTGGTAATCTTTGGGCGAAAGGTAAAAATTCACATAGAAAAAAGAAGGGCTTAAGGGGTTGATTTCGCCCACTAATTCATGCGCTTTATAGGGCATGCCTTTAATTTGTAAAGCGCTATCGTTGTCTAAAAAAGCGCATTCAGTGATCAAAGCATCGCAAGGCGCAATGCATGCGTTAGGGGCTTTGTCAAAGGGGCGTTCTTTTTTTAAAGAGCGCGTGAAAAGAGCGTTCAAACTCTTATAATTTTCTAAAGGCTCAAACTCGCTCAAATCAATTTTAAAGATCTTAACATAAAGGGCGTTGATGCCTTTTTGGATAAAAGAAGGGAATTCATAGCCAGCGACAGAGCCAAAAACCCTTGAAAAAGCGTTGCTTAAAGCCATCATTTTAACCCTGCCATGTTCAACACAAACTCCACCTCGCCCTTACTCACTTTAAACTCTTTAGAAATAGAATCCAC
This sequence comes from Helicobacter sp. 219-2, assembly GCF_030053225.1. Taxonomy (NCBI): domain Bacteria; kingdom Pseudomonadati; phylum Campylobacterota; class Epsilonproteobacteria; order Campylobacterales; family Helicobacteraceae; genus Helicobacter; species Helicobacter sp. 219-2. The sequence goes on along the minus strand of NZ_JASGBS010000001.1, from coordinate 128,410 downwards.
GCTATAGCCTTCTTGATACATTTTCAAAACCTGTTTTTCGTTGATTTCATCGCTAGCGGCATAATGCCCCATGTCTTTGAATTTGTTTTCTAAAATAATGATTTTTTCTTCCAAATAATCGCGCTCTTTATCCATGGATTTTTGGATTTCTTGCAACTGGTTATAAAGGTGTGAAAGGGTCGTTCTCAATGAGCTATCCTCTTTAGCGCTTTTTTCTAAAGAAAGGCCTTCCAAACGCCCCTCTAATTCTTTCAAGCGCTTAGAATAGATATAATTTTCTTGATAGGATTCATCTAAGGTTTTTTCTAAACGCCTCATTTTATGGTAAAACTCTTTTTCTTTAAGATACAAATACCCTACCAAGCACACCAACACCAATAAAATCGCCCCTAAAACGACCATAAACAAATCATTAGAAGATAACATGATTGCTCCCGTTCATAATTTCAAGCCTTTTCTTTCGCTATGGACAATGAAAGAATCATAACGCTTAATGTCTAAGGCATGCATGCGAGTGATTTCTAAAAAATTTTTATCCCTTGCCACGCCAAAAAAGGCTAGGATTTTCCCCTCTAACACACAACGCCCGTAATAAGTTTGAGGTGCTATCAGGCTTGATTTTTTGATGCAAATTAACCCATGCCCTAAAGCGGTGATGCGATCCTTTTGCTCTAATTCAAGTAAATTTTCTTTTAAAAGCAGGCTCTCTAATTTTTCTAATTTAAAATACAGCGCTTTGAGTAATTCCAGAGTGTCATTTTCAACATTCAAGCGTGAAAAATCAAAGCCAGAACCCAACCAATCAAATTCTTCTAATACCGCTAAAGAGCGTGTGGTTTTAGAGATGAACCTTTCATAAGAAAACGATAAATCGCATTGGACTAAGCGCGTTTCAAACCCTAAAGCTTGGGATCTTAAAACCAACTCATGCATGCTTAGACCCCACATCAAGGACAATAAAAATAAAAAACACCACCCCCAAATAGCCATTACTCACAAAAAAGGCTTTAGGAATGTTTTTATAATCCCTAGCCACTAAGATCTGCTCATAGAGTAAAATCAAGGCTGAAACCCCTAATCCTAAATACGCAAAAAGCCCCCCATGATAGCATTTCACAAAACAAAGCCAGCACACAAGCGCCACAAGATGTGAGAGCCTTGAAAGATTCAAGCACCACTTTTCCCCTAATTGGCTAGGAATGGAAAACAAGCCCCTTTCTTTATCAAACTCCATATCCTGTAAAGAATAGAGCAAATCAAACCCAGCCACCCATAACATCACCCCTAAAGCCAAAAAGACATTCCATAAAGGAATATCCCCTAAAACCGCCACACTCCCAGCAATGGGGGCTAAACCCAAAGCTAAACCCACGATAAAATGCGCCAAAGAAGAAAAGCGCTTGAAATACGAATACCCCCCTAAAATGATTAAAAAAGGTAACGAAAGCCTGAAAGCTAAAGGGTTAATGAAATAGCTCACCACCACGAATAAAAGAGCGTTTAAAGCGCTAAAAACCACCATGCCTTTAACGCTAATCCGGCCATCCACGCTTGGGCGGTTTTTTGTCCTTGGGTTATCCTTATCAATATCTCTATCCACTAGGCGGTTAAACCCCATAGCGAAGTTTCTTGCCCCTAATAAGGCTAAAAAACAAAGGATTAAGGTTTCTAACCCAAAAAAGAGCGTTTGATTTTTTTGATAGGAGCTTATGACCATAGCCATGAGTAAAAACATGCTAGAAAATATCGTATGCTCCAAAGCGACCAATTCGCTTAAAGCTTTGATTTGATGCGTGATTTTTTTAAGCAATTATTTGATCCCTAATAAAATGACTTTTCTAACCTACAATTAAACTAGGCATTATAATATATTGATAGCAACAATACAAGAAAAAGCCCACGCTCAAAACATTCATGCTTAAATAAACTTTAAAAAAACGCGCACTTAGAATCGTTAAAAATAAATGCACCACTAAAAGCCATAAAGGCGAAGAAACAAAAATCGTAGGGATCATTAAAGGCATGTTTAAAATACCATCCAACAAAGACCCCAAACCCACAGCATGCAAGATTAAACTCAAAGGGAAAAACACGATAAAAATCAAGCCTAAAGGAATGCTAAAGAGTTGGTAGGGCGAAAACATAGGGAAAAAGGCATGCGCAATGATGAGCATGTTCAAAAACACTAGCGTGCTTAAGCTTATGACTTGAAAAGATCGCACCAAAAAAGAAGAAGTTTTAAAAAAGGCTTGAGTGTGTTTTAAAAACAAAAAGATATACCACACCCCACAAACAGAAAGCAAAAACCCCACGCTAAAAAGCAATTTAGGGAGTAACGCTATAGCAATACAGCACGCTAAAATCAAAAGCTTAAAACTCAAAAGCCTTACCCCAAAAAAGCATGCCAAAAACCCTAACAAGCCCATTAAAAACGCCCTGAAAAAAGAGGGTAAAAAATCCAATAGCAACAAATACCCTAGCAAAAAAACCCACACCAAAACCCCTATATCATAAAAAGCGTTCCTATAAGGGAAATAGCGTTTTTGTAAAGGGGTATAAAAAAGAGAGAAAAGAAAATACACGCCTGCACTCAAAATCCCTAAATGAAACCCGCTAATGGCTAGTAAGTGGTTGATCCCTAGCGCGTTAGCCCTATCTCTTAAGTCTTTATTCAAGCTATCCCCTATAAACAACGCTCGATACAAATTACCCACTAAAGCGCTTGAATGAGCGCTGTCAATGAAACGGCGCCAATGCGATTTGAAATCTTGTTTTCGTGTTAAAGAAAAAGAATAAGTTTGAAAAAAGCATGATTTTAAAGACTCTAAAAATGAGCAAGGTTTGATTTTGCCAAAAAATTGCGCGTAGCGGTATTGGAGGTTTTTTAAAGGCTCTTTAATGGTGGCATAAAAGATCATGCCCTTTGATTGGATCTTTAAAACAAAATAGGTTTTTTGATCTTTAGTTTTAGGGTATTGCAACAAGATTTGAGCGTTCAGGCTTGTAGGTTTTGAAAAATCAAGCTTTTGGTAATTCAAATATTCTAAATAAAGATTGAGTATTAACAAAAGGCTTAAAATAACCCCACACAACAAGTATTCTTTGGGGGTTGCAAGAAGTTCAAACGCCCCCTGAAAAGTTTTATCTTTCAAGTTATGGGCATTTCCATTTTAGTTTCTTGTCCTTCTTCTAAATGAGAATCCATGGGCATGTCTTCATAGCGCATTAAAGGAGCGTTAAAGCGCGTATAAACCGTTCCTGTAGCCCCATTCCTGTTTTTAGCCACAATGATTTCAGCCTCTTCAATACTGCCATTTTGCTTGTGGATACGCCTTTCTTCATTGACTTTTAGGTGCAACTCTTGCGCCTCTTCAATTTTGCCTTCTTTTTTGAGTTTGTCTATTTTGTTGTCTTCAGCCCTCATTTGATAGATATAGCCTCTGTATAAAAATAAAACAATATCAGCGTCTTGTTCAATCCCTCCGCTGTCTTTAATATCAGAAAGAATGGGCCGTTTATCGTCTCGGCTTTCCAGGCTACGGTTGAGTTGCACTAACGCTATGATAGGGATTTCTAATTCTCTGGCTAAAGTTTTAAGCTCCCTTGAAATTTCAGCGATTTGCTCATGGCGTTCTTTAGTGGCTTTATTCCCTGACATGAGCTGCAAATAGTCAATAAAAGCGATACCCAATTCCTTGTGTTGGGATTTGAGCTTTCGTAGTTGCAAGCGGATTTGCTCTATCCTCACATGACTTTTATCGTAGAAAAAGAGTTTTTTGCAAGAAAGGTGATCGTAGCATTTGGCTAAATTTTCCCATTGATCATCATCAAGCCTCCCGCTCTCTAAATCATGCATGTTAATAGAAGTGAGATCCGATAGTGCCCTTAAAGCGAGTTGCTCCGCAGACATTTCTAAACTAAAAACCGCTACCCCCCTATCGTCATGGAGCGCACTTAAGACCATGTTCATCATCAAACTGGTTTTACCCATAGACGGCCTTGCCCCTATAATGACTAAACTCCCTTTGTTAAAACCGCTCGTATAATTATCCAATTGAGTAAAGCCAGTCGGTATGCCAGTAACTTCCAAACTCCCCCTTCTTTGGTTTTCTACAATAAGATCCATCGTGCTTTCAAGCACTTCTTTAATATCCCTAAAGCCCTCTATCGTGCTGCCGTTCAATAACGCATAGACTTCTCGCTCCACAGCGCCTAAAATATCGCTGGATTTTTGCGCGCTTTCTAGGGCTTGTTCTCTAATGGTGTTAGCCAAGCCAAAAAGTTTTCGTTTAATGGAAGCGTTTTTAATCTCTTCAACATAGGCTTCAATATTATCTATAGGGCTTGCCGCAAAAATAGCGACTAGATCTTCTTCTTTGATTTGCTTGTCTTTAGGCATTTTTTGGCGGATAAAATTCTCATCAATGGGGCAATTTTCTTCATGCAGTTTTAAAGCGATTTCAAAAAACAAGCCGTTAGGCGGGTAGTAAAAATCGCTAGGCTCTAAAACGCTATGGACCTCTTCAATCTTATGATTGGCAAACACAATGCCTGAAAGCACGATCCTTTCCATATTTTGCAATTGCTGCAAATGCTTTAAATGATCCATTTTTATCCTTTTATAATCGTTTGATCTTTTCTATCAAATCTAGGGGCGTTAAAGCGTAATTATTCTTAAATTCTAAACTCGCCATAGCGTGCGCTAAACTTGCGTTAATAGCGGCGTCTAAAGGCGTGTAGTTTTGAGAAAGCAAGCTTAAAATAAGCCCCGCTAACACATCGCCACTGCCTGCTTTGGCTAAAGCCACGCTCCCTAAAATGTTGATAAAAACTTGCCCTTGATGAGCGATTAGGGTATTAGCCCCTTTTAAAAGCAAAACCACTTTGGGGTATTTTTGAGAAAAATCCCTTGCGATTTCTAGTTTATTGTCTAACAATTCTAGCATGCTTATATTGATCCCTACTAATTTTAATAACGATAAAAACTCTTTAGGGTGAGGGGTTAAAACGACTTCTTTTTCTAAGGCTTGTAAGACCTCTTTATGATAAAAAACGCCCGCATCTAAAACGCATGGGGCTAATTCAAGCCACTTGTTAAAATCCTTTGGGAAACCCTCTAACCCCATGCCAAGAGCGAACGCGCTCAATGGGTTAGGGAAATTTTCACAAAAAACCAATTCTAAAGGCTTGTTATTAGAAGTTATCTCGCATTCTAACGCTTGAACGCTCACCACCCCAGATCCAAAATTTAACGCGCTTAAAGCGCTCAATAACCCAGCCCCACTATGCTTGCCTAAAAGAATGTGCGCATGCCCGTAATCGCCTTTATGAGCGTTTTTTTTATCCCTTAAGGGCAGTTTCAAATCGCTTTTTTCCAGTAAAAAAGTGTCTGTTGGGATCTCATAAATTTGATTAAAAACCCCCAAATGCCCCACTTTCAATTCCCCTATATAGTCTTTAGCCCTATCGCTTAATAAGCATGACTTAATAGCGCCCATGCTGATAGTCATGTGCGCTTTAAACGCCCTCTTATCCACCCTGCCTTTAGAATCGATTCCGCTAGGAATATCGCAAGCGATTTTAAAACGCGCTTTTTGAGAAAGGCTTTCAAAGTTTAAAAACGGCTCTAATTCGCCCTTAAAGTTACTCCCCACCACGCAATCTATTAACACATCGCATTCTAAATCTTCATTCTTTTCTTCCCATGTTTTGATGGCTACCCCTACTTTTTTAGCCCTTTCTTGTTGCAATTGGCACATGGGGCTTTTGGCTGGTTTCATTTCAAAGACTAGCGTTTTAAAACGCCCCGCTAAACGCCTGGCTAATGCATAGCCATCGCCCCCATTATCCCCACTCCCACAAAGGATAATGACTTTAGCGCCCAAAGAAGCGTTTTGTAAAACCGCCCTTTCTAAAGCCATAGCGGCGTTTTCCATTAAAATGTCTTCGCTTAAATTAAATTTTTCAAGCGCCCTTTTGTCTAGGGCATTTACTTTTTCATACACTGAAAGCATCTTTATCCTTGAAATTGAACGCAAAACGAATTTTCATAAAACGATCCTTTTAAAGAGGGCTCGCTATGGATTTCTAAACGCATTTTATACTTTTCACACACTTTTTTCACTAAATCTAACCCTATACCATAACCCAACACGCTAGAATTGAAACGCACATAACGAACGCTTAATTCTGCGATTTTGTCTTTAGGGATTTCATACCCTAAATTTTTCACTTTCAAAAACTCATGCGTTAGCTCTATGTGGATATACCCATGCATGACGCTGTATTTGATCGCATTCATGAGCAAATTGCTATAAAGCGAAATGAAATCCTGCTCTTTAGCCTTAATCTCCACTCCCACTAAATCGCTTTTAAATTCCAGCTTGTGGTAGTCTATCATCTCGCTAAAAAGCGTGTTTTCTTTGGTAATCAGGGCTTTTAAATCTAAAAGCATAAGGGATTCGCGCCCAATATCTTGCATCACTAAATACGAGAGCGAGAGGTATAAAAAACTCATGCGCTGGATAGCGATTTTAATGCGGCGGTGCTGTTGGTTGTCTTCTAATGTTTTTAAAGACAAGACTAAAGCGCTCATGGGGGTGTTTAATTCATGCGTGGTGTTTTTTAAAAAATGATCAATGCGGGTGATTTCATTCCTAATGGGCTTTAAAAACAAATGCCCCAAAAACACAGAAACCCCTATCACGCATAAAAACGCTACGACAAACACTAAAACAATGTTACGATACAAAGAAGAAAAATGAAGGGGTTTAGAATTTTTAAAAAGCATTTTAGCCACACCTAAATGGGCGAAAGTTTCATCGCTAAACAGGTAATACTCCCCCTTGAAACTAAAAAATCCTGCTTCTTTATGGTTTTTAATCAAATTTGTGCTTTCAGGGATATTAGAATACAAAACACGCCTTTTACTATCAAAAAGGGCTATGGAAGCGTCTTTATAGCGTGAAATCAGAGCGTTTAAAGCGTTTTGATAATCCCCATGCGTTTGCATGTGCAAGGCGACCACTTCACTAGCGATCTTGGAAGCCATTTTGTCCATGTCCATGCGTATCATTTTGATTTTTTCGTTTTTTTCATAGTTAAACGCTAAAACGCTAATCACCAGCATCAACACAAACGAAGAGCCCAAATAAGTCCCTAAAAAGAGCTTAAGGGATTTTTTTTCATAGTGGGTTAAAGCGATAGCCCACCCCCTTATGCGTTTCTATGCAATTTTTACCTAAAAGCTTGCGCAACACTTTAATGTAAGTGCGCAAGGTGGAATCATCAATAGCTTGCTCCCATAAATTATTTTCTAACACTTGAGAGCTAATGATTTGCCCCTTATGCTCTAAAAAGTATTCTAAAAGTTGGGCGGTTTTGGGCGCTAGGATTTCCTTTTTCCCTCTAATATTCAAAGAGTGTTGGTAATAAAAAATGTTAGGCATGATTTCTATGGGATCATCATTGAAAAACCTTTTAATGCGCGCTTCTAATTCGTCCAAATCAAAAGGCTTTTTCAAATAATCGCTCGCTCCTAAATTAAAAGCGTTTTTTAAGGTAGCGTTATCCTGTAAGGCGGTGATAAAAATCACAGGCGTAGAGATTAAAAAATCGTTTTTGATGCGCCTGAACAATTCCAAGCTATTCATTTCAGGCACTTGCACATCTAAAAGCAAGAGGTTGAAGCGCTCAACAGAGAGCCTTTCATAAGCTTCTTTCCCGTTAAAAGCGCAAGACACTTCATAGCCCAAATGCTCTAAAAACTCCTTAACGCTCTCGCTTAAAAGGTAATCGTCCTCTAGTAAAAAAATCTTTTTTTGCATGGGGTATTGTAGCGCTAATTGCCTTTATACCAAAAGCGGTTATGAAAAACGCTCTCTTAAAAAGACACCGCCTTATTTTATCAGCCGTTTTTAGAATGCAATAAATCTTTATTGTATTTCAACATGGCATTTTGTAAGTCAAGTTTATATAACACATTTTTAATGTAAGTAAAATAAAGGCTTTCTTGTTCTTCTTCTTTTAAGCCTTTAGATAAAATCACATCGCAATTTTTAAAATACAAGCAAATATGTTTATTTTGCGTTTGAGATATTTTCGCATGGTTAAAAGCATCAATGTAGATTAAATCAGCCTTGAATGTAACGCTAGTTTTTCACATCGCTTAAAAACACATGCCTTAAAAGTTTAGCGTTGCTTAAAAAAGCGTTTTTCAACACCGCGCTTTTATAAGTGTAATGATCTTCAATGCTTGAAACTTCGCCCACAAACACCCCCGCTCCAAAAATCCCATCTAGCCCGCTCGTTAGCACTTGATCGCCTATGTTAATTTCAGCGCTAGGGACAATAAAATCCACGACTAATTCTTGCTTGAAATTAGATCCTATAAAGCCTAATACTTGATTTTTGCCTATCATCACGCTATAAGCACAGCGCTTGTGAGCGTTCAAAAACCCATTCAAGCGCCCTTTTTCTAGCACGGCAATGCCTATGGCTTGATTGTGAGAGACAAGGCCATAAATCTTATTTTCTTCTAAATTCATGACAGGGTTGAGAGAGACGCTGTGCGTGTCTTCTAAACTGATGAATGAGGTCATAAAAGTGGGGGAATAGACCATTTTTGGCTTTTCTAAAGGATAAACGCTATTCAAACGCTCTTTTAAATCGGCGTTTTCTAGTTTTAAAGCTTCTAAAATCAAGCGTTCTTTTTGAAATTCCTTAATGTTTTTGGCTTGAAAAAAATACGCTTGAATGTTGTCCAATAGGCTGTTTTTAGCACCCATCAAGGCATTTTTAATCCTGTCGCTGATATAAGAAGAACTACCCTTAAAATCTAAAAAATAAAAAATAAGAAAAACCCCTAAAAGCCAAAGGAATTTAAAATAAAAACGCATGCATTATTCGCTAAAACCCACACGGCTGAGTAAATCCAAATCTTGTATGGCTTCTCCTGTGCCTTTGGCTACGGCTAATAAAGGCTCATCGCCCACATACACAGGGAGTTTAACCATATCGCTTAAATACTTGTCTAAGCCCTTAATCAAAGCCCCACCGCCGGTAAGCACCACGCCATTTTGTACAATGTCTTTAGCCAAATCCGGCTTCACTTCTTCAAGCACGCTCCTTAAAGCACTAGAGATTTCTCTCACCTGATCTTTAATGGCTTCAAACACATCATCAGAGCTCAGTTCAATCGTGTGCAACAACCCGCTCACTTGATCCCTCCCTGACACTTCCATCGTGAGAGGCGGGTCCAATTTGATCGCGCAACCGATTTCAATTTTAATCTCTTCGCCGGTGCGCTCCCCTATCAACAGATTGAATTTCTTACGGATATACTCCACGATGCTTTGATCCAATTTATCCCCAGCCACTCTAATGCTTTTAGAAATGACTAGCCCCCCAAGACTGATCACGCCAATTTCAGTCGTGCCTCCGCCAATATCCACAATCAAACTCCCTTGAGGCTCTTTCACCGGCAAGCCTGCTCCAATCGCGGCTGCCATAGGCTCTTCAATCAAAAAGACTTCTCTAGCCCCCGCGCTTAAAGCACTCTCTTTAACCGCATTCCTTTCCACGCTTGTCAATCCATAAGGCACGCACACCATGATACGCGGGCGAATCCATGTCTTTCGTTTGTGCGCTTTTTCAATAAAGTAGCGAATCATTTTAGCGGTAATGTCATAATCGGCAATCACGCCATCTTTCATGGGGCGAATCGCTCTGATGCTGTTAGGGGTTTTGCCTAGCATTTCTTTAGCCTCACTCCCCACTGCCAAAATATCATAAGCTTTAGAATCAAACAACCCCATGCGCACCGCCACAATAGAAGGCTCATTGATAATAATGCCCTGCCCTTTGACTAACACGATCGTGTTAGCCGTGCCTAAATCTATGGCAATATCATGCGAAAACAAACCGATTAATTTGCTAAAAATCATGCCCTTTCTAATCCTTTATCATTAAATTTATAAGCGTATTTTTTAAGGAAGCATTTTAGAATGCGTTTTAGCAATGATCAAAGGTTCAGCTTGTTTTAAAACACAATCTTTGGTGATACGCACTTCCGATCCTTTAAGCTTGGGCAAATCAAACATAATATCCAAACAAAAATCTTCAATGATTGCCCTTAGGCCTCTAGCCCCGGTTTTTCGCTCTAAAGCGAGTCTAGCGATTTCTTTAATCGCTTCTTCTTCAAAGATCAAATCCACCTCATCCATTTTGAAAAGTTGCTGGTATTGCTTGATTAGGGCGTTTTTAGGCTTTTGTAAAATATCCACCATCGCTTCTAAACTGATACTATCTAGCGTGCTTAAAACCGGCAAACGGCCGATAAGCTCAGGGATAAGCCCATAAGTAACCAGGTCATGGGTTTGGACTAAATGCAAGATCGCTTCTTGCTCTTTTTTGCTCATCTTTTCTTGAGTGAAACCCAACACATTTTGCGTGGTGCGTTTTTTAATGATTTCCGCCAACCCATCAAACGCTCCAGCGCAAATGAATAAAATATCGCTCGTGTCAATTTGAATGAAATTGCCCTCAGGGTGCTTTCTGCCGCCTTTGGGGGGGATATTCACTAAAGAGCCTTCAACGATTTTCAATAACGCTTGCTGAACGCCCTCACCAGAAACATCTCTAGTGATAGAGCGGTTTTCTGACAAACGGCTGATTTTATCGATCTCATCAATAAACACAATGCCTTTTTGGGCTTTTTGAACATTCCAATCGCTCGCTTGCAACAATCTTGTAAGGATATTTTCCACATCTTCGCCCACATAACCCGCTTCAGTCAAGCTGGTCGCATCGCTAATGGCGATAGGAATATCCAAATGCTTGGCTAGAGTTTGCGCCATTAAAGTTTTGCCTGATCCTGTAGGGCCGATCAATAAAATATTAGACTTGCTCAACTCCACTTCTTCTAAATGCTCTAACTCTAAATCGCTGTCTTGGCTGTCTTGTTTTTTGAGTTTTTCTTTAAAAGATAAGCGTTTGTAGTGGTTATACACGGCTACAGAAAAAACCTTTTTAGCCTGCTCTTGCCCTATCACATAATTATCTAAAACCGCTTTAAGCTCTTTAGGGGCTGGAATGTGAGAGAGTAAAAACTCTTCTTCATAGGTGCTTGATTCCATTCTCCTCAATCGCTCTCTCTTGAGCGCTAGTAAAGAATCCATTCTGTCGTATTTATGCAATTCCCCATGCATCACATCTATACAATATTCGCACACGCACACATCTTTATTCAGGTTGCTCGCAAAAATAATGCGGCGTTTTTTGGGATCTCTTGATTCTGGTTTTTTGCAAAAACTGCAATAAAGCGTTTCGTTCATGTTATTCCTCTTGTTTTTCTTCGCTAGAATATTCGCTTGACTTATACGCCACGCCCCTAGAACTCTCTAAAATAAAAGAGCAAATCTCTTTTACAAAAGGGTTATTGGCATGCTCTTCTAACTCTAATTTAGCGCTCTCTCGCAAGGAGAGGACAGGGCGGAACAACCTCTTATAAAGCACATGGATAAAATCAATATCCTTACTCTCTAGTAATTGGCGCATCCTGTGGCGGTTTAATCCCCTAATAAAAGCGCGATTGCCCTCTGCAGTGCAATAAGGCGGCACATCTTTGCCTAAAGCGCTCTTACCGGCTATCATGCACCCTTTAGCGATACGCACAAACTGATGGATCGCTGTAAGACCGCCAATATTGACATAATCGCCTATTTCAATATGCCCTGCTAAAGTTACGCCATTAGCCAAAATGCAATGACTGCCAATCACGCAATCATGAGCGACATGCACATAAGCCATGAGCAGGTTTTTATCCCCGATAATGGTTTTTTTAATCCCCCCTTCAGTGCCGGGATTTATCATGCAAAATTCCCGAATAAGGTTGTCTTCTCCAATAATCAGTTCGCTGTATTCGCCCTTATATTTTAAATCTTGAGGCTGTGTGCCTAGCACGGCAAAAGGAAAAATTTCGGTGTTTTTTCCAATGAAAGTATGCCCTTGTAAGGTTACATTGTTATGGAGTTTCACGCCATCATTGAGCTTGATATGATCCCCAATAACGCAAAATTCCCCAATCTCTACACCCTTGCCAATCTCTGCTTTAGGAGAGATAATGGCTGTTTTTGCAATTTTACTCATTTTTAATCTCTCTCTGCGATCATTGCTTTTAATTCGGCTTCAGCGACCACTTTGCCATCCACTTGAGCCGTGCCGCCCACTTGCCAGATCATGCCCTTATGCTTTAAGACTTCTAAATGGTATTCTAATCTGTCGCCTGGGGTTACAGGAATGCGGAACTTAACCTTGTCAATCGTCATGAAATACACGATTTTGGTTTTGGCTATTTCAGGGTCAAACCCCCACAAGCTAGTGAAGGCTAAAAACCCTCCGCTTTGCGCCATGCCCTCTACAATTAAAACGCCCGGGAAAATGGGCTTATTGGGGAAATGCCCGTTAAACACATCTTCATTAAAAGTGATATTCTTATAAGCGACAATTTTTTTATTGGCTTGTAACTCTGTAATTCTATCCACTAAGAGCATGGGATAGCGGTGAGGTAAAATCTGTAAGATATGCTCTATAAAAAATTGAGATTGCAAGTTTTGATGATTTTGTTCCATAAAAAAATAAACTCCTTGTTTTGGATTCAATTAAAGCGCTATTTTAGCGTTGGTTATTCTAAAAAATAACCGCTATTATACCATAAGAAAACCGCTCGCTTGCATTTGCAAAAACACCAATGCATTGCACCATAAGCTTAAAGAAACGCTTTATTCAGATACCGCTCATGCATCATTCATGCGTGTGGCTCAGAATATTCTCTCTTAAATGATAGTGTGGGTATTTGTTAGAATCCAAAACCACTTGCCCCATGAGCTGCTTGTCAAAATTGAAAATTAAAGGGGCTAAATAATTCACGGTGGAAAGCTCAATGGGGGTTTGAACGACCATGATATTAGCGATTAGAACGCTCTTTGCTCCCTCTAATTCTAAAAGGATTTTTAAGGGGGTAGGCACTTCAAAATCGTATTTTCTTAAAGCAAAGGGATTAACCAGCGTGAAAGACACCACGGAATTATCTTCTGCGCTATTCAAACGCAAAAAGATTTCATCAATCTTTTGCAAACGCATTTTATGAATGGTTTCAAACCCTAATATAGGCGCTTTCACATCAAAAATCATAGGCGATTGCATTCCCTTTAAAAAAGCACAAAATCTTCTCCTTAAAGAATAAAGACCGCCTTAAAACCAGCGCTCAATGATTTCTAAATTAAAACTCTGTATTATATCAAACAATTTTGGTAAAATCAATTTTTGCTAGTTTTGGGTATAATCCCAATCATTTAACCATGATGGAAGCTTAACTGAATAATTATAAAATACAATAAGGAGTTAAGAAATGATCAAAATAAAACCACAAATCAAGAAAAACAACCCTAATAAATCTCATTACAGCACTGGGTGGAACATTTTTGGTGCGGTGTGCTTGATTGGAGAAATAGTTTTTACATTATTCGGTAGGAATAAGAAAGATAAGAAAAAATAACTCAATGAGTTATTCAAAAATTTAATTTTATAAGACAGGTGGCATGCGTTTAAAACATTTTAAAACTTTCCTTTTTATCACAATGGCAATTATTGTTATAGGCACCGGTTGCGCGAACAAAAAGAAAAAAAAAGATGAATACAACAAACCGGCAATCTTTTGGTATCAAGGGATTTTGAGAGAAATCCTTTTTGCCAATTTAGAAACAGCGGACAATTACTATTCTTCTTTACAGAGCGAACACATCAATTCCCCCCTTGTCCCGGAAGCGATGCTGGCTTTAGGGCAAGCGCACATGAAAAAGAAAGAGTATGTTTTGGCGTCTTTTTACTTTGATGAATACATCAAGCGCTTTGGGACGAAAGACAATGTGGATTATTTGACTTTTTTGAAACTGCAATCGCATTATTACGCTTTTAAAAACCATTCTAAAGACCAGGAATTTATCTCTAATTCTATTGTGAGTTTGGGCGAATTTATAGAAAAATACCCTAACAGCCGTTACCGCCCCTATGTAGAATACATGCAAATCAAATTCATTTTAGGGCAAAACGAGCTCAATCGCGCGATCGCCAATGTCTATAAAAAACGCCACAAGCCTGAGGGCGTGAAACGCTATTTAGAAAGGATAGATGAGACTTTAGAAAAAGAGACTAAACCCAAACCATCGCACATGCCTTGGTATGTGTTAATTTTTGATTGGTAGGATATTTCAAAACCATACACATTATAACAGAGAGATGAAAAATGACTGAAGATTTTCCTAAAATTCTGCCTTTATTGGTGGAAGAAGACACCTTTTTATACCCCTTTATGATAGCCCCTATTTTTTTGCAAAATAATGCGAGCATCAAGGCGTTAGCTTACGCTAAAAGCAATAAATCGTTAGTTTTCATTGCATGCCAAAAAGACAAATTGAATGACAATGAAGCCCCTTATTATGATGTGGGGGTGATTGGATCGGTTATGCGTGAAGCCAACATGCCTAATGGGCGCGTGAAATTGCTCTTTAATGGCATCGCTAAGGGGCGTATTTTAGAGCCTGCCAAAGAAAACGAGCAAGGTTTTTTAGAAGCTCAAATAATCCCTATTGAATATTTAGAATACGATAAAGAAAACATTCAAGCTATCATAGAAGTGCTAAAAGAAAAAGTGATCACTCTAGCCAATGTCAGCTCGCTCTTTCCTCCGGATTTGATCAAGGCTTTAGAAGACAATGACGATCCTAACCGCATCGCTGATTTAATCGCAGCGGCCTTGCATTTGAAAAAAGATCAGGCGTATTCTCTTTTTGCCAACAACAACACCGAACAGCGCTTGTTGGATTTGATTGATATTGTGATAGAAGAAACTAAAACCCAAAAACTCCAAAAAGAAATCAAGTCCAAAGTCCATCAAAAAATGGAGCAAACCAATAAGGAATATTTCTTAAAAGAGCAGCTCAAACAGATCCAAAAAGAGCTTGGCACAGACAAACAGCGAGATGAAGATTTAAACCAATACTACCAAAAACTAGAAAGCGTCAAGCCTTTTTTAAAAGAAGAAGCGTTTAAGGAGATTAAAAAGCAAATTGACCGGCTGAGCCGAACCCATGCGGACAGCTCTGATAGCGCAACTTTACAAAATTATATTGAAACCATGCTAGATGTGCCTTTTGGGCAATACGGGAAAAAAGCGCTTGACATCAAACATGTGAAAGAGCAACTAGACAAGGATCATTATTCCTTAAAAAGACCTAAAGAGCGTATTGTAGAATACTTTGCCACCATGCAGCTTTTAGAAATGCGCCACAAGAAAAAACAAGAAAAAAAAGACAAAGCTAAAGGCACGATTTTATGCTTTTATGGGCCTCCTGGCGTGGGTAAAACGAGTTTGGCTAATTCCATTGCTAAAGCGATAGAGCGCCCTTTGGTTCGGATCGCTTTAGGGGGATTAGAAGATGTGAATGAATTAAGAGGGCACAGACGCACTTATATAGGCTCAATGCCCGGACGCATTGTCCAAGGGCTTATTGAAGCCAAAAAGATGAATCCGGTCATGGTTTTAGATGAAATTGATAAGGTGGATAGGAGCGTTAGGGGTGATCCAGCGAGCGCTTTATTAGAGATCTTAGACCCTGAGCAAAATATCGCTTTTAGGGATCATTATGCGAATTTTAGCATTGATTTGTCGCAAGTGATTTTTATCGCTACCGCTAATAATATTGACAGGATCCCAGCCCCTTTAAGGGACAGAATGGAATTTATCAGCGTGTCTAGCTACACGCCTAATGAAAAAGAAGAAATCGCTAAAAACTACCTCATCCCCCAAGAATTAGAAAAGCATGCCTTAAAGCCTAGCGAAGTTGAAATTAGCCATGAGTGTTTGAAACTCATTATTGAAAAATACACCAGAGAAGCGGGCGTTAGGGATTTACGAAGACAGATCGCAACGATTATGCGTAAAGTGGCTTTAAAATACCTAGAAGATGGCCCGCATAAAAAAGGGCGAACCAAAAAAGGCGAAGATAAGGAAGATAAAAAAAGCGAAAATGAAGAAAACGAAAAAAAAGGCGAAAACAAAGATTTCTGCATCTCTATCACGCCTAGCAACCTTAAAGAGTATTTAGAACGCATGGTGTTTGAAATTGACCCCATAGATAAAGAAAATAAAATCGGTATTGTCAATGGTTTGGCATGGACTCCAGTAGGCGGTGATGTGCTTAAAATTGAAGCGCTTAAGATTAGAGGCAAGGGGGAATTGAAGCTCACAGGGAGCTTAGGCGATGTGATGAAAGAATCCGCCATTATCGCTTTTTCTGTTGTCAAAGCCTTATTGGATAACGAAACCTTAAAAGCGCCTAAAATCCCTAGCGAAACCCCTAAAGACGCAGAGGGTAAGAAAAAGAAAAAAGAACTGAAAGTTTATAACGCTTATGATTTGCATTTGCATGTCCCTGAAGGGGCTACGCCTAAAGACGGCCCGAGTGCTGGGATCGCTATGGCGAGCGTGATAGCGAGCATTTTATGCGATAGGGCTACAAGAAGCGAAGTGGCAATGACGGGCGAATTGACTTTGAGCGGGGAAGTTTTACCCATAGGAGGGTTGAAAGAAAAATTGATCGCTGCTTTTAAAGCCGGCATTAAAACCGCTCTCATTCCTGTCAAAAATTACGAAAGGGATTTAGATGAAATCCCTACTGAAGTGCGAGAGAATTTAAACATCATTGCGGTGAAAAACATCGCTGAAGTGTTAGAAAAAACTTTGCTTTAAAATTTGACACGAAAGCAGACATTAATGAAAGCAGGCATTATTGGTTTAGGGCTTATGGGGGGCAGTTTAGGGTTGGCTTTGCAAGAATGGGGGCGTTTTAAAAGCGTCATAGGCTATGATCATAACGCTTTGCATGCTAAATTGGCCTTGACTTTGGGGCTTGTAGATGAATGCGTGGAATTTGAAAAGATTTTAGAATGCGATGTGATTTTTTTGGCTATTCCGGTTGAGGGCATCATTGCATGTTTGAAAAAAATGACTCCCGTTAAAAAAAGCGCAACGATTATTGATTTAGGCGGCACTAAAGTGCAAATCATCCACAATATCCCTAAAAGCATTCGTAAGAATTTCATCGCCGCGCACCCCATGTGTGGGACAGAGTTTTATGGCCCTAAAGCGAGCGTTAAGGGGCTGTATGAAAACGCTCTTGTGATATTGTGCGATTTGGAAGATTCAGGGACTGAGCAAGTAGAAATCGCTAAAGAAATCTTTTTAGGCATTAAAGCGCGCTTGATCAAAATGAAATCCAATGAGCATGACACCCATGTGGCTTATATCAGCCATTTACCCCATGTTTTGAGCTACGCTCTAGCCAATAGCGTTTTAAAGCAAAATGACCCAGAGATGATTCTATCTTTAGCGGGTGGGGGTTTTAGGGATATGAGCCGTTTGTCTAAAAGCTCGCCTTTAATGTGGAAAGATATTTTCAAACAAAACCGAGACAATGTCTTAGAAGCGATTAAAAAATGCGAAAAAGAAATCGCGCAAGCTAAGGCTTGGATAGAAAATAACGATTATGAAAGCCTTGCAGAATGGATGGCACAAGCGAACAAACTCCAAGAGTTCATGTAGAATAATTTAAAATTTGTGTATCGTTGTTTTTAGGGTTGCGAGAAACAAAATGGGGTATTTTTGGATTGTCTTTATAGGCTGTTTCCATACAGATAGCATGTGGATAGCATGGATTGATCCAATAAACCAGCAAACAACAATTAACAATTATAAGAGATTATCTTAAGCCCGGATCTTATGAAACGCTTCCAACAAAAACAAATTTTAGCCGTTAGGGATTTGATTTCTTAAACCTTTTTATCAAAAATACCGGTGTTTTTATAGGCATTTTAAGGGCGGTTTTAATACTTCTTAGCGTTGTTAAGATACTTAGGCAATTCATTCAACTCAGCGTTTTTATTGTTCTTAAAAACCACTTGCTTTTCAAGTCGCTCATATTCATTACAATCTCTTCTCATTTTTTGTAAGGGATATTTTTGGTTGTCATTAGGGATGTAAAAACATTCGCTTTTAGCGTTTTCATAGCTATCGGTTAGGCTTATATCATAGTGGTACCAAAATCCGCTAGGGATAGCAATATTTTTAGAGCTAAAAGTCCTATAACCCTGTTTGATGATGGTGAGTTCTTCTACTAAAACTTGATGGTATTTCCTAGCCAAATTACGGCCCTCTTTTTCTACTGATAAAACAGAGTGCCTGTTGGTGTTTTTGGCTTCAGGGGTGATATTAGTCATTCTGTAAGTCCTATTCAAACAACCTCATTTCTTTTAAAATGACCCTTATCGGTTTAATATTTGTTTAGAAACGCTACAAAAACCTTTTTTTTTTTTTGAAAGGGCAAAAACGCCTAATTAATATCAAAATCGCATTAATTTATACTATATTAACGAAAGCTTGCGGTATAGAATTACTTAAATATACATTTCCGCAAGATTTACTGACAAAATCAATCTTATTTCAAGAAGTAAAGGAAAAAACATGAAGAAAAAATTTCTGTCATTAACCTTAGGTTCGCTTTTAGTTTCCGCTTTAAGCGCTGAAGACAACGGCTTTTTTGTAAGTGCGGGCTATCAAATCGGTGAATCCGCTCAAATGGTGAAAAACACTAAAGGGATTCAAGATCTTTCAGATAGCTATGAGAGATTGAACAATCTTTTAACGAATTATAGCGTCCTAAACACTCTCATCAGGCAGTCCTCCGACCCGAACGCTATCAACAACGCAAGGACTAATTTGAATGCGAGCGCGAAGAATTTAATCAATGATAAAAAGAACTCCCCGGCGTATCAGGCGGTGCTTTTAGCGCTCAATGCGGCAGCGGGTTTGTGGCAAGTCATGAGCTATGCGATCAGTCCTTGTGGCCCTGGCAAAGACAGCAGCAAAAATGGGGGCGTTCAAACCTTTGAAAACACACCAACAAATCAATGGGGAGGGACTACCATTACTTGTGGCACTACTAATTATGAACCAGGACCATATAGCATTATATCCACTGAAAATTATGCGAAAATCAATAGAGCTTATCAAATCATCCAAAAGGCTTTTGGAGCAAGTGGGAAAGATATTCCTGCCTTAAGCGACACCAACACCGAACTTAAATTTACAATCAACCAAAATGGGAGCAATAACAATAACAATAATAAAGAAGAAATTGTTACAAAAAATAACGCTCAAGAGCTTTTAAAACAGGCTAGCACTATTTTAACCACTCTTAATGAAGCATGCCCATGGATCAATAATGGTGGTGCAGGTCCTGCAAGCAGTGGTAGTTTATGGGAAGGAATATATTTGAAAGGCGATGGGAGCGCGTGCGGGATTTTTAAAAATGAAATCAGTGCAATTCAAGACATGATCAAAAACGCTGAGATAGCCGTAGAGCAATCCAAAATCGTTACCGCAAACGCGCAAAACCAGCACAACCTGGACACTGGAAAGACATTCAACCCCTATAAAGACGCTAGCTTTTCTCAAAGCATGTTCGCTAACGCTAGAGCGCAAGCAGAGATTTTAAACCGCGCTCAAGCAGTGGTGAAGGACTTTGAAAGAATCCCTGCAGCGTTCGTGAAAGACTCTTTAGGGGTGTGCCATGAAAAGGATGGCAACGGCAACCTCCGTGGCACGCCATCTGGCACGGTTACTTCTAACACTTGGGGAGCCGGCTGTGCGTATGTGGGAGAGACCGTAACGAATCTAAAAAACAGCATCGCTCATTTTGGCGACCAGGCGGAGCGAATCCATAACGCGCAAAACCTCGCCTACACTTTAGCGAATTTCAGCAGTCAGTATAAAAAGCTAGGCGAACATTATGACAGCATCACAGCAGCCATTTCAAGCTTGCCTGAGGCTCAATCTTTACAAAATGTGGTGAGCAAAAAGACTAACCCTAACAGCCCGCAAGGCATACAGGATAACTACTACATTGACTCCAATATCCATTCTCAAGTGCAATCTAGGACTCAAGAATTAGGCAGTAACCCTTTCAGACGCGCCGGGCTAATCGCCGCTTCTACCACCAATAACGGCGCGATGAATGGGATCGGCTTTCAAGTGGGCTATAAGCAATTCTTTGGGAAAAACAAACGATGGGGCGCGAGATACTACGGCTTTGTGGATTACAACCACACCTATAACAAATCCCAATTTTTCAACGCCTCTTCTGATGTTTGGACTTATGGCGTGGGGAGCGATTTGTTAGTGAATTTCATCAACGATAAAGCCACTAAAAACAATAAAATTTCTTTTGGTGCGTTTGGCGGTATCGCAATAGCTGGGACTTCATGGCTTAATTCCCAATTCGTGAATTTGGCGAATGTGAATAATTACTATAAGGCTAAAATCAACACCTCCAACTTCCAATTCTTATTCAATCTGGGCTTAAGGACCAATCTCGCTAGGAATAAGAGAAGAGGCGCTGATCATTCCGCGCAACATGGCATGGAATTAGGCGTGAAGATCCCCACGATCAACACGAATTACTATTCTTTGCTAGGCACTACCTTGCAATACAGAAGGCTTTATAGCGTGTATCTCAACTATGTGTTTGCTTACTAAAAGCTCGCATTAAACCCCTTTTTAAACCCTCTTTTTAGGGGGCTTAATCTTTTTTACTGATCTTTTCATTGGCTTCTCACTCGCTTTTTCATTTTTTCATAAATTAGCGTTTCATCAAAAACACTACCTTAAACCAAGAAAAAGAAATTTCAAGTGGTTTAAAAGAGCGTTTGCCGCTTTTACACTTCCCACTTTTACACTTCCCACTTTTACACTTCATGACATGCCTCTCATTTACCCCATATCCTAACTATGGAGCGTGATACAATTTTGCAACAAACACGCTTTAAAGCTCTTGCAAGCCACCCTAAAAAGTCTTAAAATAAACCATAAAATCCCCATACCTACGATATAATCCTAAGATTGATTGATTTTAAGGGGCGTGTTTGACATCATTATTCCATCTGAAGTTTTTAAAGCCCTTAAGTTGTCTGCAAGCCGGTTTGCTTTATAGCCTTATTTTTGGCGTTTTATACCATTTCCCTTTGTTCGCTTATGTTTATAAAGAAAGCAACCAGGTTAGTTTTATAGCCATGATGGTTGTGGTGCTTTTTTGCGTTAATGGCGCTCTTTTTTTGGCATTAGGCTTGATCTCTGTTTATTTGATGCGCCTGAGCGCGATTGTTTTTAGCTTGCTCAATTCCATCGCTTTTTATTTCATTAGCGCTTATGGGGTGTTTTTAAATAAGAGCATGATGGGTAATGTCTTAAACACCAATACACATGAGCTTTTAGGCTTTTTGAGCGTTAAATTATTCATTGTTATCGTTGTTTTTGGGGTGTTGCCTGGCTATGTCATCTATAAAATCCCCCTTAAAAATTCTTCTAAAAAAGCGCCCTTTTTAGCGATCTTGGCGTTAGTGTTTATCTTTATCTCTGGCGCTTTAATGAACGCTAAAAATTGGCTGTGGTTTGACAAGCATGCGAAATTCATAGGGGGCTTAATTTTGCCTTTCGCTTATAGCGTGAACGCTTTTAGAGTGAGCGCTCTTAAATTTTTCGCCCCCACTATCAAGCCGCTCCCTCTTTTTTCGCCCAATCGTTCTCATTCGTTTGTGGTGCTAGTCATTGGCGAAAGCGCCAGGAAACACAATTACGCCCTTTATGGCTATAAAAAACCCACCACCCCAAAATTAAGCAAGCGTTTAGCCGATAACGAACTCACTCTTTTTAACGCTACTTCTTGCGCCACTTACACGACAGCGAGTTTGGAATGCATTTTAGATTCTTCTTTTAAAAACAGCTTGAACGCTTATGAAAATTTACCGACTTACTTGACTAAAGCCGGTATCAAAGTCTTTTGGTATAGCGCCAATGATGGCGAAAAGAATGTTAAGGTTACAAGCTATCTTAAAAACTATGAATTGATTCAAAAATGCCCCAATTGTGAAGCGATCGCTCCTTATGATGAATCCTTACTCTATAATTTGCCTGACCTTTTAAAAGAACACTCTAATGAAAATGTCTTACTCATCTTACACCTTGCAGGCTCGCATGGCCCCAACTATGACAACAAAGTGCCTTTAAATTTTAGGGTGTTTAAGCCCTATTGCTCAAGCGCTGATTTGTCTTCTTGCTCCAAAGAAAGCCTGATTAACGCCTATAACAACACCATTTTTTACAACGACTATCTGCTAGATAAAATCATTAGCATGCTCAAAAAAGCCAAGCAGCCCGCCTTAATGATCTATTTGAGCGATCATGGCGAAAGTTTGGGCGAAGAAGCGTTCTATTTGCATGGCATTCCTAAAAGCATCGCCCCCAAAGAACAATACGAGATCCCCTTTATTGTTTATGCTAATGAGCCTTTCAAAGAGAAGCATTCCATCATTCAAACCCAAACCCCCATCCATCAAAATGTTATTTTCCATAGCATTTTAGGGGTGTTTTTGGATTTTAAAAACCCTAACGCTGTTTATCGCCCTTCTTTAGACCTGCTTAAACACAAAAAGAAGTAAAATAACACGCATGAAAAGATTCTTATTTAAACAAAAATTTTGTGAAAGCCTGCCTAAAAGCTTTTCTAAAACTTTATTAGCGCTCAGTCTGGGCTTGATTTTATCAGGCATTTTTGCACCCTTCCCTAAAGTCCCTAAACAGCATAGCGTGCCTTTGGTGTTTCATTTCACCGAGCATTACGCGCGCTTTATCCCTACGATTTTATCTGTGGCTATCCCTTTGATTCAAAGAGATGCGATAGGGCTTTTTCAAGTCGCTAACGCTTCTATCGCTACAACTATCCTCACGCACACCACCAAAAGAGCCTTAAACCATGTAACGATCAATGATCAGCGTTTGGGCGAGCGCCCTTATGGGGGTAATTTCAACATGCCAAGCGGGCATTCGTCTATGGTGGGTTTGGCGGTGGTGTTTTTAATGCGCCGTTATTCTTTCAAAAAATACTGGTGGCTCTTGCCCCTAGTTCCTTTAACCATGCTCGCTCGCATTTATTTAGACATGCACACCATCGGTGCGGTGTTGGCCGGGCTTGGTATTGGAATGTTGTGCGTGAGCCTTTTTACAAGCCCCAAAAAGCCTTAATCAAAAGCTTTAATTCCTGTTTTTATAATCTTCATAAGAAAAGTTTTTAAGGATTTTAAACCCTTGTTGATCCAATCTAGCCAAGCTTGGGAGTGGCACGCCATTAAACGAGTTGTTTTTGACAATCGTATAGTGGAGCATGTCTTGAAACACGATTTTATCGCCCCTTTTTAAAGGCGTATCAAAGCTAAAACTCCCCATAAAATCCCCCGCCAAACAAGTAGGGCCGCCTAAAAAGTAAGAAAACGCCCCTTGATTTTCGCCCTTTTCAACCTCAATAAGCTCTTCATCATTTTCTATGGAAACTTTAAGGATGCTAGGGCGATAAGGCATTTCCAAGCAATCAGGCATGTGAGCGCTAAAAGAAGCATCCAAAATCGCAATTTCTTGATCGTTTTTAACGATGTCTATCACGCTTGCGATCAAAAACCCGCATTGCCACCCTATGGCTTCCCCAGGCTCTAAAATCACTTCTATATTATGATAACGCTCTTTAAAATCCTTAATCGTTTGGATGAGCAAATTCACATCATAATCGCTCCTAGTGATGTGATGCCCCCCACCAAAATTCACCCACGCCATATTTTCTAAATAAGGCTTGAAATGCTTTTCCACATGCTCTAAAGTCCGGCACAAAGCGTCAGCGTTTTGCTCGCAATGCGTATGGAAATGCAACCCACTCACCCCCTCTAACCCATGCTCTTTAACCCCCTTTTCAAATCCGCTAGGCGTAATCCCTAACCGGCTCACTTTAGAGCATGGGTTATAAATGGCTGGGGTTACTTCGCTGTAGAGAGGGTTGATTCTCAAACCCATTTTAATGGGGCTTAAGCCCAAGTTTTCTAATTGCTTGTTTTTATCTAAAATCCTGTCTTTATAGGTAGCGTATTGGTAAAAAGAGTTAAAAATAATGCTTGTGGCTAGGGGTAAAATCGCGCTCATTTCAGCCTCTTTGAAAGCCGGGCTATAAACGCAAATTTCCTTCTGGCTCTCTCGCCCCCCAAATTCTTCAAAAGCGAGCTTAGCCTCATAAAGACCGCTCGCGCAACACCCGTTCAATTTTTGCCTTAAAATCCCAAACTCACGCCAAAACGCATACCCCTTTAAAGCGAGCAAGACCTTTGCCCCGCTTTGTTGGCGCACGATCTCTAAAATCTTGGCGTTTTTTTCTAAGCGTTCGCTCTCTAGCACATAGCAAGGGGTGGGGATAGCGCTGTATTTTTTCATGCTGATTCCAAAAATTGCTTAACTACTCGCTGGATGTCTTTGGGGTTAGACTTGGAAATGAAATCATCGGCTTTCAAACTCCTGGCCATGTCTTCATTAGAGCTCCCGCTCATAGAAGAATTGACCACGATAGGGATTTTTGAAGTCAAAGGATTGTTTTTAACCTGCTTGATCACTTCAAAACCGCTCGCCTCTGGCATTTCTAAATCGGTAATGATAAGGCCAATACTGCTCACATCGGTTGTGGGGTTGAATAAATGCTCCAATAAGGTTTTACCATTGATAAAATCTATATGCTTGACGCCTAGCTTGTCTAAAATCGTTTGCATGGTTTTTAAAACGCTTGGGGAGTCATCAGCAAGCAAAACGCATTGGTTAGAACGGATTTTAGAGAGCGTCTCTAAATCGCTGTGTTTTTCATCTTCAATCCAAGGGAACACATCTATAAGCATTTTTTCAATATCCACCACTTGCACCAAGCGCCCGTCAAAATAGCGCGTGCGGCTCACGAGTTTGTTATTCCCAGCAGATCCCCCTAGCCCAGCGCTTTGCTCCATTTCAGTCCATTTCTTGCTCAAAATCCTATCCGCTTCATAGATCCTAACCCCTATGGTCCAGCGAGAAAACTCACAAATCATAACAATATCGTCTTCGCCTTTTTCTTTTTCTATCCTATAAGGGCGTAAATCCTTGTTTTTGTTTTGGCTGTCATAATAAAACCATTTTTTCATATCAATCAAGGGAATGGTGAGCTCTCTTATAATGATTAAACCCTCAACGAGCGAATTGCTTTCGTGGCTGATGATAGTGAGATTGCCATGGTATTTCACCACTTCACGGATCTTAAAGACATTGACCGCATACAAATCCTTGTTTTTACCCAGCCTGAAACACAACAATTGCAACTCGTTATTTTTATGCAAACTCGTAACTTGATCAATGCCCGCTAAACTATCAGCCATGATTTCCCCTTAATTTAGGTTTTGGTATCGTTTTATAATTATATCGTGTTTGTGTTTAATGCTAACGACACTTAAAAACTATCTTTGGGGGTTTTTTAAATCATTTTAAACGATTCAAAACAAACCCGTTTTTAAAACTGCGCACATATAAAATATTATGGCGGTTAGAGCAAAAGATTTGTGGGGCTGTTACAAACCCCGAAATCAATTCCCTAGCGTCAATGACTTTGGGGTTTTCAAGCGATCTTTTACAAGGCTTTAATGAAAACGAAAAAGCGTCAGTAGAATCAGCTTGAACTTCATAATTTTCAAAGGCTTTATTTTTGATACGCATAAGATAGATTTTATGGGCAAAAATGCTCGTGTTTCTGGTATCTGCAAAGGTGCTAACGCCTGAATACAACGAAGTTACTAGCCCTCCAACAAACCCCAAATAATAATTCGCCACCGCTTGCATGCCCACCTTAAAAGTAGCCGATAAAATGGCTCTGGTGATAATGTAGGGCAATTGCTTCCTAAACTCGCTAGAAACCACCGCATCTATTGAGGCTAAAGTGTCAAAGGGTGTTACTTTTTCGCCATCTTTTAAAGTGAAATTTTGATAAAACGCTTCCCCTTTTTCCAGCTTGGGCAAGGCCACACTCACATTATAAACCGAATCGATCATAAAAATAGGCACATCAATTTTAAATTCGCTTTTTTGTGGCTCTTTGCCATCTTCAATGATGATCCAAGTGAAATGGCTTCTATTAGGGTTTTTGAAAAAAACCAAGTCTTTAGCCACGAAAGGGCTTTGACTGATCCCATAGGCTTCATTAAGATAGCCTAACCCCTTATTTTTATCCCCATTTAAAGCGTAAAACAGCCCTGAAAGATACGAAACCGCCGGGTTAAGCAAGCCTTGATAAGCTTCGTATTTGTCTAAATTAGAATAGGTGTTGTTTAAAATCTCGCTCACTTCTACCCTAGAGCGTTCCATATTAATATTGTGCTTTTTGCTAGAATCGATCTCTTTAATGGCTTTTTGAACTTCCTCATAATAAAATTCTTTAGCCCTACGCTGGCGTTCATTCGCGCGGTTGAATTGCACCCTAGCATTCGCACTATCGTTTAAAAGCATGTAGTCTATCGCTTTGTAATAATTGATTAAAACGCTCTCATAAATATTCCCCCCATAAGCGCGCACATTATCATTAATCATGGTAGCGCCCACATAACCAGCCCCTCTTGTAAAAGCGCTTTGCGTTTTATCAAAGCGTTGCTCAGCTTGATCTAATACCCCTAAAGAAGTCTCGTAATCTCTTGCGTATAAAGCGCTCAAGCCGTTTTGCAAATCCCATAAAAGAGCGTTCTTTTTTTTCTTAGTGAATTGTTTGGAATATTCATAAGCTTTTTTAGGACTTTCTTCATAATAGAGCGTGTTAAAATGTTCTAAGTCCATACGATAGCCTATGCAACCTGTTAATGATACTCCTAAAATTACCGACATCAACAGAATGAATATTTTCAATCTAACCCTTTTAATTGGCATTTTTTTGCTTGACTATTTGAGCGTATCATAACATTTTTAATGAAAACATAAGCTTTTTATGGTTAAAATGATCCTTAAGCTCTTATTTAGACCTATGCAATAGGATTTTAGGGTAACGCTTCAGGGTAGGAATACAGCAGAGTCCCCTGATTTCTTGTGTGCCTTAGCCATCTGAATAGGAGTGTTTCAAAATAATATTAACTTTTTAAAACTAGCTCTTCAAAAGTTTCTCACGCCACTCTGTGGGGTAGTCTTTTTGTAACGCTTTCACTTTATTCACATGGCTAGAGTCTGAATTAAAGATTTTCAAATAACGCCCTAAACTTTCCAAGCTCACATCAATCATGTTAGAACTCCCGTTACCCAGATTTTTGACTAAAACCTGCCTGGCATACAAAGGGGTGTTTTCTAAAAAAGAAATTTCAGTTTCGCTCAAAGGCACATTGAAATGGTGTTTCAACTCCCTAGCGTTTTTTTGCGGGTACAAAATAAGAGTCCCCATGTTGCTTAAAAAACTATGGGCGTTTTTAACCCCGCTTAATTGGTAAATATCTTGCAAAGCCAACACCACCACGCCATTAGCTTTTCGTGCTTGCGTGATTAAAGCGTTAATTTTAGTATTCAATAAATCGTTTTCCACATAGGATTTAAACTCGTCTAAAAAAACCAAAAAACCGCTGTCGTTTTTCCTGGATTCTTCTAAGATTTTATAAAACAAATAATAGGCTAAAAGCCCTAAGTCTTTAGGGTTTTGGGTGATGGCATCTAGGTTTATCACATTCAAAAAAGCGTTGGAGTTGAACGCGTCATTCAAAGCGTTAAAAAGGGGGTTATTCAAATACGGCTCTAAACTCAAGCCCAATTGGTTAGATGAGGTTCTTTTAAGCGTTTCTTTAAAATCCAGCAAACTAAAAGCTTTAGGGTATAAGGTTTCATAAAGACTCTTAATTGCGCCCAAAATCGCATTCATGTCTTCTAAGGCTTCTTTATCCCTTGAAGGGGCAAGATCAAACATGCTAAAAAAGAAGGATTGCAAAAATTCTAAATTCTGCAAATTAGGCTCTAAACAAAAGGGGTTGATGCTAAAAGATTTGCCGTCATGGTAATGCCCTTTAAAAAATTTTGTGAAAGAATACAGCCCTTGCATCCTATCAAATGCTAAAAGGCGCATGTTTTGGTATTTCAAAGCGCTCATCATTAAAAAGCTAATCAGCGTGCTTTTACCGCTCCCGGTAGCTCCTATGATTAGAGTATGCCCATTCACTCTGGCGATTTCTTTAGCGTTATTGTGGCTCACTTCTTGGTTATGGAAATTGAATAAAAAGGGGGAATAATCCAAATTTTTAAACACGCTCAAAGGGCTATTCCCCCATGAATTAGCCTTAAAACCTAAATTTTGCCTTTCAAACACCATTAAACACGCTAAGGCTTTAGAGGTTAAAAAACGCAAGCGGTGGTTTAAATGGATGCGTTCAGGGAAAAAGGAAAAATACCCCCCCTTCAAGCCAAAAGTTTCTATAACGCCCACTAAGTTTTCTTTAAATAAAAGCCCTAAGACTAAGCTTGTTTGAGTGTCTAAATCCTCTAAACTAGGGGCTTTGATAAGAATGTTTAGGGCGAATTTTTGCATGGATAGGCGTTTGGTTTTGACCAGTTCTTGGTATTCTAGCAGCTCGTTTTTAACGAGATTGGACATGCTAAATTTGGCCCTTTCTTTTAAAAAACTCAGCGTTTTATTGACGCTCATAGGCTCTATAGAAAAGATAATGTCTAAAGGCGTTTCTTGGTATAAAAGCGCTCCGATCGCTATAGAAGTGATGCGCTCGCTCTCATAAGCTTTAATGCCAATCAAGCGGTTATAGGTTTTTTGATTAAAGCTCTCTTGAATGAAATAATCTTTTTCAAAAGTGATAGAACTAGCGATATAGCTGTCGCTCAAATACCCCCCTACTAGGGGCTTTAAAGGGAGATCAAATCCGTTAATGTATTCCGCATAAAAATTCAAAACCTCTTTGGAGCTTAAGAGTTTGGGGGCGTAGTTTTTGAGCTGGATTTCTAAGCTTTTTAAAGTTTCTTGCAAAAAATGCGCTTTATAAGAGAGGATGTCCTTAAAATTTTCCCTATTGGCATGCATTAAGGATTTTTTCTTATGCTCTAAAACGCCTTGTAAAGAATGCGCGCTTTCTAAAACTAAAAAATACTGATTTTCATACACTTCTTTATTTTCAAATTGATTCAAAATCGCTTGCAAGTATTTAGAATCAGATTGAATGTTTTGTTGGTGATCAATTTTACGCCTTTTAACCACAAGGCGCGCCACGACTTTTTCTAAAGAATCCAACGCCATCTGGCGCTCGGTGAAAAGATCTTGCAATTGCTCTGTGCTTAAATGGGTGTAACTCACCCCCTCTAAACGGAGAATTCCCACTAAGTTTTCGTTTTTAGTGAGCAAGAAATGCTCATCATACAAGCCTAAAATGTTGTTTTCTTCGCTCATAGAATAGCTTTTAGGCAAAACCCCTAAAAAATAGTTTGAAACTTTTTGTTTGACAGCGCTCAAAAGCTTTTCTAACATTCTACGCTCTATAACATTTGGTTTTAGTCTTTATTTTGCTTTTAGCAATAATAATATCTGCAATATCTTCATCAAAAAATTCCAGCACGCTAAAGAGCACTAAAAACCCTAAATACAATAAAAAAGCGCTCAACAAATCAATCCAAGGGAGCAAAATAAAAGGCACAAAAACAGAAATCAAATAAGACTTAGCGTTCAGCCATAAAAATTTTTCTTTAACCGAAATTTCACGCAAATTCTTCACGCTCGCTGACAGGATAATCATTAAAAAATTCCCATGAACCAATTCGCTAAACTCGGGGCTTTAAAGAATAAAAAAATCCCAAACACCACGCCAAGGATCGTGAATAAAATCTCTTTCCACCGGTCTAAATTCCTCCACACATAAATAGCGATCCCTATGAAAATCACCATTAAAATCCCCTTAGCGATGGGGCTTTTGAGCTGGGCTTCTAGGGCGTTAAAAAACCCCTCTAAACCTTCAGCGAACAAACTTGAAACGCACATGCCTACTAAAAAAATGATTTTTAAAAAATGAGCGGACATCAAAACCCTTTTGTTTAATTTTAATTAACCTTATAAGACTTTATTATCTCAAAAAAACCATAAAAACTCCCTAAAAGGGGTCAAAAAGGGTGTGTTTTATCTTTAAAAGGGTAAAAAAGCAAAGCTAAAGAGGTAAAAGCCTTACTATTCTACGATTTGATAGACATAAGAAAGATTAGCGTGTTCTTTGGTTTGTAGGGCGTCTTCTTCTAAGAGGTTTTGAATCTTTTCAAAACTATATTGCAAATGGTTGTAAGCAATAATCACCACCTCATCGCCTTTTTGCAAGAAATGCTCTTGTGCAAAGGGCATATAAGGGGTAGCCCCTATCGCAAAAATCATTTTAGTGGGGAAATTATGGCGCTCTAAAAACGGCCTTAGAGCCTCTAAAGAGTCGCCATCTTGTTGGTAATTGAGCCTATCTTTGATCCAGTCTAAAAGCTTTTGATAAAAAAACTCGTATTTGAGCAGTTTGCTGTTTTCCCCATAAATGTGCCAAACATTATTGTATTTCAAAAAAGACGCAATAGAGAAATTGTTACACACCCCTCCATAAGCAAACCTGTCAATGGGCAACTTCTGCCCTATACCTTTAGAAGCCGGTGAAAAATTCTTTTTTTGGGAGAGTTTTGTGGCTTCTAAATTGCGCACAGAAGCGTCATTAAACGCCATGAAAAAATTAGGCACAAGCTTAGTAACGAAATGTTTTTCATCGTATTTGACATCGCATTCTAAAGCGATTTCTGGCTCTGCTTGCACCCTTAAATCTGGATCGTTAGGCAAAATAATCTTATGGTTATCAATGCAACAACGCCCCAAATAGCAATTTTCATACGGGATATAAAAAGGGAATAACCCCTTAGGAGCGTCCTTTTCTTCGCTTTTCATGTTAATAAAACTATGACTCTCTCCCGCTTGCTCCAAATGCCCTGCAAAATTCCCCACCACACCAAAACCTAAAAACTCTTGCATGCAAACCTCCTAAAAAACAGCCTAACGCTGATTAGAACTTTTCATTATAACATAAAAGAAAATCCCTAAAACTCTCAAAAACTCCCTTTCAAGCGAACAAATACTCTCTAGCACTCTCTTTATCCAAAGGGTAAAGCTCGCGCTTTTCATCCCCTATTTGAATGAGATAAGCCTGCTCTTTTGAAGTCTTAGCATAGCCTAAAGCGATACGGCCGGCCAATTCTTTATCTTCTTTGCTGGCGTTTTTATCCACTAAACTCAAAGGGCCTTTACAGCCTAGTAATTCAATCTTATCCATTAAGGGGTGCTGAATATCTAATTTATGGTTTTCTTCTTCATTCCTTGCCACCACCAAACGAGCGTTATGGGGTAAGACAAAATAACGCCCGTTTTTGACAATCACGCTGTCTTCAAACACCATTTCTCTGTATTCTTTCAAGTTCTTAATCTTATTACTCACTTGAATATCCGTAAGCAAGCACCCCCCACCTGGCTTTTCATAATATTTCAAGCCGTAATCTTTAATCATTTGCAATTGCCTGCTTCGCCCCCTGCCGCTCACATCTAAAAGTTTTTCTCTATCAACCCAGCCCTTTTTTTCCATGAAAGTAGGCTCTAAGAGTTTCGCGCTCATGGGCCTTAAAAGCAATTCGTCTAAAAATTGCGGTTTCTCACCGCTTGCTTGCGTTCTGTCTAAAATGGGATCAAAACGCGCCTCTTCGCCCACTTCTCTGACTAATTTCCTCACCTGATTTAGCGCTTCTTTCCTTTGGGATTTAGGGCGTTGCCCCAACACTTCCCCACTCAAAACAAAATCCGCGTTCAATTCAAGCATTTTATAAAAAGCGTTCCTAAACATATTGGCATGGCAATCAATGCAAGGGTTGAAATATTTCCCATAGCCGTATTTGGGCTTGAACAACACATCGTTAAAAAATTGCTCTCTAATATCGCACACCAAGAGCTTAGCCCCGATTTGTGCGGTGGCGTTTTCAAAATACTCTCTTTTATCTTTATTCCCCCCAAACCCTATATTGAAGTGCAAGGCGCTCACTTCAATGCCTTGATCAATAAGCAATTTCATAGACAACAAACTATCCAACCCCCCACTAAATAAGGCTAAAGCTTTTATTTTTTTCATATGGCGACTAATTCTCCTTGTTTTAATTTCATAATGGCCTGGCGAGCCTTTTTTAAAAAGATCATTTTTTCGCTAAAAGGGAGCGAGCTTTTAGGGATTTCTTTGAGTTGCCGCTCAAAATAGCGCAAAATCAACAAACGCAATTCCTTTTCAAAACCCCCTTTTTTTAAGGGTAAATTCGCATCTAATAATAACGCAACTAATTTAGGGTCGTCCAATTTTTCTTGACACAAAGCGTCAAATTCTTGTTTTTTATGCAAGAATACCCCACTATGGATATAACCCACCGCCAAATCCAACAAGCTTCTGTCTTCTAAAAGATAGCGGATCACTAATTTTTCTAAAAATTCCAAACTGAGCGTGCTAGAAGCATTAACCCACTTTTGAGCGTGATTAGGTTTTTCTGTTTTGGGGTAAAAAGGCTGAAAAGAGGCTGGCTCTCTAATCCCTAAAACATGCAAAGGCGCTTGCAAAAGCGTGGCGATTAGGGGCTTGTATTCGCTTTGTAAAAGCAAGGAAAAGTTTTTTAAAAACCCTAACATTTCTTTAAGGGCCTTATCTTTTTCTAAAGGATCGTCTAAAAGATAGGAATTTGCCATGTGCCTTAAAACAAATTCAATAAAAGCCATGGGGTGCGATAGCCAATTTTTTAAGGTTTCAATCTGGCCATTAGCGATCATATCCGCTGGATCCAGGTTGTTTTCAAATAAAATCACCCCTCCTCTCCTTTGCTCTTTAGCCAGCATCAAGCTCGCTTTATAAGCTGCGTTTCGCCCTGCTTTATCCCCATCATAGCTTAAGAGAATTTCTGGATCGCCTTTTTTAAGCAAGGGCAAATGCGATGGCGTTAAAGCTGTCCCAAGCGTGGCTATGGCGTTTTTAAAACCCGCCTGGTGCAATAAAATCACATCCAAATACCCCTCTGTTACAATGACTTGCTTTTGTTTGTAGATGTGTTCTTTAGCCAAATGATAGCCATAGAGCAAACTGGATTTATCAAAAAGCTTATTTTGGGGCGAATTGATATACTTGGCCGCTTTTTCTTTTAAGGTGCGCCCTCCAAAGCCTACCACTTGAGCGCTAGGGCTATAAATAGGGAACATGATACGATCCAAAAAGCGCAAATAGGTTTTATCCTTTTTATCGCTCTTGCCTAACACGCCTAATTCAATCAGTTTGTCTTTATTCAGGCTTTTATTTTCAATGCCATAATCAATTCTATTTGTGCATAAGCCTAATTTAAACGCTCTTATACTCTCTAGGCTAAGCCCTCTTTTTTGCAAATAATTCAAAAAAAACGGGGCGTTAAAAAGCTCTTCTTGATACAACGAGCTCACCATTTCTAAAAGGTGGTAGTCTTCTTTATGATCGTAATAAACGCCTTTGTCATACTCTAAAGCCACATTGAATCGGTGGGCTAATTTTTCAAGCGCTTCCACAAACGAAAGCTTTTCAAACTCCATCACAAATTTAATGCTATCCCCGCTCGCTCCACACCCAAAGCAATGGTAAAACCCTTTAATTTGATTGACGCTAAAACTCGCGCTCCTTTCTTCATGAAAAGGGCAACAAGCCATGTAACTAGAACCTGATTTCCTCAAATCCACATAAGAGCTAATGACTTCTACAATATCTATCGTTTGCAAAAGGCGATCAATGGAACTTTTAAGAATCATTTTTCATGCTTTCTTCATCTTGCTTTCTTTTTTTAACTCGCTTGAATGAATTATACTCAATTAAAAAATCTTTATTGATAACGCCCCCTTTTCTAATCCTTATATTTTTAAACTAATGAAAATTTATACAAATAGACTTAATAATTCTTATAGTTATATTATTAGCTTTGTTTTTATGGCTTGACTTATCCCTAAAAATGCGCTATAGTTATGTCGCTTAAGAATACTAAGCGCTAATTTTCTATTTTATTTATCAAAACTTAGGAGAACTGAAATGAAATTTCAACCATTAGGAGAAAGGGTCTTAGTAGAAAGACTTGAAGAAGAGAACAAAACCAGTTCAGGCATCATCATCCCTGATAACGCTAAAGAAAAGCCTTTAATGGGCGTAGTCAAAGCGGTTAGCCATAAAATCAGTGAGGGTTGCAAATGCGTTAAAGAAGGCGATGTGATCGCTTTTGGCAAATACAAAGGCGCAGAAATCGTTTTAGATGGCGTTGAATACATGGTGCTAGAACTAGAAGACATTCTAGGTATTGTGGGCTCAGGCTCTTGTTGTCATACAAATAGTCATGACCATAAACATGCTAAAGAGCATGAAGCTTGCTGTCATGATCACAAAAAACACTAAAAACATTATTATTAAGGATACAAAATGGCAAAAGAAATCAAATTTTCAGATAGTGCAAGAAACCTTTTATTTGAAGGCGTGAGACAACTCCATGACGCTGTCAAAGTAACCATGGGGCCAAGAGGCAGGAATGTGTTGATCCAAAAGAGCTATGGCGCTCCAAGCATCACCAAAGACGGCGTGAGCGTGGCTAAAGAGATTGAATTAAGTTGCCCGGTAGCTAACATGGGCGCTCAACTCGTTAAAGAAGTAGCGAGTAAAACCGCTGATGCTGCCGGCGATGGCACGACCACAGCGACCGTGCTTGCTTATAGCATCTTTAAAGAAGGCTTGAGGAATATCACGGCTGGGGCTAACCCTATTGAAGTGAAACGAGGCATGGATAAAGCCGCTGAAGCCATTATTAATGAGCTTAAAAAAGCGAGCAAAAAAGTAGGCGGTAAAGAAGAAATCACCCAAGTAGCGACCATTTCTGCAAACTCCGATCACAATATCGGGAAACTCATCGCTGACGCTATGGAAAAAGTGGGTAAAGACGGCGTGATCACCGTTGAAGAAGCTAAGGGCATTGAAGATGAATTGGATGTCGTAGAGGGCATGCAATTTGATAGAGGCTACCTCTCCCCTTACTTTGTAACCAACGCTGAGAAAATGACCGCTCAATTGGATAACGCTTACATCCTTTTAACGGATAAAAAAATCTCTAGCATGAAAGACATTCTCCCGCTGCTAGAAAAAACCATGAAAGAGGGCAAACCGCTTTTAATCATCGCTGAAGACATTGAGGGCGAAGCTTTAACGACTCTAGTGGTGAATAAATTAAGAGGCGTGTTGAATATCGCAGCGGTTAAAGCTCCAGGCTTTGGGGACAGAAGAAAAGAAATGCTCAAAGACATCGCTGTTTTAACCGGCGGTCAAGTCATTAGCGAAGAATTAGGCTTGAGTCTAGAAAACGCTGAAGTGGAGTTTTTAGGCAAAGCCGGAAGGATTGTGATTGACAAAGACAACACCACGATCGTAGATGGCAAAGGCCATAGCCATGATGTCAAAGACAGAGTCGCGCAAATCAAAACCCAAATTGCAAGCACGACAAGCGATTATGACAAAGAAAAATTGCAAGAAAGATTGGCTAAACTCTCTGGCGGTGTGGCTGTGATTAAAGTGGGCGCTGCGAGTGAAGTGGAAATGAAAGAGAAAAAAGACCGGGTTGATGACGCGTTGAGCGCGACTAAAGCGGCTGTTGAAGAAGGCATTGTGATTGGTGGCGGTGCGGCCCTCATTCGCGCAGCCCAAAAAGTGCATTTGAATTTACACGATGATGAAAAAGTAGGCTATGAAATCATCATGCGCGCCATTAAAGCCCCATTAGCTCAAATCGCTATCAATGCCGGTTATGATGGCGGTGTGGTCGTGAATGAAGTGCAAAAACACGAAGGGCATTTTGGTTTTAACGCTAGCAATGGCAAGTATGTGGATATGTTTAAAGAGGGCATTATTGACCCCTTAAAAGTAGAAAGGATCGCTCTACAAAATGCGGTTTCGGTTTCAAGCCTGCTTTTAACCACAGAAGCCACCGTGCATGAAATCAAAGAAGAAAAAGCAACCCCAGCAATGCCTGATATGGGTGGCATGGGTGGTATGGGAGGCATGGGCGGCATGATGTAAGCCCCCTTGCTTTTGTTCTTTCCTTGATAGAAGCCCTCTTTTTGGGGGCTTTTATTGGACAAAACCGCTCGCTTTTAAAAATGCGCAACAAAAAATCTCTGTTAAGCTTTTATCATTAGCACTCCATTAAAAACAAAATCTAAAAACTCTTTACCATCCAAACAAAAGCACAAAAAACGCAAAAATTCTAAAATTTTCTCCAAATGACAAAAAAAAAAAAACGATTTTATGCTACAATGCTTTTAATACATTCTTACTTAATGTATAAAATCTCAATCACTCAATTTAATTCCAAGGAGAATATTTATGAAAAAAACCCTTTTACTCTCTCTCTCTCTCTCTCTCGCTTCATCGCTTTTAAACGCTGAAGACAACGGCTTTTTTATAAGTGCCGGCTATCAAATCGGTGAAGCCGCTCAAATGGTGAAAAACACCGGCGAATTGAAAAGGCTTTCAGACACTTATGAAAATTTGAGCAATCTTTTAAACAATTTTAACAATCTCAATCAGGCGGTAACGAACGCAAGCAGCCCTTCACAAATCAATGCTGCGATCGATAATTTAAAAGCAAACACGCAGGGTTTGATTGGCGAAAAAGACAATTCCCCGGCGTATCAAGCGGTTTCTTTGGCATTAAACGCCACAGTGGGGCTGTGGAATGTCATCGGCTATGCGATCATGTGCGGGAACGGCAATGGCACAGGGCGTGGGCCTGGCAGCGTGGTTTTTAATGACCAACCAGGGTCGTATTCCACGAACATTACTTGCAACCGGTATGAAGCGACTGGTCCTGGTAAATCCATGTCTATTGATGAATTCAAGAAACTCAATGAAGCCTATCAAATCATCCAACAAGCTTTAAAGACTCAAGAAGGTTTTCCTGTCTTAGACAAAGACGGCACACAAGTGACCGTAAAATACACATATGAATGCAAACAAACAGAAACCATCAACGGCGGTGTGAATAAATTCTGTGGAGCTAACGGCTCTAGTAGCGGTAGTAATGGTAGTAATAGTAATAGCACAACCACAACCACGCAAGACGGCGTAACGATCACCACTACTTATAATAATAACAAGGCCACCGTCAAATTTGACACCACCAATAACGCTCAAAATCTTTTAGCTCAAGCAGCAAATATCATGAATGTCCTTAACACGCAATGCCCTTTAGTGCGATCTAAGCATAATGAAAACGCTCCGGGTAATGGTAGTCCATGGGGTATCAGTACAGGTGGGAATGCGTGCCAAATCTTTAGCGCTGAGTTTAGCGCCGTTACTAGCATGATCAAAAACGCCCAAGAAATCGTAGCGCAAGCTCAAACCCTTAACGCTAAAGAGCAAACCAATCAAAACGCGCCACAAGATTTCAATCCTTACACCTCTGCTGATAGGGCTTTCGCTCAAAACATGCTCAATCACGCGCAAGCGCAAGCCAAGATGCTTGAACTAGTCGATCAAATGAAAAAAGACCTTGGCACTATCCCAAGCCAATTTGTATCAAACTACTTGGCAGCTTGCAGAAATGGGGGTGGAACATTACCTAATCAAGGGGTTACTTCTAACACTTGGGGGGCAGGTTGCGCCTATGTAGAAGAGACGATAACGGCTTTAGATAACAGCCTTGCACATTTTGGCACTCAAGCAGAGCAAATCAAGCAATCTGAGTTGCTTGCACGCACGATACTTGATTTTAGAGGCAGCCTTAGCAATTTAAACAGCACTTATAACAGCATCACCACGACCGCTTCAAACACGCCTAATTCCCCATTCCTTAAAAATTTGATAAGCCAATCCACTAACCCTAATAACCCCGAGGGTTTAAAGACCGTTTACCAACTCAACCAAAGCGCTTATTCGCAATTATTAAGCACCACGCAAGAATTAGGGCATAACCCTTTCAGACGCATTGGATTAATCAGCTCTCAAACCAACAACGGCGCGATGAATGGGATCGGTGTGCAAATAGGGTATAAACAATTTTTTGGTGAAAAGAAACGATGGGGGGCTAGATATTACGGCTTTTTTGATTACAACCATGCTTATATCAAATCCAGCTTTTTCAACTCCGCCTCTGATGTGTTCACTTATGGGGTAGGAACAGATGTCCTCTATAACTTTATCAATGATAAAGCCACCAAAAACAGCAAGATTTCTTTTGGGGTGTTTGGGGGTATCGCAATAGCGGGCACTTCGTGGCTTAATTCTCAATATGTGAATTTAGCGACATTCAATAATTTCTATAGCGCTAAAATGAATGTGGCGAATTTCCAATTCTTATTCAACTTGGGCTTGAGAATGAATCTCGCTAGGAATAAGAAAAAAGCAAGCGATCATGCGGCTCAGCATGGCATGGAATTAGGTGTGAAGATCCCCACGATCAACACCAATTACTATTCTTTGCTAGGCACTCAACTCCAATACCGCAGGCTTTATAGCGTGTATTTGAATTATGTGTTTGCTTACTAAAAGCTCGCATTAAAACTCCTTTTTTTAAACTCTCTTTTTGGGGGGTTTGATCTTTTTCTTTTTGCTGATCCCCACTACTTTCGCTTTTTAATCTTTAAGTTTTTATTTTTGTGTGGGTTTTGATGCAAAATCCTTTTTAGCATTTTTTATATTAGTTAGTGAGAAGTTTGACACTAAGTTAAGCGATAATCTTTTAAAAAAAGCACTTTTTTGGGGTGATTTTAGTTGTGAGTGTAGGGGAGAGAATGGTTTCAAAGCAATTCCTATCCCTTTAAGAAAATACAATAAAACTTAAGAAAATGCGTTTTTACAACAAAATAAGATCTAAAACAATAAAACAAAATACCATTTTTTAAAAATGAAATTTTTTAAACAAAAAAGCATTAAATCCCAATCATATTTGTTAGATCTTGATAGAAACAGAGCTTTTTTAAAACCCCAAAAACAATACTAACCAATGACCAAAACGCATGGCGTCTGTTGTGATCCTTATAGCATTAAATGCAACCAAGTTTTTTTAAACAAAAAGCTGTTATGCCGTTTTAAGAGCGTGTCGTTTCTATGAAAACCGCAATATTTTTCAATTATTCTTGACAAGCGTTAAAAAAAATTGTATCATTATCTTTTTGTGAGACCCGTTAGCTCAGCTGGTAGAGCAATTCCCTTTTAAGGAATGGGCCGTTGGTTCAAATCCAACACGGGTCACCATGAGCATCGTGGCTCCTTCATCTAGTGGTTAGGATACCACCCTTTCACGGTGGTTACAGGGGTTCAAATCCCCTAGGAGTCACCACTCTTTTATACGGGTTTAGTTGAATTTTATCTCAATATTTTGGTCGCTTAGCTCAGTTGGTAGAGCGCTACCCTTACAAGGTAGATGTCATAAGTTCGAGTCTTATAGCGACCACCATGACTAAAGCATGCATTTTTAGGCTATGGAGTTTGGATAGGGAGCGGTAGTTCAGCTGGTTAGAATATCTGCCTGTCACGCAGGGGGTCGCGGGTTCGAGTCCCGTCCGCTCCGCCACCAAGCGCTTTTTAAATCATTTCCTACGCTTTATTTCCAATATAATAGTCAATCGTTAAAAATGACCCTTTCATCTAGTGGCCAAGGATACCACCCTTTCACGGTGGAAACGGAAGTTCAAATCTTCCAAGGGTCGCCACAAAAATCAAACTACACCCATAAATTGTCTAAAAGCCTGGTTTTACCCACACGAGCCGCCACTAAAACCAGCGTGTTAGCTGGCTCTATGGTTTTTAAAGACTCTAGCTTGTGGTTGCAAAACTCCAAATAATCCACTTCCAAGGTTTCTAAAATTTCAAGCCCCAGTTTTTTAAGCTTTTCGCACGCTTTTTCGCCCTTATCTATGGCTTGCTTGATACTTTCTAAAGCTTTTGGAATGGCTAGGGCTTGTTTTCTTTGTGTTGCATTCAAATACACATTCCTAGAGCTTAAAGCCAAATTATCGTCATCGCGCACGATCTCGCATGGCGTTATTTCAATGTCTAAAAGCAGATCTTTGACTAAATGCTCAATGATTAAAAGCTGTTGGGCGTCCTTTTTGCCAAAATACGCCCTAGTGGGATTAACAAGATGAAACATTTTTAACACGACCTGAACAACCCCATCAAAATGCCCCTCACGCATTGCTCCCTCTAAAGATTGGGATAAAAATGTAGGGGCGTAGAGTTTTAAGCGTTGCTCTATTTCATAGGGATACATTTCGCTCGTTTTAGGCACAAACACCGCATTAACGCCCAATCCTTCACACAAAGCCAAATCCTTTTCTAAAGGGCGCGGGTAAGCGTTAAAATCTTCGTTAGGCCCAAATTGCGTGGGATTGACAAAAACACTCACTATCGTGTGGGAATTTTCTTTCAAACTCCTTTCTATCAAGCTTTGATGCCCTTTGTGTAAAGCCCCCATAGTCGGCACAAACCCCACGCTTTCTTTCAAACTTTTACGATATTCTCTTAAAGTAGCAATCGTTTCTAACACTCGCATTTAACAATCCTTTAAAAGCTCTAAAACCACTTCTCTAGGCTCTTTAGCCTGATAAATGGGGCGGCCCACCACGATAAAATCGCTTAAATTTTGTTTAGCCTCTTTAGCGTTTGCTACCCTTTCTTGATCTTCTTTATCATTTTTATT
Source organism: Helicobacter sp. 219-2 (assembly GCF_030053225.1). Lineage (NCBI taxonomy): Bacteria > Pseudomonadati > Campylobacterota > Epsilonproteobacteria > Campylobacterales > Helicobacteraceae > Helicobacter > Helicobacter sp. 219-2. Next base: position 87,669 of record NZ_JASGBS010000001.1, on the reverse strand, counting down.
CAGCCTTATGCCAGGGGTTAAAGTCAAAAAGTCCTTACCCAAAGCCTCTTTAATCGCCAAACTTTCAAACACCGAACACACCACCCCATCAATCCCGCTCTCTTTACCCATAGCGCTTAATTTAATCGCTTGAGTTTTTAAAGGAGCGTTATACACGCTCAAAAATTCCTCTTCGCTAAAGCTGGTTAAAGCGCTCACGCCCATGATTAAGGGGCGTTTTTTAAGAGCGTTTAGGCGTTGCATTAAAATGGTTAGCGCGCTTTTAGCGCTGCTTAAATGCACGGTGAGCATATCAACTTCCAATTTCGCGCATTCTAGCGCGGCGTTTGCCATAGTATAAGGAATATCATAGAGCTTCAAATCCAAAAAAATCTTAAAATTCCCATCAATCTTTCTGATTTCATCTAAAAAAACAGCCCTGTCTCTTATAAAAGATCTAAGCCCCACCTTAGCCCATAAATCTAAACCCTTTAATTCTTGCAATAAAGAAAGATTGTCCTCTTTTTTTTCTAAATCCAATGCGACACATAATTGCATGAAAGCCCTTTAAAGTGTAAAATAACGCCATTATAACAAAAAGAAATGGAAGAATTTTAGCTATGATAAGCGTTTTAAAAATAAAACAAATTTTAATCAAATGAAATTTTAAGGGTTAAAGAGTGGAAGCGTTTTTAGGAGCGTTAGAGTTTCAAGAGAATGAATATGAAGAGCTTAAAGAGCTTTATGAGAGCTTAAAAACCAAGCAAAAGCCCCACACTTTGTTCATTTCTTGCGTGGATTCACGAGTCGTGCCTAATCTAATCACAGGCACCAAACCGGGCGAATTGTATGTGATTCGCAACATGGGCAATATAATCCCCCCTAAAACAAGCCATAAAGAGTCCCTTTCTACTATGGCGAGCATTGAATACGCTATTGTGCATGTGGGCGTTCAAAATTTAATTATTTGCGGGCATAGCGATTGTGGGGCTTGCGGGAGCATTCATTTAATTAATGATGGAACCACCAAAGCTAAAACCCCTTACATTGCAAATTGGATACAATTTTTAGAGCCTATTAAAGAAGAATTAAAAAACCACCCGCAATTCAGCAACCATTTTGCCAAGCGTTCATGGCTTACGGAGCGTTTGAATGTGCGCTTGCAACTCAACAACCTCTTAAGCTATGATTTCATTCAAGAAAGAGTAATGAATAACGAACTAAAGATTTTTGGTTGGCACCATATCATAGAAACAGGCAGGATTTATAATTATAATTTTGAAAGCCATTTTTTGAGCCGATTGAAGAAACCATTAAACAAAGGAAAAGTCATGAAAACTTCTAAAACAAAAACCCCTAAATCCGTTTTAATCGCTGGCCCATGCGTCATTGAGAGCTTAGAAAATCTAAGGAGTATCGCTACTAAATTACAACCCCTAGCCAACAACGAGCGGTTGGATTTTTATTTTAAAGCAAGCTTTGATAAGGCGAACCGCACGAGTTTAGAGAGTTACAGAGGGCCTGGTTTAGAAAAAGGCTTAGAAATGTTACAAACCATCAAAGATGAATTTGGCTATAAAATTTTAACCGATGTGCATGAGAGCTATCAAGCAAGCGCAGCGGCCAAAGTGGCGGATATTTTACAAATCCCGGCGTTTTTGTGCCGCCAAACGGATCTGATTGTAGGAGTGAGTCAAACTAACGCCATTATCAATATCAAAAAAGGGCAATTCATGAACCCAAAAGACATGCAATATTCTGTCTTAAAAGCCCTTAAAACGAGAGATAAAAGCATTCAAAGCCCCACTTATGAAACAGCGTTAAAAAATGGTGTGTGGCTGTGTGAAAGAGGGAGCAGCTTTGGGTATGGGAATTTAGTGGTGGATATGCGCTCTTTAAAAATCATGCGAGAGTTTGCCCCTGTGATTTTTGACGCTACTCATAGCGTGCAAATGCCAGGGGGAGCGAACGGGAAAAGTTCAGGAGATAGCTCTTTTGCCCCTATTTTAGCCAGAGCGGCGGCGGCGGTGGGGATTGATGGGTTGTTCGCTGAAACGCATGTTGATCCTAAAAACGCTCTAAGCGATGGGGCGAACATGCTAAAACCTAACGAGCTAGAACATTTAGTGGCTGACATGTTAAAAATCCAAAATTTATTTTAAAGGAATTTCATGCAAATCATAGAAGGGAAATTGCAACTACAAGGGAATGAAAAAGTCGCTATTTTAACATCGCGCTTCAATCATATCATCACAGACAGATTGCAAGAAGGGGCGATTGACTGCTTTAAAAGGCATGGGGGCGATGAGGATCTTTTAGACATCGTGCTGGTGCCTGGGGCTTATGAATTGCCTTTCATTTTAGAGAGGTTGTTAGGGAGTGAAAAATACGATGGCGTGTGCGTTTTAGGAGCGATTATTAGAGGGGGGACTCCGCATTTTGACTATGTGAGCGCGGAAGCGACTAAGGGCATTGCCAACGCGATGCTAAAATACAGCATGCCTGTAAGCTTTGGCGTGCTGACCACAGACAATATTGAGCAAGCGATTGAAAGAGCGGGCAGTAAAGCCGGCAATAAGGGCTTTGAAGCGATGAGCACCCTCATTGAATTATTGAGCTTGTGCCAAACTCTCAAGGGTTAAAATGGCGACACGAACTCAAGCCAGGGGGGCTGTGGTTGAATTGTTGTATGCGTTTGAAAGCGGTAATGAAGAAATTAAAAAAATCGCTTCCAGCATGTTAGAAGAAAAAAAGATTAAAAATAACCAGCTTGCTTTCGCTTTAAGCCTTTTTAATGGCGTGTTGGAAAAAATCAATGAAATTGACGCTCTCATTGAACCGCATTTAAAAGACTGGGATTTCAAACGATTGGGGAGCATGGAAAAGGCGATTTTACGCTTAGGAGCGTATGAAATTGGCTTCACGCCCACGCAAAACCCCATCATCATCAATGAATGCATAGAGCTTGGCAAACTCTATGCTGAGCCTAACACCCCTAAATTTTTAAACGCTATCTTGGATTCTTTGAGCAAAAAGCTCGCTCAAAAACCCTTGAATTGAGGGTGTTTTATATTTAATGATTGTGAAAAATTAAAAAGAGAACATGATTCAAGCAATAACCAAAGAATTGAAGCTTTAAAGCATGAAACCTATAGAGCTTAAGAGCGTTGGGGGTTTGAGTTTAAGCCTTTTTAGAATATTAAGTATAGTTTTAGACAAATGATATTAAAATCAGTAATCACTTTAGAAAAACAGCGATGAAGCGCGAAAAGTCGTTTGCTTTCAATAAGTGATAGAACAATATAAAGGAATAATATGGCATACAAATATGATAGAGACTTGGAATTTTTAAAGCAATTGGAATCTAGTGATTTATTGGATTTGTTTGAGGTGCTTGTTTTTGGTAAAGACGGCGAAAAAAGACACAATGAAAAACTGACAAGCTCAATAGAATACAAAAGGCATGGCGATGATTACGCTAAATACGCAGAAAGAATCGCTGAAGAGTTGCAATACTATGGGAGCAATAGTTTTGCGAGCTTCATTAAAGGCGAAGGAGTCTTATACAAAGAGATCCTATGCGATGTGTGCGATAAATTAAAGGTCAATTACAACAAGAAAACCGAAACGACTTTAATTGAACAAAACATGCTTTCTAAAATCTTAGAAAGAAGTTTGGAAGAAATGGACGATGAAGAAGTGAAAGAAATGTGCGATGAATTGTCCATAAAAAACACGGACAATTTAAACAGACAAGCCTTAAGCGCGGCGACTCTAACGCTGTTTAAAATGGGGGGCTTTAAATCTTATCAATTGGCTGTCATTGTTGCGAATGCGGTCGCAAAAACCATTCTAGGGCGTGGTTTATCGCTTGCGGGCAATCAAGTGCTTACAAGGACTCTGAGCTTTTTAACAGGCCCTGTTGGCTGGATCATTACAGGCGTATGGACAGCGATTGATATTGCAGGGCCGGCTTATAGGGTAACCATACCGGCATGCATTGTGGTTGCCACTTTACGCCTAAAAACACAGCAAGCCAATGAAGATAAGAAGTCGTTGCAAATAGAATCCATTTAAGCTTTTTTTAGGGAAAAAGGTATAGAATGGAGACCTAGATGCGAAAATGCATCTAGTTTTTATTTTAATTTAAGGGAGACAAAATGAGTAACAGTTGCAGCAATCAACACCACAATCAAAAAGGTGATGCCAAAAATCAAAACAACGAAAGTTGTCAAAAAAATAGCCAAAACCAAGCTAATCAATGCAACGCTAACCACGAGCATAAAAACGATAAAAAGTAAGGGTTAGAAGGTTAAAGGAGGGGGTTTTTGTGCCAAAAATCAAAGTAGCGTTTCATTAAATTAACCCTAAAGAAAAATCAATAGTTTCCTACTTTCAAATCAGATTTATCCTATCCAAAATGATAGGCGTATGAAAATATTTTAATCATTATCATCGTTCTCTAAACATATCAATAAAGGCGAAAAATCGTTGTAAATAGATTCCTTTTAAACTTTTCTTTAGGAAAAAGATATACAATGGATAAGCAAAAGTGCATCTGATTTTTATTTTATTTTAAAGGGAGAAAAAATGGGTAAAAGCTATAGTCAAAGAAGCAACGATCAAAAAAGCAACACTAAAAACCCTAACAATCCGGCTTACAAAAAGGCTATGGACAATCGTGCCAACCAGCTTTAATCCTAACAACTCTAGATACAAGGGTAAGTAAAAAGTAAAGAAAAAAGGGGGGGTAAGACCCTTTTATCGTTTGAGAGAATTGACCGTTTGGAGCATGGCATCAGCGGTTTGAATGCTTTTAGAATTGGCTTCATAAGCCCTTTGAGCAGTGATTAGATCCGTCATTTCTTCTACCAATCTCACATTGCTCAATTCCAAAAAGCCTTGCCTTAACTTGCCCAATCCTTGAGAATCCGGGTTGCCCACAATCGCCTCACCGCTAGCGTTGGTGATTGAAAACAAATTATCCCCCATAGAATGAAGCCCTGCCGGATTGACAAAATTAGCCAAAGTGATCTGCCCGATCACATTAGAAGTCGTTTGCAAGCCTTGAGTCACGCTCACCGTGCCATCCACACCGATATTCACTTGCGTGGTGTCTTCAGGTAAAGTGATTTGAGGGATCAAAAGATAGCCTTCGCTCGTTACAAGATTGCCCTGTTCGTCTAGCTTAAAATTCCCGCTTCTTGTATAAGCGGTGGTGCCATCAGGCAACTGGACTTGAAAAAAGCCTTTACCCGTAATGGCGACATCTAAATTATTTTCCGTTTCTTTAGGGCTGCCTTGCGAAAACATTTTAGTGATCGCGCTAGGGCGCACGCCTAAGCCCACTTCCATGCCATCAGGCGATAAAGTTGTGTTGCTTGTGTTGGTGCCAGCGTATTGCATCGCTTGGTAAAACAAGTCGTTAAAATCCGCACGAGATTTTTTAAACCCGGTGGTATTGACATTGGCGATATTATTTGAAGTGGTGTCAATATGCGTTTGTTGGGCGAGCATCCCTGAAGTGGCGCTATAGAGAGAGCGGAGCATGATTTTCCCTTTAAACTAAAACTTAATAGCCTAGAATTATAACCAAGATAAGATTAAATTTGACTAAAATTGAAGCGTTGTTTTAACGCCTTATTTTTTAAGCTCTTGCCTCAAATTATACAGGCAAACCTATTTTATTCAAGGGTAAATCTTTAATACCTCCAATGTAATACTGACAATTCACGCTCTGAATATAATCTAGAGCGTCTTTATATTTGAGTTCTTCAAACCGCTCACTTAAGATGTAAATAAACTCTACCTTACATTCTAAAGACTTAAAAAGCTTTTTGTATTGCTTTAATTTAAAATCACAGGTTTGGAGTTTTTCATCTACTGAACCACCCGTTCCTTGATATTTGATTTCTAAAATAAAAAATGTGTTATTACTAGGCACAAAAATAGCATTATTAGGCAAAAGTTGGCTAGATAGGATTTTTTCCAATCTATACCTTTTTTTTCTAAATACCTAATACAATTCATGTTTTTTAAAAGAATATGCTATAGATTCATCTTTGAAATAAATTTCATAACCCCCTAAAGATCTTTCTTCACACCTATAATCTTTCGTATCTTTTAAACGACTCACTAGATCATTTTCTTCTTCAAATTTAATCCCTGTTTGGGTGTTAGCACCACCCAATCCACCTTTACGCATATCAACTCCTTTGACTAAAATCTCATCAATCTTGGAATGCCCATTGCTCTTGATATTCACACAATAACCATCTTTTTATGATCTCTATTTTAATCCCTACATAAATTTACAGTAAACGGTGCAGAAGAATTACTCAAAAAACTTAAACTTCTTTCGCACCCATTCACTCAACCCCCATTTTTAACAGCGTTCTTGGTGAGATGTTGGCCTTTTCTAAAGGGACAAAGCGTTTTTTTTGATAAGCTTCTAGGCTGGATCGCCCTATCATGGCGGCATTGTCGCTGCAAAATTCTAAAGGGGCTAAAACAAGCTTGCAATCAAACTCATCGCACAAATTCTCAAACGCCTTCCTTAAAGCCAGATTTTGGCTCGCTCCCCCCACAATGCCAAAAATTTTAGGGCGTTTGATTTTAAAATAGCGTTTAGTCTGCTGGATCAAATGCTCAATAGCCGCGCTTTGAAAATGATAGCCAATCTTTTGTTTGATCGCTTCATTCAAGTTGGGGGCGTTTTTTTCAACCTCCAAACGCACCGCATTTTTTAAACCTGAAAAACTAAAAGCCAGATTCGGGCTGTTTTTTAAAGGGACAGGAAACATTAAAGGCTCGTTTTGATGCGCATAATCAAGGGCTAATTTTTCCACTATGGGGCCTCCTGGATAGCCTAAATCAAGCATTTTAGAAACCTTATCAAAACTCTCCCCAAAGCTATCGTCTAAACTCGTGGCAACGATTTTAATGTCTTCATAATCTCTAGCCTCTAAAATCAAAGAATGCCCCCCAGAAACTAAGAGCACGCTTAAAGGCATGCAGGTTTGTTTTTCATTGATAAAGAGCGAATACACATGCCCTCTCAAATGATCTTCTAAAATTAAGGGTAAATTCAAAGACAAGCTCAAGGCTTTTGCCATCATCAAACCTTCTATTAAGGTAACGCTCAAACCTGGCTGATTGGTGATAGCGATGGCTTTAATTTTGGAAAAATCCTTATTCAAACTGATTTTGATGCGTTCTAATAAGAGCGGCAAATTCTCAGCATGCAAGCGCGATGCGAGCTCAGGCACAACGCCCCCATAAGAGCTGTGGTGCTTTTCTTGAGAGATTTTAAAATGAGCGATGAGCTTAGCGTTCTTTATTCTTGTAAGGGCTAAAGAGCTGTCATCGCAAGAACTTTCAATGCTTAAAATCATGTTTTATCTTTGGGTGGTGTTTTTGCTTGAATTGTACTTTGTTGGCTTGGATTTTAAAATCTTTAAGCCAAGTATTTGATCGCATTCACATAGCTTTTGTTGTTCGCTTTGTTTTGATAAGCAATATCAAACGCTGTGCCGTGGTCAGTAGAGGCGCGTAAAATGGGGGCGTTCAAACTCACATTAATGCTTTCATCAAAATAGAGTGCTTTTAAAGGGGCTAGCCCCACATCATGGCTCATGCTCACATAAAAAGGGGTTATTTTGCGCTTATTGGGGGCAAAAGCGCTATCAGCGGGCAAAGGCCCTAAAAAGCATTCAAAGCCCAGTATTTGGTTGCTCTTTTGAATGGCTTTTAAAATCTTTTCATCTTCTTTCCCGAACAAGCCCTCTTCGCCCGCATGAGGGTTAAAACCACACACTTGAACGATTTTAGCTTGAGTGCTTTTTTGAAACGCTAACAAAAACCGAACTAACGCTCCCACTTGAATGAGTTGAGAAACCGCCTCTAAAGGCACATGGTCGCTAAATAGCCCCACAAAGAGTTTAAAACACCCAAGCATCATGATGATTTGATGATCTTTATAGCGTTGTTTTAAAAAATCGGTATGCCCCACAAAAGGGATTTGAGCCTGTTGCCATGCAAGTTTGTTGATAGGCAAAGTGCAAATGCCATCCACTTCTCTATCATCCGCTAACTCGCAAGCCTTTTTAAAACTCTCAAAACTATACGCCCCGCTTTGAGCACTAACTTTGCCTATCGTGCCAGAATTTAATAAGGGTAAGGGGGCATTGATAGCGAGCGTGTTAAGCGTTTTAGTTTCATAAGCGTTATTGAGCAATTGATTGGCCCGCTCTAAAAGTTCGCCATCAATGAGATACAACGGCTCACATAGCACGCTCACTTTCTTATGGCTTTTTAAAATCAATTCTAACCCTACGCCTTGAATGTCCCCACAACTGATCGCAATTTTCTTTTTAGCCATTTTATCGCTTAATGAGTTGCGCCATTTCTAAAATCGCTTTTTCTAATCCCACAAAAACCGCTTTTGAAATCACGCTATGACCGATATTAAGCTCTCTTAAAGAGGGGATTTTTAACAATTCTTTCACATTAGAATAATTCAACCCATGCCCCGCGCACGCCGTGATACCCATAAAAAACGCTTCTTTACTCATTTTTCTTAATTGCAAAAAGGCGTTGTGCAATTCTTCTTTCAATTCTTTAGGGCTTTTGTCTTTGAGCACGCTAATGGCATGGATTTGGTTGTTAGCGTTAGAATATAGAACATTGTGCAAATTCGCATACACCCCGGTGTGGAACTCCACTTGCTTGACTTGATGCTCCTTTGCAAAATGCAGAGCGTCTTTTAAAGGATCAACAAACAAAGACACTTCAACGCCTTTATTGCGATACGCTCTAATCACCTCTCCTAAACCCTTTAATGAGCAATCCAATCCCCCCTCTGTCGTAACCTCATTTCTGTTTTCAGGCACAATTGTAACCTTACTCGGCTTATTTTTCAAAGAGCATAAAAAATCAGTGATTCCAGCATTAATAGAGCATTCAATATTGATAGGCAAAGGGCTTATTTCAAGTAGCCTCAAAACATCTTCATTTTGAATGTGTCGTTTGTCTTCTCTCAAATGAATGGTGATTAAATCCACTTTATGGGTGTTTTTAGCGATGAATAGGGCTTCTAAAATCTCAGGCTCATAAGTTTTTCTTATCTCTCTTAAAGTAACAATGTGATCAATATTCAATCCAAAACGCATGACTATCCTTTATTTTATAATAATGATTTTTGAAATTGTAACATAAAACCCGCCTCTTATACCTATAAGATTTTATCATCAAGCTATCTTTTGCTATAATACCCAAAACAAAATGCCAATTAAATCCAATAAAAAGTGTTATGGGTGCTATTTTTCTAACCAGTCTCTTCATTTGCTCTTTGATTGTTTTGTGGTCTAAAAAATCCACGCTCTTTGTGGATAACGCTAATAAAATACAAGGCTTTCATCATGCAAGAACCCCACGAGCCGGGGGGCTTGGGATCTTTCTTTCTTTTGTGTTAGCTTATCTTTTTGAGTCTTTTGAAACGCCTTTTAAGGGATTTTTTGTTTTTTTGGGGCTATCGCTAGTGTTTTTGAGCGGTTTTTTAGAAGACATTAATCTTTCACTCAGCCCCAAAATACGCCTTATTTTGCAAGCCATAGGGGTCGTTTGCATCATCTCATCAACGCCTTTAGTGGTGAGCGATTTTTCGCCCCTTTTTAGCTTGCCTTATTTTATCGCTTTTTTATTCGCTGTTTTTATGCTAGTGGGTATCAGTAACGCTATCAATATTATTGACGGGTTTAACGGGCTTGCGTCAGGGATTTGCACGATTACGCTTTTAGTCATTCATTATATAGACCCTAGCAATTTGTCTTGCTTACTGGCTTACATGGTGCTTGGGTTTATGGTGTTAAATTTTCCTTTAGGAAAGATTTTTTTAGGCGATGGGGGGGCGTATTTTTTGGGTTTGGTGTGCGGGATTTCCCTTTTGAATTTGAGTTTAGAGCAAAAAATCAGCGTGTTTTTTGGGCTCAATTTAATGCTTTATCCGGTCATAGAGGTGCTTTTTAGTATCCTTAGGCGCAAAATAAAACGCCAGAAAGCCACCATGCCAGATAATTTGCATTTGCACACCCTTTTATTCCAATTCTTGCAACAACGCTCTTTAAATTACCCCAACCCTTTATGCGCGTTTATCCTTATTCTGTGCAACCTGCCTTTTATTTTAACAAGCGTCTTTTTTCGCTTAAACGCTTATGCGCTCATTATCATTAGCCTAGTCTTTATCGCATGCTATTTAATAGGCTATGCTTATTTGAACAGGCGGGTTTGTGCTTTAGAAAAGCGAGCGTTTTAATGAAAAAACTCAAAAGTCTTTTTTTGAGCCTGCTCTTATGGGTATATCCTTTAAGGAGTGAGCCGATCAATGAGGGGGCATACATTTTAGAAGAGATCGGCGATGTGCTTAGGTTTTTGCCTATTTTTGTAGGCACGGTCAGTTTGGCGATGCGCGATTATAGAGGTTTAGGGGAATTAGCGGTTGGCACATTGGTTACTCAAGGAGTGATTTATGGCCTTAAAGGGGCTTTTAGCACCGCTCATAAAGATGGGGCTAGAGTGGAATTTGCTAAACGCCCATGCTGTAATTCTTGGAGAGGCATGCCAAGCGGGCACGCTGGAGGGGTGTTTAGCGCAGCTGGGTTTGTGTATTACCGCTATGGGTGGAAACCGGCTCTTCCTGTGATCGCTCTTGCAATCCTCACTGATGCCAGCAGAGTGGTGGCAGAACAACACACGATCTTGCAAGTTACGATCGGTAGCCTTATCGCATGGGGGTTTGCTTATTTATTCACTTCACGCTACAAACCTAAACAATGGATGCTCTATCCTGAAATCTCTAGCGATTTTAAGGGCAGTAGCCGCTATGGGGTGAGCTTTTCTTATCAATGGTAAAGGGATAAAGTGCTAAAAAAGTTATTACTCATTTTGCTTTTTTTAGGGTTTTTAAGAGCGCAAGGCGAACATTATGAAATCATCGTTGAGCTTTCAAAGGCTTTTTTGAAAGCCAAAGACGCTTTTGTTATGATTGATAAAACCTATAAAACATGTGTTAAAACCGGGCATGATCGCACCCAAATACGCCTTCAAAGCGCTTTTTTAGAGAACTTATCTCAAACAGAACAGCAATTTGATGGTTATTTTGAGAAGGATTTTAAAAGCGTAGAAGTTTTAAAAACCTTGCTTAAAGACATCCGATCGTTAGAAAAAACTTCCAACAAGCTTGCATGCATTACCCCAAAAAACGCTAAAAATTTTGAAATTTTAGAAGGAGCGATAACGCAAATCATAGAATTAGAAAAACAGATGGATAAATTCATCAACGGTGCAAAATAAAGCCAATTTTTGCATGAGGATTTAATTGAATATCCATCGTAAAAAGCTCTCATTCAGTTTGAGCGATAACCTTTTAAAAGCGTTCTTAGAGAATTGAGTTTTGCCATAAACAAAGCTTAAAAACCCCATTAACCAAAGCGTATTAAAGTTGGCTTTGGATATTCGTATTTGATGAGAACCAAATCCCTAATATTTATGCTTTCTTAGGCGTTTCACCACATAATCCCCCACGCTTTGAATGATTTGCACTAAAACAATAATCACGACCACCGCATAAAAAAGCACATCGCCCCTATAACTTTGATAGCCAATCCTAATGGCTAAATCCCCCAAACCCCCAGCTCCTAACGCTCCTGCCATAGCCGAATAGCCTATTAAAGAAATTAAGGTGATGGTGATATTATTCACTAAAGAGGGCAGGCTCTCTAAAAGCATCATTTTAATGACTTCCAAATTAGACGCTCCCAAGCTTAAAGTGGTTTCAATCTTGCCATGCTCTACTTCCATTAAAGAATTTTCAAAAAGCTTTGCGACAAAAGGAATGGCTGAAATGGCTAGCGGGATAATGCTCGCGCTAGAGCCAATGCTTGTGCCAATCAAAAAGCGCGATAAAGGCAAGAGCAAAATAATCAAAATGATAAAAGGGAAAGAGCGAGTCATGTTGATAGAAGTGTCTAAAATTTTATGCAAAAGGGGTTTGTTTAACAAATGCCCTTTTTTACTCACTAACAATAAAACCCCCAAAGGCAAGCCAAAAACAACCGCCAAAAAGCTCGCTACAAACACCATATAAAGCGTTTCTAGCGTGGCTTGAATGAGCATTTGAGAAATCATGTTAATCCTTTAATTTTTCCACTTGTAAGCCTAAAGCGTTTAAATACTCTAAAGCCCTTTGAATCTCTGCAACATTGCCTAAAAACCGCACCACTAAATACCCTATATCTTTAGTCGTAAGCTCTTCAATATTGCCTGAAATGATGCTCACGTCTATTTTAAAACGCCTGATCAAATTAGAAATGATCGGTTCGTCTAAATGCTCCCCTAAAAACACGATGCGATAAATGTCTTGGCTTTTTTGATCCCCATGCTCGTTTTTGATACCAAGCAATTCTTTAGTAACGGCATGTTTAGGGTTAGCAAAAATTTCTTCTACCGAGCCTCTTTCCACAATTTCGCCGCTGCTGATCACACACATTTGATTGCACAATTCTTTAACCACTTCAATCTGGTGCGTGATGAAAACGATACTCAAATTAAGCTTTTTTTGAATGCCGCTTAAAAGCGTTAAAATAGAATGCGTGGTTTTAGAATCCAGCGCGGATGTGGCTTCATCGCAAAGCAACAAATCAGGGCAATTCGCTAAACTCCTAGCGATCGCCACTCGTTGTTTTTGCCCACCGCTGAGCTGTTTAGGGTAAAAATGCATTTTATCTTCTAGCCCCACCAATTCCAACAATTCATGCACCCTGGATTTGATCTTAGTTTTTTCCCATTGGGCGATTTCTAGAGCGAAAGCGACATTTTCAAACACGTTTTTAGCGCTCAATAAATTGAAATGCTGGAAAATCATGCCTATTTTTTGGCGCGCTTTTTGCAATTCTTTAGGCTTTAATTTTAACAGATTGACCCCATTGACTAAAACTTCGCCAGAGCTGGGGCGCTCTAAGCAATTGATTAGGCGAATGAGCGTGGATTTCCCCGCCCCTGAATAGCCTATCACGCCCAAAATATCGCCTTTTTTCAATTCCAAATTCACGCCTTTTAGAGCATGGAATCCGTTTTCATAAATCTTTTCAATGTTTTTTAATTCTACTACCATCGTTTTAACTTTATACCCCAATCACTTGGACATTTGCGCGTTATTTTCCACGCTATTGAGCCATAAAAACACTTGCACCACGCTTTCATACAATTCTTCAGGTATCGCGCAGTCTAATTCCACCTTTAAAAGCGAATCCACCAGCATGGGGTTAGAAAAGAGCGCTATATCGTATTCCTTAGCTTTTTGAATGATCCTTTTAGCCACTTCGCCCACCCCGCTTGCGATCACTTTTGGGGCATGATCTTGCCCCATGTTATAGGCTAGAGCGGCGGCTTTTATGGTTTTATTCATCTAATACCCTAAAGTCAAAGAATCCGCGTCATTCCAAGAGAAATTTTTTTCAAACCCTTTTGTTTTTTTCAAAATAGACGCAACGCTGCGAACCAGCATGTCCGTTTCAATATTCACGCGCCGTTTGAGTTTGTAAGTCTTAAAAAGGGTGTTTTCTAAAGTATAAGGGATAATCGTTAGCCAAAACCCCTTTTCTTCTACCTTGCTTAAAGTCAAACTCACCCCATCAATGGCGATAGAGCCTTGCTCAACGCACAATAGAAGCGTTTCTTTAGAAGCGCTGATGAAAAAATCCACTTGATTGGAATGATGAATGATTTTTTCAATGACCCCAATAGCGTCAATATGCCCTTGCACAAAATGCCCATCCAAACTCGCATCGGCTTTTAGGGCTGGCTCAATATGGACTAAATCCTTGTAATTTTCTAACGCTACGCTGTTTTGGGTTTTTTGGCTCAATTCCACGCTAAAATGCGTTTTTGAACTTTCTATGGCGGTCAAACACGCCCCATTGATCGCAATGCTATCGCCAAGCTTGGGGTTGAGATCGCTCTCTACGCTTAAAATATTGTTTTGGAAACTTTTTACTCTAGCTATTTGATGGATTATGCCGCTGAACATCGTTAATGATTATTTTCCTTATGTTAGAATGCTTAAACATTGTAACATATTAAATAAAACCACAGGATAAAAGCATGTTTATTGATACGCATTGCCATTTGGATCACAAGGATTATGAAAACGATTTAGAAGAAGTGTTAAAAGCAAGCCTAGAAAAAGGCGTTACTCAGTGCGTGATTCCGGGTGCAGACATGAAAGATTTGAAGAGAGCGATAGAAATTAGCGAAAAATTTGAAGGCGTGTTTTTTGCCATCGGCGCTCACCCTTATGATGTGGAAAGCTTTGATGAAAGCCTGTTTGAAAAGTTTGTTGAGCATCAAAAATGCGTGGCGATAGGCGAATGCGGACTGGATTACTACCGCTTGCCTGAATTACATGAAAGAGAAAATTATAAAAACAAACAAAAAGAAATTTTTACCAAACAGATTGAATTTTCTATCCAACACAACAAGCCCTTGATTATCCACATCAGAGAGGCGAGTTTTGATAGTTTGAATATTTTAAAAAGCTATCCTAAGGCTTTTGGGGTGTTGCATTGCTTTAACGCTGATGGCATGCTTTTGGAACTGAGCGATCGTTTTTACTATGGGATAGGAGGGGTTAGCACTTTTAAAAACGCTAAAAGACTGGTAGAGATCCTCCCTAAAATCCCTAAAAACAGGCTTCTTTTAGAAACAGATTCGCCCTATTTGACCCCACACCCTTTTAGAGGCACCAGAAATAGCCCTATGTATATCCCTTTAATCGCTCAAAAAATTGCCGAAATCATCAACATAGAGATTGAAGAGCTCGCTTCTTTAAGCACGCATAACGCCCAAACGCTCTTTAGTTTCCCCTAAAAATGGGGCTGTGTTAGAAAGTATTATTCAAGTTTAGTTATAATCAAGGCTATTTTAAAAGCTGAATAGCTGTAGTTATTAGGATGTGATGCCAAAAAGAATGAAGTGTTTTAGTCAAAAATGGTTGGTTTTTTTTGTTACCCATTGGCTTTTATTGGCTTCTTTAGGCCATGCGAAAATGGCTTTTGAGTCCAATATTGACACCAAAGCACTAGAGGCTTTTGGGGTTAATGCGGGCTTTTTATCCCAAATGCCAAACGCTTTAAAAAAAATGAATAAAGAAGAAGAGTGGAAAAAGTTAGTCAAAAGATTTGATGTGAATTACCAATTCATCCCCATCATTAAAAACATGCTAATAGAAGCGAGCGTGCCGCAAGAATTCTTGTTTTTAGCGATGGCAGAGTCTAAATTTTCATCAAGGGCTTATAGCAGGAAAAAAGCGGTAGGGATTTGGCAATTCATGCCAAGCACGGCTAAAGAATTAAGGCTTAAAGTCAATCATTACATTGATGAAAGAAGAGATCCCATTAAAAGCACTCAAGCGGCTATTACTTACTTGAAACGGCTCTACAAGCAAACCGGGGAGTGGTATTTGGTCGCTATGGCGTATAATTACGGCTTACGCAAGGTTCAAAACGCCATTAAAGCCGCCGGCACTTCGGACATTAAGATTTTGTTAGATGAAGATAAAAAATACCTCCCCAAAGAAACACGAGAGTATATCCGCTCCATTCTAAGCCTGGCGTTAAAATTCAACAGCCTAGACAACCTCAAAGATAAAGAATATCTGCTCAATCGTGGGGCGAGGGTGAGTTTAGTGGGCGTTCCGTTTAAAAGGCACACTTCTTTAATCCAAGTGGCCAAAAATTTAAACTTGAGTTTAGAAACCTTAAAATCTTACAACCACCAATTCCGCTATAACATTCTGCCTTCTAAAGACCCCACCTACACCATTTATATCCCTTATGAAAAACTCGCTCTTTTCAAACAACGCCAGCTCAAACAAAATAAAAACATTCAAGCTAGTCCAAAAAGCCCTTTTATCACCCATGTGGTCTTGCCTAAAGAAACCTTATCTTCTATCGCTAAACGCTATCAAGTCAGCATTTCCAGTATCCAATTAGCCAATAACCTCAAAGATTCTAACATTTTTATCCACCAGCGCTTAATCATCCCCACCAACAAAAAATTACTCGCTACAAGGGAATTTTAATGGGTTTGGCGTTGGAAAGAGTTTGTTTTTTAGGCGTTGTTTTTTTGATTAGCGCTTGTGCGGTTAAAAAAGAGGGGGTAAAGAATTTGTCTTACAAGCATGAAGGCTTGCGCGCTTATGAAAACGCTAAAGACTATGACCCGACAACCAAAAAAGCCACCTATAAACGCAATTTTTTTGAACGCCATTTCAAACGCTACTCCAATTCGCAAGATGGCAACACAAAAGATCAGCCACTAGATAACGGCATGCGCGATTCTAGCGCGATCCAAAGAGCCACCATGCGCCCTTATCAAGTGGGGAACAAGTGGTATTACCCCACTAAAGTGGATTTAGGCGAAAAATTTGATGGCATTGCGAGCTGGTATGGCCCCAATTTCCATGCCAAAAAAACCAGTAATGGGGAAATTTATAACATGTATGCCCACACCGCCGCGCACAAGACTTTACCCATGAACACCGTGGTGAAAGTCATCAATGTTGAAAACAATTTAAGCACCATTGTGCGCATCAACGATAGAGGGCCTTTTGTGAGCGATCGCATCATTGATTTGTCTAATGCGGCCGCTAGGGATATTGACATGGTTAAAAAAGGCACAGCCAGCGTGCGTCTTATTGTTTTGGGTTTTGGTGGGGTTATCTCTAATCAATACGAGCAATCCTTTAACGCTAACTCTTCAAAGATCTTACACAAGGAATTTAAAGTCGGCGAGAGCGAAAAAAGCGTGAGCGGAGGGAAATTTTCTTTGCAAATGGGGGCTTTTAGAAACCAAATAGGCGCTCAAACTTTAGCGGATAAATTGCAAGCAGAAAATCCAAATTACAGCGTTAAGGTCGCTTTTAAAGACGATTTGTATAAAGTTTTAGTTCAAGGGTTTCAAGGCGAAGAAGAGGCTAGGGATTTTATGAAAAAATATAACCAGAATGCGGTTTTAACCAGAGAATGATTAAGTTATTGCTTTTAGATGTGGATGGCACGCTCACAGATGGGTCGTTGTATTTTGATGAAAATTTTCACGAGATGAAGGCTTTTAATGTCAAAGACGGGCTTGGCATGGCGCTATGGCAAAAATTAGGCAAAAAAATCGCTATCATTACAGGAAGAACTTCAATAATGGTCAAAAAACGCATGGAGAGTTTGGGCGTTCAGTTTGTTTTTATGGGTGTTGAAAATAAAGGCGTGGTTGTGGAGCGGCTCAAAAAAGACTTGCAATTAAGTGCACAAGAAACCGCATGCGTAGGCGATGATTATAACGATTTAGGCATGTTTAAGGCATGCGCTTTGAGTTTCGCTCCTTTTGATGCGCACCCCTTGCTTAAAAGCAAAGCCTATAAAGTGTTGCAAAACTCAGGGGGTAAGGGGGCTGTTAGGGAAGCGATTGATTATCTTTTAACATTAGAAGGCTTGCAAGATGAAGCGCTCAAGCTTTACCTCTAATAGCGTTTTAAACTTTTTTGTGGTTTTGTCTTTCATCATGATAGGGTTAGTTTTTTTCTTTTTGCGTTCCCAACCCACTAGCGTGGTCTCTAAAGAAAATATCCCTAAAATTGAATTAGAAAATTTTAAAGCGTTTCAAATCAACGATAAAATCCTTGATCTGTCCATAGAAGGCAAAAAAGCTTTGCAATATGATGATCATGAGATCTTTTTTGATTCTAAGATCAAGCGCTATGATGAAGACACGATAGAAAGCGTTGAATCCCCTAAAGCCAAACGGCAGCAGGATTTGTATTTCTTCCCTAATGGGGTAACTTATAAAAGAAGCGATGATTCTAGTTTTTGGAGTGAAACAGGGATTTATAACCATAAAGAACAAAATTTTAAAGGCAAGGGCCGTTTCATCCTCACTTCAAAGGATAGCAAGGTTGAAGGGCTTGACATTTCTTATTCACATGCTTTAGCCATTATTGAAGCTCAAAGCATTCAAGCTAATTTATTTTTAGATGAAATCAAACAAAGCCAGAAAGAAAAGAAAAAATTCCCCACTTTTAAAGGAGGGTTTTAATGCGTTGGTGGTGTGTTCTTGTGTGTTGTTTGAGCGTTTTAAGTGTGATGAGCGCTCAAAAAACAGATAATAAAGGTTTGAAAAAAGAAAGAGAACTTTTAGAAATTACTGGCAACAAATTTGTAGCGAATGACAAAACCAAAACCGCCGTTATTCAAGGCAATGTGCAGATCAAAAAAGGTAAAGACCGGTTGTTTGCGGATAAGGTGAGCGTGTTTTTAAACGATAAACGAAAGCCAGAGCGCTATGAAGCCACAGGGAACACGCATTTTAACATCTTTACAGAGGATAATCGTGAAATCAGCGGGAGCGCTGACAAGCTCATTTATAACGCGCTGAATGGGGAATACAAATTATTGCAAAATGCGGTGGTTAGAGAAGTGGGGAAATCTAATGTCATCACCGGCGATGAAATCATTTTAAACAAAACTAAGGGTTATGCTGATGTGTTAGGGAGCGCGAAACGGCCCGCTAAGTTTGTGTTTGACATGGAAGATATTAATGAAGAAAATCGTAAGGCTAAATTGAAGAAGAAAGGTGCTAAGGAAAAACCATGATCGCTATTAAAGACGCTCATTTTCTCACTTCTTCTAGCCAACTTTCGCAATGCCCTGCAAGCTTGACTTCTGAAATGGTTATTTTAGGGCGCAGCAATGTCGGTAAAAGCTCGTTTATTAATACCTTGTTAGGAAAAAATCTCGCCAAAAGTTCAGCAACGCCTGGAAAAACCCGTTTAGCGAATTTTTTTTCCACCACTTGGGAAGATAAAGAAAACGCCTTAAGAGCCACTTTTAATGTGATTGATCTGCCCGGGTTTGGCTACGCTAAAGTTTCTAAAAGCTTGAAAAAAGAATGGGAGGGGTTTTTATGGGAATTGTTGAGCGTTAGGGTTTCTATCAAACTTTTTATCCATTTAGTGGATGCGCGCCATTTGAATTTAGAAATTGACAAAAACGCTAAAGAAAATATTCAAGCCCTTTTAAGGCCCGATCAGGCCTACCTTTCTCTTTTTACGAAATTTGACAAGTTGAATAAAAACGAGCAACACCGCCTTTTTTTAAACGCTCCTAAACCTTTTTTAATCAATACCGCCCATTTTAACGCTCTTTCTTCAAAATACCCAACCCTTGAAGTAGTGCGCCAAACCCTTTTGAAATATTTGCTCACTAACCCTTTATAAGCCGCAAAAACCATGCTCTCTTTAAAACAAGATTCCTTTTTTTTCTTATGTTTAGGGATCCTTGGTTTTTATTTTTATAGCCTTTTGAGGGATTTAATGCCTTTTTTACCCCCTATGATTGGGTTTTTATTCTTGTTTTATGCGAAAAAATACGATCATTTTTTACCCAGTTTGAGCATGTTTGGCTGTTTGTTTTGGTTTGAAAGCATGCATTTAAAGACTTTAGGCGTTTTAGCTTTGCTGTTTTTAATCTACCATCAAATCGCCTATAAAAACTCTTTAAAGCTTTTTAATGACGGCTTTTTATTCAAAACTTTGCATGTTTTTTTGGTTTATTACCTTTATTTATCGCGCTTTTTTTCTGTGTCTTTGAGCTTGAAAATACTCGGCTTTCTCGCTCTTTTTGCTTTAATAGAGAGCGCTTTGTGGGGTTTGTATGAAAAATCTTCGCTATAAGCTTTTGCTCTTTGTTTTTATAGGGTTTTGGGGGTTATTGGTTTTAAATTTATTTATTTTAAGCGTTAAAAATCAAGAATACTATGAAAAACTGGCTGAACGAAACATGACTAAAAAGGAATTTCTAGTCCCTACAAGGGGCAATATTACAGACAGAAACCATGAGGTTTTAGCCACTAATGAATTGGTGTTTGGCGTGTTTTTGCCCAGCGGATTGAAACAAAAAGAGCTTTTAGAAAAAATTGAAATCATCCAAAAGTTTTTCCCTAACTTTTCCAAAGAAACGCTTTTAAACAATTACCAAAAGGAAAATTCGCTTTATAACCATAACCTCATTAAAGTGGTTGGCTTCATTCCTTATGCTGCCATGCAACCTCTTTATACCAAACTCATCCAAACTCAAGGCATTTTTGCGCTCCCCTTAGACAAGCGCTACTACCCTAATAACGCTTTAGCTTCGCATGTTTTAGGCTATGTGGGGGTGGCAAGCTTGCAAGATCTAAAAGACGATGAAGAGAATCAATACAGCCAGATTGTGGGTAAAACCGGCGTTGAAAAAGAATACAACAAGCTCTTACAAGGCAAGGTGGGCTATAAAATCATGCGCGTCAATGCGCTCAATCAAGAATTAGCCACCTTAGAAGTAGTGCCACCAAGCACCAACAACCACTTGCAATTGAGTTTAGACAAACGCTTGCAAAAAGAAGCGGACAAGCTCTTTGAAAATAAAAGGGGGGCTATTTTAGTGATGGATGCAGAAAATGGGGAATTGCTCGTTGCAGGAAGTTACCCTGAATACAATTTGAACGATTTTGTGGGCGGGATCAGTCAAGACAAATGGCAAAAACTTCAAGATGATATTTACAACCCCCTACTAAACCGCTTCGCTAACGCCTTGTATCCGCCGGGATCTGTGGTTAAAATGGGAGTGGGGTTAAGCTTTTTGGAAAACCTTCATATCACAGAAAACACCACCATACCCACCCCGCCTTTTATTGAAGTGGGCAAGCGCAAATTCAGAGACTGGAAAAAAACAGGGCATGGCAATTCTAATTTGTATAAAGCCATTAGGGAGTCCGTGGATGTGTATTTTTACAAGTTTGGGCTTGAAATCTCTATAGAAAAACTCTCTAAAACCTTAAGGGAAGTGGGCTTTGGGGAAAAAACGGGCGTTGATTTGCCGAATGAATTTGTGGGGATTGTGCCGGATAACTTGTGGAAACTCAAACGCTTCAATCAAGATTGGCGCGTTGGGGACACGCTCATTACCGCTATTGGGCAAGGCTCTTTTTTGGCTACGCCCTTGCAGGTTCTCGCCTACACGGGACTCATTGCTACGGGCAAACTGGCAACGCCTCATTTCGCTATCAACAGCAAACAACCGCTCAAAGATCCCCTAAATAGCTTTCAAAAAAAGAAGCTCCAAGCCTTGAGAGTGGGCATGTATGAAGTGTGTAACCATAAAGACGGCACCGCTTATCATTCCACAAGGGGTTCTAAGGTTACTTTAGCGTGTAAAACCGGCACCGCGCAAGTCGTGGAAATCGCTCAAAACATCGTCAATCGCATGAAAGAAAAGGATATGGAATATTTCCATCGATCCCATGCGTGGATTACCGCATTTTTACCTTATGAAAAACCCAAATACGCTATCACTATTTTAGTAGAACATGGGGAAGGGGGGTCAAAACTGGGGGGCTTGTTAGTGAAAATGAGTAATAAACTCTATGAGCTTGGCTATCTTAACTAACTGGCTCACACAAGATTTTTATGGGAATAAAACGCCCTTTATCTTAAGATAAAGATGCGTTTTGGCGTTTAAAAAGCCGGGATAATCGCTCCCTTATAGGTATCCAAAATAAATTTCCTAGTCTTTTCACTCTGTAAGGCTTCAATCAGCGCTTTTATGGCTTCATCTTGCGCGTTATCCTCACGAGCGGCTATTAGATTGGCATAAGGCGAGTCCTTGTCTTCTGAAAATAAGGCTCCGGTGAGTTTTGCTTGCAAGGCATAATTCCCTGTTACAATAGCCCCATCCACATCCCCTAAAACTTTAGGCAATAATGCGGCTTCTAAAGGCTTGATTTTGATATTGTAAGGATTTTTGACAATATCAAACTCCGTAGCGTATAGATTGCTTGGGTCTTTGAGAGCGATAATCCCTTGTTTATGCAATAAAATCAATGCTCTGCCTTGATTGGCCGGATCGTTTGGCACGGCAATCACTGATCCTTTTTTAAGGTTTTTAATGTCCGTGATTTTTTGAGAATAAAATCTCAAAGGCTCCACATGGATATTGGCCAAACCGACGAGATGCATTTTTCTGTCCAAATTAAACCGATCCAAATAAGGGCGGTGCTGGAAGTAATTCGCATCTAAAGAGCCGTCATTGAGCGCTAAATTAGGCAACACATAATCCGTAAAAGACACGATCACTAATTTGATCCCTTTCTCTTTCAAATCATCCACGACTGATTGTAAGATTTGCGCATGTGGCACAGGGTTAGCGCCCACTTTAAGCTCACGAGTGATTTTGTGGTTTTCTTTTTTTTCTTTGTGGTGTTTGGCGTCTAAAAGGTTAAACAAACCTAAAGCAATTACCCCTACACTAATAATACGCTTGAATGCATTCATAAAAACCCCTTTATTAACAAAATTAATTCAAAAATGATAAAAAGATAAAACGATACGGAAACTTTAAAACTAAGCGAAGAATCAAAAAGAAAGGATTTGACCAAGAAAAACGGAGTTTCTCTTGGTCAAACGGCGAATTAAACCATTAAAGCTTAATGGAATTTTCTTTAAGATACTCTGCAACGCCTTGGTGAGTCGCTTTCATGCCTTTATCGCCTTTTCTCCAGCCTGCTGGGCACACTTCACCATGTTCTTCAAAGTGTAAGAGAGCGTCTACCATGCGAAGCATCTCGTCTGCATTCCTACCTAATGGCAAGTCATTGATCACTGCATGTCTTACTTTCATGTTTTTGTCAATCAAAAAAGCGCCTCTCAAAGCGATCGCTTCTTCAAACAGCACATCGTAATCTCTAGAAATGCTCTTAGTAATATCAGCCACCATAGGGAAAGACACTTGACCGATACCGCCTTTTTCCACAGGGGTGTTCTTCCATGCGAAATGCACTTGCTCGCTGTCAATAGACACGCCAATCACATTAAAGCCTTTTTCGTGGAAGTCTTTCACTCTTTTGTCAAACGCAATGATTTCTGTAGGGCATACAAAAGTAAAATCTTTTGGCCAAAAGAAAAGAATCGCACCATTTTTGCCTAAATTTTTAGAAAGCTCAAAGTGTTCATCAACTTCATTATTTCCTAAAACGGCAGGTGCTTTAAAATCGGGGGCAAGTTTTGTAACTAACATATACAACTCCTTAAGTATTTTAAAATTTTGTTGGATCAAAATTAAACCTGAATAGATTTAATTTAACTATGCTTTCCACTCAATCAGCGGAAACATGGTGGAGTATATTCTTAAAAAGTTAATGAAAGGATATTTCCTTTTAAATTTTAAGATTTTGTGAAAAATAGTTTCATTTTTACTGCTTGTATTTCCTTAATAGTGTTATAATCGCTCCATAAATCATACAAAAGGAATTGTTATGCTAATCGCTCGCTTTAAAAAAGCTTTAATCTCTTATTCTTTAGGCGCGCTTATTGTTTCATCTTTATTAGGCGTGGCTAACGCTTCTAATCAAGAAGTCAAAGTCAAGGATTATTTCGGGGAGCAAACTATAAAGCTTCCTGTTTCTAAAATAATCTACTTGGGTAGCTTTGCAGAAGTGCCTGCTATGTTCAATACTTGGGATAGGGTTGTAGGCATTTCGGATTACGCTTTTAAATCTGATATTGTTAAAGCCACTCTCAAAGATCCTAAACGCATTAAATCCATGAGCAGCGATCATGTGGCGGCTTTGAATGTGGAATTATTAAAAAAGCTTAGCCCCGATCTTGTTGTAACCTTTGTGGGCAACCCCAAAGCGGTAGAGCATGCGAAAAAATTTGGGATTTCATTCCTTTCTTTCCAAGAAAAAACCATTGCAGAAGTCATGGAAGATATTGACGCTCAAGCTAAAGCCTTAGAAATTGACGCTTCTAAAAAGCTGGCTAAAATGCAAGAAACTTTGGATTTTATCAAAGAGCGTTTGAAAGATGTCAAAAAGAAAAAAGGGGTGGAGCTTTTCCACAAGGCCAATAAGATTAGTGGCCATCAAGCCCTTGATTCAGATATTTTAGAAAAAGGGGGCATAGACAATTTCGGCTTGAAATATGTCAAATTTGGGCGCGCTGATGTTAGCGTGGAAAAAATCGTTAAAGAAAACCCTGAGATTATCTTTATTTGGTGGATAAGCCCACTCACTCCTGAAGATGTGTTAAACAACCCTAAGTTTTCCACTATCAAAGCTATCAAAAACAAGCAAGTTTATAAACTCCCCACAATGGATATTGGCGGGCCTAGAGCCCCACTCATTAGTCTTTTTATCGCTTTAAAAGCCCACCCTGAAGCGTTTAAGGGCGTGGATATTAATGCGATTGTTAAGGACTATTATAAAGTGGTTTTTGATTTGAAGGATGCAGAAATTGAACCCTTTTTATGGCATTGATTTTTAAAAAGGGCTAGTATTTTTTAGCCTTTCGTGTATCGTGCCAGGCTTAAAACAAGCCCTATAGCGATACAATTCGCTAAAAGCGAACTCCCTCCATAGCTCAAAAACGGCACCGCTAGACCTTTAACCGGAAAAATTCCGCCCACCCCAAAGGCGTTGATCACCAAAGAAAAACTGATGAGCAGTGCCACACCCACACAAAATAGCGAATATTTTGGCTCTTTCAAGCGGTTAGCGATCCTAAAAATCAAAACGATCAAAACAGAAAACAGAATAAAACAAACGCATAGCCCCAAAAACCCCCATTCTTCGGCGATCCCAGCTAAGACCATGTCCGTATGCACTTCGCTCAAAAACCCAAGCTTGATCTGCCCAAGCCCAAGCCCTTGCCCAAACAACCCCCCATTATGCATGGCATTGCCTGCATGAAAGACTTGATAGGATTCGGGCAAGTCGCTTATTCTAAGAGCGTTCGCTAATTTATCCGGCAAAAGCGTGAAAAGCGAATTTTGCAAATTAGACCACCACAATTTCACGCGCAAGATCCTATGAGCGCTTGTAACAATCGCTAAAACGCTGATCGCAAGCGCCCCTAAAACAATCAAGCCAAACAAATGCACGCTCCCCCCAGAAAAAACCAATAACACCGCTAAAACCACCCCCAAAAGAACAATCTGCCCGAGATCGTTTTGAAAAACCCCCACCCCAATCGCTAATACCATAAACACCACTGAATAAGGCCCAAAAGTGATCAGCTCTTCTTTAACATTAGCCTTTTCTTTTGCCACAAAGGTGCGAGACAAACTCCACGCAAGAAAAAAAGTAAAACCAATCTTCAAAAACTCCAAGGGTGCGAGCGAGAAAAACCCCAAACGAATCCATCGCTTCGCCCCCCCAGCGCTACTAGAAAGGCTTTCTGGCAAAAAAAACATGCCAATAATGAGTAATAATGGGATAAAAAGAAGAAAAAACCCCAAACGGCCAAACCACACCTTGGGATCAACCCTAGACAACCCCCACATGATAACAATCCCCATGATCGCGCTTACAAGTTGCCGCATGAAAAAATGGAATTCCCCATAATGATACAGCACCACTGTGGTGTAAGTTGAGAGCGAATAACTCATCAATACCCCCAAAAAAATCAATAGCGAAGCGCAAAAAAACAGGCTTTTGTCTGTAGTCATTAGGATTTCCTTATTTTAGTTTTTTAAACAGGCGTTCTCTTAAGGTATTTTAGGGGTATTTTACACTATAATGGCTCTGAATTGTCTTAGTGCTCAAGCTTAAGCTGTTTTGAAATTGATCGCATTCTTTGATGAGAAAGCGATCCGGTTTTGGAATGTTTTTTGCATGCTATAAATTGGTAAGAGTTTAAAAAGGGGTTTTGATGGATTTTTCTAAAGCGTTTGGATTGGTTTATAAAGCGCTAGATTATAGGGCTTTAAGGCAAGATATGATCGCTTCTAACATCGCTAATGTGGATACCCCCTTTTATAGGCCAAAGGATTTGGATTTTGAAAGCGTTTTAGCGAAGAAAAAAGCAGAAATTTTTGAAAACCAATCCAGTAAAGTTTTGCCTTTAGCCCACACTAACCCTAGGCATTTAGACTTTGAAAATAGCGCCAAAGATGGGGCAAGCCTTTTTTTTAGAGATGGGCATTTGGCTAAAAATGATGGCAACAGCGTGGATTTAGACATAGAAACGAGCGAAATGGGCAAGAACTCTACCATGTATTTAGCCTTGAGTTCAGCCTTAAAAAAGTATCGAGGCGTGATCAATTACGCCATTGATTCCAGTAAGAATTTATAGTTGAGGGAAAGCATGTTTTTATCTTCTTTTGATATTAGCGGTTATGGTTTGTCTGCCCAACGCTTAAGGGCTAATTTGATTTCTTCTAATATCGCTAACGCTAACACCACACGCACGAGCGAAGGAGGCCCTTACAGGAGGCAAGAAGCGGTGTTTAAAGCTTTTGATTTCAATGAGATTTTAAACCAAAAAATCGCTCAAAACCATCAAATTACCCCCTATGAGAAGACCCTTTAGATGAAGGCGATGACAACCCCTTAATCCCTATCACAAGCGTGGTGGTGGATAAGATTGTGCGCGATGATAGCGAGCCTTTGATGAAATACGATCCCAGCCACCCTGACGCTAACGCTCAAGGCTATGTGGCTTACCCCAATGTGAATGCGGTGGTTGAAATGGCGGATCTAGTGGAAGCGACTAGAGCCTATCAGGCCAATGTTGCAGCCTTTCAAAGCGCTAAAAACATGGCACAAAATGCGATTGGCATGTTACAAACATGAACGATTTTCAACAATTTATGGTAGTATAAGAAAATTTAGGTAGTATTAGCCAAAGACTAGTAGAATACAAGAAATGAATAAAATATTTAATAGAGTTAAATTTTTAAAAAAGAGCTTAAGGAGGTTCTATGCAAGCCATACACAATGATAAAAGCTTATTGAGTCCTTTCTCTGAGCTTAACACGGACAACAGGACCAAAAGAGAAGAATCAGGAAGCACCTTTAAAGAACAAAAAGGTGGGGAGTTTTCCAAACTCTTAAAACAATCCATCAATGAGCTTAACAACACTCAAGAGCAATCTGATAAAGCCTTAGCCGGCATGGCGACAGGGCAAATCAAAGATTTACACCAAGCCGCTATCGCTATAGGGAAGGCTGAAACAAGCATGAAACTCATGCTTGAAGTGCGCAACAAAGCGATCAGCGCTTATAAAGAGCTTTTAAGAACGCAGATCTAATCTCTTAAAGTGGCGTCTCTTTAAATGATCGCCTGGTCCTTTTTAAAGAGAGGGTTCATTGTTGTTGCACCCAACTTTGACAGATTTTACCATCAAAAATTCATGTTTTCATGCGTTGTGAAAATCCAACGCTACGCCATTTTCAAGTGAGCGTTCATGAATAATAAAAGCATTGATCCCAACTTCAACCCAGAGCAATTTTTAGAAACTCAAAAATACAAGGTCGTATTTACGGCTTTAATCTTTTTGTTGCTTTTTATTGTTTTTTTAATGGTGGCTTTTAAAAAAGCTTTTTTTGCCCAAGCCAACATGCCCACTTTGGTGATGAGCAAACAAGACACTGCAACTAGGGGGACTATCTATAGTCAAGACAACTACAGCCTGGCCACTTCGCAAACCCTTTTCAAACTGGGCTTTGACACAAGGTTTTTAAACCCAGATAAAGAAGATTTTTTCATTGATTTCCTTTCTATTTATAGCAATATCCCTAAAAATTCCTTAAAAGACGCCATCAATACGAAAGGCTATATTATTCTAGCTTATGATCTCACGCCCAACACCGCTGCTAATCTTAGGGACTTGAATAAGAAATTTTTAGCCTTTGGGGTTTTTCAAAATTTCAAAGACTCGCGCGATAAAGTGTGGCAAAAACAAGGGCTAAACATTGAAGTGAGCGGCGTTTCTAGGAATTACCCTTATCAAAATAGCCTAGAGCCAATCATTGGCTATGTGCAAAAACAAGAAGAAGACAAGCTCACTTTAACTACCGGTAAAAAAGGCGTTGAAAAATCTCAAGATCACTTGCTTAAAGCCCAACAAAATGGCATAAGAATAGGCAAAAGAGATGTGAGTTTTAACTTTATCCAAAACCACTCTTATACAGAGGTTGAACGGCTTGATGGCTATGAGGTGTATTTGAGCATTCCTTTAAAACTCCAAAGAGAAATTGAAACCCTATTAGACAAAGCTAAAGACAAACTCAAGGCTGAAGAAATCCTAGTGGGTATCATCAACCCTAAAAGCGGGGAAATTTTATCGCTAGCTTCAAGCAAGCGCTTCAATCCTAATGCGATTAAAACCAGCGATTATGAAAGCTTGAATTTGAGCGTTGCCGAAAAGGTTTTTGAGCCAGGCAGCACGATTAAACCCATTGTTTATTCCTTGCTGTTAGACAAGAATCTAATCAACCCCAAAGAACGCATTGATTTAAACCATGGCTATTACCAATTAGGAAAATACACCATTAAAGACGACTTCATCCCTAATAAAAAAGCCGTTGTTGAAGACATTTTGATCCAATCTAGCAATGTGGGCATGATAAAAATCAGCAAAAATCTCAACCCAGAGGATTTCTATAACGGGCTTTTAGGCTATGGATTTTCTCAAAAAACGGGCATTGATTTATCCCTAGAAGCCACAGGAAAGATCCCTCCTTTGTCCGCTTTCAAGCGTGAAGTGTTAAAGGGTAGCGTCTCTTATGGCTATGGGCTGAATGCGACTTTTTTGCAGCTTTTAAGGGCTTATGCGGTGTTTTCTAATGAAGGCAAATTGACTACCCCCTATTTAGTGCAACGAGAAACCGCCCCTAATGGCGATATTTACATCCCTAGCCCCAAACCCACTTTTCAAGTCATCAATCCAAAAAGCGCTAGAAAAATGAAAGAAACCTTAATTAAAGTGGTGCGTTACGGCACAGGCAAAAACGCTCAATTTGAAGGGCTATACATAGGGGGCAAAACAGGCACGGCTAGGGTTGCTAAAAACGGGAGTTATAGCGTGCAGTCCTACAACAGCTCTTTTTTTGGGTTCGCTGAAGATGAAAAGCAGGTTTTTACTATCGGCGTGGTTATCTTAGGCTCGCACGGCAAGGAAGAATATTACGCTAGCAAGATTGCAGCCCCTATTTTTAAAGAAATCACCGAAATTTTAGTGCGTTACAATTACCTATCGCCCTCTATTGCGATTCAAAATGCGTTGGAGAAAAACCGCTTTAAGATAAAATAAAAGGCTCTTTTTA
The DNA here is from genome assembly GCF_030053225.1 of Helicobacter sp. 219-2. Lineage (NCBI taxonomy): Bacteria > Pseudomonadati > Campylobacterota > Epsilonproteobacteria > Campylobacterales > Helicobacteraceae > Helicobacter > Helicobacter sp. 219-2. The sequence continues at coordinate 58,506 of NZ_JASGBS010000001.1, read as the reverse complement.
ACCCAAACTCTAAAAAGGAGTCTAAAAGTTGCCGGATCTGCTGTATTAAGGCTAAATTTAGAAGATAGATTAGAAAAAATCTGTTTAAGTTAGATTGATCTTATTTTTAAATCATAACATTTACCCATACCATGACAAGCAAAGCCTAATTGCTTTTTTAAGCTTAAAAATCAAACAATTGTAATATCGCTCATTTATTCATAGGATAAACCTTGCTATCGCATGGTTTCCTTGGGCGCTTATCGTTGTAATTCTCATTAAACAAATCCCTCGTTTTTTCATAATCTTTGGTTATTATTCCTGCCAATGGCAACAAGGTATGCAATAAGTCATCACTCATAAAAGGCTTGTGTAAAGCTTCTTCAAAACTTTTTACCATTTGTGGGTGTTTTTGTTTGAAGGTATCGCTCATATAGATTAAAAATGGGATTTCTACACTGGCATTTGAGCATTCATGGGTGTTAAAAGTGCTTGATTCAAACATGTCATCGCCATGATCGCTTAGATAAATAACGAGACTATCCTTATCTTTAAACAATTCAATCAAAGAATGCAAAACATAATCATTATAATAAACGCTGTTAATATAATCGGTTACAACTTGCTTATCAGTATTGTTTTTTACCCGCAAAGACTTGTTTTTTGAAAAGTAAGAAGTGTTGTTGAGATTAAAGTGGGAAAATTCTTTAGGAAAGCGGTTCTTGTATTCAAAATGGTTGCCGATCAAATGAAAAACAACAAAATTTTTACGCTTTCTACTCTCTCTCTCTCTCGTTATTATAATACCGCTTGAAAAGAGTGGCTAAGTTTTCATCATAGGGCTTATCATTTTCTATATAAGTATCAAAATGCTTAGCTACTTGATAATAGCTATTGCCCCACATGAGTCCATAGCCTTGAGAGGTGATCCAAGCGCTTTTATAATCGCTCAATTTAAGGATATGGGCTAGATTTTTAAATTGATACCATGCCTTTTGGTTGAGATTATCCCTATTGGCGTAAGTTAAAAGCATTGTGAAACTTTTATCCGTATAAAAAGCTGGACTGATCACATTGTCAAATACTAAAAGCGAACCTTTTTCTTTTAAAGCACTCAAATAGGGAGTCGTAGGGGTTTGATAGCCATAAACACCCATAAAATTTCTATTCAAACTCTCGCCAAAAATTAGCACCACATTATCAATATTTCCTGTATTTTTGACTAAGTAATCTTTAGGATAAGAAGCATTTTCTAAAGCTTGACTGGAGTTATTGCTTTCTCTCAAACTGCTGATATTCCTCCAAAAATAATACGCTCCTTTAGCCAAAGCAATGTATTTTATCGTTCCATCAGCATTCAACAACGCTTCATCTTCTTTATATTTTTTGATGGTTTTTATAGTGTGTGGCATCTCTACAATCAAAAATAAAACGCTTAAAATACTAGCTATTTTTAAAGGAACTGGTTTATTAGGAATGAAACTGAATAGTTTTAGAGAACCTATGGCTATTAAAATAAGCCCTATCACAAAATACCAGTGCGGATAAACATAGGCATGGAAGAATTCTAAACTCTCTTTATAATACGTAGTGAATAAAATATTACCCAACTCATTAGACAAAGGCAAATGAAAATAATACGAACCAAAAATATCTATACAGCTAAACACAATCCCTAAAAATAATATAAAACTTTTTAGGCTCTCTGTTATAAACCTGTTCTTAATAAAACTAATCGCATAATAAATAATAAAAAGCCATATAAAACTATACAAAAATGCTTTGAAAATAAAGCCAACGCTCCACTGAAGAGAGAAGCATGTTGAAAGCGCATTAAAAAGAATGAACACAAAAAATTTAGCGTCTAAAACCATCAAACCACCACCACATTAAGACATAAGGAAATTCTAAGCAACTGACCATAAAACAAGACCACAAAAAAACATCTCCCCCCCTTTTTTTCAAATCAATGCACTTCGCTCCAAACTTTTCTTTTCCACGCATAAGCCAAGAACGACAGCACCGCAAAGAAAATCATGATTTTTATCCCTAAGGTGTTCCTTTCATGTTTTTTCCTATCGCCTGCTTTTTCCAAATAGGAGATGACTTGTTTTTGAGCCTGTTCGCTCAACCCCACTCTAGGCATAGCCGTGCCAGGCAAAAGCTTTTGCGGGTCGTTGATGAAAATATTCAAGCCATGTTCGCCTTTAGCTCTAATCATCATGGACAAATCAGGCACATGAGAGCCTAAATAATTGGCTAAATCTTTAGGATCGCTAATGGCCTTATCTTTAGCGTAATCCAGGCTATGACACCTTTGACAGCTTTGCGCGAACACTTCCTTATCGCTCAAATTTTTAGGTAAAATAGAAGTGAGATACGCCACAATATCGCTCAAATCTTTATCGCTAAATTGAGAAAACGCCGGCATAGGATAGGGCCTTTCATCGTTAAATTTATGGCTCAATTTCGCCGTTTTCACGGGGTCTTTGATGAAGTGGGCTAAGAAATTCGCGTTCAAAACCCCCGCCACATGGCTTAAATCTGGTGGCACGACCCCAAAAGAATTGCTCGCGCTAAGGCTGTCCATAGGGGCTGGAATGTTTTGGGATTTAATGCCATGGCAAGCGGTGCAATTTTCGGCTACAAGCTGTTTGCCTTTATTGGCGTCGCCATTTTTTAAATCCATCGGCTCTAAATCCTTGAAAGCAAAATCCGCCGGAGCGACTTTAGGGTGCATCACCGAATGCGCATAAGGCTCAACCCCATAATAAATCACGCCTATCACCACAATAAGGATAATTAGAATCTTAAATTCTTTCATCTAACACCCCCCTTGTTTCTTGCTCTCAGTGATAGTGATAATGGGCAATACCACAAAGAAAAGGGCTAAAAAAGTGATTGAACCCGCTAAGCCAATGTATTTACCAATCCCAAGCGGAGGCAATTTACCATAGATCGTTAAAACAATCATATCAATGATTAAAAGCCAAAACCACACCATAAAAGCTGGCCGTTTGTGCGCAGGAGCGACAACCGGGCTTCTGTCCAAAAAGGGCAGTAAGAAAAAGATCACTTGCGCCACGCCAAAGGCCATTAGCCCTAAATCAGCGCTGAAGAAAAAGCCCCTTAAGACTTCATAGCTCCATAAGAAATACCATTCAGGGTAAATGTGAGGCGGCGTTTTAAGGCTGTTAGCCCTTTCAAAGTTGATAGGATCCATCGCAAAATCATAGTGGTAACACACCAAGTAAAAGAAAAAGACCATAAACGCGCAAACCACAAAAATATCTTTAGACAAGAATACCGGCCAAAAAGGAATGACTTTGGATTCTTTTTTCTTGCCTTCAATGAATTTCTTTTCTTCTGATTCAAAGTCAATCTCTTCGCCTTCTTGGTTATTGACATGCGGGATGCGTAAAGAATAGAAATGCACCCCAATGAGTAAAATGATCGCAATGGGCAGTAAAAACACATGGAGCATGAAAAAACGCGTTAAAGTGGAATCCGCCACAACATAATTGCCCCTAATCCACTCCACCACATCAGCCCCAATGAAAGGAATGCCCCCAAATAAATTCGTGATAACCGCTGCGGCCCAATAGCTCATCTGCCCCCAAGGCAGCATATACCCGCTAAAGGCTTCCGCGCTAAAGACCACAAACAAAATCATCCCGCTAATCCAAATCATCTCACGACCCTTTTTGTAAGAGCCATAATAGATGCCAACAAACATGTGGATATAAATGATGACAAAAATCATGCTCGCTGCTGTGGCGTGCATGTGGCGCCAAAGCCAGCCATAAGCCACTTCTTGCATGATGGTGAAATTCACGCTATCAAACGCCATTTTCGCATCAGGCTTGTAATACATGAGCAAGAAAATCCCTGAGATTACAAGCACGCCAAAAAGGGTCAATAAAATCACCCCCATAGCCCATAAGAAATTGATGTTTTTAGGGATCCAGTATTCTGTCATTAGCACTTTAACAAGCTTGTTAGTGCCAAGACGCATGTCTAGCCATTCGCCTAAATTCTTCGCTTTTTTTATCTCTGCCATTGAACTCTCCTTACGCTTTAGCCATCATTTTCTTGTATTCAGCCCCAGCTTCACCAAAAGTGATCTTAGTGCCTTCAATCTTAAAAGGCGGAATATCAAAAGGGCGTGGAGGGGGAGTGCCGGCAATATTCACGCCATCAGAAGTGAAACGCCCCCCATGGCATGGGCATAAAAAGCCTTTTTCTTCATCTTGATAAGTGGGGATACACCCTAAATGCGTGCAAATTTGAATGGCTGTGGTAAAAACGCTCTCGCCAATTTTAAAATCGCGCTTTTCATTAAAGCCCTCTTTTTTGGAACGCTTGAGGATATAGACCGGTTTCCCACGCCATTCCACGGTGGAAAACTGCCCTTCTTGCATATTCGCCACATCTATGGTCGTAAAACCGGCTGAAACAACGCTTGGAAGCGGATCCCAAGTCTTTTTCATCGCTACTAGACTCGCTATAGCCCCTATAGCTGTAACACTAGCAAGGCTCATTCCTAAAAAATCACGCCTTTGAATATCTGCCATGATTAAAAAACTCCTTAATGATAATTACCTTTTAACGACTAAAGGCATAGCAAATCCCTATTTTACAACAAACTCTCTTAATAATCTTTTTAAAATAACCAAATTAACGCTAAAATCAAACGCTTTTAGTGCCGCTTTAAAGAAATTTGAGCGCGCAAATGTTTTAAAAGGGTTCCTAAAATATCGTTATCGTCTTTGCTTGGGGCTTTTAGGCTTTCTTTCTTTTCATCGCTATAAGTGATGGTGATGTTTTGATTGAAATTAGAAAGTTTAATGATGCCAAGCTGGTTGGCTAGAATTTTAAGCGTAATGATTTGCAAAAACTGAGCGCTCAAATCGTCTGTTTTGCCAAACCTGTCTTCTATTTCTTCATGGATTTGCCCCACCTCATCTGTATTTTCACACAAACTCAAACGGCGGTATAGATCCAACCTCAAACTATCGCTTGCAATGAGTTCAGGGTTTAAAAAAGCGCTCACGCTCAATTGGATTTCCACGCTCTTTTCAAGCCTTTTTTTCCCCCCACTCAATTCATAAATCGCGTCTTCAAGCATGCGCGTATAGAGCGCATAACCGATATTTTTAATATGCCCGCTCTGATCTTGCCCGAGCAAATTCCCACCCCCCCTGATTTCTAAATCATGATAAGCGATACTCTCCCCACTGCCTAAATACGAATTTTTTTCCAAAGCGAGCAAGCGTTTTAGGGCCTGTTCATTCAAACTTTTTTGATCTTCTATGAGGAAATAGCAAAAGCCTTCTTTTTTGCCTCTCCCCACACGCCCTCTTAATTGGTGCAAATCAGCCAGCCCAAAATTTTGCGCGTTATCTATAATGATCGTGTTAGCGTTAGGCAAATGAATCCCTGATTCCACGATAGAAGTGCATAATAAAACCTGATAGCTCCCTTTGGCAAACTCCAGCATGATCTCTTCGCTCTCATGAGCGCTAATTTGGGAATGCAAAATGGCGATTTTGAGTTTAGGGATTAAATCTTCTAGCTTGGTTTTGACTTTTGAAATGCTAGCGATGTGGTTATGGATGTAAAAAATTTGCCCGTTACGGCGCAATTCTCTATGAATGATCTCTTTTAAGAGTTCGTCATTCTTTTCTTTCAAAAAAGTGCGGCTGGGCTTCCTGTCTGTGGGCGGGATTTTTAAAGAGCTGATGCCTTTAATTTGAGAGAGCGCCATGTTTAGAGTGCGCGGAATAGGCGTAGCGGACATGCTTAAAAAATGCACGCTTTTACTCAATTCTTTTAAAGCTTCTTTTTGTTTCACGCCAAATTTATGCTCTTCATCCACCACCACTAATCCCAAATTTTTAAATTTCGCGCCTAAAATCGCATGCGTACCTACAAGCACATCAATCAGCCCTAATTCCACCACCTTTAAAAGCTTGTTTTTTTCGCTCGCATACCTGTCCAAACGAGCCACTTTAACGCCAAAATTTTCAAAACGCACCCTTAAAGTCTCAAAATGCTGGTGCGCCAATAAAGTAGTAGGCACGACTAGAGCGCTTTGAAAGCCGTTCAAAAACGCGCAAAAAATCGCATGCATCGCTACTTCTGTTTTCCCAAAACCCACATCCCCACTCAGTAATCTGTCCATCACTCTCTTAGAGCTTAAATCCTTTGAAATTTCAGCGATGGCTTTTTCTTGATCGCTTGTGTATTCAAACCCCGCATGCGATTTAAAGATCTCCAACTCCGCTAAATGCGTGTCCATCTTTTTACCCAAGATCAAATTGCGTTCAGCCGCTAATTCAATGATCTTGCTTGCAATCTCTAAAAGCTTATTTTTAACTTTAGCTTTCAGTTTGAGAAAACTCCCTTTCCCTAGCCGGTCTTTAGTTGGCACGCTATCACTTTGCGCCACATAGCGAGCGATTAAATGCAGGTTTTCTACCGGTAATAGCAGCTTGTCTTCACCCAAGTAAGCGATTTCTAAAAAATCCCTCTTGCTCCCTAAAACGCTGTGTTGGACTAATTGAGAAAACACGCCCACCCCGTAATCATCATGCACCACCCATTCGCCCGCATTCAATTCATTCAAAGCGAGCTTAGATTTTTGGCGTTTTTTCTTCCTTTCAAAAGAATTGAGCGAAATAAAAATCCCATCAGGGGTTTTAAAATTTAGCACAAAGGGGGCGATGACGCATTCAATATGGCTTTTTTCAAGCGCGCTTATCGCATTGTCTAAAATCGTTTTATTAGGGGCTAGGAGCGTGATTTTACGATTTGAATGCAAAGCTATAAAGCTTTCTAGGGCATGCACATGGATTTCTAAATCTTCATAGCCTTGCGGGTTTTCTAAAACCTTTAAAAATTTGAAATGCTCACCATCCAATTCGTTTAAGCTCGCTAATTCTTGGATTTCTTCTAAAGCTTTAGGGCTTATAACGCTTTTATAGGCATGCAACAAATCGTTTGCTTTTTCCCCTAAAAACCACAAACCAAAACTGGTTAAATCTTTAGAAAAGCTATTTAAGGGGCTTTGCTCTACTTTGGTTTTCAGATCCTTATAAGATTGTTCGTTCAAACTAAAAAGCGTGGGGGGAATTTCAACTTCTAACAAATCTTCTTTGAGGCTCATTTGAGTGGTAGGGTCAAATTCCTTAATGCTCTCACACTCCGTGTCAAAAAAACTCAAGCGATACGCTTTAGAATTGGGTGCATAAATATCCACAATATCCCCCCTAAAGCTCGCTTCGCCTTCCACTTCCACTAAGTCTAAAATTTCATAACCATAATAAAAGAGCTTGTCTTTTAAATCCTTAAGGTTATATTTTTCTAAAAGAGTGATTTTAAAGCTTTCTAAAAGTTCTTTTTTAGGCAAAGGGTGCAATAACGCGCTAATAGGGGCAATAATGATCGCTTCTTGCTTGTTTTCTAAGGCTTGATAAAACTCCCTTAAACCCCCTAAAAGCTGTAAAAATTCTTCAAAAAACGAACGCAAATCATCGTTTTTTTTAGCCCTAAACTCCGGGAAAAGAATGGCTTTGGTATTTGGCTTAAAATAGCTTATGACTTCTTTAGCGAGCTCGGACTCTTTAAAATCCTTACAAGCGAGTATTTGATAATCAAAGCCTTTGTTTAAGGCTCCATAAAGGCTAGATTGGATCATTCCCTATTTATTTTCAATTTTCTTTTCTTGCTCATTGATCAACAACGCCCCCCCTTGAAGGTTTTTAGGGCGCGTTTCCCCAATCAAAATCCCCTTTCTTTCCACCACAAGCTCTTGGCTAGAGATTTTACCATCAAGGCGTCCTAAAGGCATGATTTCTACCACTTCCGCTTCCACCGTGCCAGTAAACTTGCCATTAACCACTAATTTATTAGCGAAAATCTCACCCACTACCGAGCCGGTTTGCCCGATCACCACCGCGCTTTTAGAATGCACCACCCCTTCTAATTCGCCATCTATGTGCAAATGGCAATCCAAATGAAGCTCCCCCTTTATTTTTGTGCCTTGAGCGATGATAGTCGCTGGTCCTGTTTTTGCATTAGCTGATTTATTATTGTTATCAAAGATTGCCATCTGATGCTCCTTTCTTTATTGAAAACTTCTTCAAAATCTTTCATGTTCCATTTGGTGAAACTCATGGGGTTTATGGGCTGATTTAAAAACCGCACTTCATAATGCAAATGCGGCCCTGTACTCATCCCTGTATTGCCACTATACCCAATCAACTGCCCTTTTTTGACAAATTCTCCCGTTTTTACGATGATTTTATTCAAATGGGCGTAGTAGGTTTTAAAACCAAAAGGGTGGAAAACTTTAATCAAATTCCCATACCCCCCATTCCACCCCTTGCTCGCTAACCCCACTACCCCACTCGCGCTCGCATACACAGGCGTGTTAATAGCGGTGCTTAGATCAAGCCCGGTATGGTTGTGCAACACATGCAAAATAGGGTGGATCCTTTTATTGAAGGCGGCTGAAACGCGCCGATAGGATTCTAGCGGGTAGTCATTAGGGATAAGGCGCATGATAAAGCTTTTTTGAAGCCCGGTAATCCCAGCGACATCCAAGCGGCTAGAAAAATTACCCTCTTCTTTTTCTTCAGGCCTATTCACCCCCACCACTTCTTCTAAATCGTTGATGCGCTCCCCTGAAAGTTGCAAATCGTCTAAAAATTCATCCATTTGCAAAGAAAGCTTTTCATTCGTTTCTCTTTTTTTCTCAAATTCCTTATTGATTAAGGCATGCTGCTTATCAATGTTTTTAATCTCTTTATTTAAAACCAGTAGCGAAATGCCTAAAAACAATAAAGATCCCACAACGCTCAAAAGCGCGTACAAGCCAATTTGACGAAATAGTATATGAACATTAATATAACGACTCCCTTTAGAGTCCGTAACCATCACAATCAAACGCCTGTCTAAAAACACTAAAATCCTTACTGGCTTATGAGCGCATCTTTATCCACATGCTCTTGGAGCTGGACAATGTCTTCTAAAACCCAAAACAAATTCTTCCATTCAATAAATTTATTTTCTTCTAAAGCGCTTTGAAAATGATCTAAATCCCATGCTAGAAATTTTTGCGCGTCTAAAATTTTACCCAAAAAGCGCACTTCATAATGCAATTTTTCGCCGCCGCTATTACCGCTCTTCCCGCTATAGCCAATCAACTGCCCTTTTTGGATAAAGCTTTTGGGCTGCACATTGACATGATCTAAATGCGTGTAAATGGAGCTAAAACCAAACGCATGTTCAATGCGCACCAAGTTCCCATACCCCACATTAGAATTGGTTTTCACAAAATCCACAATCCCATCAGCACTCGCATAAACAGGCGTGTTTAAGGGTGCGATAAAATCAATCCCAGATTCAATACCCTTAATTTTTTTAATGGGGTGGTTCCTTTCTTTGGTGGGTTTGATAGCGCTATAAGTTTTCAAGGGCATGCCATTAGGAATGAGCATGAGCGCTAAATGTTTTTGGGCCAGATTCAAATTTTCTAAATCCACTTCATCATAAAGATGCACGCCCCCATTAGCCCCTCTTTTGACTTCAATCAAGGATTCTATCGTGCGAATCTTTTGCCCCACAACAAAGAGCTCTTCTCGCTTGTTTTTAATCTCTTTGGTTAAAGTGTAATTTTTTTGATACAAATCCCTAAAATCCCTTAAAACCGCATTCCTTTCTCCTGTCATCGTATCCATTTTAGCGATTAAAAATTTTAAAAAACCCACGCCAAGCCCCACGATCAACAAAAAAATAACAACAGAAATGATGAGGTTGCGTTTTAAATTTTTAGAAAATTTGAGCTGTTTAGAGCCTGATTCATCAATGATGGTGATCATGAGCTGGTTTTGTGGCATCAATCCCTCTTCTTTGGATAGCGCTTATAAAAAGCGTTGGCTACCAGAAATGAGCCATATACCAAATAATTTTCATTTTCTTTCAAATCTTCAAACAAAGCGTATTCTAACCCTAAAGTTTCTAAAATCCCTTTAAGCTTTTCCAATTTGATAACCCTTTCTTGATGCAATTCTAAAATCAAAACCTTTTTAACCACAGGCTTTAAAATTTCTAGCACTAAAAAAGCGTCCTTATCTTGATAGCAATTATAAATTAAAATGATTTTAGCGTTAAAAATGCGTTTAATCTCTTCTTTTAAGGCTTTGGCGCTATGGGGGTTATGCCCGACATCTATTAAGATATTAGGGCTTAAAAGCTCGCAACGGCCGATTAAATCCAGGGGCTTTAGGTTTTTTAAAACTTCTTGTTCTTTGCATGGCATAAGCGTTTCAAACGCTTTTAGAGCCACTTCTAAATTCATCGCTAAAAAATGGGCTAAATGGTGGCGTTCAATATAATCCATGACTCCTTTTGAAATTTTATTTTGGACTAAAATCAATTTTGCATGTTTTTCTTTGGCGATTTTTTGAGCCGTATTTAAAACCAGTTCTTGTTGGGGAGCGATGATGTTAAGAGAGCTCATCGCTTTTAATTTAGTTTGTGCAATGCTTTCTAAACTATCCCCTAAAAATTCCTTATGATCATAATCAATGGGGGTGAAAATGCTTAGGGTTTTTTCTAAAGCGTTCGTGCTGTCAAACTCCCCCCCAAGCCCTGCTTCCAAAACCAAGTAATCGCAATCTTTAGCGAGCATGACGGCCAGTAAGGTAGCGTATTCAAAATACGAGCAAGCGCTGCTGAAAGCGTGTGATTGCAATTGCTGGTGAGCGTTTTCTAAAACGCTTTCTCCAACAATAGAACCATTCAAAAAAAAGCGCTCCCTAAATTCAAAAACATGAGGGGAGGTGAAATGCAACACCTTAAAGTTTTGATCGGCCAATAAAAGGGTTAAAAACCGCCCCGTGCTGCCCTTACCATTAGTCCCTACCACATGAATGACTTTCGCTTGAATCTCAAAAAAAGCGTTTTTAAAATCTTTATAAATTTGAATGAAGCGGCTAGGATCAAACTTGTGGTATTCCTTAGGCTTTGTTTCTAAAAACGCCTTTAATCCATTTAATCCATTCAAAGGGCTATTTTTCATTATTGAATTTCCCCTCATAAGCGATTTGAGCCACAAATTTAGTCAAAGTTTGTTCCACAGCCTGATTGATAGCATAATAGCGGTTCTGGTAGGTATTAAGGGGGTCTTGCAAATTCACAGCGTAATTATAATACCCGCTATTTTGAAAAGTCTTTTGTGTGCCTCTTTTATTATCGTAGGTGTAATTCACAGACACGGTTGCGCGATAGAAAGTCGTAAAGCCTTCTTTATTTTGCGTGATACTCGTATCGGTTACATTCGTGATTTCTATAATAATGATAGAATCCGCATCCTTTTCACTCGCTAAGCGGCTTTGGAAGCGTTGCACGACTAAACGATTCATCAAATCCTTAAACTCTACAGAGTTTTCAGGGTTAGGCAAATTCACAATGAGTTTCACGTATATGCTATCGCCTAAAGCGTTTTGAGCGTAAGCGGCGATGGGCTTATACCCACAGCCCTTGAACAAAAATAACAAAATAAAAAAAAGTAAAGCCCTCATGCGATAACAAAATTAACAAGCTTATTAGGCACATAAATTTCTTTTTTAACGCTCGCATTTTCTAAATATTTCTCTAATTCTTTTTTAGCCAAAATAATGATTTCTTCTTTATCAGCGTTAATATTGACTTTCAATTCCGCGCGCCTTTTGCCATTAATGGTAAGCCCTAAAGTCATAAAGTCTTCCACTAAAGCGCTTTCATCGATCGCTATAGGCTTGAAATTCTCTCTTTTAAAAAGCCTCTCGCTCAACTCCCATGCCGTGTGCGGGATAATAGGCTCTAAAATTTGCAACAACACAAAATAACCCTCGCATAAAATTTGCTCATTATTTTGCGCGCCCAAAGCGTTTAAAGCCTCCATGCAACCTGCGATCAAAGTGTTAAACGCATAAGCGCTTTCAGCCTTATTAAAAATTTCATGCGATTTTTTTAACGCTTCATAGACTTTTTTACGAGCTAATTTTTCCGCTTCATTCAGGCTGACTTCTTTAAATTCAGGCTTAGAAGTAGTGGGGTTAATAACGCTCGCTTTGTCGTATAAGCGCTTGATGAACCGGTGTGCGCCTTCTAAAGCGTTGTCATTCCACTCTAACTCTTTAGCCGGTGGGGCAGCAAAAAGGATAAAAAGCCTCGCTGCATCGGCCCCGTATTTTTTAAGTATCTCTTTAGGGCTAACGACATTGCCTTTAGATTTGCTCATCTTAGCGCCATCTTTTAAGACCATGCCTTGAGTGATAAGCTGTTTAAAAGGCTCATCTAAATTAAGATAGCCCAAATCCCTTAAAGCCTTAGTGAAAAAGCGCGCGTATAACAAGTGCAAAATCGCATGTTCAATGCCGCCAATGTAAGTATCCACTGGCATGAAATACTTCAAGTAATTTTGATCAAACGCTTGATTTTCACGCTGATTTTTGGGCGTGGTGTAGCGCAAGAAATACCAACTGGATTGGATGAAAGTGTCCATGGTGTCTGTTTCTCTTAAAGCGTTTTGGTGGCATTTAGGGCATTGAGTGAATTTCCAACTCGCATGCTTTTCTAACGGATTGCCCTCCCCATCAACCACAATGTCTTCAGGTAAAGTTACCGGCAATTGGGTTTCAGGCACAATCCCGCAATGTTTGCAATGAATCATAGGAATAGGCGCTCCCCAATACCTTTGACGGCTCACTCCCCAATCTTGCAAGCGGTAGTTGATCACCCTTTTACCAAGGTTTTCTTTTTCAAAATAAGCGATGATTTGCTCTCTGGCCACTGAGCTAGAAAGATCGCTCCACTCCCCACTATTTTTTAAAACCTCTTCTTTGGTGTGGGGCAAATTTTGAGGGCTTTGAGTGATCACTTTAATAGGGATATGATAAAGATTGGCGAATTCAAAATCCCTTTCATCGCAGGCTGGCACGCCCATTAACGCCCCAGAGCCATAATTAGCTAGGGCGAAATTAGCCACCCACACAGGGATTTTTTGCTTTGTTAAAGGGTGGATAGCGTAAATGCCTAAAAACGCCCCTTTTTTCTCTAAAGCTCTTTCTCTTTGAGTCGTGTTTAAAATCGCTTTAATCATCTTTGAATCTTCTTGGCTCACTTGCTTAATGGCATGCTCTACTAAAGGGTGTTCTGGGGCGATGGCAATGTAAGTTACGCCATAAATGGTGTCCGCTCTTGTGGTAAAAACTTCAATTTCTTGAATGCCATTGCAAGCCTTCAAGCACTCATCAGCGATTTTAAAACCAAATTGCAACCCGCTAGATTTCCCTATCCAGTTTTTTTGCATGATTAGGACTTGAGAAGGCCAATGGTTTTCTAAAACCTCTAAGTCTTTGAGCAATTCTTCAGCGTAATTTGTGATCTTCAAATAATATTGATAGAGTTCTTTTTGAATAACTTCTGTATCGCAACGCCAACACCTCCCATCAATGACTTGCTCATTAGCTAAAACGGTTTTATCGTTAGGGCACCAATTGAGCATGGCCTTCTTGCGATAGACTAGCCCCTTTTCCCACAAGTCAATGAAAAATTGCTGTTCAAATTTCGTGTAATCCGGATCTGAAGTGGCAAATTCCCTATTTTTAGAAAAAGAAAACCCTAACGCTTCAAACTCTTTTTGCATGGCTTCAATGTTTTCATAAGTCCAGGTTTTAGGGTGGATACCATGCTTAATGGCCGCATTTTCTGCAGGCATCCCAAAAGAATCAAACCCCATAGGGTGTAACACATTGTAATGGTGCAAACGATAATAACGCGCCAAAGCGTCGCCAATGGTGTAATTGCGCACATGCCCCATGTGGATTTCCCCACTAGGATAAGGCAGCATGCTCAAAATGTATTTTTTAGGGAGGTTAAAATCGTCTTTAGGCTCAAAACTCTTATTTTTCCACCAAAATTCTTGCCATTTTTTTTCTATATTGATAAAATCCATCGTTACCCCTTAATCCGTTTCGCTCGTTACAACGCTTTCAACCAACAAAAAGATAAGACTGAAAGCGTTGCTAATCAACGCCCCAATCATGAGCATGTAAGCGGTAACCAAATTATTTAAAATCTGTAAAAACACAAATGCCGGTATGAGGTGCAACACGGTAGCTAAAGAGCTCGCCAACAGCTCTGAAGCGAAACGCTTACACACCCCAATTTTAAGCGTAACAGAAATAAGGTTTAAAGCTAACGCTACAAACAACACTACCGTGTTAGGCTCATACAAAAACCCTGCAATGGTGGTTAAAGAAATAAGGCTAAACAGCACATGAACGACCCGACCCCAATCCATAGAAACTCCTTAAACTTGACCGCCCTCATACAAACGGCGCATTTTTTCTTTCTCTTGAGCTTTTTTGATTTTTCTAGCCTCATTCTCATAATATTTATCCATATCAAAGCCCAACAATAACGCTACTTTAGGGGCGATGAAAATAGAACTATAAGTCCCTACAATCGTGCCTATTAGCATGGGCAATGAAAAGCCAATAATGATCTTACTCCCAAACACGCACAAAATCAACACCACAAAAAACACGGTTAAAGAAGTTAGAAGCGTGCGCGTGAGCGTGCTAGAAATGGCTTCATTAATGGCTTGAATGGCATCTTTAGTTTTTTGAGAGAGCATCTCTTCTCTGATCCTATCAAAAATAATGATCGTATCATTAATGGAATACCCGATCAAGGTGAGCAAAGCCGCAATCACTTCCAAATTCATATCAATCTTAAAAACAATCACTGAGCTTGCCACTAAAATCACATCATGCACAAGCGCAACGACGCTCGCTAAAGCAAAACGCCATTCATAGCGGAAACTCACATAAACCATGATCGCTATTAACGCTAAAATCAGCGACAAAATGCCCTTTTCTTTCAATTCGCTCCCCACTCTAGGACCAACAGTGTCAAATTTACGGATTTCAAAATCGCCACTGGGTTTTAGAATGTTGGCCACGATAGCGTTCAAATCTTCATTTTCAGCCGTTTCTACAAAAGGGAATTTGATTAAAATTTCTTCTTTAGAGCCAAATTCGCTCACTTGCACGCCTTTAAAGCGAGCTTCTTTTTCAAAAAGATCGCGCACTTCTTTAATGGGGGCGTTTTGAGTGTAACGCACTTGCACCAAACTCCCCCCCGCAAAATCAATCCCTAAAGAAAACCCTTTAAAAAACAAAAGCCCCAACGCTAAAAGCGCTAAGATCGCTGAAACAACCACCCCATAATTGGAATAACGCATGAAGCTTAAGATTCTAGTTTGTTTGAATAATTCCATAAATTCTCCTAAGCTCTTTTATTCACGCCAAACCAAAAATAAAGGCTTTTTGTTTGGGTGAGTTTAGGCAAAAGGGCTTGATAAATCCCTTGCGTGCCTACAATAGCGGTGATAATAGAGGCTAAAATCCCAATGCCTGTGGTTAGGGCAAAGCCTTTAATCGCTCCTGTGCCATAAGCGTATAATAACACTGAAGCGATCAAGGAAGTGATATTAGAATCAAAAATCGCCCGGCTCGCATTGATATAGCCTAAATGGATCGCCTTAGCGATGCCTTCATTCTCTCTTAAGACCTCTCTAATGCGCTCGTTGATAATGATATTAGCATCCACGGCAATCCCCACGGTTAAAACAATCCCCGCCATTCCCGGTAAAGTCAGTGTCGCTCCAAAAATCGCCATGACCGCCACAATCAAAAAAAGATTGACCACTAACGCCATGCAAGCGATCACTCCCGCCATAGAGTAATAAAGCACCATAAAGCCCATCACCAAAATAAAACCCCCAACTAGAGCGATAATGGAAGTTTTAATGCTGTCTTTCCCTAAACTCGGGCCAATAATTCTTTTTTCTAAAACCTGAATGGGAGCACTCATCGCCCCACTCCTTAAAGCGATCGCTAAATCGCTCGCTTGAGCCACGCTAAAATTCCCGCTAATCTGCCCGCTCCCCCCACCAATACGCTCCCTAATCACCGGGGCTGAATAAACCTTATTGTCTAAAACAATCGCCATGCGTTTGCCCACATTCGCGCCTGAGAAATCCCCAAAAATCTTAGCCCCTTGCGCATCTAGCGTGAAGCTCACCACCGGCTGGTTGTTTTGATCATACACCACTTTCGCATCTGTAAGCATTTCGCCATCTAAAATGGGGATCGCTTTGAGTAAGATTTTACCCCCCATTTCCACATCCGATAACAACACACTGCCTAATTTTTGAGCCTCTAAATCCGTCATTTTCATCGCATCTTTGTTGTGTTCTTCATCCACCGCCATCATCTGCAAATGAGCGGACCTTGAAATCAACTCTTTAGCGCGCCGTTCTTCTTCTAAAGTCTTAATACCGGGCAATTGCACCGAAATTTCTTCTTTACCTTGCTGAATGACTACAGGCTCCGCCAAACCAAATTGATCCAAGCGGTTACGAATGATCCCTATCACTTGCAAAATCGTGTTTTTACGCAATTCCTCTTGCTCTAAAGGGGTGAGTTTCACGCTATAAAATTCCGCTTCCTTTTTGATTTCAAACTGGCTATGACCTTGCAATTCCACTAAAAGCGCGTCTAATTTTTTCGCTTCATCTTCATCTAAAAGCTCAAAACTGATCCCTTCCAGGCTGGATTTAATGTCTTTAAGCAAGATATTTTGCTTTTTAGCGTTGTATTCTAAAGCGGACGCCAAGCTTAAATACTTGTTTTTTAAAGCCTCATCGGTTTGCACCCCTAAAAGCATGTTTAACCCCCCCCTTAAATCCAAACCTAAAGTGATTTTAGGGCCTTTAGTCTCTAGCAAAGAAGGCACAGAAAACCCTACCCCTAAAAGAAGCGCGCAAATAAAAACGATTAAGCGAGGGTTAAAAAGTTTCATTAGTTGTTATTTTGTGCCGCTTCTTCGTCTAATTTGAACGCTATATAGTTTTTAGAAAGTTTAGCGGTGGTGTCATCGTTGAGTTTCACGCTAAAAAAATTCGCTTCCGCTTTAAGCACCTCAACGATCAACCCGCCTTGAGTAACAACTTTATCGCCCTTACTCAAGCCCTCTATCATTTCTTTGTGCTTTTTTTGTTGCTGGCGTTGCGGGCGAACAATCAAAAAATAAAAAATAAGTAACAGCACCACAAGGGGTAAAAGCGTCGTTAGAATGTCTTTAATTTGTCCCATTTAATTCCCTTAAAAGATGTTTTAACCTCAAATTATAGCATTTTTAGCTATTTCTTTAAAGCCGCTCTTTGGTTTAATAAAAATAAATACAAAGCCCCTATGATCCCAGAAATCAAAGATCCCAGTAAAATTGCAATTTTTGCCACTTCCATAGCGTCCTTATGCTCGCTTGTGAAAGCCAGATTAGAAATAAACATAGACATGGTAAAGCCAATCCCTGCTAAAAGCCCAGCCCCTAAAATGTGCCACCAGCTGATGCCTTTAGGGCGCGCGGTGATTTTAAGCTTTTCGCTTATAAAAGTGATTAAGAAAATCCCTAAAGGCTTGCCCAAACAAAGCCCTAAAATAACCCCTAAAAGCACCTTATCCACTTCTAAATTGATGCTAGAATCAACGCTCACCCCAGCGTTTGCAAACGCAAATAAGGGCATGATGAAATACCCGCTAATGGGGGCTAAAAAATGCTCCAATCTTTCTAAGGGGCTTTGTAAAGCGCTCGCTTTTTCTTCAATGGAATGCAAGATTTCTTGCTGCTCTTTGGTCAAAAGCGCTCCTGAACTCGTTTCTGCGTATCGCTTGCCCAGCTCTAAAAGCTCTACATTTTTAGAATCTTTAGGGATCTTCACCGGTATCATAAAAGCTAAAATCACTGCAGCAATCGTCGCATGGATACCGCTCTCATGCACGCAAAACCAAAGCAACACCCCTAAAAGCAAGTAAGGGATAAGCGAGCGGGTATTCAAGTGGTTTAATACAGCTAAAATAAGAACCACCCCTAAAGCCCCTAAAAGCCATGCGAATTTTAAATTCGTGGTATAAAAAAGTGCGATCACCACAATAGCCCCCAAGTCATCAGCCACCGCTAGAGTGATTAAAAAAACCTTTAAAGCGGTTGGCACCCTCTTGCCTAAAAGCATGATCACGCCTAAAGCGAACGCAATATCTGTTGCCATAGGGATCCCAAAACCATGCTGAGAAGGCGTGTTAGCGTTAAGAAAAAAATAAATCAATCCTGGGGCTATCATGCCCCCTATAGCCGCAATCACAGGAAAAGAAGCTTTTTTGAAACTGGATAGCTCCCCAAATAATAATTCTCGCTTGATCTCTAATCCTATCATTAAAAAGAATAACGCCATTAAGACATCATCAATCCAGTGATGCAAACTAAAGCCGATGAAAAAATCCCCTATTTGAAACCCAAAAGGGGTGTGCCATAGTGCAAAATAACTTTCTTTTAAAAACGAATTAGCCACCACCATCGCTAAAACAGCGTTTAAAAAAAGGAAAATCCCTCCAAAAGACTCGCTTTTAATAAAGTTTTTAAGCGTTACACTGAGCGCGTTTTCTGTTTTTTTGATATTCATAGACAACCTTAAAATTTTTAATTTCAAACCCATAATTTTTCAAGCAGTCTTTTATGAGCGTAAATAATGCCCGCTTGTATCTTAAAATGGGGGGCTTGAGTTTGCAAAAACGCAGCGTAATGAGAAACTTGCACCTTATGGCTTTGCTGGTAATTTTGAGAGCTTTTATAATCTAAAACATACAAATTTTGCCCCTTATCCCACAATAAAACATCAATCCTAGACACAACCCCTTCAAATAAAAAAGCCACTTCACCCCTTAAAGCCAAATTTTTAAAAAGAGCTTGTATCTTTGCATCGTTTTCAAAAAGCTCTAAACTTTCTTCTAACGCTTGGTAATCCAAACCATAAAAACCATGATGGTAGTTTAAATATTCTAAAACGCTTTTTTTAGGAATGCGATAAGCGTATTGGTATTCTAATCCCTTGTGCAAGGCGATACCAAAATTGATCGCTTCCTGGTCGTTATTCTTTTCATAATCGCTAGGCTCTTCTTCTATCTCTTGGACTTGCTCGCCATAGGCATGGGGTTTGATTAAAACGCTTTTGATCAAAGGCTCTTTTTGAGAAGAAATAACCGGCGCGATTTCTCCCTCTTCTAAAGGCGCAAGATCCAATTTTTCACGCATCCCTTTTTTGTCTTTAGCCACGACAATCAGCCCTAACTCAGCCCTAGTGAATGCGACATAATACACATTGGTTTCTTCATGATCTTTAGCCG
Organism: Helicobacter sp. 219-2; assembly: GCF_030053225.1. Lineage (NCBI taxonomy): Bacteria > Pseudomonadati > Campylobacterota > Epsilonproteobacteria > Campylobacterales > Helicobacteraceae > Helicobacter > Helicobacter sp. 219-2. Next base: position 39,229 of record NZ_JASGBS010000001.1, on the reverse strand, counting down.
CTTCTTCTTTATCTAAAGCCCTAGCGTAATCTTTATCCACCACCTCACGATTTTTCATTCTGTAATAAAGGCGCGTAAGCTCTGTGCCATCATATTCTTCAAGGAATTGATTGGAGTTATTCGTTTTAGGCTTGCCCAAGCGTTCGCACACGATCACATAAGGGAATTGCATGCCTTTAGATTTATGGATAGTCATAATCTGTGCACCTTCTGCTTTGAAGGAAGCGATCTCTTTAGCCTCTAATTTTTCTAAAAATTCATTCGCATCTTCGCACCCAACCGCCAACTCCAAGCAGATTTGCGCGCACTCTGTATAAAGTTCAAACAATTCCATCACTTTCCACACAAAGCCTGCCACGCTCTCTTTTTTAGGGTTAAAACCAGCTAAAGCGATAACATCATCATGCAAGTATCCAGCGAGTTTTAAAACGCTGTGCTTGTAAAAGGGCTTGTAAGGTTCTTCAGCTAGAACGTATTCTAAAGCGTTCTTAATGATTTTAGATTCTACAAATTGAGACAATTTAGCGCTAGATTCCGTGCTTGGGCGAATCGCGCTCAAATTCTCTTGCAAATAATTTTTGATTTCTAAAGCGTCATCATTAGTGGCGCATAAAAGGGTAATGTCTTTAGGCTCAATGCGATGCTCTAAAAGGTTTTTAGCTTCTTGCAAGATTTGTTTTAATAACAATTCTCTTTCATCAGCCACTAAAGAGACTTTAACATAGCCGTCTCTAGCATGATTATTACTGGAAGCTTTAGGGTATTTTTGCTCCAAATAAGCGGTGGGGGAATTTTGATAAGCCTTTTTAAAAATGGTATTCACATAATTAATGATCAAAGGCGAACTGCGGTGGTTGAACTCCAAATTATCGTGGTAAAAATCCTTAGAAACGCTTTCAAATAAGGAGCTAAAACTCCCCCTAAAGCCATAAATGCTCTGTTTGACATCGCCCACAAAAAACACGCTCCTGTGCCATTTAGCTTGCCCTATCCCGGCCTTAATCTCATCAATAAAAGGGGCTAAAATCTTATAATCGTTCAAGCTCGTGTCTTGAAATTCATCAATCAAAATGTGTGCGATCCTGCTGTCCAATCTGAAATAAAAAAACTCCGCTGGCATTTCTTCATAACCATTCAATAAGGCATGGACTTTATCTTTAATCGCATCAAAATCTAGGGATTGGATTTTAGAAGTGGCTTTATCATAAAGCTGGATGAATTTAGGGAATTTTTTAAACAATGCGCTTTCTCTGGCTTCATAATAGCGTTTTAGATCGTTTTCAATCTCTTCGCATTCGCTCTCTAAAGTGGGGATTTCATCTTTGAATTTTTTGAAATAGCGGTATTCGCTCTTTTTTTCAAGCCAGGTTAAAGAGCTGTTTAAAAACTCCCTAAAATCATCGCACTTAATGGCTTTTTTAGCCTCATTTGACGCTGTTTCTACGCTTTGAATTTGTTGGTTTAAGCTTCTTAGTTTTTCTAAAAACCTCTCTTCATCAAATACAGGATCTTTCTTATTGGGATCAAATAAATAGAGCTTGTTTTTTAAAAAACGCAGCCACTCTAAAACAGAATCGCTTGTGTAACTATCATAACTTAAGCATTGGGTGATAAAAACGCTCAACTCCTCAAGCTGTTCATTATTTAAAGCGCTCAAAAAACTCTCATTGAGCTGTTGTTGGTGCGCTTTTGTGTCTTCATTGACTTCAAAATTCGCGCTCAACCCCACAAACCAGCAAAATTTCCTTAAAATGCTTTGGAAAAACGCATCAATGGTGCTGATTCTAATTTCGGCGTTTAAAAAGCGTTGGTAGATTTCTTGAGCCCTATTTTGCACAAAACTAGGGTTTAAGCGGTATTTTTCTTCTAATTCTTTTAGGATATTTTGGGATTTTTCTTTTTCTTTTTCATCTTCAAGGTTTTCTTTTTGCAAAATTTTTAAATAGTCTAAAATGCGCTCTTTCATTTCGGCGGTGGCCTTTTTAGTGAAAGTGAGCGTTAAAATCTCGCTAGGATTAGCCCCCTTAAACAATAGGGCCAAAAACCGCACGCTCAAAGCGAAAGTTTTCCCGCTTCCTGCTGAAGCCTTTAAAGCCATGCATTGTCTTTTGGTATCCATTAGATCTATCCTAAAATTCTATTTTGTCTTTATTATAACCTAAAAGCCTTTTTTGCTTAAGCTAAAAAACCCTAATCTTTTGCTATAATCATAGGGTTTTGTCGTTTTTCTATCATTTTATAGGAATCAAAGGCAAAGACAGCGTCAAATTCACACATGCTAATCCTTGTATTTAGGTGTTCTTAAGAAATTTAAGAATCAAATGAGCATGGAGGAAGAGAACCAAAATAACTTTAAGGAGAATATTCTCATGGTAACCATGAAAGATTTATTAGAATGCGGTGTGCATTTTGGACACCAAACAAGGCGTTGGAACCCTAAAACCAAGAAATTCATTTTTGGCGTTAGGAAAAATATCCATATCATTGATTTGCAAAAAACTTTGCGCTATTTTAGATACACTTATAACATCGTGCGCGATGCGAGCGCTCAAGGCAAGAGCATCATGTTTGTAGGCACTAAAAAACAAGCCAATGAAACTTTGAAAGAATTTGCTGAAAGCATTCAAGTCCCTTATGTCAATTACCGCTGGCTTGGTGGCATGCTGACTAATTTTAGCACCATTAGGAAATCAGTGAGGAAATTAGAAATCATTGAAGAAATGGAAAATAGCGGTCAAATTGATTTATTGACTAAAAAAGAAAAGCTCATGATTTTAAGGAAAAAAGAAAAGCTGGATAAATATCTTGGCGGGGTGCGCCACATGAAAAAAATCCCTGATATGATTTTTGTGATTGATGTGGCTAAAGAAAAAATCGCTGTCGCTGAAGCCAGAAAACTCCATATCCCTATCGTGGCTCCCTTAGACACTAACTGCGATCCTGATTTAGTGGATTATCCCATTCCTGGAAATGACGATGCGATCCGCTCTATTAGGCTATTTTGTAAAGAAATGAGCGAAGCGATTTTAGAGGGGCGAGAACTCATGCAAGAAGAAATCGTCCATGCGGATGAAAATAGCGAAGAAATAGAGTATGTGAGCAATGAAGAAAAAGAAGAAATGCTCGCTGAAATCCAAAAAGAAATCACTCAAGGAGCCGAATAATGTCAGGAATTAGTGCTCAATTAGTCAAAAAATTAAGGGACTTAACCGATGCGGGCATGATGGATTGCAAAAAAGCCCTTGTAGAAGTGGCTGGAGATTTGCAAAAGGCTATTGATTTCTTGCGCGAAAAAGGCTTGAGTAAAGCCGCTAAAAAGGCCGATAGGATCGCTGCTGAGGGCGTGGTCGCTTTAGAAGTAGCACCTGATTTTAAAAGCGCGATGATGGTAGAAATCAATAGCGAAACGGATTTTGTGGCTAAAAATGAGGGCTTTAAGGAATTGGTGAAAAAAACTTTAGAAACGATCAAAGCCCACAATATCCATACCACAGAAGAACTGCTTAAAAGCCCGTTAGACAACAAGCCTTTTGAAGAATATTTGCACTCTCAAATCGCTGTGATTGGTGAAAACATTTTAGTGAGAAAAATCGCTCATTTAAAAGCCCCTAGCTCTCACATCATCAATGGTTATGCGCATTCTAACGCCAGAGTGGGCGTGTTAATCGCCATAAAATACGATAATGAGAAAAACGCTCCAAAAGTGGTGGAACTGGCCCGAAACATCGCTATGCATGCCGCAGCGATGAAACCTCAAGTATTAGACAGCAAAGACTTTAGCCTTGATTTTGTCAAAAAAGAAACTTTAGCCTTGATCGCTGAAATTGAAAAAGACAATGAAGAGGCTAAACGCTTGGGCAAACCTTTAAAAAACATTCCTACTTTTGGGAGTCGCATTGAATTGAGCGATGAAGTTTTAGCCCATCAAAAAAAAGCCTTTGAAGACGAATTAAAAGCACAGGGCAAGCCTGAAAAAATCTGGGATAAAATCGTTCCTGGAAAAATGGAAAGATTTATCGCTGATAACACCCTTATTGATCAACGCCTAACCCTTTTAGGGCAATTCTATGTCATGGACGATAAAAAAACTATCGCTCAAGTGGTTGCTGATTGTTCCAAAGAGTGGGATGATGATTTAACAATCACTGAGTATGTTCGTTTTGAATTGGGCGAAGGCATTGAGAAAAAGGCAGAAAATTTCGCTGAAGAAGTGGCTTTGCAAATGAAATAGGGTTTTTAAAGCGCATTTTTGTGCTTTAAAAACTAACTTTAACCATCAAAAACTAACATGCCTTACAGATTAGAAAAAGACTTCCAAGACTTAATCGCTAGCAACAACAACATTCAAAAAGATATTTGCTCTATTTTAGAAATGGATTATAAGGATTTTAAGCTGTTAAGAGAAGACGCTTGCATTAATGGCATTACGGCAGATTTCACGCTTTTTGAAAGAAATAAAGTTAGAGCCATTATAGAGTGTAAAAGCGGAGCTATTGGGGTGAGCGAGTATGTGCGTGGTATCGGTCAAATTTTTCAATACGAATATTTTTTTGAAAACCATCTAAGCCTTAAAAATTATGGATTTTGCCAAAATTTTAATAGTGTATTGGTTTTTCCTGAAAGCGTGTTAATTAGTGGTATCATCATTTTGTGGCTGTTTTTACTCTTATTTGCTTCTATGCGCACTAATTCTCTCTGTCTTTTTTTTAATTGCTTCTGCCACCTAATGAGTGAGCGTTTTCAAAAATTTTAAGACATTCTGCTCTCTTAAAATGTGGTTGTGCGAAAAGAAGCTTTCAATCTGGTGGTGGTTAGAAAATTCCTTTTTATGCTCATAAGCTTTTCTGATGTAGGGGGCAAACCCAAAAGGGTTTTCTAAATCCTTTAAGGCGTTTTTCAAACTTTCTTCATCTTTATCTAAAGTATCAAAATACTTGAGCAAGACCTCTCTGGTTTCATAACTCAAAATATCTGATCCTTTAAAAAAAGTGATGTCTGCATTAGCGACTCCATACACATAAATCGCATTGGGTTTAGGCAGGTTTGAATTCCACATGGGGCGAGATGTTTGAATATTTTTTTCACCCTTATCGTTTTTAGAAAACTTGATTTCAATCCCCACCACATAATCAAAAATAAAAACCAAAAAATCAGGGTAATTTTGTGAGCCAAAAGGTTGGTATAAAAAATGGCTTGTAAGCTTTGAAAAAGGGTTTTTAAGGGTTTCTTTGTGATTTTTTTCTAAAACTTGCTTTTTGAGTTGGTTAAAAGTGGTTTTGATTTCCTTATTAGGCTTTTCTTCAATATGGCTTAATCCTTCTATTAAATCGCCGTTGATTTCGCTAAAGTGTTTTTTTAACTCATTCCTAAAATTGTTTTCAAACTGCTCCCCTGTGCTAGAACTTGCAAAAAACTTTCTTTTATGGGTAATTTCTTGAAACACTTTTTCAAGCATGCATTTCCTTTAATTTGCAATATTCTTCCACAAAATCATAAGTAGAAAACCCTAAAACTTGCGTGTTTTTATGAGCGAGTTTGTTAAAATCAATTTTATGGATAATCCTTAAAGCTTCTTTAGAGTGGGCTTTAATAAAAAAATATTGTCGGTTTTTAATCAATAAATTTGCATTGGTGATCTTTTCGTTGTAATCATAAAAGCCCTGTCTCACTACTGCAAAATCCCATTGGTATTTTTCTTTGTTGAAATACTTAAGGGTGTGTGGCGTGTTGTTATGAATATAAGTGATGAAGTCATTATGGCGGATTTTTGGGGGAGCAATGATGCGCTCGTCTTTAAGATTTAGGGCGATATTTTTATGCATATAGATTTGAAAAACGCATTTCACATCATAGGGTCGTTCATTAAAAATAAAAGCGTTTTTTTCTAAATCAGCGTTTAAAACCAATTTTGCACGCTTATCAATGTGTTTTTGAATAGAGTAGCGTTTGAATAAATTGGGCAAGATAAACGCTACAATAGGCGCTTCGTTTAAAGATTTGTTTAAAAAATCTAGAGCCAGTTTCCCCCTATGCCCAAAAGGAGGGTTGCCAACAATGACACGCTTTTTGTTAAACTCAATCAATTCCAACAAATAATCTTTTTTTTGAATGCCTTGAGCTTTAGGGGCAATATCAAGGGCGAGACAATCAGCAATCCCTAATCCTTTTAACGCACCAACAAAGCTCCCACTCCCTGCACTTGGCTCTAAAAAATGGAACGCGTTTAAGCCTAGCCCTAGATTTTGATGGATGAGATCTTTTAATAAATCCAAACAAAATCGTGCGATCTTGGGGTGGGTGTAAAAAGCGTCTAAATTTTTTTGTAAGGTAGTATTACTAACCATTTTAGCCCATTTTAATTAAAATCAAACCCGCCCGCTTCGCCTAAACTCATGCTCTCATAAGCCGCATCCACATAGCTGTTGCGAATCTCGCATTTCAAAACCTTCTCGCATTTCAAGCAGCTCGCTACTTGTTTTTCTTCTTGGCATGCTTGCAATTTCAAAAGAGCGTCATTAAAACGCTCTTCATATTCTAATTTTTTAGCGCTATTTTGCATCATTCTCCCTTTAAATATTTTTCTAAAATGTGAGCTTCATGCTGGCTGGTTAAATAGCATTCGCTTTTTTCATGGTAGCTTTCTACGCTTTGATCTAGCAGGCGCTTTTTAACCCCCTTATCAAAATAAAACGCTTCCCCTTTGGCTTTTTCAACCATCAAGGCTAAAGGAAAGATTTCAAAAAGCTTTCGCAATTTCTTTTGCGGGTAGGAAAACATTCCGCCTTTTTTAACCAACACATGATGGACATCAGCCACCATAGATCCTGAGTATCGTAAGCGGTAATTTTCTGCAAAAAACCCTTCTAAAGCCTTTTTTAAGCCTAAAGAAAAATCCTTTTGATTGCCTCCGCTAGCGATGATTTTACCCTTATTTTCTAAAACAATGGTTTCTATAAAATGGAACTTGTTCTGGTAAAACCCGTAACGATAAACTTCTTCTAAAGCCACCACTAATTCTATTTTATGCCCAAAAACCACATAAAGGCTTGCGGCTAAATTTTGCGCCTTATAATCCTTTTCATAAACCCCTATAATCGTGCCCACCAAGAAATTCGCCTCCATCACTGAGCTCCCGTCTAGTGGGTCATAAGCGATCAAATAAGAGCCGTTTTCTTTAGTAACGGGCGTTTCTTTTTCTTCGCTAAAAACGCTTTTCACATTTTCTAAACTCAAAAAATTTTCTTCTAAAAATTTGTCTAGGGCTAAATCCGCTTTAATAGGCGTATCCCCACTGCTGTTTTCTAGCTTGGTGTAACTCCCAGCGTCCGGCTTTTCTAAAATCTCTTGGGCTTTTTTAACCCCTTTTTCTAAAAGACTGATGATTTCTATAACGATGCTTGCATGCTTGCCTTTAAAATGTTTGTAATCCATAAAAACCCTTTTATGATTTGATTAAAGATGCTAATATTTTACTTGAAAACATTGGAAATAGGGAAGTATTTTGAAAGTAGCCCCAAGCCTTTTGAGCGCTGATTTTATGCATTTAGCCAAAGAGATAGAGAGCGTGAGTAACGCTGATTTTTTGCATGTGGATGTGATGGATGGGCATTATGTGCCTAACTTAACCATGGGGCCTGTGGTTTTAGAGAATGTTACCAAAATGAGCAAAGTGCCTTTAGATGTGCATTTAATGGTAGAAAATGCGAGCTTTTTTGTGGGATTGTTCGCCCCTTTAAACCCGCAAATCATCAGCATTCATGCAGAAAATGAAAAGCACCCCCATAGGGTGTTGCAACTCATTAAAAATGCAGGCATCACGCCAGGTGTTGTTCTAAACCCCCACACGCATGAAGAAAGCCTTAAATACTTGCTAGAGAGCGTGGGGCTAGTGCTTTTAATGAGCGTGAATCCGGGCTTTGGCGGGCAGAAGTTTTTAGATTTGGTGCTAGAAAAATGCTTAAAAGTTAAAGAATTGATTAAGCGCTACAACCCTGGCTGTCTTTTAGAAGTGGATGGGGGCGTGAATGATAAAAATATCTTTGAACTCCAACAAGCGGGCGTGGATGTGGTGGTTTCAGGGAGTTATATTTTTAAATCTAAAGATCGTAAGCTGGCTATTGAAGGCTTACAGAATGTCAGACAGCCTCTTGCATAAAGACATTCAAGCCCTAATCGCTCGCTTAAAGCACCAGGATTTAAGCTTGGGCATGCTAGAAAAATCGCTCTCTCGCCTTATTTATGATGAAGTCAATTTGGAATATTTAAAAGCGTGCGGGCTTAATTTCGTAGAAACGAGCGAAAATTTAATCACGCTCAAAAACCTTAAAACCCCCCTTAAAGATGAGGTTTTTTCCTTTATTGATTTAGAGACCACCGGCTCTTGCCCCCTAAAACATGAGATTTTAGAAATCGGAGCCGTGCAAGTGAAGGGGGGGGAAATCATCAATCGTTTTGAAACCCTTGTGAAAGTCAAAAGCGTTCCTGATTATATCGCTGAGCTTACAGGCATCGCTTATGAAGACACCCTAAACGCCCCAAGCGCGCATGAAGCTTTGCAAGAATTGCGGCTTTTTTTAGGCAATAGCGTGTTTGTGGCCCATAACGCTAATTTTGATTACAACTTTTTAGGGCGTTATTTTGTAGAAAAATTGCATTGCCCCTTATTGAATTTAAAGCTTTGCACTTTGGATTTATCCAAACGAGCCATTTTGTCCATGCGTTATTCTTTGAGCTTTTTAAAAGAGCTTTTAGGGTTTGGTATAGAAGTCAGCCATAGAGCCTATGCGGACGCTTTAGCGAGCTATAAACTCTTTGAAATATGCTTATTAAACTTGCCCAGTTACATCAAAACAACAATGGATTTGATTGATTTTTCCAAATGCGCTAACACCCTGATCAAAAGACCCCCAAGAGCCAGACACCAAGAGACTCTAGTGCCATTTCCTCTTTTTGAGAAGACAAAGGGTCTGTTAAATATCATAAAAGCAACCAGTTAAACGAAAGCTGTTTAAGTGGGTTTGATTAGGGGTGAAATTTAGCATATCCATTTGATACTTTTGAATGTTGCCTAGTATTTTGATTTTATCGGTTATTTCACACTCATCATATATCTTTTTGTATTCTTGTATGATATTGACTTCATCGTTGTCTTTGTTATCCATGCTCATAGCTAGATTATAACAAAAATAAAAGATTATGGTATAGTTCGGTATCGTTTGTTTTTTAAAGCAAGGAAGCCCCTTTTTAACTAGGGGCTAATTTGAAGTCTATTTTTTAGCTTGGTTTAGCTTGGCTACTTCTTTCTGTAGCTTTTTAAGGCGATTTTCTAACAATACCACTTTTGCGGTTATGGTGTAAATATCAGCATTGGATTACTGTATGTTTTCGTTGTTTATTTTTACATTATTGTTAATCCTTACTAACGCCTTTGTGATTTCTTTAATCAAGTTAGGATTAAGTGGGTTTATAAGCTTGTTAAAAACCTAACCCTTAAAAGTTCAAAACAAAATAGCTAGAATTTTTGTCTTATTCTATTTTTGGTAGAATAATAATTTTTAACAAGGAATTACACATGAATAATATTTGGTTTCAGTATAAAATTGGCAAGCAACTAGATGAATTAGAAATTGAAGATTCTTTATGTCTTTCTTTATTCAAATCTCTTGAAAATTGTATTAAGTTTAAAAAACTTAGCAATATTGGATTAGAAGAAGCAGAAGTTAAAAGAGACGCTGAAATCTCAAGGTGGCATACAGAGCTTTTAAGAGAAAAAAATCTTAAAGAACAGCGTAGGCAAAAAGAAGAGCAAGAAAAAAAATCTCAAGAGAATTTTCAAAAGTTTTTAGAATTTTGCAAACAACAAAATCGTGTTCTTAAAAAATTTGATAACACCAATTTTTCGTTTGAATGCGATGAGCCGGCTACAAAAAAGCCCTTAGAAAACCCTACAAACAACATTCTTAACTCCAATCATCAAAATACACAGCCACAAAACAATACTAAAATGTTTGATTATTTTTGATAATCCTATGTTTAGGTATTGAAGTGAAAAAAGCATTAATCATAGCTAGCAAAATAACTCTTTGGTTATTGGTGCTTCTAGGTGTTTATGCTTTAGTGATCTTTGTTGCACTTAAAACCTATCATCAAGATAAAGGCTATAGGATTTTAACATTTGGAGTAACTATAATGACAGAAGAAACCTATGAAGCCTATCTTGATACGAATATTAAACAATTGGAAGAGATAAGAAATCAAAAGCTTAACAAAGCATTGGAATTGTGCAAACAATCAGGTCTTGTCCTTAGAGCGTTTGACGGCAAAAATTTTTCATTTAAATGCGATAAAACCAATCGCTCCAATAATCCTAACGAAAAGATAGATCCTTAGAATCTGAATTTTTTCTAAAAGATTGAGAGCAAAAAATTAGAAATTTGAACGCAATTGAAACCTTAATGCCCATGCAAACTACTTTTTTGAAATTAAGGCTATCATTTAGGGTGTCGCATAGCTCTTCCATAACACCTAAAATCTCGTCTCTTAACTTATCATCATCACCATATTCCTCGTCGTCGTCTATGGTATCCTCGTCGGCTCTGACCATGCATGCGTCGTCTTTAGCTTTTTCTTTATCACGGAGGGCATCGTCTCGTTCTTTGTCTCGTTTAACTCTGTCGTCCTCTTCATAAAGCTTATCCTCATTAGGGCTTGCTTTGTCCTTAGCGATTTCTTTGTCAAGCTTTTGCGCTTTTTTGTCATCGTCTTTTTCGTAGCCTTTTTCGTCTCTATCGGCTTCTACTCGAGCGAGGTTTTCTTTGTCTTTTTCAATATCTTTTTTAATCGCTTCGCTCATCGCTTGTTTGTCTTTGTCTAATGTTTCTAATGGTTCACTCATTTGTGTGTCCTTTTAAAAAGCCTTTTCTATATGCTTTTAAAGTTATAGCTTCCATTGACATAGGTTATACAATATCATAAATATAATAGCAAGTTAACATAAAAAATATTTTTATGTTTATTGTTTAAATTATTTTAATAGCAGAAAGAAAGTATAAATATAATATAATAATTAAGTAAAACCTACATCAAGTTTTACTTAAACCAAATTAAAAAATCCATTTCAAGATATCTTAACCCTTTAGTTTAATCCTACCCCACAATATCCAACAAATGCTCTTCATGCCACAATTCAATTTCTTCTTCTTCCAAGCCAAACGCATTAGCCCTTTGGCTGTTTTGATAGCGGTTTTTAGAGCCGTCTTTAGGATCTTTATCGCTAATAGCTTGCATGTTTTCTAACGCCCTTGTTTCTTGGGCTAATTCAAGCTTATTTTGAAAGCTTTGCGCTAAATCCAGCATATCACTCCTCGCACCCTGTTGGATAGCAGAATTTAAAGGAGCGTTTTGGTTGATATAAGTTACATTGCCTAAAGCTGAAACACCCATGCTAACCTCCTTAAGTGTTTAAGTGTCCTTTAGACTAATAGTTCGGTATTTTGAGTAAATGACATTAGCTCCTTTGATGATTTTGACAAATTTTCGTTGCGTGTAGTCAATTTCGTAACTATTAAACACATCTTTTTGCATTTTAATCAACATTTTGGCTAATTCCATAATGATCTCATCTTTGGGCGTATTCTTTTGGCAAAAAACGATCAAATGCGATCCAGGAATATCTCTTACATGCATCCATAAATCATTCGCTCTTGCGTCTTGTAAGAGTTTGACATTCTCTTTTTGGTTTTTCCCTAAACCGATTTTAAAATCCTTATAATACAGCACTTCATACCCGCTCATCGGGCGTTTGGTTTTAGAATTTTTTACCGGCATAAACATTTCTAAAACGCTTTCTTCTTTTGCTCCTTTAACATAATTGATTTGATTTTCTTTAAAGGCGATTTTTTCTTTTAGATTCTCTTCTTCTAAATACAAGAATTGCGATTTTTGTTTCTTTTTTTTGCTGAGAGTGAATTTTTTATTGATAAAAGCGTTTAAGGGCATGCTCTTATCAATTTCAATTATGCATTCTTTATCTTCAAAATCCTTTAAAACCACGCAACTTTCATGCTTATTGATTAAATGCTGGTAAGTGAGCAATAGCAAAGCTTGAGTTTGCAATTCTTTCGCTTCCAATTGTAAATTTTTAGGATCTTCTAGTTTTTCTAATTTTTCTTTCAAGCGTTCTTTTTGCATATTTAATCGCTTGATGATTTGATTTTTTTTGTGTTCTAATTCTTTATGCTGATAGGATAAAAAATCTTTTTCTAAAATGTCTAACAATCCCTTAAAATCCAAATCCCTTTCTTGATGCTCGTATGTATTAGGAGGCAATGCCCCTAAAATATCGTTTTTAGCGACTCTGTCATTAAAACGAAAGGCCTCTATCACGCATTTTTCTTTGTCTAAAATCATGAGATTGGCTTTTTTAGGGATCATTTCCAAACGCAAAATAAAATTTTCACTCTTATAAGCCAAATCTTTAGCGCCTGTGATTTCTAAAATCCGATCGTTATCAATGATGTTTGCTTGTAAGATTTTGGCGTTTTTAGTAAATTTATTCAAACAAAAATCTAACGCTAGGGTGTTTTTTAAAACGCTCTCTGGGGGTTTTTTTGACAAACCGATATAAGGCGTGTTCAAATCTACAACAAAGGCGTGTTTTTCTTTGGAAAAAGTCTCTAATAAAAAACCAGATGCACTCAAGCGTTTGAGGTTAAAATGCGTTTGAGCGTTTAAAAATTCGCTGAATTTCTTTAAAAGAAAAAATTTCATTCTTGCGCCTTTAATTTTTCCTTAGCGAAAGAGATCGCGCTCTCTATATTCTCGCTCCCCCCTATCATGCGCGCGATTTCTAAAACCCTTTCTTCGTTATTAAGGGTTTTGGCGAGACTTTTGTGGTTTTCTTTGAAGACTAAAATATGGTTTTTAGCGAGCGCTGGGATATGGACTTGGTGCGAAATGGCAAAGATTTGGGAATGGCTGCTTAAGGTTTCAAGGGCTTTAGAAACCGCCAAACTCTCTTCACCGCTCAGGTTGGAATCCATTTCATCTAACACCAACACGCCTTTAAAATCCTTTAAAAACTCCATTTCTAAAAGCATGAACGCCAACCTCAAACGGCTGTATTCTCCAGAGCTTAAGGTTTCTAATTGGGAATTTTGTAAATTCAAAACGAGTTTTTGAGCGCCTTTTTCGCTCATGGGGGCTTCTTCTAAAACCAAACTAGGGCTTTTTAGAAGCAGATCTTTCGCTTTAGCGCTTAAAAGAGCGTTAAAACCGGCTAAATACTCTTTTCTAAAGCCGCTTATTTCTTCGCACAATTTCAAGCATTCGGTTTTTAGTTGCTCTGTTTCTTTGTGGTAAGTTTCGCAATGGTTATCAATTTCTTTTAGGTTATGCAATTCGTTTTTAACATGCCCTAATCGTTCTTTAGCATGCGTAATACTCCCATAATCCTTAATGATCCCGCTTAGTGCACCAAGCCTTTCTAGCACTTTTTCAATATCCAAACGCTCGCACTCTTCTAATTTAGCCTGCTCTTTTTCCAATAGAGCACTCGCTTCTAATAAAGCGCTTTTTAAAAACTCAGTGCTATGGCCCACGCTCTCTAAAGCATGCGTGATTTTGTGGGTATTTTCTAGCACCTCTAACGCCAGAGCGATTTTATCGTTCAATTTTTCCTTACTGGAAAGCAATTTTTTTTGCTCTAAAAGGCGTTCGTATTCATCTTCTTTTAAATCCAATCTCTCTAATTTCATTTTTTCAAAATTCAAACGCTCTTCTAAATCCTTTTGGAAACGCTTTTTATCTTCTAAAGATCGCCTTTCTTTTTCTAGCTTTTCTAAACGGATGAATTTTTCTTCAAGCGCGCCTAAAAGGGGGCTAAACGCTTTGTTTTTGTTTTGGATATAGCCATCTAATAAGGAGAGTATTAAAGTATCATTGAGTTCATTCTGGCTGAATCTGTCGTTAGATAGGCGTTTGATCAAACCTTTTAATAACGCTTTGAGCGTGTTTTTAGACAGGCTTGTTTGGTTTAAAAAATAGCGCGTTTTTTCTTTTTTAATCACGCTGATGACTAAGGGTTCATGTTCATCTTCTCTAAAAATGCCGTATTCTTCAGTGTCTAAAAAAGGTGCAATCAATTCCACTTCAATGTTTGAAGCGTTGCTCTCTTTAAGCCCAAACGCCCCTAAAAGGCTCGCAATAAGAACGCTTTTTCCCACCCCACTAGCCCCACTAATCGCGCTCAAGCCGTCTTTAAACTCCAAATCCAGCTTTTCAAAAACAGCGTTTTGACGCACTTTTAAGCGTGTGATTTGAGCGTTATTGAAATCTCGCATGTTTTAGCCTTTTTATCTTTTTTTGCTAGGGCTTTCCCCCCATAAGAGCTTTTCTTTAAGCACTTTAAAATAATCCCTTGAATTTTTTTGTAAGAGCTTGGTGGTCGTGGGGCTTTTTTGAATGTATAGGGGTTGGTTGGCTTTTAAATCATAGGTGGCTTGCCCATCAATGACCACAAGAGCGTCTTCATGAGCACAAAAATTCAAGCAAAATTCCGCTCCTAGCACTAAAGGGCGTTGCGTTAAAGAAAAATCGCACAAGGGCGTTAAAATATAGCTCTGGCTTAAAGCATGCACAATAGGCCCATGAGCGCTCAAATTATAAGCGGTTGAGCCTAGGGGCGTGGCAATGATAAGCCCATCGCCTTTATAGGTGTTAAAGGGCGTATGGCCCACATAAGCTTGGATGTCTAAAACCCCTAAAGCTTTTTTTTTGGCGATCACAATTTCATTGATCGCATAAAAAGAGGTTTTCCCGATACGGCCCTCTAAAGCCAAATGCTCTTCTAATTTGATCTTACCTTGCTTGAGATCTTGTAAGAAACCTTTCAAACCATTCAATTCAACCGCGCTCAAAAACCCTAAATTCCCTATTCTAACCCCAAAACATGGCTTATTGTAAGAATGCGTCATTCTTAAAGCCCCTAAAATCGTGCCATCGCCCCCTAAACATAAAAACGCATAGGCTTTTTCTATCAACCGTTCATCTTTTGCTCCATCAAGGCTATCAATCATAAAGCTTTCAAACCCTTCATCTTCTAAAAGCTTTAAAACCCATTTTTTAGCTCGCTCTAGCTTTTCAAAAAGAGGGTTTTGATAATGGGTGGGCCGCACAAACACGCCGATAGTTTGGTGTGAATCTTTCATGCGTATATTGTAGCTTAAAGCTTGAAACAAAATTTTAAAAAAAAGGGTTTTAGCCGCTTTTTATTAATCTTATGTGAAATCCATAAGGAATTTTATTTTTATTAATGTTTCATTCTTTAATCGTTTTTAATTGTTTTTTGGGTATTCTTTTTAAAAATGTAAGCATTATGTTAAGGAATCATACATGAAGAGATTTTTTTCTAAACCTTTGTTAGCTTTGGTTGTTTCTATGAATGCACTACTAGCTATGGATAGTAATGGCGTTTTTTTAGGGGCGGGTTATTTGCAAGGACAAGCCCAAATGCATGCGGATATTAATTCTCAAAAACAAGCCACTAACGCTACTATCAAGGGCTTTGATGCGCTTTTAGGGTATCAATTTTTCTTTGAAAAACACTTTGGCTTGCGCCTTTATGGGTTTTTTGACTACGCCCATGCCAATTCTATTAAGCTTAAAAACCCCAACTATAACAGCGAAGCGGCGCAAGTAGCGGGTCAAATTCTTGGGAAACAAGAAATCAATCGTTTAACAAACATTGCCGATCCCAAAACCTTTGAGCCAAACATGCTCACTTATGGGGGGGCTATGGATGTGATGGTCAATGTCATCAATAACGGCATCATGAGTTTGGGGGCTTTTGGTGGGGTGCAATTAGCCGGCAATTCATGGCTTATGGCGACTCCGAGCTTTGAGGGTATTTTAGTGGAGCAAGCCCTTGTGAGCAAAAAAGCCACTTCTTTCCAATTTTTATTCAATGTGGGGGCTCGCTTAAGGATCTTAAAGCATTCTAGCATTGAAGCGGGTGTGAAATTCCCCATGCTGAAGAAAAACCCCTATATCACCGCAAAAAATTTGGATATAGGGTTTAGGCGCGTGTATTCATGGTATGTGAATTATGTGTTCACTTTCTAGGGGCGCATCCCTAGAGCTCAAGCACGCTCTCAATGATGCTCATCAAGTCTTTTTCTCTTTTTTCTAAGCTTTTGGGCGTCCATTCTGTGTAATGGTGTGCAATATCTATGGTCATCTTATAGCGAGTCATCACCTTAAAAGTTTCCTTATTGTCTAGCCCAGGTTTCCCCATATAGATTTCTTTTTTCTCTTTGAAATCCAAATTTGAAGCTTGAGAGTTTTTATTGCCCCCCAAAAGCGTGAGATTGGCTAAAGAATGCGTGTAGCGCTCCCTTTCTTCTTCGCTAAAGTCATTCGCCCATTGGCTTGAGAGAGTGGGTTTTTGGGGCAAGATGTGTTCAACATGAAAATCGTTGGTTTGAATGCGTTTAGGTTCAGGATCATCGCTCATGAAATATTCCACTAAAATAAGGTATTCTAATGGGGTTTTATTAAGCCTTTCAAACTGATCGGCAAGTCTTTCTTCCATGTTTTTCCCACTAGTTACCGGATGGAGATAGGTTAAATACCAGCTAAACAATATTTCTGCGGCGTTCTTCTCTCGCTTGTTCTCTTTTCTCTTTGGAAATTTTGACTCATTCTCTGAGCATTTTTGACGCAAGGCATTCCACCGAGACACAAACTCTTCTTGATCCTTTCCTTTAGCGAGTTTTTTTAGCAACTCCACCTTAAAAACATCTATCGCATGCAAGGGCAAACCCCTAGCGTTTAAAACACTAAAAATCCTTAACGCCATACTGATATTGGAGCAAGTGGTTTTGATAAATATGACCTTAAGATACAGCCATCTAATGAAATCGTTAATGTCTGCAATCTTTTTCTTTTCAAGATAGTTTTTTAAACAAACTGCATTTTTCAAGTAGCTGTTCTTACCCTTGCTTGGGTCGTTGCTCTTGCTATCCTCGCCCTTGCTTGCATCAAGATCGTCAAAAAAATCTAAGGCCTCTTGAAAATCTTTTTTAGCATTAGACCCTACTAGATCAAAATACAATCGCTCTCTCTTTTTCTTTTTTCCATCTTCATGCCTATCGCTCCAACTCTCTTGTAAATATTCTTGGATCATAGGGTCTAAACGCTCAGAATAAAGGGTGGCTAAAACTTTTGCAAGCAGAATGAAAGTGCTTAAGCGTTGCTGGCCATCTACAATATCAGTTTTGTTATCTTTGTCTGGTTGGATAAAAACTAACGAACCGCAGAAATAATCGTCCTTTCGATGATCTTCATAGTTCTCAAACAGATCGTTCAAGAGCTCTTTGCATTGCTCCTCGCCCCATTGGTAGGGGCGTTGGTAGATGGGGATTTGGTAATAAGTATCATTTCCTACGACTAAAATCTTTTTCAGGCTTTTCTTGTCAGGCTCCATTTCTGCCATAAAAACCCCTTTGTGCGTTTTGAATGGATTATAACATTAAAAAGTGTTTTTTTTTTTTTGAAATATTTCCACGCATTAAGACGCATGGTTTATCGCCATGCTCTTTTTTAAAGCTTATTTTTAAAGCTCTTTTAAAACCTCTAAAGGCGATTTGAACGCTAGATTGAAAGTTTTAGCGATGCCTTCTTGGGTGATATAGCCGTTATAAGCGCTCAAGCCTCCAAGGGTGTTTGCCACGATTTTAGTGTTGGCTTTTAAAAAGCCCTTCAAGCCATGCTCTAAATAATACAACAAATACGGCACGCTCGCATGGCTATAAGCTACAGAGCTTGTTTTAGCGGCAATCCCTGGCATGTTAGGCACGCCATAATGCAACAAACCCTCTTCCACATACACCGGGTTAGAATGGCTTGTTTGGTGTATGGTTTCTATGCACCCCCCTAAATCGCAAGCCACATCTATCACTACCCCTTGTTTTTGCATGCATTTTAAATGCCTTCTTAAGATCACTTTAGGGGTTTGGCTCGCTGTAACTAGCACCGCTCCCACTAGCCCCACCGCTCCGCTTAAAGCCTGAATGATATTGGCTTCATTCACGCTTAAAACTTCCAAATCATACAAATGGTAATAGGGGTGGTTTTGCAATTTAGCGTAGTCTAATTCTAAAATCGTTACTTTAGCCCCCATTTGGCTCAACACTTTCGCGCTCTCCATGCCAACCACACCGCCCCCAACTACGACGATTTTAGCCCTTTGTGCACCTGATAACCCCCCAAGCATGACCCCCTTACCCATAAAGCCCTTAACATGCTCTAAAGCCAGCAAATAATGCTGGATTAAATGCGCAGCCAACCTCCCAGCCACCACGCTCATAGGCGCTAAAATAGGGTAGTCGTTTTTAGGCCCGGCAATGGTTTCGGTGCAAATGGAAGTGATTTTTTTATCTATAAACATTTCGCACAAGCCTTTTTGATACGCTAGATCCAAATAACTAAACAGCGTGGCTTTTTCTTTCAATAAAGGGTATTCATGCTCTAAAGGCTCTTTGCATTTGACCACCAAATCCTGCCCCCACGCTGTTTTAGTATCCACGATTTTAGCCCCCACGCTCTCATACGCTTCGTTACTATAACCGCTATTAGCGCCGGCTTGATTTTGAACTAAAACCCCCACGCCCTTTTGAACGATTAGCGCCACATCATCAGGCACCAAAGCCACTCGCGATTCTAAATCCATGCTTTCTTTGACTAGCCCAATAGTCATGTTAATCCTTTAAATAGTAGTGTCAATTATGATTATACTCACTCCATTAAACGATTGGGTATCTTTCTTTTAAAAAGCTAAATAGTCTTACTCTTTTACACAATGAAATTAATTTTGTTTGTTATTCATTTACTTATTATTTTATAATTGTTGATTGGGATTTAAAATAGAATTTACTTAACGATTAAAGGATGCGTTCATGAAAGACAACACGACTTTAAGCAGGGACATTGGCTTCAACCAATTAATGATGATCGCTTTAGGGGGGACGATTGGCACTGGGCTTTTTGTGGGCACAGGGGGGAATATCGCTAGTGCAGGCCCTTTAGCTACGCTTTTAGCGTATTTGATTGGAGGGATTATTGTCTATTCTATTGTTTTATCGTTAGGGGAATTAGCGAGCGTGTATCCCACTACAGGGAGTTTTGGGGATTATGCGAGCCGTTTTATTAACCCAAGCACAGGGTATATGGTCTTTTGGATGTATTGGCTGAGCTGGGTTTTAACCGTGGCTGTGGAATACATTGCCATAGGCTTGCTTATGCAACGATGGTTCCCGACTATTCCTGTGTATGTGTGGGTCATCGCATGCATTGCGCTTTTATTTTTATTGAATTTCTTTTCGGTTAAAATTTTTGCCACAGGCGAATTTTTGCTCAGCACCATCAAGGTTTTAGCGGTCTTTGTGTTCATTATGCTTGGGTGCATTGGCATTGTTTATTCGTTTTATTTGCATGGTTTTGAAGGCGTGTTTGCTAATTTCTATTTTAATGGGGAGACTCAAGGGCTAGAAAAAGGCTTTTTCCCTAAAGGCGTGGGGGCGTTCTTTGGGGCGATTTTAGCGGTGATTTTTGCTTACACGGGCACAGAGATTATCGGCGTTGCGGCAGGAGAAACTAAAGACGCGAAAAAAGTCATGCCTAAAGCGATTAAAGCGACTTTATGGCGGATTGTGTTTTTCTTTTTAGGGGCGGTGTTTGTGGTATCGGTGTTTTTGCCCATGACGGATAGCGGTTTGACGCAAAGCCCTTTTGTGAGCGCTTTAGAAAAAATCCCCTTACCCTTTTTGGGCGTGGGTATCCCTTATGCGGCAGATATTATGAATTTTGTCATTGTCACTGCGATTTTATCCACCGCTAATTCTGGGCTATACGCTTCAGGGAGGATGATTTATGGCTTAAGCCAAAAAAAGATGTTTTTCCCCCTTTTTGCTAAACTTAACGCCTCTGGCACGCCCACTTATGCTTTGTATTTATCTTTAGGGGTTACACTTATTGGCATGCTCACCGAAGCGTTTGCACCAGAAAAAATCATGGCAAGCTTGATCAATGTGGTGAGTTTTATGGTGATTATTGTATGGATCAGCATCAGCGTAGCGCAATACCGCTTCAGGAAAGAGTATCTGGCTTTGGGAAAATCTTTAAAAGATCTACCTTATAAAGCCCCTCTTAATCCCTTGATCCAAATTATTGGCATCAGCGGGTGTTTGGTGGGTCTTATAGGGGCGTATATGGATGCAAATGAACGCATTGGAGGGTATCTCACGCTAGTGTTTATGGGGCTTTGCTATGGGGCGTATTATTTGAGTAAAGACAAATGGGGCTATCAGCAAGAAAAAGGAATTTAAAGGAGTTATAAAATGATTTTAGTAGGATTGGAAGCGGAATTAGGAGCGTCAAAAAGAGGCACTGATAAAGGGGTTAGGCGTTTGAGAGAGGCTTTGAGTGCAACGCATGGCGATGTGATTAAAGGCATGCAAACGATCACTCAAGAGCGGTGCGTGCTTTATAAAAAGTTTAGATACGCTAAGAATTTTGAAGATTACTATCTTTTTTGTAAAGAAAATTTGATCCCTTGCATGAAAGAAGTGTTTGAGAAAAAAGAATTTCCTTTGATTTTAAGCTCAGAGCATGCGAACATGTTTGGGATTTTCCAAGCCTTTAGGAGCGTTCATAAGGACAAAAAAATAGGGATTTTGTATTTAGACGCGCATGCGGATATTCATACGGCTTATGACAGCGATTCAAAGCATATCCACGGCATGCCTTTAGGCATGGTTTTAAATCGTGTCCGTAGCGGGTTTAATCGCATGAGCGAGAACGAAGAAAAGGCATGGCAAAAGCTCTGCTCTTTGGGGTTAGAAAAGGGAGCGTTAGAAATTGATCCTAAATGTTTGGTGTATTTTGGGGTAAGAAGCACCGAACAGAGCGAAAGAGATGTGATTAAGGAATTGCAAATCCCTTTATTTAGCGTGGATGCGATAAGAGAAAACATGCAAGAAGTGGTTCAAAAAACCAAAGAATCATTAAAAGCGGTGGATATTATTTATCTCAGTCTGGATTTAGACATTATGGATGGCAAGCTTTTCACTTCTACCGGCGTGCGTGAAAATAACGGGCTGAGTTTTGATGAATTGAAGCAATTATTGGGCTTGCTTTTAGAAAGTTTTAAAGACAGATTAAAAGCCGTTGAGGTAACCGAATACAACCCCACGGTGAGCACCAAACACAATAACGAAGAAGAAAAACAGGTTTTAGAGATTTTGGATCTCATCATCAATAGCTGTAAATTTAAAGATAAGAAGCACTCTTTTATAATGAGTTACTGATCGCTTTCAAACACAACGATAAAAAGTTAAAAAAGGGGCGGTGTTTAGATGAAAAATTAAACCGCTTTTAGCGTCAAAGAATGTTTTGTGCGTTTTGAGAGCGCATATAGGCTCGTTGTGTGTCAAAATGGGGATTTTTCACTAGAGATTGAGTAAAATCAGCAAAATCAAAAAAAAAAAAAAGATTTTCATGGGATTAATGTAAAATTCTTATTAAGTTTTTTTTGTTTTTATTACCTAACACTTGCATTCTTATTAGCGTGATTTTACTTAAAAAATTTAAACCATTTTTTAATCTCAAAACATAAGGAGTTTGCGTTGCATAAAAAAGTTCTGTTGGCTTTAACTGCCAGCTTGATTTGCCAAGAGTCTTTGTTCGCTAAAGATAAAGACTACACTTTAGGCAAGGTTTCTACTACTGGGGAAAAGGATAAATCTGATTATTCTGGGCAGGTCAATTTGGGTTATAGCGGGATCACCGCGCCTAAGAGTTGGCAAGATGAAGAAGTGAAAAAATACACAGGAAGCCGCACGGTGATCTCTAATAAAGCGCTCACCCAACAAGCTAACCAAAGCATTGAAGAAGCTTTACAGAATGTCCCAGGTCTGCAAATTAGGAATGCGACAGGTGTAGGGGCTATGCCTACTATCCAAATCCGTGGCTTTGGGGCTGGGGGTTCAGGGCATAGCGATGCGACGCTGATGTTAGTTAATGGTATTCCTGTTTATATGGCCCCCTACGCTCACATTGAGCTAGACATTTTCCCTGTTACCTTTCAAGCCATTGATCGCATTGATGTGATCAAAGGTGGAGGCAGCGTGCAATATGGGCCTAACACTTATGGGGGTATTGTCAATATCATCACTAAACCTATCCCTAATCAATGGGAAAACCAAGCGGCTGAAAGGATCACTTATTGGGCTAAGGCTAGAAACGCCGGGTTTGCCGCTCCCCCTGATAAAACCGGTGATCCTTCTTTCATCAAGTCTTTAGGCAATAACCTTCTCTATAACACTTATGTGAGAAGCGGAGGGATGATCAATAAGCATGTGGGTATCCAAGCGCAAGCTAACTGGGTTAGAGGACAAGGCTTTAGGGACAATAGCCCCTCTAATATTTCAAACTATTGGCTAGATGGGATCTATGACATCAATGAAAACAACGGGATTAAAGCCTATTACCAATACTACGATTTTGCTATCGCTCAACCGGGATCACTCAGCGAGCAAGATTACAAAATAAACCGCTTCGCTAATTTACGCCCCTTAAACCAAAAAGGCGGGCGCTCACAACGCTTTGGGGCTGTGTATGAAAACCGCTTTGGGGATTTAGACAGAGTGGGCGGGACTTTCAGCTTCACTTACTATGGGCAGTTGATGACTAGGGACTTTCAGGTAAGCTCTAGCTACAATAGCGCTAACATGGTTACTTGTTTTAGCGAAGCGGCATGCAGGGCGGCATGACTTCCGGCAGGGTATAACTTGGCTGTGCCTTATTATGCCACCAACTACAATGGTTGGGCAGAAGTAGAAAACCCTGTGCGCTCCATCAACAACGCTTTTGAGCCTAAAGTGAGTTTGATCGTCAATACCGGGAAAGTCAGGCAAACCTTTATCATGGGCTTGCGTTTCATGACCACCACTTTTTTACAACGCCAATACTTAAACACCAATAAATGCCCCACCAAAACGAGCGGTGAGGGGGCAGGATTCTTGTGTGAGGGCGCTAATGTGATGAGCGGTTGGCAACCCCATATCAAGCATGGCGTTTATAGAAACTGGAATAACTGGCGCAACAATTACACAGCGGTTTATTTGAGCGATCGCATTGAAGCTTGGGATGGACGCTTTTTCATCGTGCCTGGTTTGCGCTACGCTTTTGTGCAATACAACAACGAAAATGCGGCTAACTGGATGCAAATCCCTGAGAAGGATTTAAGAAAAATCAAGCACATGAACAATTGGATGCCCTCAACCAACATTGGCTTTATTCCGGTGCAAGGCGATCACAATGTGCTTACCTACTTCAACTACCAACGCTCTTTTGTCCCGCCTCAATTAGATGTTTTGAGCTATGGAGGAGCGGAGTATTTTACCCAACACTTTGACACTGTGGAAGCAGGAGCACGCTACACCTATAAGGATAAATTTAGCTTCAATGCGGACTACTTTAGGATTTGGGCGCGCGATTTTGCCACCGGGCAGTATTCAGTCTATACAAGCGGCCCTATGAAAGGTAATGTGCGCCCCATTAATGGCTATTCTCAAGGCGTGGAGCTGGAATTGTATTACAGGCCTATTAGAGGGTTGCAATTCCATGCCGCTTTCAACTACATTGACACTCGTGTAACCAGCCATGGCCCTTTAACAGACTTGAATGGGGATGTGCTAAAAGGGACTAGCTATAACAAGCATTTCCCTTTTGTAAGCCCTTTCCAGTTCATTCTTGACGCTCGTTACAATTGGCATAAAACCACCATTGGTATTTCTAGCTATTTTTATAGCCGCGCTTATAGCGGGATTAGCAACAGCGCAGCAGGAGGCTATTATGGGATGCAATATTATAGTGGGGGGAACAACTATGAAAGCGTTCTCAATAGCGGTTATCAATGCGAAGCTTGGTGTATGACCCAACATGAAGGGCTATTGCCTTGGTATTGGGTGTGGAATATCCAAGTGAGCCAAATTTTCTGGGAAAACGGAAGACACAGAGTTACAGGAAGTTTGCAAATCAATAACATCTTCAACATGAAGTATTATTTTACAGGGATTGGCTCTAGCCCTGCAGGCTTACAACCTGCACCTGGAAGATCAGTTACAGCGTATTTGAACTACACTTTCTAAAGGCTTTAAAAAGGAGGGGGATTATTACGCTATGATGAGCCGCTAAAATCAGCCGCTTAGCGGTTTTATTGAAACAATGAAATCTTCATTTAAGAGCGCTCCAAATAAGTTTCTTTGAGGCTAGCCTTAGCCCTTTGCCAATTAGGCAAATACAAACTCAGCAAATCCCTAAAATATTCGTTATGATGGCGCGTTTTTAAATGCAATAATTCATGCACAACCACATATTCAATGCCCTCGCTAGGCGCTTTAGCCAATTCCAAATTAAAAAGCAAGGCGCATTTAGCAATGTTGCAACTCCCCCATATCCGTTTCATTTTTTGGATTTTAAAGCTTTGTATGCTTTCGTTTAAAATCTTTTCATACTGGTTGATGTAGGTTTGTATTTTTTCTCTTAAGACTTGTCTGTAGTAGTTTTCTAACACTTTTAAGCGCTTTTTTAAGCTTGTTTTTTGATGGACATGCAAGATTAAATATTTAGGGCTTTGGAGGACGAATTGTTTTTTTGTGGTGTGTTCAATCTTTAACAAATAGCGTTTCCCAAAAAAATAATGGCTTTCTCTCTCTAGCATTCCTCTTTTGCTTTGTCTGTTTTGGTTTAAAAAATTTTGTTGCTGCTCTTTTATCCAAGGGAGTCTTTTAATCAAAGAAAGCCTGAGGCTCTCATCGTTTAAGGCTAGGGGGCAAGACACACGCACAGAGCCATCAGGCGGGCAAACGCTAATGTGTAAATGCTTAATACCCTTTTTTTCTATAGCGATGTTGGTATCATTTAAAGTCAAACAATAAGCGTTCATTAATGATACTCATCTATGTGTTTGGCTAAATTAAAAATGTTTTCTAACAAACTCTCATCGTTTATGGTTTTTCTTAAAGCGATTTTAAGGTTTTTTCCTTTTTGATGATGCCCCACCCAACCATCTTTTTTATTATCCCTTATGCATGCGTCTATTTCTAGGGCTAAGGCTTCATTTTGATCTAAATTATCATAGAGGGTTTTTAAAGCGTTAGCGTTGATCTTTTTAGGGTAATTTTTATCTTCTTTATGGATAACTTGCTTGGCTAAATTGTGGATTTGTTGCAAGTATTCTAAATAGGTTAATTTCTTTTCTCTAAACTGGTTGATCAAATCGTTTAAAAGCGAAGATAATTTTTCGTAATACTTAGGATCGCTCGCTTCTTTTTCTATAATGCGTTTTCTAGTGTTGTTAGCGATGCTTTCTGCCATAGAGCTTTCATTTTTAAACACTTGAGAAAGCTCCTTATTAAAATCATTAATATCCATTTGGGCTAAAACTTCGCACAGCCCTTGATCTTCTATTTTAATTAGCGTCTTGCTATCTGTGGCTTTAATGTAAGCGTCTAAGATCCTGCGCATGTCTTCGCTATAGCTTTTTAAATCCACGCTATCCCCACTATTTAAGCTAACCGCTTTTTGTAAATGCCTATAAAATTGCGCTTCTTGTTTGATTTGTTGCATTTCTTCTTTAGAATAAACGGGCTTTTCTAGATTGTTGAATTCCACAAACATTCTTAAAAACGCGCCAACAAGCTGATAAAACAACCGCCTTTTTTGAGCGTTTTTTTCTAAATCGCTCCCGCAAAAATAAGCGATATAATCCATTTCATCTTTTGGCTCTTTCACGCTTTCACAAAGCGATCTTAACTGATCTCTAGTCTCTTCTAATTTTTTCTTAATCTTTTGGACTTTGTTGGAGATAAACCCTTGAATGTCTTCTCTTTCATAGTTTTCAAAAGCCCCATTAGTGTAATCGCTGTGCGCTTCTTGCAGGCTATCAAACAAATCGCTATAGTCTATGATGCAGCCAAAATCCTTATCTTCGCCATCCAGTCTATTCACCCTGCACACCGCTTGAAAAAGCCCATGATCTTGCATTTTCTTATCAATGTATAAATAAGTGAGGCTTGGCGCATCAAAACCGGTCAATAGCTTATCCACCACGATCAATAGCTTCATTCTAGCAGGCTCATTAATAAAACGCTTTTTAACTTCTTCTTCAAACTCTTTGGTTTTATTAAGGGCTTTTTTCTCATCTTTTTCATTAAAAAAGTTTTGCAGCATTTTGCAATAAGCGCGGTATTTGTAACTCTCTTCGATCTCATTGCTCCCGCAATCTTTAAGATCAGCAATATTAGGTTCATAGCTTGTGATCACAGCCACCTTATCCTTTAATTCTGTTTCTAAAAAGAGTTCAAAATACCGGCATGCGTTATACACGCTTTCAGCCACCAGCATGGCGTTCCCCTTTCCATTGCTTAATCTTGGGAGTTTTGCCATATCCAATACAATATCTTGCACAATGTGTTCCAATCTGTTTTTAGTGGAAAAAACTTTTTGCAAATTAGCCCATTTCTTTTTAAGCTCTGTTTTAGCCGTATCATTCAAGTTTTGGGTTTTTAATTCAAAATATTCGTCTAGCTTTTCAGGACTACTGACATATTGATCCACGCTCCTGGCTTCATAATTTAAATCTAACACCACTTTATCGCTAACGGCTTCATTAAATTTATAGCAATGGATATAATCCCCAAACACTTCACGGCTTGTCTTTTTATCTTGTTTCAACAAAGGCGTGCCGCTAAAGGCGATAAAAATCGCATTAGGGAGCAGGCTTTTCATGGCGTTGTGCAATTTGCCGCTTTGGGTTCTGTGGCATTCATCCACTAAAACAATCCATTCTTTTAAAACAGGTTGCTTTTTTAAATCTTCTAAGTCGTTGTCATCAAATTTATGCACAAGCGATCCGACCAAAAATTCCTTATTTTCAAACAGCACGCTCAATAAATCCTTCTTGCTGTCGGCGCGATAAATAGCCTCGCCTATTCCTTCAAACACGCCTTGAATTTGAGCGTCCAATTCCCTCCTGTCTGTAACGATTAAGATTCTCGCTTCTTTTCTATTCCTTCTTAGCCATTGAGTAAGCCACACCATAGTAAGGCTCTTACCGCTGCCTTGCGTGTGCCAGATAATCCCCCCTTCTTTTTTGTGGATAAATTCTTGCGTTTTTTTAACCGCAAAATACTGATGGAATCTGGCACATTTCTTTTGCCCCTTATCAAAAATCAAAAAATCATGGATAAATTCTAAAAACCTTTCTTTTTTTAAAAAGCATTCAATCGTCTCAAACAAATTTTTTTGAACGCCCTCTTCTTTCCAAGAAAGGTAGTATTTTTCTTTAGTTTCTATGACGCCATATCTTAGCCCTTGACTTTCATTGCCCGCCATAACCAATTGGATCGTTTTAAAAAAATCTCTAATAAATTCTTTCTTTTGGTTGTCTAAATTTTGCCTGATAGCGCTTTCTACGCTCACGCTGGAATTTTTTAATTCTAGCACCCCTAAAGCGATCCCATTAACATAAAGCACCATATCCGGCCGTTTCGTGTTTGCCCCTTTAACGCTCACTTCTTCAGCCACGCTAAATTCATTCTTAGAAACATCTTTCCAATCAATGAGCCAACTTGTTTGGGTTGGTTCATTCTGGCTTATTCTAGTTTTCACGCCATAAATTAAAAGCTCGTAAAATTTTTGATTCGCTTCGTATAAATCGTTTTTTAAAGCTTTATGGATTTCATGCTCAATTCTTTGCCACCTTTTATCATTGATTTTTTGATTTTTAACTAGCCATACTTTCAAGCTTTCTTTATTAATGTTTTCATTATCGCTCTTTGTTAAATCCCCCAAATACGCATAGCCCATGCTTTTAAAAGTTTCTATGACTTGTTTTTGAACTTCTTTTTCTGTTTTCATCATTATAAACCCTTAAGAACGCTTTCTATCGCTTTATATTATAATCCTAAAAACAAAATAGGGCAGTTAAAAATGGCGATCAAAAAAAGCGAATTGTATAGCTCTTTATGGGCTGGGGCGGATAGTTTAAGGGGCGGAATGGATGCGAGCGAGTATAAAAACTATGTTTTGAACCTGCTTTTTTTAAAATACATCAGCGATAAAGCCAGAAACAATACTTATAGCGAAATAGAAGTGCCCAAAGGGTGTTTTTATGAAGACATTCTCGCTTTAGAGGGCGATAAGGAAATAGGCGACAAGCTCAATAAAATCATCGCAGAAATCGCAGAGCGAAACGGCTTAAAAGGCGTGATTGACAGCGTGGATTTTAACGATAACACTAAGCTTGGAGAGGGTAAAGCGATGGTAGACACCCTTTCTAATTTGGTTAAAATCTTTGCTGATTTGAGTTTGGGCGCGCATGGGGCTTTGGACGATGATTTATTGGGCGATGCTTACGAATATTTAATGCGCCATTTTGCCAGCGAATCCGGTAAATCCAAAGGGCAGTTTTACACCCCTAGCGAAGTTTCGCTTTTATTGTCCCTTTTGCTTGGCATTGATGAAAACACCAAACAGGATAAAAGCATCTATGATCCCACTTGCGGAAGCGGTTCGTTATTGTTAAAAGCTTCTAGCTTGGCCGGTAAAAAAGGCTTAACTATCTATGGTCAAGAAAAAGACATTTCCACAACAGCCCTTTGTAAAATGAATATGATTTTACACAATAGCGCTGGTGCTGATATTGCTAAAGGGGGTTCTAGCACCCTTTCTAACCCCTTTTTTATTAAAAATGGCATGCTGCAAACCTTTGATTATGTCGTGGCTAACCCTCCCTTTAGCTTGAAAAACTGGAATGATG
The DNA here is from genome assembly GCF_030053225.1 of Helicobacter sp. 219-2. NCBI lineage: Bacteria > Pseudomonadati > Campylobacterota > Epsilonproteobacteria > Campylobacterales > Helicobacteraceae > Helicobacter > Helicobacter sp. 219-2. The sequence goes on along the minus strand of NZ_JASGBS010000001.1, from coordinate 10,350 downwards.
GGCTAAGCATAGACCCTAAAAGCAAGCAAGTCATTAACGATAGTTTCAATCGTTTTGAAGACGGCACGCCCCCTGAAAAAAACGGCGATTTCGCTTTTTTGCTCCATATCATCAAATCTTTAAAAGACACAGGCAAAGGGGCAGTGATTTTACCCCATGGGGTGCTATTTAGAGGGAATGCTGAGGGTGCAATCAGAAAAAATCTTTTAACAAAAGGCTATATTAAAGGCGTGATAGGCCTAGCCCCTAATCTTTTTTATGGCACTTCCATTCCTGCATGCGTGATTGTTTTAGACAAAGAAAACGCACGCGCCAGAAAGGGCGTTTTTTTGATAGATGCGAGCAAGGATTTTAAAAAAGACGGCAATAAAAACCGCTTGAGAGAGCAAGATGTCCAAAAAATGATAGACACTTTTAATGCTTTAAAAGAAATCCCTTATTATTCCAAAATGGTAAGCCTAGAAGAAATTAGCGCTAACGACTATAACTTGAATATCGCGCGCTACATTGCCGCCAAACAAGAATCAGAAAAAGATTTGTTCGCATTAATTAACAGCCACAAGGCTAGTTATTTGCCCAAAAACGAAATAAAAGCCTACGCCCCTTATTTTCAAGTGTTTAAAGAGCTTAAAAACACGCTTTTTAAAAAAAGCGATAAAGAGGGTTATTACGCTTTAAAAACAGAATGCGAAAACATTAAAGATCTAATCACCCAAAGCTCAGAATTCCAAGCTTTCCACGCTTCTGTTTTAAACGCTTTTGACCGATTGAATCTGTTTGAAACTTTTGATCATTTAAAGCCAGGTTTTAACCCAAAAACCCTCATAGAGAGCGTTTGCTCAAAGGTTTTAAAAGAATTTGAAAAGGTAGAAATTTTAGACAAATACGGCGTGTATCAGCTCTTTAAAGATTACTACAATGAAGTTTTACAAGACGATTGGTTCCTGCTTTCATTCAATGATTTTTTGAGCGCTAAAGAATTAAGGAAATTAAACCCCCTAAAAGACAAAAACAAAAAAGCCAACTATTTAGAAGAGCCGGATTTTGTCATTCAAAAAACCTACTATAAAAGCGATCTAATCCCTAAAAACTTGATCAAACAACGCTTTTTTGAAAAAGAAGCAAAAGAATTAGAAGAATTAGAAAACGCCCTTAATGAAAAAGAGGCTGATTTTGAAGAATTTATAGAAGAGCATTCTAGTGAAGAAGGGCTTTTTTATGAATTGAAAATCAATGAAAGCGTTTTGAAAAAAGAGCTAAAAAACGCCACCGATTTAGAAGATAAAGAAATCCTAAAAACCGCTTTAGAATTGCTAGAAGCTAAAAACAAGGCGCTAAAAATGAAAAATAAAGCCCATGAGGAGCTGGAATTAAAAGCGTTCCACCAATATAAAAACCTGAAATTAGGTGAAATTAAAGATCTCATCATCCAAGACAAATGGCTTAAGAGCTTGAAAAACGCCCTAGAAAACAAAATTTTAAAACGCATCAACGCTTTTACTAGCACCCTTAATAAAATCATTTCAAACTACTCTAACAGCTTGTTAGAATTAGACAAAGAAGTCAAAGAGAGCGAATCAAAGGTTTTAGAGCATTTGAAAGATTTGGGGGTTGTAGTTTGACATTAAAAAGTTTGGAGTGCCTTTTGACTAGCGTATCCTTCGCTATGAGACCTCCAAACTAAAAGCGATTATAGCACAGGAAATTTAATGGAACTTGAAAATGAAGTTTTTAATCGTATTTTAAAGCATCTAGCCCTAAAAAACCCCCTTGCTTTCAAAAATAAGGGTTTAGATCAATTAAAAAAATCTATTAGCGTGTTACACTATGACTATCTCATAGGCGCTAGCAAGGAGTTAGGTATTATGTTACAAAAATACCCCAATAAAGAAAATGAAATCAATAACCTTTTTGATTTTTTAATGCATTTTTACAACAAACGGACTAAAACACACCACATGCTTTTTTTATGGATACATTTTTTTGAAACGGCTTTGCGTTCTAAAATGGCGGTTATTTTGGCTCAAAAACACAGCAGCAAGGATATTGACGATTGGTTTTTATCTAAAAAGCTTAGCCATGAGATTGAACACTTAAAAAAAACCCACCATTTAGAAAGCTTAAAAGGATACAATGGCTTTCAAATCTTAAATTTATTCACTCTTGGTGCTTTAAAAACCATTATCAAAATGTATTGGAGCGATTTTAAACCCTTATTTGCAGATTACAAAACATACAACGAGCATGTTTTACCAGCCTATGGCACTTGGGAGCATTTTTTAAAGGCTTTCAGCTTGATACGAAAAGCTAGGAATGACTTATTCCACAACAACCCTTCTAAAATCAAAACAAGTTCGCTAGTTAAAAACATTGAAATCCTGCTATTAAGGCTGGATTTTAACCCTAAAAACGCTTTTGGTAACACCCTAAAATTAGAGCGCGCTATCTTTTTTAAGACCATTCAAAAGAACGCATGGACGCATTAATGCTGCCCTTAAATTGGCAAAAAGTAAGGCTTGGGGATATTGGCAAACCATGCATGTGTAAAAGAGTGATGAAGCATCAAACAACACGATATGGTGAAATTCCATTCTATAAAATAGGCACATTTGGCAACACCGCTGATGCCTTTATTTCAAAAAAGCTATTTTTAGAATACAAAACAAAATATTCTTTTCCAAAAAAAGGCGATATTTTAATTTCTGCTTCCGGAACTATTGGTAGGGCAGTCATTTATGACGGAAAACCCGCTTATTTTCAAGACTCAAATATTGTTTGGATTGACAACGATGAAACATTAGTAAAAAATGATTTTTTATTTTATGCTTATTCTAATGTCAAATGGAATACAGAGCATACAACTATCTTAAGACTTTATAATGATAATTTTAGAAATACTTTAATCCCCCTACCCCCTCTAAACGAACAAATCGCTATCGCTAACATTTTAAGCGGTTTGGATCGCTATCTTTATGCATTAGACGCTCTCATTCTTAAAAAAGAGAGCGTTAAAAAAGCTTTAAGCTTTGAACTATTGAGCCAAAGAAAACGCTTGAAAGGCTTCAATCAAGCTTGGCAAAGAGTAAGGTTTGGGGATATTGCCAACTATTTAACATCAAATTTAAGTGCAGAACAAATCGTGCAACAAGGAAAAATTAAAGTCTATGATGTGAATAATTTCATAGGCTATACAGATACAACTTTCATTAGTGATAAGCCTTATATTTCTATCGTTAAAGATGGAAGTGTGGGCAGAGTAAGGATTTTGCCACCTAAAACAAATATTTTATCTACTATGGGAGCGTTAATTGCTAATCATAAAACAACAACAGAGTTTTTATTTTATTTGTTATCTAATTTTGATTTTAAAAATTTCACAAGCGGTAGCATAATACCGCATATTTATTTCAAAGATTATAAAGAAAAGACTATTTTTTTACCCCCTTTAAACGAACAGAGCGCTATCGCTAACATTTTAAGCGCTTTGGATAATGAGATCATAAGCCTTAAAAACAAAAAACGCCAATTTGAAAACATCAAAAAAGCTTTAAACCACGATTTAATGAGCGCTAAAATCAGGGTTTTAGAAAAATAAACGCCCCAAAAGTCAAGGACAAACCCGCTTTACAAAGCAAACCCCTAAGCTTTTAAGCTTAGGGGAACGCTCTTAGAAAAATCAGCGTTTCACAGAAACGATCACTTTAAGCCCTAAAAAAGCAAACTCAAAGTATAATGATTTCCAAGAGCGTTTGTTATGTGTCTTAGGCATAACATGCTCCTTACAATGTTGGTCTGCCCCATAAAGCCACTTATGGGGCGTGATGAAATCCTACAACAAACCCCCTTAAAACTCCATCTAGTCAAACGCTAAAACAAGGCGTTTTTAAAACATCAAAGAATTAGCGTTATTGAAAAGCGGTATTTTTTAAATCTAGTGCTTCAAACAATCTTCAAACAAATATTGATGCTCGCAAGGCAAAGCGTCAAATAAGGCTTTGGCTAAATCTTGCATTTCTTTTAGGGCTTTATTGCTACTTCTTAAAGTCAATAAATTTTGCAAGCTCCTAGCGTTAATGCTATACGCTAAATGCGTTTTATAGCTCTCCGGCATGGCGTATTTGGCTAAATCGTTTTTAATGTTATGTTCGCTCAATAAAACCCTGAGATTTTCCAAAGCTAAAACGCTCATTGCATCCACTTTTTCATTATCCACAAACACTAAAAACTCTTTGGCTCTTTCTAAATTCGCTTCATTAAGGGGTAAAAAGCTCTCCACTTCTTTCAACTCCCTTAAAGTGTAGCGGCTTGATTTCACGCTTAGGCTCGCTATGCGGTGTCGGCTCAATTCTTGCAACGCTCCCCTGCTCAAACCCTTGATTTCAAAATTGTAATAAAGATGCTCTAAAGTGGAAGAATGCCTAAAAATATTCCCCACCCTGTGGATCAACTCCTTGTCTTTAGAGCCTCCATCATCGCTGTATTCAAAGCTCTGCCAGCAAGTGCGGATCGCTTGGCTTGCAATGTCTAAAGGGGTGTAATGCTTACAAATCACTTCCATTATCTTACTCCTAATATCGCTTTTTATTCCACGGTAACGCTTTTAGCCAAGTTTCTTGGGTGATCCACATCATGATTTAAACGCATAGCGATTTCTAAGGCTAAAAGTTGCATCGCTAAATTCATGCGGAAAAATTCTTCCATGTAGCTTTTACTCTCTTCTAACTGGATAAAATCATCAGCGATCTCTAAAATTTCAGAGCTTAACACGCAAATCGTAGAATCTCTAGCGCTCAATTCTTCAATATTGCTTTTGGTTTTATCAAACAACAAATGTTTAGACAATAAAGCAATGGTAAAAAGGTTGGAATCCACTAGCGCAATAGGCCCATGCTTCATCTCCGCGCTCGCATACCCCTCAGCGTGCAAGTAGCTGATCTCTTTAAGTTTTAACGCTCCTTCTAAAGCGAGCGGGTAAAACACATCGCGCCCGATATAAAAAAAGCCATGCCCATGCAAGTAGCGTTTGGATAAGCGCTTGATCTTTTCATGCAATTTAGGCTCTACTTTCATCGCATTCACGCTATTTAGCATGTTTTTAGCTTGGATTCTTTCTTCTTCTTTAGAGATTGTCCCTAGCTGTTTGCCTATATACACGCTCAAAAGCCATAAAAGCATCACTTGCGAAGAAAACGCCTTAGTGGATGCAACGCTTCTTTCCACCCCCGCTCTAATCAAAAGCGTGTGATCGCTAATGCGGCTCATCATGCTAAAAGGAGCGTTACACAAACTAATGGTTTTAAGCCCTTGGGCTTTGGCTAATTTTAAAGCCTCTAAAGTGTCAGCGGTTTCACCGCTTTGAGAAATCGCTATAAAAAGCTCATTAGGGTTGCTTTTAAAATGAGCGTAGCGGTATTCGCTCGCTAAAATGGCCCTCGCTCTTACTTTGGCTAATCTTTCAAACAAATACACGCTCGCCAAACTCGCATGGTAACTGCTCCCGCAAGAACACAGCGTGATCTCGCTCACATTTTCTAAAAATTTAGGATCGATCTCGCAATACACATTCAAGGCTTCCAAGCGCCCCTCCAAGCACTCTAACAAACTGCTATGCTGCTCATAAATCTCTTTTTCTAAATAATTCCTAAAATCCCCTTTAGAATAATCTTTATCCTCAAAAGCGTAATCTTTCATGTTTTCAATATTTTTTAAATCTTTAAAATTTTCTAAAGAAATCTGCCCCACGCTGTTTTCTTCTAAAATGACAAATTGATCCACTTTAGGGGCTAACACGCTCAAACTTGACGCAAAAAACACCCCTTCTTTGCCCTTACCCACGATTAAAGGCGAAGAAGATTTAGCGTAAAAAAGACTCTCTTTAGCCCTTTTATGGAGCATTAAAACCGCATAACTCCCTTGTAAAAGGTTGATGCTTTTTTCAAAGGCTTTCAATAAATCGCTCTCGCTTTTAAGCGTTTCTTCTAATAAATGCGCAATGACTTCCGTGTCCGTTTGGCTTAAAAACGCATGCCCCTTTTCTTCTAGTTCCTTTTTCAAAACGGCGTAATTTTCAATGATGCCATTATGCACTAAGGCTAAATTTTCTGTAAAATGCGGATGGGCGTTGGTGCTGCTTGGCTTGCCATGCGTGGCCCATCTGGTGTGAGCGATACTCACACCAAAATCCAAAAACTCTTTATTTTTAAGCTCTGATTTAAGGTTTTCTAATTTCCCTTGAGTTTTAAACACTTCCAAACAATCATCGCTCAATACGGCTAAACCAGCGCTGTCATAACCTCTGTATTCTAACTCCTTTAAACCCTCTAAAAGAATGGATTTTTTCTCGCTATCCCCTATATAACCTACAATCCCGCACATTTAAAACACCAATAACCCTTTTTTGATCTTATTTAAAGCGTTAATAAGCTCTTTTAATCGCTCCACTTCTTCGCTTAATTGCGTAAAAAACGCTTCATTCACGCCCTTTGGCATGTCCATGCTCCCTCTTTTAATTTCAATAAAATCCCCCAAACTCAAATTCGCTAATTTTAAAAGCATTTCAATTTCATTTTGCGAGTCTTCAATCTCTGCTAAAATCTTGCGTATTTTTTCAAACATTCAACCGCCTTTAATTTTAGAATGTTCCATGATAGCTAAAGTATTCTTATAAGCTTTTGAGCGTGTCTTCTAAAATTTGTTTAACTTTAAAATGGTTTTCTTTAAATTCCTTATGCGCGTTAAGCCCTGCATGATTACTCACGCAAAAAATCCCTTTAGCCTTTAAAGAAAACGCCCTAGCCACGCTTAAGACGCTAAAAAACTCCATATTTTCTAATAAAACGCCCTTTTGAGCCATTTTTTTAGCAAACATTTCGCTGGTGTGGATATAGTTACTGCTATTGACACACGCCCTTTTAAAAAGAGCTTCCTCTTTGGTTTCTATTTGAATGAAATTATCCAAAGGCGTGTAGCTGTTTAAATGGCTAAAACTCTCTTCAACTTGATAGCCACAAACGCTTTCAAACACGCTTAAAAGCTCAACTTCTGGGCTATAACTCCCCGCACTCCCTATAAAAATAAGGCTTTCTATATCAGGGTTTTTTAGGCACATTCTCGTTAAATTAATCGCGCTCTCTATCAAACCCACACCAATAGGCGTCGCTCCCCTTAAAATTTCATTCCTTCCAGCACAAAGCAACATGAAAATCCTTTTTTTCGCATCCATTAGCTTATTATGAGTAAGCATTATAGACAAACCCTTAAAAGAAACACCTTAATTTTAAGGCTTCATTCACATTTCATTCACATGTTATTCCTTTTTCATTCACAACTTATTCACGCTATAATAACGCCATGGATACCAACAACAATATTGAAAAAGAAATCTTGGCGCTAATCAAACAAAAAGTTAGCCTCACAGAGTATGAAAATTGCTTAAGTCAGCTCAAATACAACGCTAATGCGAGCAAGAGCGATATTGCCTTTTTTTATGCCCCTAACATGCTCTTATGCAGTTGGATTACGGCTAAACACGGCGCGTTGCTTAAAGAAATTTTAAGCCAGAATAAAGTCGGCATGCATTTAGCCCATAGCGTGGATGTGCGTATTGAAGTAGCGCCTAAAATCCAAATTAGCGCTCAAGCTAATATCAATTACAAAGCGGTAAAAACGAGCGTCAAAGACTCTTACACTTTTGAAAATTTTGTCGTAGGCTCATGCAATAACACCGTTTATGAAATCGCTAAAAAAGTCGCCCAAAGCGATACCCCCCCTTATAACCCGGTGCTTTTTTATGGCGGCACAGGGTTAGGCAAAACGCACATTTTAAACGCTATCGGTAACCATGCCCTAGAAAAGCATAAAAAAGTCGTGTTAGTCACTTCAGAAGATTTTTTGACAGACTTCCTGAAGCATTTAGACAACAAAACCATGGATTCTTTTAAAAAAAAATACCGCCATTGCGACTTTTTCTTGTTAGATGACGCTCAATTTTTGCAAGGAAAACCCAAGCTAGAAGAAGAATTTTTCCACACTTTCAACGAATTGCACGCTAACAGCAAACAAATCGTATTGATTTCAGACCGATCGCCTAAAAACATCGCCGGATTAGAAGATCGTTTAAAATCGCGCTTTGAATGGGGGATAACCGCTAAAGTCATGCCCCCTGATTTAGAAACCAAACTTTCCATTGTCAAACAAAAATGCCAGCTCAATAAAATCACTTTGCCTGAAGAAGTGATGGAATACATCGCCCAACACATCAGCGACAATATCCGCCAAATGGAGGGCGCAATCATTAAAATCAGCGTGAATGCGAGCTTAATGAACGCTACCATTGATTTGAACCTCGCTAAAACCGTTTTAGAAGATTTGCAAAAAGATCATGCTGAAGGCTCAAGCTTGGAAAATATCTTGATCGCTGTCGCGCAAAGCCTGAATCTCAAATCCAGTGAAATCAAAGTCTCTTCGCGCCAAAAAAATGTCGCTCTAGCAAGAAAATTAGTCGTGTATTTCGCCAGGCTTTATACCCCTAACCCCACGCTCTCGCTCGCTCAATTTTTGGATTTAAAGGATCATTCTAGCATTTCTAAAATGTATTCTAGCGTTAAAAAAATGCTTGAAGAAGAAAAAAGCCCTTTTATCTTAAGCCTTAGAGAAGAAATCAAAAACCGCCTGAACGAATTGAACGACAAAAAAACCTCTTTCAATTCAAGTGAATGAAAAAAGGCTTATCAAAAAGCGTTTCATTCACTTTTTTTTAAATCCCACAACCCCCCTAAAAACGCACGCCTCTAAAGCTTTTTCATTTTTCATTCCACTCATTCACGCCCCTACTACTGTTACTAATTATTTATTAATCAAAATGTTACCTATCTATAACTTATTGATAGCTTTTACTAAACCTTTTTTTAAGATATAATCCAAAAATCCAAAATAAAAAGGAACAAGCATGAAAAAAACCCTTTGTCTGTCTTTCTTTCTGACTTTCTCTAACCCTCTTCAAGCTCTTGTGATCGAGCTTTTAGAAGAAATCAAAACTTCGCCGCATAAAGGCACTTTTAAGGCTAAAGTCCTTGATTCTAAAGAACCAAGACAAGTTTTAGGCGTTTATAATATCTCCCCACACAAAAAACTCACGCTCACTATCACCCACATATCCACTGCAATTGTCTATCAACCCCTTGATGAAAAACTTTCTTTAGAAACGACCTTAAACCCTAACCGCCCTACTATTCCCAGAAACACCCAAATTGTTTTTTCTTCAAAAGAATTGAAAGAGCCGCACTCGCACCAAATGCCTTCTTTAAACGCGCCCATACAAAAACCACAAAACAAACCCACTTCATCGCAACAATCTCCTCAAAACTTCTCTTACACAGAGTCCAAACTAGGCTTTAAAAACCCTAAAAACAGCCTTTTACAACCTTTAGCCACTCCTAGTAAAATAAGCTCCGCTAATGAAGTTAAAACGCCAACAAATGACACTAAACCCCCTTTAAAGCATTCTTCAGAAGATCAAGAAAACAACCTCTTTATAACACCACCCACCGAAAAAACGCTCCCTAACAACAACGCTGATATTAGTGAAAATAATGAAAGCAATGAGAATAGGGATAATGTGGAAAAACAAGCCATTAGAGATCCTAATGTTAAAGAATTTGCGTGCGGGAAGTGGGTCTATGATGATGAAAATTTACAAGCCTATCGCCCCAGTATTTTAAAACGCATTGATGAAGACAAACAGACTGCGACAGACATTACCCCTTGCGACTACAGCAACGCTGAAAATAAAAGCGGTAAAATCACTACCCCCTATACTAAAATCTCTGTTCATAAAACAGAGCCTTTAGAAGAGCCACAAACCTTTGAAGCTAAAAACAATTTTACCATTCTCCAAGCCAGAAGCTCTACAGAAAAATGCAAAAGAGCCAGAGCCAGAAAAGACGGCACGACTAGGCAATGCTATCTCATAGAAGAGCCTTTAAAACAAGCGTGGGAGAGTGAGTATGAAATCACCACGCAATTAGTGAAAGCCACTTATGAGCGCCCCAAACAAGACGATCAAACAGAGTCGACTTTCTATGAAACCAATGAATTATCTTATTCTTCCACACGAAAGAGTGAAGTCAAGCATAATGAATTGAATTTGAATGAAAAGTTCATGGAATTTGTGGAAGTGTATGAGGGGCATTATTTAAACGATATAGTCAAAGAAAGCAGTGAATACAAAGAATGGGTTAAAAACCATGTGCGCTTTAAAGAAGGGGTGTGCATGGTTTTAGAAATAGAAGAGCAACCACGAGCTAAAAGCACACCCTTGAGTATTGAAAATTCTCGTGTTGTTTGTGTCAA